>NZ_JBJLWK010000001.1:0-1242714 GCF_046591535.1 Chryseobacterium proteolyticum | reverse complement strand
TGACATTTCATATAGCAAGACATACTTTTGCTACTACTGTTACATTGTCTAATGGAGTACCGATTGAAAGCGTGAGCAAAATGCTGGGGCATAAAAATATTAAAACTACACAACAATATGCTAAGATCTTGGATGAAAAATTGAGTAACGACATGTTAACTCTAAAAGGTAAACTTGGAGAACAAAAATAGTCGTTCTTGCTCAATTATCTTGGTAGAACAGTCATTAATCGAAAACGGAAAGTCTAAAATAATTACTGTTAAGGGACCAAGACGAGCATATCTTCAAACTCTTTCATCGATGATTTGATTTGTTTGAGCCAAATTAAACAGGAACTGGTTAATCAAATATTTATTTTTTAATATTCTACAATTTAATTTTTATGTATTCAGAATAGTAAAAATTGAAATAATTTGATATTAGTTTACTTTGATTGTCTTTTCTCAAGATTGAATTAAAAAAATATAGAATGTTTAATTAATGTATTAAGTAAGTTTTATAAGAATTTACCTTGATAAGTTAAATAAAATAGTTAACAAATAATAATGTCCGAATTTTGGAGGCTTCAGCAAGATAACAGTTATCAGTTTCAATACATACTAGCAATTAACAACTCTGAACTTTCAACGATACTTTTTGAACTTTTAATGAAATAAGTATCTCAATTCCTGATCTAATTTTGTCTTATCAAAATATAATTAAATACCTGAAATTTAAAATGAAAAAGACATTAATTATCATCACACATCCTGATATGGATAATTCGGTGATTAACAAAAGATGGCTTGCAGAATTAGAAAAACATCCTGAGAAGTTTCATATTCATCAGTTACACAAAGTTTATCCTGATCAGAAATTCGACATTGAAGCAGAGCAGAAACTGGTTGAGGAGCACGATCATATCATTTTCCAGTTTCCATATTATTGGTATTATGGCCCTGCATTGTTAAAAAAATGGTTTGATGAAGTTCTTACTCACGGCTGGGCTTACGGAAGCTCAAGTGGTTTTAAATTTGGAGGAAAGAAGGTTGCTTTGGCAATTTCATTAGGATTGAAAGAAGAACATTTACAACGTGGGACGCCGTTAAAATTCAACCTTGATGATCTCACTCATCCGTATGAAGCAATGTTTGATTGGATAAAGGCCGATTATCAGTCCCATTTTGCATATTACGGAATGACCTTTGAGCCGTCGGAAGAGTGGGTGGAAAGAAGCGTACCATTATATTTGGATTTTTTGGATCATTTTAATTGTGAGAAGGAAGATATAATTGTTGCTTAGTGCAAGTTACTAAAAGAGAGATGTTTAAGGACATCTCTTTTTTATATTAAAAATATGAACGCATAAAATTTTATCCATTACAAAATCAAAATTGTCCATTTTTTAGCAGTTTTAAATTCATCAGTTTTGCGGTCACAGCAAGAAAATTACTGAATAATGAAATATCTGAATTGCAGCAAAATTATCAAAGAAGATCCCGAGGTTTTATCTTGGAATGAGGATATTCAGGTAATGCATTATCAGGCTAATCAGGAAATCATCAGGGCTCATATGTGCGTTCCTATGAATATGATTGGTATTGTTCTGCACGGGACAAAAGAGATTTTAGGATGCGGAAGAAAAATGACTATTCCGGCAGGTTCAGGTCTTTTTATGAAGAAAGGTTCTTATCTTGTTTCCGACAAAATTGAAGATGAAGAAAAAGGATATGAATTAATGATTATCTTTTTTTCTGATGCGTGGCTCCAGTCGCAAATCGATACCATTTTCGACTGTAAAAATACTTCTGAAATCCAAGTTGAAGACTGTCTGTGGGGAGATATTGCTGTTCTAGAAGAAGATGAATTAATGAATTCTATTGTCGCTCAATTTAAATCTTATTTTGAGTTACATCAGAATAAAGAGCGTATACAAGTTCTATTACCATTTAAAATCAGAGAATTATTTCAGATTCTTATTTCTTCCCCAAAAGGTTATCATTTTGAAAAAAGATTACGCAGCTTTGATCATCATCAGAATCCAGATTTGGTTACATTAATGCAGAACAATTACAAA
The DNA here is from genome assembly GCF_046591535.1 of Chryseobacterium proteolyticum. Taxonomy (NCBI): domain Bacteria; kingdom Pseudomonadati; phylum Bacteroidota; class Flavobacteriia; order Flavobacteriales; family Weeksellaceae; genus Chryseobacterium; species Chryseobacterium proteolyticum. The sequence continues at coordinate 1,240,658 of NZ_JBJLWK010000001.1, read as the reverse complement.
GAAAATATCTCTTTGGAACAATATGCTTTTCTTGCCAACTGCAGTTTATCGACTTTTAAAAGAAAATTTGTGCAGACTTTCAAAACCAATCCCGGAAAATGGATTATGCAGCGCCGATTGGAAGAGTCTTACGAGTTATTAAAAAACTCAGAAAAGAACGTTACGGAAATAGCATATGAAGTAGGTTTTGAAACTCCCGCTCATTTTATCGCATCATTTAAACAGAAATATAGAAACACACCGAAAAAGTTACGACAGCAACTTTAGCACAAAATCATTCAAAACTTTTCACGATAGTTTTTGAACTTTTTAAGAAATCATTTCATGCAAAACGAACCGAACTTTGTCTTAGAAATTTAAAGAATTAGAATTATGAAATTGTATTATTTTACAGACCCGATGTGTTCGTGGTGTTATGGTTTTAGTCCGGTGATGAAAAAACTGAAAGAAAGCTATCCGAATATTGATTTACAAATTATTTCAGGAGGTTTTGCACCGGAAAGCAAGCAGAAAGTAACCAAAGAATATAAAGATTTCCTTGAATACCACTGGAGAAATGTAAACCTTCGCAGTGGTCAATATTTTGACCATTCAATGAAATTTGTTTCAGATAGTTTTCATTACGACACAGAACCTTCAAGCAGGGCATTAGTTGTTGTCCAAAGGTTTTTACCGGAGAAAGATTGTGAATTTCTGAGTCTGATGCAGAGCGCATTTTATGTAGAAGGAAAAGACATTACCAATGCTGAGGTTTTGGCAAAATTAGCTAAAGAGATAGGGGTTGATAAGAATATTTTTCTGGAAAGTTTCCATTCTGAAGCGATGAAATGGAAAACTGCCCAAGGATTTCAATTCAGTAAACAACTAGGGGTAAAAGGATTTCCAACTTTACTGACCTTTGAAAATGGAATTGTAAAAATTCTTACGCACGGCTTCCAATCTTTTGAAAGTTTAAAAGAAATAATTGAGGAAACTCTAACAACAATGTCAATCCCTGAACGTGTCAGCGAGCAATCTTGCTCAGATATTTCCTGTGGATGTTAAGACTGTGAGTCGGCTATAATCTGTTAACAAATAGATTAGCCGACTTTTTAATCCGTTAAAACTTCAATTATGAAAAAGCAAAATTTTTCTTCATCCATTGAAAAGATTCAGGAAAACCTTAAAAAAGAACTTCCGGGAGAAAAAGCACATCAGATAATGGAAGCTCTTTATGCAAGCTATCTGACGTTACAACCTACTGAGAAAACCCGTAAAAGTGCTGTTTTGATGCTGTTATATCCAATTAACAATGAAATTTATTTTCCTTTGATTTTGAGAAATTCTTACAATGGTTTTCACTCGAATGAGATTGGTTTCCCTGGTGGAAGATTTGAAATTTCGGATGTAAATCTTCAAACGTCACTTCGTGAAGCTAAGGAAGAAATTGGAATAAATCCTGATGAAGTCAAAATTTTAGGAACATTAACTAAAATTTATATCGGTCCAAGTGATTTCAATGTATTGCCTGTGGTTGGATTTCTTCCACATCGACCAAATTTCAAACCTGATTCCCGTGAAGTTCAGCAGATTTTTGAATTAAAAGTGGAGTACTTTTCAGATCCGAATATTATAGGTTGCAATGAAATCAGTATTCCCGGAGATTTGGTGACAACACCTTATTATGAAGTCAACGGTCATAAAGTTTGGGGTGCAACAGCAAAAATAATTATTGAATTATTAACAGTGTTAAAACTTTAAGTTTTATTGCTTTGCTAGATATTCTGCGAATTTTTCATTCAATAGCTCACATTCGTGCTGTAAAATTCCTGATTCAATTTCCGGCTTATTTCCCCATTTCGTAACATTTTCCGTTTCAAGAATTTTAAACTCAGAAGATTTTCCACCTACAAGAGGAACGGAAACTCCGAATACCAACTTGGAAATTTTATGATGTCTTATAAGATAAGAGCACATAATACAAGGTTCGTGTGTTGAAAACATCACAGATTTCTCCAAAACATCCCGATAACCATTTTTTAAAGCATCCTTTACCGCTAAAATTTCGGCGTGTTGTGTAATATCTCCGCTTGATTTTCCTGATTCTATTCCTTTGCCGATAATTTTATCTTCAAAAACCAGAATAGAACCAACCGGTGGATCTCCTTTTTCCAAAGCCTGTTTTGCTAGTTCGATGCATTGAAGCATATATTGATTGTAGTTGTTCATGTTTTGTTCTAATTAGATTCTGCCCCTCTGTTGAAACCAATGGTATTCCTGTAAATTTGGGGCGAAATATCAGTTTTGTTCTTGAATAATCGGCTAAAATAATACTCATCTTCATAGCCGAGCTCGTAGGCAATTTCTTTAATTGTTTTGTCTGTAAGATACAGCTCTCTTTTAGCCTCGATAATAATTCGTTCGGTAATCAAATCAGAAAGCGTTTTATTAAAATGACTTTTCGTAATCCTTGCAAGCGACGCCGGAGTCTGGTTCAATAAATCTGCATAATCACTGGCGGAATGTTTGGTTCGGAAATTATCCTCAATCGCGTTTTTAAGGTTCTGAATAATAAACTGTTGCTTAATATTTGCGGTTTCGGAATTTTGAACGGTTTGCTGCTCCAGTTTAATTCTTGTAGCAGTAACCAGTAAAATTTTTAAGTATGAAATCAAGACCTCATCCTTTCTGAAAGCATCGTTTTTAAGTTCATTGGCAATTCCGTTGATCAAACTTACAATCGAACTTTTACTGAATTCATTCAGAACAATAAACGGTTGTTGATAGATATTATTGAACAAAATTCCATTCGCAGCAATTTCCTTATGATGCCTGTAGATACAGAAAAAATCGTGGTGAAACTGAATCGAAACTCCCATAATCGGTTTCGAAGACTGCAGCATAAAAGGCTGATAGGGATAAAATGCGAAAAGCGTGTTTTCCGTGAAAGAATAATCACACAGGTCAACCGTTGCAATACCTTCTCCCGAATTGATCAGGATTAAAGTAAAATAATTATTCCGCTGAATATGGTCAAAATAGCTGTTGTTATCAAACTCGAAAAGTTTGAAAGCCAGATTTCCGTTTTGCTCATTTACGAGCGTGTAGACAGATTGTGATAGCATTGCCTCTGCAATTTAATTATTATTTTTAAATCAGAATTGCCCTCTGAAAATTTCAAAGAGCAATTTAATGACAAGGTTAGAAAATCAAAATATCATAACCTTCATTTCTTAAATTTAGATGACTTGGCAAACCAGGTGTTCCAGGAACTTCGTTTTCATTCAATAATTCATACCCTGAAACTTCTGTTCCAAATACTGCCACACAACCTTTAGAAAGACCATGAACGTAAGCTTTTACTTCATTGTAGAGGCCGTGAACTGGATGATCTGCTTTTTCTAACTGTTCCGGCCATCTGATTCCTGTTCCCTGAAAAATGATTTTCACATCTTCACCTGCGTGCTTGAATTCATAAGCTGATGCCAAAGCATTGAACACTCTTCCTAAAGCTTCTTCCGATCCAGACTTTGGGTCAGAAAGAATAATAATTGCTGTTTTTTTCATTGTTTAAAAATTTATTTTACACTGCAAAGATGTGCGAATAAAGTAGGCTATAGAATGGATCATTTTTACTTTGTAATGGAGATTTTTTTAGCTTATTTTTGTTTAATCAAAAAAAAGCGAACTTTTTAATTAAAAAGTTCGCTCAAAGTATAATTTAAATGTTTATGAACCTGGCTTCACAAAGGTCTGCCATCCTCTCATCGTTTCAATAAAACGTTCACTGAGTCCACCTTTCCGAAGAAAGCCGGCTGTTACAGGCAATGGCGGACTGTCATATAACGGATTGACCATTACCTGAAGTGGAAAGTCCCGTTGAAGAATTCCGGCTCTGGCAATCAATACAAAATCACAACCTTCATCCAGTAATTCGCCAGCTCTTTGTGCGCTCATAATTTTTCCTGCAGCGCCCAAACGAACGCCCTTTCTCGGAAGATCCGTAAAAACACTTAGCATCGTTTGGCCTTGAAAATTTCCTTCTCTCACTAGTTGTGCAGAATCCCACAAAGCTAAATCAAGATAATCAATCATTTCCTTATCAAATATTTCGGCAGTGATGTCACGTAATTCTTCCAAACGCAAACCATATCGCTCTATCGACAAACGCCAACCAATCTGAAAATCGGGACCACAAGCTTTCCTTATTCCTTCTATTACTTCAATGGTAAAACGCGCACGATTTTCTACACTTCCGCCGTATTTGTCTTTACGGTCATTGAGGTTAGGCGAAAGAAATTCAGAAAGGATCCAACCAAAGGCACCATGTACAGAGACTCCATCAAATCCCGCTAATTGTGCTCTCTTGGCCGCTTCGATAAAGCTATCACGAATTCTTTCCACCTCTTCAGTTGAGATAGCTTTGACATCTTTTAATGTTTTACTCGATGCAGGAGCCGGAATTCCTCCAAACTCCGGTTTGGCTCTATGCCCAGCGTGATGAAGCTGTACTGCCGATAAAGCCCCTCCTTCACGAATTGACGTGGCCATTTTTGTTAATCCCGGCAAATGTTTATCACTGTGAATTCCCAATTGCCGCTCAAAAGCAATCGCTCCGGCTTCTACAGTAGATGCACTGGTTTGGACGAGTCCGTAACCGCCTTTTGCCAATTGTTCCATCCAGAACTGGTCATATTTGGAAGCTGTACCATCAAAATCACTTTGCTGGCTCGTCAAAGGAGCCATCATAAAACGGTTTCTCATCGGAGAACCGTGAAGAAATGTGAGAGGTTTAAATAAATCAGAAACAGACATTTTGTTTAATTTTTTTGTTTATCTATTTTGTCTGTAGCAAAGTTGGATTTTTATATGATCGTTAAAAATGGATGATTTTGATTATATGATGGATGTTTTTAACCTTAATAGAAAATGCCGGATAACTGAAGGTAATAATAGACTTGAATATTACTGAGGCGATACGACGTATACGCACCAATATAAAAAATGAGTTTAAATTTGTACACTTTGTAATTATTCAGCCAGAATAGATCTTAAAAATCGGGTGGAAGCAATTGATGATATCAACTTGGACTTTCTGGCACAATAAACTTGGACTTTCCAACAAAACATGCCATTGCTTTCAGACGATCTTTGCAGTATAAATTCAAAGAAAATGAAAGATTTAAATGGTAAAACAGCAGTCCTTGTAACGGGCGGCTCCGGTTTCATTGCTGATCACTGTATCATAAAATTACTTGAACAAGGGTATAAGGTAAGAACAACACTTCGTTCTCTTAACAGACAGGATGAGGTGAAAGATATGCTGAGAAAAGGAGGAATAGACGCATTTGAAGACCTCTCCTTTATGGAGGCTGATCTATCAAAAGATAACAATTGGGATAAGGCTGTGCAGGGGTGCACCTATGTTCTGCATATAGCATCTCCAACCCCCATTGTTAATTATAAGCACGAAGACGAAATGATCGTCCCTGCAAAAGAAGGTGTGCTAAGGGTTTTGAGAGCTGCGAGGGCAGCCCGTGTTAAGAGAGTAGTTCTTACATCTGCTTACGGAGCAGTAGGGATGGGAAATATAAATCGTACAACACCTTATACTGAAAAAGACTGGTCAAATCTTAAGGCCAATCTTCATCCTTATCAAAAATCAAAAACAATTGCAGAAAAAACGGCGTGGGAGTTTATCAGTAATGAGGGAGCCGGTCTTGAGCTTTCAACGGTTAATCCTGTGGCCGTAATGGGGCCGGTTCTCGGTACAGATTATTCCCATTCCAATCAGGTAGTGAAGAAGATGCTGGAAGGAGAGATCGGAGCATGTCCAAAAGTATACTGCTGCCATGTGGATGTACGTGATGTTGCTGATCTCCATCTCCTTGCTATGACACATCCGAATGCCAACGGCGAAAGATTTTTGGCTACCACCGGTAATGCTTTGTCAATGCTGGATGTTGCTAACATATTGAAAAAAAATCTAGGGGAGACGGCAGCGAAGGTTCCTACCAGAGAGCTGCCCAATTGGTTCGTCAGAACAGCTGCGATATTCAATCCATCATTACGGGTAAATATGCAGAAACGAGTGGGGATAAAGCGAAGCAGTTACTTAAGTGGTCACCCCGCTCTAGTGAAGAAGTAGTAATGGCTACAGCAAATTCAATGTTAGAGCTAGGTCTGATAAAAAAATAAGAAATAATAAATTCCAGCTGGCATGCATGTTGAAAAATTATTTTTACGCAGCAACTGGTAAAGCAATAATTATTACATTTATCATATGAAAGAATCAAGTATTGCTTCCTGTTACATGAGTGCTTCTCCCGGTACGGAGCAGTTTATCCCAGACCATTGTTTTATGTATCTGGTCTCGGGCTCAATGCTTGTTTATGATGGACATGTTATTCTATCACTAAGTCTTGAATAGTCAATAAAGTAATTTTCTTTAAAGTCCTCAAGTTTTCTGTAAACCTTATATTCGCTAGGTGCAAGGTATTGTGTTTTAATGGATGTTTTTTTCTTCATAATGGTAAAAAATAATTGTTAAAAATAAATAATTAATTTCTTGCTCCTCCAATATTGATACGTTAGAATTTTTCTTAATTTGCAATTATGTCCATTCCGAAAATGTTACAATGAAGTCTAATCCTTTCTTATTTTATTTTTTTTGCAACGAAAGATACTGAAGTAAGTTACGCTCACTTTGAATAGAAAAGCAAGTGATATAATTTTCTTTAAAATCCTTTAAACTTTCATAATAATTGTTTCTATAACTTTATGCTTTAAATTGTTTGACAGTAAAATAATGAATTTACAAATAGAATTACTGCAATTAATAGTTTAGATTTCATACTGACTATTGCTTTATTAGTACAACATTTTTTGGTAATGGATCAGGTCTCTGAGACTCAGGAAGACCATGATAAAAGCATGAAGTTTCTACCAAATCTGGATCTTGAAAGTACTTCCATTCCAATTTTGTTTTAGATGCATCAGTGAAATTTATTCTTACACTTCCTGTTATATCACACAAATCTGGATCAATATAAATTAATGAATATTTATTATCAATTTTTCTAAATCCACTACCATAAATTTTGGCATTATAATCAACAAGATTAATATTGTCAAAAAGAACTGTACCATTATTATCTTTTACTATAAATTTTGCAATTAGGTAATCCTTAAAATATTTCAAAGTAGTATTGTAATTTTTTGTTACTTTTTTGAATGTTATAAGAATAGTTCTGTTGTTCCAAGTCCCTTTCCAAGTTCCTTCATATGCAGGAAGCTCATTATTAGTATCTTTGAGATAATAACAGGCATCTTCGGGAACCTCAGTAAAAGTTCTTAAAGGAACTTCATTAGAAGATGGGCAAGTATCTGTAACAGGACCATGATCACGTTGTGCTGAAACATTGCTAAAAATCAAGGCTGACAATATGATAAGTAAATTTTTCATTCTATTTCTTTTTATTGGGGACATTCTGTTCTTGTTGTTTTATTATTTGAATCATAGTCAATTTTTTCAGATGACGTTTCACTTACTTTATAAACTTGTAATCCATCTATATTTCAAAAATTGTGAAAATACTCTTTCGACATTTTCTTGAGTGAGGGAATTTGTGTCAATTAGTCTTTCATATGAATCTTTATACCAGCTATCCCATCCTTTTAACTTATCTGCATCAATAGTACCCGGCCAAACTCTTTCCATGTTCCTGTTCCATTAATGTCACACGCAATTTTGCCTCAAATTTTTTTATGGAAAGCTACCAACTCAATTATTGATGGAAGCAATTGGTCATAGTAGTGAGGTTATGTTTCTAACATATATTAATACTTCGATAGAGAAAGATTGATTAAACTTAGTGATCATTTTGACAGGATGTATGAAGAAAGGTTTCTTCACGCATACCTATTAAGTTCATGATAACTCATAATATCGATCGTCCTTTAGTTAAATTTTCATCAGCTTCGTTTTCTTTTAGATATCTGATTTTCCTGTTTTCATTACAATACCTTATGGAACCAGATTGCACATATCTAAAATATCGAACTTCAGTAGGAAAATCTTCTTCTAGTCGGTTGAACTCTTTTTCCAGTTCCTGTGAATATCGATAGAATAAAGCGACCGCTCTATCTATCGCGGACTGTTCATCACAATTTTCTGACCTTTGAATAATTTTTACTACATGTGCGTACTCTTTAATTTCCTTCTTTTTAGCCTTGTAGGAATACAAGTCAAGAAGGAGTCCTATTGTATATCCTGAAATTTTAAAAGCCTTTGTAAAAGCCCCGCTATAGTAAGACGATGTTGGCAGGTCATCGTGCAGATGCCACAATAAGGCATACATTACCGGCATTGCTACATCGTAAGCCCTGCATTCCATATATTCTTCAAGAGAAACCTGCTGTCTTTCCACTTCTATTGTACGCTGAAACAATACTTCATCCAGATATTTATTTGATTCGAGTTTAAAAATCTCCTTTGACTCTTTTGACCAGCAAACTTCTGAACAAAAATTGGCAATAGGAAAAAACAATTTATCAATATCTGTCTCTTCGTTCAGTGCTCCTTTGAAATCTTTAATTTTCGCAAAAATGTCTACTAGATCAACAGAATTATCGAAAAACTGGTCATCAATTAATGCCCACACACTATAATAACTACAAATAGATTTAATTTTCTCAATATTGCCTAATGGATAAATATAGGCAGTATACTGGGCTCCAACAGCTATATAATCTCCATAAAGTTGTGTGTTTTCAGTCATTACATCGAAAAAACCTTCCTTAAAAAAATTCTTCATATGACTTACCAGTATATTTAATTGGGGATTAGTCATTGTAGGAAGGTTGCATTGAAATAGTGGTATATTCATGTTGGTGTAAGATTTATGGTTTTTGTTTTTAAATAAGCGAGTCGTATTGCAATCTCATATTGTCATTATGATTTGTATAAAATTAAATATTTTTTTAGTTAATAATTTTTTTCAACAGCTAATATTAACATCTATTGTAAGAGTCACTGTAATTGGGCGAAGTGAAATTTTGTGTTAAATGGTAGTCGTTTTAGTGTCCCTGATACAGATTATTCAAAAACAAAAGGAGTCCTTCATAGAAAGACTCTATCCAGTATTAAAATAATATAAAAGTTTCTATGTAAAAGTTTTCAGGAGTGTGTGAAGCGTTCAAATTTGATAAGATCTTTACTTGAAAAATAATACTCAAAATTACTATGTTGAATTATTTTAATGGTAGATTTTATGGTAATTAGTTGTAATTTTATAAACGATGTAATTTTTTTAACAAATAGCATTTGTATTTTTTTATCCTCAACTTCGGTTGGGGATTTTCATTAAAAACTTCCCCAGTTGAGGAAGTTGCTACCAAATAACAAAATTTATTCTAAAGCATATCATTTCAAATGCCGCGCGCTTAGATTTGATTTTTTATGATCGTAGTCATAGTTAGTAAAGTATCTTACCCTTTTCGATTTTAAGATGTGATTTTCCTCCATTTTTTTGACGGTTCGTATAACTGTTTCTACTGCCATACCAGTTAAATTCGCGATCTGTTGTCTTGTGAATGGTACTTCAAAAGAGCCAGCTACATTTCTTAAGTTGTAATCTTTGAGGTAATCTAAAATGGTTTTAATCTTTGTTGATGATTCAATACCCGATAAGTTGAATAGCATCAAATATTTATAGTAGAGTCTTTCGGACATGCATTGCATTAAATTTTGCATTACATCATAACTTTGGCTTGCCAGACTAGTAAATTCGGTTCGCGCAAGGGATAATATTTTACAATCTGTTTTAGCAACCGCGCTCATAGTATAAGACCTATCGGTAAATAATAAAGATTCTCCTATGCTTTGTCCGTCATTTAAAATGTTGTGAGTGAATTCTTTTCCGTTTTTCGTGGATATTAAATAATTCCACCGTACCGGTAACAATCTGAAAATAATAGCTTGGCTCATAGCCTTCGCGAAAAATCATTTCCCCTGGTGCAAAATGTTTGTAATCTGCACCATACTTAAATCTTCACTAATTATCATAATTCTAATCTTATGTGGTTATAAAAATGTTTTTGATAAAGATTAATTCAATATCTATTATCAAATTATAACCCATTTTTGTTTGTCGAGTGGTACTTAACATTTTTGGTGAATTTTAGAAATTATTGTAAATTCATAAGTCAATGTATATGTTTTCGACAAAACATTGATGTTTCTTTAGCCTGTCTTCGGACAGGTTTTTAGTATCCTGTAAAACTTTACCACTTGTTTTTTTTAACTATAAGTTTTATGGAAAGAAAAATCTTGATAGTACTGAACTTTTATAGTTGAATGTTGAAATAAAAAAGATGAACTTAAAGGTTCATCTTCAATATATTTAGAAAAGATTTCTATTAAGATCTGATAAATTCCAAAAGATCTTTATTGATGGTTTGATGCTCTGTAGTCGGCATTCCGTGAGGGAACCCCGGATATGTGATCAGTTTTCCGTTCTTTAGTAATTTAATTGATTTTAATGCCGCATTGGCAATAGGAACGATTTGGTCATCCTCACCATGCATCACCAAAACAGGAATATCCACAGCTTTTAAATCTTCCGTTAAATCTGTTTCTGAAAAGGCTTTAATACCATCGTAGTGGGCAACAATTCCTCCCATCAATCCCTGTCTCCACCAGTTTCTCTGCACTCCGTCTTTTACTTTCGCTCCTTCTCTGTTGTACCCATAGAAAGGGAAAGTCAGGTCATAATAAAACTGGTTTCTGTTGTTCATCGTCTGTTCTCTGATATCATCAAAAACTGACATCGGAACACCGTCAGGATTATTTTCACTTTGTACCATTACCGGAGGAATGGCGCTTATCAGAACCGCTTTTTTAGCTCTTCCATTCGAATATTTGTTAACATAACGGATTACTTCACCACCACCTGTTGAATGTCCGATGTGGACAACATCTTTCAGGTCTAAGAATTCGACTAATTCAGCGGCATCAGAAGCATATTGTTCAATAGTGTGATTGTAGATATTCTGGCTGGAGCGTCCGTGGCCTCTTCTGTCATGGGTAACCACTCTGTAGCCTTTCTTAAGGAAAAAGATCACCTGTGCATCCCAATCGTCAGAAGATAAAGGCCATCCGTGGTGAAACATCAGTACAGGTCCTTCTCCCTGATCTTTGTAAAAAATTTCTGTTCCGTCTTTTAATGCTAATGTGCTCATGTTGTTTATTTTTAATGTTATGAATTGATTTTGTTTACATATTTTTCTGATTAATTGGCTGTATTTTCACGTACCAGCTGAAAAAGATCTTCGGCACCGCCGTTGAATTTATTTCCGTTGATGAAAAAAGAAGGAGTTCCGTTCACGCCGCTGATGATACCACTTTCAAAGTCGGTATCTACCTTTTCTGCTAATTCCTGCTTATGAATATCGGCTTTGAATTGGGGAATATTTAATCCCAGTTTTTCTGCAAGTTTTAAAGGGAGACCGTCATTAAGAAATTCCTGATTTTCATAAATGGCATCATGCATTTCCCAGAATTTTCCCTGCAAAGCTGCCGCTTCTGCCGCCAGTGCTGCCGTTCTTGCATACTGATGCATTTCTGACAGCGGAAAATTTCTGAATACAAATCTGATCTGATCTCCGAATTCTTTCATTAACTCTTTAAGAACCGGATAGGCTGCTCCGCAATAAGGACACTGATAATCCCCGTATTCTACAATAACTAAGCTGGCATCTGTGTTGCCTTGAGTGTGGTCAGCATTGCTGACTGATGGTTTAAGTGACATAATTATTTCGTATTAAGGTTTTCTAATGCTTCTAAAATTCCGTCTGCCCCAGGATTGATGGCGGTGGGAGAGAGATAGCTCCATTCGATGAGACCGTCTTTATTGATGACAAAAAGGGCTCTGTTGCATTCTCCTTCTTCGTTGTTGTAAACACCATATTTCCTGGCTGTTTCTCCTTTGGCTTCAAAGTCTGAAAGCAGTGGAAAGTGCAGGCTTCTGGATTGTGAAAATGCCAGATGGCACCATTTGCTGTCTACAGAAATTCCGAAAATTTCCGCATCATATTTTTTGAAATACTTCAGCATTTCGTTGTACAATGCCATCTGGTCACTGCACACAGGACTCCAGTCTGCCGGGTAAAATGCAAGGATAACGTTTCGTCCTCTGAATTCGGATAAGGTAATCTTTTGATCCGGGGTTGCAAATAATGTAAAATCAGGGGCAACCGTATTTTTTTGTAGCATAGGATTAGTTTTTAAATGTTGGAATTGGTATTGTGAATGCACAGATGAGCAGTAAGGCTGCCGGAAAGATCAGTGTCCAGTTTCCTGAATAAAAGAGCAGGAAAGGAGCTGCTGAAGCACCAGAGAGAAAGCCCATCCATAAGAATAACAAATGAAAGATATTTATTTTGTATTCCTTCCGCTCCTCTGCCTTATCACTCATTACAAAAAGAGCAGCTGTTCTTGCCAGGCTGCTTAAAGTTCCTGTCACAAAATCGGTGTTGATCTTTTGGTTACCTACCGAAGTGACAATGGTGTTCATAAGACCCATTGAGAAACCGATAACAGCTATAGACACTTCATTGGCAATATGCTCGTAATAATTAGTGATACTGTAAAGGACCATGATTCCGGAAACTGTGTACAAGATCATCTTTGTGCTTCTGAACTTCTTTGATAATGATAGACGCGTTCCTGTATAAATCCCCGCCAGAAAAAAGCTGATTACCATAACAGAACTGATGATAACACCATATTTTTCACTGAAAACTGCTGCACCTAACTGGGTTGTATTGCCGCTCATAAAAGAAACGTAGGTTTTCCATTGTATCAGTCCTGAAGCATCTGTATATCCTGCGATAAAAGCAAGGAATACTGCCAGTTTCTCTTGTGTTCTGACGGTCTTGTCAGGAAGCAGGATTTTTGTTTCCGGAAGCACAGGAGTTATTTTACAGGTTTGATGAATATTTTCTTTTGTGGAAACTTCTCTATTTCCCCTTCTTTGAGTCCGAAATTGGTGATGACCACATCTTTCGGGTTTCCTTCCAGCCATTCGCTGATATCAATGGATTCGTAGGTGCCGCTATTAAATCCGATTAAGACTTTACAGACGGTATCTCCGGTATTTTTGATATAATGTCCGGCTCCCATAGGGACATAGCCTACATCACCGGCATTGAACTGTTCTGTAACAGAAACTCCTTCTGCCAGAAATACCGACATTTCTGCCTGTCCGGATATAAAATACTGCCACTCATCCGCATTCGGATGCCAGTGCATTTCTCTTAAAGCTCCAGGTTGCAGCTCTAGAACAGAACCTGCCATTGTGGTACTGATCGGAAATTCTTTACTTGTAACCAATCTTTGGAGACCGCCGCCGGGAATGATTCTTGGCTGCTGGGAATGCAGAGGATAGCGGTGAAGGCTTATCAGTTCAATGTCTGATTCCTCAGGACGGGCTGTGGCATTCACAGAGAGTTCATCCGGAACAACTCCTGCTGCAAAATAAACCTCTTTCTGAGGAAGTTCTGCTACTTCTTCAAGGCTCAGCCCTAAATTCTGTGCAACAATTTCAGGGGGCATGCTTGAAACAAAATCTGTAACGCTGAAGGTATGGTCTTCCGAAAAATTACCATTGTCAAAAATCAGGATAAAATGACATTCCTCTGTTCCTGTAGCCTGGATGGAGTGTCCGTAACCTTTTGGAAAATACCAAATGTCGCCGGGTTCAAAATTATCGGTATAACTTCGTCCGTCCGGATGGATAATTGTGGTACGCACCGTTCCTGAAATCACATACGCCCATTCTGCAGCATTGGCATGCCAGTGAAGCTCTCTCATGCTTCCGGGCTGCAATCTCATGGAAACACCGGCAATACCTACAGAAGCAGGGAATTCTTTTACAGAAGCACCTCTTGTTGTGCCGCCGTCATTGGTACGCGGTTCTTTTTTTTTCTAATTCGTATCTGAAACTTAATGATGCAGGATTCATAGTATTATTTTTTGTGATTAATTCTTTTTTGCTATTGTAAAGCTACTCCTGAATTTTACTTTTTCTTGGCGTCATTCGGTGAAAAGGCAAAATGAATCGTTGAGAGTACAGATGGGTTGCCACTTTTTAAAAAGGCTGGTTGTATTGCCCTGTCAGTGCTTTATTTTCAATACTTTTTGCAAAGTTTGGTGTTTCTTCATGATTGTGGGCGTCAGAAGCAGCCTGTCTGGATGCGGCAGCATCTGCAAGGTTGACCCCGTGTTCTTTCATATATTCAAACATTTCTGGAGTAGCTGTCGCATGAATTTCATTGGTGTAAAGACAGGTGTTTTCGTCAATCTTTGTCACTTGCAGTTCCCATAGAACCTGAACTTTTGTACGTCCGTTTTTGGTAATTGAATCAGAAATCGAAAGCATGCGGCAGTAATCGGGACGGTGAACATCTGCAACATAATGCTGAACCATCAGTGCATCTCCGATCGTTTCTACATTTAAAGACACTGGCTTACCGTCAAAAGTAACTGAAATAGCAGCTCCGATATGCTGGGTAGAGCAGCGTTGGTATTCCGCGTCCGGCAGATAAAGCAGCCAGTCTGCGATATTCACTTTTTCAATGGGTGCATTGATGATGGCGTTTACACTTGAATGCGATAAGGCATTTTCGGGAGTTTGTAAGATTTCCATAATAATTGATTTTGATTGTTTATCTTATTGATGATGTAAAGCTACAACCAGGTCATTTTAATTTTGCCTGCTGTTCGGTAAACAGGCGGAAAGTGTCGTTGAATAAACTGGTGATGTTCAAATGGTAACAGGGCGAACGTTCCTGAAAACAAAAAAAATCACTGTGGGTTACAGTGATTGATATGGATAATTTTTAAATGGGGCTATTGATACAGCCATTTTTTGATCAGTCTGGTATAATTGGGCATCACGGCAAATACCATCAGAAAAACAATAATTCCGGAATTGATAAATCCGTCAGAATAATGATTGGCTGGAATATTTAAATACCTTAAAACAGGAATTATTAAAGCAGGAATAAGTACAGACAGCGGGTAAATAGCTGACCAAGTTGCCAGAAACTGTTTCCAGCGTACCGGAACCTTATTGCCTTCATTTTCTGGAGTAAAAAGAAAATCCAGTCCGGATCTGATCTGGTAGTGGTCATTTTTTCTGAACAGCGGACTGGCTTTCTCAATGAGTTGTTTCCGGTCCTCTGATTGCATCCATTTTTTAAGATGGTTAATTGTATCAAAACGGATAATGACGGTGTATACAAAAGTCAGATCAGGAATCGGACGAATAATCTGCAGATCAATAAAGCCTTCAGAATGTTTGGTGACAGGCACAATTTCGTCCAGCCATTTTTCATACTGTGATTGTTTTCCATCCAGAATATGATGGGTAATCACTACGGAGGCACCTTGATTTTCCATAACTGATTTTTTTATTTGTTAATTTAATAAGCTCTTTTATACTGCCACGGAATTTCTGTTTCAGCACCTAATGCTTTAGCAGAATGGATGGTAAAATAAGGATCTCTCAGATGTTCACGGGCAATGATTACCAGATCGGCATCTCCGTTCGCAATAATATCATTGGCCTGTTCCGGTTCCGTAATCATTCCGACAGCTCCTGTCAGAACTCCGGTCTGTTCTTTAATGGCTTTTGCAAAAGGAACCTGATATCCGGGAAACACTTTATTCTTGTTTACATTGGTAAATCCTCCGCCGGATGCTGTAATGAAATCTACACCGTTTTCTTTAAGGATTTCCGAAAGTCTGATACTGTCTTCCAAAGTCCATGCTTCATTCGATTCTATATAGTCAACCGCAGAAACTCTTACAAAAAGAGGCATTTCAGCAGGAATAACTTTCCTGATTTCCTGAACGGTTTCTACAAGAAAACGGATCCTGTTTTCAAAACTTCCGCCATATTCATCCTGTCTTTTATTGATTACTGCGGAATAAAACTGATGAAATAAATAACCGTGGCCTGCATGAAGTTCGATGGTATCAAAACCTGCTTCAATGGCACGAAGGGCTGCTTTAACAAATTTCGTCTTCAGTTTCTGTATCTCATCAACCGTGAGCTCTTCCGCAAAAACGCCGTTAAACTCGTGGGCAGAGGATGATTTTACCGTCCAGGCACCTTCTTCCGGAGCGAGGGGTTTCATTCTTTCATTGGGATGTTTCAGGCTTCCTTTCCCTCCTGCGTGCCAGAGTTGAATTCCTATTTTAGCATCCTGCTCATGCACAAAATTCACAATGTTTTTCCATGCATTTTTCTGTTCATCATTCCAGATTCCTACATCAGATAATGTAGCCAGACCTTCTTCTGAAACGGCTGTACATTCGGTGAGAATCAATCCTGCGCCGCCAACAGCCCTGCTTCCGAGGTGGACAAGGTGCCAGCTGCCGGGAATTCCGTTTTTAGCACTGTATTGCTGCATTGGAGATAATACAATTCTGTTCTTTAGGGTAAGATTGCGAATGTGTATGGGTGAAAATAAATTCATTTTTTCTTTTTTTTAAATTGTTTTTGAAAATGCTTCAGCTTCGGAAACCGCTTCTGACAGAACTTTCTGTACTTCCGCCAGTATTTTTTGCAGATCAGGGTTTTCTTCTGATGTTGTTTCAAGAATATCGAGTTTTTCTTTTAAAAGAGGATGTAATCCCATAATGGCAATACTGGATTTCAGATCGTGAGCCCACAGTTTAGCCTCCTGAAAATATTTGTTTTCGTAAGCCACTATCAGTTTCTGTAGATGATTGGGAATGTTCTGAATAAACTGTTGCGTGACCATTTTTTCGAAACTTTTGTCGCCGCCGCTCACCGTCTGCATATAAGAGAGATCAATATACTGATAGTCAGATGATGGATTTTCGGTTTTCTTTTCGTTTTTATTCTTTTCTTTAGACCCGAACTTCGAAATCAGCATAAACAGCTCTTCTTCATTGACAGGCTTGGAAATATATTCGTTCATCCCACGGCTCAGGCATCTTTCTCTTTCGCCTGCCAGGGCATGGGCGGTCATTGCGATGATCGGAATATCCAGTCTGAGTTCTTCCCGGATTTTCTGGGTAGCTGCATATCCGTCCATGTGCGGCATCTGTATATCCATTAAAACCAGATCGCAGGCATTGCTTTTAAGATAACTTACAGCTCCAAGACCGTTCGATGTAATATGAAAATCAATATTCCATTGTGAAAGCAGATGTTTCATCAGGCTTTGATTGATCACATTATCATCAACTACCAGAACTTTCAGAGGTGTGTTGGATTTATCCTTAAAATAATGCGGATCAGCGGCTGGCAGCACAGTAAGCTGTTCCTCAGCAATTCCATAAGGAATGTAGAAATGAAAGGTAGTTCCTTTCCCCGGTTCACTGCTTACTTCAATGTTTCCGTTCTGCAGGAGAATTAAGCTTTTTACAATGGATAAACCTAATCCTGTTCCTCCGTAATTTCTTGTCGTTGAATCTTCTCCCTGATTGAATCTTTCGAAGATTTCTGTGAGCTTTTCTTTGTCAATTCCGATTCCCGTATCCGAAATTTTAAATCCGAGAACAGCTTCTTTCTTCGTCTGCTGTTTACTGTAGATTTCAATAAAGATATTTCCCTGATGGGTAAATTTTATAGCGTTTCCGATGAGGTTCACTAAAATCTGGGTCAGTCTGGTGGCATCTCCTATCAAAGTATCAGGAATGGAAGTGTCAATGGTACTTGAGAGGGTGAGTCCTTTCTCTCTGGCCCGTTCTGTAAAAAATGTTTCTACGGAATTAACCAGTCCGTTGATACTGAAAATTCCAGGGGTAATGCGCATCATTCCTGCTTCTATTTTGGATAGATCAAGAATGTCATTGATGATAGCCATCAGGTTTTCCCCGGAACGTTGTATTGAAGAGACAAATTCTGCTGATATTTCATCCAGCGGACGCTTTTGAAGCAAATTGGTAAAACCTAGAATTCCGCTTAAAGGAGTTCTGATTTCGTGGCTCATATTGGCAAGAAAATTTTCTTTGGTCTGTGCTGCTACCAACGCTTTTTTCTCAGCAATATCAAGTTCGCTTATGAGTAACCTCTGGCGTTTGAACTGTCTGAGAATGTGATATCCAACGACAGAGCCGCTCAAAATCAGTAAGATTAATATTGAAATATCATAGAATCTTGCCTTTTGTCCCATTTTTTCACTTTTCTGGCTGAGTTCAACCATATTCAGCTTTCTGCTTTCATATATTTTAGCTGTGATTCTGGTAATTTCATTAGAAATATTCCTTGCACGCGGATTGGCAATGGAGGTATTGTCATCCATATTTCCAACGGACAGATAACGGTGGAGAAGTTTGTCTTTGGTTGTTTTCTTTTCCATGGCAAGAACACTTAACCTATGGATCAGCTTTTCTTCCTCTGTATTTACATTGTCTTTGGATAGAGAATCCAGGAAATTTTCTATCTGACTGATTTTTTGATCAATGCCTTCGAGATGCGTGGTGTCATTTGTTGCAATGGAAGCTCTGATTCTGCTTTCCACCCCCAGAATATCACGGTCAATCTCCCGTAAATGGTTGCTAGAACGTAATTCGCTCAACAATGTGTTGTTATTCTGAATCAACGCCTTGGTATTTCCTGCAGAATTGAGCTGAACAGCTACCAACAGAATTGAGCCTGCAATAAATGTCAGGATAATAAAGGAGCTGAATCGCTTGTTATCCATTACTGAAGATATATTTTTCATAATTAAAGGTCTGATTTAAATAAAATACAGGTAAAGGCTGATAAACCCCAAAATGTTCAGGGATTAAGATCAAAAACGAAATGAAATTTTCTGTTACCAGTAATGGCTAAAAGACATTCATTCTACTATTCAGTACTTTCCTGTATGCGTCTGCCACGGGAATGAATTTACCGTTGATCATAATACCACCGTCCTGAAGAGTATCAATTTTGCCCACAGAAACAATATAGGAACGGTGGACTCTTATAAAATGATCTTTAGGAAGACGTTCTTCAGCAGTTTTCATTTTACCATGAATAGCAAACATCTTTTCTTTGGTGTAAAATTTTACATAATCGCCCATGGCTTCTGCATAGAAAATATCATCCAGTTTTAAGCGCCTTGTAATATTGGAATCTCTCACGAAAAGAAACTCATCTCTTGTTACTTCCACATTTTCTTTTCTACTTTCGAGAATCGTCTGTACCTTACTTACAGCCTGCAGAAATCTTACCGGCATAATGGGTTTGAGAAGATAATCTGCAATATTAAGCTCAAAGGCTTCGAGTGCATATTCCTTTTTCGAAGTAGTAAAAATGATGATGGTTTCTTTACCGGAAAGGGTTTTCGTGAGCTCAATCCCTGTCATTTCCGGCATTTCTATATCAAGAAATATAAGATCGACCGAATGGGATTGAAGATAATGATAGGCTTCTATAGCATTGGAGAACTCACTGACAATGAAGAGATCCGGAACCTGTTTTGTGAGATGTGCTAATGTTGTTCTTGCAATATCATTATCATCCACGATTAAGGCTTTCATAGGTATAGTTTTTTATGATTTACACAAAGATAATTATTCCTTTTTTATTTTGTGTTATCTGAAATAGGAACGGATCATCCATGCCATTTCTTCATGGGTTTCCATCAGCCCTGTAATGAAATCACTGGTGCCGTAATCTTTATATGTTTCGGCAAATGGAGTAATATTTCCACGGAGAAATTCAATGATGCTTTCATGATCACTTAATAAATCTTTCATGTAGCCTAAACCATCATTTGTTCTTTCACTGTACTCCGTTAAATGGGCTAGTTCTAGATAGATTTTCATAGTTGCCGGTGCATAATGTCCGATTTTACGCATTCTTTCTGCAACGCTGTCAATCACTTCATCCAGTTGTTTGTACTGTTCTTCAAAGAAAATATGGTTGGCATGGAAATTATCCCCGGTTACATTCCAATGTGCATTTCTTGTTTTTATGTAAAGAAGCGTTTCGTCGGCTAATAATTTTGCTAATTGTTCTGCAACGGCTTCAGTGTTTTTTTCTGATATTCCAATTTTTGTTTTCATAATAATTAAGATTTAAGTTGAACATTATTGCTTTTCTGATGTAAAAGTCTGTAATAATGAAATAAAACTGCTTGGAATTTCGGTGAACAGGCAGAAAGGCTCGTTGAAATGGCTTTTGAAATTCCTGGAATATTGACACATTCATATCTGCAATAGAAAAAACTTATCAGTATATTAAACTTTAAGATCTCTTTAAAAATAAATTTGCATTCTTTTTTTCACCTTTGAACATAAAATAATTAATAAAGCAATAAAATACTTTATGATAAATAACCAGTTTATTACTGAAAAGTTTGGTTTTCTCGGCTCAGAATTTATCCACGAACTTGAAAAATGCAGTATGATCACAGATATAAAATCTAAAACAGAGATCGTAATTCCGGGACAAAGAATCCATTATGTGCCCATTCTGATCAAAGGTTCCGTAAAAGTTTTTACCCTTAATGATGGCAGAGAACTTTTATATTATTATATGAAGCCAGGCGAAAGCTGTATAATGACTTTTGCTTCCATTTTTAAAAACCGTATAAGTTCTGTATATGCTTATGCCGAAGAATCATCCAAAGCACTGCTGATTCCTGTTTCGAGCCTATATAAGCTGATGGATAGTTTTCCAAGGATAAATAATTTTTTCTACAATGAATACGATGGGCGTTTTACTGCGTTGATGAACATGGTTAATGATGCTGTTTTTCATAAGCTAGATATCAGGGTGCTTAATTATATAAGTCATCGTGCTTTGGTCACCGGATATAATCCTGTAAAAATTACCCATAAGCATATTGCATTAGCATTGGGAACATCCAGAGAAGTGGTAAGCCGCGTTCTTAAAAAGCTCGTTAATGAAGGCAGAATATTTCAGCACAAAACGGCTATTGAGATAATAGACATGAAAAATACAAATGAACCATCATTTAATGTTGACTAGTTTTTAAATGCTTCCTTCAAAAAGCAAGGCTACCTTAAGCCAGTTCCTAAGCTGTATAGGATGATAAAATTGTTATGGGCTGGTTGTGAAGCATTTAAAATTAGCTTATTTTTATAAGATATTTCTTTGCTACAATTCATTATTATGTTTAGAATGAAAAACATACTGTTATTAAGCATCCTGTTGACTATTCCCGGTATTTTACCGGCACAGGAAGGTAATATTCCGCTTGCTGCTATCAATAGGAAATACAATATTCCTTATAAAGAGCTGAAAGGATATGATGGCCTCTATGAATATGTGTCCCATTCGACGCTCAAGATTGCTGCATCACCTCAGGATCTTTTTTTTGTATGCTATTATCAACGAGAGCAGATATAGGCTTACTCCTGTTGGAAAAGACTTGTTTCTCGATATGAATAATAACGAGGTTCGGTTTTTCAGAGATAGTAGGAATAAAATTGCGGGCTATAAAACGGGTAAGGATTCTTTTAAGCTTCTCGATGATAAACTGGTATTTCCGAAGGAAATGTGGTATCCAAGAATACAAACCAATCAAAATGCCGGCTATATCTATCATCAGCCTGAAACTATCGCGGACGGCATTGCAACAGGAAATGTGAAAGACTCCGGGTTAAATAATGCTTTGCTTGATGAAATGATGAAGAAGATTATTGATGGTCAGTATCCTAATGTACACAGTGTGCTTATCATGAAGCATGGCGAATTGTTTTTTGAAGAGTATTTTTATGAATACAACCGCAATAAACTTCACGAACTCCGTTCTGCAACAAAAAGCTTTGTGTCCGCCCTTACCGGTATTGCTATCGATGAAAAATATATTAAAAGCAAAGAGGCGCATATCCTTGACTATTTCCCCGAGTATACCATTGCCAATGACTTAGCCGCCAAGCAAAAAATAACTATTGAAAACTTGCTTACCAATCAAAGCGGTTTGGATTGTGATGTCAGTAATCCGAAATCTGCAGGCAACGAAGTAGATATGGGAAAAACGGATGACTGGGTTAAATATACTTTAGAACTGCCAATGATTGACAGCGCCGGAGGAAAAGGGATGTATTGCTCTGGCAATCCCATTACTATGGGCCGAATCATAGAAAAAGCCAGTGGCCAGCCATTGAAGCACTTTGCAGAGCAATATCTGTTTAAGCCACTCGGTATCGATAATTACATCTGGAACTTCGAACCGACTAAAACAAGCTTAGAAACATTTTGCCAGCTGTACCTGACACCCAGGGAAATGGCAAAGTTCGGACAACTCTATCTAAACAAAGGAAGTTGGAATGGGAAGCAGATCATTTCTTCAGAATGGGTAGAGCAGTCCCTGAAAAAGCATTCGGTGGTGCAGGGTGTCAATTATGGTTATCTGTGGTGGAATAAATATCTTGATGCAGACGGCGTGCGGTATTATTCGTATGGTGCGCAGGGAAATGGCGGACAGAAAATCTACATTTTCCAGAACCTGGATATGGTAGTTGTAATCACGGGAGGGAACTACAATTCCCATTCTCCGAGTGACGAGCTGATTGAAAAATATATTCTGCCTTCTTTCAAGAAATAGTGATCTTTTATTTTGTGTGGAGTGATATCACTTCTCATCTGCAATAATGCCATTTATAAAATCTAAACGAGAAAACCCTGTAACATCATCCGGAACTTTCATTCCCTCTTTACAGTTTTTTAATCAGATAATGTAACTGCGGCACCTACCAAAACAAAATTGAGATAAATTAAAGAAGTTCAAGCGCCGGCAACTTCTATTTAAATTAGAATTGTGATGGAGAACAGTAATATATTTTTGATTATAGTAATATTGGTCTCATTTAAAATCAGAATTTTGTTTTAGCCATAAATAGAATCTTAGTTTGAGAATGTTCTTGAAACCATAAAAATAGAGGTAAATTTTTAAATATGTAATAAAAGAGGGTTTTTTAAATTCCCTCTTTTGAATTTAGCAGACATTAAATGATCTGTGCTTGAAAAACAGTTTCCAAATTTCTAAGGCTCAAGTCCAGGCCCGCCACATGAATTATATGGAACACATGTTAATTTATCATTTATAAAGCACATCTTGATACAATTTGAGCCTCCAAGAATTGATTTTAGTTCAGCTTTTGAAATTTTTTTTTAGATTTGTCATATTAATATATTTTAGGGTTACAGTAAATTTCGGTAATATTTATTATATAATTTTAAAATTAGTAATTTTTAACATACAATCTTTACACTTTATTGTCTGGTTCGCTAAATTAAGGAGAATTAAAAGTTTATTTTGCAGTAAGGTAAGATGACTTACTATACTCAATTAAAAGACAGCCAGAATTCTTTTGGTGTAACCGTTGTTTTGTTTTTAAATAGCTTACTAAATCCCTGTGGATGTTCAAACCCTCAGTCGTAGGCAATTTCACTAATGGAAAGGTTTGTGGTAGATAGTTTTTACTTTGCAGTGATAATCAATTTATTGTGAATGTGCTGTTGTGTAATTTCTCCCGTAATAGACTTTAGCATCCCACTTAGATATCCTGGCGAAACACCTAAAGCATCGAAAGTAAATTGCACAGTAGGAATACCATCCTTGGCTGCATTATTGACCATATAATCATTCAGGAACTTTTCCATACGAGCTAAAATCTAGTGATTGTTTTTTTTTTCTTGTTATAAATTGTCGTTGGTAAAAGCGTTCAGAATAGTTTAGCAATGTTTCAATATGCGAGATGATGATGTTTTGGCTGAAATTGTCCAGATTGGTGTGGCACTCAATATAACGGATAATGCTATTTAAAATATCTTCCTCATAATCAGAAATAAAAAGGGCTGTATTTACAGAGTAGTCAAAGAAATCATACCGTCCTATAGAAGACGTTAAAGTTGTATTCCATAAAAATCCAGATGGATTAATAGTAACCATCTGGTATGCTGAAATGTGCCATCTCCGTCATGTAGGATAGTGAAGACCTGTTTGGGCGCCATAAAGGCTCACTAGTATATGCTTGGATCTTTCAAATTTAGCTGATAATACTTAAATGATCGAAAACTTTTAAGATAATACCTCAAAAAATTCATACTAAATCGCTTAGGTTATACTATAAGAGTATAGTAAATTAGCAAGGTTCGAAATAACCTGATTCCCAAACTTCCTGCCATAAAACATATGTTACAACTCTTACCCATCGAGTACCCGATCCGGCTTCACAAGGTCCTCGGTATTCTATTTTTCCCCAAAATTTTGCTGCAGTACTAGAAGGTGGATCATTTTGTTCATTAATACCCGATGGAGTAGCATCTGCAATATCAATGATGTTGTAGCTAACCCCGCCACGATCTTTAAAAAGAGAAAACATATTCATTAATTGCTGATTAAACCCGCCAGACACCAGTAAGTTATAATTATCAATAGAGAGCTGGCTTTGACTAATTGAAGTTAAATATAAACGATCGTCAGATAACTTAAATACGCTATTTCCTATCTGAACCAAGCCATTATTATTAAAAGTATAAAACTGCGGATTTTGGTCCTTGTCAAAATCATTGATATTTAAGGGGTTAAAATTATAAGTTGTGAAAACATCTTTAATTGCATCCATATCATTGTTTTGTAAGAAATCAATATAGAGATTTACGCTTTCTTTATTATCAAAAATAAGAAATCCTTGTTCACTAACTTTTAAACTGATTTCACTATTTTTTGCCTCAGCTCTTTGTTCAACCTTGCCAGGTTGATTACTGGTGCTTGCTATATTATCGTTTTCGCACGACACGATAAGAAAGAAGGAAAGAATCACTATAGTGGAATAGAAGAATTTTTTCATGTTATTATATTGGTTATATTAAATTTAAATTTATCCAAAAGCCACTGGATGATAATATTAAAAGTGATGTTTTAATTTTTATGTTTACCATCATATAGAGTTAATAAGGAGACAATGATATTGTCGACTTCATAGAATAAGAGAAGGCTTGTATTAATTGACCTTCTCTTAATTGTTATAGTAAGACAACACCACTTTTTGAGGTTAATCTTAGAAATTCCTTATAATATATATTTTCTGAAATGTATTGAACGGCCTGATTAGCATGGGCGAAAATAACCTGTTTCCCAAACTTCCTGCCATAAAACATATCTTACAACGTTTACCCATTGCTGGCCCGTGGCCGGATTACAAGGTTGCGGATATTCTTTCCTGCCCCAAAACTTTGCTGCAGTACTAGAAGGCGGATCATTTTGTTCATTAATACCTGATGGAGTAGCATCTGCAATATCAATGATGTTGTAGCTAACCCCGCTACGATCTTTAAAAAGAGAAAACATATTCATTAATTGCTGATTAAACCCGCCAGACACCAGTAAGTTATAATTATCAATAGAGAGCTGGCTTCGACTAATTGAAGTTAAATATAAACGATCGTCAGATAACTTAAATACGCTATTTCCTATCTGAACCAAGCCATTATTATTAAAAGTATAAAACTGCGGATCTTGATCCTTATCAAAATCATTGATATTTAAAGGGTTAAAATTATAAGTTGTGAAAACATCTTTAATTGCATCCATATCATTGTTTTGTAAGAAATCAATATAGACATTTACGCTTTCTTCATTATCAAAAATAAGAAATCCCTGCTCACTAACTTTTAAACTAATTTCACCTTTTTTTGCCTCAGCTCTTTGTTCAACCTTGTCAGGTTGATTACTACTGGTGCCTGATATATTATCGTTTTCGCATGACGCCATAAGGAAGAAGGAAAGAACCACTACAGTGGAATAGAAGAATTTTCTCATGTTATTATTGTTTTTGGTTAAGACTCCTAATTTATGCAATAAATCATAGGATGGTGATGATAAATTAATAAGTGTAGTACTTTGATCAGTAAATGTTTTCCTTTTATAGATAAGTGTTATTAATTGAACTCTTACAAAATATAACAGGAGTAAATAATCATAAATAGTTAAAAGTTAAAATGTTCATTTAGGAGACTTATCACATTCAATAGGGAGGCTAGCAAAATGATCTTAAGTATGTACCCAACTTATTAAATGTTTATATAAATAAAAATTACAGCCCTTAAAAGAGCTGTAATAATAAGATCAATAAGTTGATTCTGTGACAAACTATTTACTCCATAATCGATAACTGTGTTTAAGTATTTCAAATGAATTAGTTACAACATTTTTATCCTGATCATTTAAGTTAAAACTCGGCACGACCTGTATAAGGTTTTGCACATTTGTTTGCCAATCGTCATCATTGTTAGTATTATCAATAACGGTTAACAGTTGATATATTTTATCTGTATCAGAAGTATTCAATGGAACAGTATCGAGTATTGCATTTAATTTATCATCTACAGATACCAAATTTTTATTCACCGCCATTTCTACTTTCTCCTGGAAATAATCCTCTGCAATTGCGTAAATTTCACCAGCCAGATCAGGCCTTACTTTAACCGCAGTAATAAGAACCTCGTTATAAGTAACCTGATCATATCCGTCTGTTAAGTACTTTTCACATGTAAGATTATGTAAAATACCATAATTATTACTGTTGCTTGGAAGAATAGGTTCTTCAGTAACAATAGCTTTCCAACCTTCATTAGCTACTTTATCTTTGTAGTATGCCATTGAAGCAGCTGCAGCTATGAAAAGGCTTACAAACCCCGTCTCTGCTGTCATTAATCCTGCTACTACATCAGCCCAAGCAATTGCTTCTTTTTGTTGTCTTGTTAATTCTGCCATGATTTTTTTTTTTAAAATTGTTAATTGTAATTTTTGCTGTATAATCCCCGGAATTGGGGTTTACATAATCAAAATTTTTTGTATATTTTTATTGGCCATATAAAAATAAACACCTAAAATTCTTATCATTTAATTACTAATACAAAAGTAGGTGTGAGTGGCGACAGAAGTCGGCGTGTTATATTTTTTTTTTTTAAAAATTCAAAATATTGTTTTGGAGACAGAAACATCAGAGTTTATGCTGTTGAGGCTGAGTATAAATCTAATAACGCTGTAAGAAAAAATAATTGAAGAAGAAATCTGGGAAAAGAAAAAATGTTTTAATAAGTATTAATTATACTTTAATCATAGAACTATAAATCATGAACCGTTAAAAAAAAAGTATATAGATAAGAACTGAAACGAATTAGTGGCGGCGGGGAAGAACCATGCGGTCCGGCAGGACTTTCATGTTTAAAGGTGCATGCTGTATCAATGAGAGGTGTACAGGGCCAAGCCCTCCTTATAGCTGTGCTTAACATAACATGATGAGTATTAAAAACTGACACTTAATTAGGTTGATATTCTTTAAAAAGAATATCATATTTTCTGTTCATCACCAAAAAGGTATTTTGGAGATCCTCATAAGATAATCAATTAAAAGCTTTTCTAATATTCCCGCTAAAGTTGGGATTATTCATTAAAAAAAAGAGCCCTTCAAATGAAAGACTCTTATCCAGTATTAAAATAATTTTAAAAGTTTCACGAAAAAGCTTCCCTGTAAGAGAAGCTATCAAACCTAATGGATTTAGTTAAAAAACTAATTCTAATTTAGTAAATATGAATAAGTGTTTTTATGATTTTGATCATAAACTGTTTTATTACTTAGCTATTGTAAATTTACTTAAGAATGTGAATATTTGGTCAAGTTTGTATCTTATATCTTCAGCTGCATATTTTTTATTGAAAAGAAGCCCTTCATTTGAAGGACTCCAAAGTATTTATTTTCTTAATGTGTTCTCGTTATTATATTAGATCAGTAAAGTATCTTTCCCTTTTCAATTGTTAAAATATTATCAGACTCCATTTTTTTGATTGTACGGATTACAGTTTCTACGGCCATACCTGTTAGATTTGCTATTTGTTGCCTTGTAAATGGCACTTCAAATGCTTCAGATATGTTCCTCAAATTGTAATCTTTGATATAATCTAAAATAGTTTTGATCTTTACTGATGGCTCAATACTTGACATATTGAAGAGCATTATGTATTTATGATAAAGCCTTTCAGACATGCATCGCATGAGATTTTGCATTACATCAAAGTTTTGAGCAGCTAAATTTGTAAATTCATTTCGCCCTAGACACAATATGTTACAGTCCGTTTTAGCAATTGCACTCATTGGATAAGGCTTTTCAGTAAATAATAAAGATTCCCCAATGCTTTGTCCGTCATACAAAATGTTATGTGTAAATTCTCTTCCATTTTGATGGAAATTAAATATCTCCACAACACCTGTAACAATCTGAAAATATTGGTTTGGAGTAGAGTCTTCGCGGAAAATTATTTCGCCAGGGGCAAAATATTTATTAACCGCTCCATGCTTAATTAATAATTCTTCACCTATTATCATAATAGTACTGTTTTGGTTAATAATGTTTTTAGAAAATGATCAATTAACTTCCCATCAAATTATAAGCCGCTTTTATATGTCGTGTGGTACCTATAGTTTTTTTTTGAATTTTTATAATCTGAATTTTTATTATCTTTAAAAGCCTTGTGATTTTTTAGTCACTATTTGTGTTTTTTTATCCCCAACTTCGGTTGGGGACTTTGCATTAAAAACTTCCCCGGTCCGAGGAAGTTTGCCACAAAATAATGAAAGTTATTAGATTTTATCCTTTTCAAACTTAGGAGTTTATGATAAGATAGTTTATGATCATAATCACATTATTATTTTGAATAGATCTTGTAAATTTATAATTCAATGTATTTGTAACTTACAAAGCATAATGCTTTTTAGCTTGTATTCGGATACGCTTTTTATGCCCATGAATCATCAAAAAACACCAATTGTTACAAATTGTATCAATAAATATTTTGGAAATGTTACAATAATTTAATTTGTTAAATGTTAAGTATTTAAATTGCTTACTTAATTATGGGTTTCCATAATTGAGAACGAAAATTTATTTGTAATATTATCTTTTCATTGCAAAAAATAAACTTATAACCCAAATTCAAATTAAAATTAAAAAAAAATCATTCTTTTAGCAGCTTTTGGAGTTGCTGGACTTGTTAATGCAAAGAGCACTGTTGAAAATACAGTGGAAGTTAAACTTGAAAAACTTACGGATATTGGAATTATGTTTCAATTATGTGGAGTAACTGTGACTTTCTACAATAGCATGGGGGAAATTACAGGGCAACAATTATATACCTCGAATCAACCTACCATAGAATCATATATGGCTTACCAAGTCGGAATAATTGCAGATCTTAGAGCATAAGGGTATAGAGTTGAAATAAGTGGCGATGTAAATTAGTACTTATGAAACGATTTTTTTTTATAATTCTTATCTCGATTTTAGGAATTTTATATTCTCAAAAAATAGTTCATATACAATATCTGAATGTCCATTCTCCTATAGCTAACGTAAACGAGGACCTTTACAGTGATGAAGTAAATATTTTGTCAAAACAGGACGGTAAAATAATGTTTAACACTCCTGGTTATGATAAAGGAAATAAGCCTAAAGATTTCTATTTTATATCTAAAATAAATTCAGACAGTAAGGATAGAGATTTTTTTTTATACTCAATACATAGAGAATGACAATGACTATTTTATACATCACAAAGTTCCGTACATTCAGTGGTCTATAGATGATAAGTCTTCTAAAAAGATACTAGGTTACAATTGTTTTAAAGCAACCACTATTTTCAGAGGTTCACCAATAACAGCATATTTTACAAAATAAATACCATAGGTCCATTTAAGTTTTTCGGACTTCCAGGAGCAATTCTTGATGTTAGGGTTGATGGAAAAAACTATGATTTGTGGAAGGCGGTTAAAGTTGATTCTGCCTACAAGGAAAAAATAGAATTTAATCCACAATTTGACACCTACGTCAAAGTTCAAATGAATGATTTTGCAAGGCTTAAGGACGAGAAAACTAGTAAGTTTATGAATAAAGCACAAGTAGCGGATAGTTCTGATAAAATTGTTAGCCTTAGGTATGGTGTTGAAAAACAATTTGAATGGGAAAATCAAACCAAGTAAGATTTGTGATTTTTCTATTGTAATAAAAAACATCTGTTTTTATAGCAGATGTTTTTTTTTTATGTAGGAATATCAAAAAAAAATGCAGCGTTTTAGTATTTTTTTATAGAATAATCTAACTTGAAATTTGAGAATGAAAAAAACTGTAATTAGGGGCTTTATCTTATTTAGGCATTGTTACTCGCCTCATATTAAGGCTGTCAAAAATTGCAATTTTCCTTTCCTTGGCCATTCGATACAGAAAAGCGTTTCTTTCTTCAATCGATAAGTTTAAAATGTGATCAAAAGACCCACAAGTTACTCCATTAGATCCGCCATCTTTCTTAAATTTCTCTCTGACGATTTCAATTATTTCAGCTTCTATTTCATCAATGTTTTCCATGGGAGCAAAGGTAAATAATTTAATCTGTAATTTGGACTTCGCCTTTATATGCAATACTATTAACATTAGTTAAAATATCATTATTTGGTTCCACATTAATAGATCCGGTTACATGCGATAACGAATTATTAATAATAACATAAAGTTCTGCTTTTGGGTTTTCTATTCCATGGACTTTGTAAGGAACATTCATGTGGAAGTGGCCATCTGGAAGTTGAATCCAATCAGATGGCTCAAATTTAAAAATGTAATCTTTACGATTGAAGTACGGTAGTAATGTTGCAATCAAAGCGTGGTGGGCTTAATATGGGGGTAGATATACTGGGATGGGTTTCCAATGAAAAAAACGAAAATTTGATTTCGGCAATCAGTGGTTTTGATAAAAGACGAATTGATTACGATTTTTATTCCCTCATTGATAAGATTAAAATGTTAAATTAGATATCATATTTTATCAATCAAATATAGATATTGATCTTATTATCATTTAGATATTGGTCAAGAAATCTCGATATAACCTTACAAGAATACGGATGGTTTTATGAGAAGAAAACCACCCGTATTTTTAATCCTATTTTTTATAATTAATAGGAAACTATAGGTTAATTTACCCCTTTGCACACGATCCAACATCCGTTTTATTTTCAGCTAAATATATTCATTTCTGCTTTTAGAATATATAAGATGGCTGCTAACAAAAGGAAAAAATCTTTAAAAAATCATACAGGGAACTGCACAGAGAAATTTGAGCTGGAACCTATTATGAAATTTGAAGAATTGACATTGGAGCAGTCAGAGAAAATGTTGATAAATTCTGGTTTTGATTTAACTGCCGAAGAGGTAACTGAGCTAATGCAGCTTCTGAACATTATAGCAAAAATAACTTTGAAAGAGGTTTTCTCTGCTAAATAAATCTTTTTTGTATTTTAGTTCTCTAAAATAATTTAATAATCAATTTGTTACAGTATCGTCTGATTTTATATTGATTTCCAATTTTAAATTTTTTCCATTATGGCTATTGCTGATTTGTATATAAGGGTTTCTACGGATGAACAGGCGGATAAAGGGTATTCACAAAGAGATCAAGAGGAGAGGCTGCGCAGTCATTGCTTTCGAACCGGATTAACAATTGGTAAGGTGATTTTTGAAGATCATTCAGCAAAGTCTTTTGAACGTCCTGAATGGAAAAAATATATGCTTGAATTTAGCCGGAGGAAAGCAGAGAAGGAAGGACGGTTACTGCTTTTTACGAAATGGGACAGATTTAGTAGAAATACAAGTGACGCATATCAGATGATCGGTTATCTTAAAAAGAAAAATATCACTCCTCAGGCCATTGAGCAATCTTTGGATTTGAGTATTCCTGAAAATAAGGTGTTGTTAGCAATTTATTTATCCACACCTGAAGTTGAAAACGATCGAAGAGCCCTGAATGTAACAAATGGGATGAGAAGAGCAATAAAGGAAGGTAGGATGAGGAATTGCTCCTTATGGCTATATTAATAAATGCACAGAAGATGGAAGGAAATATGTTGCCATAAAGGAGCCGGAAGCTTCTAATATAATATGGGCATTTAAACAAGTGGCCAAAGGTCATTTACCTACAGCTATAGTGCGTGTTGAAATGAATAAACGTGATGGGAGGAATATTTCTTTAAATGCTTTTATGGAAGCCTTAAAGAATGTAGCTTATTGTGGGAAGCTATT
Source organism: Chryseobacterium proteolyticum (assembly GCF_046591535.1). Classification (NCBI taxonomy): domain Bacteria; kingdom Pseudomonadati; phylum Bacteroidota; class Flavobacteriia; order Flavobacteriales; family Weeksellaceae; genus Chryseobacterium; species Chryseobacterium proteolyticum. The sequence continues at coordinate 1,208,550 of NZ_JBJLWK010000001.1, read as the reverse complement.
ATTACGTGCTAATGGAAAAGAAGAGGAGAAAATAGTGGAGGGAAAACACGAGCCGTTAATATCAGAAGAGCTCTTTATGAAGGTCCAAAATGTTTTACGACGAAAAGGGACCAAGGACCTGAGGCTGCCAGGAGGAAAAGCAATTAATGATGAAAGATACCCTTTGCGAGGAATTTTGCTCTGTCCTACATGTGGAAACAATCTTACTGCGAGCGGTTCGAAAGGAAGAAAAAAGCACTACTACTATTATCATTGCAGTTCTGCCTGTGGATTTAGACATAATTCTGATTTAGTTAATGAACTATTTGAAAGTGAACTTTCAAAATATGAGTTCCGGCCTGGTATTAGAAAAATTTTAAATACGATAATTCTACAAAATTTTAAAAGTGTTTCATCAACGATAAAGGATGAAAGATCTATTATTACAAATAGAATCAACGCTCTAAATGAAAGAATCTCAAAAGCAAGAGATATGTTTTTATCTGATAAAATCGATGAGGATGATTTTAGAGACATTAAGAATAGGTATAAGGTTGAACTGGACGAATTAAAAGAAAAGTTAGGTTTGATAAAAAAAAGCCCAGAGAGTGAAATTGAAACAAAACTTTCTTTGGCATTAGATGCTGTAATAAATGTAGCAGATCGTTATAGAAATGCCAATTTGATTGATAAACGCGCGATTGTTGGTTCGATATTTCCTGAAAAGTTAACTTTTGACGGAACTAGTTTTCGAACCGCTAAAATGAATAGTTTTGCTAAAAGTATTTTCTTGATTAAGAAGGAATTAGGTGGAAAAAAAAAGAGGGGATCAAAATTTGAAAAATCTTAATCCCCGTCTTGTGACCTCGACAGGATTCAAACCTGTAACCTTCTGAGCCGTAATCAGATGCGCTATTCAGTTGCGCCACGAGGCCATTGTATCCTTATCGTTTAAAGGTTTGCAAATATAGCACTTTTTTCTTTTCTTTGAAATATGAAACTAAGAATTTTACTACTATTTGCGTTTTGTACTCTAATTTCCTGTAAAAGAGAGCAAAAAATTTCATCCGATGATTGGACGGTTATCTCAAAAAAGCTTCAATACAAGGATGAAGCTAATATTTTACACATCAAGTCGGGGAATTATACCTATGATTTCAAAAATAATCAGGTTCCATTTAAAAAAGTGGTCCTTCTCAACGCCAGTTTGATGGGATATGTTTCAGCTTTGGATGCGGAAAATCTGGTCGTAGGGATTTCAAGTCCCGAATATATTTATTCGGAAAAAATTCAGGGATTGCTTAAAGAAGGGAAGATCCAGAATGTAGGAAGTGATCAGAAATACGATGTGGAGAAGATTATTTCCTTACAACCGGATGCCGTTTTCACCAACTATATTGCAAGCTTCGAAAATACCTATCAGTTATTAAAAAATAACGGAATTCAGGTTGTCTTTTTTGATGAGTACCTTGAGCAGAAAGCACTTGAAAAAACAGCATACCTGAAAGTGTTCGGAAAACTTTTTGGAAAAGAAAAAGAAGCAGAAGCCAAATACGCTGAAATTGAAAAGAACTATAACGAATTAAAAAAACTTGCCTTAACCGCAAAGGATATGCCGGTAGTTCTTGCCAATGAGATGTATGGAGATGTTTGGTATTTACCCGGAGGAAAAACGTCTGTAGCGAACTTTATTTCAGATGCCAATGCAGAATATATCCTGAAAAATAATAATGAGGAAAAAGCTGTGACCATGAGTTTTGAGGAAGTTTTCTCAAAGTCTGATAAAGTTCAGTATTGGATCAATGCAGGAAACCATACTTCAAAAAAAGAAATGCTGAATATAAATCCTTTTTACAGTAAGCTGGGAGTATTTTCGAAAGGGAAAATATACAGTATTTCGGGAAGGGAAATCAAAAAAGCCAATGACTTTTTTGAAAGTGGTGTGGTAAGATCGGATTGGGTACTGAAAGACTATATTAAGATTTTCCATCCCGAACTTCTCCCGGGATATCAGCTGGTCTATATGAAAGAATTGCAATAACTCGGAGGATTTGTTTATTTTTGTAGTGCTTTTTTTAAAGGTATGTGGAAAAAAATAAAACAACTGTTGTTTATCATTCTGATTTTGAATGTGGTGTTCATTATATGGGGCAGATTCTTTAATCCACCCATTACAATTACTCAAATCGGAGGCCTGTTCCAGTATGGAAAATTACAAAGGGATTACATTTCCTATGATGAAATGGGTAATAATGTGAAGAAGGCGGTCATTGCTTCTGAGGATCAGAAGTTTTTTACACACAACGGCTTCGATTATGTGGCTATTGAAAAAGCGATGAAACATAATGAAAAAGGAAAAAAAGTAAGAGGCGGAAGCACCATTCCCAGCAGACGGCTAAAAATATTTTCCTCTGGCAGGGAAGAAGCTGGATCAGGAAAGGATTAGAAGCTGTCTACACCTTTATCATTGAGAAAGTATGGGGTAAGGACATTATTCTGGAAAGATACCTTAATTCCATTGAAATGGGACGTGGGGTATTTGGAGTAGAAGCTGCATCCGAATATTATTTCGGGAAGTCGTCTAAAGACTTAACAAGTTCGGAAGCGGCCTGGATAGCGGCTGTTTTGCCAAACCCTAAAGAGTATGACCCTAAAAATCCTTCAGCCTACCTGACAAGGAAACACAACTGGATTTTAAGACAAATGAGAAATGTAAGTTTGAAATAGTATCTTTGTACTAATGAAATTTTTCAATTCCAGCACAAATTTTGAAACCGTTCTTAAAAAATATTTTTCTTTTAAGAACGAAACTCTTTCCTTAGAACCGTTTGCCGAGTTTTTGGAAAGCATTAAGAGAGCTGATTTTACAGATGTCCTCAATTTCTTTAAAAGTAATCCGGATTTTACAGCCAATTTTAAGCATTATATCTACAATATTTTTGAGGGAAGGCCTTTTAACCTTTCCCTTACAGAGGCAAATATACTTTCTGAAAATGCCTTTTTACCGGAACTGAAAAAAAGGATCCTTAATAAAGTCCTTCCTCCTGTAGAAAAGGAGAAAACGGTATGGTATCTTATCGATAATATCAGCCTGAGACCAAAGAAAGATCTTGAATATCTTCACAATCTTCCTGAAAATGAAGTCAATGAGTTCCTCATTATTTTAGGGATTTCTGATTTTATTATAAAAAATAATGTTAAAAGAGAGCTTATTTTCTCGATGAATATCCTTTCCTGGCGTGTTACAGGAATGGCTATGGAGGTGGAAGTGGTGAGAATGGCTCCAGAATACAGGAATTTTGATAATCCTTTTCTCGCTTTACAAAACGAGCTGGAAAGCCTTGCTGCAGAACTGGAAGCCGACCCCGGATTGCAGCTTCACTCAAAAGACAGCAGCTACAAGCAGATCAAGATCTACATCCAGCAATGTCATGAGTTTGTTAATATAGCTTTTAAAAACTCTTCCAAATATGGAATTTCAGGGAAGATCAATCAGTCACTTCTGAAAATCCGTCAGCAGATTGAAAGAATTAATGAAATCATTAAGCTTTTGGTCATCAATGGTGATGAAGATGTGATTATCAAATCCAAACAGCTGATGTTTAATATTCTCCGGTATAAATCCCATAAGAATAATATAGCAGAGCTTATTAATGACAGTACAAGACTGATTTCCCATCTTATTACAAATCATACGGCAGAAGCCGGATCACATTATATTACCTCCACCAGGAAAGAATATATGAAAATGTTCTATAAAGCCAGTGGTGGTGGAATTATCGTAGGAGCACTCTGTGTGTTGAAAATGTTGTATGGATATATTCCGGGAAGTGATTTTTCCCACGCATTTTTATATTCTATGAATTATGCCATGGGATTCGTTATGATCTACCTGATGGGATTTACTTTAGCAACCAAGCAGCCGGCGATGACTGCTGCAACTATGACTAAAGTACTTGCTGAAGAAGGCAACAGCAAAAGAAATAACACTGAATTTGCACATCTTGTCTCTAAACTATTCAGAAGTCAGTTTATTGCTTTTGTGGGAAATGTAGCGTTATCATTTCCGATAGCTCTGGCTATTATTTATGGGCTTGATGTTTTTTTTCTCCCAAAACCTGGCTGTCGACAGATCCGACAAGCTGCTTAAAGACCTGGATCCTTTTCAGTCAAAAGCTATTTTGCATGCAAGTATTGCAGGTTTCTATCTTTTCATCTCAGGAATTATTTCGGGAAATATAGGAAACAACTCCGTATTTTACCAGATCCCTGAAAGGATCGCAAAAAATATATCCATCAGAAAATTATTCGGGGTTAAATTTGCCAAAAACCTTTCTAAATACTATGCTAAGAACTGGCCGGGAATTATATCTAATTTTTGGTTCGGGGTTTTCCTCGGTGCTACTGCTCCGGTAGGTTTATTTTTTGGTTTGGATCTGGATATCCGGCACATTACCTTTGCTGCAGGAAATCTGGCACTTGGATTATATGGAAAAGATTTCTCTGTGGATGCCTACACATTCTGGATTTCCTTCTTTACGGTATTCTTAATCGGATTCTTTAACTTCCTGGTAAGCTTCGGGCTGTCTATGTTTTTAGCGTTCCGTTCCAGAAAGCTGAATTTCGGACAGGTAAGTGAGATTTATAAAGAAATATTCAGGTATTTTTTTAAGTCATCCGTTTAAGTTCTTTTTCCCTTTAAGTTCAAGGCTGGATAAACATGCGGATGACCTGATGAACAATACCATATCTACAAAATCTGAAGATCATTAAACTTCTCATGACCAAATTTATCCTGGAATTTCTTCAGGTAAAAACTTCTCCGCATCTTAAAATCATTTTTTAAAAGAGGGGAATCTATTTTGATCACAATACATTGGTCATGAATCCCTACACTTCTGATTTCCTGAAAAAGACTTTCATCAAGATAATCTTCCAGAAAATCCTTGATTTCAAATGCGATCAATTTATCCTCAAAGCCGTGTATTCTGGCAAAGGATTTAACAAGGTCAGATGATTGAAATTCTCTTTTTTTTTCGTTTCATTGTTTTAGATCCGAGGTTAGGATTATGTATTAGAATTTGTAGATTAAGTTTTTATTTTTTTAGGGGTAATGTATGATATATTTTCGTTTCTGTTTTCTCTAATACGTTCATGCTTGATAAAGAAAAGTGAGTTTTTATGTGTTTTTAAGAGGAGATCAAAAGCAATTTTATTCTAACCCGCATTCTGAACTTCCTATTTTGTTTCCCACATCAGATTTCAAAAATTATACTTTCCTCATTTATTTTCTTAACTACACTTTCCGTTCTTTCCCTATGGGTGTCTGTAATAAAAATCTGCCCAAAATTTTCTTTATTGACCAACTCAATAAGTTGTGCCACGCGATGGTCGTCCAGCTTATCAAAAATATCATCCAGTAAAAGAATAGGCGTTTTACCGGTAAGCTCTTTTACGAGACTCATTTGGGCAAGTTTGAGCGAAATAAGAAAGGATTTTTGCTGGCCCTGGGATCCTATCTTTTTAATCAGTGCGGCATCCATTTCGAAAAGCAGGTCATCCTTATGAATTCCTCTGGAAGTATACGTCAGCATTCTGTCTCTTTCCAGGCTTTCCTTAAGTAAATTTTCGAATGAAGATTCCAATAGATGAGATTCGTAGATTACGGATACCATTTCCTTACCTCCGGAAATAATCTGATAAAAGTTTTGAACAATAGGATTGAGTTGGGAAACGAATTCTTTTCTTTTCTCAAAAATTTTAGTTCCGTGATTATGGATAGGAGCATCATAAATCTCGAGGGAATCTTTATCGAATACTCTGTTCTTGGCAAAATACTTTAATAAGGCATTTCTTTGCTGGATGATTTTCTGATACTGGATGAGGTCAAAAAGATATCCCGAATCAGTCTGGCAGATCATAGAATCTAAAAACTTCCGGCGGCTTTCCCCTGAATCCGAAATCAGATTGGAATCATAGGGAGAGATCATTACACTTGGCAGGTAACCGATATGGTCAGACATCCGGTCATAGCTTTTATCATTTTTTTTTAATGATCTTTTTAGCCTCTTTGGGCTGCGATATTTTTAAAGTATCCTCACTATCATCATTCTGAACTTCGGCATCAATGGTGAAAAAGTCTTCCTCCTTTTTTATGTTATTAAGATCGGTGTTCCCTAAGAAACTTTTTCCCACGGATAAATAGTGGAGGGCATCCAGGATGTTGGTTTTTCCCACACCATTGTTACCTACAAAACAGTTGATTTGAGGGGAGAATTCAAATTTTTTCTCAGCATGGTTCTTGAAATTGTACAGAGAAAGTTTCTTAATAATCATTTGTCAAAAATACTTCATTATTCCCAAAAATAAAAAGGGAAGTGCAGAACAGGTTTCTACCCCAAAAGAAAAATAAGCCTCATCTCTTTTGTTTTCAGAATAGTAGATCAGGATATAGGTGATCACACTGGCCAGAAAAAAAAGAAACTGCGTAGGGCGGATCCAGATAAAAAGAAGCCAGCAGGCTACTTATAAAAACCAAAAGATAAGCTATGTATTTTGTATTCTGGGTACCGATCAGTTTGGGAAAGGTTTGCACCCTGTCACTTTTCATATCCCTGATATCAAAAGGAAGGACAAGCGCCGTAATAAAAAAGAAGCTGATCAGAAATATGGAAAGGCTGAATTCCGGTAATGTAAGCCAGCAATTTACCAGTGCCCATACCAGTCCCACATAAAAGACCTTCAGTAAAGGGATTTTTCTTATATAAACGTCCAGAAAAAAGCTATTATATAACAATCCGAGGACGACTATGATAAACCATTTGATTAATCTTATTTCATTGTGATTATGGATGATGAGAAATGCACAAATTACGCCGGCTATAGCATTTAAAATTAATATTTTAAAGAAATGCTTAGTGTATTGATACTTAGTGTAAAGATAACCACTGAAATACGTGATAAAAATTAAGAAAACGGAAGGGAAACGGAATGTGTTTTGCTCTTTCATGAAAAATACTGCAAAAAGAGTTCCCATTACGGAGACATAAATTTGACTGTCTATGACATATTTTTTCAGTATTTTTAAGAAATTCATTTATCAAAAATAACATTTATGAAAAGATTTTCCAAGGTTTTTATGCTTTTGCTTTTAATGCTGAATTTCTCAGCAGTTTTTGCACAGAAATACTACGACGATCAGTGGAAAAAAAATTGCTGACAACAGCCAGAAAGGAGCGTACAAATCGAATCTTCCCATTGTTTTAGACATACAAAAACAAGCTATGAAAGAAAATAATACACTGCAGCTGATCAGATCCCTCAAAGCAGAATTTAGTATTGTAAATCAAACGACTGACGATGATCAGAATAATTCCGCTTCTAAATTCTTCGCTAAGCTTCAGGATACACAAAAGCAGCTGAAAGGTGATGAAAGGGTGGTATATGATGTACTCTTAAGTAGTTTTTTTCAGGATTATTATAAACGGCACTCCTGGGAGATTAATGGACGGACGAACCTGAACTCTCAGGACGTTTCTCAGATTGAAACCTGGAGCAAGCTGGATTTTAAAAATTATCTGACGAAAAACTTCAAAGATCTTGACCAGCAGAAAGAGCAAATGAAAAAAATCTCTTTGGATAAATATAAAAGTGCATTTTCAAATACTAAGGATATTATCTATTTTCCAACATTGTGGGATTGGTATTCTCTGAGGAAAATCAACTTTCTGGGGGATAACGAAATTTTCACAAAAAATGAGCTTGCCGAAAACAGGGTTCAGGTCAATACAATTTTTGATGAATTAATTGCACAGAATAAAGGAAATGCAAAGTTGTATTTTATGCACCAGAAGCTTTCTGAAAACTGTGATGCCAATCAGTGCAAAGATAAACTGGTGCAACTTCAGAATCTTTTGAAGACTGATACCGAAGGAGATTATAAGGTATTGATCATGGAAGGGATCATGAATGAATACCTGGTAAAAAAGCAAGCGAAAGAAGCGTTAGCAGTTGCTGCCCAGGCAAAAAACCAGTATCCGAAATCTCCGTTTCTTGAGAATATAAAAAATAAAGAAGATCAGATTCTTAATCCGAATCTTACTCTCAAATATGAAGAGCAAACCCAGGCCAATCTTCCTATCCACCTGGTTGCTGAATATAAAAACGTTTCAGAATTTTCATTGAATATTTACGAAGTAAAAGATGATTTTACTTCTTTCATGCAATATATCAGGAACTCATATGGAAATACATTCGGGCAGGTGAAAAAAAGCCTGGTAAGAAAAGAAAGCTATCAGCTTCCGGATCCTAAAGATTACCAGATGCATAAAACCTCAGTGGAAATTCAGCCTTTACCTTCCGGTATATACGTTGCTGAGTATCTTGTTGCAGGGGCTGGCGCCAGTGATAATGATGCCAAACAGAATTTTTACTTTCTGGTTTCAAACAACAAGGTGATCTACCAGTCGAAAACAGACAGAAATCAACTTTCAAACGAATTGAAACTGGTAAACAGCGAAAACGGAAAACCTGTAGCTAATGAAAATCTTACATTCTACGAATTTGTAGCCAATAAAACTTTAAATAAAGTTGATGGAAAAACCAATGATAAAGGTGTTTTCAAATTTCCTTCAACATCAAGTAAGGATTACTACAGGACATTTTTGATACAACAGCCAAAAACCAAAGATTATCAAATCATGCAGGTGTATGGGAATGATGATTATTCCAATTATGATCCTAATAAGCAGGTCCGTTCGAAAGCTCAGATCTTTACAGACCGTGCAATTTACAGACCCGGTCAGACAGTCTATTTTAAAGTGATCAATACAAAGGTTGATAAAGAAACGGAAGGGGTGGTATCAGGCCTGAAACAAAAAATAACGCTTGTGGATACCAATGGTCAAGAAGTCTCTGCACAAAATTTTACAACCAATGAATTCGGATCATATCATGGAAGCTTTATTTTACCAAAAGGACAACTCAATGGGGTGTTCTATTTGAATACCGACGGCAATACGCAGGGATATAAAGATATAAGGGTAGAAGAATATAAGAGACCAAAATTTGAGGTAACCTTCGATCCTGTAAAGGATGAGTATAAATACGGCCAGACTATAGAACTCAAAGGAAAGGCAGCGATGTTTTCCGGTGTTGCTTTAAGCAATACTACGGTGAGTTATGAAATCAAAAAACGCAACATCCGTTGGAGATATTTCTGGTGGTATCCGGAAGGGGATGATAATGAAAATTCAATCCTGGGTGAAGCAAAAACAAATGAAAAAGGAGAGTTTGTTATCCGCCTGGACCTTAAAAAAGATGAAAAACTGGAAGGTATCCAGATCGATAATTATGAGATCAATGCTTCTGTAACGGATATTAACGGAGAAACGCAGACGGCGAATACACAATTGAAGGTAGCTTCCGTATCCCATTATATCAAGGCAAATGAGATTAATAATGCTTTTACGGATGAGAATGTAAAAGTGAAAGTAGAGACAAAAAACTATAACGAACAGGATCTTAAAAAATCGTATCAGGTAAAGCTTTCTAAACTGGAGTCTCCGGACAGGATCTTCAGGGATAATTTCCTGAGAGAAGTTCAGAATCAGCCCAAATTGAGCAAAGAGGAATTCATTAAGAAATTTCCGCATGATTTATTTGACAAAAATGATGAGTTAAAGAATTGGAAAGTCGGAAAAGTGGTTCTTACCAAAACACAGGAACCATCTGGAGATCAGAAACAATTGGCAACCAATCTGGAACTGGGTAAACTGGAAACAGGGGATTACCAGCTGGAATTGTATAATATAGAAGGAAAAGATACCATAAAATCCGTACAGAATTTCAGTGTTTGGGATAAAGGAGCGTTAAAGCCTGGTCAGAAAACATTCCTAAAGGTTATCGGACCTAAAAATGAATGGGGAAGAGGTGAAAAAGCAAAGATCTATGTGTACTCGGCTGTTCCTGATGCCGTAGTCAATGTATTTGTTCAGAATGGGTCAGGAAGCACCCTTTCTGAAAGCTATAAGCTGAAAAACGGAATGCTGGAGTATTCAGCAGATATTCCTAAAGATAAAAGTGTATCTGTTTTAAATGTTCAATTTCAGATTGTTGCATTTAATGATGTGCAGACTGAATCTGTCAATTTAAAAATTAAGGACTCTGAAAAGTCTCTTAAAATAGAGACGGTGACTTTCAGAGATAAACTGGAGCCTAATGTAAAGGAGAAATGGTATGTAAAAGTTTCAGGGAATGATAAGGAGAAGATCAATGCTGAGGTTCTGGCCAATATGTATGATATGTCTCTTGATCAGTTTGCAGCCAACAGCTTCGATTGGGAAAAATTATATATTCCGTATACCATTATAACCTCTTACGATATCAGGGAGAATCTTCTGCAAAAATATTATCAGAAGAGACTGAAATATATGAATGGTAAATATGTGGAAGTACCGGTATTTAACTGGTTTGACAATTCGCTTTATTATGATGGTGCTGTTCTTCAGAGTCTTGAAGGAAGAGCAAGTGGAATAAGAATTAAGGGTAATGCTGCTTACAGTAAAGCGTTACCTGCCCCGGCTGTTGCTGCTAAGGAAGTCGCAGCAGATGCAATGGCTGAAATAAATGAAGTCGTTGTTGTTCGTAAAGGAACAAGTAATCAAGAAGGTGGACAGTCAAAAGAATCTCTGGAAAAAGTTCCTGTTCGACAAAATTTGAATGAAACAGCATTTTTCTATCCGGATCTGAAAACGGATGCAGAAGGCAATGTGAATTTTGAATTTACTTCTCCGGAAGCGCTTACGAAATGGAAGCTTATGTTTCTGGCTCACACAAAAGATGCCAGGTCGGCGACATTGGAGAAAGAAGTAGTTACACAGAAAGAATTTTCCGTAACTCCAAATTATCCAAGATTTTTAAGAGAAGGTGATGAATTAAACCTCCAGACAAAACTTTCTAATTTAACGGATAAGCGATTAAATGGTTCTGCTATTTTACAAATCCTGGATGCATTTACTAATGAAGACATTTCTTCAAAATTCGGATTGAATGCAGGAACCCAGAACTTTGATGTAAGTGAAAACGGAAATTCGGTTGCAACATGGAAAGTAAAGGTTCCGGATAATGTTTCATCTATTATCCTTAAAGTAGTGGCTAAAGCAGGTTCTTTCTCAGACGGGGAGCAGCAGGCAATTGCTGTTTTACCGAACAGAATGCTGGTAACAGATGCAGTCCCTGTTTTTGTAAAAGAAGGAGAGACTAAAACTTTTGTTCTGGATCATCTTCAAGATGCGAATTCAGCAACAATAACGAATGTTTCAAATACACTGGAGCTCACAACCAATCCGATCTGGGAAATTATGTTTGCCCTTCCAAGCCTGAAAAATGATCAGAACAGTTCAGCTGATGTAGTCTTTAATAAGTGGTTTGCTGATGTTTTGGCTTCTGAAATTTTCAAAGCAAACCCAAAGATGAAAACCATTTTTGAAGAATATCAGAACAAGGGATTATTGAATTCTAACCTTGAAAAAAATCAGGAATTAAAGCAGTTACTATTAGAGGAAACTCCATGGGTACTGGAAAGTAAAAATGAGCAGGAGCAGATGCAAAAGCTTGCATTATTGTTTGATGCCAACACAATGAAAAATTCAATCAATCAGGATTGGGATGATTTCAAAAAACTGCAAAATCCGGATGGAGGCTTTTCATGGTATTCAGGGTATCCTAGCTCTTACGGAGTGTCATTGTATATTCTTAAAAATCTGGGTAAAATCAATTTATGGTTAAAAGATATTGCCAAGGATTATCAAAGTTCAACGCAAAATGAAATGGTAACCCAATTGATAAAGTATGTAGATAACGAGATCAATAAATATGTGGATACGAAAGAAAATGTTTGGAACAACTGGATCCTGGATTATCTGGACACACGTAACTATTGGGAGAAACAATACCCTCTGAAAGGAAAAGGGGCAACTTTAAAATCATTGGTCAAACAAAAAGCAAAAACTGCAAAAATCACTGATTTTACATTCTTCGGACTTCACCGGGCAGCTTTATTGATGAACGATTATGGAATGAAGGAAACTTCTGATAAGCTTATGACCTATCTTAAAGAAACTTCCACAGATACCAAAACCCAGGGAGTGTACTGGAAGCAGAATCTTAATGACTGGGGCTGGTTCAGTTCAAAAGTTGTGAACCATGCCGGTGCATTAGAAGCTTTTAATACCTTAAAACCGAACGATCAGAAGTTCATTGAAGATATGAAGATCTGGCTGGTAACACAGAAGGAAGTTAATTCATGGGGAAGCTCAAGGGGTACTTCAGAAGTGATTTTCACGATATTAAATTCAGGAAAATCATGGACCGGTGCTGAAAGTGATAAAGCAACTATTGTTTGGGGCGGAAAAGAACTGGCACCGCAAACACAGGCAACGGGGTATGTAAAGTCAACTGTGAAAACGGATGCAGTAGATAAAAGCCTGACTACGGTTACCGTTACCAAACCGGGTCCCGGAATTGTGCAGGGAGGATTGTTCTGGCAATATTATGAAGATCTGGATAAAATAAAATCATCAGAAAATTATATCTCTGTTACCAAAGAGCTTTATAAAAAAGTGAAAACAGTAAATGGTGAAGAGCTACAGAAAATAGCTGTGGGAACACCACTGAAAGTAGGGGATAAAGTAACAGTAAGAATGATTTTAAATACCGACCGTGCGATGGAGTATATTCATATAAAAGATATGAGAGCAGCCGGATTTGAGCCTCTTAATGTATTATCCGGATATCAGTGGAAAAATAATTTAGGATATTATCAATCTACTAAAGATGCGTCCACAAATTTTTATATTCAATATATGCCCAAAGGGAAATATGTATTTGAGTATGATTATGTTGCCAATGCATCCGGAAAGTTCTCAAATGGTATTACAACGATGCAGAATTACTATGCTCCGCAGATGAATGCTCATACAAAAGGAGACAATGTTCAAATTTTGGAATGATTTTTGGCTTTAGAGAATCAGTAAAAAATAAATACAAAAAATATGAAATTTTCAAAGACGCTAGTTGCGGGATTAGTCATGATGGTTGGAGTAAATACTTTTGCTCAAAAGAAAGCTGAAAAGTTTGAAAAATTGGAAATTGAAATGTTCCCAAAGGCTAAGGACGGATACAAGCAGGTATACATTCAGCTGCCTGTCGCTAAAAATGAAAAAGATCTGAAAGTTGAATATTTTGTGGGTAAGGAGAAAATGGTTGATTGTAATAACTATTTCATGATGGGGAGCGTAAAATCTCAGGATCTTCAGGGATGGGGCTACAACTATTATGAAGTGGAATCTAATGGAGAGACGGCCGGAACTTTAAAGGGATGTTTAAATAAAAAGGAAACAAAAAAGTTTATTTATATCAAACCGGAAATTGTAGGCTATAACAGTAAATTACCTTTGGTATTTTATGTACCTAAAGACCTGGAAGTACGTTACAGAGTTTTACATCCGGACGCTGGAATGAAGAAAGCAGTTCAAAAGTAATTTCCAACTTCTAAATATAAAACTCCTCAGTTTTCTGAGGAGTTTTTTTTGTGAAGTACTAAAAAGAATGGATTATAGGAAGGATCTTGAGGTAGGTTATAGGAAATTATTTTACCCTTAAACTATATTTAAACGATTGTTTAATAAATGCTGTTGGAAGCCGATTACCATTGAACATCTTTTAAATTCACTGTACAGGAGAATTATTCTACGGGTTTTAACATTTTTTTGCATTATATTTGTTGTAAACATGAACCATGAAAAACAATTTATTGATTTTTGCCCTTGGTTTTTTTGTACTTCCAGCTTTTGGTTGGGCACAATCGGCGCCGGACTTTAAGGAACTTTTAGATAGTGCAATGGTTCGGGATTCGGATCTTAAAATGCAGATCACCCAAAATAAACTTACCGATCTTGACGGTCATAAACTGAAAGATATCTTCCTTCCGACGTTGGAATTAAGCGGGCAAGCCGGCTATCTGAACGCAACGGCAAGATTAACTTCTCCTGAAATTAACCTACAACCTTTTTTAACAATTCCTGAAGGAAGGTATAATAACAACCTTAATATTTCCGGTTTCTCGGGTATTGCAAAGGCAGATGCCAAAATGTTGGTGTACTCGGGAGGTAAAGTGAAATATCTTAAAAAGGCGATTGAAGAGAAAAAAGCATCAGAGGACATTCTTCTTGAAAAGACAAGGGATGACGTGGTAGCTGCTGTTTCTAAAGCATACGACCAGCTCGCCCTGATTCATCAGTCTAAAAATGTGTTGGATGAAAGTAAAAAGAGGCTGGACATCAACAGGAAAACAGCCGATAAAGCTCTAGGATACGGATTGATCACACCTTACGATCATAAAAAGATAGAGCTTGCCCAAGCAACCCTGGATGCTAAGATTGTAGAGTATGAAGGAAAAAAAGAGCTGCTTCTTACCCAGCTTTACATTTTAACCGGTATCAATAAAGAACGCCTCCGCCTGATAGAACCCGTTTTAACTCCTGTAGAAATGCTTTCCCGGGAAAAAGGAATCGAGCAGAGAGCCGAAATCAGAGCATTGGATCACGGAATTGTAGCCGCGGATTACAAAATTAAAGCAGAAAGAACATGGATGATCCCAAAAGTTCAGCTTATGGCTTCTGCATACTATATCGGGTTATATGGAAGCAGAGTCAAAACATCCGAAAATGTAATCCCCGCAATCCCTGCCCTTGGATATGAAGGTGCGCGATTGGATTGGAGGCCCACGAATATTAACATTCTGCCCTTATTTACAGCCGGTATAGGTTTTAAATGGGAAATATTTGATGGAAGAGAGGGCAAGCATGCCGAAGAAACGGCGCGGATAGGTAAAGAAGTTTTACAAAACAAAAAAGAAGATGCCTTGAAAAAACTGACCTTAAATCTCGCGAATAATCAAACCAATTATGATATTGCCACGGCGCAAATAACCCTGAAAAGTAAAGAAAAAGAATTGGCAAAAAATGCCCTTGTACAGGCTGAAAAAGAATTCAGGTATGGGATGAGCAAATCTTCACAACTTATAGAAGCGGAAAGTGACCTTGAAGTTGCGGAACTTGAATATCAGAATGCGGTTTTCAACCAGCGCAGAGCGGGAATTGAACTGATGAGGTCCACGCAGGAACTGGATATCACGAAATTGTATTAACCCCACTAAAATTAAAATGATGCAAAAAAATATCTCCATACTATTTGGCTTTCTGATTTTATTGGGAAGTTGTGCACAGAAAAAAGAAAACCTCAATGATTCGGAAGGAAAAACCAAAAAGGATGTTGTTTCATTTGCTCCTAAAGTAACCGGGAGGATCCTCAAAATTTATGTTACAGAAGGTCAGACCGTAAAAAAAGGTGATACCCTGGCATTGCTTGATGTTCCTGAAGTTTCAGCAAAAATTGCACAGGCTCAGGGAGCCGTAAGTGCAGCAACTGCACAGGAACAAATGGCTAAGAACGGAGCTACCGCAGATCAGCTGAGACAGCTTCAGGCTAAATATAAAGGATTAAAAGAGCAGTATGATTTCGCACAGAAATCTTTCAAAAGAGCCTCTAATATGTTTAGGGATAGTTTGATGTCTCCGCAGGCTTATGATGAAGTATATGCTAAATTACAGGGTGCCAAAGCGCAATATGACGCTGTAGTCGCGGAACTGGATGATGTAAAAAGAGGAACCCGTTTCGAAAAAGTGGAAATGGCTGCCGGACAGGCTTCGCAAGCCAAAGGAGCTTTACAGGAGGCGAATGTTGCTTATTCTGAACGTTACATTATTGCGACAAACGACATGGAAATAGAAACCATCAGCCTTAATGCCGGAGAGCTTGCGACCGCAGGTTTTGCTCTGTTTAACGGTTACATTCCCGAAAGTACTTATTTCAGGTTTACCGTTCCTGAGAGCGAAATAGCAAAATATAAAAAAGGGCAAACCGTTGCGATGCAGGTCGTTTATAATAAAGAAAATATTGAGGGAACTATCCTGTATATTAAGCAGCTGACAAGATATGCGGATATTACTACTGCCTATCCCGATTATCAGTTGCAGGATGCAATTTATGAGATCAAAGTAAAACCTAAGGATATGAATAAAGCTAAAAATATCCTCGTCAACGCCAATGTGATCCTGAAATAATAATGAAATACAGTCCGATGGCATTTTTGAAATTTCATAAGGCTGTTTAAACAGATATAAACAATGAAAGAATTTTTCCGTCTTTTAAAGCGCGAGTTTAAGATGTTCATTAAAAACTCCACCTTAAGAACCGTATTCTTTGTGGCACCGCTATTCTATGCCACATTGCTGGGGTTTGTATACAAAAGCGGAAAAGTAGAGCATACACCGGTTATTGTTATTGACAGAGACAATACTCCGTTGTCGAATCAGCTGGTGGAAATGTTGCAGGACAATAAAGGGATCCGGGTTTTGAAGTATGTTCAGGAACCATTAAGCATAAAAGATGAGGTCATTAAAAATGATGCGGCAGCCGTAGTAATCATTCCTTCCAAGTTTGAAGCTGGAATGCTGCAAAAAAAAATATCCGGAAGTCAATGTTTACATTAATACCGGAAATGTTCTTACAGCAAATTTTGCCACAAAAGCCCTTCAGCTGACGATTGGAACTTTCTCTGCAGGTGCATCGATAAAGGCCCTTCAGAAAGCCGGAATGCCGGCAACAAGGGCAGCTACCCAGTTTGAACCCTTTAAAACCAATTATATCACCCTTTTCAATACAACCAGTAATTACCTTATTTTCATGTGGCCGGCTATGTTGGCTGTAGTTTTACAACAGGTGATATTGCTGGCTATGGCCGTAAGTTTTGCTGCAGAATTTCAGGGAGGAACCTTCGTGAAAGAATATTATAGAATGAGGAAATGGGCATTTCCTACAATGCTGATCAAAGTGATACCGATCTGGATGTTTTCTATACTGATCGTGGGAATGTATTATTTCATGCACATGATTTTTAAAGTGCCTATGCCTCAGGGGATTTTTAATTTTATAGTTCTGACCTCTGTTTTTGTGAGTTCAGCATCTTTCTTAGGTGTTTTTATCAGTATCCTGATTCCGGATGCCTTGAAGGCAACTCAAATTCTGATGGTTATTGCTTCACCTGCGTTTATTATCAGCGGATTCACCTGGCCATTGAATGCAATGCCTGCTTTTGTACAGTTTATTGCGAATATTATTCCTTTAACCCCATTCTTACAGGCTTTCAAAATATTATTGATTCAAAAAGGATCGGTAGAACTTACATTTCCCTATTTAAGGCATTTGGGAATTCTTTTACTTGTCTATGCTTTTTTAGGGTGGATTGCCT
The DNA here is from genome assembly GCF_046591535.1 of Chryseobacterium proteolyticum. Taxonomy (NCBI): domain Bacteria; kingdom Pseudomonadati; phylum Bacteroidota; class Flavobacteriia; order Flavobacteriales; family Weeksellaceae; genus Chryseobacterium; species Chryseobacterium proteolyticum. The sequence goes on along the minus strand of NZ_JBJLWK010000001.1, from coordinate 1,191,200 downwards.
TGAAGATCAAATTATGGCTGGTATTCAGGTACGTAAAACCTGAGAATCCAAAAGAAGAAGATTCCTTCGAAGAAATCGGATAAATTTTTAAGCAAAATATAAATTGACCAGATAAGTTCATCGCATCAGTTGCATCACAAACTTAATCCATACCACGTACTTTGTAACCCCGTAACTTATACCTCAGACCCGGTATCCATATATCATCGCCAGGGTTTTTACGGTTTTTAAAAAAAGGATATAAAATCATCAGAAAAAACTGATATATTTGTTTTCCGAACAATTAACAAACAATGGAAAACGTATTTGATGCAAAAGTTGCTCAGAATTACATCAATAGGATCAATAATCTTATTGAAGATACTCACGGTATTTGGGGAAAAATGATGGTGGATCAGATGCTGGCTCACTGTTGCGTTTCCTATGAGATGGTGTATGAACCGGAGAAGCATAAAAAGCCCGGAACTATAGCAAAATTTATCTTGAAAAATTTTGTGAAACCTAAAGTCGTTAGTGAAAAAGCCTATCCCAGAGATTCTCCTACTGCACCCCAGTTTATGATTGTGGGAAGAAGGGATTTTGAAGAAGAAAAAAAGAGGCTGATAGGATTTATCCAAAAAACGCAACAACTGGGAGCTGAAGCCTTCGATGGAAAAGAATCATTCTCATTTGGTAAACTAAAATCCCATGAGTGGAGCAATATGTTTGCGAAACATTTAAATCACCATCTGGCTCAGTTCGGAGTATAACTTCGGATGGGTTAGAACCTGTAAGGACGGGTTAAAAATTACTTAAGGAAATATTGGCTTTCCCTATGCTGTCACAGAATTTCCTTTTATTGATATTGCTAACGTAATACTCAATTAAAAACAAAAAACAATATGAAAAAACTTGTACTACTCCTCATTCTTATTTCCGGTTTTGCTTTTGCTCAGATGCCTAATATTTCAAATGTATGGCTCAACAACAGTAAAGCATACTCCGGAACCATCGGAAATGATAAACAGGCCATAAAGCTCAAGATTAATATTTCAGAACAAAACAGAAAAAATGATCAGGAATATTTTGTTTCCGGATATTCTTTAGTGGATAAAACCTATTCTAAATTTGAAGGAAATCTGACGATTACAAAGTATAAGGACACGAAAAGAAAAGGAACTGTGTATGGTGAATACGAACTGGCAGAGGAAAATAAAGGCAAACATTCCGGTATTTTCAAAGGTAAATTTGTTTATACTTTTAAGTGGAATAAAGTGACTGAGAAAATTGAGTCCCCTTATATCGAATTCATTGGTGACTGGAAAAGCTATGATGGAACAATGGACTTCAAAACCCATATAACCAATCAGTAAAACTGAAGATAAAACTTGTTAATAAAATAAATAAGAAATATGAAGCTAGGAGTATTCTCGCTCAGTTTAAGTGTAAAAGATCTTCAAAAGTCTAAAGACTTTTATGAAAAGCTGGGATTCAGTGCTATGGGAGGAAACATGGACCAAAACTATCTGATCATGAAAAACGGAAGTACATTGATCGGATTATTTCAGGCTATGTTTGACGGGAATATGCTTACCTTCAATCCGGGGTGGGATGAAAATGCAGAGAATCTGGAATCTTTCGATGACGTGCGTGAGATTCAGAAACATTTAAAAGAAAATAATATTCATCTGGAAAAAGAGGCTGATGAAACCACCTCAGGACCGGAGCATATCTTCCTAAAAGATCCCGATGGGAATATGATTTTAATAGACCAGCACAGATAGAAATACCTATGAAGATTTTAAAATGGACCATGATCGTATTGGCCGCAATACTGATAGTTTGGTTGGTAATAGCCGCCTTGATTTCCGGGGATTTCAAATATGAAAAAACCATAACAATTAATGCTCCTGTAGAAAAAGTATGGCAGAATACCAACACTTTAAAAGCAATGGATCTCTGGAGTCCATGGAACAGGCTGGATGCGGGAATGAAAAAGGAATGGACCGGAACCGAAGGACAACCGGGTGAAAAAATGTGCTGGAGCAGTAAAAATGATAAAGCAGGAAAAGGTTGCCAGGAAATAAAAAAAAGTAGATCCTTCCCTAAAAAGAATAGATACTTCAATTAAATTCATGACTCCTTACGAAAGTGAAGCAGATACTTATGTTATAGTGGCTCATGAAGGAAACGAAAGCAAGGTGACCTGGGGGTTCACCTCCCAAATTCCATACCCTTTTACCATAATGAAGCTGTTTATGAATATGGATGGTGCCATTGGAAAAGATTATGAGCAAGGGCTTTCCATGTTGAAAAGAATTTCTGAAAAGCCTTAAAACATCAGACAAACTCAATTTTAAAAAATACTTTATGGCAACAGTAAACGTTTATCTTACATTCAATGGGAACTGCAGGGAAGCATTTGATTTCTATAAATCTGTTTTTGGCGGCGAATATCCTTATATCGGAACTTTTGGAGAAATGCCTCCAATGGAAGGAAAAGAAACTCCGGAAGAAGATAAAGATAAGATTATGCATGTTTCTTTACCCATTTCTAAAGAAACAGTCTTAATGGGAAGTGACACCGGCGGAGAGTGGGCATCTCATTTTGTGGCAGGAAATAATATTTCTGTTTCCATTAATGCAGAGTCAAAAGAAGAAGCTACAAAATTATTCAACGGACTTTCAGAAGGAGGACAGGTGACAATGGCACTTGCAGATACTTTCTGGGGTGCTTATTTTGGTATGTTTACAGATAAATTCGGAATCAACTGGATGGTAAATTATGATGATCCGGCTAAAGCTCAGGTACATCCGTAACATTCATTTTTTGTATACGAAATATAGTTAAAAAGAACCGGCAGGAATTCCTGTCGGTTTTCATTTTATTATACATTTGCATTCCTATTTTTCTAATTTTAAAAAGAGCACTTTTTCGGAAGATTAAATTAGGAATTCATAACTTTAAACCCATTAAACAAAAGATGATGAATTTAACAATTATGATATAATGGCGTTAAATAAAGCGCAATCCGGATAAATCAGGTTCCTTCTCAACAAACTTTAACAATTAAAAACACAACATATGATTTTAAAAATACTCACCATTGCATTGATTGTTTTTGCAATGTATATGGGCTTTAAACAAGGTATAGCAATGGTTTCCGGGAAACCTGAAATGCTACAGATGCTTGGCAGAATAGGAATGAACAACACCGCTGTCATGGTTTTGGGGATAATTACCATAATTAGTGCAGTGTTGATCGTAATTCCACAGACTTTTTTCTGGGGAAATTTTTTAATGGCGGGAACAATCTTGCTTATTATGGGGCTAGAGCTTTTTCACGGGGATATAAAAGGTGCTTTGATAGAGCTTCCGTTCATGGGTTTGAATCTTCTTATTATTTTCTTAAATTATCCCTTTAAATTCTCATGAAAAAAATTATTTATTTACTGACGGTATTTTCCATGTATTGCGCATGTGCCCAGAAAAATGATGTTAAAATAACCCCTACTCAACAACAGACAAAAAATGATATGGATACAACAAAATTAAATGAAACGGTAAAAAAGGCTTTTGATGCATGGCAAAAAGGTGATGCGGAAACTTTTACTTCTTTTTTTACTGCAGATGCTAAATTATATGACGATGGTAATCCAAGGGATTTTAAGAAATTCGTAAAAGATGCTTGTGGACACGAGAAATTTACTTCGATTGATACTATTGAAAATGAAGGTAAAACCATCTATGGCCGGTTTCACACAGAAAGCTGGGGGGATTTCAGAACTTTTTTTAAATTTAATATCAACAATGACGGAAAGTTTGACAAGTTGGAAATAGGTTAGGCTAATTAATTAATAAAATATAAACGTAGAAGATTAGTATGGAGATTATAAGGTCGGTATCCCTCGTCATTTTTATTTTAGCAACAACACTTTCATTTGCTCAGAAAAATGATTTGGGAGCCTGGTATATGTATTTCGGGAATAATAAAATCAATAAAAAATGGAACTGGCACAATGAAATTCAGTATCGTAACTTTGATGCGGTTGGAGATCTTGAGCAGCTTTTAATCCGTACAGGGATCGGATACGATCTGTCGGAAAATAATAATAATGTTTTATTAGGATACGGATTTATTTTAAGTCAGCCCTATGTAAACGGCGAAAAAAAAAGAAAATATTGAACACAGGATTTTCCAGCAATTTATCACCAAACAACAATTTGGAAGATTTTATCTTCAGCATCGTTACCGTTTGGAAGAACGCTTTCTTGAAGAGGATTTCAGAATGAGGTTTCGTTATTTCCTGGGGCTAAATATTCCGATCAATAATAAAGAAATGCTTCCGAAAACTTTTTATGCTTCTCTCTATAATGAAGTTTTTCTTCACTTTGATAGCCCGGTATTTGACAGGAACAGGGTGTACGGAGCGTTGGGATATGTGATCAGTAAGAATTTAAGAATCGAAGCAGGGTATATGAATCAGCTCCAGGAGAATAGAAACAGGGGACAGATTCAGATCGGATTTTATAACAACATACCATTTAACAAAAAGTAAAAACACATTTATGCACTCAGGAAAAAGATTTGGAGCCCGTGAATTTGCTATGTGGACAAGGAGAAGTATCTATGTCCTTGCCGTTTTAGCAGCAATTCCTACGGTACTTTATCATTTCGGTTTAACATTCGTTTCATTTCCCTGGCAGCCCATTGCAATCATGGGAACAGCGGTAGCTTTCATTGTAGGTTTTAAAAATAATGCAAGTTACAGCAGGCTGTGGGAAGCAAGGCAGATTTATGGTTCTATTATTAACAACAGCCGGAGTTTTGGATATATTCTCAGGGATTCGCTCTCTGCTAAAGATCATGATAAAGTAAAAGAAATGTTCTCACGGCATTATGCATGGTTAACGGCATTACGTTTTCAACTAAGGGAGCCAAGGGCATGGGAGAATATGAATACGGTACAGTTTGACGAATACTCAAAAAAATATGACATTCCGGAAAGGCTTTCCAAGCTGGATGAAGAACTAAAACTTTATCTTTCTGAAAGTGAACTTCACTATATTCTCAGTAAAAAGAACAGGGCTACACAATTGATGGCTGCCCAAAGCAAAGAACTGTCGGAAGCTTATGCAAAAGGAGAGATTAATGATTTCCAATGGACACAAATCAATCAGCAACTGGTAAAGTTCACCGATGATCAGGGAAAAGCTGAAAGAATAAAAAACTTCCCATATCCCAGGAATTTTTCATCGATTACTACTTACCTGTTGTTGCTGTTTATTGTTTTTGTTCCTTTCGGATTGTTGAAAGAATTTGATAAACTGGGAGAGGGAACTTTATTAGAAGGGTTTACCATATGGTTTAATATTCCGTTTTCACTTTTGGTAACCTGGTGCTTTCATACACTGGATAGTGTGGGAGAGGCTTCTGTAAATCCTTTTGAAGGAAGTCCTAATGATGTTCCTATCACACAGATCAGCCGGACAATTGAGATCGATATGAGAGATATGCTGGATGAACATAACCTTCCTTTACCAATAAGTCCGAAGAATAATATTGTTCTTTAGGAAATAAAAACACAATGACAAAAGAATTTATTTAGATTTCTAACCTAATATTAATTAAATAAAATCATAAATAAATGATTCACAATTACGTAATAATATCAATCGCAGTATTGCTTTCTGTGATGATATTAGTAATGATCGGGCAAAAGCTGAAAGTAGCGTATCCTATTTTCCTTGTTATAGCAGGATTATTGATAAGCTTTATTCCGGGTATGCCTCACATTGAAATAGAACCGGATCTGGTCTTTCTTATTTTTCTTCCTCCTATTTTATTTGAAGCCGCCTGGTTTACCTCATGGCAGGACTTCCATAAATGGAGAAAGCAGATTTTTTCGATGGCTTTTGGGCTGGTATTCCTTACTTCAATAGTAGTGGCGTATCTATCATCATCAATCATTCCGGGACTTACTGTTGCGATGGGATTCCTGTTGGGAGGAGTAAATTCTCCACCAGATGCTGTGGCAGCTACATCGGTACTCAGAAATATGAAGATCCCGAAGAAGATTACGAGTATTCTTGAGGGAGAAAGCCTGATTAATGACGCATCGAGTTTGATCGTATTTAAGTTTGCTTTAGCGGCCGTTATTTCAGGGCAGTTTATCTTTAGAGATGCTGTCCAGGATTTCTTCATTATGGCTATTGGAGGGATTGCGATAGGAATTGCGGTAGGTTTCCTCTTCGGAGCTCTACTTCGTATCATTCCTTCCAATTCCAATATAGACACTATTATCACGCTTATTGTCCCATACATCATGTATGTTGGTGCTGAACATTTTCATTTTTCAGGAGTATTATCTGTGGTAGCTGGAGGTTTACTGATGTCTTATAACTCTCATTGTTATCTGAGCCATACTTCGAGAATTCAATCGGGTAACGTATGGAGTGTTCTTATCTTTTTGATGAATACCATCATTTTCATCCTCATTGGTCTTGAATTACCCATAGTAGTTGCTGCAATGCAAGATTATACCATCTCTGAAGGAATCTTCTATAGTGTGGTGATCGGTGGTGCCATTATTCTCACAAGAATTATCTACAGTTACGCATTAATGTATTTTCCAAGACTTTGTTCAAAAGAACTGAGGCTGAAGGTCCTCAAACCGGATTGGAGAGAGCCCTTTATCATCAGCTTTGCAGCAATGAGGGGAGTTGTTTCCTTAGCTGCAGCATTGTCAATCCCTGCATTTTTACCTAACGGAGATGCGTTCCCACATCGTAATATTATTTTATTCGTAACTTTCGTTATTATTTTAATTACTTTAGTGGGGCAGGGGCTATTGTTGTCTCCTATTTTAAAGTTGTTGAAAATAAGTGATGCAGGAAGTGAAATACCTGAAGAAAAGCAGGAGGTTATTTTAATGAGAAAATTAAAAGAAACCGCTTTGCAAAAACTGGATACTGATTTCTCAGATCTTGCAGAAAGAAACAGTCTTGTACGTCATCAGAAACATAAACTGGAAAATGAAATGATGATGATGGCAGATAAAGCCCAATGTATGGCTTCTACAGGAGATTACGTTTCTGCAATGAACGAGAATAAGGATGTTTTAAGACAGGTAATACAGGCGCAGCGAAATGAATTGCACCGTATGAAACGTGAAAAGATATTTGATGATCATGTGATGCGGACGATTGAAATGCAGCTGGATTTTGATGAAGCTAAAATTACCGGGTTTACCCACGGATAGATTTGAGAAATAAAAAAATAACATGAGTACACCTATTATTGTTCAACAGAAAGTGGATGCTCCACCTGATAAGGTCTGGATGGCATTGACAGATAGAGATCAGATGAAATCCTGGTATTTTGATATCTCTGATTTTGAATTGGAAATAGGAAAACAGTTTAATTTCTATGAACCTGGAAATGAAAAAAAATACCACCATCAGGGAAGTATTTTGGATTTTGCCATCAATGAACGACTCAAACATACATGGTCATATCCCGAATTTTCCGATGCTGAAACTACAGTGATCTGGGAACTTCAGCCGGAAGATGGAGGAACAGTGATAACGCTGACTCATGAAAACACGGATCTCTTTAAAAACCTGGGAGAGGGATTTTCAAAAGAAAACTTTACAAAGGGATGGAATGTGATCGTTGGAGAAAGTCTGAAATCCTATCTGGAAAATAAATAACAAAAACGCAAAGACGCAGATTGAGTGTCTTTGCGTTTTGCTTTATAAATTAAAAATATGATAAAATATACTTCTCTTCGTCCCATACTCTGGACACAAAATCTTGATGAAACCCTTGGTTTTTATCTTCATATCCTTGGGTTTAACCTGGTAGAAAGGAATGATGAATGGGAATGGGCAACGATCCGTAAAGATGACGTTGAGGTAATGCTCTCGAAGCCTAACGATCATGAAAAATTCAATGGAATAGGATTTACAGGCTCATTTTACTTTAACGTCGACAGTGTAGATGATTTATGGGAAGAATTAAAAGACAAGGCTGAAGTTTGCTACGAAATAGAAACCTTTGAATGGGATATGCGGGAATTCGCTATTTATGATAACAATGGGTACATATTACAATTTGGTCAACCCGCCAAACAAATTGGCATAACGGAATAAAATTTGCTATTTTTGGGGAAATATTTAGAAATTCAATGAAAAAAAATATAATAGTTGGTTTTGCGGCGATTTTGATGTTGGCGTCTTGTAACAATGATAAAAAAATATTGAATAGTTTAAGTGATTATAACAATTCAATGGAAAGCAAAGGATATCACTTCGGGGATAAACTTGAACTTCCGAAAGATGTTGCAGATAATGCGGAAAGTGTAACCATCAGTTTTGGAGATAAGGAGACCTCAAACCTTGTGATTGATCCTAAATTTTTCACATTAGGAGATAATGCCGTTACTTTTAATATTAAAACAAAAGGAGGAGAAACATTAAATCAGGATGCTACGATCAATGTTTTTGCAAAAAATCCTGAAAAAAAAGATCTCTTATGAAATCGTTGCGGAATACCCGCATAATCCAGCCAACTTTGTGCAGGGATTTCAGATCGAAGGAAACACGATCTATGAAAGTGACGGGCAAAACGGATCTTCACAAATCCTGAAGTACACTCTGGGGACAACAACTCCTTTAGCTTCAACAAAGCAGGCTCAGGAAGACTTCTCCGAAGGAAGTACGATTGTAGGAGATAAAGTATATCAGTTGACATGGCAAAGCAAAAAAGGATATATCTACGATAAAAGTTCATTGAAGCTTTTATCTGAATTTGCTTATCCGAACGTATTAGGAGAAGGGTGGGGACTGACATATGACGGACAAAACCTGATTGCTTCCGATGGAAGTAAATTGTTGTATTTCCTTGATCCGAAAGATCCTTCAAAATTGGTTAAATATATTGCTGTAGCAGGAAGCTCACAGGCTTATGATCAGTTAAATGAATTAGAATACCACAATGGGTTTATTTATGCTAACGTATGGCAGAAACCTATTATTCTTAAAATAAACCCGGCAAACGGAGAAGTGGTGGGAACATTTGATTTTACAGATATTGCCAAGCAGAATACCAAGGGAAGTGATGATGTATTGAACGGGATCGCTTTCAAAGGAGAAAATATGCTGGTAACAGGAAAGAACTGGCCAAAAATATATGAAGTTGCCATTAAGTAATACAGACAACTCATTTAAAATTATATTTGAATAGCGCTCCCATCGGGCGCTATTTTAATGGAAAACAGAAAAAGAGGTTTTAATAATTAAATTTCCATATTCCAAATGACGTTACAGCATGATGATGCCCAAAGTGAAATTAGTACAAAGCAATAAATTTTGCTACTTTTGAGGAAATTATTTGGAAACTCAATGAAAGTAAATCCGATAGCCGGTCTTGTAGCGGTTGTATTATTAGTGTCTTGTAATAAAGATAAAGAGATTTTAAATTCTTTAAACGACTATAATCTTTCCATGGAACAAAAAGGCTATCATTATAATGATAAACTGAAAATTCCAGGGGATGTCTTAGAAAATGCAGAAACGATTACCATCAGTTTCGGGGATAAAGAAACCTCAGATTTAACCATTAATCCAAAGTTTTTTGGTCTTGGGGATAATGATGTAACATTTGTTGTTAAAACAAAAGGAGGAAAAACACTTTATCAGGATGCCACGATCAATGTCTTTGCAAAAAATCCTGAAAAGAAAATGTCCTACCAGATTGTAGCGGAATATCCACATGATCCCGATAATTTTATTGAAGGATTTACTTTAGAAGGGAATACGGTGTACGAGAGTGTAGGGTTAGAGAAATCATCTAAGCTTTTAAAATATAACTTGGGAGGAACCATACCCGTTAGTGTAACAAAACAACCAGCGGATATTTTTTCCGAAGGCTGTGCCACGGCAGGAGATAAGATATTTCAGTTAACCTACCGAAATAGAAAAGGTTTTGTATATGATAAAAATTCTCTGAAACTGATTTCTGAATTTCCTTTGGCATCAGCGATGAAAGAAGGATGGGGACTAACCTATGATGGTAAGAATCTGATAGCGACCGATGGTTCAAAAAACCTTTATTTTCTGAATGTAAATGATCCTTCTATAATATTAAAAACAATGCCTGTGGCAGGAAGCGCTGAAGTGTATGATCAGCTTAATGAACTGGAATACCACAATGGATTTATTTATTCAAACATCTGGCATAAACCGATCATTTTAAAAATTAACCCTGTGAACGGAGAGGTTGTGGGTACATTTGACTTTACGCAACTGACAGCAGAAAATTTCGGAGATAACACTGAGCATGTTTTAAATGGAATTGCCTTTAAAGGTGATAATATGCTTGTAACAGGAAAAAATTGGGCGAAAATTTATGAGGTTGCTATTAAATAATTTAAAATAATAACAATTGAATCACGATTAAAATAAAGTGTGTAAATTGGTCATATTCCTTCGGGAAATCATATTAGTAAAAGAACATTGAAATTATTACCCCTGATATTTGCTTTTGTTTTCTGCTCACTTTCTGCGCAGAAGGCTTTGCCACTGGATACCTTGAAATTAAAAGAAGCAAAAGACCTTTTTGCAGACGATTACGGAAATTTGTATATCTATAAGAATAAAGATTTCAGTTTAACCAAATATGATTCTTTAGGAAAGCAGATTGGGAAAATGATGCTTACGGTACCATTTAAAATCCAGGGGGTTCAAAATCCACTTTCAGTTCCCTTGTTTTCAGAAAATGCCCAGGAATTAAAGTTTGTAGATCAGAATCTCAATGAAATCCAGAGAATAGATTTTAAACAGAAGTTTGCATTTATAAAAATAGCATATGCAGAAGATCTCCAGCAGATATGGCTTTTGGATGAGAGCTCAAAACGTCTCATTCAGTACAATTTCAGAAATGATACCACAATAAATTCCTATCCTTTTGATGCAAGCTTTGACGATCTGATGGATCTTCTGGTTTATGAGAATAAAGTGTATATTCTGACAAGAAAGCATTTCAGGATCTATAGCCTGAAATTTGAAAAACTTACAGAGATTCCCATAGAAAACGGGAAACGATTCAGAAGGGAGAATGAGTCTGTTCTGATCATAACTAATAATTCAATTCTTAAATATATTCCGGAAAAAGGGTTGGTGAAAATTTTTGAAGATCCTGATGCACAAATTGTGGATAAAAACACGCTTGCTTATTTTGAAATCAAAGCGAACAACCTTTATCTTTACAACCTTGAAAAAATTAAACAGGCAAAACAGGAGTCTGAGCCTGAACCTGGAAATACAGAAAAACCTGTTCAGAAGACACCAGAGCAAACTGGAGAATCAGCAGACAAATCATTAGAAAAGGTTCAGGACAAGTTTATTAAAGACCAGTCTGTGGAAAAACCTGCAGATACTACGTTGAAAAAGCTTCTTGAAGAGACTGCAGAAGTTCAGACTGTTGGTATTTAATAATTTTTTCATGGACATCAATAAATAAGGGAAAATAGAATATGCACATTGCAGTTACAGGAAATATCGGAGCTGGAAAAACGACATTAACGACGATGCTCTCCAAGCATTATGGATGGGATGCACAATTTGAAGATGTAGACCATAATCCTTATCTGGAAGACTTTTATGCAGATATGAGCAAATGGAGCTTTGCTTTGCAGATTTACTTTTTAGGAAGCAGGTTCCGCCAGGTAAAAGAAATAAGAGAAAGTGGAAAGAATATCATTCAGGATCGTACCATTTATGAGGACGCCCATATTTTTGCGGAAAATTTAAATGATATGCACTTGCTTTCGGACAGGGATTTTAAAAATTATCAGGATGTTTTTAATTTAATGAAATCTTTTGTTTCAGCCCCCGATTTGTTGATCTATTTAAAATCTGATGTACCCAATCTGGTTAAAAAGATCTATAAAAGAGGAAGAGAATATGAAGCTTCGATCAGTATTGAATATCTTTCAAAATTAAATCAGAAATACGAAAAATGGATTTCCAATTATACCGAAGGTAGATTGTTGGTCATTGAGGTAGATGATCTTGATTTCGTTGAAAAACCTGAAGATTTTGGATTTATTCTGGAAAAAATTGAAGCTGAACTGAATGGATTGTTTTAATTAACAATACTTTAGGATCTTTTAGGATTGATGTAACTTGGATTTTATCTAAATTTGTTACATACAAGTTTAATTGTTTATATTATTAAATATGTTAGTTAAGGTTTTACATAATGGAAGTTGTTCAAAATCAAATGCTGTTTTAGAGTATCTTGATGAGAATGGAGTGCCGTTTGAGATCATCAATATTGTGGAGGACCCATTAAGTATTTTAGAGTTAAAAACAGTTTTAAAAAAAACTCAACCAGAGTGTTTTTCATCTGATCAGAAAGACGGAAAAATTATATCTTGAAAAATTTGCAGGAAAGAATTACTCAGAAGAGGAATGGTTGGAAATATTGTCTAAAAACCCTTCTTTAATTCAAAGGCCAATCTTAATAAAAGGCTCAGTCGCTATGCTGGGAAGACCTATAGAAAATGTAAAATATTTTATTGAGAAATAAACCAGAATGAAAAAATAAAAAAAGTCAGCTTTCGGCTGACTTTTTTATTTTTTATAAAAGGATCACTCCTTCTATTTTTCCAACTTCTTTATAAATATTTACGACCTGATCAGCGTCTAAGACAAAAGCATTGATATTGCAGGCTGTATATTTTCCATTTTTACTTTCTCTGTTTCCAAGCGTAAATTTAATGCCGTCAAAAACCTTATATATTTCTGTAAGTTTTGCCTGATCTGTAGGAATTATAAATTTAAATAAATAATCTTCCGGAAAGTCGTGGTGACCTTCCAGTTTTTCCTTTAAAGAATTATAAAATTCTTCAGGATTCGCGTGTTGATTTCCTTGAATGATATCCATCTAACAATTTAATTTATATATAAATTTAACGAAATTTTTTCTATTTTCCAAGTGGACCTAACAGGGCTTTGGAGTTCTTTATTTCGTAATCTTCAATGATATTAAACAGTCCGTTAACCAATTGTTCAGAGGCCAGCTTACTTAATCCTCCCGAATTTACAGTATTGCTGTTTCCACCCAGTAGGTTACCCAGGAAATTACTTCCTGCCAACGCTGTATTAATCGTTTTTACGATACCATACCGGTTAAGCTGTTCATCAACCTTTGGAGTAATAGCAGCTACAAGCTGATCCGAAGTTTTTTCCTTCAGAATTAAAGTAGCTGTACCTTTTTCTCCCTGAATGATTCTCGTTACATCCTGCGCATTCAAACTGTTAACTGCATTCTGAAGGATTGGTTTCGAAATATTTACAGTGTACGAAGCTGCTTCTGCAACATATTCCCTTTCCTTAGCAACTAGTGAAGGGGAAATTTTTTCCAGCATCGAATTGATATCTCTTAATTCTTTTGGTAACGCTTTATCCACCAGATTATTTTGTAGAAATGCATCTTTATTGCCATAAATATTCATTCCTTTATCGATTCCGTTCAATAAAAACTTTTTAATGATGGATAATCCCAGATCAGTCGTCGCAAGACTTGTGCAGGATTGTACAGAAGTTGTGATTACAGTAGCAGTTCCTGCAACTAATGCTATTGCCAGAATATATTTTTTCATTGATTTTTATTAATGGTTGAATTTTCAAATACCGGGCCAAAGGTAAACAGGAAAATCTGTTTAACAAAATATTAATTAAATGTTAGCGATTTGGGGAGTTATTCTATAAAAACCCTTTAATATTCATTGTAAATTAAATGTTAAATTAAATTTATTTTTAGTGATAATACGTTAAAAAATTGACTTTTCACACATGATGTGTGATGTATCATGTTAATTTTAGAATTATTACGATATATTAACAATGTTTCATATATTTTTATAATTTTGGATTAATGTCTTTTTTTGAGAAATACAATATTTATTTAATTAAAGACAGCTTTGCAGTTTAAAAATCTGCTAAGAAATTTGATTGTACGAAATAAAATTGACTATATGAAACAAAGTGATTTAAAGTATTCATCACTCATTGCCGTATTGTATTTTGGTATGAATGTGAATGCGCAGGTAACTCCTAAAGATACTGTCCCTAAAGAACAGAAGATCGAGGAGGTAGTAATGATCGGTTATGGTAGCCGTAAGAAAGTGGATAATACCACATCTATCAGTTCCATTAGTGCTGAAGAGGTAACCAAAACAAAAGTTTTAAATGCTTCGCAAGCCATTCAGGGAAAAGCTGCGGGTGTACAGGTTATTGCCTCTGATTTACCAGGATCCACACCTACAGTGATGATTAGAGGGCTTGGTACCGTAACCGGAGGAAGAACTCCTCTTTATGTAGTGGATGGAATGTTTTTGTCCAATATTAATAATATCAACTCTAATGATATTCTTACCTATGATATATTAAAAGATGCTGCAGCATTGGCTATTTATGGTAATAGAGCAGCCAATGGGGTTATTATTATTACAACAAAATCAGGTAAGGGTAAACTCAATGTTACTTACGATGGTTTAGTGGGGGTAAGAACACCTTTAAAAACTGTTAGTATGGCGAATGCCTCTGAGTTTGCCAATTATAATAATATTGCATTAGGTACCAATAAATTTTCTTCTAATCAACCGGTAGATACAGACTGGTTTAAAGAGATTACAAGAACTGGAATGTATAACCAGCATAATTTATCAATTTCAGGAGCTTCTGAATCGGTTAAATATTTCTTTAGTTTAAGCAACTATGATGAACAGTCAATTCTTAGGGGGACAGACTTTAACCGTGCCACAATCCGGTCAAATAATGAGTTTAAAATTGCAAAGGGTATTACATTATCTCAGAACTTCAGTGTAGCCTTTACAAAAACTACACCTAAACCTCTGGATGCTTTTACCACTGCTTATAAACAATCTCCAATAGTTCCTGTTCGCTTTCCGTCAGGTCAGTTTGGAGTTCCATTTGTAAATGCAAATGGAGTTGTGGATTACTCCGGATCAAAATTTAATGATGTTGGTAATCCTGTAAGTCAGCTATTTTTTAACAATGAAAAAAATAAAAACACACTATTACAAGGAGGTTTAAAATTAGATGTTGATATCCTAAAAGGATTGAAATTTACTTCCCAGTTTAATGGTGAATATTCTAACTATAAGGCATACAACTTTACTGATGCTTTAGGAGTTTGGCTGGCAGCCGACCCTACGAGGGTTGCAAGTGGGTATAATGCCTCGGATCCGGTAAATACACTTTCAAATACAAGAGAAGATTATTACAATTGGGCTCTAACAAATTATTTGACTTATAATAAGAAGTTTGGAGCTCATGATATTGAAGCAACAATTGGTACAGAAACAACTGTGAGAAATGGTATTGATCAACTTATTGTAAAAAGAAAGAACTTGCTTTTAAATGATCAGAATTATTGGAATTTAAATGGAACTGATTATGTAAATAATGTACAGAGTTTAACGTCCATCAAATTTGACAGAAATACAACAACGTCTTATTTTGCCAGAGCTCAATATAAATTAATGAATCGTTATTTATTAAGTGCAACAATAAGAAGAGATGGATCATCTCAGTTTGCAGATGGGCAAAAGTGGGGTACATTCCCTTCGTTTGGAGCAGGATGGGTAGTATCCGAAGAAGACTTCATGAAAGATGGATTTTTCAATTTGTTGAAACTTAGAGGAGGCTGGGGTAAACTTGGAAACCAGAATGTTCCATTAAACTATCTTCCGCTAAATTCAGGAACTACGTATAACTACGGGTTTGGAAATGCAAACAATGTAAGTAATGGAATTACTGTGAACAAAGGCTATGACCCTGTTCTTGGTTGGGAGGTAACTGAGGAAACCTCTGCAGGAATTGATTTTGGTGTATTGAATAACAGATTGACAGGAACAATCGATGCCTACAATAGAGAAACCACAAATCTTATTCTGGGAATCACAAATTATATAACCTCTGGGCAATCTGAAACATATTATTCGCATGTAGGCGCTGTAAGAAACAGAGGTCTTGAATTTTCATTAAATTGGGCTGATAAAATAGGGCAAGATTGGTCTTATTCAATTGGTGGAAATTATTCATTAAACCAAAACAGGCTGACCAGAGTAGATACTCAGAAAAATATTGCTCAGCTTAGTGGTGGAGACCTTGGTAACGGACAGTGGACAAAATTATTTAATGGAACTACGGTTGGACATGCATTGGGAAGCTTTTATTTATGGGAATATGATGGAGTTGACGCCAATGGCAATATGAAGTATAAAGATCTTAATGGAAATGGGATTACGGGGTCAGCAGATGCTGGTGATAGGAAATATTTTGATTCATACATTCCAAAATCAACTTTGGGTATCAATGTTTCCTTAACATATAAAAATTGGGATTTTGCTGCTAACGGTTATGGAGCTTTTGGATTTAAAGTTTATAACGGTAAAAAAGCTCAAAGGATTAACGGCGAAAACATTGAATCATCAGTTGCCAACGATTATTGGTCCGCTTCTAATCCAAATGCTTCTAATCCAAGACCTGCAACGGGTATTCCCATTGCCTCCACCTATTTCTTAGAAGATGGAGATTATTTCAGAATTAATAACATCACCATAGGGTACACAATTAAGGATATTGCTAAATATGTGAAATCCATTAAGCTTTATGTAAGTGCTATAAATCCTGTAGTATGGCAAAAATATTCAGGATACTCTTCTGAATTGTCAGGGTATAGTGCTACAGATGCACAGGCTGAGGGGAATCCTTATAAACTAGCTGGGGTTGAATTAAATTCTTACCCTACATTGAGGTCTTTTGTATTTGGTCTTAACGTAAACTTCTAAAAAAATGAAAAGAAATAAAATATTACTCGTCTCTTTAATGTTATTAGGATTAGGGACGGTTACACAAAATTGTAGCGACGATTTTATCGACGTTGCCCCTTCTGAATCAATGACGATTGGTGATCTGGACAAATTCAACAATGATAATGGAGCAACTTACTTCGTAAATTCAATTTATGCTAAATTTTTAGATTGGAATATGAGTACATTTGCCTGGATTGGTGTCACATCTATTATCTCCGATGATGCGGATAAAGGGTCCAGCCCCGGAGATGCAGGATCAGATAAAGATATTCTGGATGCTTTAAACATCACAGCCACTACGCCTTCTTTTAAAGAATTATTTGCTTCAAATTATCAAGGGATCAATAGATCTAATCAGGCTTTACAGTATATTCCTCAATTAGATAAAGCTGATCCCGCATTAAGGAAAAGGCTAAT
Organism: Chryseobacterium proteolyticum; assembly: GCF_046591535.1. Classification (NCBI taxonomy): domain Bacteria; kingdom Pseudomonadati; phylum Bacteroidota; class Flavobacteriia; order Flavobacteriales; family Weeksellaceae; genus Chryseobacterium; species Chryseobacterium proteolyticum. Next base: position 1,173,893 of record NZ_JBJLWK010000001.1, on the reverse strand, counting down.
CGGAGAAGCTAAATTCTTAAGAGCATTTATGTATTTTACCTTGGTAAGATCCTTTGGTGGGGTTCCTTTAGTAGATCATGTACCTGTCCAAGGGAATGAGAACGATAAAAAGATGCAGCTTACAAGAGTAAGTAAAGAAGAAATCTATGCCTTTATAGAAAAAGATCTAAAAGATGCTATCGAAGCACTTCCCGACCGCACAACATATACAGGGACAAATGTAGGAAGAGCTTCTGTGGGAGCTGCGCACGCTCTATTGGCAAAAGTGTATCTTTATCAGAAGAAATGGCAGTTAGCAGTCGACCAAACAAATTTAGTTACAGGTTATTCACTTACACCTAATTTTATTGATATTTATAAAGTTTCCGGAGAAAATAATGCAGAGTCCATTTTTGAAATTAATGGTTCCGGGAGTGATAACGGCAGAGCTATTCAGCAATATTCCCAAGTTCAGGGTGCCCGTGGTGCAGGAGGCTGGGGTTGGGGTTTTGCAACTCCAACTCAGGGATTGTATGACGCCTACACTGCTGAAGGAGACACAGAGAGAAGGGATGCAACAATTATTCATAGAGAAATGACTTTGTATGATGGACGGTTTGTCCCTGCTACTGTAGAAAATAAATTCTATAATTACAAAGCTTACTCTTCTGATTATACGAGTCAGGCCTCGACAGATGTTAATATTCGTTATCTAAGATATGCTGAAGTATTACTAATTAAGGCAGAAGCATTGAATGAATTAGGACAGACCAGTTCTGCCATTCCATTGTTGAACCAGGTGAGACAAAGAGCTAATATTGCGAATACAACAGCAACTTCTCAAGCCGATGTAAGAACTGCAATCTGGAAAGAAAGGAGATTGGAACTGGCTTTTGAACACGACAGATGGTTTGATCTGGTTCGAACAGGGCAAGCAAAAACAGCAATGGCAGCTGATGGGGGAAAAAACTTCATTGTCGGGAAGCATGAATTGTTTCCTCTTCCTCAGGACTTTATTACTGAGGCAGGTGGCTTATCAGCTCAAAACCCAGGTTATTAATTCATTATAATACAAATAGCCAAAGTTTAGCTTTGGCTATTTTTTTAATTAACTCTATGTAAACGTATATTTTATGAAGTTAGGAATCATTTCTATTCTGGCAGTGGCGTCATTATTTTCCTGTAAAAATGCCCAGATGGGAAAACAGGAAATAGTAAAAAAAGAAGCTGTAAAAAGTACTATGAGTGATGAACAGCTGATGGACAAGGTTCAACGGGATGCTTTAAAATATTTCTGGGATTATGCAGAACCGAATTCTATGTTGGGAAGAGAACGTTACCATGAAGATGATATCTATCCGGATCATGATAAACATGTAATAACTACAGGTGGATCAGGATTTGGCTTAGCTACAATATTGGTCGGAGTGGAAAGAGGTTTTGTTCCCAGGAAAGAAGCGGTGAAAAGATTGACGCATATGATGGATTTTCTTGCTAAAGCAGATCGCCATAAAGGAGCATGGTCTCACTGGATCAATGGAGAAACGGGCAAAACAGTTCCTTTTGGAAAAAAAGATAATGGAGGAGATTTGGTGGAAACCGCATTTTTAACTTCTGGAATTTTAATGGTCCGTGAATATTTTAAAAATGGGAATGATGAAGAAAAAGCTCTGGCAAAGAAATGTGACGAACTATGGAAAGGAATTCAATGGAACTGGTATACCAAAGGCGGAGAGAAGGTTTTGTATTGGCACTGGTCTCCGGAATATCAGTGGGAAATGAATTTTCCATTGGAAGGATATAATGAATGTATGATTACTTATATTCTGGCGGCATCTTCTCCAACCTATTCAATTGATGCAGAAACTTATTATAAAGGATGGACCAGAAACGGAACTTTTCTTTCAGATAAAACGAAATACGGTCTTCCGATGTATGTGAAGCATAACTCTGCTGAGGAGTATGGCGGACCTTTATTCTGGGCACATTATTCATATATCGGGTTAGATCCCACCGGCCTTTCAGATAAACTGATTAAAAATTATTTTGATTTAAATAAAAACCAGGTCCTTATTGATTATAAATATTGTCTGGAAAACCCAAAACAATGGAAAGGATATGGTCCGGATTATTGGGGGCTTACGGCAAGCTATTCCAGAAATAACGATGGAACTACCGGATACAACGCTCATTTTCCTCAGAATGACCATGGGGTTATTTCTCCAACTGCAGCTTTAAGCAGTTTTCCTTATTCACCGAAAGAATCAATGGACTTTTTAAAATTTATTTATATTAAAAAACCTGAATTTGTGGGTTCAGCAGGACCTTATGACGCGACATCTATCCATTATAACAATTGGTTTACCCCACGGTATCTTGCCATCGACCAGGGAACAATTGCTCCGATGATTGAAAACTACAGGACAGGATTTTTATGGAAGCTGTTTATGAATGCTCCTGAAATTCAACAGGGTTTGAAAAAATTAAGTTTCAAATCTGAAAAATATGGAATCAAATAAAAGACTTTGTTCCCATTTATAATAAGTCAAAATCTCACTAACAATATGAAATTAAAACTTAGACATGCTTTGTTTCTGCTTCCGCTTTTTTCTTTACAGATGAATGGTCAGGAGATCAAGGCAGAACTCAACAAGGAAATCAAAAGAACAGAAAAGATAGCTTATATTTTGGACTATCCCCAAAAAGTAAAAGGAAATCTTCCGTTAATTGTTTTTCTCCATGGATCGGGAGAAAGGGGAACTGACCTTGAAATGGTAAAAGCCCATAGTCCCTTTACCTATAAAAATCTGATCAAGGAACCTGTTGCTATTTTAGCTCCTCAGTGTCCTGCAGATAGCTGGTGGGATACCATTACCGTTTATAACCTGATTAAAGAAATTCAGAAAAAATATAAAATCGATGCTTCCAGGATTTACCTTACGGGGCTTTCACTGGGAGGTTGGGGAACCTTAAAACTGGCAATGGAGCATCCTGAAATGTTTGCTGCTGTAGTCCCGGTATGTGCTCCTACAGATCAGATTATGACAGCAAATGTCAATCGATATAAAGATCTGAATATGAAAATTTTTCACGGTGGAATGGATGACATTGTTTTGCCTGAAAATGCGTTCAGATTATACCAGAAGTTACATCCGGTAAACCCTGGTGCGGAATTAATCATATTCCCGAATGATAATCATAACTCCTGGGACTCAGCTTATTCAGACCCCGGATTATACGAATGGATGTTGTCCAAGAAGAAGTAAGATAAATAATAACGAAAAGTAAGAATCCGGATTAAGAATCTGATGTTCACAATTACTATTAAAAAATGAAGATAAAATGAGTAAAAAGTTAGTTTTAATAGCTGCGTTAGCACTTTCGCCATTGTTTTCGGCTCAGGAAATGGTTACAAGACCTGTTCAGTCCTACCAGACGGCCCAATATCAGGCAAAGAAAAAAGCCTTTGTAGATCAGCTTTTGTCAAAAATGACCTTAGATGAAAAAATAGGACAGTTGAATTTACCAAGTTCGGGAGATTTTACCACAGGATTGGCTCAAAGTTCCGACATAGGTAAAAAAGTAGAACAAGGTTTGGTCGGTGGATTATTCAATATAAAAGGAGCGGACAAAATAAAAGCAGTTCAGAAAGTTGCGGTAGAAAAGAGTCGATTGAAGATTCCGTTGATCTTTGGGATGGATGTTATTCATGGTTATGAAACAACTTTTCCTATTCCTCTGGGCTTGGCAGCTTCATGGGATATGAACATTATTCAGCAATCTGCGAGAGTTGCCGCAAAAGAAGCATCTTCTGATGGAATTAACTGGACATTTTCCCCAATGGTGGATATTTCGCGCGAACCAAGATGGGGGAGAGTCTCTGAAGGTTCGGGAGAAGATCCTTTTTTAGGCAGTGAAATAGCCAAAAATATGGTATATGGCTATCAGGGAAAAGACCTTTCTGTAGGCAATACCATTTTAGCGTGTGTAAAACATTTCGCATTATATGGAGCCGGTGAATCAGGGAGAGACTATAATACCGTAGATATGAGTCATGTGAGAATGTTCAATGAATATTTCCCTCCTTATAAAGCTGCTGTGGATGCCGGAGTTGCATCAGTAATGGCATCATTTAATGAAGTGGACGGAGTTCCTGCAACCGGAAACAGATGGCTTCAGACAGAGGTTCTGAGAAATAAATGGAATTTCAAAGGCTTTGTGGTAACGGATTATACCGGAATTAATGAAATGGTAGATCATGGAATGGGAGACCTTCAGCAGGTTTCGGCTTTAGCTTTAAAGGCCGGGGTTGATATGGATATGGTAGGAGAAGGTTTTTTGACAACCCTTAAAAAATCCTTGTCAGAAGGAAAAGTTACGCAGGCTGAAATTGATATGGCAGCTAAAAGGATTCTTGAAGCTAAATATGATTTAGGATTGTTTGATGATCCCTATCGTTATGGCAATGCTAAATTAGCAGCAAAAGAGGTTTATAACCTCGAAAACCGTACGATTGCCCGAAATGCCGCTGCTCAATCAATGGTTTTAATGAAAAATGACAATCAGGTTCTTCCATTGAAAAAAACGGGGACCGTAGCAGTCATTGGTCCTTTGGTAAACAATTCTTTGAATATGGCAGGAACCTGGAGCGTCGCAGCAAAGCATGATCAATCTGTTGCTTTGATGAAAGGTCTTCAGGACAATTTTGGAAAAGAAGTAAAATTTATTTCAGCAAAAGGAGCTAACATTGATTACAGTGCTAAATTAGAAGAGATCTATGCAGCTCATGGAAAGAAAACAGATAGAGATAACCGTTCAAAAGAGGTGCTTTTAAAAGAAGCTGTGGATGTTGCCAATAAAGCGGATGTCATTGTTTTAGCCATCGGGGAATCGGCAGAAATGAGTGGTGAATCTTCTTCGAGAACGGAAATCACCATTCCACAGTCTCAGGTTGATCTATTAAATGAGCTGAAGAAAACAGGAAAACCTATTGCAATGGTGCTTTTCACGGGTAGGCCATTAGCCCTTACAAATGTAAAAGATGTTCCTGATGCCATTCTGAACGTCTGGTTTTCTGGTTCTGAAGCAGGAAATGCTATTTCTGATGTATTATTTGGAAAAGTGAATCCTTCCGGAAAATTACCGATGACATTCCCAAGAAGTCTTGGACAGGTGCCTATTTATTATAATGCTAAAAATACAGGACGTCCGTTAAGTCAGGATCTTGTTGATAAATGTGAGTATCAGAGATTCCGTTCCAATTATATGGATGAGTGTAATACGCCTCTTTATCCGTTCGGTTTTGGTTTGAGCTATACCCAATTCAACTACTCTGATATTACAGTATCTGATCCTAATCCGAAAGGAAACCAAACCGTTCAGGCCTCTGTTACGATAACCAATTCAGGGAATTATGACGGAGCAGAAGTCGTACAATTGTACATCCGCGATATGGTAGGAAGCATTACAAGACCAGTAAAAGAATTAAAAGGATTCCAGAAGGTTTTCCTTAAAAAAGGAGAATCTAAAAAAATTACTTTTGATATAACACCGGAAAGCTTAAAATTCTATAATGGGGATTTAAAATTTGACTGGGAACCGGGAGAGTTTGATATTATGATCGGAACCAATTCAGAGGATGTAAAACACTCTAAAATTAATTGGAGCAAATAATTTTAAGCCATTCATTTTGAATGGCTTTTTTTGTATCTTAGAATTAAATTAACTAATACCCTATTTTTGGCATACTTTTTACCAATCTGAAAACATTAAAAAATTAAATATGAAAAAAACAATTTTACTAAGCGCGATGTTCCTGGGTTCTTTCACTTTTGCACAACAGAAAGCTCCGGTTTTAGGAGGGGACAGAGATGTCCATGGTTGTAAAGGCTCTGCGGGTTATACTTACTCACAGATCAAGAATGATTGTGTACGGGTTTTCGAACAAAAAATCAAATTAAAAGAAGTCGGCTCGGATAAAAGCTATACCACAATGACTGCCGTTATTTTTAGCAAAAATATGAAACAGGCGGAAATCTTTATTCCGGATGGGAATGCCAAAAGTATTATTCTGGAAAGAGAAGGGAAAGGAAACATCTGGAAAAGTGGAAAACATATAAAAGAAAGCTATGTCCTGGTTCCTTATAAGAAAAAAGGTTATCAGATCAAGAAAGATGATGTTGTTATTTACCAATAAATCAGGAAGGCCATTCGAAAGAGTGGCTTTTTATTTTGATGCCAGAAATGTTTACCATTATGGAAAAAAGTTATATATTGGTTTTTATTTGGAGCTTTTTCCCGCTTTTCGTTTCAATCTTTTTTTTTCAAAAAAGGATTTCCTCTGCAATCGGGGCTAGCATTGTCTTGAAATTTTCAATGATCACTCTGATTTATTTTTGAAAGTAATCAATAGAAATAATTAGTGTTCTTTAAAATTACCCATAGTTTTTAATCAAAATCTAAAACCTCCGTAACAATTTTTCTCTCTCACTGAAAATCCGTATTTTTGTGCATCTAAAAGTAATAAGAAAGAATGAATTCCTACAAAAATCCATTGGAAGAACGCTACTCCAGTGAAGAAATGTTATTTAACTTCTCGCATAATAACAAATTCCAGAATTGGAGAAAGCTTTGGATAGCTCTTGCTGAAATCGAAAAAGACCTTGGACTTGAAATTACAGACGAGCAGATCGCTGACTTAAAAGCTAATGCTGAAAACATCGATTATGACAAAGCAGCAGAGTACGAAAAAAAAATTCCGTCATGATGTAATGGCTCACGTTCACGCATATGGTGATGTAGCACCTTCAGCAAAAGGAATTATTCACCTGGGAGCAACTTCAGCTTTTGTAGGAGACAATACAGACTTAATTCAGATTCGTGACGGACTTTTAATCTTAAAGAAAAAGTTGGTTAACGTAATGAAAAACCTGGCAGATTTTGCAATTCAGTACAAAGACCTTCCGACTTTAGGGTTCACTCACTTCCAGCCGGCTCAGTTGACAACAGTTGGAAAAAGAGCTACTCTTTGGTTGCAGAGTTTGGTTCTTGATATTGAAGAATTAGATTTCTTCCTTGAAACCCTTCGTTTCAGAGGAGTAAAAGGAACTACAGGAACTGCTGCAAGTTTCCTTGAACTTTTCAACGGAGATTATTCTAAAGTAAAGCATTTAGATAAAGAACTTTCAAAAAGATTCGGTTTTGATAAGGTTTTTGGAGTTTCCGGACAGACTTACGATAGAAAAATTGATGCGAAAGTGGTGGCTTTATTAGGAAATATTGCACAATCTGCACATAAATTCACAAACGATTTACGTTTACTTCAGAACCTTAAGGAAATTGAAGAGCCATTCGAGAAAAACCAGATCGGTTCATCAGCTATGGCTTACAAACGTAATCCGATGAGAAGCGAAAGAATCGGGGCATTGGCAAAATATGTAATGTCTCTGACGACAAGTTCTGCCATGGTAGCTTCTACACAATGGTTTGAAAGAACATTGGATGACTCAGCCAACAAGAGATTAACAATTCCTCAGGCGTTTTTAGCTGTGGATGCAATCTTGTTGATCTGGAATAACATTATGAACGGAATTGTAGTTTATCCGAACAGAATCAATAAGCACATAATGGAAGAACTTCCTTTCATGGCAACAGAATATATTATCATGGAAGAAGTAAAAGCAGGAGGGGACCGTCAGGAAATCCACGAGGTCATCAGGGTTCACTCTATGGAAGCTTCTAAAAAAGTAAAAGAAGAAGGAAAAGAAAACGATCTGATTGAAAGGATTCTAAATGATGATTCTTTAAAGCTCGATAAATCAAAATTAAAAGAAGTTCTGGATCCTAAAAATTTCATTGGCTTTGCACCTATTCAAACGGAGGAATTCATTAAAAATGAAGTTCAGCCGATACTGGAGCAGAACAAAGACATGATTGGACTGGAGGCTGATCTTAAAGTATAATACCATATGCAGTCTTTTCGGCTGCATTTTTTATTTCTTTGCAGGTATGAACAGAATACTATTTTTCCTTTTGATACCCACTCTTTCCTTTTCACAGGGAAAAGATGTTTTAACCTACTTTAAATCAAAAGATTCTTTGGTAGGGGTAAAAGATCATACCGGAAAAATTATTGTTCCTGCACAGTTCAAAGTCTTTTCATTTCTAAAAGACGGCGATCCTGTAAAAGAAGAAACCATTTATTTCGACGGGTCTAAAAAGGATGAGATAAAAGAAAAAAACGCCTGGGGATATGTCTATGATAAAAAAGGGAATTTCCTTTACAGACCTTTCCTGTACGATAATGGCGCTGACTATTTTTCTGAAGGAGTAAGACGGTTTGTTAAAAATGGAAAGGTAGGTTTTGTAGACAGAAACGGTACAACGGTAATTGAAGCCAAACACGATTTTGTTTCACCATTTAATTACGGATATGCTGCCTATTGTGATGGATGTGATTGGGAAAAAACCAATGATGAGCACAAAGCAATGGTAGGAGGAACATGGGGAGTGATGAATTTTAAAGGAGAAGTGATCCAACCTGTTGCGGCACAAACGAATTCCGTAGAAGTTAATGGGAAATTTTATCCAAATCCATTCAAATATAATGAGAAGGAGAAACGTATTCTTCAATTTTTCGAAAACAAAATACAAAACTTTCGGAAATCTATTATGTCAACTGGTATAATAAATTATCCAAAGAGGAAAAAAAACTTTTTTTTGAAATCGTTGAAAGACCAAAAGAAAACTTTCCTTTTTATCAGGTAAATACATATGATTACAGGAAAATAGATGTGGGATTAACATTTGATTTCAAATTTTTAGTCTCAGCAGAGGGCCAGGAAATTTTTGCACTGGACTATGATAATGAAAAAGTTCCTTTTGAAAAGTGGCTTAAGAGAGAAATCGGAAAAGCTCAGAAATATCAGGAAGAACATCCTGATAATCCTAATAAATTCATAAACAAATAACAGACTTTACTCAGCAGATGAGAAAACATATAATACTATTGATATTGGCTTTTGGATTTGTAAAAAACTATGCACAAAGCGAGAAGACAATTTATTCAATAATGAATACAAATGCTGAAAATATTGCGGAAAAAACAGGAGCTTATTCTGTTTCCCTTGGAATTGTAAAGGATGGAAAAATATACACTACCCATTTTGGAGAAATAGACAAAGGAAAAGGAAATAAGGCGGATGACAATACGTATTTTGAGATTGCTTCGGTAACAAAGCTTTTTACGGGGCAATTGCTTGCAAAAGCGGTCTTGGAAGGGAAAATAAACCTTGATGATGACATCCGGAAATATCTGAAGAAGGATTATCCCAACCTGGAATATAATGCTACTCCAATAAAGGTGAAAAATCTTCTTTCCTATACCACAGCATTGCCAAGGGAGTTGCCTAATGAAGATGATTTACGTGCTAACATGACCGAAAGAACTCCTTTCCTAATGAAGGAACGTGAGGCTGGATATACAAAAGATCAGTTCTATAAAGATTTGGAAAAGGTAAAATTAGATACCATTCCCGGAATAAAATATAACTACAGCAACCTGAGTCTTGAATTAGCAGGTATTATGTTGGAAAATGTTTATGGAACAGATGTAGAGGCCCTTTACAATCAGAATATTTTTTCAAAATTAGGGATGAAGCATACCAAGTTTACCTTGAATAAAAATGAAACCTTAGTTAACGGATATGGAGAAAACCATCTGTTGATGCCGCATTTCGCATCTAATTTATGGGGTTCTACAGGAGCAAAAACAAAATCAACTCTTAGCGATTTGATGAAATTCCTGAAAGATGAATTGTATTCAACGGATAGTGTTGTTCGTGAAACCCATAAGAATATCGAAGATAGCAAAGAAAACTGGCATGGCTACCTTTGGGATGATTACTATGTGAGTGAATTTGGAAAAGTAGGATTTAAACACGGAGGAGCTTATGGTACGCAGACTTGGTTTACTGTATATCCTGAATTGAATATAGGAATCTGTGTGATTGTAAACGTAAGTGTACCCGGAGGAGGTTTTATCCTTCAGGATTGCGTTTCAAAAATGATGGAGGATTTTACTTCACCCTCAGCAAATAAAAAAGAAATTTACGGGTATGCCATTAAGGGAAATAATGTCGTTTTTACTTATGATCATCCAAAGAAAGCAGATTCTGGATTGATCAATACTATTTCAGTTGCAGGCTCGTTCAACGATTGGAATCCAAATAATAAGGACTATCAAATGACAAAAAAAGGAAATAATCATTATGAATTGAAAATTCCGGTGTCTAAATTTGAAAAAGATAAGACATATTCCTTTAAATTTGTACTCAATAATAATTGGTGGATAATAACTCCCAAAAGTGCGTCCAATATTGATGGCACAAAAGATAACAATTTAGTGTTGACGCTCTGAACTCAGAAAATTAAAAAAATAAATCTAATATTAAATAAAATCTGACATCTAATGTCTAATAACAAAAGAATTTTCGTAGAAAAAAGAGGAATTTTTGATGTTGAAAGTCCAAAAATTTTTGATGAGGTAAAAGCGGTTGTTCCGGCTGTTCAAAGCGTGAAAGTATACAACGTGTATGATATTTTCAACCTGAATGACGGAGAATTTGAAAAAGTGGTCAATAACACTTTTGTAGACCCTGTTACTGATATTTTGCATACAGAGAACCCTGCAAAAGCTATTCATTTCGGAATGGAATTTTTACCGGGACAGTATGATCAGAGAGCAGATTCTGCACAGCAGTGTATCGCCTTACTGACAGAAAATGAAAAATCAAAAGTAAGAAGTGGAAAACTGATTGAATTTGAAGGAGTTTCTGAAGCCGATTTGGTTAAGATCAAAGATCTTCTAATCAATAAAGTGGAATCTCAGGAAAAAGATTTATCTATTCTGGATATTCCTGCTGATGAAACACCATCAAAAGTAATCATCCACGAAAACTTCATCAATTTCAATGATGCGGAACTTGAAAACTTTTATAATAATCATGGTTTTGCACTAGGATTGGACGACCTGAAATTCATTCAGGAATATTTCAAAACTGAACAAAGAAATCCTACGGAAACAGAATTAAAAGTATTAGATACCTATTGGAGTGACCACTGTCGTCATACAACTTTTGAAACAGAATTGTCAGACATTCAGTTTGAAGGTCAGTTCAAACATACATTGGAAACTATTTTCAATGATTATATCGAAAAAAGAAAATTCTTAGGGCGTGAACTGAAGCCGATTTCATTAATGGATCTGGCAACGGTATGCGGAAAGTATTTCCATAAAACAGGGAATCTTGATAACCTTGTTATTTCTGATGAGATTAATGCATGTACCATTCAGATCGAAGCAGAATACGATGGTAAAAAAGAACCTTGGTATTTATTATTCAAAAATGAAACGCATAACCACCCGACGGAAATTGAACCTTTCGGAGGAGCATCTACATGTTTAGGAGGAGCGATCAGAGACCCGTTGTCCGGAAGATCTTTCGTATTTCAGGCCATGAGATTAACAGGTGCTGCCGATGTTTTAGAACCGGTTGATAAAACATTACCGGGAAAACTACCTCAAAAAACCATTACGAAACAGGCTGCCAACGGATATTCATCTTATGGTAACCAGATCGGGCTTGCCACGACAATGGTTTCTGAAATCTATGATGAAGGGTACAAAGCCAAAAGAATGGAGGTAGGTTTCGTTACCGGGGCTGTTCCTGTAGACTGGGTAAGACGTGAGAAACCTGCTAATGGTGATTCAATCATTATCTTAGGAGGAGCAACAGGTCGTGACGGAGTAGGAGGAGCAAGCGGAAGTTCAAAAGAACAGGACGAAACCTCTATTCACACCATGAGTTCAGAGGTTCAGAAAGGAAATGCCGTAGAAGAACGTAAAATTCAGAGATTATTCAGAAACCCTGAAGTAACGAAGCTGATCAAAAAATCAAACGACTTCGGAGCAGGAGGTGTTTCTGTGGCAATCGGTGAGATCGCAGACTCTTTAGAAGTAAACCTTGATGTATTACCATTAAAATATGAAGGATTAAACGGAACCGAACTGGCTATTTCTGAATCTCAGGAAAGAATGGCTGTGGTGGTAGATCCTCAGGATAAAGAAAAATTCATTAAATTCTGTGAAGCTGAAAACATTGTGGCTGTAGAAGTGGCAAAAGTGACAGATTCCGGAAGAATGCAGATGTTCTGGAAAGGGGACAAAATTGTAGATCTTTCAAGAGCATTTTTAGATACCAACGGATGTTCAAAATCTCAGGAAGTGAAAATTACTCACCTGGAAGAAGTAAAACAAGAAACAAAAGCTTTCAAAACAGAAAACTTCCTGAACATCTTAAAAGATAAAAACGTAGCTTCCCAGAAAGGACTACTTGAAATGTTCGACTCTTCTATCGGAGCCACTACGGTAGCTATGCCTTTGGGAGGTAAATACCAGCAAACCCTGATGGAAGGAAGTGTGCAGACACTACCTATTTTAGGAGCAAAAGATATCAAAACCGTTTCTCTCGCAAGCTGGGGATTCGATGCTGAGATCTCAAAACAAAACTCACTGTTAGGAGCATCTTACGCTGTCGTGGAGAGTGTGGCAAAGATTATTGCCATGGGAGGTGATTATAAAAATATCAGACTGAGCTTCCAGGAATATTTCGAAAAATTGGGACAAAACCCTGAAAAATGGGGCAAGCCCTTAGCCTCTCTTTTAGGGGCTTATGATGCTCAGATCAAATTGGGTCTGGCAGCAATCGGAGGTAAAGATTCGATGAGTGGAACATACCAGGACCTTAACGTTCCACCAACCCTGATTTCTTTTGCATGTGCCAACGGAGATAAAGAAAACATCATCTCTCCGGAATTGAAAACAGCAGGAAACAAATTGTATTTCTTCAATCACATTGCTCAGGAAAGCGGACTTCCAAACTATGATGCTTTAAAAGAAGTTTTTGAATTCATTTTCGAAAATATCAAATCCGGGAAAATTGTTTCTGTAAAAACAGTAAAAGAAGGTGGTCTTGCCGTAGCTTTGGCAAAAATGAGTTTCGGAAACAGATTAGGAGCAGAGATCAATGCTGATGAAAATGTATTATTAGCAAAAAATATCGGAAGCTTAGTTATCGAGGCGAAAGAAGAATTAAGCGCAGCTTCCCTTCAGTTGATCGGAGAAGTAAAAGACTCAGGAACCTTAAAAATTAACGGTATTGAATCAGACATTACAGATCTTGTAGCGGCCAATACTAATACATTTGAAAATCTTTTCCCGACTGTAGAAAAAGAAAAGATCACGGTTGAAATTGATGCAAAACATAACTCGGTCAACCCAAGAAATATCATCATTAAAAAACACGGAATCGCACAGCCGAAAGTATTTGCTCCGGTATTCCCGGGAACCAACTGTGAATATGACACACTGAATGCATTCCAGAAAGAAGGCGCTGTAGTAAGCAGCTTACCTTTAATCAATATCAATCACCAGTTACTCGATGAAAGCATTGATGCATGGGTGGAAGAGATCAGAACATCTCAGATCCTTGCATTCTCAGGAGGTTTCTCTGCGGGTGATGAGCCGGATGGTTCTGCAAAATTCATTGTAAACGTTCTGAAAAACGAGAAAATGAAAAATGCAGTTCACGAATTATTAGACAGAGACGGAATGATCATCGGAATCTGCAACGGATTCCAGGCGCTAGTGAAATCGGGACTTTTACCTTACGGAAGAATCAAAGATCTGGATGAGAATTCTCCAACATTAGCTCACAACGCCATCAGAAGACACATCTCCCAGATGGTAACAGTGCAGGTAGTAAATGACGAAAGCCCTTGGTTAAAAGGAATGAAAGGACAGACTTTCACCATTCCGATTTCCCACGGTGAAGGACGTTTCATGGCTTCAGAAGATGAAATCAGGAAATTATATGAGAACGGACAGATTGCTACCCAGTACATTGATCTTGATGGAAACATTGCCCACGGGATGCCTTTCAACCCGAATAACTCATTATTCGGAATCGAAGGAATTACCAGCCCATGTGGGAAGATCTATGGAAGAATGGGACACCCAGAACGATTTGCTGAAGGTCTCATGAAAAATATTCCAACAGCGAACTATCACAATATCTTTAAAAATGGAGTTGAGTACTTCAAATAACAATAATAAAAAAAATGATCGTCATTAATGGCGGTCATTTTTTTGATCTGGCGGGCTTCTATGAAGAAGTTTCAGAAGTACTGATGAAAAATGCTGACTGGAAAGTCGGAACTTTGGATGGTTTTGATGATATCCTGTATGGGGGATTTGGAGTTTTTGAACCGCATGAAGAAATTGAATTGATCTGGAAGAAATCTGGAAAATCCGGACATGATTTGGGTTTCGAGGCCACCCGCGAGTTTTATGAGAGAAAAATAAAGCAGGGAAAACCTTTTAATATAGAAATGATCAGAGAAAAACTGAACGAGCTGATAGCACAAAAGGGACAAACTTTATTTGATATTCTCGTAGAAATTATTGAATCACATCAAAATATTAAGCTAATTTTGGATTGAAATTAACAATCCATTAAAGGGGATAAAGATTATGGTCAGGTAACTTCTTACCGCTTTAAAATCTTAGTGATTAAATTATAAGACTTAGAAATGAAAAGAATGATTTATGCGCTGTTCTTTGGGGACAGTATTACATATGGTGAATATGACGGAGTATTTGGTGGATGGGTTGATATTTTAAAAAGATATGCATTACAGAAATTCCATGAAGGTCACAATGAATTGATTGTTTATAATTTAGGAATCGGAGGAGAAACAACGGAAGGTCTGATAAAGAGGATACCTCATGAGCTGGCTGCAAGGAATTCCGCAGATGGAAATGTTGTTTTTATTGCCTATGGAGCAAATGACCTAGCTATTAAAAATGGAAATAAAATGGTAGCGCCTGAGGATTTTACAGCTAATATTGAGGAGGCCATCAGAATTGCAAAACAATTTACTACAGATATATATCTGGTGAGCATTCTTCCTTTTTCTAAAGATGTAGATGGAATTGAAGTTGCTTCCGGAAAGCTGAGAACCAATGATGAGGTCCTTACTTACAATAGTATTCTGAAAGGCATGACAGAAAAGCATTCTTTAACCTATATTGATTTTTATTCTGCATTGGTAGACGATAAAGAAGTTCTTCTTTCCCAGGACGGCGTACATCCTAATGAAAAAGGCTATGGAATGATGGCCGAAATTGCAATTCCAACCATTGAAAAATATTTATAAATGCCTTATTTATTTTCATACGGAACTTTACAGAAAGAGCAGGTACAGACCCAAACCTTTGGAAGGCTGCTCAAAGGTGATAAAGATGTTCTCATAGGTTATACATTAAAAATGCTTGAGATTACAGATCCGGAAGTTCTGAGAAAAAGTAACCAGAAATACCATCCTATTTTAACGTTTTCAGGTCATGTCGAAGACCAGGTAGAAGGGATGCTTTTTGAGATTACAGACGATGAAATTCTGTTGGCTGATGCGTACGAAGTGGACGATTATAAAAGAATCGAAACAATTTTTAAATCCGGAAGAAAGGGCTTTATTTATGTCGCAAGATAATTTTAAGCAACAGTAATTATTCTAAGCAGAGCACGATTTCGGCTTTCTCTAGCTGAATAGATACTTCGGATAAACCAAAATCCCTACAATTAATGATACAATAGCCATAAGAATTACAGCACCTGCTGAAATATCTTTAATAAAGCCTATTCTTTTATCAAATTCAGGCTGAATGATATCGCAGATCCTTTCAATGGCAGTGTTAAGAATTTCCGTACTTAAAACCCCAAAACAAACGATGAGGACGAGGGCAGTATCGAATTTTGATAACTGTAAATAAAAAATAAGGAAAATGTTGATCAGCAGAGCAATACACTCGATCTGAAAATTTCTTTCTGTTTTTATCATTAAAAAAAAGACCTCGAAAAGCATTCCGGAAACTTGTATGAATAGGAGGTTTACGCATGATAAAAAAGATTATGTACAAATATAATTAATTGATCAAAGAAAATGCCTATCTTTAGTCCTTAATGATGGTTTATCCATTAAAAAAGTATCCCGGAAGTAGTTTTAAAAATCTTTTACTCGTTGTTAATAACTCTCAGAATTATATTTTTTAATCTATTTTCTATTTATTATATTTGTAAAAATTTATTTTTAAATCTATGAAATTTATTATTTCAAGTGGTGAATTGCAGAAGGCTTTGCAAACTGTAAGTGGCGTAATATCAAGCTCTCAATCGAGACCGATCTTAGAAAACTATCTTTTCGAATTAAACGAAACCCAGGTTACCATTACAGCATCTGATGGCGAAACAACTCTTGTAACTTCTTTGGAAGTAAAGTCTGATGATTCGGGTAAATTTGCTGTTCCTGCTAAAATTTTTCAAGATTTTATCAAAACATATGGTGAACAACCGCTTACATTTTCTGTAAAGGATAATGCTGAGGGAACGGGTAGCCAGCTGGAAATTTTGGATGAAAAGGATAATTTCGCAGTAGCATTGGATAATGCGGATGATTATCCGGAGCTTCCTGAATTTGATGCTTCACAAAGCGTGACTATGTCCGCAGGTATTTTATCTGAAGCACTTACCAATACTCTTTTTGCAACAAGTAATGATTCTCTTCGTCCGGTGATGACAGGAGTTCTATTCCAGTTCGGGGAAAATGAGACGAATTTTGTTTCTACAGATTCTCACAGACTGGTTGTTTACAAAAGAATGGACCTGATGAACGTAGAACCTATGGAGTTCATCATGCCTAAAAAACCTTTAAATATTTTCAAAAATATATTGGCAAGTTCCAACGAAGACGTTACTATCGATTTCAATGAGAACATGGCTAAATTTACTTTTGGTAAACATATCTGGATCTGTAGACTGATTGACGGAAAATATCCTAACTATACTGCGGTTATTCCAAAAGAAAATCCGAATGTATTAACAATCAACAGAAACCTGCTATTAGGTGCGATCAAAAGAGCATCGATCATGTCTAATAAATCAACCAATCAGGTAAGATTTAAATTATCTGCCAACATCCTTCACCTTCACGCAGAAGATACGGAATATGCAAACAAAGCAGATATGCAGATCCCTTGTGATTATAACGGAGAAGATATCAACATCGGGTTTAGCTCTAAGTTTTTAACAGAAATGTTGACTATTCTTGGTTCTGACGATATCACAATGAAAATGTCTCAGCCAAACAGACCGGGAATCATTGAACCTCTTGACGGTCTTGAAGAAAACGAAAATATCTTAATGTTATCAATGCCGGTAATCGGACTATAAGATTAAGCTCAATTAAATAACAGAGGTTTTGAATTTTCAGGACCTCTTTTTTTTGTTTTTGCGTTCAGTTGGGAAGTTAAAAATTTCGTTATTTCTTAAAAAAAACACGACCTTTGTAAACGCAAAATTCGAAGTAAAAATTTTCAAAATAAAGTGAATGAAACCTTATAGGTTGGCATTTAACCGATAAAAAATAGATTTAAGCAGATGAAAATATCAAATAACTGGCTGAGAGATTACATAAAAACGGAATTGAAAACTGAAAGAATCGGTGAGTTCCTTACAGATATTGGTCTTGAAGTTGAAGGTATAGATAAATTTGAAAGTGTAAAAGGAAGCCTGGAAGGAATTGTAGTAGGTAAGGTCTTAACCTGCGAAAAACATCCGAATGCTGACAAACTCAAGAAAACAACTGTAGATGTAGGAAACGGAAAGGTGCTTAACATCGTTTGTGGTGCTCCTAATGTGGAAGCCGGACAAACTGTTCCAGTTGCAGTGGTGGGAACAAAAATCTACGATAAGACCGGAAACTTTTTTGAAATTAAAGAAGCAAAGATCAGAGGTGAAGTTTCACAAGGAATGATCTGCGCAGAAGATGAGCTAGGCCTTAGTGAGGATCATGGAGGAATCATGGTTCTTGACGAAGCACAATATGAAGTAGGAAAGAATTTTGCAGATTATTTTGAATTGGCAACTGATGAGGTAATTGAAATTGGTTTAACGCCTAACAGGACCGATGCTATGTCGCACTACGGTGTAGCAAGGGATCTTTATGCTTTTCTTTCAACCAATCAGCAAAAAGCCCAGTTCGAAAAGGTAGCTTCGGAACCATTAAATAATGAAGGTGCTCATAACTTTACTTTAGAAGTAGAAGATGCTGAATTATGCCCTAGATATATCGGAGCTGTTATTGAAGATGTAAAAGTAGCAGAATCTCCGGCATGGTTGAAAAACAGATTGAAAGCAATCGGTTTAAGCCCGATCAACAATATCGTGGATATTACCAATTATATTCTTCACGGATTCGGACAACCGCTCCATGCTTTTGATGCAGACAAAATTGCTGATAAAAAAGTAAAAGTAGGGACTGTAAAAAAAGGAACAAAATTTACGACTTTGGATGGTGTGGAAAGAACTTTAAACGGTTCTGAAGTCATGATCAAAGACGGAAAAGATAAACCGATGTGTATTGCCGGTGTTTTTGGTGGTGCCAATTCCGGAGTTTCTAATGAGACAAAAACAATCTTTTTGGAAAGTGCTTATTTTAATCCGGTAGCGGTAAGAAAAGGAGCTAAACTTCATGGATTGAACACGGATGCATCATTCAGGTTTGAAAGAGGAGTGGATCCTAACCTTACAAGAACAGCTATTACCCACGCTATCAAAATGATCCAGGAAATTGCAGAAGGAAAACTGGTTGGAGAGTTGCTGGAAGAATATCCAAAGAAAATTGAAGACAGCTATGTTATCATCAGGTTCTCTAAAATAGAACAGATTCTTGGAACTAAAATTCACAGAGAAAAAGTAAAAGAAATTTTAAAAGCTCTTGAAATTAAAGTTTTGAACGAAATTCAGAATGGTTTGGAAATTTCTGTTCCGGCTTACAGAGCTGATGTGACGAGGGAAATTGATGTTATCGAAGAGATTTTAAGGATCTACGGATATAATAAGATTGATGCTCCACAAAAGATATCATTTACACCTGTAAAGCTAAGCGCTAATGATCAGGATGAATTGGAAAACAATTGGGCAAGAACTTTACAAAGTTTAGGTTTCAATGAAGTAATGAACAACTCACTTACTTCTGTAAAAGATGAAACGGATGCTGTGAAACTTCTGAACCCTTTGAGTGGTGATTTGGCTTTCATGAGAAAATCGTTGTTGGAAGGGCTTCTTCAAAATTCCATTTATAATATTAACAGAAAGAACCAGGATATTAAATTCTTTGAGTTTGGAAAGATTTATCACAAAAGAGCTCAATATGAGGAAAGAAAACAGCTGGCTATTCTTGTTTCAGGAAGAGAGGTTGCTGAAAACTGGTTACAGCCGAAATCAGCAACGGATTTCTATAACCTGAAAGCTTATGTGAAAGTATTGCTGGAAAGATTGGCAATCGATTATAAAGAAGTTGCTTTGTCCGATAACAGATTCTCGGATGCAATTGCTTATGAAGCTGATGGAAAAGTATTGGTAAGAATTGGAAAAGTGGCTCCGGAATTATTGAAAGATTTCGATATTGACCAGGACTGTTTCTATGCCGAAATTGAACTTGAATTGGCTCAACAATTACGATCTGGGAATGAATTGAAATTCAGGGATATTCCTAAATTCAATAAAATCAGAAGAGATCTGGCATTGCTGATCGATAAGAATATAACATATCAGGAGCTGTATCAGACAGCCAAAAAGAATAAATCTCCTTTCATTAAAAACATCAATCTGTTTGATGTATACGAAGGAAAAAACCTTCCGGAAGGAAAGAAATCCTATGCGATGAGTTTTGAGTTATTAAATGAGGCAAAAACTCTTGAGGAAAAAGAAATTTCCGAAGTAATGGATTCTTTGATTAAATCTTTCCAGAAAGAATTCAACGCAGAATTAAGATCATAAATATAAAGAAACGGGCTAAAGCCCGTTTTTTTGTTATATACATTGATAACGGACAGGCTTTAGCCTTCTAAGAATAATAAAATTCTTTCAAAGCCGTTTAAATAATATAATTTCCGTAAATTTGGTTAAATCAAAAAAGAAAAAAATGAAAAATCTTTTTTTAAGTATAAGTGCAGCCGTGATTTTGGCGTCGTGCGGAACTATGTCAAGCGCATCTGCTTCAAAAGTAGGAAAATCTCAGCCTTCATTGGTCAATACAAAATGGACTTTAGCGGATAATGTAAAAGGGAAAGTTCCTACATTGAATATCGAGGGAGAAAAGATCAATGGAAATGCCGGATGTAATAACTATTTTGGTACGGTAAAGCTTGATGCTTCTACAGGTAATTTTTCAGCAGGGCAAATGGGTTCTACAAAAATGGCCTGTGATAATATGAATGTGGAGCAGAACTTCATGGATATGATGGGAAAAGCAAACAAATACGTAATTTCAGGAACAACTTTGGAATTGTATAAGGACAATCTTTTATTATTGAAATTTAATAAATCAGAATAAAAAATAAAAGGAACTCAATTGAGTTCCTTTTTTATGTTTTAGGGTTTTCTTATTCTTCCTCTTCTTCGTCGTATTTAGCTAATTCTTCGTCACACCATTTGAACGCTGCTTCTACCACTTTAGTAGCTTCGTCTGCCATGGTCTCTTCATCGTCTCCTTCCAAATCATCCAGCCACTCAACTTCTTCTTCCTCAACGTTCAAGATAAATCTTGGGTATTCTGTATGAACCACGAATAAATCCTCAGGAAATTCCGAATTGTCTGCTAATAAAAACTTTGGTAATTTCATTTTTTTAATATTTTAACTTTCTCAAAGATAATAAAATTATTGATATTTGTTCTTGTCGATCCTAATTTTTTGTAAAACTTTGTACTGGGTAAGTGTAGTTTTCTGTAGGGTATCTTGAGGCTTGAATGTCAGGCTTATATTGGAATTGACTGTGCTTATTAATTCTGCAACCTGTATTTTTTCCAGGTCTTCGGTCGTTTCCAAATAAAATGTGATAGGTTTATCCTTAAGATTTTCAGTCTCTAAAAATTGACTGATATTTTTTCTGTTTTCCAGATAATTGCCTTTTGAAAGCCAGGTAAAGAGTATTCCTGACAGCAAACTTAATGCTCCGATTGCATACACTTTTATATTGAAGATATCAAAGAGTCTTTTGAAGTACATTAGCCACAGAGGTAAGCTGAATGGAGCTAATAACCGATAATCTATAGGATTGACAGGATAAAAATACTGAACAAAAAAGGAACATATGATTCCTGAAATTCCAATAACAAGAAAGAACAGATCACTGTCAGATAACCGGATCTTAATAAAAAGAAATACCATCAGACAGATATTCAGAAATCCGATACCATAAATCACATTATTAATCAAACCACCTCCCGGATCTGCAATATGAATAAAAGGATTAAAAGTAGTAGCCAGACCCTGAAACAATTCAACCAACAGCTGTGAAGTAGGGTGGAGACCCATTTCTAAGGATTGCTTAATGTAGTTTTCATTAAAATAATCCAAAAAAGTAAACTTGTATAAAGCTACAAAACCACAACCAATGAAACCTGAAATAATGAAAGTACGGGCATACTTTTTTTTCCATACCAATAATCCGAAAAGCCCTGTTCCCCCCATAATAAACAATGAACTATAGCGGATATTATATAAGGCAATTAATGATAAAGAAAGATAAAATACAGCTTTTCCTTTTTCCAGTTGTCCAGTAATAATTAAATGTGCTGTATACAGGAATAAAAATACAAATGGAAGGATGAGCGCTTCACTCATCGTAAAAGAGTAAATTGAAACGAAACTGAATAAAGCACTGACGATAACAGATTCTTTAAAGAAAAAGTTTTTTTTCCAGGCAAAGGCCACAATAAAAAGAAAAGCCAGAATCCCGATTACTTTACTGCTCCAGAATTCGTCCATCCCCAGATATGTAAAAAGCTTAATACTTAACGGATATCCTACAGGTGTTGTCGTATTATCAATAGTCGGGAATACATGAGCAAATCTCATATACCGGATTGAATCCGGGCTTACCCTGCCTTTCTCATTGAGTAAAAAACGTAAAATGGTCATCATTACAATAATGATGACCAATGATATCTGAATATTTTTTTCTTTAATTTTCATTAGGGTTGTGATCAATGATAACAGCCAGAACAGACCGTTGTTCAAATGTATAACTTATAACTCACAACTGATAATCACTAGAATTATTTCGAGAACATTTTTGAAACTTTTTCAGCTTTTTTGCTTTCGGAGTAGTCATAAAAACCCTCTCCTGATTTTACTCCCAGTTTTCCTGCCATTACCATATTTACCAATAGAGGATTCGGGGCATATTTTGGATTTTTAAATCCGTCATACATCACATTAAGAATAGCAAGACAAACATCAAGACCAATGAAATCAGCCAGCTGAAGAGGTCCCATTGGATGAGCCATTCCAAGTTTCATTACCGTATCAATTTCTTCAACGCCTGCAACACCGTTATATAATGTTTCAATAGACTCATTGATCATAGGCATTAAAATTCTGTTAGCAACGAAACCAGGGTAATCATTTACTTCCACAGGCACTTTTCCTAAAGTTTTACTCATATCATAGATGATATCAAAAGTCTCTTTGGAAGTAGAGTATCCTTTAATGATTTCAACCAGTTTCATAATTGGAACAGGATTCATAAAGTGCATACCGATCACCTTATCAGCTCTCTTAGTTGCAGCGGCTATCTTTGTAATGGAGATAGAAGAAGTGTTGGTTGCAAGAATACAGTTTTCCGGAGCAAATTCATCCATCTGTCCGAAGATTTTCAGTTTCAGATCCTGATTTTCAGTAGCTGCTTCTACGATTAAATCAGCGGTTCCCACAGCTTCTTTTAACTCTGTAAAAGTGGTGATATTTCCTAAAGTTTCTGCTTTTTGCTCCTCTGTAAGGTTGCCTTTTGCAATTATTCTGTCGAGGTTGGTGGTAATGGTTTTTACTCCTCTGTCTAAAGCATCCTGAGAAACATCTACAAGATTTACTTTAAATCCGCTTTGCGCAAAAGTATGTGCAATACCATTTCCCATGGTTCCAGCTCCGATAACTACAACGTTTTTGATCATTTTTCCTTTAATTAAATTATTTTTTATAGATAGTTAAATTTCTTGAATTGGCTAAATCTGCTTTTGTGACGATCTGCGTTTCATCAAAGTTCACATTTCCGCTGTTGCTTTTTCTTACTGCATTTTGAGAAGATATAGCAGCCTTAAGTCCGGATATGAACTTCTTTTTTTTTAGTTTTTGCTAAGGAATCGATCCCGATATAAAGATTAAATTCCCCCTCCCGGCCCAGGCCGCTTTGTTTGTAAATTTCAAAAGGTTTTGTTTTATTCTTTTTTTGAAACTTTGATATGTAATTAATCACAGGATCTTCGGAAGGTGTTCCGCAACAAATGCTTGCGTAGCCTACCTGTAAATAGTTCTGGTTCTTTTGAGAAAAAAAGAAGCTGAAACAAAAAATGCTGAAAAGTATTGCTATTTTTTTCATTGTAATAAATAAGATTAGGTTTAATCACGCCCTAATTGAGCGCTTTTTATTTCGCTTAAAATTAAGCTTTAATATTTACTTACTAAAATCATCCCAAACTGCTTTTGAAATATCTGAAATGATTTTACAGTTTACAGCTTCTGTTTCCATAGAATTGCTTACAAATACAGCTATGGCATAATGTTTTCCATTAGGAAGGGTTACAATTCCCATGTCGTTTTCAGCACCGGTAAGCCCATCTTTATTTTTACCTGAAGAGCCTGTTTTATGAGCCACAGGTGTGTTTTTAGGAAGCTGCTCAATCAATTTGTTTGTTCCTGTTTTGGTGCCTAGCATTACCTTCATCAGGTAATCTGTGGAATTTCTGGAAAGTAACTGTCCCTTATAAAACTTTTTCAAAACCTGTACGATGGAGTTCGTTGAACTGTAATTTTGATATTGTGCATTCCAGTCTTTATGCATTTCATCTTCGTTAAAGCGAATCTGGAAATTTTTTATTCCTTTGGTATCCATAAATTTTTGAACTGTATCCGTTCCGCCAATTAACCTTAAAAGAATATCGCACCCATTATTATCACTCTGCGCAACGGTGAAGTCTATAATTTCACTTAAAGGAAGTTCAATATTACCATTGGGATATTTTTCTCTAAGTGGCGACCATGTATCCTCAAGAAGATCTGATTTTTTAACTAAAATCTTCTGATTTAACAACAGTTTTCCTTTATCTACTAAATTGAGAACAGTGGCAGCAATATGAAATTTGAAGACACTTTGCATGGGAAGCTTTTTATCTCCGCTTTTGCTGTAAAGTGATTGATTTTCCATTTCCAGTACAGAAACTCCTACAGTGGCTTTTTTGTCATTGATGATAGAATTTATTTTTTGTTCCAGGGCTGTATGCTGGGCAAAAGTAAATGTAGAAATCAAGAGAAAGAGAAATCCTGCTTTTTTCATAATGGTCAATTTATATCGCCGTAAATTTAAAAAATAAATCTCTTTACATGTATAACCATAGCTTAATTTATTAGGATATACTCAGGTCTTGACAATAGAAATGAATAATCCGGAAAAGGTACTCTTCCGGATTAAATAATATCGATTAATTGCTAATCTTTATAAGGCGCAATACATTAAAAGTATGTCCACTTGGTGCCATTGAACACGGCAACCTGATTAGTTGCCGTATCATAGACCATAAGTCCAGTTGGCGGAGAAGAGAATCTTTCCGACGGCTGGCTTATCGATGGCAATACAAGGGCCTTATCTCCCTGTTTTGCTTCTAGAATAAGTATTCCGTCTGCATCAGAAGTGTCTGACCCGATAATCATCTTTTTACCATTAGCATCCGAACCCGAAGGAGCACCTCCTGTAGTACCTCCTGCAGCAGGTGAATTCCATGCCGGAGTGGTACCTCCATAATATCTGAAGCTTCCTGTAGTGGTATCCCAAACCATAGTACCCTCACTTGCATTCATTGTGGTGGCATTTTCTACTTTAGGAAGTACGATTCCCCTGTTAGAGGAATTACCGAATTCTAATATGGTATTATTATTCGTGATGCTTTTCTTACCAATTGCAACCTGGGCATTAATGCCTGAGCTTATTAGCAATACTGAGATTAAGAATATATTTTTCATCTTGTATGTTTTTTTTTAATTACAGAAAATAGAAGTGGAAGTAGAGGTTCCTAAAGTTCTCCATTCTGTTCCATTATATACTTTAAATTCTTTTTTCGTGGTATCATATACGATCATACCCTTAAGTCTGTTTCCTGCGGGAATGTTATTAGCATCCGAAACTCTTGTAATTACCATTCCTTTAGATTTGGCATTAAGTTCCAGCCAAGTGTCAGAAGCAGATGGTAATAACCCCGGAATTGATGATATACCTACCTGACCTCCTTTTACAGTACTTCCTGTTATATTAAGATTAGCTTTTGCAAGGGTAAAATATGAATTACTGTTGTCTGCAAAATTGGGGATAACATCAATGGTATTATTTGTTCTTACAACCTTCTGATAAATAGAATTGGTAAATGACGGATCCTGAGAAATAAGCATGTAGTAGTTTTCTCCTGATGCAAGTGCAGGAATGTTGGTTGCATCGAAACGGAGATTGATACATCCTACTTTATTCGTATCGGTTGCTTTCCATTGAAGAGCAAGCGAATTGTTGAATTGGGTACCGTCAGCCGCAGTAATAGTCTTACCGGTAAAAGTCTGTGCTCCATTATTAGATGCAAAAATAAGGTATTGACCATCAGTCAGCTGATTAGCATGGGTATCATTTTGATTGATGAAATTATTATCTGTAGATGCAGTAATAATGTTGGTAGCTTGTCCGCCATCATTGTTGATGGATTTTGAGATCCGTTGGTCTAATCCACCACGTAAATCTTTTGCTACCCCAAAAATGTCATATTGGTATGTTCCGTCAGCAGTGAAAACAGGATTTCCGGTACTGTTGCGATAGTTGGTATCCGTGGTAAAATCCGCCAATGTTGTTCCATATTTTATGGCAAGATAACTTTCTACCTGGCGGCGCTCTGTTTCAGTTAAAGCAAATCCGAACGCAAGGTGTTCTGCAATCTGTGCAGTAACCCCTACCTCGTTACCTGGCATACTCGACTGGTTATTGGCGCCATATACAAATCCTCCTTGTCCTATGTATACAGTCTGCCCTGTAAGATTGGTTCCAATACCACTACCGTTTAATCTATGTTGTACGGTACTATTGGTCGCACTAAGACTTACATTGGAAATATTGGAAAGCGTTGTGCTCAAAGCCGGATTAAGTACTGTGTTGGTCGCATTATTACTGGTTGGGGTATTTCCTCTCGATAGATAATTAGCCTGTGTAAGAGTATTCCAATCGTAGATTGCAGCCCCGGCTGCTGAGTTTTTTAAGTCAAAATTAACTCCAAAAAAACGGTTATTGGCAGTCCATACATTATCTTTTATCACGTAAAACATTTCTAATTCGGAATTAGAACCTTCAAAAGGTGCTACACCTTCATTTCCTATCGCCTGATTGGTATTGGTAAAATCAATATAGGGGTTAAAGTTAAAAGTAGCAGCAGTAGTGGCATCATTTACCTGAACATAATTGGGTTTTGTAGTTACATCCGCAACCTGTGAGGTTTTAATCCCGAACATCTGGTCTACCCATTGGTTTACTGTTCCGGAGGCAGCGGTTACATCTTTATCTGCTCTGTTCCAGAAATTCCCCAACACTCCTCCGGGACCTATCGGAGTTCCTGCAATGGTAAAGTAAAAAGTGCCATTAGAAGTAAATCCGTTGAAAGCTTTAGAAGCTACTCTATAGGGTTCGCTAACATACTCCTCTCCGTCCACAGTATGGGTATTGGTGCCAATAGGTATAAAGTGAGTGTTACTTGAAAAATCACTCGTTGTACTCATGATCAGATATAGTGGTTTTTCACTCAATGTAAAACTGTTGATCAAACCTCTAAGAACATTGAAATATACGTCATCATTTCCATTTATATTGTAATTGCTGGTTTGGGCTTTCCACACTTTGGAAAACCGATGCGTAACCGATGGGAATCCTGAGTTGGTATAAGGGGTAAATCCAACTGTACCATTGGTTCCCCAGGTGAGAAATTCCCTATCGTTATCAAATGAGTTAGCCGCAGCATGTGTTGCATTGTCTTGGGAAGCAGAATTACCTAAACTGATCAGTATTTCGTTGGTACTGTTGATGCTTTTAGATTGAACTTGTTTCAGGGCACTTGCATCATCACGACCAATTCCTGCAATATTGTTAGAATAACCGGAATTGGATGCCGCATCCCATATGGTCGTACCTTGCGAATTCACATAGCTGTATGGTGTGGTCTGATCCATGGAAGTAGCATATTTAATAGCAAGATAAGACCGTACTCTTTGAAGTTCAGCATCAGTCAGTACCCGTTCGTATGCAATTACCTCAGACATATTCCCATCCGTAACTTCAGGTTGTGAACCTAATATGGAACCGTTAGCTGTTAATGCATATCCTGCCGCAAAAGTCCCTGGTGCAGAAGTAACAAAAGAATTGAGTCCATGTTTCATTCCACCGGCAACTCCGATTTCCCAGGAAACATCTGATAAATAAGTTTTTCCGATATCCAGTTTCTGATTAGGACTGTTAGGTGGATTGTACGGATAAAGCTGCATGGCTTTATTTCCGTTAAAACTTGCTGTCAATACAGGAGAATTGGCTTGCATAAGGCCTGCTCCGGTTCCTGTATTCCCGAATCCCAGGTAGTCCCGGTAAGTAGTGTCGGAGTTTCTATTGACAATAATAAAAATATTACCATTGAGCCTGTTGGCGGTAAATGGCTTACCCGATGGTACTACCATAAATCGTGCATCTGCACCTGTCGTTCCAAAGCTGACAACCGGATTAAAATTATACCTGGCATTGGCAGGTTGCAAAAAAGGTTGTCGTGAAGCGTTGGTTTGCGTGTAATTGTTACCGGCAGGGGACTGGTCAGTCCATTGGGAAGAAGTAAACCCGTTATCTGCCTTAAGCCAGATTCTCAAATCTCCTGATACTCCTCCTGGTGCCTGCGCATGAGCACCAAAAGATCCTATCAGTATTCCGATTAAAGAATACCGAAAATTTTTTTTTTTCATCATTTATTAATTTACAATTATAACGCATATCTAAAATGATGCCAACGACTGATACACTGTATTTTACGTGAAAATAAGTGTTGTGTTTTGAGAGCTTAAGTCTGTTTTTTTATGTATATTTTTTACGTAATCTACAGTTCAATTAAAAAATTAATAAATAAAGCTGAAATAAATTATTTAAGGAATAAAATTAAAAAAAAATGTTAATTCTATTTTTTTTATTTTAAATCACGCTATTATGAATAAATTTATTTAGGCTGTTTTGAAATACTTCTATTTTATTTTATTGTGGTTATTTTACTTCAAAATAATTAACATCAACGCCGTCATTTTCAAAAATGATTCTGATCTTGTTTTCCCCTTTTTTAAGATTAACGTTCTTCACAGAACTAGTTTTCCATTGATTTTTTCCTCCTGTTGATGCCAGTGAAACAACTGCAAGCTGTTTTCCTGCGGCGTCTTCAATTCTCAATTTCGAATCATTACCAGCGGCATATCTTATACCGAAGGTATATGCTTTGTCTGCTTTACTATTAATTGTGTATTGCAACCATTCTCCTTTTTCGGTTTTTCCTACATAATACGCATTAGTTACTTTGTCATTACACAAATAAATATCCACTCCGTCATTTCTCATCTGGTGACCTGCATTCCATTCAGATCTTTTGGCAGGATCACTAACCCACAGATTGATGAAGTCTTTATCCAGATATGCTGAACCCATTCTGCCCAAATCATAGTCGGTAGCAAAGATTCTTCCCGGTGCCTGATGATTTTTAAATGGTTTTGTAGAGTCATCGGTTACCTGTCTGAACATAGCATCGATAACGTCTCTTTTTATTTCAACATTACTGAATTTATAATTATCTGCAATTTTCATTAAAGCTTTTGTTGCAAATTCTTTTGAAGGTTTTTCACCTCCGTTTTTCCAATAGTCTAACAGTTTCTGATACTCGGGTGTAATTTTTACATTGGCAATTCCTGCCGTATTATCGATCTTTTTCATTGGCCAGAAAGCATAGCCAATATTGTGTTTATTCATCAGCTGGGTCAGTTCCGTAAACCATACATTAGAGTTTTCCCCTGTTTCTCCCAACCATATCGGAATATTATGCTTTTCTCTTAAATCCAGAATTCCTTTTATGGTCGCGTCATCATTGTTGTTCCAATATTTATGGAAGCTGAAGACCAGATTATTATCCCAAAGAGGAGTCAGGCCGTTATAGTTGTTTCCCCATCCGTTTCCTTCCAGAATAATGATGTGTTTTTTGTCCACCTCACGGATGGCTTCTGTAATTTCTTTCTGGAATTTCCATAATGGGGCATTTGACATTTCATCTGTTCCGTTAGGATTTTTTCCTGTGAAATTGATGTTAGGCTCATTGATGAGGTCATAACCACCTATCCATGGTTCATCTTTATAACGTTCTGCCAGCTTTTTCCAGAATGCAATGGTTTTTTTCTGATTTTCTTCATTTTCCCAAAGTGACGGTTTAGATTTATCGTTGTCTGATATGTTTACATCATTTCCCTGGCCTCCAGGAAGAGCATGAAGGTCAAGAACCAGATACATTTTGTTATCAGCGCACCATTTCAGAAGATCATCCGTCATTTTAAAGCCTTCTTCAAGCCATGTATTCTGTCCTTTTACGGGCTCTTGTTCAATTGGCAATGTGTACAGGTTATAATGCATCGGAAGCCTTATAGAATTAAAGCCTGCTTTTGCAAGCATATCAATATCCTGTTTGGTTATTCCGTTTTTCCAGTATGCTTTATAAAATTCTTTCATCCCATCTTCACCGATCAATTCAGAAATCTTTTGCTTGATTTTATACTGGGGACCTGCAAAATCTGCTGTTTTGAGCATGTATCCTTCCTGCAGCATCCATCCTCCCAAGCCTAGGCCTTTTAGCTGGATATTCTCACCTTTGTCATTAACTATTTTTTGACCGTTTGTTTTCAATAATTGTGATGTCCCAAATTGAGACAATAAAAGTGCGGATATTAGGATGGTTCGTTTCATAGTTGGATTTTATAAGATTATGGGATTGATTTTAGAATTATAAGTTTACTAATCACAAATATATTTAAAAATTATTGAATTAAAATTAAAAATCCTCTTTAAATATATAAACAATTTAAAGAGGAAGTATGATTGTATTTTTACCACAGCCATTTAAACTGAAAGGCTTTCTTGGATTTAACCTTATTAAACAGGTTTTAAAATAATATCAGTGATTAAATGTGAAAGTCCAAAGTGAAAAGAGTAGTTATTTGCTTGTGATTAATTTCATAATTTCCAATGCTACTTTTAGCGCTTCAGTTCCGTCTTCCAGTGATACTTCTACATTTTTATCTTCAGTAATGGAATCGGCAAATGAGTTGAGCTCATCTAATATGGCATTGTTGGGCTGGATGTTAGGATACTCGAATAAAATCTGATTCTTTTCTCCTTCGGCATTTTCGATGATCATGTCGAATGGAGTAGGTGTTTCCGGAGCATCTTTCATACGGATTACTTCTGCTTTTTTCTCAAGGAAGTCAACAGAAATGTAGGCATCTTTTTGAAAGAAGCGACTTTTTCTCATGGCTTTCATAGAGATTCTTGAAGTGGTAAGGTTGGCAACACATCCGTTTTCAAATTCTATTCTGGCATTCGCAATATCTGGAGTTTTACTTACGACACATACACCGCTTGCATGGATGCTTTTTACCTTAGATTTAACTATACTCAATAAAATGTCCAGATCGTGGATCATCAGGTCCAGGACCACAGAAACATCGGTTCCTCTTGGATTGAATTCAGCCAATCTGTGGATTTCAATGAACATGGGATTTTTAATATAATCCTTAGTTGCCATAAAGGCAGGATTGTACCTTTCCACGTGTCCTACCTGTGCTTTTATTCCATTTTCACGGCACTTATAAAGGATTTCTTCAGCTTGTTCAAGCGTTTGTGTTACCGGTTTTTCAATGAAGAAATGCAATTTTTTTTTCAATGGCCTTTAATGCATAATCATAATGATAAACCGTAGGCGTTACAATA
This sequence comes from Chryseobacterium proteolyticum, assembly GCF_046591535.1. NCBI lineage: Bacteria > Pseudomonadati > Bacteroidota > Flavobacteriia > Flavobacteriales > Weeksellaceae > Chryseobacterium > Chryseobacterium proteolyticum. The sequence continues at coordinate 1,142,673 of NZ_JBJLWK010000001.1, read as the reverse complement.
TCCAGCATATCAATCTGATTCAACAGATCATCAAAATTTTCAAAATAGGTATAGCCAAACTCGGCTTCCAATTTTTTTCCGTTTTCTACATCTTTATCATGAAAACCTACAAAATCATACTTATCTGATTGATTGAGAAGCTTTAAGTGTATTTTTCCCAAATGTCCGGCACCTACCAAACCTGCTTTCAACATAGCTTTTTTAATTTGTGTAAAGATATAAATTAGGTATGATATTTCAGATATAAAGACTTTTGACTTTAATCATCAAAAATTAAGGTAGCTTCCTGAAATCTGAAATCTAATTCTTACTTTTGTGTGAAACTAGCACCAGCAACCTAATAACTACTATCTAAATGACGCAAGACTCGTTTGTACATAAAGGAAAAAGAAAGATTTTAGTTGAATATCTTCAACAGAGAATTGGGATTACGGATCAAAATGTACTTTCGGCAATGAATGAAGTTCCGAGACATCTTTTTATTGAAAGTATTTTTGAAGACTTCGCTTACGAAGACCGTGCTTTTCCCATTCTGGCCCATCAAACCATTTCGCATCCTTCAACGGTTGCAGAGCAATCAGAGCTTTTACAGGTAATCCCGGGAGAGAAAGTTCTGGAAATTGGAACAGGATGTGGGTATCAGACTGCTGTGTTATTGGCAATGAAAGCCCTGGTGTATACTGTAGAAAGACAAAAAGACCTGTTCGATTTTTCTAAGAAAAAATTAAGGGAGCTTAATCTTTTTCCAAAATTTCAGAGTTTTGGTGACGGTTTTGCAGGATTGCCAACTTTCGCTCCATTTGACAAGATCATCGTTACATGTGGAGCTTCAGTGCTGCCCGTGGAATTACTAAAACAATTGAAAGTAGGAGGGAAAATGGTGATTCCACTTGGACCGACAGATGAACAGGTACTGTACAGGTTTACAAAAGTTTCGCCTACGGAAATTGAGAAAGAGGAATTCGGAGCCTATAAATTTGTACCTATGCTCAATAATACCAATTCTTAGTTAATGATAAATCCTGACATATCAGATTATAATAACGCACAGTCCCCATCAGATCAGGAGATCTGCACAATGCTTTCACTTGTTATTGATCAGGAGCTGGAACATGCTGAAAATAAGATATGGCACAGGCATCCTGTGTGGTTTCTGGAAGGGAATCCGATTGTAGGTTACAGTAAGCTTAAAGATTCTGTACGGCTGATGTTCTGGAGCGGGCAATCATTTGATGAAGACGATTTAAAGACCGAAGGTTCATTCAAGGCAGCAGAAAAAAGATATACGTCTCGTGAACAAATCAATACAGCTGATCTGAAAAGATGGCTTATGAAATCTCAGCAAATTCAGTGGGACTATAAAAATATTGTTAAAAGGAAAGGGGAATTGATAAGATTAAAATAAATTCGTGATATGATTCAAAATTTCTATAATCGTTTCTAGGCTTTTCGTGACGGAGGATTGAAAGAAAAATGACAAATCGGCACTGATTTTCGGAACAGAAATTGAAGCTTTTCTATGACGAAATCACTTAAATCTTATGATTATGGACACAAACAGATTTAAATCGTCACACGACTTTAGTAATATTCAGAAAAACATTTACAATAATCCGGGATATAATGTAGAAAGTCATTCTCAAAAAGCAAAGGATTATTTCAATGAAATGAAGAGCCGAAATCAGGAAGCAACAAAACAGGGTTTTATAAGTCAAGCACAGAAATCGGCGAAAGAGGTCCGCGATGAAATTCAGAAAATGGCTTCCGGGGTCGGCGATAAAAATAGAAGAGAATCAGAAGAGAAGAAGTAATTTTTATATTAAAGTTAAAGCCTCACTTAGACAATGGGTGGGGTTTTTTATTGGAAAAAAAGTTAAGATAATGAAAGTATTCATCAATAAAAGAATTCCTGAAGCAGGAATAAAAATGCTGAAAGAGGCTGGAATGGATGTTATTATCCCTGAAAATGATCAACTTTCACATGAAGAGTGGATAAACTATTGCAAGGATACCGATACCATTCTCAATGTAGGAACCCATTCATTTGACAAGGATTTTTTTAACGAATGCCCTAATGTGCAAGCAATTGCTTTATATTCTGTTGGTTTCGATCATGTGGATATTCAGGAAGCGACCCGTAGAAATATACCGGTTGGAAATACACCGGACGTCCTAAGTAAAGCTACCTCTGATGTTGCGTTTTTGTTAATGCAATCGGTGGCAAGAAGAGCAAGTTATAATTATGGGAAGGTAAAGGAGGGGAATTGGGGAGATTTTGATCCCCTTCATGCATTAGGACAAGAGCTATACGGCAAAACCCTGGGGATTTTCGGTTTGGGAAGGATTGGTTTTGAAATGGCAAAGAAATCCCTGAAAGCTTTTGATATGAATATCATTTATCACAACAGGCACCATAACGAAGAAGCTGAAAGGGAGTTGAACGCACAATATGTTTCTTTTGATGAATTGATCAGGCAGTCTGATGTTCTGAGTATTCATGCCAGTTTTATTCCTGAACATACAGAACTTTTTAACCGATCGGTCTTTGAGAAGATGAAACCCGATGCTATCTTTATCAATACGGCAAGAGGAGGTTTTCATCATCAGGGTGATCTCTATGAAGCTTTGGTTTCAAGGGAAATATGGGGAGCAGGACTGGATGTTACTAATCCTGAACCTATTGTAAAAGACGATCCGATCCTCGAACTTTCCAGTGTATGTGTATTGCCTCATATAGGATCCGCAACAGTTGAAGCAAGGAATGGAATGGCAAAATCAGCAGCGGAAAATATTATTGCTTTTTCAAAAGGAGAAAAAATGCCACATTGTGCTAATCCTGATGTTTATTCTGAGCAATAAACAGAACTTGGAATTATTTTTGTTCTCTATCAGTAACACTAAATACAAATACTATGATACCAGAAGATAACATCAACGAACAAAACAGAAAACTGAGAGAGATGGATTACAATCCTAATGAAGATTTCTTCAATAAGGAAAAGCATGTTCCTTTAGACGGGGATGGAAATCCTATTCTCGATGAAAATGAAGACAGTTATGATATGGAAATGGATCTGGACGTTCCGGGATCTGAAGAAGATGACGATATGGAAGAGATTGGATCCGAAGATGAAGAAAATAATTACTGGAGTACCAGTGATAACGATGATGATCATGAAGAGGAAAATGATGATGTCCTTACATAATAAGATAAAGATTTGCATTCATATATTTAAGATGGTAAAATACACCTTACTCAACCGGGTAAGGTTTTTTATTGCCTTTAGATTGGTTGTTATACTTCAAAACGCTGATACATAATAAAACAGGTTAATGGCTTTATTTTTTTTGGGTTGATCTTAAAATTGATATACATTCTGGTAATAGCTTTCGGAGAAAGGGAATTTTTTATGTTTTCATTGCATTATATTTTCTATTTTGAATATCTTTAAAACTTTGAATTTTAAACGAATAATTTACTCATTGCTATGACATTCCAGGAACTTATACAACAAGGTATACCTAGCGTATTGCCACCATTCAAACCATACGAAACCAATATAAATCACGCTCCCAAACGTAAAGAAATTTTGGGTAAAGAGGAGAAAAAGTTAGCATTAAAGAATGCTTTACGTTATTTTGAGCCTAAATTCCATGCAGAATTATTACCTGAATTCAGAGAAGAGCTTGAGCAGTATGGCAGAATTTATATGTATCGATTCCGTCCGGATTATGAAATGAAAGCAAGACCTATCACTGAATATCCGGGGAAATCGGAACAGGCAAAATCTATTATGCTAATGATTCAGAATAATCTGGATTATGCGGTAGCACAACATCCCCATGAGCTGATAACGTATGGTGGAAACGGAGCTGTTTTTCAAAACTGGGCACAGTATCTTTTAACGATGAAGTATTTGTCTGAAATGAATGATGAGCAAACCCTTGTCATGTATTCCGGACATCCGATGGGATTATTTCCTTCGCACAAAGATGCGCCACGGGTTGTGGTAACGAACGGAATGGTTATTCCAAACTATTCTAAGCCCGATGATTGGGAGAAGTTCAATGCGTTAGGGGTTTCCCAATATGGGCAAATGACTGCAGGAAGTTATATGTACATCGGTCCGCAGGGAATTGTTCATGGAACAACAATAACAGTACTGAATGCTTTCAGAAAAATAAATAAAGAAACAAAAGGTGGCTTATTTGTAACTTCAGGATTGGGAGGAATGAGCGGAGCACAACCAAAAGCTGGAAATATTGCAGGATGTATTACCGTGTGTGCTGAAGTAAATCCTAAAATTACAAAGATTCGTCATGATCAGAAATGGGTAAACGAAATCCATGAAAATGTAGATGAGCTGGTAGCAAGAGTGAGAAAAGCGCAGGAAAATAAAGAGACTGTTTCATTGGCTTATCTAGGAAATGTAGTTGAGGTTTGGGAAAAGTTTGATGAAGAAGGTCTTAAGATTGATATCGGTTCGGATCAGACATCGCTGCATAATCCATGGGCGGGAGGATATTATCCTGTGGGACAAAGTTTTGAAGAATCAAATACGATGATGGCGGAAAATCCTGAATTATTTAAAGAAAAAGTTCAGGAAACTTTAAGGAGACATGCAGCTGCCATTAATAAACATACAGAAAAAGGAACTTACTTCTTTGATTATGGTAACGCCTTTTTATTAGAAGCTTCAAGAGCCGGCGCAGATGTAATGGCCGAGAATCCGACATTAGGAAGGGAATTCAAGTTTCCAAGTTATGTTCAGGATATTATGGGACCAATGTGCTTTGATTACGGTTTTGGGCCATTCCGTTGGGTTTGTACGAGTGGAAAGCCGGAAGATCTTCAAAAAACAGATGATATCGCCTGCAGGATATTGGAAGAAATTCAGCAAAATTCTCCGGAGGAGATCCAACAGCAGATGAAAGATAATATCCAATGGATCAAAGGTGCACAGGAAAACAAATTGGTTGTGGGTTCACAGGCAAGGATACTATATGCCGATGCAGAAGGAAGAATGAAGATCGCTGAAGCCTTCAATAAAGCTATAAAAAACGGAGAAATAGGACCGGTGGTATTAGGAAGAGATCATCATGATGTATCGGGTACAGATTCTCCGTACAGAGAGACTTCCAATATTTATGACGGTTCAAGATTTACAGCGGATATGGCCATCCACAACGTAATTGGTGATAGTTTTCGGGGGGGCGACCTGGGTTTCTATTCACAACGGCGGTGGTGTCGGTTGGGGAGAAGTAATCAACGGAGGTTTCGGAATGTTGCTGGATGGGAGTGATGATGCTGACAGAAGGTTAAAGTCTATGCTTTTCTGGGACGTGAATAACGGAATTTCAAGAAGAAGCTGGGCGAGAAATGAAGGAGCTGTTTTTGCTATCAAAAGGGCAATGGAAGTAGAGCCGAATTTAAAAGTTACCCTTCCTAATATAGTCGATGATAATTTATTATAATTTTTGAAAAAATATTCAATAAAAAACTTTGCTTATTGCAAAGTTTTTTTATTTTTATATAAAACCATGATGAAAAGAAAATTTCAACTGCTAATATTTGTGATGAGGTTTGGAATGAAATGCAACCCAATCAAAACAGCCTGTTTTAAAGAGTTCACAGTAAAGAGATTTAAGACTTTAGTAATTTTTCCAATGAAGATTTGATCACGAACTTGAATAAGGATAAAGATGCATGTAGAAAATTTTAATGAAAATTAGTTAAACAGAAATTTAAATTTTTCATCGGTTAAGAAAAAATAGCTTTGGGATTGCCACAACACATGGAGATTGTTATCTCAAGCAAAATAAAATAAGAATAGGTGTAGATAATTATTTATTAAGTATAATCCGTTTAAATTTAAAGTAAGCCTTTGAAAAGATATACCGCAAAATTTGAAAAGAGGCAGTTGGTCTTGTTTTCAGAAAATAATTCAGAGATCGGAAAAATTGTAGAAGCAAACAAATTGATCTCATGGAAAAGATACATTGTATGTGATTCTAAACGATATCATATTAAAAATGTAGGATTTTTATGGAATGATATTGAACTTTCGGATGGTAGGAAAGTAATTTATTATACAGATTTTGGAAAAGATCTGATTATAAAAGCAGATGAATCGGATATAAAGATTTGTCGTTTCACATCAGATAAAGGAATGCAGTTGTACGAACAAAAGAAATTAATCATTGATATTCAAACCCACAGGAAATGGTTTGGAAATCCTGTTTTCAGCATTGAGGTAGATGATTCAGTTGATGATGCATTGGCCTTATTATTTTTGTATTATTCTTCAGCGAGCTTAATGAATTAGATTCATTATTTTAAATAAAAAACCTCCACCAATTCTAATTGACGGAGGTTTTTATCCTATACGATGAACACTTAATGTTTCACAGCTTTAATAGCTGCTTCGTAATCAGGTTCTTTTGAAATGTCTGCTACCTGCTCTTCATATACAATTTTTCCTGAAGGATCAATTACTACGACGGCCCGGCTTAAGAGACCTTTCATCATAGAATCGGTGATCTCTACACCGTAAGTTTTTCCGAAATCAGAGCGGAAATCAGAAAGCATAACCACATTTTTTATCCCTTCGGCTCCGCAAAATCTTTTTTGTGCAAACGGCAGATCTTTAGAAATACAAAGAACTACTGTATTGGGAAGGTTAGCTGCATCCTCATTGAAATGTCGGACTGAAGCTGAGCAAACACCGGTATCTACACTCGGAAAGATGTTAAGAATAAGAAATTTTCCTTTGTAGGAATCCAGGGTCTGATCTTTCATTGAAACATCGGTAAGGGTGAACTTTGGCGCTGCTTTATTTACGGCCGGTAGTTTGGAATACGTTTGTACCGGTTTCCCTCCCATCATAATGGTATTGGCATTATGGGAGTTTTGAGCAAAAAGGAATACAGAAACAGATAATAGCGTGGTGAAAATTAATTTTGAAAACATTGGATTTTATTTTAAGACAAAATTATTCTTTTTTTGGATTGAATATTAATTTTAATTCAAACAGTCTTTAAATAGACCGAATCTATTAGCTGACTATTTTTATAATCATTTGTAAGGTCTACCTTTATTCTAACAAAGTGGACACTTAATTATTAAAAAGATAAAAAATATGAATTCAGCACAGAACACATCATTCCATGAGATTTTTAAAAGCGAAAATGAAATACCGGAAGAATTCAAAGTTCCGGAAATTCATCAGAGAACCTATTTGCTTAATGGTGAACTTATAGAGTGGAAAGGTGATGTCACGGAGATTTATTCCCCAGTTTGTATTCCTACAGAAAATGGGCTTGAGAGAAAGTTACTGGGAAGTATCCCTAATATCAGTCCTGCAGATGCTATGGAGGTTCTTGAGGCTTGTGTAAAAGCGTATGATAATGGTCTTGGGGAATGGCCGACCATGTCTGTAGAAGGACGCATCAAATGTATGGAAAAATTTGTGTATCTCATGATTCAGCAACGTGATCTTGTGATTAAGCTTTTGATGTGGGAGATCGGGAAAACCCTGGCCGATTCTACAAAAGAATTTGATCGTACAGTAGATTATATCAACCAAACCATAGACGCACTGAAAGATCTGGACCGGGAATCTTCCCGTTTTCAGCAGGCAGAAGGAACGATTGCACAGATTCGCAGAGCTCCTCTTGGTGTTGTCCTGAGTATGGGACCTTTTAATTATCCTTAAATGAAATATTCACAACCCTTATTCCGGCTCTTATCATGGGGAATACCATTCTGTTTAAACTTCCCAAACATGGTGTTTTAGCCCACTATCCTTTATTGAATGCCTTTAAAGAGGCGTTTCCAAAAGGAACTGTGAACACACTTTATGGGAAAGGATCTGAAATCATCACTCCTATTATGGAAAGTGGAAAAGTGAATGTTCTGGCGTTTATAGGATCCAGTAAAGTGGCTAATGGATTGAAAAAGTTACATCCGAAAGTAAATCGTTTACGTGCTATTTTAAGTCTTGATGCAAAAAATGCAGCGATTATTACTAAAAATGCCAATCTGGATGTAGCGGTAAACGAGTGTATTTTGGGAGCGCTGTCCTTTAATGGTCAGCGATGCACAGCGTTAAAGCTTCTTTTTGTACAGAAAGAGGTTGCCGCCGAATTCACAGAAAAGCTGAATAAGGCTGTCTCTGCTTTGAAGCCCGGATTGCCTTGGGAAAAAGATGTGAAAGTAACACCGCTTCCTGAAGTCAATAAACCGCCTTATTTGAAAGAATGTATTGATGATGCCATTGCTCATGGTGCTAAAGTATTGAATGAAAACGGTGGCTATACTGAAGCTTCTTTTGTATTTCCTGCCGTAGTATATCCGGTAACAAGTGAGATGAAGTTATACCATGAGGAGCAGTTTGGTCCCGTGATACCTGTTGTCCCTTTTGATGATATTGAGGAGCCTATTGAATACCAGGTGAATGCTTCCCATGGAATGCAGGTAAGTATTTTCAGTGAAGACCCACATGAAGTTTCAAAACTTATTGATTCATTCGTTAATCTGGTTAGCCGGGTTAATATTAATTGCCAGGCACAGAGAGGCCCGGATGTTTTTCCGTTTACGGGAAGAAAAGATAGTGCAGAGGGAACGCTTTCTGTATTTGATGCGCTACGGTCTTTCTCTATAAGATCTTTGGTAGCTGCAAAACTTACAGAATCCAATAAAGAGCTCCTGAATACAATTGTCCGGGAACATGATTCTAATTTCTTAAGCACAGATTACATATTCTAGCCAGTAGGTCAGTCCAAAATAAAAAAACCGTACTCAATTTAAATGAAGTACGGTTTTTTATTTAGTTCAGCTTAAAATTTAAAATATGAATTCTTTAAACCCAATGCTGAAAATTGCATTCTTTTTTAAACTAGCACCCCGCCGCCATCTGCAACTATTGTATTACCCGTCCCGAAACTTTGCTCCATCAGGTAAATATAAGCAAGAGCAATATCTTCAGGAGTGGCTACTTTTCTTACCAATAATGCCTCCGCATATTGTTGATACATTTTCTCCCGTTCATTTTCCGGGATAGCTCCCCATAGATCTGTTTTTACTATGCCAGGAGATACGATATTAACTCTCGTTGGAGCAAGTTCAACTGCCATTGCTCTGGCAAAACCTTCCATGGCTGAAGTAATGCTGGCTGCAATACCCCAACCTTTTCCCGGCCGGTTGCCTGCAATTCCACTCGTTAAAGTAATGGATCCGCCTTGATTTATTTTCGGAGCACCATATTTTACAGCAGCAAGAGCACCCCAATACCGGATTGTAAAGAATTTTTGCGCTTCTGAAAGGGAAGTTTCATCAATATGGTTCAGTTGAAGGTTTTCACCGGCGGTGTATACCAGATGATCAAAAGAGGATTGAACAGCAAAGAAATTTTTAATATTTTCTTCTTTACTTAGGTCTGCAGCCTGACCTTTTGCATTCCCGGGAAGTTGCTTCAGAGCGAAATCTATACGTTGTTGATTCGAAGCAACAATAGTAATAACAGCTCCTTTTTCAGCGGCAGCTTTAGCAGTTGCAAAACCTATTCCTGCACTGCCTCCCATGACAATGACATGTTTTCCTTCTAAGGGATTTGTTGTTGATATCATTTCTATTTATTTTATGATACAAATTTCCCATAACTGTATTTTATTCGATTTACCAATGGTAAAAAGAAAATGTGATATCAAACTTTTTATTGATCTTATTAGATTTCACTATTTTTTACAAAAGATTGTAACATTTTCTATGAAATGTCACTAACTCCATAGAGCCAGGAACCATGAGCAAACTAGAAAAAGAATTTTTAGAAAGAATCGAAAAGCATAAAGGAATCATTTTTAAGATTTCTAAAATGTACATGGACGATAAAGACGACCGCGATGATCTCTTTCAGGAAATTACCTATCAGGTTTGGAGAGCATATCCAGGATTTAAAGGGCAAAGTGAATTTTCAACCTGGTTGTACAGAATAGCCCTGAATACGGCCATTATCTTTCTAAAATCCGAAAAGAAAAGAAGCTTTATAGGAAATGATGATTTTGCTCATTACAAAATTGAACAGGAGGAATATGACCACGAAAAAGAGGAAAAGCTGGCGGCTATGTATCAGGCTATCCATCAATTGAATCCTATTGATAAAGCTTTTATATTTTATTATCTGGAAGATTTTCCCGGACGTGAAATCGCTGAACAAATGGGAATTTCAGAAGGTAATGTAAGGGTGAAAATGAATCGCGCCAAAAATAAGTTGAAAGATATCTTAAACACAAATAAGTACTAATTTTTAAATCAATAACAATGAATATAGATGAATTGAAAAATACCTGGAATGATGATGTTTTTGAGGAAACACCGGAAATCAGTATTGAAAATAAAAACAAGATTAGCCTTCCTTTGGAAAGGATGCGTAAAAATATGAGAAAGGAATTCTTCTCCACAATTGGGATTTTTATTTTTGGATTTGCCATTGTCTGGTTATGTGGTGCTCCTTTTAAATTTAAGTTTTATCTCACGATACTTTTGGCTTCTATGGCCATAGTTACATTTTTCTTTTTCAGTAAATTTTTTAAGCTTTACAAGGACATAAGTAATCCGCAAATGAAAACTTACGATGGATTAAAGGACCTGCTTCATCAATTTGAGCTCAATAAACAATATTACCTTTCATTTTATCTCAGTTTTATCCCCTTTCTGGTATGTGAAATTATTATTGTGCTTGAATTTATTCCAAGACCACAACCGTTAAGTGATCTTAAGATTGCCGGCATTCTTATAGGTTCTGTATTGTTTGGATTGTTTTCTTTGTATTTACTTGGGAAGTATTGGTTTCAAAAGTTTTATGGTAAGTATATTGTAACAATAGAAAATCTTGTGATAGAATTTCAGGGATAAATTTTGCGGGCAGAATGCCCGCCGAAAATTTATCTGCTTAAAATACTTTTTGCTGAGTCAGAAGCTATTACCAATCCGGCGCCCAACATGATCATATCTTTGATCACCAGTCTGCCGGCTCCTGAGAGGAAAGGAAAACCATGATCAGGCCCTCCGAGATCCGGAACCCATGTTTCGGGAGTTGTAATCAGAAATGAAAGCGTTACTATTGACATTCCCGCGGTTAAAATCCCGGATAATAAACCAATCTTTGGATAGAATATACCCAATACAACAAGAATTCCAATGCCAACAATGAAACTTCCCAATGCATAGGAAAACACGTAGGTACCATTTGCTTCATGCCATTTTACATTGGCTGGAATCCACTCTCCTTCTTTATTTTTATGGAATTTGTAGTTATCTGCATCTGAAGATTTCGTATTAAGGAAGAAACTCATAAAAGGAGAATTGGCTACGAAAGGAATAATACCTTCCGCTTCATAATGAAATGCTTTTAGTCCTCCGATCCAGGCCATAACGATAAAAACACTAACCCTTAGAATATGGATGAAGTTTTTCTGTGAGTGTGCTAAGAATTCAATCATATTATTTTTTTTTGACAAAATTAGATTGAATGTCTAACCTATAAAATGGAGAATTGTGGACGTTATTTGTACAAATCTGCAACGATGGAAATTCCTGCTTCTTTCCTGAAATGAGTAGGGGAAACGCCGGTATGTTTTTTAAAATATTTACTGAAATAAAATTCATCACTGAAGTTAAGTTCTGCTGCAATTTCTTTCATGGATTTCCGGGTCAGGTGAATTTGTTTTTTAGACTCCAGGATAACTCTTTCCTGAATAATCTGAGAAGGTGTTTTATTAAATCGGGATTTGATCTTTTTGCTTAACGTGTTGGGAGTGATATGTAAAAGATCGGCGTAAAACGATAGATTTTTTTCCGTAAGGAAATGAATTTCTACCAAATCCTGGAAAGATTTTAACTCTTTGAAATCATCCTTTATCAGATCCTTGTCCGGGAATATTTTATTTTTTTCTTTACTGCAAATTGCCAGGATTAACTGCAGATAAGATTGTAAAACGGCCTGTGAAAAATCCTCCTCAGGATCTACTTTCCGGATCTTAGAAAAATAGCCTGAAATTTCTTCAAAGACCTCTGCAGTCAGTTTGAAATAAGGAAAGAGGTAAATATTGTTAAAAAGCAATCCGTTACAGGCTACTTCTTTCTTATGAAATTCTATGCAATAAAAATCACTGTGGAAGCTGAGATCATCAATCTTAAGAACGGTCTCAGTGACGATCCGGATATTCTGGAAAGGGGAAGAAAAAAGGACAATGTTTCCCTCAAAATCATATTCCACGAAATCTACAATGATTTTTCCCACTCCCTCCAACAGGAAGATGTGATAAAAAGAATCGCTGGTGATATTTTTATAATATTCCGAATCTCTTTTTTGAACGGAAAAAAATGCATTTTTCATCTGAAGATCTATTTAATCTTTCTGGCTTTCTCTTTTTCAATCTCCTTTTTTACCCACGCAAGCTGTACATCATTTTTGTTGATAATATCCTGTAAAGTTTCTGTGATCGTTACATCCGGGATCACCCCTCTCTGAGAGTTGGTGAGTGTTATATTCGGATTTACCAGCAGTAAGCCGATAGGCAGTGTAAGTTTGGAGTTAGAAAGGACCTGATAAGAATAAAATCCGGCTACGGTTCCGTCATTTGCCCCGCCTGTTTCCTCTCCAACGAGGGTTGCTACCTTATCAAACTTGAGCTTTGAGCTGATAATGGAAGATGCAGAATAACTTCCGCCATTAACCAGTACAAAAATTTTTCCATGAAAAGCATTTTTATTGGGTTTTGTTACATTGTCTGCTTTTATCTTATAATAGAATTTGCCGTCGTTGCCTTTATAAGTATGAAGGGTTTTAAGGAAAAAGTATGTTGGATAGGTAATTCCTTTTAATGCATATTCCAAAGGGCTGCTCTTTTTGAAATAATTTGTTTTTAGTGGGGTATAGCCTGAATTGAGCCTCGAAGGTTTTATTAAAGTGAATGGTTCTGAAACAAGATAGGAATAAAGATTATTAATTTCCTGTAAAGAACCTCCGTAATTATTCCGGATGTCTAATATCAGATAGTCTGATTTAGCTTCTTTAATTCTTTCGAATGTATTTTTATAAAACCTGTCAGATTTATTGTTTGAGAATTTTTTTATATTGATGTATGCAATTGAATTGTTCTCATCCAGAAATTTGAAATTTCTGTTCATAGGACAGTGAAAATTTCCGTTAGCCTGGGTTTGAGATTTAGCCTTTTCTGCTTCGCTTTGCTTATCCCGTTCGATAATGAAAGTTTGTTTTTTATTGTTATACAAGGTTTCAATTTTCACCTGTTCCAAAAAGCCGTTTTCCATGCTGAAAAAAACAAAAAACATATCTTTCAGGTAATAGGGTGTAAATGTAGTATTTCTGCCATCGCTGCTGATCAGCTTTCTGTATTTGCTGATATAGAAAGATATCGGAACATTATTGATACTCAGTATTTCGGTGCCTGGTTTTATATTCTGAATGGAATCTTTATTCGAGATGATATAAAGATGGTCATCCTTAATGTAATATTTGAAGTACGTAAATAATTTTCTTCCTCCATATTCACGCTTTAATTTTTCAAAAGGAATCATCAGTGAGAGATGCCCTTCTCTGATGCTTGTAATAACGGGTTGTAATTTGAAATAAAACTGTGTTGGAGTAAGAGGTTCGTTGATGGTTTGCTTAATGCTGTCGATTTTAAAATCCAGATCTTTTCTTGTAATATATCTGTAGAGCTGAGGATGCATTTCTTTTAATTTAGTATATGCATAATCCACATCTTTTTTGAGCTGCTCAGGCTCAATAAGTGTCCCTTCCTGCCGCTCGCTATTGGTGAGAGAAGAACAGGACCACAGAAAAATAAGTCCAAATAAAATAAATGTAATTTTCAAAATTTTTGTGTTTAAAACCTACAAATTTAGGCGTTTAAAATCATCCTGATATTAAAATACTAATAATTTTTTAAGTGTGAACTATAATATTGCGTTAAATAAATGAGTTATTTATTAGGTCTGCCTACCAATTCACACTAAAAGTTAATACATTTGAACTTTATTTATCAAATGATGTATTTATTTATTGCGATTGCCATCCTGCTTATAGTAGCATACTACATAATAACAAGCCGGGAAGTTTTTGGTGCCGAACCTGCTGGAAAAAGACTGGAGAGAATGAAGCATTCAAAGCTTTATAAAGATAAACAGTTTCAAAACCTTAGTTATACACCATCAATTGCTGAAGGCTATAGCATGCCAAAGGTTCTGTATGATTTTTTTGTGGCTAAAAAAGATCCGCTTTTAAAACCACTGAAAAATATACCATCAGTTCATACCATTTTAAAAGAGATCCCAAAAGACCAGGATGTATATGTCTGGTTAGGGCATTCATCTTATTTCATTCAGACAGATGGAGTATCCTTTCTGATAGATCCTGTTTTGAGTACGTATGGCTCTCCATTTAAATTTTTTAACAAAGCTTTTCCAGGGTCTGATATTTTCAAACCCGAGGATATCCCGGATCTTGATTATCTTGTTATTACCCATGATCACTTTGATCATTTGGATTATCCTACTGTCAAAAAGATAAAAGACAGGGTAGGAAGCGTTATTTTACCATTGGGAGTCGGAGCACATTTTGAAAAATGGGGTTATCAAGAAAATATGCTTATTGAAGAAGAATGGGGAGGAATGGCATATTTAAAGAATAATATTAAAATTACTTTTACTCCGGCAAGACATTTTTCAGGAAGAAAAATAAAGAGGAACGGAACATTGTGGACTTCTTACGTTTTGGAAACTCCTACTAAAAAGATATTTTTAGGAGGGGATAGCGGTTATGATACCCACTTTAAAATGATCGGTGATCAATATGGTCCTTTCGATTATGCAATCATGGAAAACGGCCAGTACAATGAAGCATGGAAATACATTCATGCACTTCCTGAAGATGTTATACAGGCGAGTATAGATGTTAATGCAAGGAATATTATTCCTGTTCACTCTTCGAAATTTGCTTTAGCCCTACATCCATGGAATGAGCCATTGCAAAAAATAACAAGTTTAGGTAAGGAAAAAAATCTACGTATTCTTACTCCTATGATCGGTGAAACAGTTAGCCTGGATGAGCAGGATCATCAGTTCAAAGCCTGGTGGGAGGATTGATATCAGGCGTGCCAGATGTCGTTATATCGTTTCGGGTGATTTTCAAACTGTTGTCTTACAAAATCACATTCAGGGTCTATCAGCAGGTCCTTTTCTTCTGCGTACCGTACCAGTTCATCTAAAAGCATCTTGGCATATCCGTGTCCTTCGAGTTCTTCATTAAGCTTTGTATAATATACAATTAATTGCCTGCCATCAATCGCTATGGACATATAGCCAGCCTTCTTGTCGTCAATTAATATCTGCAATTCATCCTGATATGGAGATATTTCAAATTTTATATTTTCCATAAGTATTGAAATTAGATTGAGTAATAAATGATCTTGAGAGCCTGAAAATCAGATCTCTTCTTTAAAATTACAAATTATAATCATACAATTCACCAATTTATAAGAAGTTAATCGTTATTTATATTCTTTTCAATTAAGCCAGGCAATAGTTGGTATTTGAACACAATGGTCAATAATCCTACTTATTCTTTCTATAACGGATTTCATAACCTGCATTCCACCGGCAAATTTATTCGTTACATTCTCAGTTGCTTATGATCCTTTAACAAATATTAATAAATGATTTCTTTTGCTTTGGCATTTTAATTGAAATGACATGAACACCGTATTAATCACATTTCACTATATATTCAAATTTTTCTTGATGGCTGTTCGTAAGATCAGTCATTTTTTGTGTCGCAAGAATAAGAAGGAAGTTATTTTGTTTTTGTTTGAATTTTATAACTTTGTCTTATGGAATCATCAGAGTCATTACAGGAATTTTATAACCGTACGCAGGTAAGGGTTTATCCTTCCTGCCTTTCTAATTCCGGACTGGGACATTTTAATGTCTTTTCACGGGATAATTGTGCATTGGTTACTCCTTACAGCAGAAGGGATTTTTATAAAGTATCCCTGATTATCGGGAAAGGAAAACTTCACTATGCGAATAAATGGATCCGTGTGGATAGGCCTGCGCTGCTGTTCTCTAATCCGGTAATACCATATTCCTGGGAAGCTGATGATGATAACCAGACAGGGTGGTTTTGTCTGTTTACCGATGAGTTTCTTCAAAATGGAAGCCGTTTGGGAAACCTCCAGGATTCACCGCTTTTTAAAATAGGGGGAACACCTGTTTTCTTTGTTAATGAAGAACAGCAAAAAACAGTTTCTGACTTATTTGTAAAAATGATGACAGAAATTGATTCTGATTATATTCATAAATATGATATGCTTCGAAGCTATTTACATCTTTTAATCCATGAAACCATGAAGATGAACCCTGCCGAAAACTTTGAGTATCATCAGAATGCTTCACAAAGAGTGGCATCCTTGTTCATGGAATTATTAGAGAGGCAGTTTCCTATCGATAGTCCCGAATCCTATTTAAAACTAAGAACCCCTAATGATTATGCGGAGAGTCTTTCCGTACATGTGAACTCCCTTAATCGCTCCGTAAAGGAGATTACAGGTAAAACAACCACACAACAGATCACTTCCAGGATTATTCAGGAGGCCAATGCTTTGCTGAAGCATACGGATTGGAATATTTCTGAAATTGCTTACGGGTTAGGATTTGAGGAACCTGCTTATTTTACTAATTATTTTAAAAAACAAACAGGAAGAACTCCCAATGCACTGCGAAGTAACTTAGTTTGAATTTTATAATTCTTAGTTTGAATTCTATATGCAATCATCATTGATGTTGTTGTAATTTTGTTTCAGTAATTTAAAACCACAAAAAAATCATGAAATTTAGAAAATTAGGAAACACAGGAGAGCAGCTATCTGCAATAGGTTTGGGATGTATGGGAATGAGCTTTGCTTACGGACCTACAGATGAAAAGGAAAGCATTGATACATTACACAAAGCATTGGATCTTGGAGTTAATTTCTGGGATACTGCAGACATGTATGCTAACGGAGAAAATGAAAAACTAATTTCCAAAGTGCTTGTTCCGAACAGGGATAAAATATTCATTGCCACAAAATTCGGATTCAGGTTTAAGGACGGTAAAGCTAGCCATAGTGGTGCTCCCGGGACTTATTTTGATGGTTCGCCGGAATGGATCAGACAGGCTGTAGATTTAAGTCTACAACGATTAAAAATCGATACGATAGATCTTTATTATGCACACAGAGTAGATCCGAATGTGCCCGTTGAAGAAACAGTGGGAGCGATGGCTGAACTTGTAAAGGCCGGAAAAGTAAAATATATAGGTTTGTCTGAGGCTTCAGCAGAATCTATCAAAAAGGCAAATAAAATTCATCCCATTACTGCGTTACAATCGGAATACTCCATTTTAACAAAAGATGTAGAAAAAGAAATTTTGCCAACCATAAGAGAGCTGGGGATTGCCTTAGTTCCTTATTCTCCACTGGCAAGAGGGCTCTTTGCTAACATTAATGAGGTACAGAATTTTGGAGAAGATGATTTCAGAAGGTCTTTACCACGTTACCAGGAAGAAAGTCTTGAGAACAACAGAAAGCTGGTTCAGGAATTTAATGAACTGGCAAGCTCCAAAGGAATCAAAGGAACCCAGCTGGCTTTGGCCTGGGTACTTAATCAAGGGGATGATATTATTCCTATCCCAGGAACCAAGCGTATTAAATATCTCGAAGAAAATATTGGAGCGATTGATGTAGAACTTTCACAATCTGAACTTGATACTATTGATACGATTCTGAAGAAATATCCAAATGTGGGAGAGAGATATAATGAAGGTTCGATGAAACTGGTTAATAATTAAATAAATTTTAAGTTTGGATTTCTGATTATTCGGAAATCCAGATTTTTTTTGAAAGAAAAATAAAAAGAGGAATGAGAACTCTTAAAGAAAAGAATCAATTGATAGCTACTGTGCTGGCTTTTGCAGTAATTCCGATGTCTGGTCTGGCAACGGATATTTATTTACCTTCTATGCCCAGCATGGCAACAGAACTTCATTTACCTGAAAGCAGTATCCAGCTTACACTTTCTATATTTTTGATCAGCTATGGAATAACGCAGTTCTTTGCCGGGAGTGTTGTAGATTCATTTGGGCGTTATCCGGTGTCCATTTTTTCACTGGCCTTTTTTGTGATCACCTTTTTAATTACGGCAACGACTAAAAATATTATGGTAATCTATGCGATGCGTGTCCTCCACGGTATTTTATCCGGTTTTGCCGTCGTTTCCAAGCGGGCCTTTTTTGTAGACGTGTACGAAGGAGAACAGCGAAAACATTATTTGAGTATCATGACGATCGTATGGTCTGTAGGGCCTATCATCGCTCCGTTTATCGGAGGTTATCTCCAAAAGAGTTTCGGATGGCAATCCAATTTCTACGTTCTGGCGGGATACAGTTTATTGCTTCTTATTTTAGAACTGGTATTTTCGGGGGAGACTTTAAAGGTACGGAATCCTTTTCGCATCAGTTTCCTGATCCAAGAGTATAATTCCATGTTTAAAACCAAAGATTTTTTCTATGGGATGCTGATGTGTGGGCTTAGTTATGCGATGGTAATATTCTTTAATCTATGCGGAGCCTTTATTATCGAGCATAAAATGGGATATTCTGAGGTTACTGCGGGATATGTTTCTCTGATTTTGGGATTAGCCTGGATGACGGGTGGGTTTTTGGGAAAAGCGTTAATCAATAAGGCCTTTCTGCCTAAGATCCGATATGCTAATTTTATTCAGTTGATTTTAATTATTTTAATGTTCATTTTTTCTTACTATGTAAGTAATCTGTACAGCCTTGTTGCTTTTGCTTTTGCAATTCATGTGACAGCCGGATTTATTTTCAATAACTATTTTTCTTATTGTATCGGACGATTTCCAAGTTCGGCAGGTATTGCCGGAGGATTAACCGGAGGAGTGGCATTTATCATTACTTCAGCCATAAGCTATGGTATTGCAAGTCTTATAAAACCTCAGTTCCAGCTGCAGGTAGCAGAAGGTTACTTTGTGCTGGGTATTTTGGGGCTTTTTATTTTAAGTATGATCAAAATCAGAAAAGCACACATTTAATCATGAATAGAAGAGAACTTTTAAAAAATGGAATTTTAGCAGGAGCTTTTAGTATAATTCCTTTTTCCAGCTCGTTGGCGCGGGAGAAAAATTCCTTCAGTATAAGCGCCGAAGATGATCTTTCTGGAGTGAAAAAAATAAAATTGGGCGATCTGGACTTATTTATTCTTACAGATGGATTAATCCATGAGGAAAATCTTAATTCCTTTGCTCCACGCGGAAATATATCTGAATTGAAAACAATCCTCAAAGATAATTTCCGTCCGGAAAATTCGATCGACATGGCAATGAATGTATTGTTGGTTAAAACAAAAGACAGATTGATTCTAATGGATACCGGCATGGGAATTTTTGCCGATAGCAGAACCGGATTTTTATTGAAAAGCCTTAAAAAGGCTGGTTTTTTACCTTCTGATATTACAGATGTATTTCTTTCTCACGCTCATCCTGATCATATAGGTGGAGTAGTGGATAAGCAGAATCAATTGGTTTTTCCAAATGCCCGGTTGTTTATTTCAAAAGTTGAATATGATTTCTGGATGAAGGCAACAATCAAGGATTTTGTTAACAGCGCATTAAAGGATCAACCCGAATTTCTTAATCAGATTATTCCTGGCATTCAGAATATTCTTAAGGTGATACAACCTCAATTAAAATTTTATGATCTTGAAAAGATGCTGTATAATCAATTCAGTTTTCAGTTAGCTCCAGGACATACACCAGGTCTTACTTTGGTTACGATTACCTCGGGTAATGAACAACTTCTATATATTGCAGATTTAATGCACTCGGATGTCATTTTATTTCCGCATCCTGACTGGGGATACTTTGGTGATACGGACCTCGATATAGCCATTGCTTCAAGGAAAAAAATACTTGAACAACTGGCGGAAACGAGATCCAGAGCTTTTGCGTACCATTTACCATGGCCCGGTTTAGGGTTTACTAAAAAGAAAGGGAACACATTTGAATGGGTTCCTGAGGTTTTTATGAGCTAAAAAGAATAAGAAAATCTTACTGAGAACAGTAGGATTTTCTTATTAAGGAGAACTTTGAATTAAAATCCGGGTTCATCAAAGATCAATTCCGGACTGTACATTTTTCTGAACATAAGATATGTAACGGAAAGGACTGAAAATGCTATGATCGCATCGATCGTAGAAGGAAATCCTAGAACGGCAATTTTGGAAAAGAATGCGAAAATAATATCGAAAAACATTCCGGCGAATACCCATTCTTTTAATCTCAGTAATTTGTTTGGAATTAAAAGTACGGTAACTCCTGCCAATTTAAAAACACCAAGGATATAAATAAAGTGAGGAGGGTATCCTAGCTGCTGGGTAATATCCCATACTACCGGATTTTTAGTCAATTCAAAGAAGCCACTTGCTCCAAACCATAATGACATAAAGATAGCGCCTGACCAATAGATGATTTTTGTTGTTTTTGTTTTCATTTTTTTATTGTTTTAAATTGTTATATATTGTTTAATGTGTATGTTATTGAAATGTAGCTTTTGATGCACCTGAGATCTGGCCGGTTTTTGTATTTTGAACAAATCCTATAATTTCCCAGTCTGTGGTATTGAAGTTTTCAGGTATTGAAAAAGTAGAAACACCTTCAGAATTATTTTGTAATGAAATCTGAATCTGCTTGTGAACAATTTGCCAGTGATTCAGGTGTCGTCCTTCATTTTCACCTTTTGCAACGTTAGTTGATGCTTTTTTCTGTACCAATGTAAGTAAGAGTTTACTATGAGAATCATTTCCTGATACCTTATAGTGAATATTGATCTGCTTAGAATCGGATTCAGCTTTAAGGTCTATAGAACTGCTTGCTGTGTGGCTTACAGCGTTGATGATGGAGTTTTCTACAGCTTCCCTGTCTGATCCTACAAATTGTTGTTTTCCGTTGACAACGAGCTGTGGGGTGTATACCTGGGAATCCAGTATTCTGCTGTATTGCTGTTGGCGCTCTGAATTTTCAATGCTGCTGAATCTGTCTTTCCATCCTAGACGGTTCCAGTAATCCACATGATACGCCAGAATATAGACAGGCTGATCTTTGTTGTTCTCTTTAATTTCTCCCATTAGGGCATCTGCCGGAGGGCAGCTTGAACATCCTTCAGAAGTAAAGAGTTCAAGGACCGCAAAGCCATTGTTTTTACCTGATGCAATTTTTTTTAAAGCTTTCATGTGGTTTATCTTTCTGCATAAAGGCAGAAACAGTAAATAGTAAAGCTACAAATGCTCCTACTATGAAAAGTTTTTTAGATATCATTTCTTTTAATTTTTATTCAAAAGTAGATACCTAGGGGATGCTAAAAAATGAAAAAAGGGCTCAACCAGACAAATCGAAAGGTGAACCCTGAAAAATATAGATTTAAGAAATTAGCTGTTAACGATCTTCCAGCCAGGAAAAGAAACTATGCGTTTTTTCTTTATTGATAAGAAGCTTTTCCGGTGTGTCGATAACTAACTTTACATAGATTTTACGTTGAAAATAATGCTCCATTTCTTTAATAGCGCTGAAATTCACAATATACTGCCTGTTCACCCTGAAAAATTGTTTTGGAGAAACCTGCTCAGCGACTTGTCCCAACGATTGTGAAAGTGAAAATTGTTGTTTATCAAAAGTAACCAGATGGGTCATTTCGTTGTGAATGTAGAAATAGGCTATGTTTTCGGTAAGAATAGTGGTGTATTTTTGATTTTTAAAGACCAGGAAACTACTTTTGGTAGCAGTTTGTGGCTGAGCTATTTTTTGTAAAAGTGCTTCCAGTTCCGGGATTTCCGTTTTCTGGAAAAACTTTTTGAGCTCGTCCACTTTTCGTAATGCCTCTGCAATATCTTCACGTGAAAAAGGTTTTAAAACGTAATCTACCCCTTTACTTTTAAAAGCGTCCAGCATATACTGGTCAAAGGCAGTACAAAAGACCACGGGGCAGGTAATATCTGCCTGCTTAAAAATTTCAAATGATAACCCATCAGAAAGGTGGATGTCCATAAAGATCAGGTCGGGCTTTGTATTGTTCTGCAAAGCAGCCACACTGGATTCTATGCTGTCATAAACTCCGGATATAACAGATTCCGGTTTTAGTTCTTTAATTAAATTCTGTAAGGATTTTGCGGCTCTGAACTCGTCTTCAATGATGATGATATTCATGGATAAATGGTAGTTTTATTTGGAAAATTTGATTGTTATCTAAAATGTCGATTTCCTGGTCCAGAAGATGTTTGTAACGCATATTGACGTTATTCAGGCCAACTCCTAATGAATCTTCCGGAACCAATTTCCGCTGGATAGGATTTTCAATAATGATCTTTTGATCAGCATCATAGATTCTGATATGAAGAGGTTTACTCTGGGAAACAATATTGTGTTTAATACAGTTTTCCACCAGCAATTGCAGGGTAAACGGAGGAATAAGGGTTTTGAGCGTTTCTTTACCGAGAGTATCGGTAAAGGTAAATCCGTTACCAAATCTGGCTTTTTGCAGGAAAAGGTAAGAATTAAGTATTTTCATTTCTTCTTCAACGGTGATGAGGTCAAGTTTTCTGCTTTCCAGGGTGAAACGGTAAAAGTCAGAAAGCTTGATAATGAAATCAATGGTTTCCTCATCATGCGTTTCCACCATGGATTTAAGCGTATTTAAACTGTTGAAAAGAAAATGGGGATTTACCTGTTGTTTTAATAATTCATATTGAGCACCTAAATTATCGCTTTTTACTTTTTCTAGTTCCAGATGAACCTGCTGGCCGGCGTAATTATGCTGTACAAGATTTAAAAACATATAGAAAACAAGGTTGATAAGGATTCCTCTTACTTCCACCATCAGCATAACAGGTCCGAAATTAATATGGGATAAAATAAGCTGCTGGATCCAGGCCAGGCCAAACATTACAACCATTCCCAGGGCAAGGACAACCAAAAGCCGGGAGTATGAAATTCCCTGACGTTTCTTTGTATTACGATTGAGTAAAAAAAATGTTGAGGTACCACATAACAACTGCAAATGCTGAAGTAATGGCTGCATTAACCACAGCTTCCATGAGATTAAAATCATGGGAAGCAAGCTGAGGAACTGAGGAAAGTGCCCCCAAAACAATAGAGCTTATCCAGATAACAGCCTGTGATATTTTTATTTTTTCTTGTTGCATTAAGAAGAATTAGATTTAAAAATGTGAAATTAATATTTTTTAATGATAACTATTAAATAAATACAATCTGAGACTGCTATTGAATCTCAGATTGCATTATTTTTACGGCATAACGACCGGTTGATAGCCCATCATATACTGTATTCTTTGTTCTTTAGTCTGAAAGATGCCGGGTTCCTTTTCGTTATCCAGCTCTTTCCGGTAAGAGACTAATCCTTTTATACCGGTTTCAACAGTTTCTACGCTCACCAGCTCACCAGTGATAGTACCTCCGGTATATTGCGGGTTTTCATGATATTTCCAGGTGACAAGTTTCATTTTTGTTCCGGGCAGCGGCTTATCATTTTTATTGGATAAAGATTGAAGGGCCTGACTGTTTCCGTATAGGGCGGACATCGTCTCTTTTTTCGTATTTAAAGATGAGGCAATGAACTGTAGCCCACCGGCATCAAACACAAGACGGACATGCTCCCGGTCCTTGGAATTTTCAGTTTTGCATGAAATTAAAAAAAAGAAAACTTCCTATCATGGCTATAATTATTTTATTCATTTTGTCTGTAGTTTTTCGATTAGATTTTTGGTGTTTACTTTCATCGGTACGTCGAATAAATATCCTGTAGGCTCTGCCAGCTGACGATGACAGGCAATACATGATTCTCTGGCAAATGATGCCGTATTTCCGGTAGGGTGAAGATCTTTACCCGAGAATTTGGCGAAGCCCCAGCCTTCGGTATCGGTGTATTTTTTTGAATTTTTTACCATAAACTGGGCATTAATAAATTCGCCAGGTCTGATTTCTCCATCAGGAGCTTCTGTCTGTTTCCATACTGCTTTTACGACGATGCTGCCGTCCGGCCATGGATGGAAATTGTCTGTTTCAACTGCTTTTACGGCAATGCTGTTTCCATAGATAACGCGGATGGAATTATCAAATAATGTACTCATACTGATTACTTTCCAGTTTTTAAACTCCGGTGTATATTTTACCCCATTTGGTGAAACCGGAAAACCGGAATGGCTGACAGAAGCTGTTTTTATATCTTGTTGAAGGGGTTTTACCTCTTTTGTGTTTGCCGGTGAAGGACTTTTTCCTGAAAGAGATAGTGTGTATTTTCTGATAACTTCAATATCCTTTGCAGAAACTTTTGCAGATGCATGCAGTAAGGTATATTCGTGAAGAGGCATTTTTCCGGCTTGCATCATATTCAATATGGAATACATTCTGCCTTTGTGTTCACCTGGTGAAACCTTTGACCATTCAGAAAAATTCATGACTTCCCTTGCTCTTTCAACATCCTTTTTTACACCCCATGATATGGGAGCAAGCTGATCATACCAGCTTAGTTTCTGTTCATTAGAATGGCAGTTGAAGCACGATCTTTCCAGAACGGCAATTACCTCGTGCGGTGCTTCAATGGTGCCGGTTACAGGTTTACCTTCAATAGGAGAATTGAAAAGCTGTAATCCTGCAAAGACTCCCACAATAGCTATAAATAATATAGCAATGGGTTTTGTTGTTCTCTTTTTCTTTACTGAATCCATAATCGTTTTATTTTTATGATCCAAAAATAGATTGCTGGCAAAGGAAATGAAACCTAAAAAAAGGTGAACCGGACAATTTAAGGGGTGAAGTAGAATTTATGCCCCGGAATATAAAACAAAATACCGGAAGTTCTTCCGGTATGTGATATGGAGAGTGTTTAACTATAAAATCATTCCTCCGTCAATAATAATTTCAGTACCTGTCATAAAACTTGCCACATGCGAATCGGATAAATAAACAACAAGTTTTGCAACATCTTCAGCAGTTCCCATTTTCTTTAATGGGATAGCATCGATGAGCCACTCATTTATGCCTTTTAGTGTTTCGTCATCGAGACCGGCTTTGGTCATAATTTCGGTTTTTGTAGGACCCGGACTTACCATATTGACCCTGATCTTTCTTGGTGCTAATTCAGAGGCAGCTGTTTTCGCAATAGAATTGAGGGCTGCCTTACTTGCCTGGTAAACGGAACTGTTAGGTTTATAGGTTGTTGCAACATTTGATGATAAGAATACCACAGAAGCACCATCATGTAAAATAGGAGTGAACTTACTCAGCGTGAAATAAGCTCCTCTGAAGTTGATATTCATTACATTATCAAAATTATCGGCATCCATATTTTCAATAGAGGTCAATGTACCCGTAATTCCTGCATTGATAAATAAAATGTCAACTTTTCCGTGTTTTTCTTCAATCTCTTTTTTCAACAGATCAATATCTTCCAGTTTTCCCTGATCTGCAACGAACGGAATTGCCCCCAGTTCTTCAGCTGCTTTTTCAATGGCGTCTTTCCTTCTGCCGGTAATAATTACTTTTGCTCCTTCAGCTATTAATTCCTTTGCTGTGGCATATCCGATCCCGCTATTTCCACCGGTCACTACTGCCAGTTTGTTGTTAAATTTATTCATTTCTTAAAATTTTTGACAAAGTTATAGTGAAAATGATATACTTTTGTAATCAGTATCACAGAGTATATCAAAATAAATATTTTAAAATGGAAAGAGATCAGACCGAAGAACTCAGAGCGTTGCAGGATACCTTATACTTTATAGGTGGTAAATGGCGTATTCCGGTTATCAATTCAATTTGCAATGGTAACAGGCGTTTCCGTGAGATTGAACGCAGTATTCCAGGTATTACAACAAGAATGCTTTCAAAAGAGTTAAAAGATATGGAGATGAATAAACTGGTGACCAGAAATGTATATCCCGATACTCCGGTTTTAATAGAATATGTACCCACGGAGTATTGTCGTACTTTCGGGAAGATCATCACGGAAATGATCAACTGGGGGAGGGAGCACCGGAAGGTAATCGTAGACAGGGATGTTTAGCGTATGAGATTAAAAGATTAAAAGATTGAAAAATTTAAACATTAAAAGATTTAAAAGATTGGGAGCGATTGAGGGATTGTCTTTGTTATTCAGAACAAAGCGTAAGTGAAGAATCTCAGCAGTTTTATTTAAAGATTAAAGAATTCAAAATGAAAGAATTGGTAAACATAGTGCATTTTGTTTATAATTCCTAGCAGTAGAAATGGGCTTTAGCGTTTTCAATACAAGACATTCTTCCTATGGTTTTCGTCAAAACTAAACCAAAATTTTTATATCATACAAAGATAAGATATCGCACTTATTTCAATAAAAAAAAAGCTCCTTAGAAAAGGAGCTTTCATTTATAGTCAATGAAGATTAAATTCCATCAATAATTTCATTTAAAACAGTACTTGGTCTCATAGCTGCATAGGTCTTGTAGGTATCAGTTTTGTAATATCCGTCAATATTTTGAGGTTTACCCTGAGCTGCAATTAATTCCTGGTTGATCACTGCTTCATTCTCTTGCATGCTTGCAGCAACAGACTTGAACTTCTGAGCAATTTCAGCATCGTTGGTCTGATTAGCTAAGGCTTCTGCCCAATACATAGCAAGGTAGAAGTGAGAACCTCTGTTATCGATCTGTCCTACCTTTCTTGCAGGAGATTTATCGGTTGCCAGGAATTTAGCATTAGCTTCATCCAGTGCATCAGCCAACACCTGAGATTTTGTATTCCCCTGAGTTTGTGCCAAATGTTCCAAAGAAGCCTGAAGTGCCAAGAATTCTCCTAAAGAATCCCATCTTAAATAACCTTCTTCAAGAAACTGTTCAACATGCTTAGGAGCAGAACCTCCGGCACCTGTTTCAAATAGACCACCTCCATTCATTAATGGAACGATAGAAAGCATTTTTGCTGAAGTTCCTAATTCCAGGATTGGGAAAAGGTCTGTTAGATAATCTCTCAATACATTTCCTGAAACCGAAATGGTGTCTTTACCTTCTCTTGCTCTTTTAAGAGTTTCAGTCATGGCATCTTTTACGTCAAGGATTCTGATATCTAATCCTGCAGTATCATGATCTTTTAGATATTTTTCTACTTTTTTGATGATTTCTCTGTCGTGAGCTCTTCCTTTATCCAACCAGAAAATAGCCGGTGTATCGGATAGTCTTGATCTGTTTACTGCCAGTTTTACCCAGTCCTGGATCGGAGCATCCTTAGTCTGACACATTCTGAAGATATCATTTTCTTCTACTTTCTGAGAAAGAAGAACGTTTCCTGCTTCATCCTGAACTTCAATTGTTCCGTTAGCAGTAGCCTGGAATGTTTTGTCATGAGAACCGTATTCTTCTGCTTTCTGAGCCATTAAACCTACATTCGGAACAGAGCCCATAGTTGTAGGGTCCAGTTTACCATGAGCTTTCATATCATCGATTACTGCCTGATAGAAACCTGCATAAGAACGGTCCGGAATGATCGCTACTGTATCTTCTTCCTTACCTTCTTTATTCCACATTTTACCTCCACCTCTTACTAATGCAGCCATAGACGCATCAACGATGATATCCGAAGGAACATGGAAGTTCGTAATTCCTTTATCTGAATTTACCATTGCTACTCTTGGTCCATTTGCCAAAGCGGTCTCGATAGCTGCTTTAATTTCAGCTTCCTGAGCATTTCCTTTGATTTTCTCAAATAGATCAGCAAGACCGTTGTTAGGATTGATATCTAAAGATTTGAAAGTGTCTGCATATTTTGTAAATACATCTTTGAAGAAAGTTTCTACGATAGCCCCAAAAATAATCGGATCAGAGATTTTCATCATAGTCGCTTTCAGGTGAGCAGAAAGAAGAACATTTCTGTTTTTAGCCTCCTCAATCGCTTCCTGTACAAAAGATTTCAAAGCGTTCAGGTTCATCACTGAAGAATCAATAACTTCTCCTGCTTCAAGGCTTGCAAAATCTTTCAGGACTTTTTCAGAACCATCATTTCCTTTGAAAACGATTTTGTATTTTGTAGCATTTTCAAGAGTTGTTGAAGTTTCAGTACCATAGAAATCTCCGTTATTCATATGGGCAACATCAGTTTTACTGTCAGAAGCCCAGTCTCCCATTCGGTGAGGGTTTGCTTTTGCGTAGTTTTTAACAGCTTTTGGTGCACGTCTGTCAGAATTCCCTTCTCTTAACACAGGGTTTACGGCACTTCCTAAAACTTTTGCATATTTTGCTTTAATCGCCTTTTCCTCATCATTTTTAGGCTCAGAAGGATAGTTTGGAACCGCAAAGCCTTTGGATTGTAGTTCTGCAATAGCTCCATCAAGCTGAGGTACAGAAGCGGAAATATTCGGTAACTTGATAATATTAGCATCCGGTGTTGTTGCAATCTGGCCCAATTCAGCCAAAGCATCACCAATTCTTTGATCTTCTTTTAAGAACTCCGGGAAGTTGGCAAGGATCCTTCCTGCCAAAGAAATATCCGGAACGGCGATTTCAATATTTGCTGATTTTGTAAATGCCTTTACGATAGGTAAAAACGAGTGTGTAGCCAGCATTGGAGCTTCATCCGTTAATGTGTAGTAGATTTTTGATTTTTCTGACATTATACTGTTATTTATTATTTGATTTTTTAACTCCCACAAATTTAGTTAAAATTTAATTTTTTTGGATTAATCCTATATAAGTTTTTATACTTTAAGAATTATTTAACCTTTATTTGAACGAAAAAAATGGCATTTTTAACTAAATTTGAAAAACCGTAAAAAATAAATTATGTCCAATATAACGTTAAAAGGAAACGCAGTTCATACATTAGGTAATTTACCAGCTGTTGGAAATACCATTAAGGATTTCGCATTAGTGGATTCAGGATTGAATATTAAAACCCTGTCAGACTTTGAAGGAAAGAAAAAAATATTTAATATTTTTCCTAGTATTGATACAGGAATATGTGCGGCTTCTGCCAGAAAATTCAATGAAGAAGCTTCAAATTTAAATAATACAGTAGTAATTAATGTTTCCAAAGATCTTCCATTTGCCTTAGGCAGATTTTGTGCAGCTGAAGGTCTGAATAATGTAGAAACACTATCTGATTTCAGAAGCAGCTTCGGTGATGATTATGAGGTAACTATTACAGATTCTCCTATGAAAGGTCTTTTAAGCCGGGCAGTGATCGTTACTGACGAAAATAATAAGGTAGTATATACGGAGCAGGTTCCTGAAATTGGAAGCGAACCTAATTACAATGCTGCTCTTGAAGCATTAAAATAATTAAGAATTTATTTCTTTAAAGAGCCTTGTGGGATTTATTTTTACAAGGCTTTTTTAAATTCAAAATACACAAATAACAAATGAAAAATAAATTATGTCCGATAACTACACTAAGTATGGTACACTATTCCAGGTTGACCAAGAACATTTCGGGGAGTTCTTTTCCCTCCTTAAAGATACACATCTTTTAAAGTCTGATTTTTTTCTTAAACAAGGAGAAAAATGCAAATACTTAGGCTTTATTAAAAGCGGAACGATAAGAAGCTTTTACATCAATGATCAGGGCCGTGAGATCAACTTCGGTTTCTATTTTGAAAATGAATTTTTTACGGACTATGAAAGTATACTTTGCGATACGGTCTCCAATATGAATATTCAGGCTATAGAACATTGTGAGATCTTACTTTTAAGTAAAGATGATCTTCAAAATCTATATAAGAAGGAAGCTTACTGGCAAAAGTTCGGAAGGATGATGAGCGAAAAGATCTATCTTGATGCAAAAAAGAGAATTGATGATTTACTATGCTATTCTCCTGAAAACAGATACCTGAATCTTTTAAAAAGAAACCCTATGCTTGTTCAGAAAATAGCCCAGAAGCATATCGCAAGTTATCTGGGGATAACGGAACAGTCATTAAGTCGTATAAGATCCCGGATTATTAATTAACTTAAGTTAACGTGTATTGGTTTTTAAGAACGTAGTTTTACTAGTGTCAAACTTAAAAATAGCAATTATGGATCAAAAAGATTTAACCATTATTCTGGTACACGGAGCGTGGGGAGACGGTTCCCACTGGCAGTATGTTATCCCTGCACTTACGAAAGCAGGATATAAGGTAAGAAGTGTTCAAAACCCTCTCACAACTCTTCAAGATGACATTGACAAGACTAAGGATTTGATAGATGCACAGGATGGGAAAGTTCTCTTGGTTGGTCACTCATATGGAGGGGCTGTCATTTCAGGAGCCGGAAATCACGATAAGGTTGTAGGTTTAGTATATATTGCCGCCTTTGCACCGGATGCCGGTGATAGTCTGGGCTCGCTTTTAGGAAGAAGAGAGTCTCCTGGAGGAGCAAGCATTTACCCGGACAGCAAGGGCTTCCTTTGGATCAAATATGATGAATTCCAATCGGCATTTTGCCAGGATCTTGATGATGAAAAGGCATTGGTCATGTCATTATCCCAAAAACCGATTCATAGCCAATGTTTTGGTGATACTGCAGGTGAACCGGCATGGAAAACAAAGCCGAGCTGGTATCAGATTTCATCAAAAGATCGCATGATCCCTGCTGAAACAGAAAAGGAAATGGCAGAGCGAATGAATCCTAAGAAAATTATTTCTTTAGATGCTGGGCATGCCTCCTTAGCATCCCATCCCAATGAAGTAACACAATTGATCTTAGAAGCTGCAGCGACCTTGTAAGACAATTTAGTAAAAATAGCTATACGCCTTGTGATGATTCTGTGTATCTTCACAAGGCTTTTTTATTGATAAGAACTTCAAAAATATGGTAAAAAGAATTGTAGCTAACATTAAGGCAGAAGACTTGTCTATGGCAGATCATTTCTATCATGGTATTTTAGGTCTGGAAATAATAATGAATCACGGATGGATCAAAACATTCGGAAGCAATGAAGAATCAAAGGTTCAGATCAGTTTTGCAATGCAGGGAGGAAATGACACGCCGGTTCCTGATTTGTCTATTGAAGTAGATGACGTAGAGGCTATCTATAAAAAGATGAAAGATTCAGGTTTTGAGATAACCTATGACCTTGCAGATGAGGAATGGGGGGTTCGTAGATTTTTTGTCAGAGATCCCTTTGGAAAATTAATTAATATCCTTTCACACGAATAATTTAATTATCAAACATGAGAGCAGAACAAGTAATACCGGTCCTCAGAATTTTTGATTATAATAAAACCATAGAATTTTACATTGATTGGCTTGGTTTTGAAATTGTATGGGAACATCGTTTCGAAGAAAATACCCCTGTTTATCTGGAAGTAAAGAAGGAAAACATCATCTTTCATTTAAGTGAACATCACGGAGATGCAAGTCCTGGAAGCAGTGTTTTTATCTGGGGTGAAGACGTGGCACGCTATCATAAAGAACTGATTGATAAGAAATACAAATACAACAGGCCGGGGTTGGAAAAAACATTTTATGATGCAGTAGCTTTCACAGTTAATGATCCTTTCGGAAATAAAATAATTTTCAATGAGAAATTTGATGCAGAGAAACATAAGGAAGTGGAGTTTATTTGATAAAGTAATGGTAAGTATTGAACGGATTTAAGACTAAAAGATTTGGATAGGTTACGAGTATTATTGTTTGTCATTCAAGACGAAGGGTAAGGGAGTAATATTTTTTAATATTATTAAAAGCGGGATTCAGTCCGTTTTCAACAAAACTGTCCAATGGCTTTAGCCAAATCTTATTTATTAAACTCGTCCTAAACATTAGTGTCATGTAAAAAAATAATGATTCAAATCATTAAAACCTTATTAAATAACCTCTAACTTTACACCTTAAATGAAACGTTCAGGAACAGCAGATCTCCCTTTACACTATGGCAAAGTACCGCCATGGCTGTATGAGCGTATGTCTACTCTTGGATTGTCCATCATTGAAGTGATTTTGATGGATTATGGCAAGGATGAGGTTTTGAGAAGACTGGCCGATCCGTTTTGGTTTCAGAGTTTTGGAGCCGTTATGGGAATGGACTGGCATTCATCAGGCATTACAACCTCTGTAATGGGAGCTTTAAAACGCTCTATTAATCCGAATTCACAATCACTGGGGCTTTATATCTGTGGGGGAAAAGGGAAATTTTCAAGAGAGACTCCTTCGGAACTTCTTCAGATTGCTGATAAAACAGGCCTGAACGGTACTGAGCTGGTAAAGGCGAGCAAGCTCTCTGCGAAAGTGGATAATACAGCAATTCATGATGGGTATCAGTTATATCTGCATAATTTTATCCTGGCAGACAATGGAAGCTGGAGTGTTGTTCAGCAGGGAATGCATGAATCTGATGGAACGGCAAGGCGCTATCATTGGCATTCGGAAAATATAAAATCATTTATTGAAGAACCGCATACGGGAATAAATGGTGTTCATAGAGGGAAAATTCTTAATCTTACCGATGCACAGGCTTCAGAAAACAGAAAAGGAATTCTCGAGATTTCTCATACGGATTCCGCAGAGATTATGAACGATTTTTCCCGTCTGATTCTCCCTGATCATCACGATGTCCGAGCTTCTGACGTAGATTTAAAAAGATTGGGGGCTCTTTTATATGTTACCCGTGAACAACAGCCTCAGAATTTTGAAGATCTTTTAATGCTGGAAGGGGTGGGACCAAGGACGATGCAATCTTTGGCTTTGGTAAGTGAGGTGATTCATGGGGCACCGTCAAGATTTTCGGATCCGGCCAGATTTTCTTTTGCACATGGCGGAAAAGACGGACATCCGTTTCCTGTTCCTACGAAAGTGTATGATCAGAGCATCGATATCCTTCGAAAAGGTATTGAAAAATCTAAGCTGGGAAATTCAGATAAACTTAAGACATTAAATAAGCTGCATCAGGTAATAGCAACAACGGAAAAAGATTTTACACCAGATTTTGATATTCAGCAGGTTATAGAAGAAGAAAGACAGAATTCCTGGAGATTTGGAGGGAAAACTGTTTTCGGAGATGCTAAAAAGCCAATCAAACCTAATGATATTCAGCTTTCTTTGTTTTGAGAAGGCAATCACCATATCAGGTGAAATTATTTATAATGTAGGCAGAAAGTGATTTGATTTCGGGCTATTTACATTTTCAACAACTTTTTTGATTCAGTTCCGATAAAAATTTTAATTTTAGAATCTAAAAAATATTCATCTTATGAGCAGTAAGTCCTTAGAAATTTCATATGATTTCCCTTTTTTTATGCACGAAGAGCTCGATGAGATCTTTCAGGCGCATGAAAAAATAAGTTTTCAAAAAGGAGATTTTATTCTTGAAGAAGGAAAAATGGCTAATGAATATTATATTTTAGATAAAGGGCTTGCAAGATCCTTTGTTAATGACTTTAACGGGAATGAAGTAACCACTCATTTTTTTACGGAGAATGAAATTATCATAGAAGTATTATCTCTTTTCCAACGAATTCCCTCTCAGGAGAATATCATCTGCATTACCGATTGTGAATGCTGGAAACTGGATTATGATACTTTTCAGAACCTGTTTCATAAAATTCCCAACCTGAGGGAATGGGGGAGATCGTGGATGTCCCAGCAGCTCTTTGCTTATAAGCAGCGTTCTGTAGAAATGTTTACCTTATCTGCTACCAGAAGATATCTTAATCTCCTGGAGGAGAAATGCCAGGTGATTCAGTATGCTCCTTTAAAGCAGATTGCTTCTTATCTTGGAGTAACAGACACTTCTTTAAGCAGAATCCGTAAAGAATTAGTTTCCCATCCAAAGAAAAATTAAATCTTGCCATAAGGCAAGACGATTCTGATATCGACTTGGTAATTTTGGTTAAAAGTTTAACACTAAAATTACAAAAAATGAAAGTCAATCAAATTTACGTAAATCTTCCGGTAAAAAGCGTTGAAGATACAAGAGCATTCTGGACGAAGCTTGGTTTTGAAATCAACGAGCAGTTTTCAGATGAAAAAGCTGTTTGTGTGATCATGAAAGAAGACAATATTTATGTCATGTTCTTAATGGAAGAGTTTCTAAAAACCTTTACAGACAGACCTGTTGCAAAAGGCGATACCACTCAGGTACTTCTTGCTATAGGTGTTAACAGCAGGGAAGAAGTAGATCAAATGGTTCAGACAGCGCTTGCCAATGGAGGATCCAAATACAGTGAGCCTCAGGACCACGGATGGATGTACCAATGTGCTTTTGCCGATCTGAACGGACACCAGTGGGAAGTAATGTTTGCAGATATGTCCAAATTACCAACGGAATAGTTTAATTCCCAAAAATACCTATTATGGAATCGAAATCAAACGACATTGAAATCATCAATCTACAGGTTCTTAGTAACTATAAAGTGATTCTGATGAATATCGATGGCATCAGCAACGAAGAAGCGATGGTTTTTCCCAATGGTGATGCCAACTGTATGAACTGGATTTTAGGACATTTAATCTATATACGAAATGCATTTATTAATGTTCTGGGAGGAGAATCAGTATGGGATGAAGAGAAATATTCTTGCTATAACAGGGGAGAGATTCCTTTACAAAGAAAAGATGAATTTGCGGATTTTGAAACATTAAAATCCTATCTGGATGAAACCCAGGACCGGCTGATACAAAAAATCAGCCACCTAGAAAGAATCAACCCCGATCAGGTTAACGATATAGCTACATTATGTCTTCATGAGATCTATCACAGTGGCCAGTTCGGATATCTTCGGAGAATTCTCGGAAAACCGGGAGCTATCAAGTAATAATATGCTTTAAAAAGATGTTTAACAGCAGACCTTTAAAGATTAAAAATTAAAACCATATCGTTATGGATACACCAAAATCAAAAAAATTAGAAATTGTAATTCCTGCCTACAGGATGCACTCACAAAGCTTTTTAAATGTTTTAGAGGGCATTTCAGAGGAAGATGCAATGAAAAGAATTGACGGTAAAACGAATCACATTGTCTGGATGGCAGGTAATTTTCTTAATATGCGCTATGGACTGGGATCAGTTTTAGGTCTTCAGGAAGAAGATCCATACACAGACCTTTTCTTTCAGGGAAAAGCATTGGATGAAAATTTCAGCTATCCTAGCATTGCTCAATTAAAAGAAAGCTTTCACCATATTTCACCAAAGGTTTATCAAAAACTATTAGAGGCAACAGATGAACAGTTGGATGAGATTTTTGAAATAGGGATGAATATTTCTTTTTACTCAGAAACAAAACTCAATTTTACGGGAATGTGTATAGGGCGGGAAGATTATCTGTGCGGACAAATGGGATTGATGAGGAAGATTTTAGGATACCCGGGAATGAGTTATACCACCGATGAAAATTTAAAATACTAACCCATGGATCTTAAAGAGAAAGGCTATAAAAAAGTCAATGGAATTCAGATGTATTATGAAGTATATGGAGAAGGGAAACCTTTGGTTTTAATCCATGGAGGGGGTTCTTCAATTTTATTTGATTACAAGGAAATTATTTCCAGGCTTGAATCTCAGTTTCAGTTAATAGGAATTGATCTCCAAAATCACGGAATGAGTGAACACCGGGATATTCCTGAAACATTTGACCAGGACGCTCATGATGTAGCTCAACTGCTAAAAGAAATGAAAATAGGAAAAGCTTCATTCTGGGGTTTTAGTAACGGAGGAAGTACAGTAATGCAAATCGCTCATCATCATCCCGGTTTGGTGGATAAACTCATCGTAGCTTCTGCGTTTTTTAAAAGAAGCGGAATGATAGAGGGCTTTTTCGATTCCATGTCCGAAGTCACTTTAGACTCAATGCCGGAACCTTTAAAGATCAATTTTCTGGAATTAAATCCTGACTTCTCAAAGTTGGAAAATATGTTTCAGAAGGATAGCAAAAGAATGCAGTCTTTTGAAGACTGGGATGAGAAAGTTTTGAAATCTATTGAATCACCGACTCTTTTTATCTCGGGAGACCGCGATGTAATAAGACCTGAACATGTTGTCGAAATGTGGAGGTTGGTTCCTGATTCTCAGCTTATGATCCTTCCTGCTACTCACGGTTCTTATATGATGACTGATTTTGAGGGTAAAACCGATAGCAAGCTCATCGATTTGACCGTGAACGAAGTAGTCAAATTTTTAAATCATTAAACTTTAATTAATTGAAGTGAATCATTCTGACAAAACGGTTGGTTTATCTGTTAGTAATGATCTCTTTTACAATATAAACATAATTATAACTTTAAAAACCAAACATCATGGCAAAATTAAATCCGTACCTTAATTTTAACGGTACAGCAGAAGAAGCTTTCAATTTTTATAAATCAGTTTTCGGGGGAGAGTTCAGAGGAGAAGTTCATAAGATGGGCAACGCTCCGGGAACGGAAAACCTTTCTGAGGAAGAAAAAAACAGAGTAATGCATATTGCGTTACCTATCGGTGACGACCTTTTAATGGCATCAGATATTGTTCCCGGATTCGGACAAACACTTACCGTAGGAAACAACAATTATGTTTCCATATTTCCTGAATCAAGGGAGGAGGCAGACCGTCTTTTTAAAGGTTTATCTGAAGGTGGAAATATAGAAATGCCTATAGAAGACCAGTTTTGGGGAGATTATTTTGGAAGCTTCCAGGATAAATATGGTGTTCATTGGATGGTGAACTATAATGATGAATCGGCAAAATAATCCTATATTTAACTTCATTATCTAAGGGCAGCTGTAAGTTGGTTGCCCTGTTTTTACAACAATCACAAAAATATAACTATGGAACCCATTAAAATAGACATTACCATTTTAGCTCCAGTTGAAAAAGTTTGGGATTATTTTAATACTCCCAACCATATTACAAAATGGAACTTTGCTCATGAAAGCTGGCAATGCCCAAGTTCTGAAAATGATCTGAGAGTAGGAGGCAAGTTCAAAAACAGAATGGAAGCCAAAGATAAAAGTTTCGGATTCGATTTTGAAGGGACTTATGATGTGGTTATTCCGAATCAGAGGATCAAGTATCATTTGGAAGATGGCAGAAATGTGGAAGTGATCTTTGACAGTATTGATGCCAATACAACAAAGGTTACCGAAATTTTTGATCCTGAAAAACAAAATTCTGTGGAAATGCAAAGGGATGGCTGGTATGCGATCCTCGATAATTTCCATAAATATGTTGAAAATCATTAAATTTCTTAACAATCATGATCAATTTAGTCATAATGGCAAAATGTTTAAGTTCCATTTGTGCTGTTAATCATGTTGTTCCCGGAACTTTTCTGCAAGGCGTTCTTTCCATGCCTGCAAGACGTGCCTTAGAAAAAGAGAAAATTGATTCCCTGGAAAAATTATCAGATTATTCTGAGGAGGAAATCCTGCAGCTTCATGGGTTTGGAAAGAACACTTTAAAAAAGCTTAAGATTTATATGCACGAGCATCAGATTTACTTTAAAGAGTTTAAAGAATAATAGCTTGTCAGTTCTTTCGCATGCGGTTCATATTTTCAATCTGAATAAGGAATGAACTTTTTTATAAAGGTATATTTTCATTAGACTATAACGTCATCGATATGCAGTTGGCTGTTAAAAGTGATATCGAAATAAGGAATTGGTTTTAGTTCGGTAAGAGAACAGCATATCCGTTACTACAAAATAAAACAATATCAATCACCCTAAAAAAATTAATTATGAATAACGATATTTTTCCGTGCCTTTGGTGCGACGGAGAGGCTAAAGAGGCTGCAGAATTTTACAGCAAAGTATTTAATGGACGAATTACAGCAGATACACCAGTTGTAATGAATGTAGAATTATTCGGGCAAAAGTTGATGCTGCTTAACGGTGGCCCTCAATTTGAAAAAAATCCTTCCATCTCTTTCATGGTAATCTGCGAAACAGAAGATGAAGTACAAAGATATTGGGATCATCTTATTGATGGTGGTTCTGCTTTAATGGCACTGGATTCTTATCCATGGAGTAAAAAATTCGGATGGTTGAGTGACCGTTATGGGGTGAACTGGCAATTGCTTTTCGGCGAAAAGGATGGTGATCAGAAGGTGGTGCCGACATTAATGTTCATGCATGATAATAATGGTAAAGCAATGGAAGCAATGGAATTTTATACCCATACTTTTCCCAATTCAAACATTGTAAATGTCATGAAATATAAAGATGGGGGTGAATCCAATGAAAATCCCGAAAACGTACAACATGCCAGCTTTAAAATAGACGGATACAGCTTGTACTGTATGGACTCTTCTTATGATCATAAGTTTGATTTCAATGAAGGGGTTTCTATGGTGATTATGACCGACGACCAACAGGAGACAGATCATTTATGGAACACCTTGATTTCAGGAGGTGGAAGAGAAAGTATGTGTGGATGGTTAAAAGATAAATACGGTGTCAGCTGGCAAATAGTACCCAAAAGACTGATCGAATTAATGAATGATTCCGATCAGGGTAAAGCTCAAAAAGTAGTGCAGGCCATGATGCGAATGCAGAAAATTATTATAGAAGATTTAGAAGTGGCTTATAAATCATAAAGTGTTTTCGGCTTATTGTTTGATGCTGTTTATAAAAGATCGGCATATGAAAACACAGAACAAATCACAATCCAAATCTAAAGTACCCAAAGAGGGCATGTTTCCCGAGGTCATTCGTGAAAACTATTTGGGAAGTAAAAAACTTCTGAATAAGAAAGCCGTGATTTCGGGTGGAGATAGCGGAATAGGACAAGCGGTAGCGGTGCATTTTGCAAGAGAAGGAGCGGATGTAATCATTATTTACAAAGAAAGTGATAAAGATGCCCGCGAAACTTTAAAGCTGGTAGAAAAAGAAGGACGGTCATGTATTTTACTCAAGGGTGATGTTTCCAAAAAAAACTTTCAGAACTAAATGTATTGAAAAGGTAAAAAAGGAGTGGAAGACCCTTGATATTCTCGTCAATAATGCCGGAATACAATTTCCTAAAGATGATATTGAGAAAATATCCGACCAGCAGATCCTTGAGACCTTTAATGTAAATATTATTTCAATGATTGCTTTGACGAGGGATTTTCTATCAGTCATGGAAAGCGGAGCAAGAATTATTTGTACCACGTCCGTCACTGCTTACCGTGGAAGTGATCACCTGATTGATTATTCTGCAACAAAAGGAGCTATTGCAACATTTGTACGGTCATTGGCAACCAATCTTGCTGACCGGAAAATTTTGGTTAATGGAGTTGCTCCGGGACCCATCTGGACACCGCTGGTAAAAGAAACGTTTGATGACCTTTCTACATTCGGTAAAGATAATCCCCTGAAAAGGGCTGGACAGCCTTCTGAAGTTGCACCGGCTTATGTTTTTCTGGCTTCTGAAGATTCAAGTTTTATTACCGGAGAAATCATTCATATCAACGGAGGGGATTTTGTAGGAGGTTAATGAATGCTGCCAATTTTAGAACAATCACTTAAATATTATATATAACATGGAAAAATTATCGTACGAAATACAAATCAATGCAACTCCTGAAAAAATATGGAGTGTACTTTGGGGTGAAATAACCTACAGACAATGGACAGCAGTTTTTGCTGAGGGATCATTTTATCAGGGAAATCTTGAAGAAGGAAGAATTGTAAAGTTCCTCGATCCCAATAATAATGGAATGTTTAGTAAGGTGGAAAAAAATGTACCTAATAAAGAAATACGGTTTCTTCACCTTGGAGAAATTGTTGCCGGAGTTGAAGCTCCTCAGGAATGGGGGGGAGGCAACAGAGTCCTATTTCCTGAAAGAGACCGATGAAGGAACATCTTTAAAATGTGAAATTCAGACTCCTGAAGAATTTAAAGGGTTTTTTGAAGAGAAATTTCCTAAAGCCCTGGAGATTATAAAAAATCTTTCCCAGAATCAGCTGTAATTTTATGATCTACTAAAATCACCTAAAAATATAATATGGAAACTTTATCATACGAAATCGTTATTAATGCTCCCTTACAAAAGGTCTGGGATATTTTATGGGGAAAAGAAACCTACACTGAATGGACTCAGTTTTTCAGTCCGGGATCTCACATGAAATCTGACTGGAAAGTCGGTGGAAAAACGTATTTCCTGGATCCTAATAATGAGGGAATGGTATCTACTATTGATAGTCTCAATGAGCCGCATGAGGTTATATTTAAACATCTGGGCATGGTGAAAGGTGGAGTGGAAGATACAGAGAGTAAGGAAGTAAAAGAATGGAGTGGCTCCTTTGAAAAATACATCCTTATTGATTTTGATGGAAAAACCAAACTCCATGCTGAAGTCCAGGTTGAGAAAAGCTGGAAAGACCATTTAAATATGGGTTTTACAAAAGGACTGGAAGTTGTAAAAAATCTTGCAGAGAAAAATTAATTATGAATTAAATAGTTTCCCCAAACAGGTTAGGATGAATATAGAGGATTTTTGTTTTATTTTTATGTAACTATACAGAAATAAATTTTGAATCTGTAGTACCTTAAAAAAAATGAAACTATTATCTATTCTTTTCGTTACGTTTATTATAGCTTTGGTCGGGACAAAGCTGTTTCAGGGACAATGGAACTTT
The DNA here is from genome assembly GCF_046591535.1 of Chryseobacterium proteolyticum. Lineage (NCBI taxonomy): Bacteria > Pseudomonadati > Bacteroidota > Flavobacteriia > Flavobacteriales > Weeksellaceae > Chryseobacterium > Chryseobacterium proteolyticum. The sequence goes on along the minus strand of NZ_JBJLWK010000001.1, from coordinate 1,101,988 downwards.
CTTTTTTCTGGAAATCTGGGAATGGCTGTTTTTATCCTGTTTACCGGCTTTGCTCATTTTAAATTCCAAAAGGGAATGGCAATGATGATTCCTGATTTTATACCTGCTAAAATGTTCTGGGTATACGCTACGGGAATTATTGAAATTGCTGCCGGCATCGGTTTGATGATACCATCGTTACGTGAAACTACGGCAATTTTGCTGATTATATTTTATGTATTGGTTTTTATTGCCAATATTAATTCCTCAAGAAAAAAAGTTAATCTTTTCAAAGGTGATTATACGGGGCCGGGAATGTCTTATTTATACAAAGAAAGGCTTCCCATGCAGATCATACTGATTGCCTGGACATGGTATTTTGGAATTTATTTAAATTAAAAATATAGTGTAATTATAAAAAATAACGGAGATAAGTCAGTCTTCGTTATTTTTTTTCACATAAAAGAGAGAAAAAATGTAACATTTGCGTTATATAAACGTCTAATTTATAGAGCATCTTTTTTTGCTAATGTTTTTAATTCAAATCAATCCAAGTCATGAAACTGAAAACCAAAATTATAATAACCGTTCAGGTTGCGATGTCTACAATTATGATCAATGCACAAAACACAACTGCCAAATTACCGGGTGATGCCACCCTGCCAACTGCCAAAGCGAACCTTGATAAGCTTATCTCCTATGATAAAGGAACATTTAAGTACAAAGTAGAGGATTATTTTGCAAGGCCAAAAGCGTCACAATTTAAAATTTCTCCCGATGGCAATTTCCTATCCTATAAAGAAAAAGACAAGGATAGCAAGAATCATGTTTATGTAAAGAACTTAAAAACTGGAAAAGTTACGAAAGCTATTGAGGAGAAGGAAGATCTGATCAAGAGCTATGGATGGCTGAATAAAAACCGACTGTTCTTTACCCAGGATAAAGGAGGAAATGAAAATATTCATTTGTATGCTGCAGATCTTGATGGAGGTAATCTGAAAGACCTTACCCCTTTTGAAGGAGTAACACTAGGTATGGTTAAATTAATAAAAGATACGGATTTCGTGGTAGTTACCATGAATAAAAACAACAAACAGATCTTTGAACCTTATAAGATTAATTTCGTGACAGGAGATATGGTTCAGTTGTATGAAAATAAAGATCCTAAGAACCCTATAGATGATTATATCTTTGATAAAGAAGGTAATTTAAGAGGCTATACAATCCTGGTTAACGGTTTGACTACTCATACTTATTATAAAGACACACAGACCGGCAAGTTTAATCTGATCAAGAAAACTGACTGGTCCGATACTTTTACTATTATTGGATTTAATGACCATTCAGAAAATAAAGATGATGCTTATGTTGTTTCTAACCTTGATAGTGATAAGGCAAAAATCGTATTGTATGACCTGAAAAAAAAATTCCGTAATAAAAGAAGTTTATTCTAACCCTGTTTTTGATGTAAGCTCAATAAGCATTGCAGGTAAGAACAGGAATTATGAGCTGGATTACATTAGCTATACCGGAGATAAAAATGAAACGATTCCCGTGAGTGCATTTTATAAAGATGTTCATGCTCAATTGACATCAGAATTTGGAGATAAACAGTTTTATGTCGTTTCCTCAGATGATAATGATAACAAACTTTTGGTTATTGTGAGCAGTGATAAATTGTACGGGACCTATTATGAATATGATCCAAAGACGAAAAAGACAACCCTTCTTTATGATCTTATGCCTCAGCTGAAGCAGGAAGATATGGCTGAAATGCGTCCTATACAGTTTAAAAGCAGAGATGGACTGACGATTCACGGATATATAACACTACCGAAAGCTGCCATAGAAGGAAAAAAGGTTCCTTTAATTGTGAATCCTCATGGAGGTCCGCAGGGAATCCGTGATGAATGGGGCTTCAATCCTGAAACACAGCTTTTCGCGAGCCGCGGGTATGCTACTTTACAGGTTAATTTCAGGATTTCGGGTGGTTATGGAAAAGGATTTCAGAAAGCAGGCTATAAGCAAATCGGCAGAAAAGCAATGGATGATGTAGAAGATGGAGTAAAATATGTCATAGAGCAGGGATGGGCAGATAAAGATAAGATAGCCATCTATGGAGGAAGCCACGGAGGATACGCTACTTTGATGGGATTGATAAAAACACCCGACCTGTATACCTGCGGAGTGGATTATGTTGGAGTTTCAAACATCTTTACATTCTTTGACTCATTTCCGGAGTATTGGAAGCCATATAAAGAAATGGTAAAACAGATATGGTATGATCTGGACAATCCGGAGGAAGCAAAAATTGCAAAAGAAGTATCTCCCGTTTTTCAGATTGATAGAATTAAAAAGCCTCTTTTTGTAGTTCAGGGAGCGAATGATCCAAGAGTAAATATCAATGAATCTGATCAGATCGTGAAAGCACTTCGTGCAAAAGGATATGGAATTCCTTACCTGGTAAAATATGATGAAGGACATGGCTTTGGAAAAGAACCCAACAGATTGGAACTATACAAGTATATGCTGGGATTTTTTGCTGAGAATTTTAATAAATAATTACAACATAGATAAACTTTTATAAGAGGACGGAGTATATTTTAGCTCCGTCCTTTTCTTTTGCTCAGGATAAAAAGTATAGAAGTGTAAAATGAACCATGTTTATTAAGATCTATGAGTCAAAATATGATTAGCAAAAGAAAAGTGAATATTTGATAAAAAATATTTTAAATTTATTAAAGTAAAACAAAACAGATGATCGTCATGTGAGTATGGAGGTTGTCGAAAAAATAACAATGCCACAGAAAGAGAAAGAAAGTATCATCTCACAAACCGTTTCGAGCTACGGAGGAAAACTGATGTCTTTCATTCGTCCGAAAGTGAAAAATACAGAAGATGCAGAAGATATTCTGCAGGAAGTCTGGTATCAGTTCAGCAGTATTACCAATCTGTCTGAGATTGTAAACGTTGGTGGATGGCTGTACAGGGTGACTGCCAATAAAATTACCGACCGTTACCGTAAAAAGAAAACCGAGAATCTTGAAGATTTTGTATACGAAGATGAAGATGGCGACTTCTCCATCAAGGATATTCTATTGATGGATGAAAGTGCCGGTCCGGAAGTGAAAATGTTTCAGGATGAAATCTGGAAGAAATTATTCGAAGCTTTAGAAGAGCTTCCGGAGAAACAAAGATTGGTATATACGGAAAACGAGCTGAATGACAAGACCCTCCAGCAAATCGCGGATGAACAAGGGGAAAATATAAAAACCATCATCAGCAGAAAGAACTATGCAGTAAAGCATTTAAGAAACAGATTAAGAAAATTATACGAAGATTTAAATAGTTAGAAAGAAGATATTATGAATCATAAACACAAAAAAGGCTGGATTTTTTTAATTCTATGTCCACCATTAATTCTCTTAGCCGTTACATGGATTGTAATGTCGCTTTGGAACTGCCTTTTGCCTGAAATTTTAGGAGTAAAATCAATTAGCTACTGGCAGGCGATGGGGATACTGATATTAAGTAAAATTCTTTTCGGAGGTTTCCATTTCGGAAAAGGAATGCGGGACTTTAAAGAAAGAAAGATGAGAGAAAGAATGCAACATTTGTCTCCCGAAGAACGTGAAAAATTTAAAGAAGTCTGGAGAAGCAAATGCGAAAACGGATTCTTTAACAGACATAACAGAAATAACGAATAGTTTGAAATTTTTAAAGAAGTAGTAAAGTAAAATTAAAATTCATTCGTCTCTATAAAAAACAAGAAGTAGTAAAATTTAAAATTTTGAAAAAATGAAAAATTCAGTATTAAAAGGTGCTCTTGGAGCATTAGCTGTAGTAGGCGTAGCATTAGCAGTCAAAAAAAATGGCAGAAAGAAAAAGATTTATCAGAGGTATTTTTGATGAATACGGAATCAAAGAAAGATCACCTTTCGGGCTTGCAGATAAAATCAGAGAAATGAATAATGAGCAGTATGAGGAATTAAAAGGAAAATTCAAAAAAGAATTTAAATCCAGATGCCACAGAAGACATGAAGCAGCGAAAGCTTAATCATCATTACTCAATTGAAATTGTTTAATTACGGCGCGGGAAGCTTTGCTTCCCGCGCCGTAATTTTTTAATGAAATTTTGAATATACGGATTGGCAAAGCAGGAGATTTCGTCTCTGCAGATTGGACGATACAAAAGTCTTTTATTTTCCTTCATCTTTAAACCAACCTGAGCTTTGAGACTTGTCCAGAGTATCTTGAAAGTGAGGATAAAGAAATAATCTCTTAGTTTACAATGACAAAAATCGTATATGTTTAAGGGCATTTAGAAAAATAAATTCTTACTTTTGTAGGGTTCTACATGAAAGATTACTACTATTTTCTCGGTATTTCTCAGGATGCTTCAGAAGAAGACATCAAAAAGGCTTATAGAAAATTATCATTAAAATATCATCCGGATAAGAATGAAAATGATGATTTTTTTGCAGACCGGTTCCGTGAAATTCAGGAAGCCTACGAAACGCTCAGCGATTCTTCAAGAAGACGGGCCTATGATCAGAATTTGGAGAGTCATCAGAAGAGTTTCAGGTATAATGTTCCACCGGCGATTAAAACGTTTACCTCTAATAAAATTCATGCTAAAAAAGGAGAAGAGATCATTATCAACTGGCAGACAAGTAATGCTGATGTGGTAAAGGTTCTTCCGTTTGGACTGGAAAAGGCTTATGGTGAAAGGACGTTTAAGATTACGGAATTTAAAGATGGTAAATTCCAGCTTTTGCTGCACGCAACCAATTCATTATTACACAAAACGGTGGTGCAGGGAATTACGATTACGGAAGTGTTTGAAAGTAACACGGAGAAATTTAGAAGTGGCGCCGAAGATCTGTTTAAGAGTCAGCCACGGACAGCCGTGAATCCTAAGGGACAGCCGAAAGTTATTCAGATTATTGCGGCGGTTATACTTTTGGTTTTAGCCGGTTATTTTCTGATAAAAAGTTTTAGCTAGATTAAGCCATTTTTTTTCCTTCCCGGACACTTTTTACATCTTTTTCCTTTTTTTGAATTTCTTGCAACAGGATTTTTTTTTCGCAATACATATCTTCATTATTAAAAGAATATACAGGGCTTAAGGGCGGTACTTTAAAAGGGGTAATCATATTCATGTTGCAAATATATTAATTTAGAATAAATATAATTAATAAATTTTCATTAAAAATTTTATCACTGAAAATCAGTTTGTTGAAATCTTTATGATTACCCCTTTTTAACAGTGTTTTTTAAAAAGAAAGAGAAGATGAAAGCTGGATCCGGAATATATTTGCTTTTTGCCGACCAAAGTTTTTCAGCATTCCGTAAGTTCCTTCGATACCCATTCTTAGTTTCTTACGCGGTTGAAAGGCCAGGTTAATTCCTGAATTCTGAAAATTATGGATCATCGTATCCGGAACAAAATCCTTTCTTCCCAATTGAGAGAAGCTGTAATAAATGACCGAGCTCAGTTTTGGATTCCACCAATGTTCATAGATGCCTACAATATTGAATAAATTCAAAGCCACCAGCCTGTTGTTGGCCATGTCAGGGATCGCATCATATTTTTCACCGTTTAAAACTACATTATAGCTGGAATATCCTTTTCCGTATGAAGACTGGAATCTGAAATTACTTAATGTCCCACTATAAAGCCGGGCAGAAACCATTCCGCTATATCCGAGAATTGTATTGGCATCCGTGTGCTTTTGTTCATCATTTTTTATTTCATAGCTTATGGGTGAAACCATTGTTCCCAGCTTACAGTAGTCTCTTGTATTGCCATATCTGTATACAGCTGTGAAGATGGGAAGGATAGATTTCTTCTTCCAGTTCGGAGCGTTATTAGGAAGAAATATGCTCGCCGCATCAGGATCTTCCAGAGAAAGGGAAAGACTTTCTTTTTTCGATAAAGGTGTTGAGTAGCGGATCTGAACCGTTCTGATGAACATGGTTCCGTTAGGCCCTACAAAATCAAAAATATTGGGGAAAATATCAAAATCACTGAAGTTACTCCAGGTTTGTCCGATCAATAATTTCTTCCATTTGATATACCCTTGGCGAAACCTTGGGGCAGTAGTTCCGTTGGGACCCAGGAAATCGATTTCTGTGTAAGCCGACAGATCCGAATTTCCATTTTCATCCATCTGTTTTATTCCAAAGCCTATTTGCGATTGTTTAATGCTGAAGTTACTGTTTACCGAATTGTTTTGGGGTATTGCTATAGAAGGAGCTATGAATCCGTCTTTAAATCCCATTTCCTGAAAATCGAGCATGGCATCGGTTTGAATAAAGCCTTTTACGTAGGCAGACCATGTATCACCCGAATTTTCAGGAGATGACCCTCCTGACTGCCGGGTTATTATTTTTACCTGGCCTTTTACGTTGAATAGGGATATAAAGATAAATGAGACCATCAGCCTTTTGTGTTTTTTTTTTCGTCATTGTGTTGTGTTTTTGATTTTTTAATTGTGTAGTTTATGTATTCATAGGAGCTGAATGATATTGATTGGTGTAGGGCTTACCTTCTTATCGGACTTGTATTTCTAAATTTTCGGATGAAACTACAAAATTATTTTCTGTGGGTATTTGTTGAAAATTTTAGTCCTTGTAAAAATGAAAAGTATAAATATTCTATGAAAAGGAGTTTTACCCATTAAGTATTCCGTATTTTATTAGAATTATGAAATAAAAATTAGAAAAATGGCGTGAAATTTTTCTTGTATTTTTTGTATTCGTGCCCTTGTTTTTTTAAACAAACGTTTATGGAATAATAGTAATTATCAATATCTGTCAGTAATTTTTGACTATTGTAGAATCCCTTAAAAAATTGTAATTTTACCCATCTTTTTTACAAACAAAATCTAATAAAAAAAATGAATACAGAACAGTTTGTGAGCCGTCACATTTCTATTAATGAAGCCGATAAGCAGGCGATGTTAGAAAGAGTCGGCGTTTCAAGTATCGAAGAGTTAATTTCTCAAACCATCCCTTCTTCTATCCGTTTAGAAAAAGACCTTGATATTTCCGAACCGCTTTCAGAATATCAGATGCTTATTCATTCAAAAGAATTGGCCTCAAAAAATACTGATTATACCAGTTATATCGGTTTTGGATATCACAATACGCTTTTACCATCGGCTATTCAAAGAAATATTTTTGAAAACCCAAGCTGGTATACAGCTTACACACCTTACCAGGCGGAAATCGCTCAGGGGAGATTGGAAGCTCTTTTGAATTTCCAGACTGTTGTGTGTGATCTTACAGGTTTTGCTTTGGCAAATGCTTCATTGCTGGATGAATCTACTGCTGCTGCAGAAGCAATGCATATGTTCTTTAATAACAGAACAAAGGACCAGAAAAAAGTCGATGCAAATAAGTTTTTTGTTTCTGATCTTGTTTTGCCTCAAACGGTTTCCGTTTTAAAGACAAAGGCAGAAGGACTTGGTATAGAAATCGTAGAAGGTGATCATAAAACCCACCAGTTAGATGGATCCTATTATGGAGTTCTATTGCAATATCCTGGTAAGAACGGGATTGTTCTGGATTATACAGAGGACATTGTAGAATACAAGAAATTAGACCTTCAGGTTGCTGTGGCTTGTGATCCAATGGCTTTGGTTAAGTTGAAATCACCGGCTTCAATGGGAGCTGACTGTGCCGTAGGGACTACTCAGAGATTTGGTATTCCATTAGGCTATGGAGGACCTCACGCAGCATTCTTCTCTTGTAAAGAAGATTATAAAAGAGATATTCCGGGAAGAATCATCGGAGTTTCTCAGGATATGTATGGAAAGCGTGCCTTAAGAATGGCTTTACAGACCAGAGAACAGCATATTAAGAGAGAAAGAGCAACTTCCAATATCTGTACAGCTCAGGTACTTTTAGCAGTAATGGCTGGAATGTATGCCGTATATCATGGTCCTAAAGGATTGAATTATATCGCTGACCAGATTCATTTTAAAGCCAATGCTCTGAAAGGAGGTTTAAAAGCTTTAGGGTATCAGACTGTTGAGGAACCTATCTTTGATACGGTAAAAATTGAGATGAGTGAAGATGAAAAAGGAAGATTGTCAAGAATGATGCTTGACCATAAGCTTAATCTGAACTATTTCACAGAAGGAGTTGTAAGTATTGCTATCAATGAAAGTACAACATTGGAAAAACTAAATGTTCTGATGGCTTCTTTCGCGCAATTCAAAGATAAGCAGACGTTCAAACTTGAAATAAAAGAAGGATACAGTATTCCTGAAGAGAATTTGAGAAAAGATGAGATTCTTACGGAAGAAGTATTCAATAAATATCATACAGAAACAGAGTTGATGCGTTACATCAAACGTCTGGAAAGAAAAGATTTATCATTAACGCATTCAATGATTTCACTGGGTTCTTGTACAATGAAACTGAATGCTGCAACTGAAATGCTTCCGCTTTCGTGGGATAACTGGGGAAGTATCCACCCGTTTGTACCGGTAGATCAGGCAGGAGGGTATCAGGAAATGATCCGTGAATTAGAAAAAGATCTGGCTAAAATTACCGGTTTTGCAGGAACTTCACTTCAGCCAAATTCTGGTGCGCAGGGAGAATATGCAGGATTGATGGTCATCAGAGAATATCATATTTCAAGAGGAGAAGGTCATAGAAATGTAGTATTGATCCCTCAGTCTGCACACGGAACAAATCCGGCCTCTGCGGCAATGGCGGGAATGAAGATCGTAGTAGTTAAAAACCTTGAAAGCGGGGAGATTGATTTCGACGATTTAAAAGCTAAAACAGAACAGCATTCTGAAAACCTGTCATGTGTAATGATTACATATCCGTCTACATACGGATTCTTTGATGCCAACATTATTGAAATTACCAATCTTATCCACCAGCATGGCGGACAAGTATATATGGATGGTGCCAATATGAACGCTCAGGTAGGATATACAAGTCCTGGAAACATCGGAGCGGATGTATGCCACTTGAATCTTCACAAAACTTTTGCTATTCCACATGGAGGTGGAGGACCTGGAGTAGGACCAATCTGTGTTGCAAAACATCTGGTGCCTTTCTTGCCTACCAATGCCAACATTAAAGTGGGAACTAAAGAAGCTATTGAAGGAATCTCTGCAGCTCCTTACGGTTCAGGATTGATCCTTAATATTTCATATGCATACATTAAGATGCTTGGAGCTTCAGGATTGAAAAAAGCTACTGAGCATGCTATTCTGAATGCCAACTATCTGAAAGAGATTTTAGCAGAGCATTTCCCTATTTTATATTCAAACAAAAATGGAAAAGTAGCTCACGAATGTATCGTAGATTTCCGTCAGTTTAAAACTTTGGGAATTGAGGTGGCTGACGTAGCTAAAAGATTAATGGATTATGGTTTCCATGCTCCTACCGTATCTTTCCCTGTTGCAGGAACATTGATGATTGAGCCTACTGAATCTGAAAGTAAGTCTGAAATTGACCGTTTTGCAGAAGCTTTAATTGCTATCAAAAAAGAAATTGATGAGATTGCCAACGGAGAAGCTGATCCGGCAAATAACGTGTTGAAAAACGCTCCGCACACAGAACAGCTTGTTATCTCTGATTCATGGGATAAACCATATAGCAGAGAGAAAGCAGCTTATCCTCTTGACTGGGTAAGAGATCATAAGTTCTTTGCTTCTGTTTCAAGAGTGGATGAAGCTTATGGAGATAGAAATCTGGTTTGTACTTGTGAGCCTATTGAAGCTTATATGTAATAGAAAGTTCTAACCAATAAATATAAAACCCACTCATCTTTTGAGTGGGTTTTTGTTTACATTTTCTAATGTTTCCTTCTTGTTGATGTATACGCTATCAGAAGCGCTATCGCCATAATGCTAAATGTGATAATTGAGGTTATTTCAATTGCATTTTGGCTTTCATTACCGTGGTAACTATTATTACCTTTTTCACAGGAAAATAGGAATAATGCTGCTATTAATAAGCAAATAGAGGGTAGTTTTTTTATCATGTGTATATATGTTTGGTTATTAGTGGATTATCATCAATAAATATGCCGAATGTATGTGAATTATTATAGAGTTATATGTTTTGAATAATATATAATTCAAAACTATAGCTGTACAGTGGTTTTACAGATATCAAAAAAATAGAGGCGATAAAAAATTGATATGATGAGTCTTTATATTTTGGCGGATTCTCTCTGTGCTTCCAGCTTTTTAATAAGGTTTCCTTTAACAATAGTAAATGCATAATCTTTAGCTTCGGCAAAGGAAATGTTGTATTGGCGCTTAATATCCTTAATATCCTCTGGAAACCGTGCTAAGAGGCTGTCATAAAATTGATCTAAAAATTCTTTGGAAGGCATTTCGTAATTGATTTTCAATTGGAAACGTCGCAATAATGCGGTGTCAATAATTTCCGGATGGTTGGTTGCACAAAGCAATAAAGAATTTTCCGGGTAATAATCAATAAGCTGGAGTAGGGTATTAACAAGTCTTCTCATTTCCCCTACATCCTTATCATCACTACCTCTGGCTTTTCCGATCTGATCAAGTTCATCCAGAAAAAGAACCGATCTTTCGCGACCTGCTTTATCAAAGATCATTTTTATGTTCTGCGAAGTTTCTCCTATCCTGGAGGATACAATGTTACTGAGATTGAGCACAATGATATTTTTACCCAATGCATTAGCAATAGCTTTTGCTGTCATTGTCTTTCCGCACCCTGAACTTCCCTGCAGTAAAATTTTATTATTAACAGGAAGTCCATATTCCTGGAGTTCTTTGATGTATGTATGTTCTTTAATCAGCTGTACAAACTGTTCCCTATTGGAGGTTTCAAGAAATACATCATTAAGGGTAACCTCTTCTTTGTCTTGAATAATAAGGTTGTACAGATTCATGCCTTTGAATAATTTAAAGATGGGTTTTACCAAAATATACTGAAGTGCAAAGATAAATATTTCAAAGTGTATTAAGCGCGATGTGAAACAGATAAAATTTCCCGAATTCTTTCCATATGGTCAGTTTCTGAGAAGTCAATGAAAATTTTTCCTGCCAGCTTTTTGTTTTTGCAGCCTGTTTGTTGACCGGGATGTCCCAGTTCGGATATATTCTGAATCCGCGTTTTCCTTCTTTGGCGGAGGATGTTATTATATGTTGTCTTGCAAGAATTTGTTTTGGAAAAAAGAAAAAACCGGCCTTGTCTTGGAGTTCTGTGTAAATCATGTAAAAATCAAAAGGATCTGAAATGGTAAAAGGTCCGGTTTGTTGGGTCTGTTGATTTCTTTTCCATAGCGTAACAAACTGGCCGTTTTTTATCGGAGTTGTCTTAGCCTTTCTGAATTTGATATGATATTGATTAAGTCGGAAGTTATACCCTAGGTATTCTTCGCTTTCTGAATCGGGGTGTAAATGTGAAATTGTTAGATTCAGTTGAGTGAAAACTGATTTCTCTATAAAGGTAAGTTCTTGAATCATTGGGTTTATGTTTGGGGCTCTTTTACTCTTACTGAGTAAAAGAGCGGCGATCTGACAGAATCAGATGGCAAACATAAACAATACAATTAATAAATAGTGTAAAACTGAATGCAGTATAACTCTTTTATTAATTTCTTTCTCTTCTAACTGTTGTAAAATAAGAAGCGAATACTACTATACATGTTGCGATAAAAGCGTAGGTTACCATTTTTGTTTTTTTAAAATTTTAATTATACTTTCTTTGCTAATTTTCTAATTGCAATATTACAGCTTTCAAATGACATGCCAAATAGAATAATTGTGATGTTTATCAGGTATTTAGGTGTTAGCTTGGTGTTGCTTTTGTTATTATTTGTTTACATTAATTTAATATATTTTTGAAAAAATATGTGTATTATTATTATGTTATTCGTAAAAATTATTAATTTGATAAAAGATTTCCGTTCTGTATTTAAAGATTGATAAAAGGAATGCAGTGCATATTATCGGAAAACCGAAAAAGAGATAAGCCACTTTAAAGTGATAAATTAAAAATTAAATATTAATAAAATTTATTTTTCAAATTGTATAGAAAATAGATCATTACGAAGATTTAATAATGGACAAAAATTGAACTGAATTAAGACTGTCACTTTTGCTATTTTTGTGACTAAAAGATTTTTTAATGGGACGCAGTTATCTCTTTCTTATCCTTGCCATTGTTTTTGAAATTATTGCCACAACGTTTTTAAAGAAATCCGAGGAGTTTTCGAAGCTTATACCCTCTATTGTTACTATTGCAGGGTATTCGGCGGCTTTTTATTTTCTGAGTCTTACACTGCGTCATGTTCCGATAGGAATTACGTATGCGATCTGGTCAGGTGTTGGAATTATATGCATTACCATCATTGGAATGGTAGTATTTAAGCAGGTTCCTGATTTGCCTGCTATTATTGGTATTGCCTTGATCGTAATAGGAGTAATTGTGATTAACCTTTTTTCTAAAATGGGGACACACTAGCAGAATGGGTTACTGTTAAGTCATAGGTATTTCAATAAACCATTTACATAGGGTTATGTAATTTCGCTTTTGCAGATTATAAAGTTTCTTTTATTTGCAATGATTTGGGTAGTGAAAGAAAGACTAAGAAGAAAAGAATTAATTTTTACTGATCAGCCTTTACCTGTTCGATAAGTTCCAGCCTTCTGACAATACTCTCTTTAGGTAATATAGTTCCAGGAGATAATACGGCATTCGCTCCGATCCGTGAATCATCACCTACGAGAGAGCCCAACTTATAAGTCTGGGTTCTGATGATCTCATTATTAAAAAGAACCGAAATCTCTTTATCTTTTCTTTCATTATAATGATTTGCACAGATGGAACCTGCTTCAAAATTAATCCGGTTTCCGATAATGCTGTTTCCTATATAATTAAAATGAGCAATGGCAGTATCATTATATATGATGCTTTGTTTGATTTCACATCCGGGACCGATTTTGGAATTTTTTCCTACAAAAACAGGACCTCTGAGATATGCATTGGCACCAACAAAAGAGTTTTCTCCGATGATGATCCTGTCTTTGAAAATAACATTCTGCTCTATTGTAGCCGTTTTATGGATAGCAATATTACCCGAAATTTCATATTCATCAGTCAGTTGATTGAATTTTTCTGCCAGAAGATCATCCAGATGGTTGATAACTTCCCAGGGAAAAAGCTGGTTGTTGGCGGTGAAATCAAAAAACTCATCAATAAAATCGTTGATATTAATCATAGGAAACTCTTTTATTTGACCGTTATTGGCGGATTACAAAATTAAAATTTATGTTTGTGATTTTAAAATGTTTCCAATGAAATGGGCACTAATTTTTTTGAAAATAGAATACCGTTGATAATTAAATGATAAATTCCATCAAAGTAGGGATAACAAGAAGCAATGTTACGTGATTTTGTTTAATAATATCCTGGGTTGTCTGTTTTTTCTTCCAGTGTTCTGCTTTTTTTTTCATACAGGAAGAATTTTCCCAGCTTATATTTGAATTGTAGATAACCTCTGAACTCAATTCCCGGAAATAATCTATAGGAGATATTTGAATTTTCTTTCAAACTCTGGCTGATTGCTTCGCTATAAACCGTTGGGCCAGTAGTAGCATGGATATTGTGGGGATATCGGTGGGTTTCGATATTGTCCAGCATAAGGTCCAGAGTCTTTTTTAGAAAAGGGTGATTTTTATTGAATATAAGTGCCCATTGAACAAACAAGCCATCATGTCTTTCTCTGCTTATTACAGCATCATCATCATCTTTAATGAGATCCCTTAAAGGTCTTGTGATGGCACTGTCTACATCAAGATAGATTCCTCCTTTTTTATATAAAACAGCATATCTGAAAAAATCAGCTTTTGCCGCGCCAATGGTTAGCTTATTGTAATTTTCAATATACTGGGGAGGAAATTCCTCCGTGATGAATTTTTGGATATCGTTATCATCATAGAAATGATATTGGTATTCCGGATTTTTTCTCTTCATTCGCCAAATATGCCATTGAGTAATTAAAGGTAATTTTTTAGACTTGAATGTTTGAAAAATCTGTTTTGGAATGGACATAATTAAATAATTAACAAGTTTTGATAATGCACAATGGTTCACCTGACCACCATTATTTTGGCGGCAATTCAATATTTAATGTGAAAAAATTTGCTGTGTTGGGAGTTGGATAATGATTTACCCACTAAGTTAAATGAGATGTACTAAAATTTTAATTATTTAGTTTAGGACTTCGCAAATGGCAAAGGCTTTTATTTGAAGACAGAATGTCGGTTTTGTTGTAGTTTCGAAATTAAAGTTTTGGGGTTAATACAGTTTTTGATCTTTTTCGCAATAGAAGCTACGCCTCTTACCAAGACCGGTTTGCTTTTTTATAAGTTTACGTCCACACTTCGGACAGGTGCTTTTGGTGTGAACCAGCCAGTGCTTTTTCAGCACGAATTCCTTTTTCCATTGTAAAAATTCGAAACTGTAATTCCGGGCTTCATGAATAAGTTCTTTACGTTTTCTGGGAGGAAGATTTCCGATAAGGCTTTCAGGCTGAACTCCGATTCTGAAAAGAACTTCGTTTTTGATAATATTCCCGACTCCTGAAAAAATATCCTGATTCATCAAAGCATCACAAACCATCATTTGTGGATTCGCTTTTAGTTTCTTTTCTGCTTTTTTAGGATCCCATTGGTCACTCATAACATCGGCTTCCCAATCTATGGTGGACAGGAATTCTGAATCCACCATTTTTACAGAACAGGTATAAAAATACATGCTTCCCGTTTTGAAGGCTAACGCTAAACGTAAGCTTTTGTCCGGCTTTGTTTGTTCGTTAATTTCATAAGAACCGAACATCAACAAATGAATACGCACACTTACTGTATCAAAAACAAGATAGGTTTGCTTTCCGAAAGTTCTTATTTCAAGAAGAGTTTTTCCTACAAGTGGCTCTTTTTCAAATTGAGCATTTCCCCAGGCTTTGGTAACTTTTTTTCCTGTAAATCCCTGGAGATTCTCTTTCATAATGAGTATAGACGGACCTTCTGGCATAGCTTTAATTTTCTATAAAAATTCAAATAGTATTCCGTAAAAGTAAAATTTGAAGTAATTTTGAAAAATGATGAATTTAAATCAGATTTTCACCAATCAACGTACGGGAAATAATCCACATACTATAGCGTCCAGAACAGATTTTCAGAGGGATTTTGATAGAATTATCTTTTCGGCAGCCTTTAGGAGATTACAAAATAAAACACAGGTATTTCCACTTCCGGGAAGTGTCTTTGTTCATAACCGTCTCACCCATTCATTAGAAGTTTCATCAGTTGGAAGAAGTTTGGGGAGTATCATAGGAGAGTTTATTTCTGAAAGTTTCAGTCATGATCTTTCAGAAGAGTCTAAGAATTTTTATCTGCACAATTTAGGTAATGTAATAGCAGCAGCATGTTTATGTCATGATGTGGGAAATCCGGCATTCGGACATTCCGGAGAAGATGCTATTGCCAGCTACTTTGAAAGAAATGAAAAAGATCTGAAACCAAAATTTTCTGAAAAAGAATGGGCGGATCTGGTGAATTTTGAGGGAAATGCCAATGCGATCAGGGTTTTGGCTCATCAGCAGCAAGGCAAGGATGAAGGAGGAGTTCAGCTTACTCTAACTACCCTGGCAAGTATTGCCAAGTACCCTTGTGAGGCAATTGCAAGACAAAAAGGAATCATTCATCGGAAAAAATTCGGTTTTTTCCAGAATGAAAAGGAAACTTTTTTGGAAATCGCAGAAAAAACAAACCTGATCTGCGAAAGCAACGAGCCGCATATTTTTAAAAGACACCCATTTGTATGGCTTGTGGAAGCTGCAGATGATATTTGTTATAATATTATTGATATGGAGGATGCCCATCGTTTGGGGATTGTTTCTACCTCGGATTGTGAAAACCTATTCTTTGAACTGATTAAATCTGAGAATCAGGATGTCAAAAGAGTAGAACAGAAGTTGGCTTCTATTTCGAATGACAATGAAAGAATTTCTTATCTCCGGGCAAAAGTTATTAATGCCCTGATCAATAAATCAATTGAAACCTATAAAGAGAACTTTGAAGATATTCTTCGTGGGAACCTGGATAAAGCATTGCTGGATATTTATAAATCCAATAACAAAACATTGCAGGATATCGAAAGCTTCTCGATCGAAAAGATATACAACCATAAAGCTGTTGTAGAAATTGAAAACGCAGGGTATAATGTTATGTACGAATTGTTGGATCATTTCATTCCTTCCGTTTTAAAATCAAAAGAAGAAAGAAAATCATATGATAAAATGGCTTTAAAACTTCTTCCTAACCAGTTTTTATATGATAGTGGAACAGAATACCAGAAGGTATTGGGAGTGATCGATTTTGTTTCGGGAATGACCGATAATTATGCCACTGATCTCTACCGAAAGATCAAAGGAATCGACATCGGCATGACCATGTAATTATAATTGATTTTTTTGTTAAAAAAAATATAACAAAACCGTATCTTATACGACCTATCAATTAAAATTATTAAACTATGACATATTTAGGCATTATTGTTTTTATAGGGCTTGTAACCCTCTTTGCTTCTTTTTTTACGGTAAAACAGGAAACTGCAGCTATTGTAGAACGTTTAGGAAAATTCCATTCTGTGCGCCATGCGGGTTTGCAGCTTAAAATACCATATTTAGACAGGATTTCTAAAAGAATGAATCTTAGAATTCAGCAGCTGGACGTTATGATCGATACCAAGACTTTGGATAATGTTTTCGTGAAAATGAAAATTTCCGTTCAGTTTCAGGTGATCAGGACACAGGTTGCCGACGCATTTTACCGTTTGGAAAGTCCCCACGACCAGATCACCTCATACGTTTTTGATGTGGTACGCGCTGAGGTTCCTAAGTTAAAGCTGGATGATGTTTTCTTAAAGAAAGATGATATTGCAATTGCTGTAAAAGCAGAGCTCCAGGAAGCAATGCAAAGCTACGGATATGATATTATCAAAGCTCTTGTAACGGATATTGATCCGGATGAACAGGTAAAACATGCTATGAACAGGATCAACGCGGCTGAAAGAGAAAAAACAGCTGCCGAATATGAGTCCGAAGCACAAAGAATCAGGATTGTAGCTGTTGCAAAAGCAGAAGCAGAATCAAAAAAATTACAGGGTCAGGGGATTGCTGATCAAAGGAGAGAAATAGCAAAAGGTCTTGAGGAATCTGTAAGAATGCTGAACAATGTGGATATCAATTCCCATGAAGCATCTGCTCTGATTGTAGTGACGCAGCATTATGATACACTCCATTCTGTGGGGGCTAGCTGCAGAAGTAATCTTGTATTGTTACCTAATTCTCCTACAGCAGCGAGTGGAATGCTGAATGATCTTGTTGTTGCTATGACTACAGCTAATACAGTGGGAGAGGCAACCAAGGGAAAATACCCGCAACCTCCAAAAGATCATGAACATTAGAATATAAGTCAACTATACAAAAATGCCTCCCTTTAAGGAGGCATTTTTTATTTTTTAGTTTTGGAAACTTGTTGGATCAGTGTGTATTTTATAGAAGATCCGTCTGCAGGAGGATTCTCTATTTTTTCAGTCTTTACCTTCAAAACATATTCGTATCCCGGTTCATAGGTAAATCCTTCAATATTGCTATAAAAATTCGTCCAGCTTTCTGAAGCATTTTCTTTTACCTGAAGACATTTCATAGGTGCCACTCCCGTACAATCAGCAGTCTGAGGCCCAACAATAAAAGTCTTTTCATTTCCGTTGGAAACTTTTGCAGAAGTTGTACATTGTGTTAATACAGCCAAAGCTAATACAGGAAGCGCTCCTCTTACAATCGTCATCATATTTTTCATAAATCTAAATTTTAAAACTTACTGGCAATTATTGTGCCGAAAGAATGTATGCAACAGTCGTAGTTCTACTCTTGCTTTTTATGTATTTATTATTTAATTTCCGCTCTGTTAATTATTTTAACCAAAACATTTTAAATAGCAAATAATAATATGGATAATCAAATTCACATTGAAAATTACAAAATTCAAAAACCTGAGTCGTGGGCGGGAAGTGTAGACGATCAACAGCTTATTGAAAAGATAAGAGAATCGGATTTCTCTAATAAACAAATTAATGAAGGGCGGGATTATTGCTATTTTCTGGACAAGATCTATTACACGAGCAATTCGGAAAGCAATGAGTATGTGTGCATGGCTTACACCCTTAACGAACCTTCCAATCTGGAGAGGGCTTCAGTAATGGATGTAGTGGTCGAAGAAAATGAAGTTTACCATATTCATAGAATCAGTGTATTACGAGAAGGTGTTTTGATCGATAAAATACCAGATACAAAAATTAAGGTTCTGGATAGTGAAAATCAAAGCAGCGGAGGCATCTTAAGCAGTAATAAGAAGATTAATATTACAATAAAAGATCTGAGGCTTTATGATATTCTGATCCTTGAAGATTCCAGGGTAAAGGCTTTTACCGATCGGGATTTTTTAAGGAAGGAATTTTCTAAATACGTATGGGTAAGCCCTGATAATTATTGGGCTTACGGAAGTTATCAGTTCACTTTTGTTAATGAACGTGAAGAGCCGGTTGCCTATAAAAAAGTATTTTTCAGAGATGAGCAGGGAAATGTTTTAAAACCTGAAACTCATCATCTGAAGAAAGGGGAGCGTTTTGTGATCCGTGAAGAAAATTACATCAATCCTGTAGATGCCAGCCGTGAGATTTTTCCTTTCATTGATTTTGCAACAGAAAGCAACTGGAAAGATCTTTCCAATTATATTGCTCCTATATATGAAGAGATCTATAATAAGTCCTCATTAAAAGATTTTGCTCCAAAACTTGTCGAAAAACTGGATGCAATTAGTAATCAGGACGAGAAACTCCAGTTTGCCATTGAATACGTTCAGAATAATATCTATTATATATTCAATGCTGATGAAATGAATGGTCACAAGCCTCAGGAACCGTCAGTAACTTACGAGAATAAACAGGGGGACTGTAAGGCGAAATGTGTTTTGCTGAAAGTTGTTTTGGATTATATTGGAGTCGATTCATCCGTTGTTTTGGTTAATTATCATACGGATTATTATATCAAATATTATTTGCCTTCGTTGCTTTCATTCAATCATGTGGTTGTGAAAATCAATTATAAAGGAGAGGAATATTTCATAGATGCTACAATCCGTGATGAGTTCGGGATGATTGAAAACAGGGGCTTTATTTATTTTATGCACTATCTGGAAGTGAAGCGAGATCAGGAATTACAGCAGAGAAAACCATTCCGCTATCCATACTATTGTATAGATGAAAAAGTAGAGTTCAATGCAGAAAATAAGACCGGGAAATTAAAACTAACAACGGTATACAAAGGCAACAGGGCTAACGCTATGAGAAGGTATTTTAAAAATACCAATAAAAGAGAGGTGATAGACAGCTGGAATAATTTCCTGTTTTACAGCCTGAATTATTCCAATGACAGAAACGGAATGGATGTAAGGAACATTTTTAAGGACGCTTCAATAGAAATTATAAGTGATGACAAAAAGCTGAACGAATTCAAGATCGAATATCAGGCAACTGTTGAAAATCCTTATTATGTAGATCCGCAAAACAACCGGTTTTTAATGTATTTTGACCGGAATGTAATCAAAGCCAGTGCCAGGGATTTCCTCCATAAAGATTTGCCTTTCTGGCACAATTTTGATACGGAAAAATATGAGATCAATCTGTATACGGATCAGAAAATAGATACGGAGGAAAAATATACGGTTCAGGAAAGTACAATCAATAACCCTTATTTTGACTATACAAGCCGTAAGAAGATCACCAAAAACGGAGCAACTGTTTTCATCGACTATAAACCTTTGGTCAATCTTGAAATCCCGCAAGAAGAATTTGAAACATTCAGGGCTGCACATCACACAGTTGCTGATAGCAATTTCGGACTTGGAATTGATATTATCGAACCGGGACTGATGAACCAGCTGAAGTTTAGTTTTAAAAAGAGGTTTAAGTAGAGAAAGGTAATGGTTGAAAACTAAAAGTTTGAATCAGCCCGGGTTTTGCGAAGCAAAACCCGGGCTGATTATTTATTATACGTGAGATAGTGCATGAAATGCGACTATCTTGTGATAAACTTTTGTTTCCCGATCAGAAGTTCAAAAAATAAGCGGAAATCTGAAATTAATGACCATATGGGATATTTGAAAGTTGCCGGTTTATTTCTTTCAATCAATGCGTGACTGAACCAGGCAAAACCATATCCAAAAATAGGAATGTACCATAAGAACCTTTCCTTTCCTGAACTGATAACGTAAGCAATAACTAAAAATACCAGAAGGGTCCCCAGAAAATGAAAAATACGGGTTCCGGTTTTACTGTGCTCGGTAAGATAAAACTGATAAAATTCTTTGTATGTTTTTATTCTTTCAGACATGGTATAATGGTTTTTAAGTTTCCAAAAATCTAAAGCAATAAGTTCGCCAATTTTGGTGAGAAATCAAATCACTGATTTATGAATGGTGAAACTGCCTGAAGGTGATTTAATTTTAAAATTTCACAATTGAAAATACAGGAATGCTGAATAGACTTCAGGTCTGATCAATCACTGGCATTTAAGAGCAAAATAAAAGGCAAAATTGCGAAATCGCAACTTTGCCTTGTAGTATTTTTTTGCGATTTGGTCATTGAGCCTTTTCGCTTATTTGTAATTAGTCTCTGGAAGATTCCTTTCCCAGCTTACTGTTTTTATATCCGTAGCAAAAATAGATCACTAAACCTATAGCGAACCATAATCCGAACCAGAACCAGTTTTCATGGCTCATTCCAGTAAGAAGGTAAAGACATGAGCTTAACCCTATCAAAGGAATTAAGGAGAAATTTTTAACAAAAGTAAAGAAACAAAGGATCAGATTAATAATAATGAACACAAAGATTGAAGCCCTGAATTCACCTTCTTTAGGATCATTCCAATCCATGAGGTTGTGGAAGAACTGAGGCTGCCACATATAAAAACCTATTAATCCACCGATAAATATTACGGGGAATATAATTTTCCCGTTAATATAAGGAAGGTGGAATCTGCCCTTGATCTTTTCCTTTGCCGGAAGCATTAAAACTCCTGCACAAACAAGAACGAATGCAAAAATGGTCCCTATACTGGTAAAATCAAGAATGAATGTCTTGTCTGTAAAGAGGATAGGAACTCCTACGGCAATACCTGTAACAATCGTTGCAAATGATGGTGTTTTGTATTTCGGATGTACCGTTTTGAATTTTTCAGGCATCAATCCGTCGCGGCTCATCGCATACCAGATTCTTGGTTGTCCCATCTGGAAAACGAGTAATACGGTAGTAATGGCAACGATAGCAACAAAGGAAACGACAAGTTCCATCCACGCTACATTGGCATTGGATTTTTCAAAAATGAACGAAAGAGGATCGCCGATACCATCAAATTTTCTGTAATCTACCATTCCCGTCAGGACTAATGTTAAAGCAATGTAGATCACTGTACAAAGAACCAGGGAAATGATCATTCCTTTCGGTAAAGTTTTTTGAGGATCTTTTGTTTCCTCAGAAAGAACACTTAAGGCATCAAAACCAATGTAGGCAAAGAAAACTCCGGAAACAGCACTCATAACTCCTGCAAAGCCATTTGGCATAAAGGATGGAGTTTGTGTTTCAGGGCTTATCGGAGTCCAGTTATCAGTATTGATATAAGAAAACCCTACAAGGATCACTAAAACAATTACTGCCAGTTTTAAAATAACCAATGAATTATTGAAATTTTTACTTTCCTTTACTCCCACATAGCAGAGCCATGTTATAAGACCATTGATCACAAGGGCAGGAACATCAACGATGAACTTTAAGCTTCCTATTAATGGGGCAGATTTCCAGGCGTTGAGTAACTCCTTATTTTCTGAACCGTTGAGGAATGCTTTTTGGGCTTCCGTATAGCTGCAGGTAAGATAATCGGGAATATGCATACCCAGACGTCCCAGGAAACTTGTAAAATAATCGGACCATGAAAAAGCCACGTAGATATTTCCGAAAGAGTATTCCATGATCAATGCCCAACCAATGATCCATGCAATTAATTCTCCGAAACTTGCGTAAGCATATGTGTAAGCAGAACCTGCTGTAGGAATTCTACTGGCAAATTCAGCGTAACAAAGCGCTGTAAAGCCACAAGCAAAACCACAAATTAAATATAAAAGAATAACTCCGGGGCCCCCTCTGAAAACAGCTTCGCCCAAACTGCTAAAACTCCCTGCTCCAATAATGGCTGCAATACCAAAAAAAAACGATGTCCCAAACACCTAAAACTCTTAAAAGACTGGTAGATGTATCTGTTTCTGAATAGTTTTTCCTCCTGAAAAGTTGATTCATTCAATATTTATATTTGAAGTTGAAAAAAAAACAAATGTAATGATAATTATAAAAGTATGTTAAAAAATAGCTAAATTTTCTATATTTTTCCATAAACTCCCGGCCGGGATTTGCCTAAGCAATAAGTTTTCAATACTTTCGTTGATATAATAGACTAATTTTTTTATTCCATAAAGAATGAAATCAAAAAAAAATACTTTTAGCGGCTGCTGTGATCTATTTCGGAATCTCCGATGCTCAACAGTCTCAATACTTTACACAGAAAGAAAATTACAGATTCAATCTAGCTGAAAATCTTTACCAAACCAAAATATACAACGCTTCTCAATACGAATATGCCCGACAATATTTTTACAATCAAAATCTGTCGAGATCCAGGAAAGAAGCAGCCCAGTTTTTTGATAATGTGATCGGAGTTATTCTTCAGAAAAATCATGCTGAAGAAGGTTTAACGGCCTTTATCAAAGAATATCCGCATTCAGCATATTTTGCTCAGGCTAATTTACCTCTGGCGGATTATTATCTGGCTAAAAAAGATTTTGATAAAGCGCTGGAGACTTTGAAAAATGTGAATCAGTATCAGCTTTCAAAAGAAGAAAATACCCAGTATATTCTAAAATTAGGATATGCAAAATTCATGACCGGAGATTCTAAAGGAGCAATAGATGCGCTGGAAGAAGCTTATAAATCGGCTGATGAATCTCAAAAAGGGGATATTGCTTATATGCTGGGACATTTGTATTATTCAAACAGGCAGAATGATAAAGCATTCCAGTATTTTGATTCTGTAAAAGATCAGCCTAAATATTCAAAGCTGGTTCGTCCTTATTACGTTCAGATGTACTACAATGACAAGGACTATGATAAAGCAATTTCTGAAGGAAATCTTTTATTGAATGAGAATATTTCTGATTCCTATAAAGCAGAAGTTCATAAAATCATTGGGGAAAGTTATTTCATGAAGAATGATTATGCTGCTGCATATCCGCACCTGAAGGATTACCTGAGTGTTCAGCAAAGTCCTTCTGAGAACGATTTGTATGAAATGGGATTTGTAGCTGCTCAGCTGAAGAAATATGATGAAGCGGTTTCTTATTACAATCAATTGCTGAACAGCAACTCTGCATTGGCTCAAAATGCTTATTACCAGTTAGGGAATGCTTATCTGGCAGTAGATAAAAAACAGGAAGCATTGTCTGCATTCCGATCGTCTTACCAGATGAATTATGATGCAAAAGTAAAGAAGCTGGCGCATGAGCAATACGCAAAATTAAGCTACGATATCGGAAACCCTTTTGAAAGTCCTTCAGGAGTTATCCAGAGTTATATCAATGAAAACCAGAATGCAGATAATGCTTCAGAGATGAGGTCTTTGCTGGTGAAATCCTATTTGTATTCAGGGAATTACAAGGAGACATTAAATGCAATCGACAGGTTGCAAAGCTCTTCTCCGGAAATTGATAAAGTAGATCAGGAGGTTTCTTACCTGTTGGGAACAGAGGAGTTCAACAAAGGAAATTATGATGAGGCAGAAAAATATTTCTTAAGAAGCCTTGCGTTCAATATCAATAAAGAATTCAACAGCAGGGCACTTTAC
Organism: Chryseobacterium proteolyticum; assembly: GCF_046591535.1. Lineage (NCBI taxonomy): Bacteria > Pseudomonadati > Bacteroidota > Flavobacteriia > Flavobacteriales > Weeksellaceae > Chryseobacterium > Chryseobacterium proteolyticum. The sequence continues at coordinate 1,077,975 of NZ_JBJLWK010000001.1, read as the reverse complement.
TGGCTGGCTCAGACTTACTATCAGAAAGGAAATTATCCATCAGCAATTGTGCGTTATGAAAAATTACTGACCGCTACCTTTCCAGAGAAGCAACAGCTGCCTTATGATCTTGGATATGCCTATTTCAAATCCAAAAAATTTGATCAGGCCCAAACCTACTTTAAACAATACCTTACCAACCCTAAACCGGAATTTAAAAATGATGCGGAACTTCGTTTGGCAGATATTCATTATGCAAATAATGAGCTGAATGATGCAATCGCTATCTATGATAAAAATGAGGATTCTACGGACTATACCTTATACCAGAAGGGGATGGCTTTAGGATTTAAAGGGGATACGCAGGCTAAAATTAATACGCTAAAATCCCTTCTGTCCAAATATCCGCAATCCGACTATTACGATGATTCTCAATATGAGATCGGAACAGCATATGCGGCACAAGATGACTTTACAAACTCTAATGATTATTTTGCAAAAGTAATTAAAACCTCTTCAGATAAAGATCTTGTTGCTAACGCATCTATTTACAGGGCACAAAATTATATTGATCAGAACCAGAACGATAAAGCGATTGCTGAGCTGAAATCACTGGGAGAACAGTATAAGAATACGGCATATGCCCAGAAAATTGTTCAGGCGGCCAAACCTGTATTTACTAAAAATGGAGATGTTGCAGGATACGAAAGTTTTGCAAAAAATATTGGGGTTAATGTAGATGCCTCGGAGATCGATGAGATCAACCTTTCTACAGGAAAACAATATTTCTCGAAAAAAGACTATAAGAATGCCATTTCTTATTATGAGAAATACCTTACACAAAATCCTACTGGAGAAGGACTTTTCCAGGCTAAATATGAACTGGGAGAAAGTTATTATCAAACGAATAATACAACAAAAGCGTTATTGGTACTGCAGGAAGTTGCTAATGTTCAGAATGATTACCAGGATGATGCACAAACCCGTTTAGCCCAGATTTATGTGTCGCAGGGGAACAGTGCAGAAGCTAAAAAATATTTAGAGAACATTAAAAACTCTTCGGATATCAATATTAAAAACTACGCGAATGTAGAATTAATGAAGATGTATGCTGAGGAGAAAAACTTCTCTCAGGCTGAAAAGCTGGCCAATGATGTTATTGCTAATACTAAAAACTCTGCTGCTGTTATTGAGACGGCAAAAGTAATCAAGGCAAGAAGCCTCATGAACTCTTCGAAAGATAAAGATGCCCAGGCAGCTTACGCTTCTCTTGAAAAATCCTCCAATACTGAGGTGGCAGCAGAAGCATTATATGCAAAAGCATTTTACCAGAACAAAGGAAAAGCATTCAAATCTTCCAACGAAACCATCTTCAAGCTGGCTAATAACTATTCTTCTGAGGAGTATTGGGGAGCTAAAGCATTGGTGCTGATGGCGAAAAATTATATTGGTTTAAAAGATAATTACCAGGCAAGTTATACTTGTGATCAGATCATTGCGAACTACAAGGACTTCCCGGAAATTGTTAATGAAGCTAAGGAAGTGAAAAAACAGATCAAAAAATAAAGAAAATGTACGGTCGTATCGACGGGTATTATTTCATTAATATATGCCGTAGATACATAAATACAAAGCAATAATGAACAAGAAAATTCAAATATTATCCATATTATTTTTAGGGGTTTCGCAGATTGCGTTTTCCCAGATCAAGGAAGAAAGGCTGATTCTTAATAAAAAAAAGAGAACCGGAAGTTAAGAAGATCGAAAAGAAAAAGACTTCAATAGAAACTATTAAGAACTATCCGCCTGAAGAGAAATCTCAGAATCCTGTACAATACAGGATTACAGATGTTCCTGCTGTTTCAGACTTTAAAACTTCCACAATTCAGGGTCAGGATGTAACGCCGAAATTTGAAGGATCTGCTCAAAATAATTATCTGCAATTTGGGATGGGGAATTTCGGAAAGATATTAGGAGATGCCAATATTTCCAAAACCCTTGATAATAAGTTTGAAGTAGGGGCTGATGTGCATTTTCTGTCAACATTGGGACTGAAAAGAGAATATGCATGGGATTCCAAACAGAGTTCTGCCACTATAGGGGCTTTCTTAAACTCCTATGGAGAAAAAGGAAAATTCAATTTGAACGCCCAATATGGATTGGATAACAACAGGTATTACGGAATCTATGCTCTGGAACCTGCAGCAGATGTGGATCTGACGCAGAGGGTAAACCAATTTAAAGTGAACGGATACTATGATTTCTATTCAAATGAGATCTTAAATGATGTAAGGGTTAAATCCTCTTTTTTAAAGGATCATTTTGACGCTCAGGAAAACCAGGCATCCGTTTTGGTAAATTTATCAAAACATGGTGTAGAATTGTCTAAAAATGACATTCTCATGAATGCTGATTTGGGAGTAGGATTGGAAACCGTTAAAACCGATTTCGAAATCAGGGATAAAAATTCATCCAATTATTTCAACGCTACTTTAGATCCGAAAGTTACTTTCACTAAGGGAGAGTCTTATTTAATGGTGGGTTCTTCATTTGCATTTCTGAATGGTAAAAATTCAAGTGCCATTATGGAGCAGGTTAAAAACAATAAAAGCTACTGGTTTCCAAAAGCTGAATTCCAGGTGGCTGCTTCAAAAGAATTCAAATTCTATGGAGGGGTAGACGGAGGTTTAAAACTAAATACCTACAGTGACCTTCTGCAGCAAAATCCATTTATTCTTTCCGATCAGATGTTGAAACCTACAGAAACCAAATATCATTTTTATGCTGGTTTAAGAGGGGATATTGATGAAACAATCAAGTATGATTTCTCAGCTGGTTTTGGAAAAATGAGAGATATCCTTTTCTTTAAGGCTAATGATCTTTTCAATAATGATTTTACATTAAACCGTTCTGCATATAATTTTGCGAATACATTCTCTGCTATTTACGATGACGGTAATGTAAGTGATATCAAAGGAAGCATTCAGTATTTTCCTCTGGCAAATCTTGTTTTAGATGCTGAATTGAGATTCACAAAGTATAATTTGAAGAATTACGATAATATTTATAACGTTCCTTTATTTAATGCCAGCATTGGTGCGAAATATTCAATGCTTGATAAAAAGTTATTGCTAGGGTTCAAGGGAATTTTTGCAAGTGACAGAACGACAAACTCTTACTCTATCGAGGGAGTGGCAAATCCTGCTATGATGTATCAGTCTACAGAGAACACTAATGATAAAGTTGGTGGTTATGCAGATTTAAATCTTTCCGCAGAGTATAAATTTCACAAAAATTTCAGTATTTTTGCAACCGGAAATAATCTTCTGAACTCAAACTACCAAACCTACAAAGGATATAAAGTATTGGGAGCCCAGATTTTGGGTGGTGTAAAGATTACTTTCTAGTAGTACTTTAAAGAATAGGAGTAAGAAGGTTTAATTCCTTCTGATCTTGTTACTTCAATCTATTACGGATCGGCTGCATAGTTTAATGGATAGAACTTCGGATTTCGGCTCCGACAGTGAGGGTTCGAATCCTTCTGCGGTCACAAAAAAAAGGCAACTATTTGATAGTTGTCTTTTTTTTTTAAATGTAAAATCTCTTTATCAACTCTTATGTTTAATCTGTTGTGTTTGATATTTTAGTCTATTTAAAATAAACATTCTGGAAGTGCTACAAATACTGTAGATAAAGTTTGCATAATACTCAATAATGGCTCTGCTCAACTTGCAGCCAACAAAATCTTATGTTATAATTTTTTTCCATCATATTTTAGTTTTTTGTGGTTATATGGTATTCTTTGGACAGTCTATCATAAGGGATATTTTAATAACAATTAATCATCATTCCTTCGAACAATAATTGAATTATGATCTGTGTCATAAACTTTTGTTGAGCAGTCTATTACCTTTACACTTATACTCACTAAATAATTGTAATAAGATTATAATTATTAAACCGAATCAATTACAATCTTTTATCACTGAATATAATAGAGTATATGGCAATTGAGCAATCAGTAACATGTTCAATAATTCGCACTTAATATTGGCGTGTCCTGCTGCTTATTTTCAAATCATAAATTCTTTAAACACCAAATAAATCATATTGATATGGAAAGTAAAATAACAAGGAGAGATGCTATCGGAAAAATAGCTGCAACTGTTGCAGTGGCAGCCGTTGCTCCCGGTGCTTTAGCGCAGTCACAAAGCACTACTACAAGAAAAACGAATGCGAAGGAGCTTACGGATCCCCGGAACAAATATCCCAAGCCGCCTTTTAATAAGCAATCGCAACCTTTTCCTGGATTGGCAAACAAAATGACACCGGTACCCGATCATGGAGAGAAGAGCTACGTAGGTTCTGGAAGATTAGAAGGAAGAAAAGCACTGATCACCGGCGGTGATTCAGGCATTGGTCGGGCTGCAGCTATTGCTTATGCAAGAGAAGGAGCGGATGTAGCAATTAATTATCTGCCTGCAGAAGAGGAAGACGCAAAGCAGGTGATTGAGCTTATTAAAAAGGAGGGTCGTAAAGGTATTGCCATCCCCGGGGATATTCGCAGTGAAGCCTTTTGCAAGCAATTGGTTACCCAGGCTGTACAGCAACTCGGAGGTTTGGATATTCTGATCAATAATGCAGGTCATCAGAAAGCCAACGAATCTATACTCGATCTTAGCTCCGAAGACTTCGACTGGACGATGAAAACCAATATCTACGCACCTTTTTGGATCACAAAGGCAGCTCTGCCTCATATGAAACCAGGCTCTTCTATCATTGGTCTATCGTCTATTCAGGCTTATGATCCATCCGCTGATCTTTATGATTATGCACAAACCAAGGCAGCAACGACCAATTATGTGAAATCTCTTGCCAAGCAACTGGGCCCGAAAGGGATAAGGGTCAATGGCGTTGCGCCCGGACCTGTTTGGACACCTTTGCAGGTAAGCGGAGGGCAGACACAGGAAAATCTGGAAAAATTCGGTGGTGATACACCGCTCGGAAGGCCGGGGCAGCCTGCAGAACTCGCTTCTATATTTGTTCAATTAGCAGCTGATGACGCCAGTTTTGCAACTGGACAGATTTACGGAGCAGCCGGAGGTAAAGGACAGCCATAATCTTAACAACAATTAGAACATGGATTCGTTACGGAAAAAACATTTTACCATAATAATATTATGGTATTTCTTTATTTCCTTTCTAAAAGAAGTGCTTTTCAGGACGGTCAATTATTAAAAGAGTATGAAATTTTGTAATTACCACTTTATATTTATATAGAGCTCAAGGCGGCGATATAGGTTCGGGCATAAGCACCTGGCTGTCCTTAAAATACCCTCTCATATGATTGGTTTGCATCTTAATTACATTTCAGGTTCTTATAAACCCTATATAGCTGATGGTGAACAGCTTTCTGAAGAAGTATTAGCGTTTCAGAAAATCGCAGCGGAATGGACTGCAAAAGAAGGAGCATATGCTAATACTATGATTTCTATTCCATCAAAAAGTTCACGAACATCTTGGGGGAAGTTCAGGAAATTTTCAAAGGTTTTTAATCCTATGACAAGGTTTCCGGCTTGTTTTGCATACTCCAGGTAAAATTCCATTGCTTCCGGTGGTAATTGATGATGGGGATTGTCTGATAATAAGACCTTTCCGTTAGCTGAAATATTGGCGATTAGTGTTACTTTCATTGCGAATGATTTTATTTTACAAACAAAAGTATTGGATATTTGCTTTATATTTACTATTCATTTCCTCTAGGAAAGTCACTATTTATGATCGAAAAAAAAGATATTGATAAGGAAAAAGTACTGGCTATAAAAGATGCCCTTGAACTATTGAGCGGCAAATGGAAGTTTTGTATTTTGCATAATTTATATCATTATAAAGTGATGAGATTCACAGATTTGCTGGAGAAGTCTGTTGGAATAACGCCAAAAGTTCTATCCAAAGAGTTAAAGGAGCTTGAAGACAATTTGCTGATTAGCCGGACTGTGAATAATACGAAACCGGTTACCGTTTCTTATACACCCACTCAATATATGGAGGAGATTCATCCGGTCATTGATGCCTTGCTTAATTTTGGTCTGAAACATAGGCAAAAATAAAAGAAAAGTGATCAGAACAAACAAATAGATTTAAATAAGCCTTGTATGTATAACTAGGATTATTATAATAGCTATTAAGGAATGATTTCAAATCGGTAAGTATTGGTTTCAATGATTATTGCAGAATTTTCTATGAGGTGTTATTTCCCCAACATCTTTTTTGTTACAAATTCTTTGAAGAAATAATCTCTGTATATATTTCCAATGGGGATTTCATTCTCCTTAATGTAAATGGTATTATTGTCTAGAGAATTTATATGCATGGAATTAACGATATAGGATTTGCTCACTCTTACAAAGATATTCCTTGGCAGCTGATCATGAATTGTTTTAATATTCATTGCTGTAATAATTTTTTGTTTTTCCGTATGCAAAATCACATAATCTTTTAGCCCCTGGATGAAAAGAATATCTTTAAAATAAAGTTTAAACATTCTCCGTTCTGCCCGGACCAATAAATAATAATTTGTACTGGGTTCTATATCGGAAAAACTTTGATCTATTTTCATTAATTTGGAGTAGCTTTTTGACTTTTATACTGCTTTTTGAAAACGTTCCAACCTGAGATTTTATCAATATTAAATTAATTGCAGTTTCCAAAAGGTATTATGCTTATTTCAGAAAAATACTGAATGCTTCCGGCTCAGAAAGCGGTCCGTTTTCTACGATTCCTACAGCTGTTAACGGAAGTATTATTAATCAGACTAACTCTTCTAATGCTCCATTGGGCTACTTTAGATTATCAGAAGTGGATACCAAAGATTATACTATTCAATAGTGGGTTAGGATAAAATTTTTGCTAATAATATTTAAAAGTTGACGTTTGTAATCATAACAAAAGGCCTCTTAAGAGGCCCTTTTTATATCTAAATAACATTGATTTTATTCTTTCATCACTTTTTGCGATAAGGAAGTGCCGTCTGCAAATTGGATATTCAGCATATAGACTCCTTTTGTCAGTGCTGAGACACTGATCTTTTGGGATGAGGTGGTTAGAATGATCCTCCCTGCCATATCAAATAAAGTACATAATTTGATCTTTTTCTCTGTTTTTATATTGAGCTCGCCTTTTACAGGATTTGGATATATGCCGGAATTTTGAATTGAGGTTTCTTTGATACTCAGTTCTCCTGCATCGTAATACCTGGCAAAAACACCATTAGATGCCGATAAACTGTATCCTACAATTATTTTTTTATTGTCCGGGCTAATAACAAGATCAACATTATAGTTAACCCCTCCTGCTGAGAACCCCGGTGTACCTATAGTTACCCAATTGTTGTTATCGAATTTTTTAACGGTAGTTTTCATATTGTTAGTACCGTCTGCATAAGCTATGTAAGGTATGCCATCCGATGCTATGGCAAGGTTGGTAAAAATGGCTGTGCCTGCAGAAAATTGTGCCGGACCTACTGTTTCCCAACTGGTACCGTTAAATTTCATAACAGTTGTTTTTTCACTGTCATTGAAATCTGAATAGCCAATATAAGGAGTACCATTAGGTGCGATTACAAGACTTACATACATGGCACTGAAATCTACCGAGAATCCGGATGTTCCTACCGTCTCCCAACTGGTACCATTAAATTTTTTCACGGTTGCTTTGCCTCCGCTAACAATGTCTCTGTACCCTGCATATAGAGTTCCATTCTGTGCTACAGCAAGATTGACATATTGGGCATCTCCAGCTGAAAAGCCTAATGTTCCCACTGTTTCCCAAATCGTTCCGTTAAACTTCATTACAGTAGCTTTTTTATTGTTATTATTATCTGAATATCCTACGTATGGTGTTCCATCAGGGGCAATAACTAAACTGATAAAAATGGGACCACTGCTCGTAAATCCTTGTATTCCTACTGTTTCCCAGCTGATACCATTGAATTTTTTTTACCGTCAATTTACTACCATTCGCATAATCCTGATAGGCAATATACGGAGTGCCATCCGGGGCTGTAGTGAGATCTATCTGAGATATAATGCCATCCGAAAATCCTTCTGTTCCTACGGTTTCCCAATTGGTACCATTAAACTTCTTTACAGTGGCTTTACTATTGTTCACATAATCTCTGTATCCAAAATATAGGGTACCATTTGGTGCCATCGTAAGGCTGGTAACGTCAGAAGTTCCGAACGAAGGTTGGCTGGAGTCATCGGGACCCAGGGGCTGCCAGGTATTATTTTGACCGAATAAAAAAATAGAAAGGGAGAATAAATAAAGAAAGATAATCTGTCTAAAGAATAATTGTTGTTTCATTTTAGTTAAAAGTTTGCTTTAAATATACATAAAAAGCGGTATAGAAAATTAAAATGAAATAGCAAGTCTTCATCATTCCACAGCATATAAGGCTAGCTTTTCCCTTGATGAATACGTAAAGGAATAGTTGTCCGACAATTCAGTATTGCCTGAGCCTAATAAATCCGATAGGTATAACCATAGGAATACCTCTTACAGATTTAGAATAATGTGCAATAAAAATTATTGTAAGAATACAAAAAATTAGTTGAGATCGTAATTTGCAATTACCAGACTAAGGATAAAGTGAACGTAATCCTGTTCAGCATCTTTTCTGTTGATCAGTTTATTTTTATATTCATAAGAATTTAGTTTCTGAGATAACTTCTGATAATCATCAAAAGTATCTCCCTTGATTTTTACCCTCATATTCCCATCTCTTTTCTGGATGATATTATCATCCAAAGTTCTCACCTTGAATAAAACTTCACACAATTTCGGCCGAGCATTCATTGATCCAGCATACCTCTCAACTATATTGATCTTAAAAGAATCAAACATAATTGTATTAAAAACAATGTTAGAGTTAGGCTCCTGCGTATTAAGCGCAAGTTTGTAGTTCATGAATTTAAATTTTGGCAAATATATGATTTAATTACACAAAATAGCATTCATTTTTCAATAGATTATTTTCATAATTATCAGGTCCTAGTCAAGCAGGAGAGGAGAAATGCGAAATAATTTTATATTTATTCACGTTATACTGAAATAAATATACTGTTATTCAATAGTAGGGATCGTATATCTGTAAAATTTCGAATAAAGGTGAATTTTTTTCCTTTTTAAAAATCGGAAGATTATCCGTAAAAACTTGTTTTAAACTATCTTCTTATAAATGAGGAAGATGAAAAAAGTCAGGGAATTTTTCTATTCTTTTATTTTTTTTCCTCATAGGCTTTGCGTAAATTTATTCTTTGTATAATAAATACCAATACAATGGAAGGATATAGTTATGGGATGGTCGGCCTTGGTGTAATGGGGAGAAATCTTCTTTACAATATTGCTGATAACGGTTTTTCAATCGCAGGATTTGACCTTGATGTAGCGAAAGTAAAAGAATTAGAGGCTGAGGCCACTTCAGAAATGAAAATAAAAGGGATAAGTTCTCTGGAAGATTTTGTTTCCGCATTGGAAAGTCCGAGGAAAATTATTCTTATGGTGCCGGCGGGCAAGCCTGTAGATGCAGTTCTTGAAAGCCTGACTCCGCTTTTAAGTAAAGGCGATATCGTTATTGATGCAGGAAATTCTTATTTTGAAGATACCAACAGACGTATTGCCGATTTGGCCTCAAAAAATCTGCATTTTATGGGGATGGGGGTTTCCGGCGGTGAAAAAGGTGCACGATTTGGACCGAGTATAATGCCAGGAGGAGATTTGGAAGCATTTCGTCTTCTTCAGCCTATGTTGGAGGCCATTTCTGCAAAAGTGGATAATGAAGCCTGTACCGCATATATGGGGAAAGGATCAGCAGGAAATTATGTGAAAATGGTTCATAATGGGATTGAATATGCCATTATGCAACTGATCAGTGAGGCCTATGACCTGCTAAAAAGAGGAGCTAAGCTTAACAATGATGAGCTATATCAGGTTTTTAAAGAGTGGAATAGCGGCGAGATGAACTCATTTTTAATAGAGATCACCCGGGATATTTTTCAACAGAAAGATTCTTTAACCGATGGATACCTGTTGGATCAGATTTTAGATAAAGCAGGGGCAAAAGGAACAGGAAAATGGACTTCTGAGCAAGCCATGGAAATCGGAGTTTCCATTCCGACGATTGATATTGCTGTTACTTCAAGAATATTATCAGCATATAAAGAAGAGAGGGTTTGCGCTTCTAAACTGTATTCAGACCGCGAAATAACAAATCCGGAAGATACTAAAGCATTTATTAAAGAAGTAGGAGATGCACTTTATCTGGCTACCCTGATCAGTTATGCGCAGGGACTGGCTTTACTGGTTAAAGCATCTGAGGAATATGGTTTTGAAATTCCGTTAAAAGATGTTGTAAAAATCTGGAGAGGAGGTTGTATTATTCGTTCCGTGCTGTTAGAGAAATTTTATCTGGCGTACACCCAAGACCCTCATTTATCCAATATCTTACTTGATAAGGATATTTCAGTTATTGTTAAAGAAAAAATAAGCTCATTAAGAAAAACAGCGGCTTATGCTGCCTCTAATGGAATTCCAAGCTTAGGGCTGCAGACTGCTTTAGGTTATTTTGATGCCTATACCACAGCATCTCTTCCTGTAAATCTTATCCAGGCTCAGCGTGATTACTTTGGAGCACATACCTATCAGCGAACCGACAGAGAAGGAGTTTTTCATACTTCTTGGCAAAGTCTAAATCAATAAATTCGGAAAAATGAATGAAAATAAAATCTTGCAGCCAACAACCATTATAATTTTTGGTGCTACAGGAGACCTGGCAAAAAGAAAACTTTTTCCGGCTTTTTATAACTTGTATATCGATGGCAGAATGCCAAAAGGCTTTAACATTGTTGCACTAGGAAGAGCAGACAATACTGATGAATATTTCAGGAGCTATATTAAAGAAAATCTGGAGCGTTTTTCCAGAAAAAAAGTGACTTCTGAGGACTGGGCAGGCTTTCAGGCACATATTACCTACTTTCAGCATCAGCTGGATGAAGAAAGTTCATACCTGTCGTTGTATGAGAAGCTGGAGGCTTTTGATAAAGTGTATGGTGTACGGGCCAACAGATTGTTTTACTTATCAATCGGGCCTAATTTCATAGCTACCATTTCAAACCATATTAAAAATACAGCTTTAGCTGGTGATGCTAAAAAAGACCGAATCATTATCGAAAAACCTTTTGGCTATAATAAACAATCGGCAATAGAGCTCAATAGTCTTCTTGCACAGACATTTGAAGAAGAACAGATCTATCGTATCGATCATTATTTAGGAAAAGAAACCGTTCAGAATATATTGGCATTCAGATTTGGGAATTCTATTTTTGAACCTTTATGGGATCATAAATATATAGAATCTGTGCAGATCACTGTTGCCGAAGAAGTGGGGGTAGAGACGCGGGGAGCTTTCTATGAGCAAACCGGAGCATTACGGGATATGGTTCAGAACCATTTGTTGCAAATCCTTTGTATGGTTGCTATGGAACCGCCTGCATCGCTTGAATCCGGGGAGATTAGGGACCGGAAAGTAGATGTTCTGAAAGCAATCCGTAGAATTTCTCCGGACCAGGTCGATCATTATGCGGTGAGGGGCCAATATGGAAAGAATATTATAGACGGTGTAGAAATAAAGGGATACCGCCAGGAAGATGGGATTGCTAAGGATTCCAACACAGAGACTTTTGCGGCTGTAAAATTCTACCTTGATAATGAAAGGTGGCAGAATGTTCCTTTTTATGTCCGTACCGGGAAAAAAATGAAAGAAAAGCATTCTTATATTACGATCCAGTTTAAACCTTTGCCACATTCCACATTCTCGGATAGTCCCCATCTTTTATCAGCAAACAGGCTCATCATCAATATTCAGCCGCTGATGGATATCAGACTTCAGTTTATGACCAAAAAACCAGGGCTTTCGCTGGTCCTAAAACCGGTAGAAATGATCTTTGATAACTTTGTCTGTCAGGAAGATACCCCGGAAGCCTACGAAACTTTATTATTGGATGCGCTTATCGGGGACCTTACCTTATTTATGCGTTCCGATCAGGTAGAAGAAGCCTGGGATGTAGTTACTACTATACAGGAAGCGTGGGAAAATAATAAAGATGCCTCTTTCCCTAATTATAAAGCGGGGAGCTGGGGACCGGATGACAGTATTTCATTGGTTGAAAGACAGGGGCATAGCTGGGTGTAGCAAGTATTAATTTAAAAAGAAAAAAATGAATATTACGATATTTGAAGATCTGGATAAGCTGTATGAAAAAGCAGCAAATACCTTTGTTGATCTTTCAAAAAAATCAATAGAGAAAAACGATAAATTTGTTGTCGCGCTAAGCGGAGGCTCTTCTCCTAAGGCTATTTTCAACTTGCTGGCAACTCCCGGATATGCAGAAAAGATTGAGTGGAATAAAGTGTATTTCTTTTGGGTTGATGAACGATGGGTTCCTTTAGATGATGACAAAAGCAATGCTAAAATGACTTTTGAAGCCCTTCTCAGTAAGATTCCGGTTAACAAAGACCAGGTTTTTCCGATGTATAAGGAAGGTATAGCACCTGAAGAGTATGCTAAAGAATATGAACAACAGATCCGAAAAGTTCTTGGGCCGGACGGTATTTTCGACTTCATTCTTTTAGGAATGGGAGATGACGGACATACGGCTTCTTTATTTCCGGGAGAAAATGTTTTGGATGAAAAAGAAAAGTGGGTATCCGCTTACTATCTGAAACCTCAGGAAATGTTCAGAATTACTTTAACGGCACCATTGATCAATAAAGCAGATAACATACTGGTTGTTGCATTTGGGGAGTCTAAAAGACATGCGCTGAATGAGATAATCAATGGAGAATATAATCCCAAATTATATCCGATGCAGCTTATTGAGAAAAAGGCAGGTTTTCAGTTTTTCACAGATGAAAAAGCAGGAGGTTAAAATCTGAGCTATTTCAACTTATTTTAATCAGAAAATAGAACTTCGCGTCACTGAGCGCTAATTTTTTCAATACTTTATAAAAGTATTCAAAGATTGAAAATTGAATATATTGAGCGTCTAGATCTATAATGGATCTGGACGTTTTATTTTTAAATTGTATGTGGTTTTAGTGCCTTAGATCCTAATATTGAGAAGTTATTTTATCTAATCTTTGTGTGATTTCTCTGGATTTTTCACAAAGAAATATTGATTTTTTTTTGAAAAATATTTTAAATAATATTATCTGAAAAATTAATTGTAAAAAGTTTTCATGCATCATTACAAATCAAAATTTCCTTGCTGTTAATATATTCCTGAGGAGTCATTTTAAATTTAGACTTAAAGACTCTGTTGAAAGTTGACCTGTTATAAAAGCCTATAGTAAGATATATTTCCTCCATTGAAAATTCTTCATTTTTGTCTTCAAGGGAAGCAATAAAAGCATTTAATCTAAACTCGTTCAGATAGGTTTTAAAATTATTTTTTGTGTAATTATTGATGGTTGTAGAAACGTATTGGGTATTGGAATTCACATCACGTGCTAATTGCTTGAGACTATATTCCGGATTTTTCCATGGTTTTTCAGTTTGCATTAACAGCTCAATTTTTTTTAAATAATTTTTCATAAATAGTGATTGAAAGCTCATCCTCAGAATATTTATTCTTAAACAATCTCATTTTTTTCTGTTTCTCCAGTAAGAAGAAACCTTCTACGCTTATATTATTTTCCATTAAGAAAATGTAGACAGATTTCAATCTAAGAATTTGAATTGCATAGTATAAACAAACAGTAAAGATGATAAATGCCCAGACAATCATATAAGTATTGGAAACTTCATAGTAAAGAATATCATTGATATTTATATTGTCTTTTATAAAATAATAGTTAAATATAATACTTAATGGAAGACCTGTAAGTAAAATGGCCGATATATAAACTGTTTTCTTTACGTTGTAAAATAATAGCAATGCAATAGGAAATATAAAGACATATACAATAATACTTGGAAAATTCTGATAATATACAATGGTCAGAAAAGTATTTAAAAGCATAAGATAAGCCAAGGTAAGTTTTCCAACTTTCTGAAAGTTATAATCCCCAGAAACTAAAGTGAAAATATAACAAGGCCCTACTGTTAAAAGTAATATTAAATCATAAAAAAGGTGTTTGGTCCCCCACAAATAGAGATCAAACAACAATGTGATGAACTGTTTCACCAATAATAAGAATATGATTTTTTTAGCGAAAGAATATTCTAATTTTTCTATTTTATTTTTTACTTCATCTGCGAGTACATGCATAACAATATATAATTATATAAAAGTGATGTTTTGATAATTTCATTGAATAATATCATGTATCATTTCCGTAGATGTAAACTTTAAAAATGGTTGATTTTAAGTGTTTTATAATTTTTACAAAATGAAACATATCTTTTTTTAAACTATTCGATTTTCAAAAATTGTGCCTATAATTTTGTAGGACATAAATTTTAAAAAAAAAATTATTATGAAAAATTACCCGATTATTAGTATCGTATTATTATTGTTTTTATTCTTTAATCCTTTATTTTTTACTGCTCAAGTTGGGATTAATACAACAACACCAAATTCGAATTCTGTGCTTGATTTAACTTCAGATAATAGAGGTTTTTTACCTCCAAGATTAGCATTATCATCTATAAATTCTCCATCTCCTTTGTCCGAACATGTGGCAGGTATGGTTGTCTACAACATTGCTAAAGTAAATGATGTGAGTCCTGGTTTATATGTCAATGATGGAGTGCAATGGGATAAAATAAATCAGCCTTCTGACGATGAGTCGGGTTCCATATTGTTAAAACAAAAATACAGAGGAAGGAATCTACAGTCTAATGGCTTTAATAAACCAACATTAAAAGTGCCTTCCATGAATTTGGAGTTCAGATTTGCAACTTATAATGGTACAACACCTGGAGCCAATAGCGATAATTCCTATACATATATTGAAGTAAGATTATTGTCAGCTCCAGTTTCAGATGTTACTTATTATGCTAGTTTATTGTGGTTTGGATCTAGCACAAATGGAAGTGTGCAGAATGTTACCTTTACTCCATCGAATTGGGATACATGGTCAAATGCTTTATCATACAATGGAAATTGGACAAGACCATGGGGATTTCAGTTTCAGATTTCTACAAAAGATGGAGTAATACCGGGAAGTAATGATTTAAAAGCGGGGTACTTTTACGGGTTTGATAGTTTTAATAATGGGGCAGGAGCCGAAAACGAAACATATGTTGTTGCATTCGAACAATACTAAGACTATCAAGAAGCGGATGAATATTTTCGTTTATAACTGATATCTGTTTCTAAAATAATTATACAGCCTGAGATTATTTTCTAGGCTGTATTTTATTAGTTGCAATTTGTGTGTAAATTGTAATGATAATATTGCAATGATTGTTTATTATATATAATAATCAACGTTAACTCTTCAAAAAACTTAGATCAATTTTACTATGAAAAAACTCCTGTTAGGCCTAATTTACCTTAGTGTTCCTGCTGTTTCTGCACAAAAACTGAAAAAGCCAGTAATATCCAACTCTAAAAAAGATTTTTTTTCCCATCAATCTATTCAGCTCGAAACCGATAAAATTTTTAATAAACTTGTTGAGATCAGAAGAGATTTTCATAGAAATCCGGAATTGGCAGGTCATGAAATTCGGACTCAGAAGATGCTAAAACAGTATTTGATTGCCTTAGGTCTTGAGGTAAAAACAGATATATATGGATATGGAGTAGTAGGAATTTTAAGAGGCGGACGAGAAGGAAAGAAAATAGCCTGGAGATCCGATATGGATGCGCTTTCAAATGATTTTCCGGATCCGCAGCCTTTCAAATCAGAAACAAAAGGTATTCAACATGGCTGTGGTCATGATGTTCATATGGCGGTCGGCTTGGGAATCGCTGAAGTTCTTGCTAAAAATAAAAAATATTTAAAAGGAACCGTTTACTTTGTATTCCAACCGGAAGAAGAAACTTTTATGGGAGCTAAAGGAATGATGAATACTAATTTATTTTCCAAAATAGCTCCTGATGAAATATATGGTCTGCACGTAACCGCTCTCCCGGTAGGAGAAATAATAGTGAAGCCGAATGAAGTATTTGCTTATCAGAAAAGAATACGAATTGAATTAAAAAAAAGAATTATCAAAAGAGGAGATAAAAAGTTTAACCGGGAAAATCCATACCTCTTTGTCCCGCATGAACGCAGGAAGTAAGCCATGGGAAATTCAGCATATAATAGATACGAATATAGGATTGATAAACCCTAATACTATTTTTAAGGATTATCGCTTCATGGACGATAAGTTGAGTGTCTATTCTAAAAATGACCACTTCTTTCTCGAAGCTTATTTGTATGAGACCAATGCGTCACGTGTTCCGGAAATAATTCCTGAAGTTAAAAGATTGGTGGAGGATATTTATAAAAGTCAGCTTATTTCAGTTTCATTTATACAAGAAAATCTTACGGTCATCAATGATGAAAAACTAACCGGCACTGCAATAAAAACCATTCGTGATATTTACGGTATCAATGCAATTTCTCCTGATTATGGACAGGTTCCTTTTTTTTAATGATGACTTTGCTTATTTTCAACAAAAAATACCGGGTGTCTATTTTCTCCTTGGAGGTTCCAACTTTGAAAAAGAAATGATTGCTATGAATCATTCTCCAAATTTTCAAGTGGATGAAGAAAGTATAAGAACAGGGGTGAAGTATTTTTCATCGCTGATTATTGAACGACTTTATAAAAACTAAGTTCTTCCACGAAACTTTTTGTAAAGTAATTCCTTTTTGAAAAGGGAACTTTAAAATTTTAAATAAAAAAAGATGTAGTTTTGAATCAAGCATCGTATAGTTTTATTAAACCCATTAGCATAGCAAAAGTAAATCTTAACTTACCGCAAGTATTCAGTCAAGACTTTTTTGATATTCAAACGAGAGATTAGAATATCATCATGAAAAGATTAGATTAAATGTAGCAACCAGGACTATATCTGAGTGCCTGAAAAAGTATTTTTTAATAATTTTCCAAGTTTTAGTTAGAGTCCAGTTAATAAATAATGAGTAATCCATATTTCATACCGATTATTCAGTGTAATCATTCTGATAATAGACATATCCTTCAAAAAATGAATTCGTAAATATCTCTCTTGGATATTGAAGAGGAAAAGCTTAACCAATATTTTTAATGAGAAAATGTAAATATTATGCTTTTTATTTCATATTATAGTGAATTAAATTAATTACATAACTATTTATTAATGGTAGATTAAAGATAATAATTTGTCACTAATTAATGAATTTTTGTAATTTAGCCGAAACTTAACCAGTAAGTAAACTGAACGAATTTGCTAAAATTTAGATTGTCGGGGGTATTTACTAATAACCAATACAAGAGGTTGTCTTAAATGACAGCCTCTTATTATTTATTATAAGTAGTCCGAAATGGGAAACAGTAGGGCGATAGACAATAAAAAAGCCTTCCGGAGAAGGCCTAAAAAAAAACACAAATGTGATTAAATCACAAGAAGTTCAAATATAATAAAAAATCCTCAACCTAAGTTGAGGATAAAAACTAATAACCATGAAACTCAAACATGAGTCACGTGCATAGTAAACGGAGCATATGAAATAATATTTTGTAAAAAATAAAGAAAATACAGGAAAACCCGTGTTTAAAGTGGTTGTGTGGTATATATTTTTTTATTCTTCTGTTTTTTTATCGAATATTTTTTGAATAATAAGGGATTTAACTATATCAAATTAAGTATTATAACAAAAGTGGTCCCATTCTTTTGTTATATTTTTTACTTCTAAATCCCAACTTTTACATCATTAAAGTCTTTTGTCATATCATATTCAAAACATAATAAAAGTGGAATAAAATTAGTAAAGCTGAAAATAATTGACGTTTTATAATGTTAAAATCTATTATCTTAGTTAATAGAATTTTGTTACACTTACCGCCAATGGACAATGAATTTCAACCAGATGCAATTATCGTAGGTTTTGGTTTGGCAGGACTTACTGCTGCTATGGAAATAACGAACACCGGAAAAAAAGTATTATTGCTCGATCAGGAGACAGAACAGAATATCGGAGGACAGGCATTCTGGTCTTTTGGTGGTCTTTTTCTGATTAATTCTCCTCAGCAGCGAAGACTAGGAATTAAGGACTCTTATGAACTGGCGAAACAGGACTGGATGGGAACAGCAGATTTTGATCGTAAAGAAGATTACTGGCCGAAACAATGGGCAGAAGCCTATCTGAATTTCGCAGCTAACGAAAAGTATGATTATATTTCTAAAATGGGAATTAAGCTGATGTTCATGGTGGGGTGGGCAGAAAGAGGAGATGGCTCCGCGGATGGGCATGGTAACTCCGTTCCTCGTTTTCATGTAAGCTGGGGCACTGGGACCGGGGTTGTAAAACCTTTTGTAGAAAAGGCTTACGAAGCAAAAGCAAAAGGGCTTCTTGAAATGAGGTTCAGGCATCGCGTTACCAGCCTTATTACAGAAAATGGTAAGGTCACAGGCATTGAAGGAGACATTCTTGAAAATGACAATAAAGAAAGAGGTGAGGCAACCAGCAGAATTGTTGTTTCACAATTCAAATACTGTGCGCCCCATATTATTATTGCTTCCGGAGGAATAGGAGCTAATCATGAACTGGTGCGCAAAAACTGGCCGCAACGATTAGGTAAAGCTCCTGAAAAAATGGTATCTGGAGTTCCTGCTTATGTAGATGGGAAAATGATAGGGATTACTGAAAATGCCGGAGCTGATATCATCAATAGGGATCGGATGTGGCACTATACGGAAGGTCTTCAAAACTGGAATCCTATTTGGCCGGATCATGGGATCAGGATATTACCGGGACCTTCATCCCTGTGGTTTGATGCGAATGGAAACAGGCTTCCAGCGCCTTTCTTACCTGGGTTTGACACATTGGGAACCCTGAAATACATACAGGATACCGGGTTTTCTTATTCGTGGTTTATTTTAACACAAAAAATCATTAAAAAAGAGTTTGCCCTTTCTGGCTCCGAGCAAAACCCTGACATTACAAATAAGGATTACAGTCTTTTTTTAAAAAGAATCTTTGGGAAAAAAGCACCAGGCCCTGTGGAAGCTTTTAAAGAACATGGAAAAGATTTTATTGTATCGGATAATCTTCAGGATCTGATTAAAAGGATGAATGAACTTTCCGGAGATCATCTTTTGGATTATGAAAAGGTAAAATCTCAGATCGAAGCCAGGGACAGAGAATTGGATAACTCGTTTTCAAAAGATACACAGGTGAATTACATAAGAAGTACCAGAAAATACCTTGGAGATAAATTGGGAAGAGTAGCCACACCACACAAGATACTGGATCCACGAAACGGACCTTTAATTGCGGTAAGGCTTAATATTCTGACAAGAAAAACGTTAGGAGGGATTAAGACCAATCTGAATGGACAGGTTTTAAGAGAAGATGATACAATAATAGAAGGACTTTATGCGGCTGGGGAGGTTGCAGGTTTCGGAGGGGGAGGAATGCATGGCTATCGAGCCCTGGAAGGAACCTTTTTAGGAGGCTGTATTTTTTCAGGAATGAAAGCCGGAAAATATATTGCCGGGCTGAAATAAGATAAAGAACAATATCATGAGCACCTACTTTGATGATAAAACAGTTTGGATCACAGGGGCTTCTTCCGGAATAGGAGAAGCATTGGTAATGGAGCTGGCTGCAAAGACTACAGCAAAAATAATTCTTTCATCCAGAAAAGAAGATCAGCTGGAAGCAGTTGCGCAAAAAGCAAAGCTGTCCAAAAATCGGTACGCGGTATTACCACTGGACCTTTACAATTATAAGAATATGGCTATTGTTGCAGCAGAGGCAGCTGGAAAATTCGGAAGTATTGATCTTCTTATTAACAATGCAGGCTTGTCTCAGCGGTCTCTGGCAATGGAAACTGATATTGAAGTTGATAAACGTCTGATAGACATAGATTATATTGGGACAGTGGCCCTTACCAAAGCAACAATTCCTTACATGATCAGGAATGGAAGAGGACAGATTGCTGTTGTTTCAAGCCTTATGGGTATTTTCGGGGCTCCGATGCGGAGTGGTTATGCGGGAGCAAAACATGCTTTGCATGGCTTTTTTGATGCTCTTCGGGCAGAATTATACAAAGAAAATATTCTGATAACTATTATTTGTCCGGGGTTTATACAAACCAATATTTCAATGAATGCCGTAACCGGAGACGGATCTTCACAGGGAACCATGGATAATGCAACCCAAAATGGTATGCCGGCTCACGTTTTTGCCAGAAAAATGCTTCGTGCGATTGAAAAGAAAAAATACCAGAAAGCGATAGGAGGCAAGGAAGTTCTGGGTGTTTTTCTTAAAAGATTTTTCCCCGCATGGCTGGCCAGGATTACCAGAAAAGCGAAAGTAGTTTAAAAAATCATAAAGGCAATTCAAATTGATCAAGAATGCATGTGAGGTAGGCTATATATCCTGTTTCATAACAGGTGAGATAAATTCTTTGTAGTAATCCAGAGTGGAAGTAGTCAGTTTTATAAAACCTCCCGGGTAAGCGAGAGGTATATAAACTGTTGAGATTATAATAACACAGGTTATTAGACTATAAAGATATAAAGATTTTAAAATTAAATGTCATTATTTTTGTTAATTATTCGTTATCTGTAGAATAATTATGGCTTTTTTTATTAAAAAAACTATTTTTCGGCTTGTATTTTTAGATTTCTTAACCATTCCTGTAAAGAATGTTCCAGATGGCTCTGGAATTTTTTATGCATCATGGTAACAAGCCACCCTTCCATACTTTCATCTACAACAACGGTCGTGTTTACACCATTCGGAACAAATGTCCAGTTGTGAATCGCAAAAGCACCGAATGCCGGACCTGACCACCCGATTTTGCGATAAGGAATTGCAGTGTGTAGGGTGGATCTGATTGTAAGACCTCCACTTTTCCAATCGAAACTGTTGCCTTTTTGAAAAGGTACCGTCATTACCGGATCCTGGATGTCTTTATTCCAGGCAGACCAATGATTAACATCACCCATGATCTGATATATCTTTTCCGGAGAAGCATGGATAGCGATATGTTGTTGGGTCTGAACAGGAGCATTTCGGTTGATATCTTCTGAAACTTTATAAGAACTGGTAAGTTCTAATATGCCAATGATCAGGAGCAGCGCTGTTAATAAAGCTAAAACACTAAAGAGAAACTTTTTCATAATGTTGTTTTTAAATATTTTGATAAACGAAGCTACCGATTTGTTGTTCGCGTTTATTGTAAGAAAACGAAATAACAGGTGCTTTTGATTTAGGGAAAAGTCGTACACTATTATTTAAATAGTCATTAAAAAAATCCGGGACCAATTGGCCCCGGATAAAAAACAGTTTAAAACTATTAACACTAATTAATGATTATCTTGAAGTTTCAAAGAATAATCAATTATAAAAAACTGACTTATTATTACTTTTTCTCATCATTTGTGTTTTTTGCTTATTATTAGAAAAACTATATATCTTCTTGAAATTTTTTGATGATCAGTAATTAAATGTATTTTTTAGCGTTTAACTGCAATTTTTTTTTCATTTGTGTTTTTTTTTAAGTTAAATTAAGAGATTGTGTTAATTTTTTTTTAAAGTGATCTTTATTGAAGTTGATCTTTTGTTGTTTTATTTTACTTTCTGATTTAAATAATTTCCTGTCACAAAACTATAATGAAAAAACTTATAAACAAACCTTAAAGCGCCTATTGTGCAGAGATGTGTTAATTTATGTATATTTGTGTAAGTGCATTTTTTTTATATGATTGATTGTGGTCATAAATGTAAATTGGTTAAATGGAAAAACATATAAATACACAAAATATACAGGGATTGAGTTGTACTGAAAAGCAGTCAGAAGTCCTGTAAAATAATTACCAATTGTATATATTTAATTAATTTAGAAACATGCTAATAAATAAAGTATTAAAAACATCCACATTCTTTATTGTTTTTTTTATTTTTTGTAGTAATACCGGGGCACAGAATAGCAGTAAAGAAATTGATAGTGTAAGCCGGTTGTTGGAAAAAAATTATATAACAGGAGATAATAATCCAGGACTCACGCTTAAGAATGCTATAGTTCTTTATTATCTATCCCGTGAAAAGAAATTTTACCCTGGGCAAGTTTATTCAATATTTGAAGAAGTTAGGATATATCAACTTAATGGTGATTTTGATGCGGCTTTGGCCAAAATTAATGAAGGTGTAGATATGGCGACAAAACAAAATGATTACAATATGATATGTCGCATTTTGTTATCTTATCATAAATTACTCTTACAGCTTGATCACCTAAGTGCTGCAAAACAAATTTTAAATAAATGTCAGGAGTATAATAAACTTGTTACTATAAAGAATGATAAGCTGGTTAATGATATACACATCACAGTGGCAAAGGCTGAGCTATTGACGATTAGTGAAAATTTTAATGAAAGTACCAAGCAAGAGGTTGTCAGACTTAAAAAAACTTGCTTATTCACAATGTCTAAAAATAGGTAATGAAAGCAGATTGAAGAAGGTAACCACAATCTGTACACTTGAGTCCCTGGCCGGTTCCCTGGCACGCTTTAAAAAAGTAGATGAAGCCAGAAAGTATATCGCTATCACAGATCAGTTTCTTGCTTCATTTCCGGACGATAGATTTATCATCCAGAATTTAATAAATAAAGGAATCGTTGAAAAAGAATCCGGGAATTATCCTGCAGCTATTAGTTATTTTTCAAGGGCTATTATGGACTCCCAAAAAGATCATAACCGATATGAGCAGTATGAGGTGTATGCCATGATGGCTGAATCATATGAAGGATTGAAAGATTATGAACAATCTACTTATTTTTCAAAAAAGTATAAACGGATCATAGATAGCGTTGATCTGGTAAAGAAAAAATCAGGGGATGTAAATTTTATTAATAAAATAAATGGTAAGGTTTCTGACAATGTAGAAGAGGTGTCATCAAAACCAACAAATATTGCTATTGGTGCAGGTGTTATTCTCTTAGCAGCTCTTTTTGGTTTCCTTTATTATAAAAAGAAACAAGGAAATAAAGAGGATAATTCTATTCAGAATAAAATACCAGATGAAGTGCCGGCAGATATCATTAACCTCGAAAAAGCTGAAACGGAAACTGTAAAGGATAACATCTCGAATGCAAAATCAGAAAATACAAAAGAACTGATACTTTTAGCTAAAGAAGATATCAATGCATTTTACATAGAGTTCCAGAAAATATATCCTAATTTTTATCCTACTCTGAAAAGTAAATACCCTGATCTGAATATTTCGGATATCAACTTCTGTACGCTTCTGAAGATGAATTTTGGAATTAAGGAAATATCTCAATATGCCAATTCTACAATCAGAGCAGCTGAAGCGAGAAGATACAGGATCAATAAAAAGATGGAGCTGAAAAATCAAAATGAGCTATATATGGTACTATCATCTATTAATTAAAGGAACAGGTCTTTGTATCAAAATCCGAAGCCACAGGTGACTTCGGATGAAAACAATCTGAATTGTTTATAGTGAAAACGACTATTTAAACGATAAGGAGAGCTTTATCATATACACGGCTGGCTCTACTGGCTTCACGTGCTTTTCATTGTTTTGCCTGGGGGACGTTTATTAATTTTCGGGCATTACTTTTCATGCAGTTTTGTTGTAAACTGTTAAATAATGTTGAACGATTAAAAAAATAAATGAAAAGCAGCTAATCTTTAGAATAAAGCCTGCGAAAGAAGCCAGAGGAGCAGCCTGATAAGAATGAAGGACATTTGGCTTATTTATACTTAATGAAAGTAGCCTGTATCTTTTTTACTTTCATGTTAGTGGTTACCGACCCACCGGTATAAGTATTGTTTTTGCTTCCTTTCTTCATGTTTCCAAAATCGCTTTTCGAACTTCCCGTAACCTCTTCTGTAAGCTTCATAATAACGCCGTCTGCACCTCGTGACTTGCCTAATTCAATCGCTTTTTGCTGCATAGCATCCATGGAACTGAAGCCTTGATTGATTTCTGTTGTCCCCATTGTTTCATGCTCTCTTTTTACATCAGCAGCATCAAAATAAACATCTACGTTTTGGGTGGCAGCATATGTTTTCCCAAAATAGGAAGGTGCACATGATGTTGCCGCTGAAAGGGCTAAAACTCCAACGGATTGGATTAATAATGATTTTCTCATTTTTTTTGATTTATAAATTGATTGTTTGTGTATATATTGGTTTATTGTCCGTAATCCTATTCCGGGCCTTCTTCTTTTTTATTGGTAATTACTTTACCCAGCATTTGATTCATAAAAGATTCGCGGTAAGTCTGCCCGATTGGTATCTGGTTTTTAGTAAATTCGAGTTGGACTAAATTTCCATGGATCATCATAATAAAAGGGATTGCAATAATGAATGATTTATGTATTCTGAGAAAATGATCACCTGGTAATTTATTTTCAAGTCCACCGATATTTAATAATGCCAGGATTTCTTCTCCATCTCTGGTATGAAAGCATACATATTTTCCTTTTCCTTCTATATATATGATATCCTGAGTTTTAATTTTTATTAGTTTTCCTTTATATTCTGTCTTAACCATGATAAAATCGTCTTCTGCATCTTTTGTAGATAAAGAAATGATTTCCTGCGCCCGTTGTACTGCCTTTAAAAACCGTGGAAAGAAAATTGGTTTAAGCAGATAATCTACAACATTATGGTCGAATCCGTCTAAAGCATACTCTCTGAAAGCGGTAGTGAGGATGACTTTATACCTGTCATTTAGTAATGGTAGAAATTCAACTCCTGACATACCCGGCATTTGAATATCGAGAAAAATGAGATCCACTTCCGTGGTATTCAAAATTTGTAAAGCTTCTGCCGGATTCATAGCAGAACCTACAAGTTTCAGAAATGGTGTTTGCTCAATATGCAATGTGAGCAATTCTATTGCGTGGGCTTCATCATCTACGACAATACAGTTAATCATGGTTTAAAGATTAATGGTTATTTCATTTAAATAATAGTTTTCATCTTCTTTAACAGCAAAGGAATGCTTATCACCGTACATGAGTTGTAAACGTTGCTTCACATTGCTTAATCCTATTCCTTTTGAGGGTTCTTTAGGACCTTTCTTCTTTTTATTGCTGACAAGGAAATAGATCTTATTTTTTGTGGCTTCCAGCTCAATGGTTACCTGGTTTTTTTCATCATTCAATTCCCCATGCTTAAAAGCGTTTTCCACCAAAGTAACCAATGCCAGAGTCGGGACATAAGATATGTAAGCTTCATCGGTTTCAATATGTTGATGATACTTTACTTTTAGCATATGATTGAACCGGATCTGATTCATTTCTATAACTTTTTTCATATGATCAATTTCCAATGCAAGAGGCACTGTTCCAAGCTCATCCCAATCATCCAGAGCATAGCTCATAATTTCTGAAAGAAGATGTACTGCATGAGCTGCCTCCGGGCTTGTTTTAAGGGTTTTTGTATAAATAAAACTTAGCGAATTGAAAATAAAATGAGGATTGATCTGATATTTTATGGCGGCAAGTTCGGCTTTTAATTTTTCTTTCTCCAGCTCTTCTTTACGTTTACGCATTTCATTGGAAGTTATTATCGTGGCAAAAAAGACGGCTATCAAAATGATAACAAGATCAAGTAATGCAGCAGTGAGAAAGAATATGTTGGGTGAAACGTAACTTGGATCTGTGGGTTTGGGGTTTTGAATCTGGAAATTCCATATGTATTCATAAATGGTCAGTATGGTAAAGAATAAAAGCCCTTGTAAAATTGCTTTCTTCCAGTTTCTGGTTTTTATTAGAGGGATCAACAACTGATAAATAAGAATATAGTATACAATGGTTCCCTTTACAACAGTATGAATAAAATTAATATAAAGCTGACTTCCTGTTCCGAATTGTTTCAGGGTGGTCTCCAATCCCTGTAGTCGGATCAGAAATAGAAATGCCGCCACACTCCACGTCGTATAGATCATCAGAATGATCATTATCTGCTTCCATTGTTTTTTGGCGAACGTTATCATGAATATACTTTATTTTGAGCTTTTTATAATTACATTTTAATTAAATAGAGAAATAAGAAATATAAGTTTCCGTATTCTCTATGAAATTACAATAATTTTATTTTGACAGTGCAATATTAACTCATATACTCTTTAGCATAAAACATTATCCACCAACAATTGTATTCCCGGCATCAACAATTTGATTCGGGGCATTTTATAATCAGCAGGTATGAAAATAAAAAAGCAGAGATCAATTCTCTGCTTTTTCTTTTTGTAAAGTGTGGTTCATGGTAAGAATGATACCCAGAAGGATTATTGCAATAATTAAATACCGCCAGGAAAGATCTTTCTGTAAACTAACAGTTCCGCTTACGGAGATAATGAAACTTGTAACCGAAGTAATAATATACACCAGTCCTCCCATCAGTCCACCGGCAGTCCCTGCATTCTTAGGGAAATAAAGCATACTTGTTGTGAAGAATGAAGTAAATAGAATCCCCGAACAGATATGAATAAAAAATGCAAAAGGAATCATGATATATAAACTTTCAGAAAAATAACTTATAATAATGAGTCCCGTAATGAGAGTTAATTGTAATATGATAGGCTGCAGTATTCTTGCTTTAAAGCCTAATGATACTCTTTTTTTACCGATAAATCCACCGATCATCCAGGAGAACCCCAGGATTAGTGTACAGTATCCGATAACAACAGGGGTGAAATGGAAAGTATTTTCGATAATAAAGGGACCCGTGATATTGAATAGCATAACAATCGAGTAGCTTAATCCTAAAATAATAATGCCCAGCATAAAAATACGGTTCCGGAGCATCATTTTATACAAGCTGATGTTTTCAGAAAAATTGAGTTTCTTTTTTTGTGGAAGACTTTCTCCACTAAAAAACCATTCAAATAGCAGTATGGCTCCGGCATAAAAAGCCAGAAAGTAAAAATTAGCATGCCAGTTGAATAATTTTTCCAGATATCCACCAAGAAAAGGAGCGAGAATCGGACCTAAGGACCAAACAATTGTAAAATAACTGAGATAATGTTTTACTTTTTCCGCGTCATAAATATCAACAAAAATTGCCCGTGTAGCGACCACCAGCACTGATACGGCTATCCCCTGAAGGATACGGAGAAGGCAAATCAGTAAAATGCTATTGGTCATGGTGATTAGAATACTTGTAATTACCAATAAAAACAATGCGATTAACTTGGGGCGATACCGGCCGATGCTATCCAAAATTCCTCCCACGAATAATTGGGAAATTCCGTAGCTCAGCAAATAGGAGGTAAGGGTAATCTGTATGTCTTTTTCAGAAACATGCATTCCTTTAGCCATTGAGGGGAAGGAGGGCAGATATATATCTGTAACAAACCCCGATAATGGAATGGATATAAAAGCCATAATGGTGATCAATCTGATCCTTTGTTCAGATGCTTCTCTCAACATAATTCATCTCTTTTTTTAATGATACAAAAATAAGCCGGGAATTTTTGATATCAATTTTAAAAGACAAAGAAAAAATTACAAAATTCAAAGAATTAAATCGCGTGCTTGAATTTGAGCGGCGAGGTATTTGAGTATTTTTTGAAGAAATTATTAAAATGAGAGGGTTGATCGAATCCCAAAGTGTAACCGATTTCAGCAATATCCCAGTTGGTGTATTTTAAAAGGTTTTTAGATTCCTCAAACATCCTTTCCTTAATAATATGTGTGGTAGTAAGCTGGGTTACGGACTTTACAGAAGAATTTAAATGATTGACGTGTACATTAAGCCGTTCGGCAAAATCTGATGCGGTTTTCAGGGCAAGCGGATAGGCAGGAGAATCTAAAGGGAACTGTTTGTTGAGCAATTCGTCAAAAAGACGGTACAGGCGTACATTTGCGGGAAGTTCATCAGGATCAACGTCTTCTACGCGGTTTTCTAGGGCAAGATGAAGGACAGATGCCAGATGACTTTTAATGCTTCCGCAGCGAAACGGATAATTTGAATTATTGAGTTTGTACATTTGTTCAAAATACACCGTTGTTAACTGAGTCTGTTCTTCTGTCAAAAATACAATAGGCATGCTCCATTCCTTAAATAATGATGTTTTCTTAAATAGCTTGAATTCCGAACTTCCGTTAAAGAATTCCTGATTGAAAAGGCAGAAGTAGCCTTCCTGAAGATCTCCATCGCACTCCCATGAATAAGGAATATTTGGAGAGGGAAAAAACAAAGCAGGACGGTCTATATACAATTCCTGTTGTCCATATTTAAAAGTTCCTTTACCGATGATGAAGCTTATTTTGTAATAATCACGACGATTGTACGGGCTTTTGAAGCTGCAGTATCTTCGCATAGAGATATTAAAGTGTGATTTCCCCAATTCAAAATCGTGAGAATCAAACATTTTTAATTGGTTTTCTCTGATATTTCTGTAATAGTCTTCAATGGTTTCCAGCCGATCGCTCATAACTTTAAAATTATAAAAATCAAAGATACGAAAACCTAACGACAGATATTGCAAGCAATGTGTATTGTGTAAAATTAGAAAGGAGGTTGAAGAAAATGCCGTCAGACTATTCTAAAATTTCCAGCAAATCTGCTTTACTGAAGCCTTGTAATTTCGATTCTTCTGTTTTTATCAGTCCTTGGGCCAGTTTACTTTTCTTTTTCTGCAGGTTCAGTATTTTTTCTTCAATCGTATGGGTACAAACCATACGGACGGCTACTACATGTTTTGTCTGCCCTATTCTGTAACTCCTGTCAATGGCCTGGTTTTCGGCAGCCGGATTCCACCATGGGTCTACCAGATATACATAATCAGCTTCTGTAAGGTTGAGTCCTACACCACCAGCTTTTAAGCTGATGAGGAATACCCTCACATTGTCATCGGTCTGAAATCTATGAACTTTTGTACCTCTGTCCCTGGTCTGTCCTGTAAGATACTCGAAGGGAATATCTTTATTTTCAAGTTCTTTTTTGATGAGGTCCAGCATTCCTACAAATTGTGAAAATACAAGGATTTTGTGTTCTTTTGATTTATTTTCAATCTGTTCCGTTAATAATTGGATCTTTACAGCGTGATCGCCTGAGTAGCCTTCTTTAAGTAATACAGGAGAATTGCATATCTGACGGAGTTTAGTAAGACCTGTCAAAACATGCATGCTGTTTTTTAGTGTTTCATCATCTGTGGAAGCGGATATGAAATCGCGTAATTCACGCTCATAAAGGTCATAGATTTTACGTTGCTCTGCATCCATTTCACAGTAGATTACCATTTCTGTTTTTTCGGGAAGCTCTTTGGCAACCTGCTTTTTTGTTCTTCTTAAAATAAAAGGATTTATTTTTTGTTGAAGTTCAATAGTACGTTTGTTGTATTCAAACTTATCGATGGGAATGGCATACGTATCTTTAAAATATTGTTTGCTCCCCAATAATCCGGGTGAGGCGAATGAAAGCTGGCCATACAGATCAAAGGTGTTGTTCTCAACAGGCGTTCCTGTAATAACAATTCTGTTTCTGGCTTGTAAGAGACGTGCAGCTTTATATTTTTCTGAATTGGGGTTTTTAATTGTTTGTGATTCATCAAGGAAAATATAATCAAAATGAAATGTTTTAAGAAAACGGATGTCCGAAAGGAGCATTCCATAACTTGTCAATATAATGTCATAATCCTGGAAACGGTTTGTTGATTTTTCCCTGTCCGGACCATAATGCATCAATACCTTAAGAGAAGGAGCAAATTTTTCAATCTCTTCCTGCCAGTTGAACAACAGGGAAGTAGGAACGATGATCAGGTGGGTTCCGGAATGATATTTCTCTTTTCGATATAGAATAAATGCGAGGATCTGTATAGTTTTTCCTAATCCCATATCATCGGCAAGACAGCCGCCGAAATTATAATGGTCGAGTAACCCCAGCCAATTGAGGCCTTCTTTCTGATAATCTCGTAGGGTAGTTCTCAATCCTGCAGGAACGGGAATTTCAGGTGCTTTTTTCAGCACAGAGAATTGCTTGGAGTAAGAATGAATTTCAGTCTGTACCTCTTTTGATAAAACCTCTTTTTCAAACCAATCCGAAACCTCCGAAAAGCTAACTTTTGGAATTTTAAGCAACTCTCCGTCCATATCACCAATCTGAAAATACCTGTCGATCTTCTTTATCCATTCATCAGGTAAAATTCCCTGGGTGCCATCATCCAGTTGTATAAACTTTGTTTTATTACGAAGGGCCCGGTGTACCTGTTTCAAAGAAGCTTCTTTACCTCCGAAACGCACACTTAGTTTAGCATTGAACCAGTCGATACCACTTGTCACCTGGATGTTGATTTTCGCAGAGTGAGGGTTCAGTTTGTTATTTTTGAGTTCATTAAATCCAAGGATGGTTATCCCTTCATTTCTCCATGCTTCAAAAGTTCTTAAAAACCAATCGGCATCCAGAAATTTATCTTTGTACAAGTAGAAATATTCATGTCCCTCCAGTTGGTCCTGAAAATCCTCATGCTGTATCATGACAATGGATGTAAGTGCTGTTTCAGCTTCGTAATTGCGTTCAATTTTAAACAGATTTCCATTCTGATCCGTATCATATAATTGCTTCCGGGAGTATACTGCCACCTCTACGGATCCGTATTTCATTACGGGTGTGATGGAGATATAGTTGCCTTCCTGGTGAAGATAAATGATCTTTTCCATTTGGAAATCCTTTTCCTGAAGCTGTACCGGACTGGCAGTACGAATGTAGCTGTAATTGATTTGGACATGAGTCTCTAATGGAGATAAAACAGTATGTAAAAAGTGTTCATACTTTGATGCATGAATCAGCAGAATCTCATTATTGGACTTAAAAAATCTGATCACCCTAAGAAGATCAGGATTGTCAATGAGATTCAATGTATTCTGATGATAGATGAAACAATCATGGCGGATTATTACATTTTTGAAAGAAAGAGAAATATCATTAAATAGTAATTCTCCCGTAATCTCATAAAAAGGCTCTTTTTTAAACACTGTAAGCAGAATTTCGGCTTTCAGCAGATTGAGCTTTACGGGAATCAGGGATTTAGAAGAAATGGCTTCTGAAATAGTATGATCGTGGTAATAAGTATCAAGTCCCTGTGGATTCCGGATAATTAACTTCAGGGCTTCCGTTTCCGTTGCGTCCGCTTCTTCATTAAATTTATTCTGAAAAGAAGCGATTGCCGTATAGAATTTGATCTCAGCAGGTTGATCCGCTTTCCAGACGAGTTGCATAGGATGAATAGGGGTCAACGGATTTTTGATCTTACCGCTTTGGGTAGTATCAGCTTCCATTAATGAAAAATTGAGATGATTATAATACCGGTGCTTGCCAATAACCAATATTCTTTTTCTCTCAGTCTCTTGCATAGCAAGTTCCTTTAAAACCGATTGCCTCGTAGGAAGCAGATTTTGTTTAAAGCCTGGTTCATCTATCTGGAGAAGTTCCTTTATCCTGGATTGAATGTTGAGTTTTCCGTTCTGTAATTCCAACTGGAAATAAGTGTCAAGGTCAGGTTCATTTTCCAACCCGAAACTTTTAGCATGTGAAACCAATGTCCTTTGTCTTAGATTGGCATCGTAGAATATTCTGTAATTTTTCTGTTCTAGAATACAATAAATAATCTCTGCCTGATGTTCACAAAGTTTTTCTCCGTATTGATCACAAGAGCATGCCGTTACAATTGAAGAACCTACCTGGCTTACGGAAATATTAGGAAAACCTATTGTCGAAACAGATTTTGTAAAAACACCCGAATTAATCTCCAGGGCAAGAGGTTCAATATCATGGAAGTTTTTTTCTTCCATGAATCTTGCCGTTGAAGTATGCTTTAAAAGTTCATAAACTGAAAGCGTGCTGATATGGGTATTCCGTAATATATATTCTTTTGGCAGCTCCATGGTTGGGACAGGCAGATAATTTATAAAAAACGAAGGTACATAAAAACAGATAAAAAGAACTGTGTACTCTTATTATAAAATTGAGATTCCGCTTCTTTTCCTATTGAAAAGTGCTTTGCAATTTTATACAGTATTAATGCTGTAAGGTCTTTGAATTTTTTATGTTATAAACCCTTAATTTAAAAAGGATATTGGAAAAAATTTAGCTTTAAATTAAAAATTTCACCCGCCTTCTAAAATTTGAATTTATATTGGGTATTATAAAGGATTATTTTTTTTCAAATTTTTGTAAACTTTTTTCATCACAGTTAGGCTGGAATCACCATAAAACCTATATTTGCACCCTAAATTTTAAAATAAATGAAAGAACTAATTGAAAAAATCAACGCGGAATTTGAAGCATTCGCAACTGAAGCAAACCAACAAGCTGAAAAAGGAAACAAGGCAGCTGGAACAAGAGCTCGTAAATCAGCTTTAGAACTTAGCAAATTGTTCAAAGATTTCAGAAAAGTTTCTGTTGAGGAATCAAAAAAATAAATTTCCTAAAAGCCAGCTTTTTAAGCTGGCTTTTTTTGTGCCGGGATTTTTCTATGGATCCTGCTTTCAGATATTCAATCTCTTTGTTTTAGAGAATTTTGAAAATAGAAGCTAAATAGTACTAAATTTCATCAAGGTATTGTCTTATTTCCCTTTGTGGGTATATTTGTATAGTTAGTTGTTTTACATTAATCACCCGTCATATGAAGCATTCTTATTTATATTTGATTCTTTTTTTTTGGTCTTTTTTCCGCGCAAAAAGTAAAAGTCAAAGATTCAGAAAACGGGAAAGCCATATTTCATGCGAGGATTGTTCTTAATAATCAGGTTGTTTACACCAATGAAGACGGCTATGCTCCACTTGGGCAGAACGCAGGAAACTTTGAAGTATCAGCTTTCGGATATCAGAAAAGAAAAGTATCCGGTTTTAATTCTTTTATCAAATTGAAACCTTCATTCAAAAATATTGAAGAGGTAAAAATGGTAAGTATAGATATAAAAAAACTTTTTAATGATATAAGAAAGAATTATGAAAAAAGATATTATAATGAGCCTTCCTTATATAATGTGGTATTCAAAGAAAAAAGATCAGATAATGATGAACTCTGCTTTTTAGTTATTACGGAAGCTAAATTATGGAGCAAAAGTAACCATTACAATTATAATGACGGAATTCGTAAAAATTATGACAAGATTCTCCAGATGCAGCTGAATAATGTAAAATACCTGAAAAATTTAAAGTCAGACAGTATTTTTTCGCCGGGGAGTAATGAATTTTCTCATGAGTATATGGGAAATTATTTTCTTAGCTTCGAACTGAACCGTACACTTAATCATATTAACAGTATTAACTCAAAATATTCAGGGAAAATAATCTCTGAAGAAGGGGATGAGCAGATGATGACTTTTAAGGTTAAATCCGGTACGGGTATTGAGCTCATAGGAGAGCTTAAGTATAACAAGGCTGATAAAGTGATTACTTATTTTGAAGTCAATTATCTACAGACAAATTATCCGCCAATCAGAAGAAAAATGGCAGGAGGAATAGAGTATGATTACCAATTAGGGGATGCTTCACTTACTTTTGATTTTTATAAAAAAGACGGAATGTATCTGCCCGCCTTGGTAAGACTTAAAGGTGAAAAATACTCTGCTTTTTACCAGGGAAAGAAGCATGAAAGAAAATTCAACAGAGAAATTATTTACAATACTTTTGAAAAGTCAAATAAGGAGGGACTTTCGTACAGAGTAGACTTCAGTAAAAACATCTGGGAAAATGTTCCGGTAAAAGAGGAGAAAGAAGATGCTATCATACTTTCTGCTGAGGAGCAGGCTTTTATTAATGAAAAGTAACAAATTTTGAAAAAAAAAATTAAACTGTTGTTTTAAGCTGTTTTTTTAATTGTTATCCATTTAATTTCTTAATTATTTTCCTATAAAGGCTTTTATTCTTTTATTTAGTTCTCCTTTTCTTTTCAATTTTCGCTGAAATCTATATCTTTATTCCAATCAATAATGCTATGAAGATAAATACGTTTTTTGCAATGCCGGCAGTTGTTCTGGCAACGCAGTTTTCTTGGGCACAGGCTCCCGCAAAATCTCAGGAAAAGCTTAATCCTATTGTGGAAAGCTTTGTGAATGAAGCCAATAATAATTCTCAACTCGAAAATATGGCCTATGAGCTGCTTGATGGTATCGGACCCCGTTTGGTAGGAACTCCGGAAATGCTTGCCGCCAATGAATGGACAGCTAAAACACTTCGCTCATGGGGAGTAGATGCAAACCTTCAGCAATTTGGAACCTGGAAAGGGTGGCAGAGAGGAATTACCCATGTAGATATGGTATATCCCCGTGTGAAATCATTATCTGCCACACAACTTGCATGGAGCCCTGCAACTAAGAAGGCAATTGAAGCTGAGGTTATAGTACTTCCAAAGGTATCTTCCAAGGCCGAATTTGATCAGTGGTTGCCTTCTGTAAAAGGTAAAATGGTATTGATTGCGCAGTATCAGAAAATCGGACGTTCTGATGATCAGATCAAAGAATTCGCTACTCCGGAATTATATGAAAAGCTAAAGGCGGAAAAAGAACAAGCTTCCAAAGATTTCCGTGATTATGTAAAGAATATAGGATATGACAATAATACACTTCCGGAAGCTCTGGAAAAAGCGGGAGCAGCAGGGATTGCCATTTCCAACTGGACAGGAATTATGGGAGCCAACAGAATATTCGGAGCGAAAACATCTAAAATTCCCATGATTGATATTGATGTGGAAGATTATGGCATGTTGTACAGAATGGCAGAAAAGGGGGCTAAACCCAAAATAAAGCTTGAGGCCCAGTCAAAAATACTTCCTGAAGCTAAAAGCTTCAACACGATAGGAATGATCAAAGGAAAGGAAAAACCCAATGAATATGTTATTCTTTCTGCACACCTGGATTCATGGGACGGAGCGCAGGGTGCTACGGATAATGGAACCGGCACACTTACCATGCTTGAGACCATTAGGATTCTTAAAAAATACTACCCTAATAATAAAAGGACGATTGTAATCGGACTTTGGGGAAGCGAGGAGCAGGGATTGAACGGATCGAGAGGATTTGTTGCTGATAATCCGGAAATTATGAAAGGAACTCAGGCTGTTTTCAACCAGGATAATGGAACTGGCCGAGTAGTGAATATCGGAGGACAGGGATTTCTGAAGTCATATGATTATATCGGGAAATGGCTGAATGCAGTTCCTAAAAATGTACGTGATAATATTAAAACCGATTTTCCGGGAATGCCGGGAGGAGGTGGATCTGATCATGCATCTTTTGTAGCAGCAGGTGTACCGGGATTCTCATTAAGTTCATTGAACTGGGGATATTTTGGATATACCTGGCATACAACGAAAGATACATATGATAAGATCGTTTTTGATGAGCTTAAAAATAATGTGATTTTAACAGCTACCTTAGCTTATATGGCATCTGAAGATCCTGAGTTTACCAGCAGAGAGAGAAGAGTAATGCCGCAAGATGAAAAAGGGGAGGTTGTAAAATGGCCTGAAGCAAAGCAGCCGAGAAGAGATTCAAAGGATTATAAATAAACAATAAATGAAACCGCCACAACACTAGGGCGGTTTTTTATTTAAAAAAAGCTTTTACAATAAAAGGTTCTGATCACCCTGATATTTCAGGAGATCCCTGATTTCCGGAATTTTGCTTTCTTTTACAATATAGGTCTTACAGATCGTGTTGTTCATATGCATGCTGAAATTCACCCGCGTTCCGGTTCGTCTTCCCATGGCAATTGTTCTGGTTGTGTATTCAGAGAAGACAGGGGAAAAGTTAGCAAGGCATAAAAGATTCCTTTGGAATGATTTTAAAAATCCGGGATAGTTTCCGTAATCATCCAGGACTTTAATTTTAAATATTTTCTTGCCTAAAGTTGTTCCCCAAGACCATTCCGTTATGGTTCCTGCAATGATAACACAGGGTATGGAAAGCAGAATGCTGATAACAATTACTTTATGAAGGAGAAAGTAGAAAATTAAACCAAAAGGAAGCATATCTATCCACTTGGCAAAAAGTCTTTCGGTCTCGTTTCCTTTATAACCTGGATTATAAGGTAAATGATACTCGTATGCATGATAAATTCTTTGGCCGGACTCGTCAAAATAACGAATCGGCCGGTGAATGACTTTTCTTTCTTTAATTTCCGAGATTTTCAAATTAAATTCTTTATAAGATCATGCTCAGCTGAATTCTCTTTCTTACCTCGTCTACTTCTGTTACTTTTACCTGAACATGCTGATGCAGCTTCACTACCTCATTCACATCTGAAACAAAACCGTCCTTGAGCTGAGAAATATGGACTAATCCACTTTCTTTAATCCCCAGGTCAACAAAACATCCAAAGGCTGTAATATTATTAACGATTCCCGGAAGGATCATTCCTATTTTCAGGTCTTTTACACTTTTTACATTGGGGTCAAATTCAAAAATTTTGGCTGCCTTTCTGGGATCCAATCCCGGTTTTTCAAGCTCTTTTAAAATGTCCCGGATCCCAAGGATACCAATTTCTTCGCTAATATATTTTTCCGGCTGGATTAATGCAATTTTCTCTTTGTTAGCTATAAGTTCATTCAGCTTTATTCCCCGGTCTTTGGCCATTTTTTCAACGATACCGTATGCTTCCGGATGCACCGCTGAATTATCCAATGCATTTTTTCCGTTGCTTATTCTTATAAATGCCGCTGCCTGCTGAAAAGCTTTTTCTCCTAATCTGGGTACTTTTTTCAATTGTTTCCTGTCTTCAAAAGCTCCGTTTTCCGCGCGGTAATTGACAATATTTTCTGCCATTTTCTCACCAATTCCGGAAACATAGCTTAAAAGTGATTTGCTGGCTGTGTTCAGATTGATCCCTACGGAGTTTACACATTTCATAACCGTAGAATCCAGTTCGTTTTTCAATTGAGTCTGGTCTACATCATGCTGATATTGTCCAACACCAATGGACTTAGCATCAATTTTAACGAGTTCAGCTAATGGGTCTGCAAGTCTTCTGCCAATGGAAACAGCACCACGTACTGTCACATCATAGCTGGGGAACTCTTCTCTGGCAATCTTACTTGCAGAATAAACAGATGCTCCGGCTTCTGAAACAACAAAAACCTGCAGCGGTTTGTCAAATGCAATTTTTTTAATAAAGAACTCTGTTTCACGGCTTGCTGTTCCGTTTCCTATTGAAATAGCTTCAATATTATAGGCGTTAACCATCGAGCGTATCTTTTTCATTGCCATTCCCGATTCATTCTGAGGTGCATGCGGATAAATGGTTTCGTTGTGCAGAAGGTCTCCTTTTTCATCAAGGCATACCACTTTACACCCGCTTTTGTATCCAGGGTCTATTGCTAATATTCTTTTTTCTCCTAAAGGAGGAGCTAATAATAGCTGGGTTAAATTTTCAGAAAAAATCTCGATCGCTTTTTTATCTGCCTTTTCTTTTGCTTCCTGTAGTGTTTCATTGGAAATGGCGGGTTCCAGTAACCTTTTATAGCTGTCTTTTATCGCCAGAGCAATTTGTTCACTACTTTCATTTTTAGATTTAATGATGGCATTTTCAATAAAATCGATTGCCTCTTCTTTATCAATTCCTATATTTACTTTTACAAAACCTTCAGATTCTGCTCGTAGCATAGCCAAAAGTCGATGGGAGGGGGTTCTGCCAAGGCTTTCTTCCCATTCAAAATACTGAGAAAATTTTTGTGCACCTTCCTCTTCCTTTTTGGCTTTAACAACTTTAGAAGATATAACTGCTTTGCGTTGAAATAAACGACGGAGATTTTTGCGGACATACATATTTTCATTGATCCATTCAGCCATGATATCCCGTGCTCCCTGCAAAGCTTCCTCCGGAGAAGAAACTAAATCGTTCATATACCGGGAAACTACAGAATCCAGATCATGGGATTTCTGGCTCATAATGATTTTAGCCAGAGGTTCAAGTCCCTTTTCCTTCGCAGCATCGGCTTTCGTTTTTTTTTCGTTTTTTATACGGAAGATAAAGATCTTCAAGTTCCTGTATGTCGAAACTATCCTGGATTCTTTGCTGAAGTTCAGACGTTAAAGAGTTTTGCTCCTCAATGGATTTGAGGATCGATTCCTTTCTTTTAATGATTTCATCAAACTGCTTGCTGAGTTTTGAAATTTGTTCAATCTGCAATTCATCCAGATTTCCGGTCGTATCTTTTCGATATCGTGAGATGAAAGGAATAGTACAGTCTTCTGACAATAATTGTAAGGTATTCGTAATGCTTTTTTCAGGTATATTAAGCGCTTGTTGTATATAGCCGGTTGTATTCATTCTAAATTTTAGACTGCTAAAATAGGCAATTTATATGGTGAGTGAAATATCTTACACCTTACATATTTGTATGGTTTTAGGACTTTATGATGGATATCTGAAAATAGAAACTTAATTTCTTGATGTATGATAAGAGAATAAGTAATAAGGTTTTTCTACTTTTGAATTTCAGAATTAAGGAATCGATCCTGATCAGTTCAAAAACTTTTTAAAAAAATAAAATATGAAAAAAATTAGTGTTATCGCGTTAGTAGGAGTAGGATTGCTTATGGCATCATGTACTAAAGAGAAATCAGCGGAGGCTTCGGCTGCTGGCCAGGAACAGGCTGTTGCTGAGAGCAAAGGAGAAGTGCTTGCCGTAGATACAGTAGCTTCTGTGGTTAACTGGAAAGCTTACCATAAAGGAGGTTTTGCTCCACGTTGGGGAACTCTTAATGTAAAATCAGGTGACCTTAGTGTTGAAGGTAATCAGGTTTCTGCAGGAAATTTTGTTATCGACATGACTTCTATTAAAGTGGATCCTGCTTCAGTAACTGAAAAAGACAAGAAGCCGGAAGATCTGGTAACGCATTTAAAAACTCCTGACTTCTTTAATGTAGAGAAGAATCCGGTTTCAGATTTTAAAATTACCCGTGTAGCGGACCTTAAAGAAGCTCCTAAAGATGCTGTGGCAGGTGCAAATAAAACAATAAGCGGTAATCTTACGCTATTGGGAAAAACAATGAATGTAACTTTCCCAGCCAAAGTAGAAGCAACAGCTAATTCCGCTTCTATAGATGCTAAATTTACTGTAAACAGAGCTGATTGGGGTATTAAATTCGGAACTTCCGAAGCAGACCCTGCTGAATGGATGATTAGTAAAGACATTGAGATCGGCGTTAATGTGAAAGCAAAAAAATAATTTGTTAGATATACTAAATAGGGAGCTGCTTAATAGCAGCTCTTTTTTTATGTTTAACTTTTTTTAGTAATTGATAACACGGGCTCGGCATCATTTTTTCTTCTTCTTAATTAATAACACCAAAAATTTTAATATTATGTCGAAAAAAATTGCAATTCTGGCAACCCATGGTTTTGAAGAAAGTGAGTTACAATCACCAAAAGAATTTTTGGAACAACAAGGTTGGACTGCGCATATTGTAAGCCCCGATTCCGGAACCATAAAAGCATGGGCCGAAAAAGACTGGGGTAAAGAATACACTGTGGACAAAAATCTTAATGAAGCAAATGCTTCAGATTATGATGCACTGGTATTACCTGGAGGGGTGATCAATCCAGATCAGTTAAGAACAAATGACAAAGCACTCCATTTTGTACAAGATTTTTTTCAGCAGAAAAAACCTGTTGCGGCGATTTGCCACGGTCCACAAATCCTGATCAACGCAAAAGTTGTAGACGGAAAAAATATGACCTCTGTGAATTCGATAAGCGAAGATCTAAAAAATGCAGGAGCTTTGTGGGAAGATAAAGAAGTTGTAGTGGATAATGGTCTTGTTACAAGCAGAACACCGAAAGATTTGCCAGCATTTAATGCTAAGATGGTTGAGGAAATAAGAGAAGGAAAGCACGGTTAATTTATAATTTCTGATCAAATATAAGATGAGGCATAGTGGTTAAATTTTAATTACTATGCCTTATTTTTTACAAGGATCGTACATTTGCAGGATATGATGTATTATTTATTGGCTATTAATCTCGTGTGCTTTTTTATATTCGGAATCGATAAACGAAAGGCTAAAATGCATCAAAGAAGGATTTCTGAAAACACACTTTTGGCATTGGCCCTATTTGGCGGCAGTGTAGGAGGAATATTCGGAATTTTTATCTTTAGACATAAAATTTCGAAAAAATCTTTTTTATTAAGATTTTGTGCGGTTCTTGTTATTCAGATGGTATTGGTTTATTTTTTTTAGAAAATACAGATGAAGGTATGATGTAATGAACGCCTAACAGCTGGATGGTCAGGTATATGTGTACTTTGGAATAAGGAGCCAGGGAGCCCATTGCTATGTGATTTATTTTAACTTTCTCATTATGAATTTGTTAAATAATGTATAATCATACTGATTAATTAATTAAAAAACACTATTTTTGCACCCGTAAAAATCATTCATGCAAAACATTAGAAATATTGCGATTATCGCACACGTTGACCACGGGAAGACGACTTTGGTTGACAAGATTATTCATGCTACAAACATTTTCAGAGAAAATCAGGAAAGTGGAGAATTAATAATGGATAATAACGATCTTGAAAGAGAAAGAGGGATTACCATTTTATCTAAAAATATTTCTGTTACTTATAAAGACGTTAAAATTAACGTAATCGATACTCCTGGTCACGCCGATTTTGGTGGTGAAGTAGAGAGAGTTCTTAAAATGGCAGATGGTGTAATTTTGTTAGTTGATGCTTTCGAAGGGCCTATGCCACAAACAAGATTCGTATTGCAAAAAGCATTGGAATTAGGGTTAAGACCACTAGTGGTTATCAATAAAGTAGACAAACCAAACTGTCGTCCGGATGAAGTACATGATCAGGTATTTGATTTATTCTTCAACCTGGAAGCTACTGAAGAGCAATTGGATTTCCCAACCTTCTATGGATCTTCAAAACAAGGTTGGTTCAATACTTCACTAGAGCAAACGGAAGATATTTTACCATTATTAGATGGTATCTTACAATATGTTCCTGCTCCAAAAGTATCTGAAGGTAATCTTCAAATGCAAATTACTTCTCTTGATTATTCTTCTTTCCTGGGAAGAATTGCAATCGGGAAAGTAACAAGAGGTGAGATTAAAGAATCTCAGTGGATTGGCCTTGCTCAGGCTGATGGTAAAATTGTAAAAGGAAAAGTAAAAGAATTATACGTTTTTGAAGGTTTAGGAAAGAAAAAAGTAACTGAAGTACAAGCTGGAGATATCTGTGCTGTAGTAGGTTTCGACTCTTTCCAGATTGGTGATTCTTTTGTGGATATGGAAAATCCTGAACCATTACCAAGAACTGCAATTGATGAGCCTACGTTGAACATGACGTTCTCTATTAACAATTCACCTTTCTTCGGAAAAGACGGTAAATATGTTACTTCAAATCACCTGAAAGAAAGATTAACGAAAGAATTGGAGAAAAACTTAGCATTAAGAGTTCAACAGACTGATGATGCCAATACATTCCTTGTTTTCGGTAGAGGTATTCTTCACTTATCAGTTTTGATCGAAACAATGAGAAGAGAAGGTTATGAAATGACAATCGGTCAGCCACAAGTTATCTTAAGAGAAATTGACGGTGAAAAATGTGAGCCTTATGAATCATTGGTTGTTGATGTTCCTGAAGAGTATGCTTCAAGAGTTATCGATTTGGCAACTCAAAGAAAAGGGGACCTTCACATTATGGAAACTAAAGGAGAAATGCAGCATATGGAATTTGAGATTCCTTCAAGAGGTTTGATCGGATTGCGTTCTCAGATGTTAACTGCTACAGCTGGTGAAGCTAT
Source organism: Chryseobacterium proteolyticum (assembly GCF_046591535.1). Lineage (NCBI taxonomy): Bacteria > Pseudomonadati > Bacteroidota > Flavobacteriia > Flavobacteriales > Weeksellaceae > Chryseobacterium > Chryseobacterium proteolyticum. The sequence goes on along the minus strand of NZ_JBJLWK010000001.1, from coordinate 1,036,042 downwards.
TATGGCACACCGTTTTACAGAATATAAGCCATTTAAAGGTGCTATTCCTGGAAGAAACAATGGTGTATTGATCAGCAAAACTCAAGGTCCGGCTACTGAATATTCTATTGCTAAACTTCAGGATAGAGGTAAGTTCTTTGTTGATCCGGGTGAGGAAATCTATGCAGGTATGATCATTGGTGAACAAAACAAACCAGGAGATTTAGTTGTAAACATCGTAGAAGCAAAACAGTTGAACAACATGAGAGCTTCTGGAAAAGATAAAGATACTGGTGTTGCTCCGAAAATCTTATTCTCATTAGAAGAATGTATGGAATATATCCAGGGTGATGAGGCAATCGAGGTAACTCCAAACTTCATCAGAATGAGAAAGAAAGTACTTTCTGAAGAAGAAAGAAAAAGACTGGAAAGATCTGCGAAAGCATAATGAAATTCAATATAAGTGAAAGCCTCGATTTTCGAGGCTTTTTTTTATATACAAAAGTTGAATTAATTCAATTTATTATAATATTTTTAAAAAACTAAAAAAATAATTTAATGTAGTTTTGCACCCTATGAAAGTTAGTAATTTAAAATTGATCATATTGCTGGGGGTACTGGCATCTTGTGGAAGTTCCCGTACCGTTCAGAATAATACGGTAAAACCAACCAGAAATCCAAATACAGCCAATCCCGTTAAAAATATTTCAAAGCCTCCTGTGGCTAATACTAAACCAGTTCCTGTACCACCAGCCGATGAGGTTTTTAAAGTTAATCTTCCGGCTATTAACAGGGAATTCCGGGGTGCATGGATTGCCAGTGTTGCGAATATCAACTGGCCTTCAAGAAACGATTTATCTATTGATCAGCAAAAGGCCGAAGCCATCAGTATGCTGGATATGCTGAAAGATAACAACTTTAATGCTGTAATATTTCAGGTACGTCCCTCTGCGGATGCATTATACACCAGTTCTATTGAACCTTGGTCTTATTTTCTGACAGGAGAGACCGGGAGATCCCCTTATCCCAATTATGATCCGTTGCAGTTCTGGATTGAAGAGTCCCACAAAAGAGGTCTGGAGCTTCATGTCTGGCTTAATCCTTATCGTGCACATCATACAAACGGAGGAGCTGTGAACAGCCTTTCTATGGCCAATAAGCTTTCTGACATTGTGGTAAGACTAAAAAACGGGATGTATTGGTTTGATCCTGCGAATCCTAAAACACAGGGACACGTTTCTAATGTGGTAAAGGATATCGTGCAGAGATATGATATAGATGCGGTGCATTTTGATGACTATTTTTATCCTTATGCAACTTATAATAAAGGAGGTGATTTTCCTGATAATGCTACTTGGAATGCATATGTAAGCAGTGGAGGAACTTTATCCCGGGCAGATTGGAGAAGAGATAATGTCAATAAATTTGTTGAAAGGATTTACAAAGAAGTTCATGCGGAAAAAAATTATGTAAAATTCGGGATCAGCCCTTTCGGAATCTGGAAACCGGGTTATCCTGTGGGAATTACAGGATCTTCTCAATATGACGAATTGTATGCTGATGCTAAATTATGGTTAAATAAAGGATGGGTAGACTATTTTTCTCCCCAACTGTACTGGCCTATTGATTCTAAAGGGCAGGGTTTTGAAGCTTTGCTGAATTGGTGGGAATCTGAAAATACAATGAAACGCCACCTATGGCCGGGATTAAATACAGTGGAAATCAGGACTTCTGATCGTCCTTCCGAGATTAAAAACCAGATAGAACTTTCCAGACAGATTCTGAAAGGTGATGCAGGTGAAATCCATTGGAGCATTGCAGGGCTTACGAGAAATCCCTCGATGTTAAGCACCCTGAGAAACGGGCCCTATAAAGAAAAAGCTTTGGTGCCAAAAAGTCCATGGATTAAAGCTGCTCCTATCTCAACCCCAACATTGTTTGTGGCCGATAACGGAAGTTTTGCTCAGGCAAGCTGGAGTAATAAAAATCTGAAAGATGTATTTCAGTGGGCATTATTTAAGCAATATAATGGCGTTTGGGAAATTGAAATTCTGACTTTAGACACACTTTCAAAAGATATTCCTAAATATAAGGATGGAAAAACTTTAAATGCAATTGCCATTAAAGCAATTGACCGGCTGGGAAATGAAAGTGATTACATGGCAAAAAAAATAAAATAATAAAAGGCTTCCAAAACTATAAAGCAAAGAATAAATGATATGTTATTGGTGCCGATACAATAAAAGCAGCTCTTGTAGAGCTGCTTTTATTTTAGAATAACTATAAATTGTTAGCTTAAAATATTGTTTTCTAGTATTTTATGTTGTTATTTTAGTGTTTTTTTTTAAAGAATAAGAACTTTATCGGAACCATTTTTGCAGGATTATATTCATAATCACTAAAAATAAAATATTATGAATACGAACAGACTTTCACCTGCAGTGGAAAAAGCCTTGAGCGATCAGATGAATAAAGAAATTCATGCAGCACACACTTTTCTTTCTTATGGAATATGGGCTGATGACAAAGGATACCAGGGTATTGCTAACTTTCTATACAGGCATGCGCAGGAAGAGAGAAACCATTCTATCAAATTTATGGAATATGTACTAAACAGAGGCGGAAAACCTAAAGTTGATGCCATTCCTGCACCTCCAAGTGATCCTGAATCTCTGACTGCTTGCTTTGACGGCATTTTTAATCACGAGGTAGACAATACAACATCGATATATAAAATTGTTGATCTTGCCCTTCAGGAAAAGGATTGGGCAACTTGGAATTTTATGCAATGGTTCGTTCAGGAACAGATTGAAGAGGAAACTTTAGCTCAGAACCTGATCGATAAATTAAAAATTGCTGGTGGAGATCGTGCAACGGACGAATCTCTGTTTACATTAGATAAGACATTAGAAAAAACACCTGATGATGCTCCCTTAGCTCAGAACGCTACAGGTGCAAATCCTTAAGGTGCAAATAAAATGTAAAAAAAAATCTGCCGGGAATCCGGCAGATTTTTTTATTATGAAACTCGTGTTAAAATCACTATCTTTGCAGACCTTTAAAAATAAAATAGTTTCATTATGAAATGTGGAATCGTAGGATTGCCGAACGTTGGTAAATCAACTCTGTTTAACTGTTTGAGCAATGCAAAAGCTCAATCTGCCAATTATCCTTTCTGTACTATCGAACCTAACCTGGGTACGGTATCAGTACCGGATCAAAGATTATTCGAGTTGGAAAAATTAGTAAATCCTGAAAGAGTTTTACCGGCTGTTGTGGAGATTGTAGATATTGCAGGTTTAGTAAAAGGAGCCAGCAAAGGAGAAGGTTTAGGAAACCAGTTTCTTGCAAATATCCGCGAATGTGAAGCAATTATCCATGTTTTAAGATGTTTTGATAATGGAAACATCATTCACGTAGAAGGTTCCGTAGACCCTTTGAGAGATAAAGAAATTATTGATATTGAACTTCAGCTGAAAGATCTTGAAACAGTAGGAAAAGCAGTTGATAAAGCTAAGAAATTTATCAAATCAGGAAAAAAAGAAGACATTCTTACTTATGAAACGCTGCAAAGCCTTCAGAAGTTTCTTGAAGATGGAAGAAATGCAAGAGAGTTTCCTGTAAATGATCTTACAAAACCAATTATTGACGATATTCAGCTATTAACAAAAAAACCTGTACTTTACGTTTGTAATGTAGATGAGAATTCAATTAAGAATGGAAACGAATGGGTGTCCAAAATTGATGAAATGGCTCAAAAAGAAGGATCTGAAATTGTGGTTTTGGCTGCTCAGATTGAAGCTGATATCAATGAGCTTGAAACTTTCGAAGAAAGAGAAATTTTCCTTGAAGAGCTGGGATTAGAAGAACCCGGAGTTAACAGATTAATCAGAAAAGCATATGATCTTCTCAAGCTTCAGACGTATTTTACTGCGGGTGTAAAAGAAGTAAGAGCATGGACTATCGGACAGGGATGGACCGCTCCTCAGGCAGCCGGAGTTATCCATACTGATTTTGAAAAAGGATTTATCCGTGCAGAAGTAATCAAATATAACGACTATGTACAATATGGTTCGGAATCGAAAGTAAAAGAGGCTGGGAAATTATCTGTAGAAGGAAAGGAATATATTGTTCAGGACGGTGATATTATGCACTTCAGATTCAACGTATAAAGTAAAAGAAATATTAAAGTTATAGTAATTAAAAAAACGCTTCCATTAATTTGGGAGCGTTTTTTTTTAACAAAAATGTGCATCCGTTAATAACGACATTCCTTTTGTGCGCAGCTTGGCGAAATGGTTGTACAACCGTTAGGATAATCCGGAAGCGGAGGGTCGCAGGGATAAGTAGGACATGCGATAGGCTGTTTACAGTCAAGCATTCCTCCGACGATTGTTTTTAATTCTTTTTTTGTCAGTTTTTTTGCTTTCATAAAGTCTTGGTTTTTCATATGTATTGATTGGTAATTGTTTAATAAATCAGGGTAAGAAATGATCATCCCTAAAGTGCCTGTACATTTAAAAATGCATTTTTACAGTAACTAAAGTGTTTATTAATAGTTGATCAGTTAAAATAGTATAAAACCATTCTTATGCAGAATGGTCTTATGAGAAAAGTTTTGCGGTTGGGATTATGGAAGTTCCGGACGGCACTCAGGCTCTGCACATCCCAGTGAAAAGATCCTGCAACCGTTGGTTTTCGGATCACGGCATTGCATCAGGCCTCCTGTAATTGTTCTTAGCTTTTTTTTTATTTAATCTTATTCCGCTTTGTAAATTTTGTTTTTTCATGATGATCGTGTTAATGATTTAGTAATAAATATGCTTCTAATCTATTTCCTTTTATTGAATCTGAAAACATCAATTTTCAGCCTTATTGAATTAGTACAAAAAACCACTCTTTGGAAGAGTGGCTTCGTAAAAAATATCAATTTAAGGAATGTATCTGCATTGAAATTCTGCACACTGACGCCCGTAAGCGATGCATTGATTGGTATCCGGATCCACACACATTTGTAGTCCACCGGTAATTGTTCTTAACTCTTTTTTGTTTAATTTTTTTCCTTTTTGGAGATTCAGATTTTTCATATTATGATTTTAATAAATTAGTTTAAACTAAGTTATGAAAAATATTTATTGTATGTCACTATATTATGAAAAATATTTACATTAACAATAAATGATTGGAATTCAATATTTGTGTAACTTTATATATTTGAATTTTACAAATACTCAATTATGGAAAAAATAGGGCATGCTTCTCTGGAAGATTTTTATAGGGAAATGACTGCAAAGCTGGGGAAGGATATTGAAAGTATTTTTCCAAAGGGTTTGCATAAAGATATTGGTCATTTTAATGTATTTGATATTGCTCAGACCATTGAAAAGGTAAAGGCAACTTCTGAAATGCCATATAACAGAAGAAAATATTATAAGATAAGCCTGATCCGGGGACGAAATAGAGCAGAATATGCAGATAAGGTTATTCCCATAAAAGAGAATGCGCTATTATTTGCAACGCCTAAGGTTCCCTATCACTGGGTTCCTGAAGATCCTAATCAATCGGGTAGCTTCTGTGTATTCACTGAAGATTTCTTCATTAAGGATAAATCTCATAATACGCTTGAAGACTTGCCTATATTTCAACCGGGAGCATTCCCCGTATTTGAAATTGATGCTTCGTTAGCAGATGAAATTGAGGTACTTTTCAGGAAAATAAAAACTGAAATTGAGTCTGATTATATTTTTAAATATGACCTGATCCGCAATTATGTACTCGAATTGATCCATTACGGACAAAAGTTACAGCCGGCTACAAAATTGTCGACCTCCAATGATGCTTCTTTACGAGTTGTTTCTTTGTTTATAGAGCTATTGGAACGACAGTTTCCCATTGAATCCTACGATCAGAGACTCCAGCTTAAAACAGCAAAAGATTACGCAGACCGCCTGTCTGTGCACGTTAATTATTTAAACAAAAAACTTAAAGAAAATACAGGAAAGACTACGACGGAATTTATAGCTGACAGGCTTATCCAGGAGGCTAAAATACTATTGAAGCAAACCACCTGGAATGTTTCTGAAATATCGTATGCGTTGGGTTTTGAGGAAATTGCTCATTTTTCAAATTTCTTTAAGAGAAAAACTTCATACAATCCATTACAGTTTCGTTCCTGATTTGAATTTTGCAAATTTCAGATTGATTGAAGCAAACATCTGTGTCTCCAAATACCAGAACTTTGTCCCATTAAAAACAACGAAAAAATGAATTCAAAAACAAAAATTGCCTTAATAACCGGTGGAAGCCGTGGAATAGGAAAAAATTCAGCCTTGAGAATAGCTGAAAAAGGTCTCGACGTTATCATTACCTATAAAAGCAGTAAAGAAGAAGCTGATGCTGTAGTCAATGAGATCAAGGCATTGGGTAGAAATGCTGCTGCTTTCCAATTGGATACACGAGATGTGAAAAGTTTTGACGCCTTTATAAAAAATGTAACAGATCATCTACAGGAGCACACCGCAAGTCCGAATATTGATTATTTAATTAATAATGCCGGAACTGCTTTATATTCTCCGATTACTGAAACTACAGAAGAGCAACTGGATGATATTATAGATATCCATTTCAAAGGAGTATTTTTCCTTAGTCAGAAGTTCTTGCCTTTTATGAATGATGGAGGTGGAATTATCAATATTTCATCCGGTTTGGCAAGAGTAGCGCTTCCGGGATCGTCAGTATACGGATCTATGAAAGCAGGGGTTGAAATGCTTACAAAATATATGGCGAAAGAATTAGGTGCGAGAAAGATTAAAGCTAATGTCGTGGCGCCCGGAGCTATAGAAACCGATTTTGGAGGTGGCAGAACACGTGATAATAAAGAGGTTAATGCTTTGGTTTCAAACATCACAGCTTTAGGAAGGGCTGGACTTCCGGAAGATGTAGGTGGAGTAGTCGCTTTTTTGTGTACGGAAGATGCAGGATGGATCAGCGGTCAGAGAATCGAAGTGTCGGGAGGAATGGCGTTGTAAGATAATATCAAGGATATAATAATGAATAAAAGCAGTAGGAATCTACTGCTTTTTGCTATCTTTAATGTAGAATAATAATTGTCTGATGAACGATCTTACCGGTTATGATTAAAGAATTTTTAAGCCAGTTTCCTTACATTTTACCTGCGATTGAAATACTCTATCTTGCAGGGATCTTTTTTCTTGCGGTGAGAATTATCATGGATACCAGAAATACCAGCAAAACGTTGGCTTATCTGCTACTGATCGTCTTTTTACCTATAATAGGGATCGTGATTTACTTTGTTTTTGGTGTTAATTACAGGAAGAATAAGTTCTATACATTCAAGATTGAAAGAAACGAGGAAATCTATAACAGGATTAAAAAATATATCAAAGAAACACATTATGAAACTCTTGGTATCAGAGAAAAAGAGCTGGAGGATTTTATAACGACCGTTAATTTTCTTTATCATGGCGGACACTCACCCCTGACCCGTAAAAACAAGGTAGAAGTATTGATTAACGGAGAGGAAAAATTTCAAAAAGTTTTTGAGGTTCTTGAAAATGCGCAACACCATATTCATCTTGAATATTATATTTACGAAAATGATGATATAGGTAATAGACTTGCGGATTTACTGGTGAGAAAATCTAGGGAAGGTGTTATTATCCGTTTTCTTTATGACGATATGGGAAGTGGTAAAATCGGAAAGAAACTGCTTGCAAGATTAAGAGAAGCCGGAGTAGAAGTTTCTCCTGTCAACAAAATTACTTTCAGGGTTCTCGCCAACAGGGTCAACTACAGAGATCACAGAAAAATTATTATTGTTGACGGAACAAAAGTTTTTACAGGTGGAATCAATGTTTCTGATAAATATATCAATCCTAACCCTACACAATATTGGCGCGATATGCATTTATATATCCAGGGAAACGGAGCTTTTTATTTCCAGTTTTTATTCCTGAGCAATTGGATATTTGCAACCGAAAAAATTCCTCCTTTGTCTGAAGACTATTTCAATTATAAGGATAATGAAGAAGGAAGAACAATTATTCAGGTAGCCGCCAGTGGACCGGATACCAAGCCTTCCATCATGCTGAGTACAGCTTCTGCTATTCTTTCGGCCAAAGAAAAAGTATATATTGTTACCCCTTATTTTATTCCCGTAGAAACAGTTCTCAATGCCATCAAACAAGCTGCTATTGCCGGACTTGACGTACGGCTTATGGTTCCTGAATCCGGAGATTCTGTTGTGGTAAATGCAGCTGCTTATTCCTATTATGAGGAATTACTGGAAAGTAATGTGAGAATCTTTTTTTATAAAAAAGGGTTTATACATGCTAAAACGATGATCATAGATGATCTTTTTTCATCAGTAGGTACTGCAAATATGGATGTGAGGAGTCAGGAGCTGAATTTTGAGGTGAATACTCTTGTATTTGATAAGGAAATAAACCGGGAGATTGAGCAGGTATTTCTTCATGATATGAATGATTGCTCTGAAATTCATCTTAATGAATGGAGAAAAAGACCTAAGCTAAAGATTTTCTTTGAACATTTAGCCCGCTTGCTTTCTCCACTCATCTGATCAGGTACCTTTAGCGATGTGCTATATTTTAGATAGATTTTCAATTGCCCTTTCTAACGTTTCCTCTTTCTTTGCAAAGCATAGCCTGATCACGTTTTCGTTCACCTTGTTTTTGTAGAAAGAAGAGAAGGGAACACTGGCTACTTTATGGGTCACTGTCAATTCGCTGGCAAAGTCAAAATCATTTTTATCCGATATCTTATCATACTTTAAAGCCTGAAAATATGTTCCTTCACAATCAAGTAATTCGAATGAAGTAGTCGAAAGCCCTTGCCGTAGAAAATCCCTTTTTTTCTGGAAAAATTCATTCAGGTGGTTGTAATGTTCATCATCTTTCATATATTCGGCTAGCGCCAGCTGAATGGGTGTGTTCACGCTAAACACATTGAACTGATGAACTTTTCTGAATTCGTCGGTCAGTATTTTTGGAGCTGCACAATAACCCACTTTCCAGCCTGTAACATGAAAAAGCTTTCCAAATGAAGCTATCAGAAGGCTTCTTTCCCTTAGTTCTGGATATTTGCAGATACTTAAATGCTGTTTTCCGTCGAAAACAATATTTTCATACACTTCATCACTTAAAATGAGAATCGGTGTATCTTTTACGATATGAATAAGCTCCTGAATATCGCTTTCCTTTAAGATCCTTCCCGAAGGATTATTAGGATTATTAAGAATGATCATTTTGGTTTTTTCATTAACCATTCCTTTTACAGCATTCCAATCGATCGCATAATCCGGGGCCTTCATTTCAAAACGCCGGATAACTCCTCCAAAAAGTTCTACGGTCGGCTCATAACAATCATAAGCCGGTTCAAAAATAATCACTTCATCGTCTCTCTTGATGAACGTGGCTATGGCTGTAAAAATAGCCTGTGTTCCCCCTGCCGTTACTGTAATTTCTGAGTCGGGATGATAAATGGCCTGATGGCTGTTTTCAATTTTCCTGGCAATTTCTTCCTTTAATCCAATCATCCCTCCCATGGGAGCATATTGATTAAACCCTTTTTTAATGAAATTATCCACGTAATTCAGTAATTCTGGATCCGGCATAAAATCCGGAAATCCCTGAGATAAATTGATGGCTTGATTTTCATTTGCCAATTGAGTCATCTGACTGAAAATAGTGGTTCCAACATTGGAAAGCTTGGAAAGAGGAAGCTGTATCATTGACTGTATTTTATATACTTCGAATTTAATTTATTTTTTCCAATACAGAAGTATGGATATAAGAAAAGGTTACCCATTTCGATAACCCTGATGTTTATTATTTGTGATTTTATTTTTTTGAGTATATATCAAAGATTATTTTATCCATTCAAATATTTTGATTACTTGATTACTATTTTCAAAGCCATCTACAGGGAAATAGGTAAGGGTATCTTTTTTTAAAATCTGGCTCATCATTCCGACGATGTTTTTTTTATGATCAGACATGATTTTTATATTATTTTTCTCCAATATTCTTACGATAAATTCCGAGCAATAATAGGCTTTGTTGTTTTCCTCAAACTTAAAATCAAAATTGATATTTTCTTTTTCAGATTCGCGAAGGGTCTGTTTAATATGGTCGAAACTTGCGGTATCAATATTTTTAAGTTTCCAGATAGACAAATAATTCAGGTCTTCAGGACTGATGAATTCGTCTATACTATCCATATAAAGATTGTTATTGTTTTTATTTTTGTCCACATACACATGATAAATGGTTAGGATATTATTGTTGACAAAACCAATTCCCAAATGAGAAGCATATTTATTATTGATATTAAAGTCTTTTGCGACATTTCCCAGTTTTCCTGTTGTACCTCTTTGTATTAAATAAATGGCCTCACTATTCAGTTCAATATTTTTAATTTTATATTTTAAAGAAGGGTCTTTATGAAAAGAGAAAACTGCTATTATGAGCGCAAGGCCCATAACAGCAATTAAAAAATTTATTTTTGATAAGGAAATGCCATTCTCATAGTTTACTTAGCTCCTAGTATAGCTCCTGTTATAATACCACCAACTACACCTATTCCTGCTCCTACAAGTGCTCCAACAGGACCTGCTACTGCAAATCCAATGATACCACCGCCTACCATACCGATCATACCGCCTGTAATCCATAACGGTTGTTTACCGGTTGGAATTCCTGTAATCAGGTAATTTCCTTGTTCAGCATTGTATTTGTAGTCATTGATATTCTTAATCATTGATTTTTCATTAGCCGGAAGATTGTTATATGCTGCATTCGCCTCTAAATGAATGATTGAACCGTTATTAATTGTTATCGCTAATGATTTTGCAGCACTTGAAATATTTAATTGTTGAACAGCCTGTGCAAAAGGTACCTGCATTAAACTTACTGTTTTGTTAATAATATTATTAACCTGATCAAGTGGTAATCTTTCATCCGTTGCAATTTGAGCTTTTTCGTAAAATGTATTCAGATCCTGCTGATTTAAAACATAGCCCGGATTTTGAGCAAACTTACTTCGGATAAATTCGAATCCTGCATTTACAGCCTGAGGATCTGTAAAATAAGTACCATTGGTAAAGCTTAGAGCTGTTTTAGGTAATGATTGGGTTGATTTGTAGTTTTCATTTTGCAGGTTTGTGTTGTCTTCGCCACAAGAATTAAACATACATTGTGTAGTTGCCAGTCCGGCAAGGACCAGAAGCGTTTTTGTTTTCATAGGTTAAAGTTTTTGTTTTTTTTTGGTAGACTAAAAGTATCATGATAGTAAACATCCCGATACTGTGAATTTGTAAGTGTTGGTGTTTTTTTAATAAGTGTTGTTAATCGGAGGTTAACTGTAACCAACATGAAAATGAATAAAGAGCTGTTCGGATATGAACAGCTCTTTTAAAAACTTTGGATTTTATTTTGAAATAATCAATTTTTGAGAATTTATTTTATTGGCTGATTTAATTTCAACAATATAATTCCCCTGAATAAGGTGCTCAGTATTTAGTTTTATATTCTGGCGGCCGCTTTCAAGGTTTTCTGATTTTTCCAGCACTATTTTTCCCGATGTATCAAGAACTCTTATGGAAACAGGTCCTCTTGAGGATAGATTTGTTTGAATATCCACATAGTTTTTAGCGGGGTTAGGAACCAGTCTGTACTCATTATCCATCGCTGTTAACTCTGCCTTGCCAATAGCTTTGATATCAATCTGAGGTGCTGTATTACCAATATTAGCCTCTCTGGAAGGGACTGTTGATTTGGAATAACAGAAAGTGAAGCATCTTGTACATACCAATAGTTTTCCTTGCTTTTCAGTAACACATATCGTATATGTACCAGGAGTGGCATAAGTATGGGTTAAAGTGGAAAAAACATAAGGAGATGTTGTTCCGTCACCCCAGTTTACAGTGTAACTACTGCCCGGATTATTGGGTGTTGAAACAAGAATTGGATTGGTAAGAGTTAAATTCACAGTTCCTGTGTTATTACCTTGTGTACTGAATGATGTTTCAAGTTTAAAGTCTGCTGTACATCCGTCACATGATTTGATGCAAATATTGTCGAAGTATACTCTCTCGCTTGGGCTTGAAGTAATGTCTGGCGATATCATTACTGCTGTTGAATTGTTCAATACATTATTGAAGTCAGTCCATGTACCTCCCGGCATGCTCCATGTACCTTCTGAATTACTTGGAAAAGCTGAGCTCGTAGCTAAAGCTAATGGAGCACGTACCCGGACCCATCCGCTATTAGGGGTTACTGTAGCATTGGCAACAAACGTAATCGCCTGATTTCCTGAAAGAATGTAAATAGTAGGATGGAGTGGGGCATTAAAACCTCCGTCTTTTTCAAGATAGAAATCGAAATACAGACATTGTCCCAGGAATCTTTGGCCTATGTTTTTATAGTCAACAGGATTGATGAACCAGGACCCACCGGAAAGATCATCTAGTATAAGATATTGTGAACCGTCCAATGTATTGGGGCTGCCAAGGTTGTAATTGACAGCGTTGTTTACAGGATCCAGCTGCCAGTTTCCTAAAGGATTACTGGTGCCATTAAAATCAGAACAAGGAGCTTGTGCATTCATCAGAAGGCATCCAAGGAACAAATAAATCGTTAAAAAATATATTCTTATCATAATGTGCTACTGGTTTTATCAATCAAAAACCAGAAAAACTTTAGTTATTAGTAATTTGTTTATGAACTTGTCATAAATGTATTACGATATCTGATGCCAGGGTATTGTGATTTAATAAGTGTTCCTGCTTCACTAATAAGTGTTATATAATTTCTCTTAATTGTGATTTAGCGTCTGGATTCAAACGATATTTTTACATACATATAAAATATCCCTCCATCCAAAATATTATGTTGGATGGAGGGATTTTGTTTTTTGAAAAATCGGATTAGGATTTATTCCAATTGTTCAATTTTATTTAAGAAATCATTTTTCTTACGGACGGAAACATCCAGAACAGAGTTGTCAGTCATAATAACCTGTCCTCCTTTTCCTTTGATGTACTCTTTTAAGTGGCTCAGATTGATCAGATGTTTATGATGTATTCTGAAAAAATTATAGTCGGAAAGAAAATCTTCAAATTCATGCAGTGTTTTCGATACAATAACCTTTGTTTTATCACTCATATAAAATGTAGTGTAGCTGGAATCCGCTTCGCAACGAACAATATCTGCGATATTCGTAAGCTTGAATCCCTGCATAGTAGGTAGGCTTATTTTATTCTGGTTAACAGCCGGTATAGAAGTTCTGTTCTTTTTGTTGATTTCCAGAGCCTTATTTACAGCGATAATAAAATCCATCTTTTTGATAGGTTTCAGAAGGTAATCCGTTGCTCCATTTTTTATGGCCTGGATCGCAAAATGTTCAAAGGCGGTAATAAATATGATCTGCGAGTTGATCTCTCTGAATTTTGAAAGCAAATCGAATGCGGTACCATCTTTTAACTGGATATCTAAAAATAAGATATCCGGAGCGTTTTTCAGAAGATTAACATAGGCTTCTTCTACGCTTGAGGCCTGAAACGAAATCTGTATATCCGGAAACTCATTCTTCAGCAGGAGAGAAATATAATCTCTTCCGTCTTGTTCATCATCAATGATGCAGGCTTGTATTTTGGTTTTCATAGGGGGTCATATATAGTTTAATTTGTGTACCTTGTTTTCCGTCCTTTTCGGAAAGATTATTCAGCTCCAACGTTATATCAGTCTCAAAAAGCTGCCTGAATGTTTCAATCCTTTTTTGAGATAATTTCACTCCGAAAGAATTGGCTTTTGCAGATTCCGGTCTTTTTTCTATTCCCACGCCATTATCCTCAATAGTAATACAAAGAAGTGAATCGGTATAATCAAATGTAATCCTGATATTTCCTTTTCGATCCTTTAAACCGGAAACACCATGTTTTATGGCATTTTCTACAAACGGCTGTATCAGTAATGATGGGATCATCCAGTTTTCATCTGTTTTTTTTGAACGTGTTATGGTGTAGTCGAACTGATCTTTTAAACGTAATTTTTCCATATTCAGATATAGGGAAAGGTATTCAATTTCCTCTTTGATCTGCATAAATGTCTTTTCAGAATAGTGTAACGTTTTTCGTATCATCTGAGCAAATATGTTTAAATAGTTTTCAGTTTCCACATAATCTTTTTTGTAGAGCAAAAACTGAATAGAATTGAGACAGTTATAAATGAAATGCGGATTTATTTGTGCCTTGATGGCCTGTAACTCAAGTTCGGCAATCTTCTTTTCATAATAAAGCGTTTCGAGTTTTTTGTTTCTTTTTCTCTGAAAGTAAATAGTAACCACCACAAAAATAAGTGAGCATCCCATGATAATGATGAAGAATTTAAACCACCAGGTTTGCCAGAATTTGGGCTTAATTTCAAATGCTATTGACGAAAATGTATAGGATCGTTTTCCATTATAACCAAGCCCGAAAACTTTAAAAGTATATTTGCCCGGCGGAATTGAATTAAACATGATCTTAGATGAATTGCTTATTTGCCATTCGTCGGTCAGACCTTCGACTTTATACTTGAATTTGATCATACCCTGAGAGATATAATCCGGAAAGCTGAGGTCAAAGGTTATTGTGTTGTCAGGTGTTTGCCCTTTAATCTCCTGATTGAGATCAAATATCTCTTTACCCCCTACGGTCACAGAATTAATGACTACTTTTTTATTGATAAACTTCTGCTGGGTTAACAAGTTGTGAATAGGTAAAATACCCAGACCTTTTGACGTTCCGGCATAAATGGTGTCGTCTTTTATAACGCATCCCGCGACTACGTTGGAGGGAAGCCCATCGGTTTGTGTGAAATTATCGATGGCCAGTTTTTTCCCTTTTATTTCTATCCTGCTCAAACCGGAATTGGTACTCGCCCAGAAAACGTTTTCATTTTCAACTTCGATTTTTTTTTATCTGGTCTGTGGACAGACCACCTTTTTCAGTGATTCTTTTGAGGATCTTTTTGTTATTAAAAATCAGGACTCCATTGAGATTGGTTGAGCCTATATATACATCAGGCTTAAGTTTTTTGATATCTTTGAAATAATATCCCTCAATAAATAGTTTTCTTTTATTTGTTTTTACATTCATTTTATACACATCCTTAAAACTTCCAACAAAGACACTGTCTTTGTCGTAGCGTAGGGCTGTATAGGCTCTTTCATTAAACAGGTCAGATTTGGCCCCGGTAATGAAATTATAAAGTGTAAGACCCTGGGAAGTACAGAGGAGTATTGAACTGTCATTATAGGGGATTATATTTTTTAAGCTATAATCACCAATGGTTGTAATTTTTTTATTATCGGTATTGTATTGGTATGTTCTTAAGCTAAGCCCCAGTATAATGCTATTCCCTTTTGAAAACAGGGCCTTTGTTTCAATTTTCCGATTTTTTTCAAGGGATACATCAATGATGGTATTCGATTTTAAAATGCCGAATTTTGCCTCATTGTACCCCATGATAATGTTTTTACCACTTTTTCCGATAGCGGTAATGTAGGAAGAATTATTCTTTACAGGAAGATGGATATAATTGTTGAAAAACTTATCTGTAATAAAGTAAATACCATTGTTTCTCGTGGAAAACCAGATGTTTTTATCCTTGTCTACGAGGATATGATTCATGACAAAATCATTCATGATCTTCATGGGCCGGGATAGGTTCCCATCCCGTAAAGTATTTTTGTAATAAAGAACTCCTCCTTTATCTAAACATACCCACAATCTGTCGTTACGGTCAATAACAAGCTGATGGATCGGTTCTCCAACAGAAAACGACTGCGTTTTAATGAATTCAAATTTGTTTTTTCGTTTGAAGATATCAATAGTATTTCCACGGTAAGCAACTAAGAAGTCCCCCTTTCTGTAGATGGCACTTTTTGGTAATGAAATATTGCATAGTATTTTCTTTCTTGTGAGGATATCATATGCTATAACTTTTTGGGTATCATCTGTAAGGTAAAGCAGGTGGTTGGCCACATCCATACTGAATATATAAGGATTACGACCCACTAAGGGAAAACCTGCATGTAAGGAAAGAGGAATTGTTGTTACTTTTCCACGTCTGTATATATAGATATCTTTTGGATTGTTGGCTGTATATATACAAACTGAATCTCCACTGCTGTAAGTATGGGAGGTGTCACGGAATTTAAGTTTCCTAAGCTCTTTGTTATCATCCGGATTGATGATTTTGCCATTTTTCAGATAGGCAAAATCACTCAGGTAGGTTACGATGAAAATCTCATCATTAGATAAAGGATTGCACCCAAGGATATCAATGTTTTTAAGCCCGCTTTTTTTATTGTATTGTTTAAATTCTTTACCATCAAACCTGAAAAGTCCATTATCGCTACCAATCCAGATAAGGCCTTTGTCATCCTGACTCATAGAATAGGTGTAGGAGCTATTCAACCCGTCTTTCTCACTATAATTTACCAATCCCGGGATTTGAGAAAATGAAAGAAATGGAAAAAATAGTATTACTAAAAATAGAAGAAAATCACGTAGGTTTTTCACTTGATCTTGAATAATGATGTAAATATAAAATTTGCTTGATAATAATGCAAAACATATTACATAATATTGAAAAAAATGAATTAGAAAAATTCGGATAATTTTAAGCATTTTCGTACTTTTGTGTGTTTGCTGAAATAACTTATGTCACAAGAAATAAATCCAATCTATTCAGAAGATAATATCAGAACCCTCGATTGGCAGGAACATATTCGTTTGCGTCCCGGTATGTACATCGGAAAGCTTGGAGATGGTTCTTCCGCCGATGATGGTATTTACATTTTACTTAAAGAAATTCTGGACAACTCTATCGATGAGTTCAGGATGAAATCGGGTAAGAGAATTGAAATAAAAGTAGATGACGGAAAGGTAACGATTCGTGATTTTGGCCGGGGTATTCCGCTTGGAAAAGTGGTGGATGCTGTTTCCAAAATGAATACCGGAGGTAAATACGACAGTAAGGCCTTTAAAAAGTCCGTAGGATTGAATGGTGTTGGTACAAAAGCGGTTAATGCGCTTTCTGATTATTTCAGAGTAAGATCTTTCCGCGACGGAAGAATGAAGGTTGCGGAATTTTCACGTGGAATCATTTCGGAAAACCATGAGGAAAAAGATACTTCGGACAGGAACGGTACTGAAATTTCGTTTATACCCGATGGAGAAATCTTTCTTCATTTCAAATACAGAAAAGAGTATATCGAAAGAATGCTCCGGAACTATGCATATCTGAATCCGGGACTGAAGATCATTTTTAACGGGGAAACCTATTATTCAGAAAATGGACTTAAAGATCTGCTAGAAGAAGAACTGGAAAGCGAAATTCTATATCCGATCGTACACCTGATGGATAATGATATTGAAGTAGCTATTACGCATTCGGATAAATCACAGACTGAAACCTATTTTTCTTTTGTGAACGGGCAGAACACAACGCAGGGAGGTACCCATCTTAATGCTTTCCGTGAAGCATATGTGAAAACAATCCGTGAATTTTTCAACAAAAACTTTGATGCTTCGGATATAAGAAAATCAATCATTGCTGCGATTTCAATTAATGTGGAAGAACCTGTTTTTGAATCCCAGACCAAAACAAAATTAGGATCTAATGATATGGGCCCTAATGGTCCCACTGTAAGAACCTTTATCATTGATTTCTTAAAAAGCAAACTGGATAATTTCCTGCACAGAAACCCTGAGATTGCAGAAGCCATTCAACGGAAAATTTTAATTTCCGAAAGAGAACGAAAGGAACTTTCGGGAATTCAGAAACTGGCAAGAGAGCGGGCGAAAAAAGTATCGCTTCATAATAAAAAAACTGCGTGATTGCCGTCAACATTATAATGATCAGAAGGCAGAAAGAAAAGGGGATACACAGATCTTTATTACCGAGGGAGATTCCGCATCGGGATCCATCACGAAATCAAGAGACGTAGAAACACAGGCTGTATTCTCACTGAAAGGGAAACCATTGAACTGCTACGGACTGACCAAGAAAGTAGTGTACGAAAATGAAGAATTCAATTTATTGCAGGCCGCTTTAAATATTGAGGAAAGTCTTGAAGATCTGCGATACAACCAGGTTATTATTGCAACTGATGCGGATGTCGATGGAATGCACATCCGTCTTTTAATGATTACATTCTTCCTGCAGTTTTTCCCGGACCTGATCAAGAACGGACATCTTTATATCCTTCAGACTCCTTTATTCAGGGTGAGAAATAAAAAAGAAACCCGATATTGTTATACGGAAATGGAAAGGGTAAAGGCTTTGAATGAATTAGGAAAAAACCCTGAAATTACACGATTTAAGGGGCTTGGAGAGATTTCTCCCGATGAGTTTAAACATTTTATAGGTAAAGATATCCGCCTGGAGCCTGTAGTTGTCGGAAAAGATCAGACCATAGAACAGCTTTTAGAGTTTTATATGGGTAAAAATACACCGGACAGACAGGTTTTCATTCTTGAAAATCTTGTTGTAGAAGACGGGGATATTGATAGCAGAGAACTAATAAGCGAAGTAGAAAGTTAAAGATCCCTCCAAAAAACTTTCTTTTAATAATTAATCTTTAAAAAACTTAAATGACATAACCTTTAAACTTAAACACAAATAACAATGAGATTAAGTAACCGTAATAAAGCACCGGGCTACAACTTTATTAATACCCTCTTAATAATGTTTTTAATAGCCGGAATTGTGTCCTTCTTTTTAGAAGAATATAAATTTAATATTTTAGGATCAGAAAGCTATCTGCTGATTATTGTACCGGTAATTATGTTATTAGCTTTCCATCTTACCGGAAGACAAATATTTGAGTATGATAGTGATGGAGAGGCTCTCAATTTCAAAAACAGGAACATCATTCCATTTTTAGATAAACCTTTAAGTGATGAATTTCCAAAATACAAATTAATAAAATACGAGATCGTCAATTTACTCTTTGTAAAAAGATTATATATTACAATTTCAAGTAAGAATAGTGGTTCAACCATGTTGAAATACGAAATTTCTTACCTGACGACAAAAGAAGTAAATGATTTGAAATTCTCTTTAAATAAAGTAGTAAAAGCGAATAACGAGAAAAACGTTAAAAACGAATAATGACAGAAGAAAATTCACATGAAGGCGAAAGCCTGAAGAAAGTTTCCGGACTTTATAAAGACTGGTTTCTGGACTATGCTTCTTACGTGATTTTAGATAGAGCGATTCCATCGGTCTACGATGGATTAAAACCCGTTCAGCGAAGAATTATGCATTCCATGCGTGAGCTGGAGGACGGGAGGTACAATAAGGTAGCGAACATTGTAGGAAATACAATGAAATATCACCCCCACGGGGACGCTTCTATTACTGATGCCATGGTACAGATCGGGCAGAAAGAGCTTCTGATTGACACTCAGGGAAACTGGGGGAATGTCTTTACCGGAGATTCGGCTGCAGCAGCAAGGTATATTGAAGCCAGATTAACCCCTTTTGCACTGGAGGTAGTTTTCAATCCTAAGACAACGGAGTGGGCAAAATCTTACGATGGACGAAATAACGAGCCTATAGATCTTCCCGTAAAGTTCCCTTTACTTTTAACGCAGGGAGTAGAAGGGATTGGTGTAGGATTATCCACGAAGATACTTCCTCACAACTTTAATGAACTGATCAATGCTTCAGTAGCTCACCTTAAAGGAAAAAAGTTTGAACTTTTCCCAGATTTCCTTACAGCAGGGTATCTGGACGTTTCTGAATACAACGACGGACAAAGAGGTGGTAAAGTACGTGCAAGAGCCAAAATTACACAGACCGATAAACATACTTTGGTTATCTCTGAACTTCCCTTTTCCAAAACAACCAGTGATCTGATAGATTCTATCCTAAAGGCTAATGAAAAAGGTAAGATCAAGATTAAAAAAAATTGAAGACAATACGTCCGATACCGTAGAAATTCTGATCCATCTCCATAATGACGTATCACCGGATAAAACAATTGATGCGTTATATGCCTTCACAGATTGTCAGGTAACAATTTCTCCGAATGCGTGTGTAATTGTGGGAGATAAACCAATGTTCCTGAGTGTTTCTGAAATCCTGAGAATGAATACGGATCATACCGTTTCATTGCTGAAAAAAGAACTGGAGATTGAACTTCACGAACTTCAGGAAAGCTGGCATTTCTCCTCATTGGAAAGGATTTTCATCGAAAACAGAATCTATCACGATATTGAAGAAGTAAAGACGTGGGAAGAGGTAATCAAAACTATTGATGCAGGATTAAAACCACATACCAAGCATCTTTTGAGAGCCGTTACTGAGGAAGATATTCTGAAGCTGACAGAGATCAGAATCAAGAGAATTTCCAGGTTCGACTTAGATAAATTTAAAGAAAATATTGCTGCTCTTGAAGGTAAGATAGAGCAGGTTAAATATAATCTTGCTAATCTTATCGCTTATGCTATCGAGTATTATTTAAATATTCAGAAGAAGTACGGTAAAGAAAAGCAGAGAAGAACCGAATTAAGAATTTTCGATACCATTGATGCTACAAAAGTAGCCGTGGCTAACGAAAAATTCTATGTAAACCGTGAAGAAGGCTTTATAGGAACCTCATTGAGAAAAGATGAATACCTATTCGACTGTTCCGATATCGATGATATTATAACTTTCAGAAAAGACGGAAGTATGAAGATCGTCAAAGTAGAGGCAAAAACCTTTATCGGAAAAGATCTCCTGCATGTGGCTGTCTGGAAGAAAAACGACAAGAGAACAGTGTATAATATGATCTACCGTGAAGGTAAAGAAGGTCCGTATTATATGAAACGTTTCTCCGTAACGGCGGTGACAAGAAATACAGATTATCCTCTGGCGTCTGATAAAAAAGGCTCGGAAGTGCTTTATTTTTCCGCTAATCCGAATGGAGAAGCTGAAACGGTTACTGTTCTCTTAAAACCGAATCCAAGAATCAGAAAAAATAAGATGGATATCGATTTTTCTGAATTGGCAATTAAAGGCCGCGATTCCAAAGGAAACCTGGTGACCAAATACTCCGTGAAAAAAGTAGATCTTAAGGAAGAAGGTATTTCAACCCTGGCTCCAAGAAGAATCTGGTTTGATGATACGGTACGAAGATTAAATGCTGATGGCAGGGGTACTTTGTTAGGGAATTTTAAAGGAGATGATAAAATCCTGACGATTAATTCCAATGGAGAGGCAAAGCTGGTAAGTTTTGACCTTGGAAACCGTTTTGACGATGATTATCTGATCCTTGAAAAATGGCGGCCGCAGCAACCTGTAACTTGTATTTATTACGATGGGGAAAAAGAGATGTATTTTATTAAAAGATTCCTTCTCGAAAATAATACCAATCCCCAGAATTTCATGCCTTCGGAGCATAGCAAATCATTTATTGAGAACGTGATAGTAGCCAACGGATCTACTGCAGAAATCATTTTTTCAAAAGATAAAGGAAAAGAACGTGATCCCGAAACCATAAATATTGATGATTTTATTATGGTGAAAGGTATAAAAGCAATCGGAAATCAATTTACCAAATTCAAGGTAAAAGCGATAAATATTACGGTTCCGGAGATTGAAGAAGAGGAACCGGAAGTATATGAAGAGCCTGAACATACTGAAGGCATTGATGAAGACGGTGGGGTTATCGGTGACCTTTTTGAAGGAGATACTGATAGTGACGAAAATTAAATTTTAAATTAATCATGAATATCTTATTATTAGTTATTATAGCTACCAGTATTATCAGCTTTATTGCTTTTAATAATCATGGTATTTTCGAAAAGTATAAATTTAATGTAGGAGCTATCCAAAACAGGAAAGAGTACATCCGTCTCCTTTCTGCAGGTTTCCTTCATGCAGATTTAATGCATCTTCTGTTTAATATGATGACCCTTTATTTCTTTGGGCCTATCGTAATGGAAGGTTTTGGAAATCTGGGTTTCATAATTGTATACTTTGGTTCTATACTGCTCGGAAATATGTTTTCCCTGTTTATCTATCAGAAGCAGCCATGGTATTCTGCTATTGGAGCGAGTGGAGGGGTTTCAGGGATATTATTTGCCGGAATTGCACTTATTCCTGATCTTAAAATATATATATTCTTTATTCCTATCGGAATTCCGGGCTATATATTCGGGCTTCTTTATTTCAGCTATTCCGTCTATATGATGCTTAATCCCAGACAACATGATAATATAGGTCATGCAGCACATCTTGGCGGAGCCTTTTTCGGTCTGCTATATGCGGTGATCAATCAGCCTGAAAGAGCAATGGATAACGGTTTGTATATTGGAATTATGGCGATTCCGCTCCTGTACTTAAGCTACGAGATTTTTGTCAGGAAAAGAATAGGATAAAAAACCTATCTTTAAATAAAATATCAAAACCAATGAATACAATAGAGTTGAATCGTTTTATCGTCATACTTATCTATGGTTCATTGGTTTTGCTTTCTTTGTTAAAACTGGCCAATCCTCTTAAAGTTAATCGAAAAGCCAACCTATGGTTTGGTTTGTTTCTTTTTTTGTGGTCCACATACTGGCTGGATGAAATTTGGTCACTGATCAAAATTTCTCAGATAGAAATTCATTCCATTCTTTTTGTTCAGTTCGTTCAGTTTTTTACACCCATTATGTTTTATTTCAGTGTTTTATTCTTTACAAATCCTTCATTTAGGTTTAAGAGGTCGGACGTAAAATATGCTGTTTTACCTGTTATTTTTCTTATCAATTTGTTATTACAACGTTACGGAAACTTTGAAAACCAATCTTTTTTTGAGTTTACATTTATAGGATTGATATTATTCCAGGCGGTATTTTATACAGGGCTTTCTTATTTTACCATACGGAAACATCAAAAGAGAATTCAGCAATTCTCTGCTAATACGGAAGGGATCAATCTTAATTGGCTGGAGTATATTATTCTTATTCTTTTGATTATCAATATCGTATATGTTATCTACAATCTTTTCTATGATTCTACATCATTAAATGCTTTCATCAATATAGCTTTTCTTTTAGTGGTTTATTTTGTAGCGTATTACTCGCTGAAGCAAAAAGAAATTTATCCTGTTGAGGAAAAACAACGGGATGAGCTCATATCCATTAATGATGAAGCAGAAAATGAAGAAATCAAACGAAAACTCATTTCTGATGAAGAATTATCCCGGCTTAAAACAAAGCTTGAAAATGTAATGGAAAAAGAAAAGCTTTACCTGGATAGTGAGCTGAATTTAATTAAGCTTGCAGAACACTTGTCTGTTTCTACTCATCATTTATCGTATGTGATCAATACCGGCTTTCAAAAAAACTTTTTTCAGTTCATTAATGAATATAGAATCGAGCATGCTAAAAAGTTGCTGAAAAATAATGAGGCCAATAAGCTTTCCATTTTAGGGATTGCTTTCGAATCTGGATTTAATTCCAAGACCTCATTTAACACCACCTTCAAAAAATTTACTGATCAGACCCCTTCTGAGTTTAAAAAATAAGTTCAGGTTTATAAATTTTAACCTTTTTTTACTTTTATTATATTGATTTTAAGTTGTTTATGATTTGTGCTTAAATGTGTTCAGTCATATAAGATGGAACAGAAAAGGATCTTCATAAAGATACATTTGTACCATAATTTTTATCATGGATACTAAAGAATCATTTGCTGTTGTAACGGGAGCAAGTCAGGGATTAGGCAAGGCGTTTGTCGAGCATCTGGCTAAAAAGAAGATCAATGTTATTCTTATCAGTCTGCCTGGTCAGAATGTGGCTTCTTTAAGTGAAAAAATAGCAAAAACCTATGATGTAAAAACACATTATTATGAAATTGATCTTTCACTAAATGAAAATGTAATGTACATAACAGAGAAGCTGAACATGTCTTTTAATATCTACATTTTAATTAATAATGCCGGTCTGGGAGGAACCCGAAAATTTGTGGATGCTACGCCTGATTATATCAATACGATATTACAGGTCAATGTTATGGCTACTTCTTTAATGACCCATCAGCTGTTGCCTAATCTTTTGAAACAACCCAAAGCTTATATTTTAAATGTTTCCAGTATGGCTGCATTTTCACCGATTGGTTTTAAAACGGTTTATCCCGCCTCCAAAACATTTATCCATTCCTTTTCCAGGGGATTACATGAGGAACTAAAAGATACCAACGTTTTTGTGAGTGTTGTGAATCCGGGAGCAATGAAAACCAATAAAGATGTCTGCGAAAGAATTGAAAAACAGGGTTTTTTAGGAAAACTGACTTTGCTTGATCCTAATAAGGTGGCTGCACGATGTGTCAACCAGCTATTCAAAAGAGATTCTGTCATCATGGTTAATCCTATAAGTTGGCTGGTAATGAAGATATTGCCCATCTGGATTAAATTACCTTTGATGACGAACGCAATAAAAAAAGAAATAGAAGCATGAAAAAAGTTTTTGTTACCGGTAGTACCGGGCTTTTAGGAACTCATGTTGTTAAAAAATTATTAAGAGATGGTTATTTTGTTATTGCTTTGGTGCGGCAGAAAAGTCGCTATTATGGTCAGGAAGATGAAAACCTCCGGTTAGTTGAGGGAAGCTTGTTTTCTGATGTTTCCTCGCATCTTAAACTGGTGGATTTCGTCATTCATATTGCTGCTGAAACTGGGCAGGATCTGCTTTCCTATGGGGAATACAGAAAAACAAATTATGATGCCGTGGTTCATTTGTTTTCACAGTCAGTTGAAGCCGGGGTTAGAAAGTTCTTATTTGTAAGTACTGCGAATACGATGGGATATGGGAATCTTGACGAATTAGGTCATGAAAGCTCCGGTCAAAAATATCCCTTCACAAAATCTTATTATGCCCGAAGTAAATCAGAAACTGAGGATTTTCTTTTACGAAACAACAAAACCACTGAAGTTGTTATTCTAAATCCGACGTTTATGATTGGGCCTTATGACTGGAAGCCCAGCTCGGGGAAAATTATTTATTGGGTATGGAAGAAAAATCTGGTTTTTTACCCATCCGGAGGAAAGAATTTTGTTCATGTGGAGGATGTTGCCTGTGGAATCGTTAATGCCATCGATAGGGGAAAAAACGGAGAGCGTTACCTTTTGGCCCATGAGAATTTAAAGTATAAAGACTTCTTTAAAAAAGTAAATATGATTACCCGCCAAAACCCTTTATTGCTTCCACTTCCGGATTTCATCCTGATACTTTTAGGAGTAGCAGGGGATTTACTAAGATCACTGAATGTAAAGACGAATCTAAGCTCACCCAACATGAAAGCTTTGAGAATAGATAATTATTATACCAACTGCAAGTCAATAGAACAATTAAACCTGGAATACCAGTCCGTAGATAAAGCAATTGCCGATGCGATAGATTTTTTTCAGAATAAAGAATATACTACTTTGAAAACTTCTCCAAAGCCTCTTTCAACGTTTCAACAAAATTAATATGCCTGGTTTTATTGCTTTCAAAAATAAAATCTTTCATACTTTTACTTTCATATTGACTAAAATCTCCTATAATGGCTAATCCCATTCTGTAATTGGAGAACTTCTGGAGAATATCGCCGGCAATTTTAGTCTTGAGGTCAAAGAATTCCGGGGTTATATTTTTCTCATAGATAATCACCTTATCAAACCCCTGATAGTAGGCGTTACCTAATAGATCGATACCGTCCTGTGCTGATTTTATCACGTGGTTGTCGGAAATCACTTCCGCTACTTTGATACCATTGACCTGGTGAGCTTTAAGTTCCATGATTATTTAATTTTTGACGTAAAAGTTTGCTTATTGATGTGTAAAGGAAACAAGTATTATGCTAAATATTGTTTCGTTTAAAAAATATCAGTGACCAGGAAAATGTCTGTCCTTATTCATATTTTCAGGGTTGATTAAAGATTTATTGCAATAAGTCGCTGCTTCAAACTCCTGTATATTGATAGACAGAATAGGTATATCCGGAAACATCAGGTTCAGTCGTTCTATTATTTGTCTGGATAAGCTGGCCTTTTGTTCTATAGTTCTTCCTCCCATAATATTTCCGAAAATATGGATAAAGCTTTCCTTTCCATCATCCATCTTATAATATTTAAAAGGCGTTAATCTCACTTTGATGTCTCCTTTTGCAAAAAGTCCGGAGTTTTCTGCAGTCTCGTAAACTGCATTCATTATTTCACCGGGAGATTTCTGATCTAAAATATTTTCTGAGCAATCTATGATAAAATGTGGCATGGTTATTTGAAATTTGAGCTAAAGATACAGAACTTAAAACCGAAAATAACGGAATCCTATCTTTTTCCCGTTATAAACCTGTCATTTCCAGACAAATCTTTTACAAGATGAGCCTCCGAAAAGAAAGAATAAAGCTCCAGGGTTTCTGCCCCTAATTTTTGATTAATTTCTAAAAATAACAATCCGTTTCCGTTCAGGTTCTTTTTCGAGTCTTCAGCGATTTTCCTGTAAAAGATCAAAGCATCAGAAGTAGGAGAGAAGAGTGCCATTTGTGGTTCAAATCCTTTCACAGAGTATTCAATTTCAACTTCTTCTTCAATCCCGATGTAAGGAGGATTGGAAATAATGACATCATAATTTTCAGTAAGCTTAAAATTCAGATAGTCACCATACATAAAACGAACATCCAGCCCATGAAAAACAGCATTTCTTCTTGCTGTTTCTAAAGCTGCTTCTGAAAAATCTATAGATGAAACATCGGCATCCGGAAAATGTTTTTTAAGAACCAAAGGAATAACTCCGCTTCCTGTACCAATATCAAGAATCTTGAGATCTTTCTGTTCAGAAAACGACCTTTGGATTGTATCAATGGCTATCTCAAGCAGTTCTTCTGTTTCTGGGCGTGGTATTAAAACATTTTCGTTCACAAAAAATGTCATCCCATAAAATTCCGTTTCACCTAGGATATGTTGGTAAGGTTTACCGGTTTTTAGCTCTGCGGTTATTTTCTGAAGCTCCTTTTCATCATCAGATAGCAACTCCTGATGAGAAAACCGTCTTTGCTGGAACTGATCAAATCCGATTAATTTTTCAACAAAAACAGAAAACAGGAAAGCACTTTCAGATGCTGTATACAGATCACTCAGCTCTTTTTTGAAATAGATTTTAAATTCTGAAATTGTCATTTATCTTGTAAAAACCAATTTGGTATCTGTAGATTTTTCTTCGTCGATCATATAACCTTCATAATTAAAGGCTTTAACATCGTCCAGCGTTTGGGCATTGGTTTCAGCACAGAATCTTACAACAAGACCTCTGGCGTGTTTGGTATACACAACAATCGTTTTTAATTTTCCGTCCTTTAATTCATAAAAATCGAAATCAATTATTTTATGGTTCAGTTTTTTCCAGTCAATTACCTTTCCGTATTCATTACTTGCCAGTTGAAGCAGAATCTCATTTTTCTTCATTTCTGAGTTCAGCTGATCTGTAATTTTCTCTCTCCAGAACTCATATAGATTTTTGTATTGATCAAATTCAAAATGACGGCCCATTTCAAGTCGGTACAACATGACTTTATCAGAAGGTTTTAACAAGCCATAAAGACCTGAAAGCATTCTGTAATTTTTCTGCAGATAATCCACGGCACTTTTATCCAGGGTTTTGGCATCCAGCCCTCTGTATACTTCTCCGGTGAACGCAAACATAGCCGGTGCAGATTCTTTAGGCTTTGGATTTGCTTTCCAGTTTTGATTTCTTTCCCAGTTTTCATCTGCCAGCTTAGGAGAGATCTCCATGAGTTCGGAAAGATACTTAGGTGATTTATGTTTTAAAAATGATTGTATAAATTCTGCCTCTTCAATGAATTTCGGGGTAGTGGATCTCAACAGGTCAGTTGAATTTTCTACGTTCATTAATTTAGCCGGTGATGTAATGATTTTCATAAAATAATATAATAAGAACCTCAGTGAGAGGTATATAATAAACAATATATATTTAATGTTGGATAATAATCGTTATTGGGGAAATCCGGAAATATATCCCATTTTTAGTTTCTTCCTAACCTCTAACCTCTAACCTCTAACCTCTAATTTCTAACTTCTATTTAGAAAAGTTATATAATCCCTTTTCCCTGTCTGATTACTTCAGGTTCTCCGGAAGTAAGATCTACAATAGTAGAAGCTACATTGTCTCCGTATCCTGAATCTATAACAATATCCACCAGATGATCATATTTTTCAGCGATGAGTTCCGGATCGGTAGAGTATTCGATCACTTCATCTTCATCCCTGATAGAGGTAGAAGCAATCGGATGTCCCAATTTTTCAACAATCAGCTGAGGAATGGAGTGGTCTGGAACACGGATACCGATTGTTTTATGTCCTTTATAAGCCAGAGGAACACTTTTGTTGGCATCCAGAATAAATGTAAAAGGTCCGGGAAGGTGGCTTTTTAAAAATCGAAATACGGAAGTATCAATGGGTCTTGTAAAATCCGAAAGGTGACTGAGGTCGTTACAAATAATTGAAAACTGGGCTT
This sequence comes from Chryseobacterium proteolyticum, assembly GCF_046591535.1. Classification (NCBI taxonomy): domain Bacteria; kingdom Pseudomonadati; phylum Bacteroidota; class Flavobacteriia; order Flavobacteriales; family Weeksellaceae; genus Chryseobacterium; species Chryseobacterium proteolyticum. The sequence continues at coordinate 1,007,487 of NZ_JBJLWK010000001.1, read as the reverse complement.
TTTCCAGCTTCATTTTTTTGATCTGAGCCAGTTTTTCCATGGCTTTGATGTCAAAAATATTACAACCCAATGCATAAATAGTATCAGAAGGATAAATAATTAATCCACCATTATTCAAGGTTTTAACCACCTCATTAATAAGATTTTCCTGAGGATTGTCAGGGTAAATTTTTAATATTTTTGCCATAAAACAAAGATACAAATAAATGTATAGTTTTTATAAAACTCCTTTATTTAAAAGAAAAATTAGGAATTTTAAAAAAAAAGTCGTACATTTGCAATCCAATATCGCGGGATGGAGCAGTAGGTAGCTCGTCGGGCTCATAACCCGAAGGTCATCGGTTCGAGTCCGGTTCCCGCTACTAAAGCAAAAGAGAATCACTTTGTGATTCTCTTTTTTTATGTTAAAAAATCCCGCATAAAGCGGGATTATATTATTGTGCTAGTTCAGCATAAGGTTTTAATTTAAGATCATCTGCCATTGTCTGACCCAGAAATTCTTTCTTTTGATTTCCTTTCATTCTGTTGGAGGCATCACCACCGTTAAAATAAGCGTCATTTAATTTTGTAGTGATTTCACTAGGATTAAAATCAATTTTAGTATCACCTTCTACTCCAAGATATCCATTCTTTTTTGTGAGGTAAGTAATATAGTTTTTATAGTTGATAAGCGTATTTCTCAGGTATTGGGTGTGGTATTCCATGCACTTTTTAGCTTTCTTTGAAGAATTATTTAAAATGCAGTTGTTCATATTTCCTCTGTATAAGTACCATTCAGATTCTAAAATACCATATTCTTTTCCCAGTGCTGCTTTTCCGTTGGTAAGAATATTATTGTCTCCTTCTTTGGTAGCGATCGCTTGTAAATGTCCGATAACCGCAGGAACTGTATTTTCAATTTTAGTTTTTGCTTCCTTTAAAGCGCTGAAATCTGCAGCAGGCGAACCTTTCTTTTGAGCATTAGTAATGTTAAAAATAAGTAGTAATAGTACAATCAGTAAATTATATCTTTTCATGAGAAATTTTTAAAGCACTAAAATAAATATATTTTCCCAGTTTAAACATATTCATTTTAATTTTATTTAATAAAAATTAACAAGTTTTAAGAATTTATATTGTAATTAAAGAATTTTCTATTGATAATTCAGTGGAATTTGATTACTACTTATAAATTTAACATATTTTAATAAAAAATATTATATTGAATATCAATTAGTTATGTGCTTATTCTGTTTATCACTAAAAAAATAGTTGTTTGAATGTAATTTATTTCTACATTTGTATAACTAATTTAATAGTGATATAGAATTTAGCGATGATATATCATTCAAGATAAATGAACAGGATATGATAATTCAGACTTTAACAAAAGCAGAAGAACAGGTAATGCAGTATTTATGGAAAATTGAAAAAGGATTCCTCAAGGATATTCTTGATTTGTTTCCTGAACCCAAACCTCACACAAATACTGTTTCAACTATTCTAAAAGTACTAAAGGATAAGGAATTTGTTGATTATAATGTTTATGGCAGACAGCATGAATATTTTGCACTGATCACAAAGGAACAGTATTCGGGAAAGACGATGAAAAGTCTTGTGAAAAATTATTTCAAAGGATCTTATAAAAGTGCAGTCTCTTTTTTGGTAGAAAAAAATGAAATGACGGTAGAAGATCTTGAAATGCTGCTCAACGAACTCAAAAAGAAAAACTGATATGGAAACTCTACTTCTATACTTTGGGAAAGTAATTGTATGTTCTGGTGTAACATTTTTGTATTATCAGTTGTCTTTAAAGGACAAGACATTTCATCATTATAACAGATTCTATCTGTTATCGGCTATATTACTTTCATTGTTATTACCTCTTATGAGGGTTGATGATTTTACTATAGAAGTGAATAATGAGGTGTATTTGTTGCTCAATAAATTACAGAATTTTAATTCACATAAAAACATAAGCAATGACCACATTTATTTTAGAATTATTTTTTCAGCTTTGGGACTGGTTTCTTTCTATTTTTTAGGAAGGTTTATCTATGGGATCATCAGGATCCAACAGCTTAAAAAGAAATTTCAAAAAGAGAGTTTTGATGGTATAAATTTTTACCATACAAACCTTACTGAAGCACCGTTTTCATACTTTAAAAATCTATTCTGGAAGAATTCAATACAGTTGAATTCTGATATTGGGAAACAGATCTTAAAGCATGAGATGGTACATATTGAACAGAAGCATTCCTTTGATAAAATTTTTATCGAAGTGATTACTTCAGTCTTCTGGTTCAATCCGTTCTTTTATATGATGAAAAAAGAACTCGGTCTTATTCATGAATACCTGGCTGATAAAAAAGCCGTCAAACAATCGGACACAAAAGCATTTGCGCAGATGCTTTTAGCAAGTCACTTTTCCGGAACACAGTTACCTGCAACCAGTCCGTTTTTAAGTTCAAATCTAAAAAAAACGTCTAAAAATGTTACAAAAACCCAAAACCAAATTCGGGTATGCGCGAAGGATTTTTGCATTACCGGTTTTATTTACAGTAGCTTTTGCCTATATGGTAAATGCGAAGAATAAAGAAATCAAAGAAACCAACATAGCGATCCGGGAAGCAGTATCCAAAATGGAAGAACAGCCTGAAGCCAAAATTCAGAATGTAACTTCCATCACAAAAGACACCATTCCTGCCAAGATCGGTAAAATTGATGATTCACAACAAAAGCTGCTAAGAAAAAAAAGAAACAGAGAAATTAAAAGATCTTGGAAAGAAAATCCAGGAAAAAAGTATGGCTCTGAAAAGCCTTAAGCCGGAAAGTAAAGAGTTCCAGAAGAATGTAGATGAGCTTAATGATCTGTCAGCTGAAATGGGAAAAATTACAAGTTCCGATGATTTCAGAATGGCTTATACCATTAATGGAAATGAAATTAAAAGAATTAATGACTTTTTCAAATCCGATGAATGGAAGAATAAAGTGAAAGAGCTCAAGAATATGAACGTTGAGATTCCTGAAATACCTGAAATTAATTTCGATTTCCAGGATATGCCAACGCCTCCGGTTCCTCCGACAGCTCCTCGAATGAAAGCTTTAAAGTTCAGTGAAATTAAGGATATGAAATGGGATGCAGCAGAACTTGCCAAGGCTTCCGAGAATGCAAAAGGAGCTATGGAAACGGCTGCGAAACGAGCGAAACTCGATAGAAAGCGTGCCAGGCTTAACGAAAAAAGAGCTAAACTTGATGCAGAAAGAATGAAGCTGGATGCAGAAAGAAGAGCATTGGATGGCAACAATAGAAGAGTTTATGTGTATACATCCAGTTTTAGCGATTCGGATAATCCGGTGACAGTAAGGCTGAACTCTAATTTTAAAGATGTAAATACTTTTACAGTTCCAAGAGTAAACGGATCCGCTAATAATTACGGTAACATGAAATTATACATTAACGGAGTAGAGGTCACCAGAAAAGAATTTGATGCTATTAATCCAAAGGATATTAAAAGTATGAATGTGAATAAACGCACAAAAGACGGAGATCCTTCAGGAGAGATAAGAATTCAGACAAAATAATAAAGTTCCAATTGGCTTTGTCAATCCAGAATTGGCAAAGCTTTTTTATGTCTCAATAACCTATGAAAAATAATATTTTACTTTTTTTACTTTTGAGTATACTTACTCATGCCCAGGCAAACAGGTTTTATTATGATTATAAATATATCTCTGATTCCACCAACAGAGCGGATATAAAAAGTGATGTAATGCTCCTGGATATTGATAAAAATGGCTCAAAATATTACAGCCGTGAAAAATTTGTCTCCGACTCTACAACAAAAGCGGATATCGCAAAGCAAATGAAAGGCGGTTTTGGAGAAAGTATTAATATCAAAAAAAAATATGAAACCGGGTGTGATCGCTACAAGCGTTACCAAAACATACCCCGACTATAAGGTTGTACTTTCAGAAAAAATAGGGAACACAATCTATAAAATAGCAGAAGATCAAAAACCTGAATGGAAGATTCTTTCTGAAAAACAAAAAATAGGAGAGTATAACACCCAAAAAGCAACAACAACCTATGGAGGCAGAGAATGGACTGCCTGGTTTAGTACCGATATCCCTTTTCAGGACGGACCTTATAAATTCTATGGATTGCCCGGTTTAATTGTGAAGCTCGAAGACAAAACAGGTTCGCATATAATGACTTTAATTGGAAATAAAAAGACAAACATAAGCCAGGACGAAGACATACAAATGCCGGGAGTAACTATGATCGGTTTGGGGGGCAAAGATATCGAAGTAACAAAAAAACAGTTTAAAAAAGCTTGGAAAGATTATCAGGCAGATCCCACAAAGGACATGAAGCAAACAATGAGCACACTTCCGGCCGGAGCTGTCGTAAGAATGAAAAATAAGGATGGGAAAGACATTGATATGAATGAAATGTACAGGAATATAGAGAAAAGGGCGAGAGAAGAAATGAAAAATAACAATAATAAAATAGAGCCTGATCTTTATAAATAAAATAAAAAATCCCGAATTCATTTCGGGATTTTTTATGCAATATGGTTAAGTTGTTAAGCCAATTTCTGAGAATCTGCAATAAACTGAGCTAATCCACTGTCTGTAAGCGGGTGCTTTAACAGGCTTAAGATCGGAGCCAGTGGCGAAGTGATCACGTCAGCACCGATTTTAGCACAATCGATAATGTGCATAGAATGACGGATAGATGCTGCCAAAATCTCAGTTTCGTACATATAGTTGTCAAAAATCAAACGAATCTCCTGGATAAGGTTAAGCCCGTCCGTAGAAATATCATCTAGTCTTCCCAGGAATGGAGAAACATAAGTTGCTCCTGCTTTTGCTGCTAAAAGAGCCTGTCCCGGAGAGAAAATCAATGTACAGTTCGTCTTGATTCCTTTGTCCGAAAAATATTTTAATGCTTTGATACCATCTTTAATCATCGGAATTTTTACCACAATGTTTGGATGGATTGCTGCCAATTCATCTCCTTCTTTGATCATTTCCTCATATGTTGTAGAAAGTACTTCTGCAGAAATATCACCATCTACAATTTCACAGATCGTTTTGTAGTGGTTCTTGATTGCTTCAGCTCCCTGGATACCTTCTTTAGCCATTAATGAAGGGTTAGTGGTTACACCATCTAAAATTCCAAGATCTTTAGCTTCCTTAATTTGCTCTAAATTAGCAGTGTCAATAAAAAATTTCATTTTGTTACATAGATTTATTCCTGCAAAGATAAGGAATACTTTGTGAGTGGAAAACTTAGTTGCTGTTTTGTTGGTTTGAGACTGGAAGGTAGATATTAAAGGTTAGAGGTTAGAGGTTGGAGGTTGGAAAACATAAATAGTCTGTCGGATATCTATTGATTGTCTACTATTTTATCCTATTAAACTATTTTCTAAATTTGTCATATATGGAAAATAATCTGTTTACAGCACGGCTTGAAATTATAGGAATTAATCCTTTTGTTTTCATTCCTGAAGAAATATTAAAAACAATTTTTGAAGTTTCAGGAAGAGAAAAGAGTCCTATTCCTGTGAAAGGAACAGTGAATGGTGTGGAATATAAGCAGAATTTAATGAAGTATCTCGGAGAATGGAGATTGTATGTAAATCTTGTCATGTTAAAGAATTCTCCCAAAAGAATTGGTGAGATAATAGAAGTTTCAATAGAATATGATAGCTCGGACAGGAGTATTGTTATTCATCCTAAACTTGACCAGGCGATCAGGGAAGATTCCGTTACCCTGCGTAATTTTGAAAGTTTAATTCCTTCAAGAAAGCTGGAATTGGTTCGTTATATCAATAACCTTAAAACCGAGGCAAGTATTGACCGAAACATTGATAAAATTATAAGACATCTAAAAGGAGAAACCGATTTCTTCGGTAAAATGATCAAATAAAATACAGAAATAAAAAATCCGGAAAATTTTCCGGATTTTATTTTTTATGAATTTAAGGTTTTGCTAAGTTTTAAAGCATCCTGATTGGTAGGGTCATACTGTAACGACTTAGCTATATGTTCTTTTGCTTTATTACGGTCGCTCTGCTGTTCTGAAAAGGCCAGATAGAAATAAGCATACGCAAGGTTTTTCTTGTTTTGCTCTACTTCCTCAGGCTTTACAGTTGCTATATACTTTTCATAAGCAATTTTAGCATTGGCATCATCTTTAGCAGCCTGATATGCATAAGCCTGGCTGTAATATGCCGGAGCCCAATCGGGTAATAAAACAGATATCTTTTTCCAGGTTGCCACTGCATTGGTCCAATCTGAAGCATCCTGGTAAGCTGCAGCTAATTTAGCTAACGATTCTGTATCCTTTGGATTGGCTTCAATTTGTTTTTTAAGACCCTCAATACTGGAATCTCCAGCTTGAGTTGTTGCAGCTGTATTGGCTGTTGTTTTGGTGCTATCTACCTGTGCATTAACCAAACTCATTCCTCCTACAAATAATAAACCTAAAAATAGATTTTTGATATTAATTTTAACGATTTTCATAATCTTATATTTTATAATTCTACATTTTGAAATTCAATAATAATTCCATAAATGGCTAAATTTTAGAGGCTTTAAGTTTTTTTAGAAAATATTAACGGATACAGCTATTTTTTTTTAGCTTAATTTTTGATTCGTTGTGGTTTCAGTTATCTTTGTACTTCAACTAGTTTTATAACCACAATAATTTCATTGTATGAATATCATATTAGCTTCGACATCAACCATTTTCGGTGGCGAATACCTGGAATATTTAAGAGAAGAATTAATACAATTATATAAGGGTGTTGATGAAATCATCTTTGTTCCTTATGCAAGGCCTGGAGGGATATCCCATGACGATTATACGGCAAAAGCCCGTTCTTTTTTTGAAACAATAGGTATTAAAGTAAAAGGCCTGCATGAATTTGACGATAAAGCCGCTGCCTTACATAATGCGAAAGGATATTTTACAGGAGGTGGAAATACATTTTTATTGGTTAAAACTTTACATGAGGAAAATCTGATGTCGGTTTTAAAGAATAATATAGAACAAGGTAAGCCTTATTTAGGATGCAGCGCGGGAAGCAATATCGGAGGACAAAATATGAAAACAACGAATGATATGCCTATCGTTTATCCTCCAAGTTTTGATTGTATGGGCTTAGTCCCTTTTAATCTGAACCCTCACTATCTGGATCCAAATCCGGAATTAAAACATAACGGCGAAACCCGGGAAACCAGAATTCTTGAATTTCTAACCCAAAATGACTTAAAGGTAATCGGGTTGCGTGAAGGAAACTGGATCAGGAGAATTGGTGGAAATATAACGGTTGAAGGAAGCGAACTGACAAGGATTTTTGAGAAGGGAAAGGCACCCTATGAAATTGAGGCAGGAAGCTCATTAATCTGATCCCACTATCTTTTTTTATATTTGAATAAAGAATGGACTATTCAGCAATGATATAGTCAACATAAGTTGCGAAATAATCAATCACCATAACAATGATGCAATGAAAAAAAACACTTGGTGTTCTTATATTATCTACACAAATAGTTTTTGCTCAGGATATCGCTCAAAAATTAGACGATGCTACAAAGGATCTTATGAATTCTTCAGGAGGAGTAGCATCCAGTTTATCGTTTTATGTAACCGATGAAAACGGGCGTTTGATTTACGATTATCAGGGAAATAAAGGACTTTCGACTGCTTCCACGCAGAAAATATTTACGGCTGGGGCAGCATTGGAAACCTTAGGGAAAAATTATACTTTTAAAACAACAGCCGGTTATTCGGGTACGATTTCAAAAGATGTTCTTAACGGAAACCTGTTGATCAGCTCTAATGGTGATCCTACTCTGGGAAGCTGGAGATACGAAGCATACAAACCTGAAAATTTTAAGAAAAAGCTTATCGAAGCAATCAAAACGCAGGGAATTGCAAAGGTTAATGGAGACCTGGTGATCGATGATTCATATTTTGACCATCAGACGATTCCCGGAGGCTGGCCCTGGGACGATCTGGGGAATTATTACGGCGCCGGAGTTTGGGGGATCAACTGGAGAGAGAACCAGTTTGATATCAACATCAACGGCACTACTTTTAAAAGCTTTTCCTATCCGCTGGAAGGAGTTCAATGGTTAAATGACCTGAAAGCCGGTGGAAGTTCGGATCAGAGCCTTATTTTCACGGCACCACACTCGGATGTGGCATTGATTAACGGAACTTTACCTGCCGGTAAAACGGTTACTGTTTCAGGATCAACTCCAAATCCTCCTTTACAATTGGGAGTAGAAGTAAAACAGTGGCTTAAGGAAGCCGGAATTAGCTTTTCAGGGAAGGTTATTACGAATTCCCAACTCGAAATTGAAGGAAAACAGATATTGGAAGTTTCTAAGAAAAATATATTTCTTACGTATCAATCACCGACGTTAGATAAGATTATATACTGGTTTCTAAGGAAGAGTATTAATCTATATGGAGAAACTCTTATTAAGACGCTGGGGAAAGAGAAAAAGGGAAATTCAAGCTTTAAAAGCGGAGTTGCCTATCTTAAAGAGTTCTGGAAATCCAACGGGATTAATCCGAATATGATCAATTTTGCAGACGGTAGCGGGCTTTCTCCTCAGAACTATGTATCGGCAAAAGCGGAGGTACAGGCTCTTTTGTATGCTAAAAAGCAACCATGGTTTGATGCCTATTATGACGGATTCCCAACGCAGGAAAACGGGATGAAAATGAAAAGCGGAACTATGAGGGATACAAAATCTTTTGCGGGATATCAAACGGCAAAGGATGGAAAAAAATATGTATTCTCCATTATCATCAATAATTATCAGGGAAGCGGAAATACGGAATTACAGAAAATTCTGAATATTTTAAAATAAAAAAGGTATGAAGAATCATCCGTTTTTATCGAGAATCAATAACTGGTTTGTATTTACGTTACTTACCGTGATTGTTATTGCTTTGATTGTTTCATCTAATATTCTCATTAAAAATTTAAGGGAAAAAGAGGCTGAAAGAATTAAGGTTTTCGCTACTGCGATAAAGATTCTTCAGGACAATAAGCAGAAAAGTTCTGAGACCCAGGAGCTTTTGTTTGCGATATTAACGGAGAATGATCAGATTCCATCAATTTTGACGAATGAAAATAAAGAACCTTTTATATTTGAGGGGAGTTCAAGAAATATTGCCAAAGAAATTCTTGAAAATCCCGGAGAACTAAAAAAGCTAATCTCAAAAATGGAAAATAATTATGCTCCATTTGAGATTGAAGTGGCAAACGGTGATAAGCAGTTTGTATTTTATGATAACTCTTCATTGCTTAACAATTTGCGGTACTATCCTTATTTCTTAGGGCTATTTATCCTATCCTACCTGTTATTTTCATTCTGGTTTCTGAGGACGATTAAAAAAACGGATGAAGGGTATGTATGGGCAGGTCTGGCGAAGGAAACCGCACACCAGATCGGAACTCCGCTTTCATCCATGATCGGATGGATGGAGATTATGAAACTGGAAAATCCGGATTCTGAAGGAATTGAAGAGATAGAAAAGGATATTGAGAGACTGAGAACCATTTCTGAACGATTTTCAAAAATCGGATCTGTGCCGGAGCTTAATGATATGAATTTTAATCAGATGATTCAGGAGAATTATGAATATTTAAAATCCAGGATTTCAAGTAAGATAAGTTTTACCCTGCAGCTACCGACATATACTATTCTGGTTCCGCATAATAAGATCCTGATGAGCTGGGTTATTGAAAATCTGGTGAAAAATGCCGTAGATGCTATGAAAGGGGAAGGATCTTTGCAAATGTCCGTATTTGAAAGAAATAAAAATATCCTGGTAGAAGTGAAAGATACGGGTAGCGGGATGACAAAGCAGCAGGCAAGAAATGCGTTTAAACCGGGCTATTCAACAAAGAAGCGGGGTTGGGGATTAGGATTGTCGCTTGCAAAAAGGGTAGTGCAGGAATACCATAACGGTGACATAAAGATTTCACAGACAGAATTGGGCAAGGGGACTACTTTTAGGATAACAATTAAGAAAGGATAAGAAAGTCTGTAAAAATAAAAAAAGCGGGGAACAATCCCCGCTTTTTCATTAAGTATTGTTTATTATTTCTTTCCTGTTAACCACTGATCCTGCAGTTTTTGTTCTGCCGGTGTAGGATTGGCTTTGTATTTAAGCGTTTCCATAGTTAACTTATCAAGGATTGCTTTTCCTTTCAGCTCTATTTTATCAGTCTTATCTCCATTTTTTCTAAGAACTGTTACTGTCACGGGTTGTCCTTCTTTGATGGTTTTGGTATAATTGATAAATGCCTGTATATTTTTCACATCAATAGTTTTTCCGTCTATTGCATAGATCTCATCCGTAATTTTAAAACCAATGCTCTTCGCAAAAGGAGATAAAGGAGAGTTTTCATCAAAAATGAAAGTATTGTTTTTCTCGTTAAATCCTGTTTGGTTTGGGTCTTTAATAAACCAGAAGATTGGTGGAGTTTCCTGTTTTGTTATTTCCACACCTACCTGGTTTAAATAGTCAGCATAAGGTGTTGGCTGATTTCCTGCAATATATTTGTTGTAAAAATCTTTAACTTGCGGGTAGCCGGTAACAGTTACCAGTTCATCGATCAGTTTGTCGTCCTTAAACGGTTTGTTTTCACCAAATCTCTGTGATAATTTTCTGATCATATCACGATACCCCATCTCACCGTTGGATAACTTTCTAAGCTCAATATCCATACACATCGCCAGTAAGGCTCCCTTTTCGTAAACATTTCTGTACTGATCCTTGTAAGGCTCTACAAGAACATTTTTACTCATTACGGTAAACGGCATTGTGTCGTCATAGTTCTTAGAATTGGTGATTTTTTCACCTATTCTCTTCAGGAATTCATCCTTGTTGATCAATCCTTCCTGGATTTGGAATAAATTTGCGAAATACTCTGTTCCTCCCTCATACATCCATAGATGTTGAGACATTTTAGGATCTGCATAATTGAAGTAATGAATTTCTTCAGAGTGGGTTTTCAGTGGGTTCACCGTATGGAAGAATTCGTGTGAAACAACATCGGTAATGGTTTGATCGATAGCTTCTTTAGGCATGGCCTCCGGTAATACAACACTTGTAGACTCATGGTGTTCCAGTGCTCCGAAACCTTTAATCTGGGGTCCTTCTCCACCTGAAAGGTAAAGCATGATCGCATACTTTTTATTGGTATTCATATCACCCAGGAATTTCTTTTGGGCAACGACCATTTTTTCAAGGTTGGTTTTAAAGTCAGCTGCTTTATACTTTCCTGTCGGAGAATAAACGCCTAAAACCAGATCCATACCGCCTGCATTAAAAGTAATATAGTCCGGTTTGGTGTACATTAACGGAGAATCTGTCACTTTTGCATAGTTAGCCAGCGTAAAAGTGTCTGTAGCTTCTGATTTATCCTGATCTACGAGGGCAGTGGTTCCATAGAAATCAGCGGGCTTCTGAATGACCAACTGGTAAGGAACATCCTGCATATCATCTATATATCCTATAAACCCATGGGTATTGATTAAAAATACTTTTCCAGCTTCAATATCAGTTCCAGACGGAGAAAATACCGCTTTGTGTTTTTCAGTATTCAATTCATCATCAAAACTGTCATTGACCAGATAAGTTACCTTTGATAAAAACTGAGCATTTTTAAGTGCATAGGAATTGTCATCCACTTTAGTGTAGGCCAGCTCTCTTCCTTTGTTATCGAAGAATTTGATACCCTCTATAAATCTTCCGTAATCATCCACGGAATAAGTTCCGGGAACTGTTTTAGGAAAATGGAATTTTACATTGCCGGATTTCATTTTAGGAAATTCCATTGTTACCGCCACCTTATCGTCTTTTACATTCACCAGGTCAATATTGGTTTTAATAGACTGGGCATTGGCCAGAACAGTGGCTAATATACCTAAGCTTAGTGCTATTTTTTTCATTGATTAGAATTTATAGTTAAGTAGTTGCTCTAAAAATGATTTTGTTACAAATAAGATTCCATTGTGGTATTAAACTTTTCTTAAAATGAAGAAAGCGCTGAAATGCAGAAGGACGAAAAAGCGAATTTGCAAATTAGCCATTTACTCTATCAGCCTTTTCGCTTATTGTACCTTCTTATAATTCACGTAATAATTTTTATTAAACTCAACAGGAGTACCTTTTTTCAATTTTACCGTTTGCCATTCCTCCGTTGGATTTATAGTTTGCTCTCCGTCAATTCTGATAGGAAGCTTGAAGTTCTTAACAACATTGGTGTATCTGAACTTCAATGCTTCTCCTTTTTGAGAGTATTCCAGTGTCGGAACTTTAATAGTTCTCAAGTACTGGTTGAATACACTGGAAAAGTCAATGCCTGATTTCGAATTGATGTAGTTTTCAATTTGCAGAGTAGTTACCGTCTGGTGGTAGAATTCCTTATTAAGACCTCTTAGGATCTGTCTGAACTTATCATCATTGTTGATAACCTGTCTGATCGTGTGGATCATGCTGGCACCTTTAGGGTACATGTCACCGCTTCCTTCATTTCGAACTCCGTATTTACCGATAATCGGGATGTCATTGCTTATGATATTGCGTATTCCGATGGCATATATATCTGCTGATTTTTTATCCAGGTATTTTTCTGTAAAAAGAACTTCCGAATAATTGGTAAAACTTTCATGGATCCACATGTCAGCCTGATCTTTTGCGGTAATATTATTGGCAAACCATTCATGTCCGCTTTCATGGATAATGATAAAATCCCATTTCAATCCCACTCCCGTACCGGACAGATCCCGTCCCAGATATCCGTTCATATATTGATTACCATAAGCTACGCTACTCTGATGTTCCATCCCCAGATACGGAGAGTCCACGAGTTTATAAGAATCCTCATAAAAAGGATACGGACCAAACCAGTACTCAAAAGCGGATAGCATTGGTTTTACCTGCTGGAATTGCTTTTTTGCTTTTTCTAGATTATAATCCAATACCCAATAATCCAGATCCAATTTCCCTTTTTCTCTGTTAAAAGTATCTTTAAAATTGACGTATTTTCCAATATTAGGAATAATGGAATAGCCGTTGATCGGGTTTTTAACTTCCCAAGTATATATGGTTTTATCTCCGTCCGCTTTTTTATCGATTAAACGTCCGTTTCCAACCCCAACAAGACCTTTGGGAGCAATGATTTTCATAGTAATGCCATTATCCGGCTCGTCACTCCATATATCCTTTGTAGGAAGCCATATAGAAACCCCTATGCCTTCATCAGCGACGCTCATCCAAGGATTTCCTTTTTCATCCTTGGTAAAAACCCAGCCGCCATCCCAGGGTGCTTTTTTGGCAATCACAGGATTTCCGGAATAGGTGATATCAATGGTGTATTTTTCGCCTTTTTTGAAGTTTTTATTTGTGGTGATGAAAATGAAATCCCCATCCTGTTTGGTGTCGGCAATCGGAAAACTAGCCTCTACTTTATCGGCTTTCATAGGTTTTTGAAGATCGATCTGGAAAGTAGGGTTGGTGACATCTTTGATGATTTCAAAACTGATCTTGTTGGTTCCTTTAATGCTTTTCTGATCAAAATCCGGTTCTACGGAAAGATCATATCTTTTTACATCCCAAAAGTTTCGGAATTTGGTGTTAGAACCTTTTAAAGTGTCCTGCTTTGTAAATGTTTCCGGTTTTTCGAAGAATTGTCCAAAAGCAAGTCCTGATGCAAGTAAAAGTGAATATGAAAGTTTTTTCATCTGATATCAAATTATTAATCTATCAAAAATAGAAAATTAATTGAAGATAAATTGTGAAAGCATAAAATAGTTCTTAAAACTAATATCGGTGACAACGGGCAAAACAATAGCCCTGATTGAAGTGAAAATCCTTTTTGTAAAAAAGATTGTAACGGAAAGCAGGATTAAGCTCCTGAAAAAAAAATAAATCGAGTGGTTATATCCATAAAAAAATCCCGCAGATTAATCTGCGGGAATATGGTAAGAAGACGCTTTCGGTCTTCGTTTTTTGCTGACACTACTTCTGAACGACAGGCAGGTTTCCTTCACGTTTCTGAACCTTTTTATAGGTATAAGAACACATGACAATACTGAATTCATACAACAACAATAATGGCAGGGCTGCCATAATCATACTTAAAACATCAGCAGGAGTAATAATAGCTGCTACAACCATGATGAGCACAATAGCATGTCTTCGGTATGTTTTCATGAATTTCGGGCTCAGAATTCCGATCGTCGTAAGGAAATAAATAAGGATAGGAAATAGAAAAACCACTCCCATACCTAATACAACCTGTAAGAATAACGTGGTATAATCACTCAGATCATAAAGAGGAACGATAATATCGGAAATTTTGAAAATCACCCCAAAGTTGACGGCAAAAGGAAGAATCAGAAAGTATCCTGATAAAACCCCTGACATAAACAATATCCACACCGCATTGATAATGAAGATCGAATTTTTTCTTTCTTTCGGATGTAATGCAGGACTGACGAAACGCCATAGCTCCCAGACTATATAGGGAAATGCCAGAACAATCCCCCCCGAAAATAGAAACCGCCATCATGACATTGAACTGCTGATAAAGCCTTTGTACACGAACAGGAAATTCTTTTGGAAGATGTATGCTGTCTTCTCCGAGGATCATCCTCGAAAAGTGATTAACAATTTTAAAAGTGGGAAAGTCATTTCTGGTAGGACCGAAAAAAATATGGTCCATAATCCAATTGATATTAAAGCCAATGATAAAAGCGGCAATAATAATAGCAATAATTGAGCGAATCAGATGCCCTCTTAATTCTCCAATGTGCCCAAGAAAGGACATTTCCTTTTTTTCTTCCATTATATAGAATCTATCTAGAATATTAAGGTCTTACAAAGTAAAAACTTTATAATATATAAGCATGCAAAACTATGAAATTATAATGAGTAATTGTAATTATTGATTATGATTTTGCTGTCCTTTTTATATTATTAATGATCCCGGTAAATTTTTACCGGGATCAGTTTTTAGATTTCTACTTTTCTTGTTTTTCCAATATTTTCAGCACTTTTTCACCAACCGCTCCTCCTGATTGAGGATTTTGGCCTGTAACCAGTCTTCCGTCAGCAACGGCGAAAGAAATAAAATCTTTATCAGCTTTTACATAGTTGGCACCTTTGCTTTTTAAAACATCTTCTGTCAGATAAGGCATATGGTCAGCTAGCTCAGCTGCTACCTCCTCCGAATTTGAAAAACCGGTAAGTGTTTTCCCCTTAATCAGTAATTCACCATCTGAAAGCCGGATGTTAAATAAACCTACAGCACCATGACAAACAGAAGAAACAATTCCTCCGTTTTCATAGATCTTTCTTGAAATATCCTGTAACTCCTTATTGTCAGGAAAATCCCATACAACACCATGTCCTCCGGAATAGTAAATAACTTCATAATCTTCTGCATGAATATCCTTAGGCTCTAAAGTATTTGCCAACTTTTCCCTGAAGGATTGATCTGCATAATATTTCCAGTCCACCGGTTGTACAAACATTTGGAGGGAAACAGGATCAAGAGGAGTGTAACCACCCCGCGGGCTTACAAAATCGATTTCATATCCTTTTTGGGATAATTTTTCATAAAAATGAACTGCCTCACCTAGCCATAAACCGGTTGCACGATCCATTTCAGGGTATTTTTCCACACTTGTGACTACGATTAATGCTTTTTTCTTCATGTTTTTTGTATTTGTTCTTACAAGATATGGATTTTAAAAAAAAGTTGGCAAGGGTAAAAATAAAGTTCCGGCTTGCGAAGCAAGCCGGAACTTTATTTTTATAAGATGTTATTTTTTAGATAATTCCTTCGTCCAACAATTTGTGAAGGTCTATAATTCCAAAGTACTTACCATTTTCGGTTACAATAAGCTGGCCGATATTGTTTTCTTTTAAAACTTTCATCGCATCTTTTGCGAGAACATTTTTTTCAATGGTTTTAGGATGGGCAGACATGATATCTTTGGCCAGAACCTTAGATACATCTTCATCTTTTAACAGCATCCTTCTCAGGTCACCGTCCGTAATCACACCGATGATTTCATCTTCTTTTGTAACCACAGTAATTCCATGACTCGATGCGCTGATTGAGATAATTACATCCCGTACAGGTGCATTTTCGCTTACCTGTGGTTTTTGTGATGAAAGGAATTGCTCAACCCTTGCGGTTAAGTTTTTTCCTAAGCTTCCTCCGGGGTGGAATTTTGCGAAATCGTTCTCTTTAAAGTCGTTGAGTTCCATCAGGCAGATTGCCAGCGCATCTCCCAGTGCCATCTGTATGGTAGTAGAGCTGGTCGGAGCTAGTTTATTGGGACAGGCCTCAAGATCGACATGGGTATCTAAAATGATTTCAGAAAATTCTGCCAGTTTGCTTTTTCTGTTTCCTGTCATTCCTATTAATGCTGAAGAATAATCTTTTAAGAATGGAACAAGATTGGCAATTTCAGGTGAATTCCCGGAATTGGAAATGCATAAAACCACATCCTGTTTCTGGATAACTCCAAGATCTCCATGAATGGCTTCCGAAGCGTGAAGGAACTGAGAAGGAGTTCCTGTGGAATTGAGCGTGGCAACAATTTTATTTCCCACATGAGCAGATTTTCCTATTCCAACAACAATTAATTTTCCTTTTGCTGAATGAATAACCTCTACTGCTTTTACAAATTCATTGTCTATTCTGCTTTTTAATTTTTCAAGTTCTGAAATCTCTATTTCTAATGTTGTTTTTGCTATTGAAATGATATTTGCTCTTTCCATTTTTACCTTTACAATTTGTATACAAAATTCTCCCGATATAAATTTATACTTTAAAAAGAATATTTAATATAAATTTTATTTTTTATAAATTCGTTCGCTTTTATTATAAGCAAAAATTTTATAACTTTGGATTAGATGCAAATTTAGCAATAGAAAATTAGATGAGCGCAAAAAAAGCCAATTTATCAGGCGAATTGAAAAAGTATTTCGGGTTTTCTACTTTTAAAGGTCAACAAGAACAAATTATAGAAAATCTGTTACAAGGGAAGGATATATTTGTTTTGATGCCGACAGGGGGAGGTAAGTCATTATGTTACCAACTTCCGGCACTCATTTCTGAAGGGACGGCGATTGTAGTTTCTCCCTTAATCGCATTAATGAAGAATCAGGTAGATGCCGTAAATGGTCTTTCATCTGATGATGGAGTAGCACATGTTTTAAATTCATCATTAAATAAAACCCAAACCAAGCAGGTCTTTGATGATATTAAAAGCGGGAAGACAAAATTACTTTATGTTGCTCCTGAATCATTAATTAAAGAAGATTATCTGGATTTCCTTAAGGAAGTTAAAATTTCATTCTTTGCTATTGACGAGGCTCACTGTATTTCAGAGTGGGGACACGATTTCAGACCGGAATACAGAAATCTGAAATTGATTATCGATAAAATTGCCGACGTTCCCGTTATTGCACTTACAGCCACGGCAACTCCTAAGGTTCAGGATGATATCCAGAAAACATTGGGAATGACGAATGCATTGGTATTTAAGGAAAGCTTCAACCGTGCTAATTTATACTACGAAGTACGCCCGAAAGTCAATGTAGATCTTGAAATCGTAAAATTTATTAATCAGCATAAGGGAAAATCAGGAATTATATATTGTTTAAGCAGGAGAAAAGTAGAGGAATTTGCGCAGCTTTTACAAGTGAATGGAATCAATGCATTACCATATCACGCCGGTCTTGACCAGAAGGTAAGAGTGGCTAATCAGGATAAATTCCTCATGGAGGATGCTGATGTTATTGTTGCAACCATTGCTTTTGGGATGGGAATTGATAAACCGGATGTGCGGTTTGTAATCCATTACGATTTTCCGAAGTCATTAGAGAGTTACTACCAGGAAACGGGACGCGCAGGAAGAGACGGTGGAGAAGGACACTGCTTAGCCTTTTATGATCCGAAAGATATCGAAAAGCTTGAAAAGTTCCTTGCTCAAAAGCCGGTTTCAGAAAGGGAAATCGGATTACAGCTTTTAAATGAAGTGGTAGGTTATGCTGAAACATCCATGAGCCGGAGACAGTATATTTTGTATTACTTCGGTGAAGCTTTTGATCCTGTTAATGGAGAAGGAGCTAAAATGTGTGATAATGCATCAAACCCTCCAAAATTAAAGGATGCTACAAAAGATCTGAAGAAAGTTCTGGAACTGATCAGAGAAACTGGAGAAAAGTTTAAATCCAAAGACCTGATCTCGGTGATCTCGGGAAAAGAAAGTGCTGTAACCAAATCGTACAAGCTTGAACAAAGTTCATATTTCGGTTTCGGGAAAGATCAGAAAGATAACTATTGGAAAACGATCTTAAGACAGGCTACTGTTCAGAATTTTCTGCAAAAAGATATTGAAACGTACGGTGTTTTAAAGATTACGGATAAAGGCCTACAGGTTCTGGACCATAATTTAGATCACGTGTTTATGATAGCAGAAGACCGCGAATTTGACCTTACACAGTCAAAAGCGGAAAGTGATCAGGTGCAGATGCAATCCGGAGGAGGACTGGACCAGAATTTATTTGGTCTTTTAAAGGAACTGAGGAAAAAAGTGGCTAAAAAATACGGAATTCCTCCTTATACGGTATTTATGGATCCTAGTTTGGAAGACATGACGGTTCAGTATCCGATCACAGTGGAGGAAATTGCCAAGATTTATGGAGTAGGGGAAGGAAAAGCTAAAAAGTATGGAAAGGAATTTGCTGACTACATAAAAACCTATGTTGAAGACCATAATATTGAACGTACTCAGGATATGGTACTGAAACAGGTAGCGAATAAATCGAGCCACAAAGTATTTATTATTCAGAGTACCGATAAGAAGATCGATCTTGAAGATATTGCAAGAGCCAAAAATTTAACAATGAATGAATTGTTGAAAGAAATGGAAAGTATTGTATACCAGGGAACGAAGCTGAATATTGATTACTATATTGAAGATAATTTCGATGAAGATATTGTAGATGGCTTCATGGAATTCATGAATGATTCTGAAAGCGATAGCATGAAAGTGTTGCTGGATGAATTCGGAGATGAGCTTTCTGATGAAGAGGTCAGAATGTTAAGGATAAAATTCATTAGTGACGTAGCTAATTAAATTAAAAATATGAACCTTATCCGATCATGGGTAAGGTTCTTTTACAATGATGAAAAAGATTTCTGTTATTTTTATTCTGCCGGATTTGGAAACCGGAGGTGCAGAAAGAATTATTACCACAATTGCAAATCATCTTTCACGGGATCGTTTTGAACCTAAGATTTTGCTTTTACGGAAACAAGGAGGTTATCTTAGCTTTCTTGAAAAAGATGTTGAAATTATTGATATCAATACAGAAAGAATCAGACATTCATTAAAGCCTATTTTATCGGAGATCTATAAAAGGAAACCTGATATTGTATTTTCAGGATTTGGTGAGGTAAATGCTTATTTATCATTGTTTATAAAGCTTTTTCCAAGGACGAAGTTCATTGCCAGAGAAACAAATGTGGTAAGTGAGCATGTGACGCGGAAAGAAATTAAATTCTTTTATAATTTTTATAATAACTATCAACGGATCATCGCACAAAGTGATGACATGATGAGGGATCTGATGAAGAATTTCAATATAAAATCGGATAAGATTGTGAAGATCAATAATCCGGTGGATTTTGATTTTATCAATCAGAAGCTTGCCGTTTCCCAAAAGCCGGAATGCTTTGCGTACAATTACAAAAATGTTGTGGCCATTGGAAATTTATCTTCAAGAAAAGGATTCGATAACTTGCTGAAAGTTTTTTCCCGATTAAAAAATGAAAATATTCTGCTCCATATTCTGGGGGATGGAAAAGACAAAGAAATCCTGCATCAGATGAAAGATTTTCTGGGATTAAAACATGTATTTTTCCATGGAAGACAGGAGAATCCTTATCAATACTTAAAATACGCGGACCTTTTCATTCTTTCTTCAAGATATGAGGGATTTCCTAATGTATTATTGGAAGCCGGTGCTTGTGGAACTTACGCTCTTGCCAACAACTGTCCCGGAGGTATTAATGAAATCATCCAACATCAGGTAAACGGTGAGATTTCGGATATCAATAATCATGAAGATTTTTCCCAAAAGATCATGACTATCCTGCATCAGACCTATGATAAAGAAGCCATTAAAAGTTCTATTAAATCAAGGTTCTCCAAGAATATTATTCTCGATAAATACGAAAAACTTCTGTTGGATGTAGTTCGTAATTCATAATAAAAATTGTTAATAGGTTAATTACTAATTATTAAACCAAAGGTTATCATGGAGAAAATAATTAAATCGTTTGCAATAGCTATTTTGATGGTGAATTCTGTAGCTCTTATGGCTCAGAACACCCAGCTTTCCAGGAAAGAGTTGCTAAAAACAGGTCTTGATCAGAAAGTTAAAACTGCGGAAATTCAGGAGGTCACAATAGCTGCAGGCATAGCGGCACCGGAGCATCTGCATCCTTGTCCGGTATTGGGAATAATAAAATCAGGAGATGCTGTTTTTCAGATAGAAGGACAGCAAAAAATAATACTCCATGAGGGGGATGCTTTTTATGAACCAAAAAACGTTAAAATTCTTCATTTTGATAATGCATCAGCTGAAAAACCACTCATTTTTTCAGCTATTTATTTAAAAGAAGGAAATGAAGAAAATATCAAACTATTGAAATAACTCCTGTAAAAGATAGGATGTCCTGTTATCAATTCTAAAATTGATAAAACTCACTTTGGTGCTTGGTAATTTATCATTAAATTTGTAAGACTTAAGATAGATAATAATAAACAAATTCATAAAATAACATGAGTCAATTCGATGTTACCGTAATAGGTTCTGGTCCTGGTGGTTATGTTGCTGCAATTCGTGCTGCGCAATTAGGCTTCAAAACAGCAATTATTGAAAAATATTCAACTTTAGGCGGAACTTGTCTTAACGTTGGATGTATTCCTTCTAAAGCACTTTTAGATAGTTCCGAGCATTTCGAAAACGCAAAACATAATTTTGCAGGTCACGGAATCATTATCAATGATCCTCAAGTAGATATTGCAAGAATTATCGAGCGTAAAAATGAAGTGGTAAAGCAAAATACAGATGGGATCAACTATCTGATGAGCAAAAACAAAATTACTGTTTTTGAAGGTGTTGGAAGTTTTGAATCAGCTACTCAGATTAAAATCAGCAAGAAAGACGGTTCTTCAGAAACTATCGATTCCAAATATACAATCATTGCAACAGGTTCCAAGCCATCTTCATTGCCTTTTATTACGCTTGACAAGGAAAGAGTAATTACTTCTACTGAAGCTTTGAATCTTAAAGAAATTCCTAAGCATTTGGTAGTTATCGGAGGTGGGGTAATCGGTCTTGAGCTAGGTTCAGTATATTTAAGATTAGGATCTCAGGTTACTGTTGTTGAATTTATGGATAAGATCATTCCTGGAATGGATGGAGCATTAAGTAAGGAATTACTGAAAGTTCTTAAGAAGCAGGGAATGAAATTCATGCTTTCTACAGCTGTTTCTGCTGTTGAGAGAAATGGAGACTCTGTAAAAATTACAGCTAAAGATAAAAAAGGAGAGGAAATTACTGTTGAAGGAGACTATTGTTTGGTTTCTGTGGGTAGAAAGCCTTATACAGATGGTTTAGGTCTTGAGAAGGCTGGAGTAGAGCTTGATGAAAGAGGCAGAGTAAAGGTAAATGATCATTTACAGACCAATGTTGCCAATATTTATGCGATCGGAGATGTGGTTAAAGGAGCTATGTTAGCACATAAAGCTGAAGAAGAAGGCGTATTTGTTGCTGAAACTTTAGCAGGTCAAAAGCCACACATCAACTACAATCTTATTCCTGGTGTAGTATATACATGGCCTGAAGTTGCAGGAGTTGGTAAAACTGAAGAGCAATTAAAAGAAGAAGGTGTTGCTATTAAAGTAGGTTCATTCCCAATGAGAGCATTAGGAAGAAGCCGTGCAAGTGGTGATATTGACGGATTGGTAAAAATCATTGCTGATGAGAAGACAGATGAGGTTTTAGGAATGCATATCATCGGAGCAAGAGCCGCAGATTTAATTGCTGAAGGTGTAATTGCTATGGAATTCCGTGCAAGTGCAGAAGATATTGCAAGAAGTTCTCACGCTCACCCAACATATGCTGAAGCTGTTAAAGAAGCGGCATTGGATGCTACAGGGAAGAGACCAATTCATATGTAGTATTTACTGAAGATTAAAAATTTCAAAATTGATATAAAAAGAGAAACCAAAACTTGGTTTCTCTTTTTTTTGGCATAAAAATAGAGATGCTGATATAAAAGTAAAATAATGAAAAATATATTTATTGGTTTAGCGATGTTTACCGGAATTTATTCTTTTGCTCAGGAAGCTGGAAAAGCAGGAGAACTGTTAAAAAATGAAGCTTCTGTGACTGAAATGAAATCTTCAGCGGCCAAAGGAAATCAACAAAATAATACTACTAAAAATAATACTACTAAAAGCAATTCCGGCTTTCGAAACGGTAATCAAAATAATGGTTTTAAAAATCCCAATTATCATTGGAACCAAAATTATGGATATGCAGAAGTTTTTCTGAGGATTCCTGAACTGGGATACTTCACTGTTGAACTTGGTGATCAATCCATTTCAAACAATTCGGGAAAATACCGTTTCTTTGATTTGCAATCCGGGAGAATGCCCATATCAATTTATGATAATGGATTTTTAATTTACAGATCGACTCTGATGTTAAGGAATAACAACAGAATGGTACTCGATTTTTTTACCAATGAAGGTTTATATTTATTGGATTCTTACCCGATTCAGGACGGATCTTATGGCTTCAACGACTGGAATGATATATGGAATAATCCTTATGGTAATCAATCCGGAAACTGGAATCAACCGGGCAATACTATGGATGCCCGCACATTCAGCCAATTTTTTGAAATGCTTCAGAATAATGAGAAATTTGATGACGGTAAAATAGCATTGATTAATCAGCAGATGCGTACTTCTTTTTTTTACTTCACAGCAGATAAGGGATCTTGTAAAGTCGTTGAGTTTTGATAAGAATAAATTGGCCCTGGCGAAATCCATGTACCGAAAATGCGCAGATAAGAACAGGTATTTCATGGTGTATGATGCTTTTGATTTCGAAAGCAGTAAGCGGGAATTAATGGAATATATAGCAAACTCATAATAAGCATCTAGACAAATTTTAAATTTAAATTATGGAAAGATCAGAATTGGAATTGTATTTAAAACGGTTGGGAACGTACTGGAACCATGAAGATAACGGCGAGCTGAAAGGCTTGCAGAAATTACATCAGTTGCATCCTAAACATATTGTATTTGAAAATATTGATTCTTTCATGGGCATAGTTCCTTCTTTAGACATAGGTGTCATTTTCCATAAACTGGTTACACTTCAAAGAGGTGGATACTGTTATGAACAAAATATACTGTTTAAAAATATCCTGACGAACTTAGGATTTACTATCAAAATGCATCTGGCCAGAGTCCTGTGGAATTGTGCTAATGGTAAAGCAACGGCAAGATCACACATGATGCTCACTACAGATATTAAGGGTCTAAAATATCTTGTGGACGTGGGTTTCGGTTCAATGACGCTTACTTCCCCCATATTACTTCAGGCAAATATAGAGCAGGAAACTCCAAATGGAGTGTTTCGATTGGTTAACAATGACATTTTTTATCAGTTGGAGGTTTTGAAGGAAGAATGGCTTCCAATCTATAAATTTTCACTTGAAGAAGTGGAGCAGCCTGACCTGGAAATGGCAAATTGGTTTGTGGCTACCGGGCCTGATTCTGTATTTGGTAAATCTCTTATGATTTCCCGTGTAGATGAAAAATCCAGATATTCGCTTTTTAATCATGCATTCACTATACGCGGAAATGATGGAAGAAAAGAAAGTCTTGAAATTACTGAGCCTGATCAACTAAGGTTTATCCTGGCCACACATTTTAATCTTGACAAGCTTTCGGATCAATTATTAAGCACAATGTATAACAAGCTGAACGAAATCCGGATTCGTTTTCAGACAACTTAATAACCGGTCGATGAATAATCAACTTTGTAGCTAAGTTCTCTTTTAAAATAGACCTCTTTATAAATATAAACTGGTAAAGGAATATTGGGTCGGATTAATAAAATTAAATCAGGAAATTCAGGGAAATAGAAGTTGACGGAATTATTTCTGAAGGAGTCATTTTATATTTCCGTACCTTTGCAGACTAATTTTATCATCAATGCAACTCGGAAGAACTCAAACTTTAAAAATTTCAGAAAAAAATAATTCAGGATGGATCCTGATCGATGAATCGGGTGAAAAGGCTTTTTTACCAAAGGTTTTCGCTCAGGAAGATAAGGAAATTGAGGATGAAATTGAAGTTTTTGTGTATCAGGATGATGGTAAATTAAAAGCCACTACTGAAATTCCATTGGCTGAAGTAGGAGAGTATGCAGTAATGACCAGTGTTCAGAGTTTACCTAGTGGTGCTTTTATGGATTGGGGAATTATTAAAG
Organism: Chryseobacterium proteolyticum; assembly: GCF_046591535.1. NCBI lineage: Bacteria > Pseudomonadati > Bacteroidota > Flavobacteriia > Flavobacteriales > Weeksellaceae > Chryseobacterium > Chryseobacterium proteolyticum. The sequence continues at coordinate 982,859 of NZ_JBJLWK010000001.1, read as the reverse complement.
ATTTATTCATTCCTTATAAGCAACAAAAATCCAAAATTATTGAAGGCAAGAGATATCTGGTATATCTTTATGTAGATCAGGATCTGGAATTGATCACGGGAACAACAAAGTTTAAAAGGAATCCTCAATATGAAAATCTGCCCTTCCAGAAAGGAGATAAGGTAGATCTGATCATGATGAATGAAAGTGAACTGGGTTGGAATGTTGTCATCAATAAAAAATACATAGGATTGATCTATGCTTCTGATGTTTTCAAGAAATTATATCCGCTATCTGAAGAAAAAGGCTACATTAAAGCCATTCGTGAAGATGGTAAGATTGACGTTTCCTTACAGCCTGAAGGTTTTGAAAATATTGATGAGTTTAAGCAAAAAATCCTTACCAAATTAGAGGAGAACTATGGTCTTCTTTACCTGTCTGATAAATCTACTCCAGAGGAGATCAAAGATGAAATCCAGATGAGTAAAAAGAACTTCAAGAAAGCAATCGGAGGTCTTTATAAAGATAAGATCATCGATATTATGGAGGATAAGATCAGATTATTATAAATATAAAACGAGCAGAATTTTCTGCTCGTTTTTTTGTTTTTATTCTCTGTTCTTAATCAATATCCAACCATTGTATAATCGCCCATCCGAAACCTTTATAATGTACCAATAGCTTCCTGTAGGCAATGGTAATGAATTGTATTTTCCGTCCCATTCAAAAGGTTTTTTACTGATGATATCTTTGAATACCGGAATACCTCTTCTATCATAGATGCCGACTTCAGTTCCTGTATAATTTTCAAGGCCTCTTATCTTCCATTTATCGTTGATCCCGTCACCATTAGGAGTAATTGCATTAGGAATATTGAAGATAGAAAAGTTTTTCTGGCCAATGATGCAACCTGATTTTGTTCTTACATAAACAGTATATTCTCCCATGCTTAAATTATTAAAGACATTGGAATCCTGCCATGTCACATTATCCAGTGAATATTCATAGTTTCCACTAGCTGAAAGTAAAACAGTTGCAGAACTATTAGCAATTGTTACAGAAACGATCTCAGCTAAAACAGAATAGCTAACCTGCGTATTTGCAATGCTTTCACATCCGAAACTGTTGGTTACTTTCACAGAATAGTTTCCGGGAACGGATACTACAATTGTCTGTGTTGTAGCTCCTGTATTCCATAGATAAGAAGCAAATCCGCTTCCTGCATCGAGTGTTAATGTTTTTCCCTTGCAAAAATCAATGTTTTCTGGAAGACTGATTTTAGGCTTTGGATTTAATGTTAAGCTTAATCGTATCACTATAAAACATCCGTCAGGGGTAGATACTTTTACATGAATAACACTTGAGCCAATGGTCATCATATAAACTGAAGGATTTGGAATCGTATTTCCTGCACTATCAGTATAAGTAAAGGTGTAGTTTTGCGGGTTAGAAATAATATTTCCTTCATACGAATGAAGATTAATAGCCATTGTTGTTCCGGTAGAAGTATTGCATAAAGCATCTGTGACATCCTGAGCCGGAACATTATTGATGGACAATGTAACAGCTATGGATTGCTTTTCAGATTCGCACCCGCTCAATGTTTGAGTGACAAAATACGTTTGTCCATGTACCAGTGGTGTACTAAGGGGTAAAATATTCCCGCCCGCATTGTAAAACACAAGTGATGTTCCCGTAACAGCCAGATTAGCTAGCGTAGGATTGGCAGAGGCACAAAAATCCTGAGTAGTATTTGCTGCTGGCTTAGGAGTGGAATTAACCGTCACCTGAATTGCTATTTTGTTGCTTTCACAGTTGTTAATGGTTTGTGAAGCATAATAGGTTTGCCCGCTTACAAGCCCTGTATTTAAAGGTAAAAGATTTCCTGATGCATCATACCATTTTATATTCTGACCAATGATCTGAATATCTGAAACTTTTGGCTGATTAGTAGCGCAAAATGTTTGTTGTAAATTTTGTGTTGCAGGGAGAGCCGGAGAGGTTATAATTACATTTTGGTTTTGTGTTGCCGTATTTCCATGACCATCATTATAAGTCCAGTGGATTATATAAGTTCCCGGAACAGAATAAGAAAGCGGATCTGTGGTGGTTGCTGTAATAATTCCTGCGCAATTATCAGTTGCTGTTGGGAAAGTTGAAATTACAGTATGGCAATCTCCTGTGACATCCGGCATATTGGCAATATTTGGAACCGGTGCAACAGTATCTCCAACGATTACATTTACAGTGAAGCTTCCGTCACAACCGCCTGACCCTGATACCTGACAGATATATGTCCCTGCACTAGCGGCTGTGGCATTCGGAATAGTAGGATTTTGTTGGGTGGAACTAAATCCATTAGGTCCGGTCCAGCTATATGTTGTTCCCCCGGTTGCATGTAATTGGATGGAAGAATTGATACAAACAGGAGAGTTTGAGGTTACTGTAGCGGCTGATGTACAATCCTTAAATTTAGCAATAAAAATATCGTTTCCACCACCAGGTAATTGCTGAAATGTTCCAGGGGTTGCGATACCTGATGTATTTCCACCTGACATTCCTGTTAAATAAATCGCATCATCATTATCTTTTGTTACCTCTCCTTGTTGTGTCGCACCATTTCCTGTATAATAAGTACCCCATTCCTTTACATCATTTTGGTTATATTTAATTAAAAATGTAGAATTATATTGTGCCGGCATTCCCATATAGGCACCGGGAGTCGATATATCCGGCAGGCCATTGAAATGTAAACCTGTGAAGAAAACATTTCCCGAAGTGTCAGGATATGCTAATAATTGAGGATCTCCATGAAAATTAAAGTAGTTTTTTGTAACGGTATTATTCGCTAGGTTAACCCGCCAAATTCCTGGCTGCCCCTGAGGAAAAGCAGTTGTAGTATATTTTCCCGGAAGAATTAAAATATTATTTACAATTCTTGCTTTTAACACAAGTTCAGATCCTGCGTTTCCATAATAGCTTGATCGAAGAATGGTGTTTCCTTGTTTCGATAATTTAATATAGATTCCGTCTGATTCTCCACCTTTTATAGATTGAAAGGCATTAATCATGGGGATATTTGAAGATTGTGTAGCTCCAATTATTTCAAGATCATTATTTGAAGAAAAAATATGGAAAATAGAAGTTGAACCATCACTTTGCCCAAAATAAGTTGCCCAATCTACATTACCTGTTGTTGAATTTAAAGAGGCTAAAATTCCATCTGTATATCCAAGAGGTGTAGATTTTGTTGGTTGCATTGCATTCACAGTTGGGAAATCAGAACTGAAAGCATCTCCTCCGATATATATCTTATTTTGATTATAAGAAACGGAATAAAGCTTGTCTTGTCTGCTGGAAACAAATTCTTTTTGAAAGACAAGAGCGCCATTATTGTCAAATTTTACTAAAACAATATTTTCATTGTATGGTCCTCTTTGAATAGTTCCCCCGGCATAAATACTAAAATCTTCGTCAAAATCAACATCCATGAAAACATCAGTCATTCCAAAACCATAATATGTTCCCCAAAGTCTTTGTCCGCTTGGTGTCAACTTCATTAAAAAAGAGTCAAGTCCACCGGCAAGATTCTGTTGATAGGTACCTGAAGTAGCAAAATTAGTATAGCTACTGGTAGTACCAAATAAGTAACCTTTATTTTGACTATCAGTTTTTATTCTACCATAATCATCACCTGTTCCACCTGCATGGCTTCCCCAGATTCTTGTTGGAACCGGATCAATGATAATAGTTTTAGTGGAAATGTCAATTGGAGTATTAAAGCTAAAAGTTTGATTACCAATATCATTAAAAGAAACGGGAATACTTACATTTATATTCTTGTTTTTAATCCAACTGTTGGGAATATTTTCCTGCATTTTTCCAAAACGCATATCCAAGATAAGCTTACCATCTTTAATTGAGGTTGGAGCCCCACTAAATTTCATTTTTATGTCTGAAATTTTTCCGCCTGGATTGATAATAAAATTGTATTCAATGGGCTTCATAGTATCTTTTGGTTTAAAAAATACCAAATCAATATTTGAATAAATATTCTTGTATACTATTTTTTGAAACTTGTGAACATTGGTTATTCCTTCAGAATTATTGGGAATGTTGTAATAATTGTCAAAATCATAAGATTTTCCCTCCGCAATAATTGAAACACTTTTATTTGAATTTAGTAATTCAATATCAACTCTATGAAATAAATGTTCGTAAAGGAATTCATCCTCATAATAGGTTTTAGCGTTTAAAGATTTATCTTTTTTAAATTTTTGGGAATTAGGATTGGATGTCTTTTTCGTTTCGTATACATCATAAGAAAACCCATTAGATCGAAGTTGAACATTCAGCCCTGCTGAATTGTACAAATATTTTACATCAGTGTTTTCTTTTCCATCCTGATCAACAATCTGGCCTTTGTTTTCGTAAAAAAAATACTGATTATCCTGTATAGCTTTGGTTTGAGAAAATGTGAGTCCATAAGTGAACACTGATAAAAGAAATAAAATTTTCCGCATCTATTATTAATTTCCGGCAAATATATAAAAACGCCTCACTTTATCGGGATTAATAATCATTCATCTGTAAGTGTTTGTTTTAAAACATGATGTAAATCATGAGATTCATTTAATTATTTTGTTTAACAATTTTGTCAAAAAAAAAATTTTGATCTACATTTGCACAAATTTGTTTAACAAAAATGTCAAATCAAGCAAAAAAAGACCAAACACAAGAATTGATCAAAGAAACTGCGAAGCACCTATTCTTTGTGAAAGGGAAGTTTGATGCTACTACGCAAGAGATTGCAGATGAAGCCGGAGTGAATAGAACGCTTATTAATTACTATTTCCGTTCCAGAGATAATCTGATGCAGATTGTATTTAATGAAGCGCAAAAAGTAGAACAAGAGAAATCTAAAATTATACAGAATTCCGATCTGCCTTTTAAAGAGAAAATAAGCCAGTTTATAGAAGGAAGTTTATCAACAAGCCTTCAGTATCCTTATCTGGAAACTTATATTGTTTCACAGATCAATAAAGGAAATTGTCATAAGAAGGATATAGAGGAAGATGACTTGAAAAAGATGTATGAAGACATTGAAACGGAAATGGAAGCAGGAAATATAGAGAGAATGAAACCTATCCAATTTATTCTGAATATGGTTTCTTTATTGGTATTTCCCAGCGCAATACGTCCTCTTTTGATGGAGAATCTAATGATCAGTGATAAAGAATTTGATAAGATCATATCAGAGAGAAAAGAGATCATACTGAATATTTTATTTAAAAATTAGTTAAAAGCTTAAAGTATTTTTAAATATGATCCGTCCTTTAGGAATAAAGTATTTGAAGAAGAACATCTATTAAAAAAATAAACGAAGTAATAAAATTATGAAAAGAAAACGTATAACTGCACAAAAGCTAAAAATAGGGATAGCTGCAGCATTTATGATTTTCGGTTACTCATCGGTACATGCTCAACAACAGGTTTCTTTAAAAGAAGCCATTCAGCAGGCCCTGAAAAATAAGGCAGAAGCTAAGAAAGCTGCTTTACAGGTAAAAAAAAGCTGAATATAAGATTGATGAAGCCAGAGCCGGTGCTTTACCGCAGATCAGTGCTAATATCAGCAATACCTTTAATCCTATTTTACAGAAGTCTGTTCTTCCTGGTGAGATTCTAGGAATGCCGGGACAGATGATTCCTGTGACGTTCGGAACAAAATGGCAGTCTGTAAACTCTGTAACGCTTAACCAGAATATTTTTGACCAGAGAGTATTCATCGGTTTAAAAGCGGCTAAATCTACCCGTGAGTTTTATATTCTTAATTCACAGCTAACCAATGAGCAAATCATTGAAAATGTAGCGACAGCTTATTATCAGGTTTTTGTTCAGGAAGAAAATCTTAAGACGATTGAAGCCAGTTATGCTAATACGGAAAGGGTAAGAAATGTGATCAAAAGCTTAGTTGATAATGGCCTTGCTAAAACTATCGACCTGGACCGTACCAATGTTCAGCTTAATAATATAGGATCGAACAGGCAACAGCTGATCAACGGAGTGGAAGTGGCTAAAAATTCATTGAAGTTTTATATGGGAGTTCCTATTGAAACACCGATAGAGCTTGAAGAAAAAACAATCGAACCGAATCCGCAGCTTTTAGCAACCAATGTGAGCCTGGAACAAAGATCTGAATTAAAAGTACTAAATAAACAAAGAGAGTTATTACAGTTTAGTAAAAAAGCAACAGAAGCTTATCTTTATCCTACGGTGGGATTAACAGCCAATTACGGATGGCAGGGATTAGGAAATAAATTTCCTTATTTCACAGGATCTTCTCAGGGAACCAACTGGAGTGATTTTGCTTCCATAGGTCTAGCCATTAAAGTTCCGATTTTTATGGGTGGCCAAACCAAGGCTCAGATTCAACAGGCTGAAATCGATATTCAGGATCTGGATCAGGATATTGAGAAAACTAAGCTTAGCCTAAACCTGGATTATAAAAATGCTATTTCCAATATGGAAAATGCGATCATCAATATCGAAAGCATGAAGAATAATGTAGGACTGGCAGAAAGGGTTCAAAGCAACACACAATCCAATTATCAGTATGGTTTAGCAACACTTACAGAAGTTCTGGATTCTGAAAATGCTCTTACTCAGGCAAAACAGAATTATGCGAATGCATTGCTGGATTATAAGCAGGCTGAGATAAAACTGATCAAAGCTAAAGGAGAATTAAATACATTAGAAAACCAATAATAAACTAAAATGAAAAAAAACTTTAATATATATCATCGTAGCGGCTGTACTTATTGGTTTAGCAGCTTATAAGATTGCGGGAAACAAAGAAAAACAGACACAGGAAGTAAAAGAAGTTGCCAAGCAGGTTGATAAGATCAACGTTAATGTGGTAACCGTAAAGAGAGAAAATATCGATACGGATTACTCAGCGAATGGAACGTTTCTTCCAAAGCAGGAAATGAATCAGTCTTCTGAAATTGCAGGACGTATTGTAAGTGTTCTAGTAAAAGAAGGTTCAAGAGTTTCTGCAGGTCAGACTTTAGCAACTATTAAAAGAGATGCTATTGAGGTAGATGTATCACAGGCTCAGAATAACTTACAAAACGCAATTATCGACAATCAGCGTTATGAAAATGCTTATAAAACAGGAGGAGTTACCAAGCAACAGCTTGATAATTCAAGATTACAGCTTAAAAATATGCAGGCTGCTGTAAAAGCTCAGGGTGTAAGAGTAAATGATACCAGCATCCGGGCAGGGATCAGTGGTACAATTAATAAAAAAATGGTGGAGCCTGGAACTGTAGTTTCAGTGGGAACTTCCATGTTTGAGATCGTTAATATCAATACCTTAAAACTTTCCGTTCTGGTGGATGAAAGCCAGGTTGGGAAAATCCAGTTAGGTCAGGTAGTTCCAATTAGCGTAAATGTTCTACCTGAAGATTCTTTCAGTGGAAGAATTACATTTATTGCTCCTAAAAGTGATGCTTCTTTAAATTTCCCGGTAGAAATTGAAGTTCCGAACAAAGGAAACCTGAAAGCCGGTATGTATGCAACTGCAGTATTCAAAACAAACAACGGGGCTGAAACTCAGAACATGCTTACTGTTCCTGCGGAAGCATTTGTAAACGGGGTGAGCTCTGGCCAGTTGTTTATCGTTCAAAATGGAACTGCCAAATTGATCAAAGTAACGATCGGGAAAGTGTACGGAGATAAAGTACAGATTCTTACAGGTCTTACTGAAGGTCAACAGGTAATTACCAGCGGACAGATCAACTTGGATAATGGGTCAAAAATCAATATTGTAAAGTAGTAGACTTATGAAGTTAGCAGAAATATCGATCAAAAGACCCTCGTTGGTAATTGTATTATTTAAAATTCTGACACTGGGGGGGTATCCTGAGTTATACACTCATGGGATACGAATTGATTCCGAAGTTTGAAACCAATATGGTAACAATTTCTACGACCTATCCGGGAGCTTCGCCTGCAGAGGTGGAAACTTCCGTAACCCGGAAAATTGAAGATGCCGTAGGTTCTTTGGAAAATGTAAAAAAAGTAGAGTCTTCTTCATATGAAAGTTTATCCGTGATCATGGTTCAGCTGAACGATGGTGCAGATGTGGATTATGCTTTAAATGATGCTCAGCGTAAAGTAAATGCAGTTCTTAAAGATCTTCCGGATGATGTAGATCCACCTTCACTGAATAAATTCTCATTGGATGATTTACCTATTATTACAATGAGTGTTTCTTCGAATAAATTGAATAACAAAGAACTTTATGACCTTTTAGATAAAAAAATAGAGCCTATTTTCTCCCGTGTAAACGGAGTAGCACAGGTTGATCTTGTAGGTGGACAGGAAAGAGAGATTCAGGTGAATCTTGATGAGAAAAAATTGCAGGGTTATGGACTTTCCATCGGAGATGTTCAGCAGGCTATCCTTTCATCCAACCTGGATTTCCCTACAGGAAGTTTGAAATCGAGAACGACAAAATCTACGATCAGATTATCCGGAAAATATAAATCGATCCAGGAAATGAACAACCTTGTTGTTTCCAATAAAGATGGAGCTCAGGTTCGTTTATCCGATATTGCTACCGTTTTCGACTCTCAGAAAGATGTTGAGAAAGTGGCGAGATTTAACCAGTTTCCGACGATCTTAATGCAGGTTAAGAAACAGTCTGATGCGAATGCGGTTGCTGTATCTGAGAGTGTTCAGAAAACCATAGCAAAAGTAGAAGAAGCGTATAAAGTTCAGGGGATAAAAGTGAAGGTAGTGAATGATACTACGGATTTTACTCTTGAATCTGCCAACCACGTTATTTTTGACTTGTTCCTGGCAATCGTACTTGTAGCTATTGTGATGTTATTATTCCTTCACAGTATCAGAAATGCCTTTATCGTAATGGTTTCTATTCCGGCTTCGTTAATTGCAGCCTTCATTGGAATGAACCTGATGGGGTATACACTGAACCTGATGAGTTTATTAGGACTATCCCTGGTGGTTGGTATCCTTGTGGATGATGCGATTGTGGTATTGGAAAACATTTACCGTCACATGGAGATGGGTAAAAGTAAGATCAGGGCTGCGTATGATGGAGCGTCTGAAATTGGATTTACCGTTGCTGCAATTACATTGGTAATCGTGGTAGTATTCCTTCCGATTGCAATGAGTTCAGGTCTTGTAGCAAACATCCTTGGACAATTTTGCGTCACGGTTGTTATTGCAACCTTATTATCATTGTTGGCATCATTTACTATTATCCCTTGGTTATCATCGAGATTTGGTAAGCTGGAGCACTTAACAGGTAAAAACTGGTTTGAAAAATTCATTCTTTGGTTTGAAGGACTGATTGATAAATTCACACACTGGATCACAGGAATTCTTGAGTGGTGTCTGAAGTCAACGTTAAGAAGGATATCAACGGTAGTGATCACCTTTATTATTCTGATCTCTTCGTTCATGCTGGTAGCATTTGGTTTCATTGGTGGTGAATTCTTCCCTCCAATCGACCGTGGTCAGTTCCTAGTTCAAATGGAATTATCAAAAGATGCGACGGTTGAAAAGACCAACCAGTTAACTTTAGATGTAGAGAAGTTTTTAAGAAATGATAAAGATGTTGTGGATCTGATTACCACTGTAGGTCAGCAGTCAACAGGTTTTGGTGGAGCTCAGGCAACGACTTATCAGTCTGAAGTTCAGGTAAACCTTACTGATAAATCTGAGCGTGCTGAAAGTACGAACATCAAAGCAGCTAAAGTAAAAAGAGCATTAGAAGAGAAATTTACAGGAGTTGAGTTTAAAACGGCTCCAATTGGTATCCTGGGTGCTGAAAATGCACCGATCGAAATGGTTGTAACAGCTCCTGATAATGCTACAGCAGTAAAAGAGGCAACAAGAATTCTGGAACTATTGAAAAAAGTTCCCGGGGCAGTAGATGCTGAACTATCAACAGATACCGGTAATCCTGAAGTTCAGGTAAATATAGACAGAGATAAAATGGCTTCTTTAGGCCTGAATCTTCAGAGTGTAGGACAAACAATGCAGACAGCATTCAACGGAAACACAGATGGGAAATACAGAGCCGGAGAATATGAATATGATATCAATATCCGTTTTGGTGATGCAAATAGACAATCTATTGATGACGTTAAGAACCTGATGTTCACAAATCCTAGGGGAGAAAAAGTTCGTTTGAGTCAGTTTGCAGAAGTGAAAATGGGTTCAGGACCAAGCTTACTTGAGCGTAGAGATAAATCTCCTTCCGTAAAAGTAAGAGCAAAGGCAGTGGGTAGACCTGTGGGAGATGTTGCGAATGAATGGGCAGACCAGTTCATGAAGAGCGATAAAAAACCTATCGGTGTGGATTATATCTGGAGTGGTGATATGGAGAACCAGCAGGAAGGTTTCGGTACTTTAGGTATTGCCTTATTGGCAGCTATCGTATTGGTTTACCTGGTAATGGTTTCCTTATATGATAGTTTTGTTTATCCGTTTGTGGTATTGTTCTCGATTCCGCTTGCGATGATCGGAGTTATGGTTATCCTTGCCTTAACAGCAAATTCACTGAACATCTTTACGATGTTAGGGATGATCATGTTGATTGGTCTTGTGGCGAAGAATGCGATCCTGATTGTTGACTTTACCAATGCTAGAAAAGCTGCAGGATCAAATACACACGATGCCTTGATTCAGGCTAACCATGCTCGTCTTCGTCCGATTCTTATGACAACCATCGCGATGATCTTCGGGATGTTGCCAATTGCATTGGCGAGTGGAGCAGGAGCTGAATTTAATAAAGGTCTGGCTTGGGTAGTTATCGGTGGTTTAACATCGTCTCTATTCCTTACCTTGATCATCGTACCAGTAGTATACTCTCTGTTTGATTCAATTCTACGAAGAATGGGTCAGCATGAGAAAACAGACTACGAGGCTGAAATGAAAGCTGATTACGAGCACAGAGAACTAAGTGATGACGGATTTACTCCTAAACATTTAGATTAAAATAACAACCTTAATTAACCGAAAAAGCGTATCATTTTTGATACGCTTTTTTGATTGTTCCCTGTGCTGCCAACAAAATTTTAAACTCTATTCTCCACAATAAAAAAGGCTTCCAGAATAAACTGAAAGCCTTCCCTTTTATTTTATACAAAAAATTAATCTGCCATGGCTTCACCTGACTTTCTGTAGATGAAGTTTCCGTAAATGTGTCTTCTTGCAAAACGGCTTGGTGAATCAGCATTTACCATTTTGATATAGGTGTTTCTTGGTACTCCCAGGTATTCATACATCATTCCGTTTAAATGCTGGATCTTCAGAACCTGTTTTTCAAAATAGAAATCGTGAATATTAGATTTTGTAGTTGTTTCTACATATTCCTCCTTATACTTTTCCTGTGTTTCAGGGTTAATGCTCACCAAAAAATGGTAAGCTTCAATCACAGATTTGCTTTTTTCTTCAGCTTCCAGTTTCCCGGCTTCATCGTTGATGAATTTATCAGGATGAGAATCTTTCATCGTATTTCTGTAAATGGTTTTTAACTCCTGTAATGTTACTGTTTTATCTACCCCAAGAAGCTTTCTATGTTCACCAACTCTTTTCATATCTATATATTTTATTGATTTTAAGGATTCTATGTAATTGTTATATCCATAAGTATGAATGAGTACAATGCTATTTTAGATTCCATAGTATAATCCTTTTTTTGGGGTGCAAAATTAGGTAATTAATTCCAGAAAATCATAACTTATTCATTATTAATTTATTTGAAGTTTATTTCGGTATTATAAAATACCAGAAAAGTCAATAATTTTTGAAAGTATTTTAGACATATTTATGCAACATTATTTAGGATTTGATTCTTTTATATATAAATTTCTGAGAAGTTTTTTTATTCCTCTGTAGGTATTATTATTTTGCTTTTACTTAATGAAGATATTTTCGAAATGATTTTTAAGAGAATTTTTGTCGGGATAACTTTCATTTCTTTTTGGTAAATATATTTTACTACCTTTTAGATTTGAGTAATAATTATCTTTAAAAACTTTGTGACTTACTTCAATAGTATAGTTTTCAGGGTTTATACTTATTAACCCTAAATCAAATAAAGTATGGATATCTGAACGCAATAAGAGACCATTTTGTATTTTATTAGTGTTAGAGCCTTTATAAGGATATATATGTGCAGCTTCTAACATTTCAATAATTTCGCATCCAGTTACTGCACATTTTTTTATTATATGTTTCAATAAGTTTATTTCTGAAATTTTTTTGTCCCCTTCTTAAATGAATATAAACAGCAATTTTTTTTTCTGTCATCTTTTATAGTTTTGAAATTAAAGTGCTCAATTTCTTTTTGATTAATAGATGACATTAAATAATCATTAGCCTGTAAATAGCTAGAATCTTCTATTAACGATAAATTATAAAGGCAAATACTTAGTGATCTACTTATATGGTCTTCTAACTCATAATTATTTTCTAGTTTATAATAAAACTCTTTAGGGTTTTCGAAAACATTGTTATATTTGGTATTTTGTCCGCCTCCGTCAACATCAATTTTAGGGGCTATTTTTCCTTTTTTTTCTAAGCTTTACATTTAATCCTTTTGGATTTGTTTTAGATTCTAAACATCCTACAACAGCTCCTTTACCTGCTTTATCAAAACATATTGCTACATAAATACCATTTGATACTTTTTGATTAGGGGGTAAAATACAGATATGTGTTACATGTGGGAAGTTAGCTGCTCCTTTGGAAACCTCTATGGAAAGATTGATACCATTAAAAATTTTATATTTACTTTCTAATTCTTTTTTAAGGTTTTTAAGAGAATTTTTAACATTCACTAAAATTGGGTCGTCAGTTTTAATGACTTTTCCCTTTACTATAGGATTTTTTTGGCGAAATTCACATATTTCATTAAAATGTTCAATCATTAATTTTTTAAGTCTAATCTAAACTTTTTAAAAATTTATTCCAAATTTTATTTATTACCTTTAAAATAAACAAAAAAAACAGAAGCTTACACTTCTGCCTTGCAACATAAAAAAAATAATAATCAGCTTCTAACTAAACTTTCTCAGTCGAATAAGCTGCAGCCACTTCTTTCGAAGCTGCTACCATAGCGATCAATGCTTTTTCTGTTTCCTCCCAATGACGGGTTTTCAATCCGCAATCCGGATTTACCCAAAGCTGTTCTGCCGGGATTACGGCTTGTGCTTTTTTCAGCAATGCAACCATTTCCTCTTTTGATGGAACTCTTGGAGAGTGAATGTCATACACTCCGGGGCCGATCTCGTTTGGATATTTAAAGTCTGCGAAAGCATTCAATAACTCCATTTGGCTTCTTGAGCATTCTATCGTGATAACATCGGCATCCATATCAGCGATATTGTGGATAATGTCATTAAACTCGGAATAACACATATGCGTGTGGATCTGTGTAGCATCCTCGACACCGCTTGCGGAGATTCTGAAAGCTTCTACAGCCCATTGAAGGTAATTTTGCCATTCTGCCTCACGCAAAGGAAGACCTTCTCTGATAGCTGGTTCATCGATCTGGATAATTCTGATTCCTGCTTTTTCAAGATCGTTTACTTCATCACGGATTGCCAAAGCAATCTGCTTACAGGTGGTAGAACGAGGCTGATCATCACGTACAAATGACCATTGAAGAATGGTTACAGGGCCGGTCAACATTCCTTTTACCCATTTTTGAGTTAATGACTGGGCATATTGCGACCAGTAAACCGTCATTGGCTGAGGCCTGTGAACGTCTCCATAAATAACCGGTGGTTTTACACAGCGGCTTCCGTAGCTTTGAACCCATCCGTTTTGAGTAAATGCAAATCCTGCGAGCTGTTCCCCAAAATACTCGACCATATCGTTGCGTTCAAATTCTCCATGTACCAATACATCAATTCCGATTTCCTCTTGCCATTGGATGGTTCTCTGTGTTTCTTCTTTAAGCAGCTGATCATATTTCTGGGCGGTAAGATCTCCTTTCTTGAATTGAGCTCTCCAGCTTCTTACTTCTTTGGTTTGAGGAAAGGACCCAATTGTTGTTGTTGGAAATAAAGGAAGCTCCAATGCGTTCTGCTGTGCTTCTTTTCTCACATTAAAAGGACTGTTTCTCTGTGCGTCACTTTCTGTAGTTACGGTAACACGGTTTTTCACATCCTGATTGTGAATTAGTGTTGAAACTTTTCGGTTTTCAATAGCTTTTTTATTTTCAGCTAATTCCTGTAAAGTATTGTAATCCGGGTTTTCTGAAGCTAATTTTTTTTAAGGTAACAATTTCATAAACTTTTTGCCTGGCGAAAGCCATCCATTGTTTGATCTCCGGAGATAGTATATTTTCATTTTTCTCCAGGTCAAGATCGAAAGGAGAATGAAGTAATGAACATGACGGTGCAATGAAAACTCTTTCAGAACCTAATGCTGCAATAGCTTTTTTGATGAAAACCAGAGACTGATTGAAATCGTTTTTCCAGATATTTCTTCCGTCTACGACTCCTAATGAGAGGATTAATGTTTCAGGAATTGCATTGATGACCTCATCCAATTGTTCCGGGGCTCTTACCAGATCAATGTGTAGTGCATCAACAGGTAGAGTAGTGGCCAATGAAAGGTTATCTTTTAACCCATCAAAATAGGTGGTCACAATAAATTTAAGGTTCGGAAACTGTTTGGCAATTTCAGCATAAATGTTCTGGTAAACTTCTTTTGCTTTCTGATCAAGGTCTAGTGCTAAAAACGGCTCATCCAGCTGAATCCATTCTGCTCCGTTGTTTTCAAGCTCTTTTAAGATCTCAACGTAAACCGGAAGCAGATTTTGTGCTAAATCCAATTTATCAAAACCTTCTTCTTTTTCTTTTCCTAATAATAAATAGGTTACCAATCCAAGGATAACAGGCTTTGTATGAATTCCTGCTTCCTTCGCTTCAATAAACTCATTAACGATTTTATGGGAGAATAATTTGAATTGCTGATCTTTTTGGAATTCTGGAACGATATAATGATAATTGGTATCAAACCATTTTGTCATTTCCATGGCTGTAATATCGTGCCCTTCTTTCTGATAACCTCTGGCCATAGCAAAGTAAAGATCTAGCTCATTTGGTGTAATATCCTGATAACGGGAAGGAATAGCTCCAACAGACAATGTCATGTCCAATACCTGATCATAAAAAGAAAAGTCATTGGATGGAATCAGATCAATTCCGGCTTCTTGTTGTAGTTCCCAGTTTTGCTTTCTGATCTTTTTTCCTGCCTCTAAAAGTTCCTGTAACGATGTTTTACCTGCCCAATATAGTTCGCAGGCTTTTTTAAGTTCTCTGTTGCTACCGATTCGCGGATAGCCAAGGATGTGTGTTTGCATTTTCTTTAAACTTTTAATTAAATTTTGGTTTTAAAAGTTCTTATAATGCTTCATAACGCAATCGGGAAATAGTTTTTAGCAATAGAGAAGATACAATATAGACGTAATTTTCCCAGTGAAGAGTAGATTGTTAGGTAACCTGAAATTAATTTTCATAAAAAACATTACGTTTAAACTCAAATAAATTCTGAGTTAAAACCCAATCCAATACGTTCAAAAGTATCATCTGTATGACCAAAAGCTTCAGACCGCGAAAGCATTGTCAATTCGGGACAGGCAGGTCTCCTGACTTGTAACAGTTTTTGTCATCCTTCCCGCTTGTGGCAGTGGATATTCAGGGACAAAAACCTCTGTTGTGTTACTTACAGTTGCGCGACAGCTCGTGATTTTCACACGATTCCCTATTAATCTACCTTAAGTAAAACCTTTTCCGTTTGATGAAGTATGTTAAAGAACAAAATAGGGTGTAAAGGTATTAATTTAAGATGTTTAATTGGCTTAAATGTAAAAATTAAGGATATTGTTTTGTTTGAATTGAATTTGTAAGTTATTTATTCTGTAAATTTGAAAATATAAATCGAAAAAAGAATATTATCCTGTGGAAAGACTAGACGATAAAGACCTTCAATTGTTAAGGATCCTTCAAAAAAATGCAAAATTGACCGTTAAAGAATTGGCAAAGGAAATTAATCTTTCTCCATCTCCTGTTTTTGAGCGTGTTAAAAGGTTGGAGCAGGAGGGTTATATCAAACATTATGCGGCTGTCCTGGAAGCTGAGAAACTGAATCGTGGTTTTACAGTTTTCTGTCAGGTTAAATTAAAGATCCACGACAGGTCTGTGGGAAATGATTTTGTACAGGAAATTACACTGATAGACGAAGTTGCGGAATGCTATAATATTTCGGGCGATTTTGATTTCCTTCTCAAAGTTCAGGTACGCGATATGAAACACTACCAGGATTTTGTATTTAATAAATTAGGTTCCGTCGACTCGATAGGAAGCACACACAGTACTTTTGTAATGGCAGAAGTGAAGAATAACCATGGAGTTACTATATAGAGTACATCTCTTATTAGATTTTTTTTTCCTCTGATCCTGCTTAATGATACAGAAGTGATACCAAGATAAGATGCAATATAATACTGAGGAACCCGGCGGAAAATCTCGGGGGATTGCTTTATAAGCTCATTATATCTTTCCTCTGCAGAATCTTTTATACGGGAAATAAAGAGCTTCTGATATTTAAGTAAGCGTTCCTGTAGATAGCTGTAATAAAGTTCCTTGCTGTCCGGATTATTTTCAATTATTTGTCTGAAATCCTCAATAGAAGTGCTGTATACAGTACAGGGTTCTATCGTTTCGATATTATAAATACTTGGAGAATTATAAAACAAACTTTCCCACGACGAAATAAAGTTTCCTTCAAACAAAAACTGAAATGTAATTTCCTTACCGTCATTATTAAGCCAACCTCTGGCAACTCCTTTTTTGAGATAGTAAAATTTACGCGCCATCTTACCTTCTTCCGTTAGCAAGGTTTTGTTGGGTAATTCTTCCTGTTCGAAATTACTAAGGATTTTAGCCAAGGCGTTTTTATCTGGGGACATGCTCAAGAAGATTTTAAATATAATTACTCACTTCAATCAGGTTCTGATCAGGATCCCGGAAGTAGACGGACCTTATTTTGCCTGTTGCTCCGGTTCTGATAACAATACCCTCGATGATTTCGATGTTTTTTTTCTTTAAGTTCTTTTAAAATATCATGTACATCTGTTGTGGCAATAAAGCACAGATCTGCAGAACCGGGAGTAGCATGTAGTGCCTTTGGCTCAAATTCATTGCCTTTCTGATGCAGGTTGATTTTTTGGTTTCCAAAAGCAAGCGCTTTCCGGTTATCTCCGAATGAGACCGCTTCAAATCCAAGGATGTCTGTATAAAAAGAGATGGTTTTTTCGATATCAGCTACCGTTAGAACGATATGATCAATGTTTTGAATTTCCATGGTTTTGTTTTTAATGTAAACACTGCATATTTTTTATGCTGTGTTTGAAATATTAATAAAGATAATCAATATTGATCAGACCCCTTCTCAATGGAACAAGGACTGTATCATTGGTATTCATTTCAAAAATGGGTTTTAAATTTTTTTTTCAGCCTGAATGTATTTACTTTATTCAAATCATTATTATCATGTATTGAGGTTTTACCATTCAACCAAAAGGTCTTATAATCTTGATGATTAACAACTTTATATTCTTTTGAATTTCTTCCTTTCTCAACTTTCATATTGATGTAAAGTAAAAGATCATTTATTGGACGATGTAATCCTGCGAAACAACTGAGTCCTAAAACAAAAATAGCAATGGGTAAGTTTGAAAGATCTTTTATTTTTGATTTAATTGTTAAGAAAAACATTAGGGACAAAAGAGCGAAAAATACAATCACTGTATATTTCCAGGAGCTTTCTTCAAAATTTTTGAGATCAGAAGATAAGTAGGTCTCTCTGATCATCGGTTGTAATACAAAATTATGTACAAAGAAAATGATTAGAAAAACACTAAAAAATACTATTTGGGATGTTGATGTTTTTTTTAACATTTATGTTGATTATAATCTATGGTGAATTTCTCATAATAATTTTCAAGAGCAATGTCATCTTGCCTTACTGGATTGTTGAATTTTACGTTTTAACAATATGTAAATCAAAGCTAAGATCAAAAAAATAAATGATTGAATAATAATGACTATTATTTCTGAATCCCTAGCAGCAAATCTAATCATAAAGCTAACAACTGAAATGGGATATGTTATCATCAAACCATAAATAGAATATTGACAGTAAAATATATCTGAAGGGTAGCATCCAAAAAGCGACACTAGTGCAATTATCTGATAAATTGAAAATAATAAGAAAATTACATTAAGCTGTTTGATGCTTGAAATTTTTAAAATCATCTGACACTGCTATAATTAAAGATCTTCTAATCTAGCCTCTGCTGCTGCAGGTAGGTCAAAGTTGAATTTTTAACAAACTCTTCCATAGAAGTTTCTTTACCTGCATTTTTATTAGTCAGTTCAAAAAGATATTGAATTAAATTGCCCAGTTTACTATCCTTGCAGGTCACTCTGAATCTTTTGGCCTTCAGGCTGGATTCGAGGAACGTTAGTTCTATGGTATTGCTTAATTTTACATTATTGACATCGAAACCGGCACGGGGATTTTTCTGAAGACGCAGAAATCTTTTCTGGGTTTTGTCGGTACTTTCCTCTATGAATTTTTCCATTTGATAATCGGTCAGGAGTTGCGGATAGATAAGTCCTTCCCGTAAAATTAAACTTGTTAGTTTATCCGATTTATCATAGAAAATGGTTTTATCATCAAATTGTATCTGATTATCTTTCACAACGATCTTTCCTTCAAATTTGTTATAAGTCTTCTTTTTATAATCATTTTTGAACTGCTCGGTAAGTGCTTTTTCCTTAATGCTTACACTTTCTTTTTTTTTGACCAAAGGCAGCTAATGATAACGATAATAAGATAATCAATGAAAATTTCCGTTTCATATTTTTAAATTTTAAGTGTACTTCTCACATCCTTTTCGGGAAATTCTAAGGCTAAGAAACCAAGAATGAAAAATACTTATTTTATTTTAAATTCAGTTTTTATGATATTAGTTTTTTAGCAGCAAAGATGATGCTACAAAATATTTTTTACACGAAGATATTGAAGGAGCATGATTGTTTTTGCATCTTTGATCTCCCCGTTATCGATCATTTGCAATGCTTCACCGAAAGATAACTCCAGCACTTCAATATCTTCACCTTCTTCTTCAAGGCCACCACCATCTGCTATTTTCATTTCTTTAGAATATTCCGCAATGAAAAAATGAAGAATTTCAGTTACTGACCCCGGAGACATATAAGATTCAAAAACTTTTTCTACCCGCGAAATCTGGTAGCCTGTTTCTTCTTCGGTTTCTCTTCTGATACAATCTTCAGGATTGTCATCATCCAGTAAACCTGCGCAGGCTTCTATAAGCATTCCTGTTGAATTTCCATTAATAAACGTAGGTAATCGGAATTGCTTTGTCAGAATAACCGTATTTGTATTTTTATTGTAAAGCAGGATCGTGGCACCGTTTCCTCTGTCGTAAGCTTCTCTGCTTTGGATTTCTACTGATCCGTCGTTTTTTATCTTTTCATAGGTAACCTTTTTCAGGGTGTACCAGTTATCTGATAAGATTTCAGTCTTTATGATTTTCACTTTATTGTTCTGCATAGGGAATATCTTCTATATGATAATAAATTTTCAGTCCTCTTTCTTGAGCAATTCTTACATCCTCATCAGCTCCTTTGGATGCTCCTTCTATCCGTAATACAGCATCACATTTTTCCAGAATTCTGTGGGCAATCGGATATTGTATTTCCTGCCAAGCTTCATCACCTATCTTTGTTGAACCGGCAAGGTGTATCAGTGGTAATGCCACCCATTCACCTATCATCGGGATATGACCTTTCCTGAAAATAGGCAATGCTGCTGATTCTAGTTTATTCAGATTTTGTTTGATGAGTTTTGGATCATCGTGGGTACCACTTCGGTAAGGTCCGGCAATTAATATTAGCATTATCTTTTATTTTTAAGTAAAATAAAGAAAGAAACCATGTAAAAAAAAATAAGATAGTTTAAGAGTATTCATTTTTTATTTTTATTGGTTTTTATGGTACTTAGAAATTCGGGCGTGATCCCAAGATAAGAAGCGATTTGCTTTTGGGTAATACGTTCTGCCGCCACAGGATATTTCCGGATAAAGGCATTATAACGTTCTTCTGAAGACAGGGAGAGATTTTCAATGATCCTTAGCTGTTCCCTGGTATAAGCATTCTGCATCATAATTCTGAAGAATCTTTCAAATTTCGGAACCGTATAGTACAATTTGTCCAGATCTCCTTTTTTCAATTGAAAAATAAAACTATCCTCGAGTGCTTCAATATTCAGCATAGCGGGTTTTTCATTAACGAAACAATACATATCAGTGATCCACCAATCAGGAAGGGCAAACATAATTGTGGATTCTTTACCTGTCGCATCCAAATAAAAAGCACGCAGTAGGCCCGAATGAACAAAGCTGATTTCTTTACAGGCTTCCTGCTGTTTCAGGATACATTCTTTTTTTCTGACTTTCCTTTCGCGTAACAAAGAATTGAAGTAATTGGCTTCATCATCGCTGAGCGATATATGTCGGGATATATTCCTTAAGATTAAGCTGTTATTCATGGTTATCAGATGACCTTTAATTTCTCTGTAATGTACGGGCTAAATTAATATTTATTTTCCAACAAATCCTGTAAAATGCCTTTAAATTGAGAGATTTTGATCGATATAGATCATATCTTACTATTTTCCATGGAGATGTTTTTTCAGATATTTAGACGTTTGGGACTGGGAAGCGGATAAAAGATGTTCTACAGTCCCTTCGAACATAATTTTACCACCCAACTTTCCGGCTCCGGGACCAATGTCAATAATCCAGTCTGCCTGAGCAATAATATCCAGATTATGTTCAATGACGATAAGGGTGTTATCTTTATTCACAAGCTCCTCAAAAAATAAAAGCAACTTTTCATTGTCGATAGGATGAAGTCCGGTGCTGGGTTCATCCAGAACTATAACCCTGGCAGTATGGTTTAATTCTTTGGTTAATTTTAGACGCTGCCTTTCACCGCCGGAAAAACTGTCGAGTCGCTGGCCTAAAGTAAGGTAATCTAAACCAAGTTTGATCAGCAGTGTAAGCTCATGTCCGAATCCTTGTTTGGGAAAAAAACTTAGCGCTTCTAAAACGGTCATATCCATCACTTCAGCAATATTTTTTTTTGTGATAATGATATTGAAGAACTTCGGGCTTGTATCCTGATCCCTGACAAACTTCGCAAGGTTGCTCAATATCATCCATAAATGCGAGGTCCACTTTTTCTATTCCGAGACCTTTACAATTGGGACAGGCGCCCTCTCCGTTCCGGCTGAAAAGCTTATCCGAAACATTGTTTGATTCTGCAAAGAGCTTTCGGACCGTATTGGAAAGATTGAGATAAGTAAGTAGGTTGGAACGGCTGCTGGCCGTAAAAACAGATTGATCAATGACGGTTAATTCCGGATAAAAAAGAGGGAGTATTTTATTGATCAGCGTGCTTTTACCGGAACCTGCAACTCCCGTTACAACCGTCATAACTCCTTTCGGGATTTTTATGTCAATATTTTTAACATTAAACATACTTCCGTTTTTTATTTCAATAAATCCTTTTGCTGATCGGGGATTTTTATTATAATCTGGAATTTTGCTGAAATAGATTCCGGTTTTGCTTTTAGCCGTTTTTAGATTCTTAAAAGTTCCCTGGTACATAATCTCGCCTCCATTTTTTCCGGATGCAGGTCCCATATCTACGACAAGGTCTGCTATTTTAATAAGATCAGGATCATGTTCTACGATCAATACTGTATTTCCTTTATCTCTGATTTTCTTTATAATGTCTACAATATGATCAATATCTTTGGGATGAAGACCAATACTGGGTTCATCAAAAATATACAACAGATCGACAAGACTGTTTCCTAACTGTTTTACCATTTTTACCCGTTGAGATTCACCTCCGGACAGAGTATCTGTCTGCCGGTCCAGCGTGAGATACTGCAATCCTATATCGATGAGATTCTGAAGTTTTTTTTTCAGCTCCGATAGGATGGAAGAGTAGGTTTTGGAGGGGATGGACTGGATGAATACCAGAAGTTCATCCACTGATAATGCTGTACAATCGGCAATGTTTTTATCAGCAATTTTACAGGACAAAACTTTTGGATTCAATCTTTTTCCTTTGCAGACCGGGCAATCTTTAGTAATGATTACTTTTTTCAGCGTTTCTTTCCTGGTGATATTCTCTTTTGAGTCCTTTTTTAAAAATGAGTTTTCAATCCTTGGAATTACTCCTTTATACTTAACCGTTTTCCCCCATTCTTTTGAAGGATGTTTAGGAGTGTGCTCTTCAGCATTCAGTAATAATTCCCATTCATTTTTTGTATAGTCCTTTAATTTCTTATCATTGTCAAAATATCCGGAATGAATATATCGGGTCAGCCGCCAGCCACCGGGTTGAAAAGTAGGAAACCGTATAGCACCTTCGTTTAGGGATTTATTTTTATCAAAGAGAGTTTCAGTATTTACCGTTTGTACAAATCCAAGACCTTCGCATTCAGGACACATTCCCTGGGGATTATTAAATGAAAATACATTGGAATATCCCACAAAAGGCTCACCGATTCTTGAAAAAAGTAATCGTAAAGAAGCATAAATATCGGTTGCGGTTCCCACTGTAGAACGGGCGTTACCTCCTAATCTCTTTTGATTGATGATAAATGGAACATTCAGATTTTCAATTTTATCTACATTCGGAACACCAAAATGTTGCAGGCGGTTTCTGATGAAGCTATTTTGGGTTTCATTGATCTGCCTCTGAGCTTCAGCCCCGATTGTTTCAAAAACCAGGGATGATTTTCCTGATCCCGATACTCCGGTGAAAACGGTGATTTTGTTCTTAGGTATTTTTAAGGAGATATTTTTAAGATTATTCTGTCTGGCTTTGGTAACAATGATGTCTTTCATAATGTGGTATTTAGATATGAAATCAGATACTTCAATATTAACAGATACTTTCTCTTTATGTATCCTCTGAGAAAAGACCGTGGATCTTATTTCTTCAGTAAATCTTCCAGCGAATCTCTCAGATCAGGAAACTGAAACCGATAGCCTGCATTCTGAATTTTTTGGGAATCAACCCTTGAGCCTTCCAGTAAAGCAACAGAAAGCTCTCCAAAAATGATCTTCAGTACAAATGCAGGAACATTAGGCATAAACAAAGGTTTGTGTAAAACCTCTGCAATTTTTTCCGTAAACTGTTCGTTGGTTGTATGTTGTGGTGATGCAGCATTATAAGCTCCTTTTAGCTGAGGATTTTTTAGAGCAAATTCATATATACCGATGATATCTTTCAGATGAATCCACGGCATATATTGTTTTCCGGTTCCAATGGGTGAACCGATTCCCAGCCGCACGGGAGTTGCCATTTTTTTTTAAGGCTCCGTCTTTTTCAGATAGTACGATGGATGTTCTTACTTTAACAACTCTTTCTGCAACATTCTGACTAAGAAATTCATCAGCAGCTTGCTCCCAAAGCATAACTACCTTTCCAAGGAAATCATCGGCTTTTTCATCTTCCTCTGAGAAAATTTTCTGTGAAGTATAAGCTCCATAAATTCCCGTGGCGGAAGCTGATATAAAAGATTTTAACTTGATGTTTTTCTTTTTTAAAGTATCAAGAATAAGTTTTGCAGAATCAATCCGGCTGGAAATAATCTCTTTTTTTCTGTCATCCGACCATCTTTTTTCAGAAATATTGGCTCCAGCAAGATGAATGATATGACTGATATTTTCAAATGCCGAATCATCAATTGTCCTATTACTAATATCCCATTCGTATTCATTGTCTTTGGTCTTTTTCCGGGTCAGCAACCGGACCGTATATTCCGGATCTATCTTTTTTGATAGCTCTCGGGCAACCATTCCATTAGCTCCGGTAATTAAAACAACTTCTTTCATAGATATTAATTTTGGTGGTGTATTCTTAGTTTTGATTTTTTACAATCAATACAAAATCATCTTCCAAAAGTTTATAACCGTAATCGTAAATAAATTTATATTCCGAACCGTTTTTATAAACTTTAATGTTAGTGATGTAATCGAAATCAAAACCTAAGCCATCCAGCTTTGAACGTGAAATTTTTGTTTTACCTTCCACGTTTATTTCCGTAAGAATACGGTAGTTTTTGCGAAGTTTATTATTAATGTTCCGCATCAGGTTATTGGAGTCTTTATTCTGCTTATTGTTATAGGCGTTGCGGCAGGCGTCATTGCAGAATTTTTTGTCTGATCTTCCGATGATCTTTTCGCCACATTCTAGACAATTCATAATATTATTTTTTCATTTTGTGTTGATGCTTTTTCTTTAACAACCGCAGAAATCTTGTATGGTTGGGATAACTTCTGTTGGAAGTAATATTATTGAAAAATAAAGCAACAAGAAGCAGGATGATACACCCCGATAGAACAGGAGATAATGCATACCAATATCCCAGTTCCGGAATTTTTCCTGATGAGGTAACGGCGATCAACGCTGTAGCACCACCGGGTGGATGCAGGGTTTTCGTATACTGCATCAGAACGATTGAAAACGCAACAGCCAACGGAGCTGACAGCCATAATACGTCGGGAACTATTTTATAAATCGTTACACCCACCAATGCAGAAAGAAGGTGACCTCCTACAAGATTCCGGGGTTGTGCCAACGGACTTTGAATGGCTCCATAGATTAAAACGCTGGATGCCCCGAACGAGCCGATCAGAAAAATGTTCTCCTGTTCCAAAAGATAGTGCGACTGGATGAATGCAATGATTCCGATTCCAAAAAATGCACCTAAAAAAGACCAGAAATGTTCTTTGTAATCGACGAGCGTTTCTTTATAAATTACATATTTCGAAACCCTTAGTGTTCTTTTTATTTTCTGCTTCATGAATTCTTCTTTATTTTTTTATTATCTGGGTTAAATTTTCAACAAATGCCTTTGTGTAGACGCCTTGCTTATCGTAGTCAGGGTCTAATATAGTAATTTCTATTCCAAAACATTGGTCATTCTCAATCAATGGAGTCAGAATTTCCCGGAGGTTATTATAGTCGATTCCATCTTCTGTTCTGCTATCAACAGCCGGCATAATCTGATCATTCAATACATCAACATCGAAATGAATGAAAAAACCATCCAAACCTTTCTGTTGAACCATTTTTAAAAAATCTTCAGCCGTTTTGCTGAAACCATTTTTACGTAGACTTTCCAGATCATAATAATGAACGCCTGAATTAATAACCTGGTTTACATAGTCTTCATCGTCTGTTTCTGCATTCCCTACACAGAAGATGTTTTCTTCAAGAAAATAGGGCCTCAGGCCACGAATATTGGTGAGTTTTTGATGTCCCATTCCTGAAACGATAGCCAGATCCATTCCGGCTACGCCACCACTTGGTGAAAGTTCAGGTGGAATATAGTCAGTATGCCCGTCAAGATAAAACAAACCAAAATTTCCCAGCTTTTTAAGGGCGATTGCAGTTCCTATTAAAATACTGCAGTCACCGCCAATGATTACATTGAGGGTGTCTTTATCATAGTTTTTCAGGATCAGGTCAGATTGCTTTTGGGCATATTCAATGATTCGATCTGGATTTTTTACCTGGGTTTCTTCATCAAAATCCATTGCATAGTCAGGACCATTAAGTCTCAAAATATTCTTAGGATGGAGCTTAGCATGAAAATTAAGTTTTCGAAGCCAATCCGGAAGTTTTCTTACTCCGGGCTCTGTTTCATGTTCTTTTTTAGTAAGGCCTAAATTAAAAGGAAATTCAAAGATGTTGATCTCTTTTTTCATACCATGAATATTTAATCAAAGGTACGGATTATCCGTTTACAAACGACTACAAATGAATTTAAATAGTTTATAACCGACTTTAATGGGCTGGGATGGCAATCTTTGCAACAGAGATTTGAGAAAGCAGTGAACGTCTCTTATCTGATAATATTAATCTTTAAAATTTATAGTTATGTCACTAAGAAACAAAGTAACATTAATCGGTTACACAGGAAAAGAAGTAGAAATGATCAACTTCGACAGTGGGAATGTAAAAGCAAGCGTGTCTTTAGCAACGAGTGATCACTACACCAATGCAAAAGGTGAAAAAGTAGAAGAAACACAATGGCATAATCTGATTGCCTTTGGAAAAGTTGCGGAGATCCTTCAGAAGTATGTTCCCAAAGGAAAAGAAATCGCTATTGAGGGAAAGCTTACCTACAGATCTTACGATGATAAAGATGGTGTAAAAAGGTATATTACAGAAATAAGGGTTGATGAAATCCTGCTGTTAGGGGGTAATAAATAATACAAAAACACAGATGATGAGAGTAAAAGTTTTTAAAATAAGGCTGCCCGAAGAGTATCTGTATACAGATCAGCAGGCATTGGACGATTTTCTCGGAAATCATGAAATTATTAAAACGGAAACCGCTTTTGTACACGACGAGCTTTACTGGTCAGTTGTCTTATACTTCGAAGAACTGAAAGCAGGAGTATCTGCTGTAAAAGAATCCAAAAGTGTAAAATATTCGGCAGAAAATGAAATGCTGAATAGGGATGAAGAAAAAATTCTCGATGCCCTGAAATTATGGAGATCGGAAAAAGCAAGAGAGCAAAATCTCCCAATTTATTTTATAGCCAGTAATAAAGAGCTGTTATCCGTAGCAAAATATAAACCGGCAAAAAAAGCAGAATTATTAGACATCAAAGGTTTCGGAAAACATAAAATAGAAAACTATGGTGAAGAGATTATAGAAATTCTGGAAAGTATCTGATTTACTAATTGATCAAACACAAATTGTGAAACAATGAAAAGCTGGGGGATCTGTATTCCTTCAGCTTTTTCCATACCTATTTATGTTATGAAACCTACCGGTAAATAATGGGCACACGTACTGAAAACTGATAATATTTTTTTATAAGACATTTGTAAATAAAACAAAAAAATAATAATTTGACATAGGCAAAAAAAAGATAAATGATTAGTATAAACGATATACTCCCTATAGTATTTTCGATTGTAATTGGAGGAATCATCGGGATCGAAAGAGAGTACCAGTTAAAATCTGCAGGACTTAGGACAATGATATTAGTGACATTGGGTTCGTGTATGTTTACCATGCTATCTTTGAGTCTTGGTGTCGAGGGAAGTCCGGATCGGATTGCAGCTAATATTATTACAGGAATCGGCTTTGTAGGGGCGGGAGTTATTTTTAAGGAGGAAAACAGGGTATCCGGACTTACAACAGCTGTGACTATTTGGATTTGTGCGGCACTGGGTATGACGATAGGTGCGGAATATTATAAGGAAGCTCTGATCGGTTCCATATCTGTAGTTTTACTTTTGGTCCTTTTCAAATACATACAGAACGTTATCGATAGGATTACAACCCGCTATACTTATCAGATTACCCTTTCTTATAATGATGAAGTGGTGGATAAATATGAAGCCCTTTTCAAAGAATACGGACTAAAATCGAGCAGGGGTAAACAGATGAGGATCGGAGAGAAATATACGATCATATGGCGTGTACAGGGAGCTTTGAAAAATCATGAGGCTTGTACAAAAATACTGTTTAATGATAAGGGAATTGATGAGTTCAAAT
The DNA here is from genome assembly GCF_046591535.1 of Chryseobacterium proteolyticum. Classification (NCBI taxonomy): domain Bacteria; kingdom Pseudomonadati; phylum Bacteroidota; class Flavobacteriia; order Flavobacteriales; family Weeksellaceae; genus Chryseobacterium; species Chryseobacterium proteolyticum. Next base: position 955,136 of record NZ_JBJLWK010000001.1, on the reverse strand, counting down.
TTTAAATAATTAAAATCTTCCGGAATTTAAAAAGTCCTTTCAATTCCTTATTTTTGCAAGACTTATCAATTATTATTTATCATTTACCTATTATAGAATGAAGCCAAGCTTAGCAAAAGGAACGAGAGATTTTACCGCACAGGAAGTTTCAAGAAGAAAATATATCATTAATATTTTACAGAATAACTTTCAATTATTTGGATTCCAGCCTTTGGAGACACCAAGTTTTGAAAATCTTTCGACATTAACGGGGAAATATGGAGAAGAGGGAGATCGGTTAATTTTTAAGATTCTGAACTCGAGCATCAATGAAGCTAAAGAAGATAAAAAGACACAGATGCTTACCGATTTTCAAAAAGCATTGGATAAGCCTTTCAGTTCAGAAAGTCTTACGGACAAAGCTCTTCGCTATGATCTTACCGTACCTTTTGCGAGATTCGTGGCAATGAATCACGGGCAATTAACATTTCCATACAAACGATATCAGATTCAACCGGTTTGGAGAGCTGACCGCCCTCAAAAAGGAAGGTTCAGGGAGTTTTACCAGTGTGATGCCGATGTAGTAGGCAGTGAAAGTCTTTTACAGGAAGTAGAGCTGATTCAGCTGTATCTGAAATCTTTCTCAGACTTGAAAGTTTCGGTAACGATTCATGTCAACAACAGGAAAATCCTTTCCGGATTGGCAGAATATGCAGGAATTACAGATAAGCTTATTGATTTTACTGTAGCACTTGATAAATTGGATAAGATTGGAAAAGACGGTGTAATCAAGGAATTGCTAGAAAGAGGAATTTCCCCGGAATCTATCGATAAACTAGATTTCTTATTCTCTCAATCGGATGATGCTTTGGAAAACCTTCTTCAGCTGAAGGAAAAATTTGTAGGAAATGAAATAGGATTGAAAGGAGTAGAGGAACTGGAGTTTGTTCTTACGCAATCTTTAAGTCTTGGCGTAGACTTGCAGAACCTTGTTTTCGACATTACATTAGCAAGAGGGTTGGATTATTATACAGGAGCTATCTTTGAAGTGAAAGCTGATGAAGCTCAAATGGGTTCTATCGGTGGTGGTGGAAGATATGATAATCTTACGGCTGTATTCGGGGTTAAAAATATTCCGGGTATCGGTATTTCTTTCGGATTAGACAGGATTTATCTGGTTATGGAAGAGCTAGGTCTTTTCCCGGAAGAGGCTGCGTCGAAAGTAGAATATTTGTTTGCTAATTTCGGAGGGGAAGAAACACTTGAAGCTCTAAAGCTGATTATTCAACTCAGAGCAAAGGGGATTTCTGCCGAGCTTTATCCTGAAAGTGCAAAAATTAATAAGCAATTCACTTATGCGGAAAAAAAGGGAATTAAAAACCTGGTATTCCTGGGTGAAGAAGAGATTAAAAACAGAACAGTGACTTTTAAAAACCTTGAAGCCGGAGAGCAAAAAACAGTTTCTTTGGAAGAGTTTTTGGGATAGTCTAGATTAATAACTAAAAAGAGTCTTCTTATCAAGATAAGAAGACTCTTTTTTTATTTTATCTTAGCCTTTATTTCATCATATATTTTTTGAGTAAAAGGTACCTTGATTCCGTTTTCATTTCCGTATTTGATAATTGCTCCTGCAAATAATTCCAGTTCACTTTCTTTTTTTCCGGAATTAATATCCAATTGAAGGGAAGTAGGAGTTTCATGAGGAAATGCTGATGCTTTTTCAAAAGTATTCTCAATGATATTATCTTCAAGGAAAATCCCCTTTTTATCTGCAATTGCTTTTATTTCCTTCATTATTTCTTCTGCCTCATTTTTTTGTGCAGGATCTGTACAAACGGTACCAATAGAGGAGTTGTATTTAGCTGTTACCAGTCCGAAACTTGCTATAAAAGTAAATTTGGTCCAGATATCAGTTAAGGCATCATCTTTAAAATCAAAATCGATCCTGCTTTCTTTGAGAACATTGATTACCCAATCTATGTTTTGGGAAAAATTTTGTGGATCCCTGCCAATAATCAACTTTCCAGTTTTCCCTTTATGTTCTACAACTCCTTTTTCTTTTATATGAGAAGCCACATAAACACATGAAGGCAATATAACATGAGCAGGAATTATTTTTCTTATTCTGTCATAAATATCAGCACCATTCATCATAGGTAATAAAATGGTATTTTCAGTAATGACTTCTTTCAGTTCTTGACAAACTCTTTCCAGGTCGTATTCTTTTACACAAATCAATACAAGATCAGGTTTTACAATTTCCCCGATATTTTCATAAACTGAATTAGCCCATGTTTTACTATATCGGTGTTCAGTGGAAATTAAGGTCAAGCCCTCCGCTTTCACTTTTTTATAGGTTTCACCTCTTGCAACAAATGATATGATATATTGGTGGAAAGTTTCATTATTCTGGCTTATTTTAAAGCCAAAATAGCCCCCTACACCTCCTAAACCTATGATTACAATATGTTTTTTATTCATGAAATTATTTTTTATCTGTTTAAAACCTGGCCTTTCATAATACACTATGTTAAAGATGGTGATTTATTTTAATATTTTGAGATGTATATAATCTATATTTATTGTGAGATAAGATCAATCAATTATTATATTTATGTCAACATTTTTAATAGCCTTATCATGAAAAATAAAGCTTCAGCCGAAATATTAGAAAAGTGGTTGAAAGGATGGTCGTTATCAAGAGAATTACCTTTACCGGTTCCATATAAATCCGGTTTTACTGTTGATGTCAATGCTCCTATGCAGAAAAAGCGATATCTGTTTTCTGAACCTAATGATGATTTTATTCAGCTGTCGAAGATAATTGATGAACCATGGGTATACCTGAAAGTTTCCTCAACTTTTGAAACTTTTAAGGATAAAATCCCCTCAAAATGGAAAATTCAGGGTGACCAGTATATGATGTCATGTTTTCATCCCATGGTTGCTTTAAAGCGTTGTCTCCCAGATGACTACACGATTCATCATGACGTGTATAATTCTACGCATGTTGTAAGGGTAATGACCAAAAATGGAAATGAGCAGGGAGCGATAGGAAGAGTTGCTATTGTTGATGATATGGCTGTGTATGATCAGATCATTACAGATGAGAAACACAGAAGAAAAGGACTTGCTTCTTTACTAATGAAAGAACTTGAAAAAATAGCACTGTCAAAAGGCGCCCGGAATAATTTTCTGGTGGCCACTACAGAGGGTAAATCATTATATGAAACTTTAGGGTGGGAGATTTACAGTCCTTACACTTCTATTGTGATTCCATCCGATGATTCTCTGGATGACTGATTCGGGGAATTATAATTAATATTGTTTACAATACACATCATAGCACTTATATGTTCAATCATGGAAAAGAATTATTTAGAAATTAACAGAAACTCCTGGAATGCTAAGGTGGAACCCCATCTTAAATCGGACTTTTATTTTGTTGATGAGTTTTTAAATGGAAGAAGTTCACTCAATTCCATAGAACTCGATCTTTTAGGAAATATTGAAGGAAAAAAGATCCTGCATTTGCAATGCCATTTTGGACAGGATTCAATATCATTATCAAGGCTAGGAGCTGTGGTTACCGGAATTGATCTATCTGACAAAGCTATTGCCACTGCAAGAGATTTGACGAAGAAGTGTGGAACCGATACTGAATTTATTTGCTCTGATGTTTACGATCTTCCCAATGTTTTAGATGAAAAGTTCGATATTGTATTTACAAGCTATGGAACCATAGGATGGCTTCCCGACCTGGATCAGTGGGCGCAGGTTATTGCTCACTTTTTAAAACCGGATGGGAAGTTTATCATGGCAGAATTTCATCCTGTTGTCTGGATGTTTGATGATGACTTTAATAGGGTTGCTTATAATTATTTCAATGAAAAACCGATCATTGAAACATATAACGGAACGTATGCAGATCCATCAGCCGATATTACTCAGGAATATGTGATGTGGAATCATTCATTGACAGAGGTTATCCAGAATCTAATTAAAAATAACATGACCATAAATGACTTTCAGGAATTTGACTGGTCTCCCTATCCTTGTTTTAAACACATTGTAGAATCTGAGAAAGGTAAATGGAGAATACCGCAATTTGGAAATCATATACCTTTGGTATTTGCATTGGAAGCACAAAAAAAGTCATCGTAAATAAGTATTACGATGACTTTTCTGTATATGAATGTTAAAAAAAACTTGTTTTAACTTAAAGAGTCCTGAGCTTTTGTTTTAGCCTCATCAACTTTGTCCTGAACCTGGGATGCTACATCATTTGCTTTGTTCTTAAGATCATTTCCCCACTTGTTTACATTGTCCTTAACGTTGTTGATTTTGTCCTTTACAGCTTGTTGTTCTTCTGGTGTGGATTTTTTGTACTTCCAATATGCTAAAGCACCTAAACCTAATAAAGCTAATAATCCGTTTGTCTTATTTCCCATGATTTCTATTTTTTTAAATTAATATTAAAAATTTGTTGTTTAGTATCATGTAAATTGCGTGCCAAAAAAATGAAAGCAGTAATAAAAAAAATGTTAAATTAATTGAATATTTCAAAATTTTCACCATCAAAACTTGCAAAAACCATCGTAGGATAAGAGTCCTGATGATAGATATTTCCATCTTTATCAAGAGCAATCGCACCTGCAAAGCCATCAATAGTTTTTAATTCCTCGAAGGTTTTATGAAATGCATCTTTCAATTTCATTCCATCAGTTACCCGGGTCACAATTTTTGTTGCTGTAGCATTGCTTACAATATCTTCACCTACACCAGTGCAGCTTACCGCACAAAATGAATTAGCGTAATTTCCGGCAACAGTAGCTGAATCAGAAATTCTTCCGGGAATTTCAAATCCTTTTCCACCGGTTGAAGTGGCAACAGCAAGTTTTCCATCCTTGTCTATGGCTACGCAGCCTACAGTTCCTTTTCCTCCGTTATTGATTTTTGCTTCGTACTCTTTTCTTCTTTGGGGAATTTCTGTAGAGAAATCTTGAAAACCATGTTCTGAAGCATATTTTTTTGCACCACTACCTCCTAAAACACGATCTTCCTCCTTCATTAAATCCTTTGCTACAAATACGGGATTTTTAACATCCTGAATATTAATAACACCACTTAATTTCTGTGTTTCTCCATCCATGATCGCTGCACTCATCCGAATGATACCATCACTTTGGATTTGGGAACCTATTCCTGCATTGAACAGGGCATCATCTTCAAGAAGAGATACTGCATACGCTACGGTATCAAAAGCTGAATTGGATTGCAGATAATCAAATGCTTTTTGTGCAATATTTTTTAATGAATTTTGTTTGGCAACTTTTACTTCATGGCTTTGGTCACTTTCGGAAAAGAAACCACCGTGGATGATTATTTTCATATTTTTATTTAAATGAAAGTTGAAGGTGGTAAACTTACGATTATATTGACTATAAATTATAAGGTTTTTAGTTCATATACACTAAAAACTTTCAATTCTTCACTCTCAATTTTTCGGGATCAAATTATTTGTCCTGTGGGATAGGATTGAATTGTGAATTCTCAATCGTTAATGTTCTTGTGGTAAGGTCATAATGATCGTTCATCGACATGACATGCACGGTAAGGTTATCAATGGATATAGGTTCGCCTAAATTGATATTGGTAAGATTGGTATCTTTGATAAAACGTCCATCCACGATAATCACAAGACCCGAACCTACAGCAGTCATTACATCATTATGTATAAAAAGACCTGTATCTTCTCCCAATCCAATTCCTAATGTTCTTGGATTATTAACAACTGCCTGGAAAAGTCTTCCGATGCGTCCTCTTTGTACAAAGTGGGTATCAATGATTACATTATCAATAAGTCCTAACCCCTGAGTGGTTTTTATTTCTCCTTTTAATAATGCTTCCGAGCTGCTACCCTGATAGATCATGTTTTCTGAAGCAGCAGCAGCTCCGGCAGAAGTTCCGGAATAGATGAAATCCTGCTCCTGGTATTTTAAAAGAATGGTATCGTGGAATCTTGTCCCGCCAAGGATAGATGTAAGCCGCAATTGGTCCCCACCGGTAAACATCACCACGTCCGCTGCATTGGCTCTTGCTACCATAGCATCAGAATTGGCTTCTTCCCGGTTATGGATATCCAGAATGTTGACATTTTTTGCGCCCAGAAATTCAAATGCTTTCTTATATTCCGTTCCTACAATCTGAGGGATCTGTGAAGCTGTAGTAACGATTTCTATTACAGAATTTTCTTTGAGCTTAGACTCATTAATGATCTTTCTTAAAATACCTCTTTCAAAAAAATTAAGGTTTTTTTCTATGTTCTGATCATAATCGGTTTCTGCAAAACTTCCTTTATTTACAGCACCTCCGATAACAATTAATTTTCCAACAGGTTTCATCATGTATGCAAATTTAAAAAATTATTAGTACTCGAGGAAATATCAATTATACATAAATTGATTTTGAGGATTTTAAGATTGTTAATAATATTTAATTTTTTTGGGAAATCTTTAAATGGTCTATGGTTTTGTTTATGGTTTTACATTATCTTTGATTTTAGAAGATGTTATTATTAATCAAGAAAAATGCAAATTGACTATGAAAATTGAGAAGATACAGGCCTTACGTGGTCCAAATATTTGGAGCATCAGAAGGAAGAAGCTGATACAGATGCGGTTGGACCTCGAAGAGATGGAGAATTTTCCTACCAATAAGATTGAAGGGTTCAGAGAGCGTATAGAAAAATTGATACCTTCCTTGATTACCCATCGCTGTTCGGAGGGCGTAAGAGGAGGCTTTTTTCATAGGGTAGAAACGGGAACCTGGATGGGACATGTTATTGAACACATCGCTCTCGAAATCCAAACCCTGGCAGGAATGGACACCGGATTTGGAAGAACCCGTGAAACAAAAACTCCCGGAGTTTACAATGTAGTATTTGATTATATTGAAGAAAATGCAGGAATTTATGCTGCTGAAGAAGCCGTAAAAATTGCTGAAGCCCTGATCGAAGGAAAAGAATACGATATCAGTGAATGCGTTCATAAATTAAAGGAAATCAGGGAACGTGTTCGTTTAGGTCCTTCTACAGGGAGTATCGTAGAAGAAGCCGTTTCCAGAAAAATTCCATGGATCAGATTAGGAACCAATTCTCTGGTACAATTGGGATACGGAGTTAACCAGCAAAGATTCCAGGCAACGATTACCGGTAAAACAAGCTCAATTGCGGTAGATATTGCATGTAACAAGGAGCTTACCAAAAAGATGCTTCATGATGCGGCAATTCCGGTTCCCATAGGTGACCTTGTAACGGATGAAGAAGGCTTGGAAAAGGTTATTAAAAAAATCGGATATCCGATTGTTCTTAAACCATTGGACGGTAATCATGGAAAAGGGTCATCTATCAATGTAAATGATTGGGAAAGTGCTAAAATTGGTCTGCAACATGCCCAGAACTATTCTAAAAAAACGATCGTTGAAAAATATATTACAGGATATGATTTCAGGGTTCTGGTCATTAATAATAAAATGGTTGCAGCAGCCAGACGGGTACCTGCCCACGTGGTAGGTGACGGAGAACATGATATAGGAAAACTGATTGAAAAGGAAAACAAAGATCCGAGGAGAGGTTATGGTCATGAAAATGTTTTAACGGAAATACAAATTGATAAGGATACGATGGAGCTTCTTGAAAAGCTTCAGTATACACTGGAGACGGTTCCTCAGAAAGGAGAAGTCGTTTTCCTGAAATCTACTGCCAATCTTTCTACGGGAGGTACCTCAATTGACGTAACGGATATGGTACATCCTGAAAATATTACCATGGCCGAAAGGATTTCTAAAATCATCGGTCTTGATGTTTGTGGTATCGATATCATGGCTGAAAATCTGACTCAGCCACTCAAAGAAAGTGGTGGGGCCATTATTGAAGTAAATGCAGCTCCTGGATTCAGAATGCATCTTGCTCCAAGTGAAGGTCTTCCGAGGAATGTGGCTGCTCCTGTTGTAGATATGCTGTATCCACAGGGTAAACCTTTTACAATTCCTATTATAGCTGTAACGGGGACTAATGGTAAAACAACCACGACGAGACTGATCTCCCATATTGTTAAAAATAACGGATACAGAGTTGGATTTACAACTTCAGATGGAATCTATATTCAGAATACCATGCTTACAAAAGGAGATACCACAGGTCCGCTTTCCGCTGAATTTGTTTTAAAAGATCCGACTGTAGAATTTGCGGTATTAGAAACTGCCAGAGGAGGAATTCTGCGTTCAGGGTTAGGTTTTTCACAGTGTGATATTGGCGTTTTAACCAATATTAAAGAAGATCACTTGGGGATGAATGATATTCATAATCTAAAAGATCTTACCAGAGTAAAGAGAGTAGTATTGGATAGTGTAAAGAAAAGCGGCTGGAGTGTAATGAATGCCGATGATGAATATTCAATGCGAATTGTAAATGATCTGGACAGCAATGTAGCAATTTTCAGCTTGGACGAGAATAATTCGTATATTAAGAAGTTCGCGAAAGAAGGAAAAATTACATGTGTGTATGAAGAAGGCTTTGTAACCATTAAAAAAGGAGACTGGAAGATCCGCATTGGAAGGGCTAAAGATTTTCCTATTACAATGGAAGGTAAGGCAAAATTCATGATCGCAAATGTTCTGGCAGCAAGTTTAGCCTGCTACCTGTACGGTTTTGGTATTGAGGATATTTCAAATTCACTTAGAACATTTATTCCAAGTGCACAGCTTACACCGGGAAGATTGAATATATTTAAGTTTAAAAATTTTAAGGTTTTAATAGACTTTGCCCATAATCCAAATGGCTACGAGGCGATTGAAGATTATCTTAAAAATGTAGAGTCAACCAAAAAAATTGGAATTATTTCAGGGGTAGGAGACCGGAGAGATGAAGACATACGGTTATGCGGCAAGATTGCGGGGAGAATGTTTGATTACATTATCATAAGAAATGAAAAACATCTTCGGGGAAGGAAAGAAGAGGAAATTAACGGTCTGATTATAGACGGAATTAATGAAGCCGGAAGAGATGTAAGTTATGAGATTATTCCAAAAGAAATTGAGGCATTGAAACATGCTATCGGAATGGCTGAAGAAGGAACATTTATTACTGCCCTGAGCGATGTGATTTCAAATGCGATTGATCTTGTCCAGGAGTATCAGGCTAAAGAATTGCTGGAAGACGATAAAATCTGATTAAGAATATAATGAAAAAACCTCCATTTGGAGGTTTTTCTTTTATAAGCTTGTCCATCTCTTCTCAATCTCCCTCATTTTCATCAGATAAAAATAGAGAGGGATTAATTCTAGTCTAATGGTGAAGCTGATGTTTGAATTAACGAAAGGAATAACTACCATCATGACAATGCAAACTATAATACCTATAATAGCATCAATAATTGCTGTTTTTGGACCCCATTTTTCTTCAAACCAAAGTCCATAAGCTACAATGGCCTTAAAAATTAAAAGAATACAAACGATGAGACCAGGAATAGTATAAGGATGATTGGCTTTGATTCCGTAAATTGATAATGATACATTTGTCAGGAAAAATCCTGCAATTAGTATCAGGGATGCTACAGACCCTCCAATTAAGAAAAACCAGGTAAAGATCTTGATCCATACCGGTAATAGGTCGCGCCTTTTAGTGGTATTATCAAACTCTTCAAAAGCGGAATTTTGTTCCATAAACAGATGTTGTTTTAATTATTTTTACATTTCTCCAAAGAATACATTAGAACTACCGATCCAGATGGCATCTTTTTTATTAAAATCTACATTCACCATGGCAGCTTTGGTCATTCTGCCAAGATTCTCAAGTAAGATAGGACGTTCATCATTTTCCCGCCAAATATACAATAAACGGATCTCTGCTTTTGAAAATTCACCATTGATATCTTCAAAAACAGGTTCGTATTGTACTTTCCGTTGTAATATATAATTTTCCTTATCTGTAATAGAATCTGTTATTTCAAAGGTAGGATTGAGTTCTACACCACTACCTGCAAATGAAAATAAAGGTTTTAAAACATAATTTTCAAGATTCTCATGCTCGGGAAACTCATGGAGGAAGTAGCTTTTAGGAACAAACTGATGTCGTAATAAAGGTAAAAGGTATTTTGAAATTTTAAAAAACCAATTGGGATGAGTGATCCATTTAACATCTGCCTCTTCTCGAAAATCGAATTCAAGAGTAAGACCCGGAATTCTGTCCAATTCATCAAAAATAACACGATTATAAATCCTTTTTATCTGAATTTGTCTGCCATTATCCTCATAGTATAGTTTTCTTCCTTCTTTTTTTTACTTTAGTAAGGCAAACTGTTTTTATTCCGAGTAGTTTTTCAGTCAGCGCAAAATCTATTGCCGTCTTTTGTTTGTCGGGAAAAATCTCGAGAAGAATTACATTTTCCGGATTTTCATCTCCGATAATTAACTCTTTCAAATAATGAGTGAACTGGTCAGCAGACATGGGATTCTTAATTGCTGAAAGAAAGGGATAAACTTCACAAAAAGTATTTTCAAAAGTTTTCTGAAAAGCATACAACGAAGGAAAGGCCTGTAGTTCTATCAATTGTGGCTCAATCTCTCCATTTTCATTTTTACAAACACCAAAGTCAATGGTGAAGAAGTGAGGCTGATCTGTATCATTGGGAACTTTACAATTCTCCGGGATAGCTTTCTGAAGAATTTCTTTAGGTAAAGCCTTTATCTGATCGATAATGCTTTCACTGGCGTCAATGAGTTTGGTTTCAAATTCTTTAGTAAGAAAAAATGGACTTTCTGAAATTCTGAATGCAGGCTCAATACCGCTTTTTTGCGTAAGAATATCTTTAACTTGATTGTATTTTTCCTGCGAAAAATCTTTATTAAATTGCTTTCTGTATTTTGGGATCATATTTTTTTCTTTGTGATTTTAAAAAATCGAGCAAAATTGCTCGATTTATGAGGTTGCGTTTATTTACTTTTTATTTCAAGCAATTACACCTGTTCTCTTCAGAATATTTTTTTTTCGCAAACTGTAAAAATGCCGGAAGGATCTGTGCTCTTGTCAAAACAATTTTGTCTTCATCATCAATGCGGTCAAGTGTTTCAAGATATTTCTCTCTTCCGAAGTTTTCTATCATCGCAGCTCTGTTCTTTTCATCTTTTAGATTTTCAAGCATGCTCGCCGGATCTGCTTCGGGATGAAACTGTGTTCCAAAGATCTCTTCTGAGAAGCGAACTGCCATAACAGCCCGTTCAAGGTTTATGTGAGGTCGGAATTTTTCTATTGCAACGATCTTCATTCCTAATTCCTCAAAACGATCATGGTCCGGTTCTATAAACTGAAATGCCCGCGAATCTACACCATAAAAAGGATTTGAAAGATTTTTAAATAAGAATTCACGTTCTCCTTCCTCTGTCTTGTGGATAGGCATTACTCCAAAAGAGTAAGATTTTCTTGGACATACATTTCCCAGATTCCAGTGAATACTTCCTATCTGAAACGAATGGCATATGAGAAACAAATATTTCTTATCCTCCTTTTCTTTATTATGGTTATATACGGCATCTAAAAAATCAGAGTACTTTATTTCCCAGTCCAAACCTTCTTTATGAGGATTTCCCGGCCCTCCGGATGAAATGAAAATATCAAAATCTCTGATATCCGGAATTTCATCTTTGTATCGTACATCAAATACCTCAATGCTTACATTTTCTTCAGAATTTTGCCTGAAGGCTTCAGAAATTTCTTTAATATTTCTAAATCCTTGGTTAACATGATTGTTGTTCATGTCCAACAGAGCAATTCTAATATCTTTCATACATCATATTTTTGCAAAGTTACCAAAAATATCATGAAATGATTTCGCCGTGGGTAATGCCGTATTCTGTTTCGGAGATCATATAATCTACCACTTTAGTAAGGTCTCCTGTTTCCCTGAAGATCTGAAGCTGCCTGTCTGCACCGGTTCCGTTTTCCAGTATTTTCCATGCGTATTCTACTTCTTTTCTGCATCCTAACTCATCAACTACATCATCTATAAATTCCAGCAGTTCTTTCAGGAGATCCGGATATGGCACCGATTCCTCTTTACCAAAGTCGATAAGATGCGCTTCTATACCACTTTTTGAAGCGCGCCATTTATTTTCGTTTAATAAAAGCCTTCTATAACTTCTGAAACTTAAATTTTGCTTGTGAAGTTTATAAATTTTGGCCACTAAACTCTGCATAATGGCAGCCAGGCAAACCGTTTCATCAATCCTTAACGGCATATCACAGATTCTGAATTCAATAGTAGGGTAGAATGGATGTACCCGAAGATCCCACCATATTTTTTTGGCGTTATCAATCGTTCCTGTTTTCACCAAAAGGTCTACATAGCTGTCAAATTCAGCCAATGAGTTGAAATAGCTTGGTATCCCTGTTCTTGGGAATTTGACAAAGATCTCTTGTCTGTATGATTTAAAACCTGTATTTCTTCCGATCCAAAACGGAGAATTGGTTGATAGGGCGTAAACATGGGGAAGAAAATATCGCATTACGTTTTGAATTCTTACTCCCTCTTCACGATTGGGAATACCAATGTGAACATGAAGACCGAAAATGAGATTTTCCCGGGCTACATCTCCCATATCATCTACAATTTTTACATAACGTTCACCCTGGGTAATGGAATTGTCCGACCAATGGGAGAAAGGATGGGTTCCTCCTCCTGATACCCTGAGCCCCTGTTCATGGGCGATATTGATGAGATGCCTTCTTAAATTCGTGAGCTCAGTTCTTGCATCCTGAATATTCTGGCAGATCCCTGTTTCCATTTCAATCATGGATTCATGCATTTCGTGTTTTAAATTTTCACTTAAAACAGCTTTCCCACCTTCAATAATTTTAGAAACATGAGAAATAAGATCCCTGCTTTCAACATCAATTATCTGATACTCTTCTTCGATTCCTATAGTAAACTGGTGCATCCTTTTAGTGTTTTTTTATTTTCTCTTTCACTGATCTATCGTATAGAGTCTTTTACAAAATTTCCCCAGGAAATATTAGGCTTTCCTGGAACATATTCTTTGGCTTTTTCAATCGCAAACAGAGCAGCGTGTTCCACAATCCATGCAAAATTTTCTTCTCCTACAGAATTTCTGTCGGCGTCAGGCGCAGGGTTACAAAAATCAATAGCATAAGGAATTCCATCCCGTACTGCAAATTCCACGGTGTTGAAATCATATCCTAAGGCCTCATTCATTGTTATGGTATAATCGTGAATGGTCTTCAATAGTTTTTCCAGTTCTTCACCATTAGTCTGATGATTGGTTGCATATCTTAAATGAGGCTCATTTCGTGGCTCATAAGGCATGATATGAACGTATTTCCTGCCCAGGCAATATACCCTGTAGTAATCATCAAAAATAATCTCTTCCTGAACCATCATCACGAGTTGTTCTGTTTCACCCAGTTTATTCCATAAATCTTCCGGATTTTCAATTCTATACACATTTCTCCAGCCCCCTCCGTCGTGAGGTTTCATATAAGCAGGAAAACCTACATAATCGAATATATATTCCCAGTCATGAGGAAATTTTAAGTTTCTGAATGATGTTTCCGTAGTATTGGTTGGCCTTTCGTGAGAAGGTAATAATACCGTTTTGGGAAGAGGAATTCCCAGTTTTGTCATCAGTGCATTATTGAAAAATTTTTCATCAGCACTCCACCAGAACGGATTATTGATAATATAGGTCCCATTCAGTGCAGCATTTTTGAGGTATGCCCTGTAGAAGGGAACATCATGGGAAATCCTGTCTATAATAACAGCATAACCATAATCAGCCCCTTGTTCAAGTTTATCAATATGGACAGGTTCTGCTATAATCTCGCCACTTCCCAGCTCATTTACTTTATCGATAAATGCCCAGGGAAATGTATCCTCCATACCAAATAGAATTCCCACCTTTTTTTTTCATAATTGTTATTTTTATTGTTTTATACTAATAAATGATTGTCAGAACCTGATTTTTCAGGAAAAAAATGTGCTGATGAACGTCGGAAATACCATTCTCCACAACGGCCAGTCGTGATTGATCCATTTTCTTTCATCATACCAGTAATCTATTCCTTTTGATTGAAGGATTGCTGCCATTTCAAGGTTTTTATCCTTACAAATGTCCTGATCAGAAGTACTTAAGACAATATGCATATGTTTATATTTCCAGGCCTCATCATTTTTGACGAACTCTCTGGGGCAATTATAATATACAAGATCATCAGAATATCCGTCCATGAAATTCCGGATCGTAAATGCCCCGGAAAGACAGAATAAATGTGAGATGACATCAGGAAACCGGAATGCAAAATTTGCAGCATGGTATCCTCCGAAACTGGCACCGGCTATAGCAACCCGGTGTGTTTTATGTAATTTCTGAATATAAGGGACAAATTCCTGAATAAGAAACTGAACATACCTTTCATAATTTTTTATTCTTTGTTGCGGCGATATAGCATCATCATAAAAACTCCAGCTGTCAATAGTCTGAAGATTATACAGCTTTACCTTACCCTGTTCTACAAACCAGTTGATGCTTCCGTTGAGGTGGAAATCATGATTCTGGGTATACAATCCCTGCGAAGTAGGGAACATGATGATAGGATAGCCGTAATGTCCTGTTACTTCTACCTTAATGCTTATTCCCAATATATTTGAATAATAATCAGTATGTTGTATATGTGGCATGCTTGGAATAATTATAATTTGAATACAGACCGAACTAACTTGTGGGTTTACCTTTCGGAGGTAAAATATTCAGTAATCCGGTATTGATCTTCTCTGCTGCGAAGTCGAGTCTTTCCTGTATAATGTCGGCGTTTCCGGATTTATATACTATCCCGACATGATAATCTATAGGAAGGTACTTAACGATTTCTTCACATTCGAACGGACCGTAATCAGGCTTTTGATCCTTAATTAAGGCAATGATCAACCCGGAATGGTACTCCACGGGTTTGGCTACTTCATATTTTTTTGATCTCAGGAGTGCGTCTTCAATCTTTGCCCATTCGCGCCAGATATTGATATCGCTGGAAGCTTCAACAAGATCAGGAATATGTGCACCCCCTACACGTGAAGAGGTTTCCAGAAAATACCATGTTCCGTCTTCTTTACTCCTTATAAATTCAGTATGGGTGGCTCCATTCAGTAATCCAAAATTTGAGAGGAGTTTTGCATTAATTTCTTCAAGAGCTTTAAATTCATCAGATTGCCTGCTTAAAGTTTTGGTTCTGAAAACACCTCCTTCATGGGAAACCTGCATCGGCGGGGCCAGATATTGAGATGCTGATGTAAACACCACTTTCTTATCAAAAGTAAGGCTGTCTACATGGAAAACATCTCCGGGTTTAAAGCTTTCCAGTAAAAAAAGATGCCGTTCTTCTCCCAGCTCATTTAAAGCTTCCCAAAGCTGTTCCTTAGAAGTGATTTTCTTTATCCCAGATGCAGAAGCTTCGGAACGGGGCTTTAACACCCACGGAGCAGGAACGTTTTCAATAAAAGTATTAACCTCATCATTGTTAAAGACTGCTGTAAATTCCGGTACGTTGATACCCGAATCTTTGGCTTTTTGTCTCATTGCCAGTTTATCCCTGAAATAGCGGTGGGTAGTTTGTCCCATCCCTGGGATACGGAAAGTCTCCCTGATCAGTGCTGCTTTTTCAACGTCGTAATCATCGAGAGCAACGACAGCATCAATTTTTCGGGTCTGCATAAGATGAGAGAATCCCTGAATAAGATGTTCAAGGTTCCATACGGACGGCTTTAATTCGGGCATATAAAAAACCTCATCGATCGCATGCCACGGCCAGTTCTTTTCTCTGATATTTTCGGATGTAATCAGGATTATTTTATTACCGAGCATCTTCATTTCGTCCATGAAATCATAGCCCTTGTAATAGCACGAAATACATACTATAGTTTTCTCCTCCATACAGTGTTTTTAAAAATTTAATGAATTATCAAAAATAAAAGCAATTTTTTATTAACTAATTAATATTAAAAATTAGCCATTGCTGAGATTTTGAAAATCCTAAATCAATTATACAGAGAAATTTTGTAATAAACTAATTTTTAATGATAATTTTCGATTAAATCCGTCAGCAATTGCACTCCAAAACCTGTTGCTGCTTTTTCTTTGGCATAACCAACACTCCCGAAAGTGACTCCCGCAATATCCAGGTGAGCCCACTTCGGATGATTTTCTATAAATTGTTCCAGAAATTTGGCCGCTACAATACAATCACCAATCGGCTTCAAGGAAATGTTTTTAAGATCTGCTACATCAGATTGTATGTCTTCTTTCCATACATCCCACAAGGGAAGATTCCACAGCCTTTGATTGGTTCTGTCACCTGTTTGCAATAACAGATTTTTCACTTCTTCATTGTTTGAGAACAAAGCACCACAGGTATCTCCAAACATTCTTACTGAACTTCCTGTAAGGGTTGCCAGATCAATAAGAAGATCTGTTTTGTAGTTTTTAGCCAAATAAGAAAGAGCATCGGCTAATATCATTCTGCCTTCTGCATCAGTATTCAGAACTTCTATAGTTTTTCCGTTGTAAGCTGTGATGACATCACTTGGCAGAAAAGCTTTTTCAGAAATAGCATTATCGGTAATAGGTAAAATTACAACAAGGTTTACAGGAAGCTGCATCTCTGAAGCATAAATTAAAGATCCTATAACAGCAGTTGCTCCGCCCATATCGGATTTCATATAATGCATGTTCTGATGATCTTTTAATGAAATGCCTCCGGTATCAAAAACCACACACTTTCCAATTAATCCAATGGTCTTTGCTTTTTTTACGGTTGTCCGATATTCTAATATGGTGAAGGCAGCATCATAAGCGCTTCCCTGATTAACTGAGAGATACGCTCCAAGACCTAATTCCTCACATTTTTTTCTGTTGAATACAGTGTATTTAAGCTGATGTTTTTTTGCCAGATCCTTAAGGTATGAGCCTAAAACGGGTGGGGTCTTAAGGTTTGCAGGTTTATTTAACCATTCCTGGCAGGCTGTCTGACCATTGGACAACGCTAATGCTTTTTGGCTGATATTATCCAGTTTTTTCTGGCTTATATTTTCAAAGTGAATTTCAAATTCAGGGCTCCAGAAAGGATGGCTTTTATCAAATGGGTATTTGTATGTTCCTAATAACAGTCCTTTGATAAATTCTTCAAATTGTTTTTGGCTGATGAAATCGCTCATCAACAGAGTAGGGACAGCTTTTAAATTATTTTTTTGTGTTTGTGAAAATTTTACTGC
Organism: Chryseobacterium proteolyticum; assembly: GCF_046591535.1. Lineage (NCBI taxonomy): Bacteria > Pseudomonadati > Bacteroidota > Flavobacteriia > Flavobacteriales > Weeksellaceae > Chryseobacterium > Chryseobacterium proteolyticum. Next base: position 937,824 of record NZ_JBJLWK010000001.1, on the reverse strand, counting down.
CACCTGCTGGATCTCAAAACTTTGAACAGACGATTTTCCTAATCCGATAAAATAAGTAATGCTATCTTCACTAGCGCTGATGAAAACTTCATTCTTTTTTCCTGTAAAAAAGGTGGAAATATTTTTGTTAAAGCTTTTATTTTTTTTGATCCATTCTTCTTCTGTAAATAGTTGAAAAACCTGAATGTAATTTTTATTTTTTTTATTAATTAGTTTCATAATTTTTACGGTTTGATTGATTGTTGTTGTGGTGCTACTTCTACAGGATTTTCTGTATTGTCATAAAATAGCCATTCGATGGCCCTTGGAAACTCCTGCGACCAATAGAATTCACTGTGTGTACCTTCGGGATTAATACTGGTTTTAAATTCGAAATCAAAAAGATTTTTTTGTTCCCATTTTTTTAAATATTCTTCAAATATGCGGATTCTTTTTACCATTTTAGATCCTTCCTTTCCTCCTCCGTATAAATAGATTTTAGTCTTGAAGGGAATACGGAAGTTCATCATTGGAAAATTATTGTTAGGCTCTACCCAAAGCGAAGGAGAGAAGATCAGTAATTTTGAATATACTTCAGGGTATAGAAATCCACTGTAAATACTAATAAGGGCACCTAATGAACTCCCGCCAATACCTGTATTTTCCCTGTCTTTTTTGGTCCGGTAATTTTCATCGACGAAAGGCTTCAGCGTATCTGTAATGAAGCGTATGTATTTCTTGCCTTCGGAACCGTGAGCAACATGATCATTGTCGAATATATATTCCTTTATCCTTTCCTGACTTCCGTGTTCAATCGCGATGATGATGACATCCCCACGTCCGTATTCTGCAAGAATAGAGAGTTTTTTATCTATTTCCCAATTGCCGTATTCACTTCCTTCGTTGAAGAGGTTCTGTGCGTCCTGAAGATAGAGTACAGGATAGCTTTTGTTGGATATATAATAATCGTAGGGAAGTAATGCCCATACTTTTCGGTATCTGTCGAGTTGTGGAATGTAAAATTCTTCTGAGATGATTTCAATAATGGGAAAAAATTCATCTTTAAAAGGTCCCCAGTTAAGCCTCCATTTCTTTACAATGTCAGAGACTTCTCCTGTCGATTTGTTTACTTTTCTGTTGGGAGTAATATTTCCATACTGGTCAAGCTCTACATTTTCCCAGCCTCCTTTTGTGAATTTGTATTCTATTGCTGAGGGCAAAAATTCATCGCTAATGTCAATACTATAGTTGTTAGCATCTATGGAAGTAAGCTTGTATTGATCATCTTTAGGGTTCCAGTTATTAAAATTTCCTGTTATATAAACAGTTCTGTCATCACTTTCATCAGTGTAAAGCTTAAACTTCATCATGCGTTTTATAAAAAGTTAAGGCTAAATTTATAAAAAAACTTTAGATATATAAACGTTGAAAATTTCTGGTAAAAAACAATCAGAAGACTATTAAATTTTATATATTTGATAGGGAGGTGGATGAAAGAACTTTTATAACAATTATTTGAATTATAATTAATTGTTTCTATCTGTATTTTCCGTAGTTTCAAAGCATATAAAATTAAACACTAATGAACTCTGTTAAAACCTATACACTTTTTACGGATGATGATGTTTATCTTTTCAAAGAAGGTAAGCATTACAAGCTTTACGATAAGTTTGGGGCACATTCCGTAGAGAAAGACGGGGTTTCAGGAGTTTATTTTTCTGTCTGGGCACCCAATGCAAAAAAGGTTTCTGTGATTGGGAATTTTAATAACTGGAGTCATAAAGAGCATATTTTATATCCCCGGTGGGATGGATCCGGGATCTGGGAAGGCTTTATTGCTGATCTTAAATGGGGAACTTTATATAAATATGCTATAGAAACGGCTTACGGTGATCTTTTGGAAAAAAGTGATCCTTATGCATTAAGTTGGGAGCAAAATTTACAGGCAGCATCTCTGATTTCTACTACATGGTATGAATGGAAGGACCAGGAATGGATGGACAGCCGATGGAAAAAGAACCGGTTGGAAGCTCCGATTTCTGTATATGAAATGCAATTAGGTTCATGGGTAAGGGAAGAAGACCATCCTGATAAGTTTTTAAATTATCGTGATATAGCCAAAAAGCTGGTGCCTTACATCATAGAAATGGGATTCACACACGTAGAATTTATGCCCGTCATGGAGTTTCCTTATGATCCCAGTTGGGGATATCAGATCACAGGTTTCTATGCTGCAACTTCAAGATTCGGATCTCCTCAGGATTTAATGTTCCTGATTGATGAACTTCATAAGAATGATATAGGCGTAATACTGGACTGGGTTCCTTCTCATTTCCCGGGAGATGCGAATGGACTCCATCGTTTCGATGGGTCTTTTTTATATGAGCATGAAGACCCGAGAAAAGGATTTCATCCGGACTGGAAATCTTACATTTTCAACTACGGAAGAAATGAAGTAAAATCTTTTTTGATCTCCAACGCCATGTTTTGGCTGGAAAGATATCATGCGGATGGATTGCGGGTAGATGCCGTAACTTCCATGCTCCATCTGGATTATTCCAGAAATGAAGGAGAGTGGGAGCCAAATCAGTATGGCGGGAATGTAAATCTTGAAGCAAAAATATTTCTTCAGGAATTTAATACAGCAGTATATAAAGAATTCGGAAATGCAATTATTACGATTGCTGAAGAAAGTTCAGATTTTCCAATGCTTACCAAGCCGGTGCATGATGGTGGTGTGGGATTTGGAATGAAATGGATGATGGGTTGGATGCATGATACACTGGATTATTTTAAACTTGATCCCATCCTCAGGAACAACAACCATCACAAAATAACCTTTGCGTCCATGTATATGTATAACGAAAATTACATGATGCCTTTATCTCACGATGAAGTTGTACATGGGAAAGCAAGTCTTATTTATAAAATGCCGGGAGATGAATGGCAAAAGTTTGCCAATCTTCGGGCACTTTATGTATACATGTATACGCATCCGGGAGCAAAACTGCTTTTTATGGGAGATGAATTCGGTCAGACTGCTGAATGGAATTTTAAGCAAAGCCTGGATTGGCATTTGTTACAGTATCCTGTTCATAAAGGATTGCAGATATTAGTCAAAGATCTCAATCATGCGTACAGATCAGAATCTGCTTTGTATGAAAACCAGTTTATTCCCAAAGGATTTGAATGGGTGGAAGCCGATGATAAGGATAATTCTGTCTTTGTATATTTAAGAAAGGGAAAACGGAAGGATGATGTTTGCATGGTCGTTCTTAATCTTACACCCCGTATTTTGGAGTATACAATAGGAGTGAACGAAGGAACACATTGGGAAGTTATTTTCAATTCCGATGATGAAATATACAGTGGCAGTGGTGTAGATCCTATTATTATCAGGGAAGAGAAAGGGGATTGGATGAACAGGCCCCAATCCATAACTTTAAAACTGCCGCCACTCGCCGGATTGATTTTAAAGCAGAAAAAAGATAAAAAGTATAAATTACATAGAATTAAATTACATAAAAAGTAAAATGATTGTTTATCATCTTAGTACGGAATGTTATCCGATAGCAAAAGTAGGCGGTTTAGCAGATGTTGTAGGAGCTTTGCCAAAATATCAGAATAAAATAAAAGGAGTGGATGCAAAGGTTGTAATGCCTTGGTATAATAAATCTTTTATTTACGATCATGAATTTGATATTGTTTTTGATGGTTTTATTCATCAGGGGCCCAATATGCTTCAGGTTCAGGTAATGAAAGAAAAAACAAATGTTTTAGGCTTTGAGTTATACCTGGTGAAAATTCCAGGGCTTTTAGACAGGGATAATCCTTACGGTTACCAGGATGAAAGTTTCCAGTTTTTAGCGTTTCAGCATGGTGTCTTGCATTGGCTGAGTGCCATGGAAATCCGTCCTGATGTTTTGCATTGCCATGATTATCACACAGGCCTGGTTCCTTTTATGATTGAATATTGTCCTGAATTTAAATTTCTTAAGGGGGTTAAAACAATTGGGACAATTCACAATGGTGAATACCAAGGGATGATGGGCTGGAATATGGCACAATATATGCCTGTGTTTGATAACTACAGGTGGGGACTTTTAGACTGGAACGGATTGATTAATCCTCTGGCGTGTATGATCAAATGTGCACATGCATTCACCACGGTTTCGGAAGGCTATCTGGAAGAGCTTTTTATAAGTTTCCGCGGACTTGAAAGTCTGGTTCGCGAAGAATTCGGAAAAGCATACGGAATCATCAATGGTATTGATACTGAAGTATGGAATCCTGAGATTGATCCTATGCTGGATTATAACTTTAGTATCGAAGATGCCGTAGAACAGAAGAAAAAGAGTAAAGCCAAACTTTGCAAAGAGTATGGTCTGAAGCCGGAACTTCCTTTGTTTGCATTTATTGGAAGGTTTGCAACAGAAAAAGGAGCCGATCTGCTGCCCGATGTTGTATGGAGAAGTATAAGACAGAGCTATGGTGCTTTAAATGTCATCATTCTGGGCTCCGGTAATAGATATATAGAAGATAAGTTAAAAGAATATGAACATTTGTACAGTAATTTTGCTCTTGATCTGGGGTATAAAGAATATCTGTCCCATAAAATATATGCTTCAGCAGACTTTTTGCTGATGCCTTCAAGGGTGGAGCCATGCGGATTGAATCAGATGTATTCCATGAGATACGGGACGGTTCCCATTGTAAGATACACCGGTGGATTGAAAGATACTGTGCAGGATATATCTACAGGAGGCGCGGGATTAAATTTTTCCTATCCGGGAGTTGATGATGTAATTCACGCGATGAACAGAGGGATGCATATATATTATCAAAAAGGTGTGATGGAGGACCTTATCACTGCCAATATGCAATTTGATTTCGCCTGGGAGAAGTCTGCGGAGAAGTATATTGCGTTATACAATAAATAAAACGAAGTATAACCTGTTTTGTTTTCTGTAGTGACATAATGAGGAAAAGAAGTATTGTAGAAATACATAAAGTGAATAAAAAGTAATCTAAACTAAATTAAACGCAAGATATTTATGAATCGCAACGTTATTTCCATTGTTTTGGGAGGAGGTAGAGGAACGAGACTTTTTCCGTTAACTTATTCAAGGTCAAAACCAGCCGTTCCAATTGCCGGAAAATACAGACTGGTAGATATTCCTATTTCCAATTGTTTAAACTCGGGACTGAATAAGATCTTGGTTTTAACCCAGTTTAATTCTGCTTCTTTAAATTCTCATATTAAAAATTCATATCATTTTGATATCTTCAGTAAAGGATTTGTAGATATTTTAGCTGCCGAACAGAATGTTGAAAATGAGAGCTGGTACCAGGGTACAGCAGATGCGGTTCGTCAGTCGATGAAACACCTTGAAAAATATGATTATGATTATATCCTTATCCTTTCAGGAGATCAACTTTATCAGATGGACTTCAGGGAAATGCTGGATTATCATATTAAAAAAGGAGGGGATGTAACTATTGCGACTATTCCTGTAAATGCCAAGGATGCAACAGGGTTTGGTATTTTGAAATCCGATGATGAAGGAAATATTACTTCATTTGTTGAAAAACCTGGGATGGATATTTTAGGAGATTGGAAGTCTGAAGTTTCTGATCATAACAAACATGAAGGGAAAGAATTCCTTGCATCTATGGGGATTTATATTTTCACAAAGAGTATTCTTAAAAAGATGTTTGATGAAGGTGCGGGGGATGATTTCGGTAAAGATATTATTCCTAATTCAATAGGAAAATATGCTACATTAAGTTATCAGTATGAAGGATACTGGACTGATATTGGAACAATTGAGTCTTTTTACGAAGCTAATATTGATCTTTGTCAGGATTTTCCACAGTTTAATTTATTTTCTTCGTCACCGATTTATACGAGAGCCAGAATGCTACCTCCATCCAAAATTAATGGATCTTACGTTAGTAAAGCTGTTTTTGGAGACGGATGTATTATTATGGCGGACAAAATTGAAAATTCAGTGATCGGAAACAGGACCCGTATCGATAAAGGAAGTACGATCGTAAATTCTTATGTAATGGGATCGGATTTCTATCAGAACACTACTGAAATTGTCATGAATGACCGAAATGGCCGTCCCAACATGGGAATAGGGAAATACTGTTATATCGAAAAAGCAATTCTGGATAAAAATTGCTATATCGGAGATAATGTAAGGATTATCGGAGGGAAGCACTTACAGGATGGCGACTTTGGAACCCATTCCGTGCAGGATGGTATTGTTGTGGTGAAAAAAGGAGCTGTATTGCCTCCGGGAACTCATATTGGATAATTTTCATAAACTTAAAACTAGAGTGATCAATATATTGGTCACTTTTTTTTATTTGTTTTACTTTTGTACGATGCGTTTTTTTTAAAATAATAAGTGTAATTGTTGTTTTACTGGTAGGGGCTTATGCTGCTTCCATGTATTATTTTGTGGATGAAAGTAAAGATTTTAAAATTGAAAAAGAGATAGATTATCCTTTGGATAAAGTCTTTCACCAATTCAATAATTTGCAGAATTTTACCCGTTGGAATAATTTCTTTACAAATTCCCAAACTATTGATATTGATTATTATACTCCCTACGAGGGAATGGGAAGCGCTATAAGTTACGTTGATCCAAAAAATGATAGAGACGGAGAGATGTTTATCCGGTATGAAAACCCTAATCAAACCCTTAAATATCAGCTTTTTGAAGATAAAAATGAGAACCCAACGCTTGTCGATGTTAAATTCAAAGCATTATCTGCAGAAAAAACAAAGATCACATGGTATGTTCATACCCCTAAACTTTCTGTGCTGAGGAGAGTGGAGAATTTCTGGACGGAGGACCGTTTTACAGAAAATATCGATAAAAGTATGGCCAACCTTAAGAACGTTCTCGGAAATAAGGTGGAAAAAGATAACCAGATGGCTGCAATAAAATACGATAGCTTAATGGTAGAAAATGAAGAGGAAAAGTTATTGCTGGGAATTAATGTAAGTACCTCCAACAAGAAAGATGCTTTGTACAAAAACATCGTTATGAACTACAATAAAGTTTACAATTATGTAAGCATGGATCTTGGAAAAAAAGAGGATGAATTCGGGTTTCCCATCCTGATCACTGACGCCGATAATTATAAAGATAAGGAGGTTTCCTATTTCCTGGGGATACCATTGTCAAAAAAGATAGGAGTTACAGATAATAACTTTAGTTTCAGATCTGTAAATCCTACGCAGAATTATGTGATGTATTACAAAGGACCTTATGCCGGAAGAGTAAAAGCAATTCAGCAATTGATTCAAAAAGCAAAGAAAGATGAGATGCGTTTTGGTGATATTCGTCAGGTTTTTATGGAGCGCCCGATGGATGATCAGGATGTGAACATGAAGCTTTCCCTATCTGTCTTTAAGTAAATTATTGGAAATTATATATTTTATGTTTTTTTTAGTAATCTGAGGCTGTCCCAAGTCGGTTTTTTTTATTAAATTTGAGGATTAATTATACAAACAAATTTTAATAATAGATAAACTGTAATAATGGACAGATTTTCATTCCTAAACGCAGCTCATTCTCAGTTAATTGAGGATTTATACCAACAGTACTTAAAATTCCCGGATTCTTTAGAGCCATCATGGAAAGCCTTCTTTCAAGGCTTTGATTTTGCTTTGGAGAACTACGGTGATGAAGATAACATCCAATACATTCAAGCTCCAGCTACTACTGCTCCTGCAGTACAGCAAATATCTCAGGCGGTATCAAACGGAGAAGTTCCTGAGCACATCAAGAAAGAATTTAAAGTAGTAAACCTTATTGAGGCTTACAGAACAAGAGGGCATTTGTTTACAAAAACAAATCCGGTAAGAGAAAGAAGACACTATACACCTACTCTGGATATCGAGAACTTCGGTCTGAGCAAGGAGGATTTAAATACAAAATTTAACTGTGCTGTTGAAACAGGGATGAAAGAGCCTGCAACATTGCAGGATATCATTAAGCACCTGGAAAACATTTATTGTGACTCTATCGGTGTTGAATATACTTATATCAACAATGTTGAAGAGAAGGATTTTATCAAAAAATGGTTGCAGGTAAATGAAAACCATCCAAGTCTTTCAGCCAATGAAAAAACTGAGATCTTATTGAAGTTGAATCAGGCTGTAGCTTTTGAAAATTATCTTCACACGAAATTTGTTGGTCAGAAAAGATTCTCACTGGAAGGAGGAGAAACATTGATTCCTGCTTTGGATCAGTTGATTTCAAGATCTTCTCAGCTTGGTGTAGATGAGGTGGTGCTTGGTATGGCTCACAGAGGAAGATTAAATGTACTATCCAATATTTTTGGAAAATCTTACAAACAGATCTTCTCTGAATTTGAAGGAAAAGAATTTGAAGAAGATGTATTCTCGGGTGATGTTAAATATCACTTAGGATCTTCTAAAAAGATCAAAACAGCTTCAGGTGAAGAAGTTTCTATCAATCTTACTCCGAACCCATCTCACCTGGAAACAGTAGCAGCTTTGGTAGAAGGGATCTGCCGTGCTAAAGTAGATGATAAATACAAAGGGGATTATTCTAAAATTTTACCGATCGTTATCCATGGGGATGGAGCTATTGCAGGACAAGGAATTGTTTATGAAGTAGCGCAGATGATGACCCTGGAAGGATACAAAACAGGAGGTACGGTGCATATTGTTGTGAATAACCAGGTTTCATTTACAACCAACTATGCAGATGCAAGATCATCCACTTATTGTACGGATATTGCAAAAGTAACTGAGTCTCCGGTAATGCACGTAAATGCTGATGACGCGGAAGCAGTAGTTCATGCAATCCACTTTGCAGCTGATTTCAGAGCGAAGTTCGGAAAAGATGTATACATCGATTTACTGGGATATAGAAAATATGGTCATAACGAAGGGGATGAACCAAGATTTACTCAACCCAATTTATATAAACTGATTTCCAAGCATCCGAATCCAAGAGAAATTTATAAGGATAAATTAATTCAGGACAGTATTGTTTCTAATGATATCCTGAAGAAAATGGAAACTGATTTCAAAGAACTTTTGGATAAAGATTTCGATGCTTCTAAGGAGATTGAGAAAAATGCAATGGATGTTTTCATGTCTGATGACTGGACAAACTATCCTATTGCAAAAAGAGGAGCAATGCAGTCTCCTGTAGATACAAAATATGATTTAGCTAAGCTTAAGGAACTGGCTATTAAAATGTCTACACTTCCTGCTGATAAGAAATTCATCAATAAGATTACAAGACTTTTCGAAAACCGTGTAAAAGCAATTGAGGTAGATTCTTTAGATTGGGCTTTAGGAGAATGGTTAGCATATGCTACATTACTTACTGAAGGACACAACATCAGAATTTCAGGGGAAGATGTGGAAAGAGGAACTTTCTCCCACAGACATGCCGTAGTAAAAACAGAAGATACGGAAGAAGAGTATATTCCATTAAGACATATTTCTGAAAGCAGATTTGATGTTTATAACTCTCACCTTTCAGAATACGGAGTTTTAGGTTTTGATTATGGATATGCTATGGCTTCTCCAAACACGCTTACAATCTGGGAAGCTCAGTTTGGGGATTTCGTAAATGGTGCTCAGATTATTGTTGATCAATATCTGGCTGCTGCGGAAGAGAAATGGAAGATTCAGAACGGATTGGTAATGTTATTGCCACATGGTTCCGAAGGACAGGGAGCAGAACACTCTTCTGCAAGATTGGAGAGATTCTTGACACTTTGTGCGAACGAAAATATGGTGGTAGCCAATATCACTTCTCCAGCTAACTATTTCCACTTGTTGAGAAGACAATTGAAATGGTCTTACAGAAAACCGTTGGTTGTAATGAGTCCTAAATCATTACTAAGACATCCTAAAGTTGTTTCTCCATTAGAAGATTTTGCGAACGGAACTTTCCAGCCTATTTTGGATGATGCTACTGCAGATCCTAAAAAAGTAGAAAAAGTTGTCCTTTGTTCAGGTAAATTCTATTTTGAATTATTGGCGAAGAAAGAGGAACTTAACAATGAAGATATTGCTCTGGTTAGATTTGAACAATTGTATCCATTACAAACAGATGCTATTGAGCAGATTTTAAGCAAATATGATAATAGAAAAGAATTGATCTGGGCTCAGGAAGAACCTGAAAATATGGGGGCATGGTCTTATATCCTTAGAAACTTCAGAGATACAGGTATTCAGGTAATAGCTCCGGTACCAAGTGGTGCTCCGGCTCCTGGTAGTCACAAGATGTTTGAGAAAAATCAGAATGCAGTAATCAACAGGGTTTTCAACACAAACGATGCGCCTGCAAAAAGACCTGTAACAGCTTAATCAATAAATAATAATTAATAAAAAAATAAAAAATACGATATGTCAGTTTTAGAAATGAAAGTTCCTTCACCGGGCGAATCAATAACAGAAGTTGAAATCGCGACTTGGCTTGTGAAAGATGGTGATTATGTAGAAAAAGATCAACCAATCGCTGAGGTAGACTCAGACAAAGCAACTCTTGAACTTCCAGCTGAGCAAAGTGGTGTAATTACTTTAAAAGCAGAAGAAGGTGAAGTTGTACAAGTAGGTCAGGTAGTTTGCTTAATTGATGTAGATGCTCCTAAACCAGAAGGGGCAGCTGCTCCTGCTGCTGAAGCTCCTAAGAAAGAAGAGGCTCCAAAACCAGCACCTGTTCAGGAAGCACCAAAACCGGTTGCACAACCTGCGGCTGCTACACAGACATATGCAACGGGAACTCCGTCTCCTGCTGCTAAAAAAATTCTTGATGAAAAAGGAATAGATGCAGGGCAAGTTACCGGATCCGGAAGAGATGGAAGAGTTACTAAAACTGATGCTGAATTAGCTGCTGTTCCTGCTATGGGAAGTGTATCTTCTACTAACGGTTCAAGAGCAACAACGACTACTAAGCTTTCAGTTCTAAGAAGAAAAATCGCTTCAAGACTGGTTTCTGTAAAGAATGAAACGGCAATGTTAACTACTTTCAACGAGGTTGACATGTCTGAGATCTTCAGAATCAGAAAACAATATAAAGAAGAGTTTGCCCAAAAACACGGCGTTGGACTAGGTTTCATGTCTTTCTTTACAAAAGCTGTTACAAGAGCTTTGCAAATGTATCCTGATGTAAATGCATCTATCGATGGAGATTTCAAAATCAACTATGATTTCTGTGATATTTCAATCGCGGTTTCAGGTCCTAAAGGATTAATGGTTCCTGTATTGAGAAATGCTGAAGACATGACTTTCAGAAGTATTGAAGCAAACATCAAAGATTTAGCTACTAAAGTAAGAGATGGTAAAATCAGTGTTGATGAAATGACTGGTGGTACATTCACAATTACAAATGGTGGTACTTTCGGATCTATGATGTCTACTCCGATTATCAATCCTCCACAATCTGCAATCCTGGGAATGCACAACATTATTCAAAGACCTGTAGCAGTAGACGGGCAGGTAGTTATCCGTCCTATGATGTACGTTGCAATGTCTTATGACCACAGAATTATTGATGGAAAAGAATCCGTAGGGTTCCTAGTAGCTGTAAAAGAAGGTATCGATAATCCTGTTGAGATTTTAATGGGCGGTGATGAAAGAAAAGCTCTGGAATTATAAATTTTAAGAAAATTATAATATAAGTTACGATCTCGCCTCAAAAAAGGCGAGATTTTTGTATTTATTTAAACAAATGTTAAGTGATGTTTTCAAAAATAACTTCTAATATCAAAGTTTCAGTCATACCTGAATATGATAGTAAAAACAGTTACCCCTCAGAAAACCGTTATGTTTTTAAGTATAATATAACCATAGAAAATGACGGTGGTTTTCCCATTAAGATCCTGAAAAGAAAATGGTTAATCTTCGATGTAGGTTTCGGATATACTGAGATCATCGGAGATGGGGTAATCGGATTGACTCCGGAGATCTCAACAGGTGAAAATTTCGGTTATTTCTCTAACGTAATGCTTCGGTCAGGAGTAGGGAATATGAGCGGAAAATACCTGGTTAAAAACATGGAAACTCAGGAAAGTTTTGAAATAGACATTCCTAAATTCAACCTGCTTTCAGAAGTATTGAGCAATTAGAATCAGAGTTGTTTGATTTTAGGCCGCAGGTAATCATAAATTTCTTCATTTGTACTTAGAAATAACTTTTCAAAGGCTAATAAAGAGATTTTAGCACAAGCTTCGGCATCATCTCCAGCCCTATGGTGATTAAGGCTGATCTGATGATATTCTGACAGATGTTTTAATCCATACCTAGGGAGATAATTCCAGGACTTTTTTGCCAGCTGAATACTGCATAAATAATTCAGTTTTGGTGTGAATATACCATAATGTTTAAGGCACCCTCTTAAGACCCCTGCATCAAAGCCTGCATTATGAGCAATCATAAGCGTTCCATACATCATTTCTTCCACTTCATACCAGATTTCATCAAAAGTAGGAGCATCCTTTACATCTTCTGGTTCTATACCGTGAACCGCAACATTAAATCGGCTAAAATAAGGAAAACTGGGTGGTTTAATAAGCCAGGTTTTGGTTTCAACAATCTTGGAATCCTGAACAATACAGACTCCAAGTTCACAAGCAGAGCTTCTGTCGTTGGTTGCCGTTTCAAAATCTATTGCACAAAAATCCATTTTTATTGATAATATGATAAGTTATGAATTATAATTGGATAGCCAAAGTTTATGAATATTTTTTACCTCCAATAAAGTGTTTGAATATAAGCCATTTGCTTTGATAGAAAATATTCTTTTGATTTTTCTGACGGAGTTTCCAGGTTCCGGGAACCTGTGCATAAAAGCCAAAATGTGCTCTTACAACAGCCCAAAGATGTGAAAATCCATTTTTTAATCCAAAATAAATACCCGCTATACTGTCTAAGCAAAGTCTGAAAAAAATAAGCCAGATCAGTTTTGGGAAAGGAAGGTTCTTAAGCATCATGGAAAGGTTATTTCTGATATTCAAATAAGTCTTCTGCGGACTTTGCTTATTTAAAGTTCCTCCTCCTACATGATAAACAGTAGATTTCCCTGTATAGTATATTTTTTTTTCCCGTGTTGATCAGCCTCCAGCATAAATCGATTTCTTCCTGATGGGCAAAGAATCTTTCGTCAAATCCATTTTGTTCCTGAAAATCCTTTGAACGGATAAAGAAACAACATCCCGATGCCCAAAATATTTCTGCTTCATCATTGTACTGTCCTTTGTCTTCTTCTACATCATCAAAAACCCTTCCTCTGCAATATGGATATCCTAAATTATCTATTAATCCCCCGGCAGCACCTGCAAATTCAAAATATTTTTTGTTCTGATAGGATAAAACCTTGGGTTGTATAGCTACAATTTCAGGATCTCTTTCAAAGAGGTCAAGGACAGGGGTAATCCAGTTTTCCGTTACTTCTACATCAGAATTAAGAAGGCAATAATAGTCAGCCCTGATATTTTTCAATCCGACATTATATCCGCCCGCAAAGCCATAATTTCTGTCATTGTAAATAATCTTTACGGTCGGAAACTGTGATTTTAGATAATCGATGGAGTTATCTGTAGAAAGATTGTCAATAACATATATATCCGCATCAGCCGAGAAGCGGACAACGCCAGGAAGAAACTTTTCCAGCCAGTCCTTACCATTCCAGTTTAAAATAACAACTGCTAATTTTTTAGACATCCTGTATTATTCTTTTTCTGAATCAAAGTGTTTAATAGAGTCCTGATATTTCCACTTCCTGTGTGACCAAAGGTAGTTGTCAGGACGTTTATGAAGGGTATTTTCCAGTAATTTATGAAACTTTTTTACTACCTCGTGCTCAACAAACTTTTCACTGTCCGGATAAATTCTATGGTAGTTTACCTGATAAAAACCACGTTTTACTTTTTTCATTTCACAGTAAATGAAAGCCAGGTCCATTCTTGTCGCCAACTTATCATATCCTATAAATACTGGGGTTCTCTGGTCCAGGAATTCCAATCCGTAGTTGACATGAGAAACATGAGGTGTTTGATCGGCAACGAACATATAAATGGAGTCGCCATCATTTTTACTCCTGAAAATATTGAGAATAACTTCATTGGCTTCCAACGCCTTATTTCCGAATTTATTCCGGACCTTTTTCATCTGGTTTTCCCAGAATTCACTGTTTACTTTGCGGTATACAGGATGGCAGTTTTTCTGAGGAACGATAGTAGCCAATGCATTAATCCATTCCCAGTTAAAAACATGTCCGGCCAATAAAATAACATTTTTTCCTTCCTTTTGGACTTCATGAAATACATCCTGATTGATATGCTGCATCCTTACCCTGGCCTCTGTTTGTGAAATACTAAAGGATTTTACAGTTTCTACCAGGTAGTCTGAAAAGTTACGATAGAATTTTTTTCTTATCTCTGCGATCTCTTTTTTTTGATTTCAGGGGAAAAGATCTGGTTAGATTCTGGGTGATTACATTTTTTCTATAACCTACAATGTAGTAGTTTAAAAAGAAAATGATATCCGAAAAAATATATAATATTTTCAACGGGAGCTTAGAAATCAGGTATAGTATCTTGATCAGGAAATTCATAAAACATGCAAATTTAGTGATAATAAAAATATGGTTCTATTTTTGCTTGCAATAAGTATTATTTTTTTACTTTTATATTATGAAAAAATTATCAATAGCAGCTTTCCTGATCGCAGGTACTTTTGTTTTTTCACAGGAAACAAAGAGGACTGAGGATGTTAAGGATTCAAGAGATAAGGCATTAATTGTAAAGACTGATCATGCAGAACTGGATGCCAAAAGAAAAGCCGCTGAGGAGAAGGCTAAGTTACCGAAGCCATATGATCCGAAAGCGGATGCTCAAAAAGATATTAATAAACTGATTGCTCAGGCAAAAAAAGAAAATAAAAATATTATGATCCAGGCCGGTGGAAATTGGTGTATCTGGTGTTTACGCTTTAATCAGTTTGTACAAACCACACCTGAATTAAAAAATATTGTTGATAAAAATTATTTATACTATCACCTTAATTTCTCTCCGGACAACAAAAATGAAAAAGTTTTTGCTCAATATGGTAATCCGGGAGATAAATTCGGATATCCTGTGTTTATTGTTCTGGATAAAAATGGTAAAATGATTCATGTTCAGCAAAGTGATGTTCTGGAACAGGATAAAGGCTATAATCTTGAAAAAGTAAAAGCATTTTTCAACGAATGGATACCTAAATCATAAATAAAAACCGGGAATTTCCCCGGTTTTTGTTTTATAAAAGTTTCTTAATCCATTTTAGTTTTTTATCAGAATATGGTGGATATTTTATATTGGGTTCGCCCCATGTTACCCTTTCAAGGATCGATTTCTGGTGTGAAAAAGTTTCAAACCCATATTTACCATGATAATGGCCAATTCCTGAATTTCCTACTCCCCCAAACGGCAGATGGTCGTTACTTAAATGCATTACCACATCATTGATACATCCTCCGCCAAAAGAGATCTTTTGCTTAAAAATTTCTTTTTCTTCTGGGTTATTCGTAAAGAGATAAGCAGCGAGAGGTTTCTCTAATTCTGTAATCGTATTGATCATTTGGTTATAGTGGGTGAATGAAATCACGGGCAGAATCGGACCAAAGATTTCTTCTTCCATGACAGGATCTTTCCATTCAATATCCGTTAGGATGGTTGGTTCTATATAAAGTTTTTCTTCACTATAATTACCTCCGAAATATACCTTATCCTTTTGGATCAATTGAATAAGCCTTTGAAAATTTCTTTGGTTAATGATTCTTGTGTATTGTTCTGATCCGGGTTCATATTTAAATTCTTTAATGTATTTCCGGAGCATTTCCAGAAACTGCTCTTTCACGGATTCTTCTATAACAAGGTAATCCGGAGCAACACAAGTTTGTCCTGCGTTTAAAAACTTACCCCAAACGATTCTTTTGGCTGAAACTTCAAGATTTGCTTCTTTAGTAATGATGACCGGTGATTTTCCTCCTAATTCTAAGGTTACTGGCGTCAGATTTTCCGCAGCAGCTTTATAAACAATCTTTCCTATTTTGGTACTCCCTGTAAAAAATATTTTATCAAACCTGAGTTTCAAAAGATCTGTCGTTTCATTGATTCCACCTTTATAGACATAAACATATTCAGAAGGAAAGTTTTCATTGATAATTTTAGCCATTGCTTCCATTGTATTTTCGGCAATTTCACTTGGTTTAAGGATACAGCAGTTTCCTGCTGCTAAGGCGGCAACAAGTGGAGAAAGGGATAGTTGATAAGGGTAATTCCATGCACCAATTACAAGAATACATCCTAAAGGTTCAGGATAAATGAGACTTTTCCCGATCTGATTAGCAAGGTTGGTTGAAACCTTTTGGGGTTTTGAAAGCGTTTTCAGATTTTTTATATAATAATCAATATCCTTTAGAACAAAAGATAACTCTGTAGTAAATGTATCAAATCTTGATTTTCCAAAATCTTTCTCTATTGCTTTATATAAGAGCTCCTCATTCTGTGTGATGATTTCTTTAAGCTTTTCAAGGTACATTTTCCTGAACTTTATACTTTTTGTTTTATGTGTTTTGAAAAATGCTTTCTGAGCTGATGAGATTTCCTGAATGTCCATGCTTTCAAATTTGGGAAAGCAATGCAAATTTTTTGCCTAAAAATTACATTATATTTCTGATCGCAATTTTAGCGGGATGATATAAAAGCAGTAAAAGTGCCGTAATAAATGCCAGCCAGAATAAGCCGGTAAATATTTCCATATTGGAAAGTAAAATAGCCTGTGATGTAATTTTTGCTTTAAACGCTCCGGCTGTCAATGATAAAGATTCATTCACCGGTAGCTTAGAGATATTTGCTCCGAAAATCTGTGTCCACTGTGAATAAAAAACAGGATTGGTATCTGTCATGTTATAGCTTAAGGCATCAGAATGTTTTAAGGTAAGAAAGAGCATTAAATTCTGCATTAAAGCATATCCTATAGCAGTCGTCCAGAATCGGGTAGTGGTTCCCATTGCCGTGCCATTTGCTACATAATCTTCCGGAAGCCCTGCTATTAAAAAGAAAACAAGAGGGGTGAATAAAAGCCCCTGGGCTATTCCCTGTAAAAATAACGGAGGGCAAATGGTAGAAAGTGTTGTATCGGGATAAAAAGTATATGTGAACCAGGCACAATCAATGGCCAGTAATAAAAACCCGGTAAAGAAGACCATTCTGGAGGAAATACCTTTCATTAAACAGATCCCGGATAATAAAACGCCAATAAGCGTTCCTGCCACATTCCAATACTGTACATCTACAATATAATCCCAGGGCCATTTCCATACGGTAGCCATGATACTGTAAACATTATTCAAAGCCGAACGGATCAGATAAAAAACAAAAAAAAAGAACCATACCCGCAATAACATTTTTAGAATGGAAAACTTCAAAATGGAAAATTGGGCGTTTTGAATTTCTCTGTTTTAAAATAAATAATCCTCCGGATATTAAAAATATGAATAAGCATAAAATAATGATATGGGACTCAAACCACATAAGGCGTTTTCCATAGATAATAGCATAAGCTCCCGCCTGCAAGCAGGTCCACAATAAAAACCAGCTGGTAATGTCAAGCTGATATAGTGGCTTTTTGGGAAAGAATCTGTTTTTGTTGAATAACGCAATTCCGATAATCAATACAAAAATGTGGAAATAAGCGATCATCAGAATCATATGCTGAAAATCGTAATCCTGAATGCTTGATTTTAATAATGAGGTGGTAACTGTTCCTCCGGTAAGCATTATGGTGTACATGAAAAGATAAGCAATTACTTTAGCATGAACAGTCTTCAATTCCGCTATAATAAGGGGTAAAAAAATAGCGCCTTCCAATAATCCGAATATCCCTTCAAGAAAGCGGATGACAAGAACAATATGATAATCATTGGTGACTGATAATACATACAGTATAATTACTGAAATAGAGGACATCAGCAAAATGTAGTATTTTACGCTGAAATAGGCCATAAATCGCTGCAAAACTAAAAGGGTAACCACAAATGTCCCGTACATCAAAATCAATAAGTATTGGATGTCATCTGGGTCCACATCCATAAAGGAAGCCGTGAAGGCACTATTGGAATGCAGGATAGACAATAACATCAGGTGGGGAAACAGCGCCAGAATAAGGAGCGGCAGTTTCAGCCATTGTGGTACCCATTTATAATAAACTGAATTATGTTGCATTTTTTTAACTTAGATAGTAGATTTGGAATTACGGATAGTGGGGATTAAGGATGGATATAAGGTCTCAAATTCCTTTATATCATCGCATGCATGGTGAATTTTTCGCTTTCTATAGTTTTTTAGCGCTGACCAGTACATTCATTCCTGAAAGTAATTTTTCATTGTCCTGACCATTCTCTAAAATAATTTTTACTGGAAAACGCTGTTCTATTTTTACAAAATTTCCGGTTGCATTATCGGGCTTAACCAGAGAAAACTGAGAACCTGATGCAGGGGATACGGAAACTATCTTTCCTTTAAATTCAATATCCGGAAAAGCATCCGCTTCAATAATCACTTCCTGCTTCTGATCAATCTGCCCCAGTTGGGTTTCTTTATAATTGGCAATGATCCATTTTTCCTTACTGACGATCTGAACCAAAGCTTGTCCTTCTTTAATCAGCTGTCCTTCCTGAATCGTTTTTTTTTCCGACCCATCCATCATAAGGGGCAGTAACTACCGTATACGAAAGAAACAATTTTGCATTACTGAGATTGGCGGAGCTTTGCTGAATCTGACTTTTTGCGGGAGCTACTTTGGTCTCTTGTTCATTAGCACCAGCTCTAATTGCTTTCTTTTGCTGTTCCAATGCCAGCAGATTGGCTTTAGCCTGATCATATGAAGCCTGTACATTTTCAAACTGTTGTTCGGTGGCAGCATCTTCAGCCAAAAGATTTTTGTATCTCTTATAATCCTGTTCCGTTCTCCATATATCAATTTTTGCTGAAGCTATTTTAGCATCGATGATTTTAGTATCACTTTCTTTAGTATTAACACCACTTTGGATGGTTGCAATATTTTCTGAATTTGCATGCAGGTTGGCTTCGGCCATTTTTACTTGATTGATGAATTCCCGATTGTCAATTACAATTAAAGTGTCTCCTTTATGGACAAACTGATTTTCATTAAACCGTATGTCTTTAATAAAGCCTGAAACTTTACTTGAAACCGGTGTAATATATTGTTCTATTTGCGCATCATTTGTTGTTACATTCTTTCTGGAAAAAAGATAGAAACTTATCATCCCTGTAATTCCGCTTATGATGAGAATCCAGGCTAATAAAGTAATCGATTTGTTGATTCTTTCTTCTTTTTTGGTCAATTGCTTCTTAGTCATAGTTTTATAAGTTTCCGATAGTAAATTGGAGTTGATAGTATTTTAATTGTCGGTTGATCTTCACAGAAATAAGATTGGATTGAGTTTCCAGATATGTATTATCAGCATCAATCAATTCGGTGATAAGGCTTAATTTATTTGCGTATTTTGTTTTAACGATCCGATAGTTTTCTTTTGCCTGATTAATAGCTTCCTCTGCTATTTTTACTTTTTGTTCAGTTTCTTCAAATTTTTTATACGCTTCATAAACTGAATGTTTTAAACTTTCTTCCTTCTCTTCAATCTGTAATTTGGCAAGGTCTACATTTTCCTTTGCTTCCTGCATCTTATATTTATTCTTATATAAGCTCTCTATAGGATAGGTTAGGTTTACCCCAATCATTCCTAAACGATAAGCATAAGGCTCAGGGGGAAAGAACATCATATTGGGATATTTTATGAAATATTCACCTCCGGCAGTAATCTTGGGAAGATAATTGGCTTTTACGATTTTTTGATCAAGCTCTTTTAAAGAGAGATTTTTCTTGGTGATTTCAACATATTCATTTTTAATTAAAGCTGTTTCGGTCAGCTCATTGATATACGGAATTTCTGCATTTTCAGAAATAAGATCTTCTGTTTCAGCATGCATTTCCTGAGTGTCCGGAAGGAATAAAATTGTTTTTAACTGGTGTTCCGCGATCTGGATGTCATTATCAAGTTCTGTCCAGCTCATTTTGTGATTAGAAAGTTGCAAAGATGTTCTTAGTACTTCATTAAAAGTAACCACTCCGTTTGCTTTTAAGGCCTTTACCTGTTTTATGTTTACAGAATCTTCCTTCATTTTTTCAGCAATAAGTTCTTGTTGTTCCTTTAAATGGTGAATCTGAAGAAAAGCGGTAATGATTTGCATTTTCAGTGATCTTTCATCCAGATGGGTTTGTAATTTCGAAATTTCAGTGTTTACAGATGATTTCTTCTCCGTATTTTTAATTCTTCCACCCATATATACCGGAATGGAAGCGGAAAGGGTAAAATCATACATCCCGTTAATAACATTATATCGGGTTGCTTTTCCCAAAATTCCGTTTTCATGCTGAAAAAGATCAGATACCTGAGTGTAGCTGGTATGAAATTCAATGTCCGGCAATCTTTCCATTTTAAGATCTTTCTCTTTTGTTTCAGACATACTTTGTTTGAGGTGGCTGATCTGAATATTTTTATTATTCTTCAGACCTAATTCTAATGCCTGTTGAAGGCTGAGATGTTGATAATCGATCACTTGTGAGTGTAGGGACATGCTTATCAATAATAAGCACAACGCAATCCAGTGATATCTGCGTGTGCTAAATATCATTTTCATAAATTAATTAAAGGTTTTTTGCTAAATTGATTTTGATAGTGCAAAGGTACGAGCAGTACGTCTAGACATGATTTGTTAAAGCAGAAAAAGATTTTCTCATTTACGCCAAATAGAAATATTCTCAGTACCTTTATCTCATGAATGATAGTCACTTTAAAGCGGTAGAGGAAGAAGACGCAGAATTTTATGTATATCATGTACTTACCGGTAATGTAAAAACAGATATCCATAATCACAGTTCTGCCCAATTGGTGTATGCAGAAGGCGGTATCGTACATATCTTTACTGAACTTAAGCACTGGTACCTTCCTGCGAGATGTTTTATGTGGATCCCTGCCGGTATTCCCCATTATATATTTACATCTAGCCCAAAAGTGGATTTATACAATTTTTACTTTAAAAAAGATGGAGATGAAAATGGCTTTTTTGATGAAATCAATATTTATTCTGTGAGTCATTTACTTCGGGAAATGATTTTATACACAAAAGAATGGGATGGGAAAATCACAAAAAATGACGGTTCTAAATATTATTTTCTCAAAGCACTTAAGGGAATTTTACCTGAAAAAAGAGATAAAAAATTAGCGTTTCCTGTACAGCATCCTTTCCCGGAAGATGAAACATTGCTAAAGGTAGCCAAATACATCCATGCCAACCTGGAGAAGAACCTTACCATTGAATCTACGGCAAAAGAATTTGGAATGAGTACAAGAACATTGTCCAGAAAATTTAAAGAGATTTTGGGCATGAATTACGTTCGTTTTTTAAGAGCTTTAAGAATAACCCGTTCATTGGAACTTATGCTTGAAGGGAAATACAATATGTACGAGATTGCAATGATGGTAGGGTATAACAGTCTGTCTTCCTTCAGTAATATCTTTAAAAAAGTAATTGGGATACCCCCGACAGAATATCTCCAGAAGTTGAGAGGGAATGAATAGGGCAACAGATATCAGGGTATAAAAAAAACCACTTCGAATGAAGTGGTTTATATGGTGTGAGAAATAAATTCTCTTTTTATTAAGCTTCTTCTTCAGTTTTAGCTTCTTCTTTTTTTGCCGCTGGAGCTGGAGCTACAACAGGAGCATCAGAAACAACGTCAAACTCGAAGTTGTACTCTACGTTTCTGTGTAATCTTACAACAGCAGTTACTTTACCAGTTCTCTTAATAGTGTTCCCTGGAATTTTGATATATTTCTTCTCAACTTCAACACCAGCTTTTGCAAGAGCTGCAGAAAGGTCAGCATTGTTGATAGATCCGAATAATTTATCACCAGATCCAACTTTAGCAGGAATAGTAATAGTAGTTTTTTTCAATTGCTCAACTACAGCGTTAGCAGCAGCAATTAATTTAGCTTCTTCTTCTTTTCTAGCTTCTAAAGTTGCTTCTAAAGTTGCTTTGTTTTTAGGAGTAGCTAAAAGTGCGTAACCTTGAGGAATCAAGAAGTTTCTTGCATAACCTGGTTTTACGTTTACTGTATCAAACTCAAGTCCTAAGTTTTCTACGTCTTTTTTTTAGGATAATTTCCATTGTTGTTGTCCGTTTTTTAGTTCTAGAGAAAAGAACAAAGAAAAAAGAAAAAAGACTGTTGTCTTAGAAATTATTTCTTTCCTTTAATCTAAAAATCGTTAGAATTAATTATTTATTCAGCAACTTAAAAAAAGAGAAAAAGATCTCCATCTTTTCTCTTTCTTCTTGTTTCTTTATATCTTATTTTAATAAGTCAGCTACGTAAGGCATTAAAGCAAGGTGTCTTGCTCTTTTGATAGCAGCAGAAACTTTTCTTTGGTATTTTAAAGAAGTTCCAGTGTATCTTCTTGGTAAAATTTTACCCTGCTCGTTTACGAATTGTAATAAGAAATCAGCATCTTTATAATCTACATGCTTAATTCCGAATTTTTTGAATCTACAATATTTCTTTTCAGATTTTGTATTGATATCAAGTGGAGTAAGGAATTTTACTTCTGATTCTCCTCCAGCTGAGGCTTGTTTAGCCATTTCATCTATTGCCATGTCTTGTCTTTTTTAATAATGGGTTAATAATTAAGCTTTAGCTACTTTTACTTTAGTTCTTCTTGTTACAGCATAGTCAATAGCATGCTTGTCAAGTTTTGTAGTAAGGTAACGGATTACTCTTTCGTCACGTTTGAAAGCTAATTCTAAATCAGCAACGATAGTACCTTCTCCTTTAAACTCAATTAAAGTGTAGAATCCGTTCTTTTTTAATTGGATCGGATAAGCTAATTTTTTTAATCCCCAGTTCTCTTTAGCAACGATTTCGCAGTTTTTCTCTTTTAAAAGAGTTTCAAATTTTTTTACTGCTTCCTCCACCTGTGCGTCAGATAGAACGGGAGTTAAAATGAAAACAGTTTCGTAATTGTTCATAATGTTAAATGAATTTATTAATTATTTCGAGGTGCAAAAGTAGTGAAAGTATTTTAAGTATGCAACAGATACGGCAGATTTGTTTGTGGGGAACTGCTAAAGATAATAGTAGAAAGTCTGAGCTATGAATATTTTTGCAAAATTTTAGACTTCTTCTTTGCTTCTTATTTCACTTAAAAAATTCATCTTTATCACGTCATAGAGTGAATGTCTGCTTACTAAAATAGAAGCAATAGACGATACCATTCCGGCCAGCATTAAATGGAATATTAATGAGTGCCTGTCAGTCATTTCAAGGACGATAATTGCCGATGTAAAAGGGGCTCTTGTAATTCCCGTAAGAAAAGCAACCATTCCCGCAAGAACCACAACATTCGTTTCGTTTTGGGTAAGATGAATCACTCCTGAAATGACGGAGCCAATACTTGCGCCTGCGGAAAGAGCAGGAGCAAAGATGCCGCCGGCTCCTCCTGATGTAAAGGATAAAGCAGGTCCCAACATTCTTAAGATGGGCACATACCAGTCTTCATGCTTGTTTTTTGTGAAAAGAATTCTTTCCATGATTTCTTTACCGGATCCTAAGATCTCTCTGTTAATAAAATAAGCAATAGAAGCAATGATAAGCGCACAAATAATAAGAAATAAAATATTTGATTTATCCGTTTTCAGATTTTTCTTTTTCCACTTATTCATGGTAAGCATGATAACGGACAGCTGACTTGCGAGAATACCTGAAACACCCGCTACAAGCATGATCGGGAACATTACAATCAGCGAGACATCATGCGTTTTGGGATAACCAAGATATAAATAAGATCCTGCCAGGGTTTGCGCAGTTAAGCCTGCAATAATAACAGCTGTAAAAAGAGCTGTTTTAAAATAATTAATATGAGTTTTTGATAGTTCTTCCACTGCGAATACAATTCCCCCCAAAGGAGTATTGAAAGCTGCTGCAAGACCTGCGGCCGCACCTGTCATAATCATATTTTTTTTTTGATATTTTCGGCCACCATTCGGGAAGATATTCGTTTACCTTTCTGAAAACAGAACCTGCGATCTGGATGGTTGGTCCTTCGCGTCCCACAGCACCACCCCCGATTACCAAAATGACAGAAGAAATAATTTTAAAGAATATGATTTTAAGGCTCAAAAGGCTTCTGATCTTTTTGTGTTCCTTGGGATTAGCAAGCTCTACGGCAGCCATTACCTGTGGAATTCCGCTTCCTTTGGCATTCGGTGCAAATTCTTTTACCAGCCACCAGGATAAAACAAAACCAATGGGAGCAATAATGAAGATCATCCATGAATGCCAATTGAAAATGATATTTAAAAGACTTTCACCCCACGCAAATATTTTAGCATACATCACGGCAAAAAATCCCGTAATCACCGAACCAATCCAGAAAGGAATTGCCTGAAGCAAATTGTACTTCAGTTGTTCATTGCGGATATTATCAAAAGATTTTTTGAGACTTCTGCGGAGGTATATAAAAACTGAGTACATTTTATAGTCCTGTTTTACCTTGAAGAGCAAATATTGTTTTTATTCCTAAATAATAGTTGTAATTATTTAAGGGATAGGATAGCAAGAAGTTAACGTTATTGTATTTCAATTTCATCATTTAAAGTTTGTTTTAAAAATAATATTATTTAATCACAAATGCAATAATAAAAAACCTCCGAAATTCATTTCGAAGGTTTGTATCATATAACAAGCAAAATTTATTGCTGCTTTAATTTTTAAATTTCTGTATTCAGATCCCAGTTTTGAAGGTAATCATGAACATGTTTTAAGAACATTCCGCCTAAAGAACCATCTACAACTCTATGGTCATAAGAGTGGGACATAAACATTAACTGGCGGATAGCGATTACATCACCGTCTTTAGTTTCAAGTACTGCCGGTTTTTTTACAATAGCACCAATAGCAAGGATAGCTACCTGCGGTTGAGGAATAATAGGGGTTCCCATTAAGTTTCCGAAGCTTCCTACATTGGAAATAGTGTAAGTAGCACCTTGAGTATCTTCAGGTCTTAATTTCTTGTTTCTGGCTCTATAAGCTAAATCATTAATCGCCTTTGCAAGTCCTGATAGCGAAAGCTGATCTGCATTTTTAATGACAGGAACGATAAGGTTTCCGTCCGGTAAAGCCGTTGCCATACCAATGTTGATATTTTTCTTTTTGATGATATTATCTCCATTTACAGAGACATTGATCATTGGATAATCCTGAATTGCTTTTACGATCGCTTTTACGAAAATCGGCATAAAGGTAAGTTTTTCACCTTCGCGTTTTTCGAACAGATCTTTATGCTTATTTCTCCATTTTACAACGTTGGTAACGTCTGTTTCAATGAAAGAAGTAACGTGAGGTGCAATGTGTTTTGCTTTAACCATATTTTCAGCAATGATTTTTCTCATTCTGTCCATTGGAATGATTTCGTCACCAGCTGAAACTGATACAGGTGTTACAACAGGAGTTGTTGCAACCGGCTGTGGAGTAGAGGCAACTTGCTGAACAGGTGCTGCCTTTGGTTGGTTTCCTCTGTTATTAACAAATGCTAAAATATCTTCTTTGGTAATTCTTCCTTCTAAACCGCTTCCTTTAATAGATTTTAATTCAGATTCAGAAATGTTTTCTTGTTGTGCAATAGATTTTACAAGAGGCGATAAATAAAGATCTCCTGAAAATTCAACTGTTGAAGTTCCCGTTTTTAATGGTTCTTCAATCGTTTTTAAAGTTTCAGTATCAGGAGCTGATACTTGGGCTTCAGTGATCGTTTCTTCTGTAGCTGTATTTCCGCCTTCTCCTTCAATTTCTAAAATAGCAATGGCTTCACCAACTTTTGCAACTTCATCCTTTTGCTTTAAGATTTTCACAATTTTTCCCGAAACTGGTGTCGGAACATCTGAATCAACCTTATCTGTTGCAATTTCTACTACGGAATCATCTTCCTTTACCTGATCACCCTCATTGAATAACCAAGTGATAATTGTAGCTTCCATAACACCTTCTCCCATGGAAGGAAGCAATAATTTGTACTCTGCCATTTTTATTTTTTAGATTTTGACAAATATATAAAAAAAATCGGTTTTTTTACGGAATATATAATTTTACGAAAATTCTATATAAATATTCCCGCCTACATTCAGTCCAAATAAACTTCTTGCACCATTTTTCTTGCTTCCTTTATAGATAGTAAGTTCCAATAGTTGGCTGTCATTAAAAATGGCTGCGGATTGCCCATGGAATTCGGTTTCCCTGTTCCAGTCTGAAACAACTTCCGTGTGGCTGGAAAATACTTTTGAAAGACTTAAATTCCTGAATTTGATCGTGAAATTTTCATGTCCTTTTCCTGCGGCTTCAAAAAAATCTTTGTTGATATTTGAGATTATGTTTCCGAAATTATCAATATACATCACTTCCCCGATAATCATCTTTTCAGTCTCATTATAGACAGGTTTCGGGAATAGAAGTTCTTTTACACTTTTTATTTTCCGTCCGATTACTTCCGGAAGGCCACCGTTGGCTAAATGTACGGCAGCAGGAACGAAAATATCTGTTGAAGTGAAATTAATGATATCATCAAACCTGTTGTTCAGAGTAATTTCATAAATAGCCTCAGGTTTGATATCAAAAAAAAACAAGGCTAAGTAAACCATTATCTGCAGCAAGAAAATAAGAACCATCTGCTTTATAGAGAATATTTTTTCTTGACTTGTGATAAAAACTGTCTACCGACAGAATATGAATAGTTCCTTTTGGAAAATGTTTATACGCGTTCCGTATGATATATGAAGTCTGGATAAGATTATATGCCTGAATTTCGTGGGTAATATCAATAATATTAACCTCAGGATTTAAAGAAAGAATTTTGCCTTTCATAGCCGAAACCCTGTAATCTAAATTTCCGAAATCAGAAGTGAGTGTAATAATTGACATTTTTGTAGTTGTGGAATAATACTAGTCCTGCAAATTTATTTAAAATAAAGGAAAACTTCGTGCTTATAACTCATAAAAAATAATTAAAAAAGAAGCTTACATGAGTTTAAACCTCCTTTTATTACATTGAATATAATATCTTTTTAATACTAAGAAAAAGAATTAAAAAGGTACCACATTATACCTGTTACAAGTGTTTATATAATCTATATTGCGGTACCTTTTAAGAGAATTGATATTTTATATAACTAAGAGTTAGCTAATTGTACTATAAAGGTGTTTAAATGAAAATTGTGGATAACAAAATTAATATAAGTATGAAAAAAAAACTTTAAATTTAGATTCTAATAAAAAAATGCTTACATGTTTGAATTAACATATGATTTGGAAGATATCGATGTGAAAATCTTCTATGGAGTTAATAACCAATATTTCAATTTATTAAAATCAAGCTTTCCGACACTAAAAATTACAGGCAGAGATCACTCTATTTTAGCTAAAGGAAATCAGGAAGCTCTGGATATATTTAAACAAAAACTTGATGATATTGTAAAATTTATTTCAAAAAATAATTCTATTGAACTGAAAGATGTAGAGAGTATTCTCAATATTAAGGATGAGAATGAAAAACATCTGATTTTTGATCAGGATATTATTGTAAAAGGAGTCAATGGTAAAATTATAAAAGCTAAAACGACTAATCTTAAAAAACTGGTTAAAGAAACCGAGAAAAAGGATATGGTTTTTGCTATAGGACCTGCAGGAACAGGGAAAACCTATACCAGTGTTGCTTTAGCAGCCAGGGCTTTAAGGGATAAAGAGGTTAAAAGAATTATACTTACCAGACCCGCTGTAGAAGCAGGGGAGAGCCTTGGATTTTTGCCGGGGGATCTTAAAGAAAAATTAGATCCTTATTTACAGCCTTTATATGATGCTTTAAGAGATATGATTCCTCACGAGAAACTTGAAGGTTTTATGGAGAAGAAAGTTATTGAAGTGGCACCTTTAGCTTTTATGAGAGGAAGAACCCTGGATGATGCTTTCGTAATTCTGGATGAAGCACAGAATACAACCCATGCCCAGATGAAAATGTTCCTTACCAGAATGGGTATGAACGCTAAATTTATTATAACAGGGGATCCTACCCAAATCGATTTGCCAAGAAATCAGCAATCCGGACTAAAAGAAGCAATGAGGATTTTGCATGGTGTAAATGAAATTGGTTTTGTGCATCTAACTGAAGAGGATGTTGTAAGACATCCGGTTGTAAGGAAAATTATCCTGGCTTATAATGACGAAGAGAAAAGGCTTCGAAACGAATAATCAAACATTGGGTCCGATTTAAATTTGATGGAAATTAATAGGTTTAATTCTTCAGCAAGATTACTTCCGCTCACCGTAATTTAAAATAATTTTAAGCACTTACCTGGTAAGTGTTTTTTTTTATCCGTGTTTTAACGGGAGGTAGAATGAAAAATAAACGTTAATTTTGCAGCATCAATCAAAACTATTTAAAAATGAAAAAACTATTATTAGTGGGCGCTTTTGCGCTTTTAGGAAGTGCAGTAAATGCGCAAGAAGGTTTTAAACTAGGAGGACATATCGGAATTCCTGTTGCTGATGCCAGTGATGTTTCATCATTTACTTTAGGTGTAGATGCATCTTATATGTGGAATATTACAAAAGGATTGGATCTGGGAGTTGCTTCAGGGTATTCACATTTCTTTGGAAAAGATAACTTTGATGATTTTGGATTTATTCCGGTGGCTGTTTCAGGAAAGTATAAGTTCTCAGGAGCTCCTGTTTTTGTAGGATTAGATCTTGGTTATGCTATTTCTGTAAAAGACGGAATGGATGGAGGTTTCTATGCACAACCGAAATTTGGATATCAGATGTCTAAAGGTGAATTGTATATAGGGTACCAAAGCATTAGTAACAGACGTGATTTTGGAAGATACAGATCAAGCTGGACAATAGGCGCTGTAAACATCGGATATAATTTCTATTTAAGATAAAATTATTAAAAATTCCGAATTTTAAGGACTCCAATTGCAGAATTGGAGTTTTTTTATTCAAAAATTTGTGAAAAAAATAATATAATATATTAAGTGCATTTTTTTTCTGTAAAAAGCGAGTATTTTTGGATGATATTAATCACGTTAACAAATTTTAATATTAGAGGGACCCACTGTAAATTTGCTCTCAGAAAGTATTAAAATTTTTTAAAATGAAAAAATTATTATTAGCGAGTGCTATTGCACTTTTCGGTTTATCTAATGCTCAGATTGCTAAAGGTACTACATATTTATCAGGATCTGTTGGTTATTCTCAAGAAGAATCTAACAATGGTAATCTTAAAAAAGAAAACTTCAATGTATTACCTACAGTTGGATATTTTGTTAACACAAACTTAGCAATTGGTTTAGGTGTTGGTTACCAAACTGAAAAAACTACAGCTACTACTACTACAACTATTCTTAACACTACAACTGTAAGTGAGAATATCACTAAGAAGCCAGCTTTCGTTGTTGCTCCTTTCGTAAGAAAATACTGGACTTTGTCTGAAAAATTATATATCTTCGGACAATTAGCAGTACCAATGGAGTTCGGAAAAACTAAGTTAGAAAATAACTCAGTATCTACTTCAGGAAATACTACAGTTTCAAACTCTACTTCTAGCGAAGCTAAATACACTCAAATTGGTGTTACTGTGAAGCCAGGTTTAGATTACTTCTTGAACAAGAACTGGTCTATCGAAGCTACTATCGGTGAGTTCGGTTACAACAACTACAAGCCAAAAGATGGT
Source organism: Chryseobacterium proteolyticum (assembly GCF_046591535.1). Lineage (NCBI taxonomy): Bacteria > Pseudomonadati > Bacteroidota > Flavobacteriia > Flavobacteriales > Weeksellaceae > Chryseobacterium > Chryseobacterium proteolyticum. The sequence goes on along the minus strand of NZ_JBJLWK010000001.1, from coordinate 907,938 downwards.
GATGCTACAAACAACTATAACTTCGGATTGAATTTATCTTCTGTAACTTTCGGAGTTAAATATGTTTTTGCTAAGTAATTAGTACATTATTTTACAATAAAAAAAGGTCTGAGCTTGCTCAGACCTTTTTTTTATCGCTTTAAATTCCTGAAAACAATGGTGTAAAAGAGATTATAATATTGTTTAATTAAATATTAAATAAATGGTAAATTTATGTTAAATTTGCCGCTTGTAACTTTTTATATCAAATGATAACTAATAATGAGTTCTATTTCCACAAATAGAACCCTGTATAAATTAAATTTTAATAACTATGAAAAAACTATTACTAACTGGTGCTGTTGCACTTTTTGGATTATCAAACGCTCAGATGACTAAAGGAGACTGGGTGATCAGTGGAAACACTGGTTTAGGATTTAACAACATTACTACAACAATTAAAGCTGGCGGACAATCGATAGATGGGCCTAAAGTGAGCACTTTTTCTGTATCTCCTTCAGTGGGGTATTTTGTAATTGATAAGTTAGCCGTTGGAATTGACTTAGGTTTTATGAGTGCTACAACAAAATATCAGGGAATCAAATCTAAAACCAATAATTTTTCTGTAATGCCAACTGCTACTTATTACTTTGTTAATGATAGCAAGTTTGTCCCTTTCCTTGGAGCAGGGATCGGATATTCGTCTGTTAAAAATACAGGTGAAGGAAATTTTGGTGATGGTTCAGTTTCATCTGATACTACTACAGATGGTTTGGCATGGAAGGTAAAAGGAGGAGTAACGTACATGGCAACACAATCTTTAGGGGTTAATTTAGGGGTTTCATATGATCAGTTTTCTAATAAAGAAACAATTATGAATACGGATGTAAAAACTAACGTTAAAACTTTTGGAGTTAATATTGGTTTTTCTTACTTCATTAAATCAAAATCTCAGAAATCTGATAAATAATAATCAGTCAGACTAAAAAATAAAACCGGCTCAATTGAGCCGGTTTTTATATTGATTGATGGATTCCTATTTTCCAAACATTCCGCCCATTCCAGGCATATTAGGCATTTTACTCATCATCTGCATCATTTGTTTACCCTGAGGTCCCTGCATCATCTTCATCATTTTACCCATTTGATCAAATTGTTTCATCAATTGGTTTACATCTTCAATCTTTCTTCCTGCGCCTTTTGCAATTCTTTGTTTTCTTTGCGTGTTGATAATAGAAGGTCTTCTTCTTTCTTCCGGAGTCATGGAGTAGATAATTGCTTCAATGTGTTTAAATGCATCATCACTGATCTCAACATCCTTAATAGCTTTTCCCACCCCAGGGATCATTCCCATCAGGTCTTTCATATTACCCATCTTCTTGATCTGATTGATCTGCTTTAGGAAATCGTCAAAACCAAACTCGTTTTTAGCAATTTTTTTATGAAGTTTTTTAGCTTCTTCTTCATCGAATTGTTCCTGAGCCCTTTCTACTAAGGAAACAACGTCTCCCATTCCCAAAATCCTGTCCGCCATCCTTTCCGGGTAGAAAAGATCTAGAGCTTCCATTTTTTCCCCTGTGGAAATGAATTTAATCGGTTTTTCAACTACAGAACGGATCGTTAATGCAGCTCCCCCTCTTGTATCACCGTCTAATTTGGTAAGAACAACACCGTCAAAATTTAATGCATCATTGAATGCTTTTGCAGTATTTACAGCATCCTGACCCGTCATAGAGTCTACAACGAACAATGTTTCATGAGGCTTGATGAAATAATGAACAGATTTGATCTCATTCATCATTTGCTCATCAATCGCCAAACGTCCTGCAGTATCCACAATTACAACATCATGGTTTTTTTCTTTTGCAAACTTGATGGCATTTTCAGCAATGGTAGACGGATTGGTAGCTCCTTCTTCTGTATAAACAGGAACCCCTATCTGGCTGCCCAGTACTTTTAACTGGTCGATTGCAGCGGGACGATAAACATCACACGCTACCAATAAAGGTTTTTTATTCTTTTTAGTATGTAAATAATTGGCAAGTTTTCCGGAAAATGTAGTTTTACCGGAACCTTGAAGACCTGCAATAAGGATTATGGTAGGTTTACCTGAAAGATTAATGCCTTCCTGGGATCCCCCCATTAGATCTACCAACTCATCGTGAACAATTTTAGTCATCAATTGGCCCGGAGTAAGAGAAGTGAGAACGTTTTGTCCCAAAGCCTTATCTTGAACTCTTTTAGTAAGATCCTTTGCTACTTTATAATTAACATCGGCATCTACCAATGCTCTACGAATTTCTTTTACGGTTTCCGCAACATTGATTTCCGTAATTTTTCCACGTCCGGAAATATTATGAAGCGCCTTGTCTAATTTATCCTGTAAACTATTAAACATATGTGTTATAAATTATAGTCTGCAAAAATAAGGATTTTTTAATAATATATATGATATACATTGCGGAGATTTATTTTGCTTAATAAATTATAATTTTATTTTTGCAAAATGAATATTTGGAATAGTTTAATTATTGTACTTTTAATAATAGTCCTTAATAGTATTGTTTATATAATATTTAAAAGATATTTATATGGCAGACCAGACGCGGGGATGAAATTTCTGGTGGTAAACCTTTCAAAAGATCTTGTATGGCTTGTTATTTCTTTGCTTGTTATTGATAAAACAAAAGCTAATTTTCTATTTATTGTAATTTGCTTTATTATCGCATCGTTCCTTATATACTTATCTATAATAAAACTCATTAACAAATCTTGACTTTTTTGATGATAAAAATCAATTTTTAATATTGGTAAAGTTTAATAAAATCGATATATTTGCACACGATTAAAAAAGAGATATGAACAGAAAAATTTCTTCATTATTTTTCGCATTTTTATTTGTGTTTATTAGTGGTTTAGCTAATGCACAACATGAATCTGAAGGTGAGAAGGCAGCTGAAAAAGTAGAGCATACAGAAGCGGAAAAGGGCTTTAATGCGACCAAAATGATCATGGAACACATTGGTGATTCTAACGAATGGCATTTATGGACTACCAAAGATGATAATGGGGAAGAACATCACGTTTCAATTCCATTACCTGTAATTATTAAAGATAATGAAGGATGGCATACTTTCCTTTCTAACAAGATCGCTCACGGTCATGAGCATGATGGGTATACATTAGAAGAGGGACAAGTGGTTTCTACTAAAGGAATTGAAAAAGCAACTTTGTTTGCATTAATAGGTGGGAAACAAAAATCAGATAATGTTTACTTTGATCTTTCCATTACTAAAAATGCAGCGTCAATGTTCTTATCAGTGATTTTTATGCTGGTAGTATTCATTGGAATGGCAAGAAACTATAAGAAATCTCAGCTTCCGACAGGTTTTGGAAAAATAATGGAGCCTGTGATCGTGTTTATCAGAGATGAAGTAGCAATCCCGAATATCGGATCAGTTAAATATAAAAGATATATGCCTTATTTATTAACAGCATTTTTCTTTATCTGGTTCAATAACCTTTTCGGATTGGTTCCTTTCTTCCCTGGAGGATCTAACCTTACTGGTAACATTGCAATCACTGCTGTATTGGCTGTTATTACCTTATTGATTACTTTGTTCAGTGCTAATAAAGATTATTGGAAACACATTTTTATGCCGCCGGTACCGATCTTATTATATCCTATTATGGTTCCGATCGAAATCATCGGTATCTTTACAAAGCCTTTTGCCTTAATGATGCGACTTTTCGCTAACGTTACTGCAGGTCACATTATGATCTTAGCAATTATATCCTTGATCTTTATCTTCAAATCACCATTCTTAGGATTTGCATCTGTGCCATTAGCATTATTTGTTTCCGTATTGGAATTATTGGTAGCTGCCTTGCAAGCATATATATTTACAGTATTATCAGCACTATTTATCGGTATTGCTGTAGCAGAACATGAGCACGAACATGGTCATGAAGAACACGCTCACTAATAGAGCATCATTTTAAAATAATTTTAACTAATATAATTTATTTATTATGGATTTATCAACTGGAGCAGGATTAATTTACGTAGGAATCGGTTTAGCAGTACTAGGAGTAGGTCTTGGTATCGGTAAAATCGGTGGACATGCAATGGATGCTATCGCTAGACAACCAGAACAAGCTGGTAAGATTCAAGGAGCAATGCTTATTGCTGCTGGTCTTATTGAAGGTGCTGGTCTTATCGCGATCATCTTTGGTGCTTTCATCAAGTAATTTATCCTCAAAAGAGAATATTCTTAGCAGTGAAGCGGTTGGCTGCTGCTAAGAATTTTAAAAAGATATCCATAAAATTATCACATTAAAAAAAGAATTTACAGATATGGGAATTATTGAACCTGGAATTGGACTTTTGTTTTGGATGACGCTTACTTTTGTTATCCTGTTGTTTCTTTTAGCAAAATTCGCTTGGAAACCAATCGTTAATGCAGTAAATGACAGAGAGACTTCTATTGTTGACGCATTAAATCAAGCTAAATTGGCTAAAAAAGAAATGGAAGATCTTAAAGCTGATAACGAAAGAATCATTCGTGAAGCTAAAATTGAAAGAGACGCTATCCTGAAAGAAGCAAGAGAAATTAAAGATAGAATTGTAGGAGAGGCTAAAGATGTTGCTAAAGCTGAAGGAGATAAAATGATTGAAGCAGCTAAACAAACTATTGAGACAGAGAAAAATGCTGCAATGGCAGATATTAAAACTCAAATTGGTGCTTTATCTGTAAATATCGCTGAGTCTATCTTAAAACAAAAATTAGATAACAACGAAGCTCAGAACGAGTTGGTTCAAAATTATTTAAACAAATCTAACCTTAACTAATAATGCTTACATCTAAAGTAGCTAAAAGATACGCACAGGGTTTGCTTGATTTCACTAATGAAACAGGGCAAACGGCTACTGTATTTTCTGAAATGAAAGATGTGGTAAAACTGATGTCAGTATCTGCGGATCTGAACAAGTTTTTCCTTACACCTTACATTGATGCTAAAAAGAAAATAGAAGTAGCTGATGAGATTTTCAAAGGTTTGTCACTTTCTTCGCAGAATTTAATCAAATTGGTTATCAGACAAGGTCGTGAAAGCCAGTTGAAGAATATCGCTCAGGAATTTATCAATAAAGTAGAAGATGTTAATGGTGTACAGAGAATCACTTTAACTACTGCTACTGAGCTTTCAAAAGAAAATATTGATCAGATCTTAGGATCTACAAACCTGGTAAAAAATACTTCAAATTTTGATTTGAAGGTTAATGTAAATCCTAAGATTTTAGGAGGTTATATTTTAAGAGTAGGAGACCAGCAGATCGATGCATCTGTTAAAAGCAAACTTAATCAGGTTAAAAAAGATTTTCAATTAAATTAAGACAAAAACAACCATACAATGGCAGAAATAAATCCGGCAGAAGTATCTGCGATCTTAAAACAACAATTGGCCAACTTCGACACTCAATCTAACGTTGAGGAAGTAGGTACAGTTTTAACCATCGGTGATGGTATTGCTCGTGTATACGGGTTAGAAAACGTACAATACGGAGAGTTGGTTAAATTTTCTAGTGATGTAGAAGGTATTGTACTTAACCTTGAAGAGGACAACGTAGGGGTTGCACTTTTAGGAGAAAGTAAATTAGTAAAAGAAGGTGATACAGTTAGAAGAACAAACAGAATTTCTTCAATTAAAGTAGGGGAAGGTATGCTAGGAAGAGTAGTTGATACTCTTGGTAACCCTATCGATGGTAAAGGTCCTATTACAGGGGATTTATACGAAATGCCATTGGAAAGAAAAGCTCCTGGAGTTATCTTCAGACAGCCTGTAACTGAGCCTCTACAAACAGGTATCGTTGCGATCGACTCTATGATCCCTGTAGGAAGAGGACAAAGAGAGCTTATCATTGGTGACAGACAAACAGGTAAAACGACTGTTGCTATTGATACGATCATCAACCAAAAAGAATTTTTTGATGCAGGGAAACCTGTATATTGTATATATGTTGCAATTGGACAAAAAGCATCTACAGTAGCTCAGATCGTTAAAACTCTTTCTGATAAAGGAGCTTTAGCTTATACTGTAATTGTTGCCGCTAATGCATCAGACCCTGTTCCAATGCAGGTGTATTCTGCTATGGCAGGTGCTTCTATCGGTGAGTATTTCAGAGATACAGGTAGACCAGCTCTTATCGTTTATGATGACTTGTCTAAACAAGCTGTTGCTTACCGTGAGCTTTCTCTTCTATTGAGAAGACCACCGGGACGTGAAGCTTATCCTGGAGACGTTTTCTACCTTCACTCAAGATTATTGGAAAGAGCTGCAAAGGTGATCGCTGATGATAACATCGCAAGCCAGATGAATGACCTACCTGAATCTTTGAAGCCTTTGGTTAAGGGGGGTGGTTCATTAACTGCACTTCCTATTATCGAAACTCAGGCTGGTGACGTTTCTGCATATATTCCTACTAACGTAATTTCAATTACAGACGGACAGATTTTCCTTGAATCTGATCTATTCAACTCAGGGGTTCGTCCTGCAATTAACGTAGGTATCTCCGTATCAAGGGTAGGGGGTAACGCTCAGATTAAATCAATGAAAAAAGTGTCTGGTACATTGAAACTTGACCAGGCTCAATATAAAGAACTAGAAGCGTTCGCTAAATTTGGTTCTGACTTAGATGCATCTACTTTAGCTGTAATCTCTAAAGGGGAAAGAAACGTGGAGCTTCTTAAGCAGCCGGTTAACTCTCCACTTCCGGTAGACAGCCAGGTAGCAATGATCTATGCAGGTACTGAAAACTTGTTAAGAAACGTTCCTATCAGAAAAGTGAAAGAATTCCAGGCGGAATATATCGCGTTCTTAAGATCTAAGCATCCTGAAACGATGGCTGCTATTAAATCTGGAAAAATTGATAACGAAATTACAGACGTTCTTAAGCAAGCTGCTAACGATCTAGCTTCAAAATATAATTAAAAAATTAGTTGATGGTTTTTGGTTGATAGTTGACAGAAATTTCTAAAACTAGCAACCAACAACCGACAACCAACAACTAACCCAATATGGCAAACTTAAAAGAAATACGAGGAAGAATCAGTTCAATTTCATCTACGATGCAAATTACACGTGCTATGAAAATGGTTTCTGCTGCGAAACTTAAAAAAGCACAGGATGCAATCGTGATGTTAAGACCTTATTCCGAGAAACTACAAGAAATCATTCAGAATGTAAACTCTAGTTCAGATCCTGATCAGGTTTCTATTTATGCTCAAAAGAGAGAGGTTAAAAGAGTGCTTTTTATCGCTGTAACTTCAAACAGAGGTCTTGCCGGTGCATTTAACTCATCTATTGTAAAGGAGCTTAATATTCAGTTTCAGAATAATTCTCAATACGATATTGAAGTTCTTACAATCGGTAAAAAAGCATATGATGCTGTAAGAAGAAGCCGTACTGTATATGCTAATGAAAGTGCCGTTTTTGATAATTTGAACTTTGATGCAGTTTCTAACCTTACAGAAGGGGTTATGAACAGCTTTAAGGAGGGTAAATTTGATGAGATTTATTTAATTTATAATAAATTCATTAATGCTGCTACTCAGGAAGTAACCAAAGAGCAACTTCTTCCTATCCTGATGCCTGAAACTACTGAGCCACAAGTAGAAACAGATTATATCTTTGAACCTAACAAGAATGAAATTTTGGATAACCTGATTCCAAAATCTATTAAAACTCAGGTTTTCAAAGCTGTTTTAGATTCAGTGGCATCTGAGCATGGAGCTAGAATGACTGCGATGCATAAAGCAACAGATAATGCCCAGGCTTTGAAGAATGATTTGGTAATCTTCTATAACAAAGCGAGACAGGCTGCTATTACAAACGAAATCCTTGAGATCGTTTCGGGAGCAGAAGCTTTGAAAAATTCATAAGAAAAATATTTAGTAAAATATTAAAGCATCGAGTATATCGATGCTTTTTTTTGTTATTTTTATTTTCTATATCTTTGTAAAACTAAATTTTATATAATTTTCTAAATGGACTCGGACATAGTCAGGCTTTTGCTAGCCTTGTTTCTTGTATTACTTAATGGCTTTTTCGTAGCCGCTGAATTTTCAATTGTTAAAGTTCGTTATTCGCAAATTCAAATTAAAGCCGCAGAGGGGGACTCAATGGCTAAACAGGCAGAGCACATCATAAAACATCTTGATGAATATCTTTCTGCAACACAATTAGGAATTACATTAGCTTCACTTGCCCTAGGTTGGGTAGGAGAAAGCGCATTACACCATATTGTAGAGAATATCTTTATATCTATCAATTTTCAATTAAGTGCTGCTTCAGTTACTTCTATATCGTTAATCATCAGTTTTGTTCTTATTACGATTATGCATATAGTGTTTGGAGAATTGATTCCCAAATCTATTGCAATCAGAAAATCAGAGGCTACCACGATGGCAACTGCTGTTCCATTGAGGATCTTCTATACGATTTTCAAACCTTTTATCTGGTTGATGAATTCCATGTCGAACGGGGTTTTAAGATTAATGAAGATACATCCCGCATCTGAGCAGGAAATCCATTCCACAGAAGAACTTCAGCTTTTGGTAAAACAAAGTGCTGATAGCGGAGAAATAGAAGAGGAAAACTATGAGATTATTAAGAATGCGTTTGATTTTACAGATCACTCTGCAAAGCAAATCATGGTTCCCCGACAGAATATTACATCAATAGATTTTGAGGAAGATATCAACGATATTATCAATAAAATTATGGATAGTGGTTATTCCAGAATTCCCGTGTATATCAACTCTATTGATAACGTGATCGGTATTCTCTATACAAAGGAGATTATCAGAGAATTTGTTAAAAGAAAAGGTGAGCTGAATCATGAAGATCTGAAAACCCTTATGCGTGATGCTTTCTTTGTAGTGGGGAGTAAAAAGATTTCCGATCTCCTTAAGATCTTCCAGCAGAAAAAGCAACACCTGGCAATTGTTATTGATGAATTCGGTGGTACCGAAGGTATTATAACACTTGAAGATATCCTCGAGGAGCTGGTGGGAGAAATTCAGGATGAGGAAGATGACGAAGATAAAATTGTTGATAAGATTGGAGACAACATCTATTGGGTTCAGGCTACACAACCTCTCGAAGAAATTAATGAATTCCTGCCTAAAAAATTGGCTCCTTCTGAAGAAAGCGAATATAATACATTAGCAGGATTTATTCTCCACGCATTAGAAGATATTCCTGTGGAAAATCAGGAGTTTGATATTGAAAACTACCATTTTAAAATTCTGAAAATGAATAACAAGAGCGTTGAGCTGGTAGAATTGGTGTATGAAGGTCCAAATGTTATCAATGATTTGGCGGATAAATTAGGGGAAGTTTAAATAATTCTAAAATGATTTTTTATAACAGTATAAAGGATTACGAAAATCCAAAACGCCAGTACGAAGAAGAAGTTCTCGTGTTGGAAGAAACGGATGATGTGTATAAGCTGATTGTACATAATGATGATGTACATACTTTTGATTATGTGATCGACTGCCTTGTGGAAATTTGTAAGCATACATTTGAGCAGGCTGAGCAATGTACGATCCTGATTCATTATAAGGGCAAATGCACTGTAAAAACAGGCTCTATGGATGTACTGAAGCCTATGCATGAGAAATTGATTTCAAGAGAGCTGACAAGCGAAATAGTATAATAAAAACACCGGTATCATTGCCGGTGTTTTTATTTGTATGTGCTTTCCATATAATTTAAAGATGGATTACTTTACTTGCATTCAAGTAAAATAGTATATTTGTACCAACTATATAGAAACTCAAAAAGAATGCTTGTAATAGGAATTGCAGGAGGAACTGGATCCGGCAAAACTACAGTTGTGGATAAAATACTCCAACAGCTTGATATCGAAGGAATGAACATCTTGTCACAGGATAATTATTATCATGATAACCATAATCTTACATTGGCTGAAAGGGAAGCTTTGAATTATGATCACCCGAAGTCTATAGATTTTGAACTGATGTTAAAACACGTCAAAGCTTTAAAAAATAATGAGCCCATTGAACAGCCCATTTATAGTTTTGTTACGCATTCCAGAACCGGAGACCATGTGACTGTAGAACCTAAAAATGTATTGGTTGTGGAAGGTATTTTAGTTCTTACTAATAAAGAGCTGCTGAAAGAATTTGATTTGAAAGTTTTTGTTCATGCAGATTCTGATGAGAGGCTGATCAGAAGAATTAGAAGAGATACCCAGGAAAGAGGTAGAGATTTAAGTGAAGTTTTACATCGCTATCAAACTACTTTAAAGCCAATGCATCAGGAATTTATTGAACCTTCAAAAAATGAGGCTGATCTTATCATCCCTAATATGAAGCAAAATTCTGTAGCGATTGATTTTTTAACTACTGTGATAAAAAACTCGTTGAGAAAACACTAAAATGGCAAATAAATTAATTAAAGACATCCAACCGAAATCCGAAGTCGTTAAACTGCTTCAGAAATACATTGTAAATAGGTATTTTATTACTATCTGTTTGTTTTTAGTGTGGATGATTTTCTTTGATAAAACATCATTTCTGGTAATTAATGAGCTCAATGGTGAGATCAGTAAATACCAGGAACAATTGCAGTATTATAAAACGGAATATGAAAAAAATGATACGTTTTATAAAAAGCTCATGAATAATAAATCTGAAAAAGAAAAATACGCAAGAGAAAATTATTTTATGAAAAAACCTGATGAGGAAATCTTCATTCTTGTTGTGGATAGCACTAAAATATCGAAAAAATAAAATTCATAAAATAAAAGCTCTTAATCCTATAACTTTCCACTAAATGTCAAATATTAATACCCTTCCTGATTGGGAAAATTTAGTAAAAAAGCAACTTAAAACAGAAGATATCTACACAATTCTGAAAAAAAGAAAATTTAGAAGGAATTGTAGTAAAACCTTTCTATGATTCTGTACCACAGCTTTTGGTTAATCTTCCCAAAGTTGAAGAAAGCACTCATTTGGTTGCCCAGTACCATGAAAGTCTGGAAGATGATGTTTTTGCATTTCTTTTAAATCAGAATGTTGAAAATTTAGAAGGAAAAACCATTTTCGTTAATAATAAAGATCTTGCAGAACATATCAGCCCAAAGGATGAAGATCAATACTTTTCGCTGATTGATGTATTCAATGAAAAAGATGGAATAATTAATGATCAGCTGGCCAGGGAGCTATTAGCTAAAGATTTCAGAAGAAATATTTGTATAGATATTTCTCTTCATCAAAATGCAGGAGCTGCAATTTATCAGCAACTTGGAATAGCATTAGCAAAAACGAAAGAACTTATTGAAGTTTTTGGAGCTGAAATCTTAGATAAATTGATTTTTAAAATTGCCGTAGGAGGAAATTATTTTTTTGAAATGGCAAAGATAAGAGCATTTAAACTCATCTTTAACCAGCTTTCAAAAGAATATAACCTTAACGAAATCCCTTATATTTTTGTTGAAACTTCATTAAGAAATAAAGCAGTTTCGGATAGTGAAAATAATCTTATCCGTTCCACATTGGAGCTTGCCGCAGCAATGATTGGTGGTGCTGATGCGGTTTATAGCAATAATTATCTTGTAAGCAGAAGTACGGATAATTCAGAGGAAATTTCTTTCAAGCAACAGATCGTGTTGGCTTACGAAAGTATCATTAATGTTTTTGAAGATGCTGCCAATGGGAGTTATTATGTTGAAGATCTCACACGACAAATTGCAGAAAAATCCTGGGATCTGTTTTTGGAAATAGAAGACGGGGGTGGCTATCTGGAATTAATCAGACAGGGAGTTATTCAGAAAAAAATCTATCAGCACGCTATTGAAGAGCAGAAGTGGGTGGAAGAAGGAAAGATCAAATTAATAGGAGTGAATCTTTATCCAAAATTGGAAGCTAAAAGATCAATTGATGAATTGTATTCTGAAAAAGAGATAAAGCCTGTACGTTGGGCGGAAATGTTTGAATTATGATCGATAAGCTAGTTGATTTATTTGAATATACGCATCATTATAATCAGAAAATAATTAAGCTGGTTAAAGATCATACGCCGAAAATAGATGAAAGAACTATTGCATTAATCAATCATACGATTAATGCTCAACAAATCTGGAATGCAAGGATATTGGGAAAAGAAACTTTCGAAGTCTGGCAGGTCAATCCACTTGAAGATCTGGAAGAGATCAATCACCAGAATTTTTTAACAAGTATTCAGATTGTTCAGAATTTTAATCTTGATAACCGAATAGGATATCAGAACTCAAAGGGGACAAAATTTGAAAATAGTGTCTTTGAAATGCTTTTCCATGCAATCAATCATTCTACTTATCACAGAGGGCAGATTAATTCTCTATTAAAACAAAACGGTATTGAGCCGTTATTAACAGACTATATCTTTTATAAAAGGTAATTTTATATTATTTAGAGCTGTAGTGTTCTTCTCTATCGATCTACTTGAAATTAACAGGCTTAAAACTCTAAATTTTAGTTGGTTTCAATATTGATTGCATTGCTAAAAGGATATTTAGAAAAATAAATTGAAATTTAAAATATTAAGAAATTAAACATAAACATCTTTGTAGATCAGGGAAATCTGTGGTTGAAATATTAAAAAAAGAGGTTCAAAATTTTATAAATGCAAATCTGACTACAGATTTACATTCATTATTATTGAAAAAATCGCCATTTGATGAAGTCAGCATGCAGGAAATCGTTCATCAAATAAAGGGAAGACAAGTTGCTTTAAAGAAATTTCCTTTTTTATTACGTGATGAAATTATATTTCCTCCTCAGCTCAATATGGAACAATCGTCTTCTGAAAAAACAGCGATTTATAAATCAACTTTGATAAGTGGGAAAAAATTCATTGACCTTACCAGTGGCTTTGGAATTGATGCCTACTATCTGTCACAAAATTTTGATGATATAGTCTTAGTAGAACAAAATACTGAACTTTTAAAAATAGTTGAACATAACTGGTCGGTTTTAAGTAAAAAAGCCAAATTTATTAATCTAAGGCTTGAAAATTTTCTTGAGCAGAATAAAGAAGTTTTTGATGTTACGTATTTGGATCCGGCCAGAAGAGATGGTAGTAAAAATAAAGTTTTTCTTTTAGAAGATCTCTCACCCAATATTCTTGAAATCCAGGATCATTTACTATCCATTTCAAATAAGGTAGTAGTAAAACTATCGCCACTGATTGATTTAAAATATCTTCTCTCTGTATTAAAGAATATTTCAAGAATTGATATTATCGCATTAAAAAATGAGGTAAAAGAAGTCGTCGTATTTCTAACACATGATGAGCCTGAAAAAGTCATGTGCCATTGTATCAACTTAGAAAGTGGAGAGTCGGACTTTGTATTTCAATTGGGTAATGAAGAATTTGTTCATTCAGAATATTCCGAACCAGAGCGTTTTATATATTTGCCAAATAACTCCATTTTAAAAGCAGGTGCGTTTAATCTTATATCTGAAAAATTTTCCCTAAAAAAAACTTCATCCCAACACTCATATCTATACTTCAACAGAGAAAATTGAAGGCTTTCCGGGAAGAGTTATGGAAATGGAAGTTATTGGAAATAAGCAGATTAAAAAGAAGGAGCAATTTAATATCATTTCAAAGAATTATCCTTTGAAACCAGATGAAATCAAAAAGAAATACAACCTGAAGGATGGTGGAGAAAGATATCTTATTTTTACACAATCCAAAAAAGGTAAAATTATTTTAAAATCAGTGTAAAAATGTTGTCAAAAGGAGCAGGATTTCTTAATTTTGGGCAATCTAAAATTTAAGCATGAAATCGCGGCTGTTGGGATAATTTAGAATAGACTAAAATAGAGCGATTCCATATGACCTTTTAAAAAAATAAATCTTACATATGAAAAAATTAATTATATGTTTAGCCATTGCAAGTGTAGCAGTAAGCTGTAAAAAAATACAAGCTGGAGGAAATAAGAATACTTTAAAGCTAGAAGAGGGAGCAGAAAGATATTCAGATGATGTGCAAAAAGGTGGAGAAACTCATGGTCATGATGCTACAGCTGAACATAAAGAAGCTGCTGTTGCTGAAAAACATGGAACAGAAGCTCCAAAAACAGACAGTACTGCTGCAGCAAAACCCGTAGAAGCTGAAAAAGCTAAAGCTGAACACTAATTATTATTAGAAAATATAAAAATGTCTTGCCAGGTTGCAGGACATTTTTTGTTTTTGGTGTGTAGTATTTGGCCGATTCTAAATAAATAATTGGCTAAAGGAAAATTCTTTGTTTTTGCTTGCTGCTGCAGACCATTTTCTTTAATTTTAACAAAACAAATTTTTACAATGCAAGAGACATTAAATTACATCAACGAAAACAAACAGCGTTTCGTGGATGAATTATTTGAGTTATTGAGAATTCCTTCTATTTCTGCAGATCCTGCGTATAAAGATGACGTATTGAAATGTGCAGAAGTATGTGCAACACATCTAAAAAATGCGGGAGCCGATAATGTGGAAGTATGCCAAACAGCTGGTTACCCAATTGTTTTTGGAGAAAAGATCTTAGATAAAAATCTTCCTACTGTTCTGGTATATGGTCATTATGATGTTCAGCCTGCTGATCCTTTAGAATTATGGAAGAAACCTCCTTTTGAACCATATATAGAAAAGACAGAGCTTCACCCGGATGGGGCTATTTTTGCCAGAGGTTCTGCAGATGATAAAGGACAGTTTTTTATGCATCTAAAGGCATTTGAAGCGATGATGAAAACCAATACTCTTCCTTGTAATGTTAAGTTTATTTTAGAAGGAGAAGAAGAAGTAGGATCCGTAAGTCTTGGTGATTTTGTTAATGAAAATAAAGAAAAACTGTCTTGTGATTGCATTCTGATTTCTGATACTCATATTTACAGCAATGAGCAGCCAACTGTTACAACGGGTTTAAGAGGTTTAAGTTATGTAGAGGTAGAAGTAGAGGGGCCAAACAGGGATTTGCACTCCGGATTGTATGGAGGTGCAGTTCCAAATCCAATCCACGTTCTTTCAAGAATGATTGCAAAGTTAATCGATGAAGATGGACATATTACAATTGACGGGTTTTATGATAATGTAGATATTGTTTCAGATCAGGAAAGAGCTGAAATGAATAAATTGAAAGATAATCCTGAGGAGTTTAAAAGAGCTATCGGATTAGGTAACATAGAAGGAGAAAAAGGATACACGACTCTAGAAAGAACATCAATTCGCCCAACATTGGATTGTAATGGAATTTGGGGTGGTTATATCGGAGAGGGAGCAAAAACAGTTATTCCTTCAAAGGCTTTTGCAAAGATTTCTATGCGTTTGGTGCCTTATCAGACTCCGGAAGAAATCACTGAAAAATTCACCAGATATTTCGAAAAAATTGCTCCGGATACAGTAAGGGTAAAAGTAACTCCGCATCATGGAGGGATGCCTTATGTTTTACCGACTGATACCAAGGAATTTGCAGCTGCTAAGCAAGCAATGGAAACGGCATTTGGAAAAGAGGTATTACCTTACAGAGGAGGAGGAAGTATTCCTATTACCTCAATGTTTGAGAAAGTATTAGGTGCAAAGTCTGTATTGATGGGCTTTGGATTGGATTCTGATGCCATTCACTCGCCTAATGAACACTATGGATTGTTTAATTTCTATAAAGGAATCGAAAGTATTCCGCTCTTTTTTGAAAATTATTCAAAATAACAGAACAGTATGAGAAGCTAGGTGCTTGCACATATTGTAGTAAACAAATAAAAGATAGGATACCCCACCAGGTATCCTATCTTTTTTATTTTGACTCAGGTATTTTTACATTAAAATGTTATTTATGGTTTATTTTATTAATAATTAAATTATTTCCTAAAATGCATATTTTTCACTCTTATGTGGATTGTTTTGTTTTATTAATTGCTTGTATAGCTTGTTATTCTTGATTATTTGATTTATTTGTTAAAATTTTTTTAAATCAAAAAAATAAAATATATTTACATTTTAAATTTAAAAATTATATCATGAAGAAAATTTTTACATCTTTAGCAGTTGCGTTAATCGCAAGTGCTGCTTACTCTCAAGTTATTACACAAAATGCAGTTCCTAATACTGTAGCAACTACAGGTTCTGTGGCGTGTGGAAGTCAGGCTAACGGCTATACTGCCGATAATTCTTATTATAGAGTATTTAAACTATCAGACTATGGTATTAATTACAACTATAATATTACCAATATTGCATTTGGAGTACAAACAGCCAATACTACTTTCCCTGTAGAGGTAAACCTTTATACTTTGGCAGGTACGTTTCCAACAGGAACCCCGACACTTTTAGGGACGGCTAATGTAAACGTAGCTCCGGCTAATGTTGGGCAGATGGTTAGTACGGGAGCAACACTATCACAAGTGGTTCCGGCAGGAGGAACATTTGTTGTGGAAATATATCATGATGGATCTACAGCAACTCCACCTCAGTCCTTCTATTTAGGAACTCATCCTGGAGCTCAGACAGGACCGTCTTATTTATCTTCAGAAACTTGTGGTATTGACACACCTATTGCAACAGGAACCGGAGCTTTAGCAGGTTTTGCTTCTGCAAGATGGGTAATGACTATTACAGGACAGAATACTCTAGGTGTTACAGAGGTAATTAATTCAAAAGATTTACAAATCTTCCCAAATCCGGTTAAAGATGTTTTGAAATTCAGATTTGGTAACAGTTTAAAATCTGAAGGAATTGATATTTATGACATGAATGGAAGAGTGATTACTTCAATTTCTAATAATAAAAATGTTAATGAAGTAAACGTATCAAGCTTTACAAAAGGAACTTATATCTTAAAGGTTAAGGCAAGTGATGGAAAAGTATATGTTCAAAAAATCATTAAAGAATAAAACTAATAAACTTTAGTATAAAAAACGCTCCAATCCGGAGCGTTTTTTTATTGCCAAAATATTTCATTGATTAATTTTAATAATACCTAAAACTAGGTAGAAATAATTACCCTTTTCCAAGTATTGGTAATCTTTAAGTATCAAAATAGTTTTGTAACATAAAATTGGTTAGGCTTAGGATAAGGAATGATAAAAAATCAATCAATGAGGTACTGAAAGTATACTCGAATAGAGCTTTGGTTTTTATTAGACGATTGATTTTAAATGTTTTATTTTTTTTCATAAGCAACCTTTTTTAGAGTTTAGTTGTCTTATCAATAGAAGTAAATTCTTTGGTAATGAAGTTTGTACTAAAAATTAATGTTATAATAATATGTTTAACTAAAAAAGTATGTTATGAAAAAAGTTTTATCAATTAGCGCGTTTTTGTTTGGTTTGTTTCAAACATTCAATGCTCAATCTTTACAAAGTGATAATTTTAATTCCTATGTCATAGGAAATGTGGGGGTAAGTGTTACCCCAGGCTCCCCGGGTGTTCCAGCCACAGGGCAAGGTGGCTTTCGTACAGATTTTGCTGGGGGAGCTAATACAGACGCACAGATTGTAAATATTGATGCTTCTCATGGCAAATCTTTACAGCTAACCGGAAGTGCGAATGCAACTGATCAAAAGTATATGTGGAAGGATGGATTACCAGCCGCATGGGCTGCAAGAACCTCAGGAAATGATATCCTGTCATTGGAATTTAACTTATATACAGGAAGCGTCACAGGGGGTGTAGCTAGAGGAACTGTGATGGTTTACGACCAAACAACGCATAAAACATTGCTTGGAGCCGGATATGAATACGCTACACAAAGAGTTGTAGGCATAGCATATTATACCAATACTACGACAAATGTAACGGGTAATATTCTTTTTTATCTGGAGCCTAATACATATACCTATCCAGCAAATACGTGGATTACATTAAAATGTACATTTAATAAAACTACAGGGGTGGTAACATGGTTAAGTCCGGGCGGTATTGTTTCTAGTCCTCCGGCTACCTACATTCCTGCCGCCCCCGGAGTAGATCCTTTTGAAATGGATTTCGTTTCTGTTGTTGGAGCGGGAAATACGGTTGCTCATATCACTTCTTTTGATAATTATACACTTTCAGCTACAAATAATGGAGTATTAGGAACAAAAGAAGCTTCCGTGTTGGACGATAGTGTTTTGGTTTATCCAAATCCTGCAACTGATTTTGTTGCTATACAATCCAAGTCAACTGTAACTAAAATTGAAATTTTTAATGCTGCCGGAAGAAATATGCATGCGCAATTTGATGGAGATAAAATTGATGTAAGGCATCTCGGTTCAGGTGCTTATATCATCAGTATTGAGACCATAGATGGGAAGATATCTAAAAAATTATTAAAAAATAAATAACTGATTAATCTTAGCAAGAATTAACGCTTCAATTGAAGCGTTTTTTTTTTATTTTAGGGAATTAAAGTGAAATGTATGATCGAAAATAAAGTAGCCTATATAACAGGAGGAACCAAGGGGATAGGTTTTGGAATTGCCAGGATTTTATTGGAAAACGGAGTATCAGTTGCCTTTTCAGGACGTAAAAGAGAAGATGTAATGAAAGCAGAAAAAGAATTGCAGTCATATTCCGGACAGGTTTTAGGGATTGTTTCAGATGTGAGAAGTCTTGAAAGTGAAGAGGAAGCTATAAAATACACTGTACAGAAGTTTGGAAAAGTAGATTTTGTAATTGCGAATGCAGGACTAGGGATATTTAAGCCCGTAGATGAACTTACTGTGGAAGAATGGAATACTATGATAAAAACGAACTTAACCGGCCCTTTTTATACGTTAAAAGCTTCAGTTGAGGAATTAAAGAAGACGGAAGGATATTATATTACAATTTCAAGTCTGGCAGGAGCTAATTTTTTTGAAAACGGAACTGGTTATAATGCCTCAAAATTTGGGGTTGTTGGCTTTACACAGGCCGCAATGATAGATCTAAGAAAATATAATATTAAAACAACAGTCATTATGCCGGGATCTGTAGCGACGAATTTCAACGGGAATGTTGTTTCAGAAAAAGATGCATGGAAAATTCAGCCTGAAGATATGGGAAATCTGGTGTTGGATATTTTAAAAATGAATCCACGGGTTTTACCTAGTAAGATAGAGTTCAGGGCGACTAAACCGGCAAAATAAATACATTTAATGTATTGAATAATAAAATCATAAGTATTATGCATGCATAATATATTTTTTATTTATATTTACAGAAATTAATCAAACAAAATCTCTGCATAACAACACCAGGCTTTTATGCAATAAAGAGAAAAATAAAATAGTACACATGAAAATATTAGTTTGTATTAGTAGTGTTCCGGATACTACTTCCAAAATTAACTTTACAGCAGATAAGTCTGCTTTCGACAAAAACGGAATTCAGTGGGTAATCAATCCATTAGATGAATTTGCGTTGACAAAGGCAGTTAAACTTCAGGAGTCCCAAGGAGCTACAGTGACGGTTATTAATGTAGGAGATGCTGCAACGGAACCGGTTATCAGAAAGGCATTGGCAATTGGTGCAAATGATGCAGTTAGAGTAAATCTTGATCCAAAAGATAGTTATTCAACAGCTAAAGAAATTGCTGCTGTTGCTCAAAATGGAGGTTACGATCTTATCCTTTGTGGAAAAGAGTCTATTGATTATAATGGAGGTTCTGTTCCCGGAATGGTAGCACAGTTGCTAAATCAGCCGTTTGTGAATGCATCTGTTGGTTTGGATGTTAATGGAAGCGAAGCTACTGCAGTAAGAGAGATTGAAGGAGGTAAAGAAACGATTTCTGTAAAACTTCCTGCTGTGATTGCCGGACAGAAAGGTTTGGTGGACGAAAAAGATCTAATTATTCCTAATATGAGAGGGATTATGTCTGCAAGAACAAAACCTTTGCAGGTTGTTGAGCCTACTTCTTCTGAAGTGAAAGTTCAGGGAGTTTCTTATGATAGTGTTCCTCCAAGAGCTGCTGTGAAAATGGTTTCTCCGGACAATCTGGATGAGCTGGTAAGATTACTTCACGAAGAAGCTAAAGTGATCTAAATCTTTTAATTATTAAATTTTTTAATCTTTTAATTCAAAAAAAAATGGCAGTATTCGTATACGCAGAAAATATAAACGGAGTTTACAAAAAAGCAGCTTTTGAAGCAGTTTCGTATGCTAAAGCTATTGCTGATCAGGCGGGAGATACCGTTACAGCAATTTCTGTAAACCCTACAGATTCTTCAGATTTATTATATAAATATGGAGCATCTAATGTCATCAATATTAAAGACGAAGGTCTTAAAAACTTTTCAGCAAAAGCATTTGCTCAGGCAGTGAGTGAGGTGGTGAATGGAAACATAATTGTTTTTCCTCATACTACCGATGCTTCTTCCGTAGCTCCTATGTTAGCTGTAATGAAGAATTTTTCTTTAATTACCAATGTATTGGCAGCTCCTGAAAGTACTTCTCCGTTCCAGGTGAAGAGAAGAGCTTTCTCAGGAAAAGGATTTATGCATGCTAAAGCTGAAGGGACAGGAGTAATTATTACTGTTTCTCAAAATGCTTTCGGAATTAAAGAGAATCCGGTGTCAGGTTCTGAAGAGGTGAAAAACTTATCAGTGGCTAATGAAGATACTAAGGTGGTTTCTCATGAACAAAGCTCAGGGAAATTGGATCTTAAAGAAGCTGAAATTGTAGTTTCAGCGGGAAGAGGTTTAAAAGGTCCTGAAAACTGGGGGATGATTGAAGACCTTGCCAATGTTTTGGGCGCAGCTACAGCTTGTTCCAAGCCTGTTTCCGATATTGGTTGGAGACCTCACACTGAGCACGTAGGGCAAACAGGTAAAGCAATTTCTCCTAACCTTTATATTGCAGTAGGTATTTCCGGTGCTATCCAGCATCTAGCAGGAGTAAACTCTTCTAAAACAATTGTTGTGATCAACAGTGATCCGGAAGCTCCTTTCTTCAAATCAGCAGATTATGGGGTAGTTGGTGATGCATTCCAGATTATTCCGGCATTAACTGAAAAAATTAAAGCAATCAAAGGATAAAATTTAGTTTTATACTATATAAAAAATGAAAGTTCGGGTTTTTCCGAGCTTTTATTTTTGTCCAAAAAGTAAAACCTACATTCAAAAATTACTTTATCTTTGTAGCTATGGATTATAAACAGCTAATTATTCGAGGAATATCGTACAGCCAGACCCAATCAGGGGCGTACGCTTTGTTATTGGAACATGAAGAAACACACATAAAGTTACCTGTTGTTATAGGAAATTTCGAGGCACAATCCATTTCTCTTGGTCTGGAGAAAGATATTCATCCACCACGTCCTCTTACCCATGATTTATTTACAAAATTTATAGTTTCGGCAAATTATGAATTGGTGTCCGTGATTATTTATCAGATTGTAGATGGAGTTTTCTTTTCCAACATAAACTTCAAAAATAAAATAACGGAAGAAGAACTGATTTTAGATGCCAGAACTTCTGACGCCGTTGCTATGGCAGTACGCTTTGACGCGCCTATTTTTACCACTCAACAAGTCTTAAATGAAGCAGGAATTCTTTTGGAATTGGAAGATGTTTCCAAGGAGGAACAGTCATTTTCTGAAACAGTTCAGACAGAAGATAATTTAAGATCTCTCTCTATGGAGGAATTACAGAAATTATTGGAAGATGCTGTAAAGGAAGAAGACTTTGACACCGCTTTGGAGATTCAGGAAGAAATCAAAAGGAGGAAAAAGAAAATTGACTAAAGAGATACTTACAATTAAACTATGAATTTAAAATTACGACTTACCATCCTCAGCTTTCTGCAGTTTTTTGTTTGGGGTGCATGGCTGATTACGATGGCTAATTTTTGGTTCGGTACAAAACATTGGGATGGAACTCAGTTTGGAGCTGTTTTTGGAACAATGGGGATAGCTTCTATCTTTATGCCTACCATAACCGGAATTATAGCAGACCGTTGGGTAAATGCAGAGCGGATTTTTTCGGTTTTACAGATTCTTTACGGCATTGTCTTATTTATCTTGCCACATACAGGCGATCCTAATTCATTCTTTTATGTCATGCTGGCTGCTATGTGTTTCTACATGCCTACTATTGCTCTTGCCAACTCTATTTCATATACGATACTGAAAAATAGTAATCTAGATGTTGTAAAAGACTTTCCACCTATACGGGTTTGGGGGACAATAGGATTTATTGTAGCCATGTGGATAACAAATCTTACAGGAAACAAAGCAACCGAAGGACAATTTTATATCGGAGGCGTTGTTGCAATTTTATTAGGAATTTATGCATTAACTTTACCTAAATGCCCACCTCAAAAACTGATTGATAAAAATGCTCCGTTATCAGAGCAATTAGGACTGAATGCCTTTAAACTTTTTGCTAATTATAAAACAGCATTATTCTTTTTATTTTCCATGCTTTTAGGAGCTGCCTTACAGCTTACCAATGCGTATGGTGATGTATTTTTGAGTGAATTTGCTCATTTTCCTAAATATGCAGATTCTTTTGTGGTGCAGAGATCAACAATTATTATGTCGATTTCACAGGTTTCGGAAACACTGTTTATCCTTGCAATTCCTTTCTTTTTAAAGAAATTCGGTATAAAGAAAGTAATGTTGATGTCAATGCTTGCCTGGGTTTTAAGGTTTGGCTTTTTCGCATATGGAATTCCTGAAGGATATGGGCTTGCACTGATTATTCTTTCCTGCATTGTTTATGGAATGGCATTCGATTTCTTCAATATTTCAGGTTCCCTTTTCGTAGAGACCACAACCGATAAAAAGATCCGTTCTTCTGCACAGGGTTTATTTATGATGATGACGAATGGTTTTGGAGCTGTTTTTGGAAGCTACATGGCAGGTTGGGCGATTGATAAATTCTTTACACGTGAATTTACTAATGTAAGTGATTTATCTGCTTATCTGGAAACAACTCCCGATAATCCGACATTTTTAGAAATTCTGAAAAATTCTTTTAATGCAGCTGTTAATTCCGATGGAACTTTGTCCTCTATTGTGATGGTAAAAGACTGGCAGAATATCTGGTTATCTTTTGCTGCGTATGCATTAGTTTTGGCTATTCTTTTTGCTCTTTTATTTAAACACAAACACGATCCTAAAGAAGTAGCCCATATCAATCATTAAAAAAATATTAAGCTTATTATCAATACAATACAATGCACTTTAGAAATAAAGTGCATTTTTTTATTTTTTCAGGCAACCTTTTGTATTTTTCCACGTCTATAAGATAGAAACTAAAACATGAAGAATTTAGAAGAAAACTTTACACTTGCTATAAAACAGGATCGGAGGGCTCAAAAAGCTCTTTATGATGCTTTTTCAAGTAAAATGTTGGCTGTTGCGAATTCTTATACCAATAATATCCATGATGCTGAAGATATTCTATTAAATGCATTCCTAAAGTGCTTTACTAAATTGAATGAATGCAGAGATTACAAGAGTTTTCCATTTTGGCTGAGAAAGATCATAATCAATGACTCAATAAATTTTATAAGGAAAACAAAAAACATTTTATATGCAGATGTAGAAATCGCCGATGATTTTTCTGATGACGATTTTGAAGAAGGATTGGAAGAAATTAATCTTGAAGAAATATTTTCTAAAATGCCACCAGGGTATAGGATTATTTTTAATTTATATGTTTTTGAAGAGAAAAAGCACCAGGAAATAGCTGAGATCCTTAATATCTCCGAAGGGACAAGTAAGAGTCAATTAAACAAAGCTAAAAGGTGGCTGGTTGAATTTTTTAAAACTAAAGAAAATGAAAAACAAAATGCTGAATAAATTAAAATCCGGATATGAAGAAATGGAGATAAAGCCATCTCATGATCTTTGGAACAAAATAGAAATAGGTTTGGATGAAGCAGATATTTCAGTTGAAAATCTACCTGTTTCATCGCCTTATAAGTGGTGGAAATATGCAGCAATTATTTTGTTCTTATTTTCTTCAGGAATTCTTGTTTATTTTAATATAGACAGGACAAAAACTGCACATACAATTGCCCATGACAAGTCAAACGAGAAAACTGAGACTTTAGATAATAACCCAGAGTTAGTATTCCGGAATGAGCATCTGGATCATTCTGCTATATCTTCTGATATTGTTGATCGTAGTATTGCAACAAATGGTAAAGAGAAGGAAAGAGTAGATAGTATCACATCCAATCGTGATCATAATAGGGCTATTACAAAGGATATTAAAGTGTCAAATTATGAAGCAGATCACGATCTTCATCCTATTGCATCTGGCGTTCAAATAAAGCCTGTTGATCTTGTAATTCCCGAGGAAGAAAAGATATCTGAAAATAAATTAAGTACGGTTAATCAAAAAAACTGAGAAAAAAAACTGCAAAATATATAGAGGCTTCAGACTTGCTTGTAGGAAGAGAATATGATAAAATACAAGGAAACCTGGAAAAAGGACCATACATAAGAATTGAATTGGATAAATTAAAACCGCACCTTTCAAAAGCTGCTGTAACATTAGGAGTCACTGTCCACACCAAAACAGATTAAAACAATTTCGACTTATAATCACAATATATCATCCAACTCAAATGCAGCTGGACAGCTGGAATAATTAATAAAAATAAGAAAAATGAAAAATAAAGCTCTAATTTCTGCCATCATGATGACTGCTTCTGTAATGGCTTTTTCACAGGAAAAATCAGGGAATTATTACGATTCCCGTTCCCGGGAAACTTTGAAAGAAAAAATTAATAATTATACTGCAAAAATCGACAGTATTATTACTTCAGAAAAGACAAAAATGAATGGAGAGCTTGATGCTGTTGATAAAGACTTTAAGGATGGAAAGATTTCTGCTGATGATAAGAAAAAAATGAATAGTGAAATTGCAGTGAAGTATGAAAATAGTATTAATGAAAAGGTTGATGCTGAAAAAGAAAGCTTTGAGGATATAACAAAAGAGAAAGTAAGAAAATCTGTTCTGGGTAAAAGTATTGATGAGAAAAAAACAGATATGAAACGTCTTTTAAATCATGCAGGTGTTCTTATTGGTGGAGGCTTTTTAAATCTTACAGATAAGTCTGCTCCGTTTAATTTTTCTAACGATTCTGAAGAACTTCGTTCAGGAAAGTCAGGGTCTCTTTCTTATCAGTTTAGATTTGAAGTACAGGCAGGAAGTAATGCCAGCCCCGTATTGCTGAATTTTGGAGTTGGGTTGAGATCGGATATCTATAATGTGAAGAAATCAATGGTTTTTGCACAAGCTGATGGAAAACTCTTTCAAAGACCTTTTACGATGGGTAATCTGAAATCTTCACAATTAAAAGCAGAATATATTGAAATTCCTCTTGAAATGCAGTTTGTATTAAATCCTAAGTACGTAAATTATGGTGGTGAGAAATTTCTGGATAACAGTCAGCCACAGTTGAGGATAGGTCTTGGTGTATATGGAGGCGTAAAAATCGGAAGTAAAATAAAATACAGATACTCCAATGAAGAGTCAAACAGGAATATTTTTAAACAGAGGATAGAAGATGGGATGAATCCTTTCCTTTTTGGAACAAAATTGAGTATAGGCTATCGAGGGATTAGTTTATATGTGAAAAAAGATCTTACTCCTATTTTTAATGATGATGCCCTGATGAAAAACAAAAACGGAATACAAATAGGTTTAGAAATTTTCAATTTAATGTTTTGATTTTTAATAGGATATCATGGTATTGAACACGCTTTTATAAGTGTGTTTTTTTTTTGTATTTTGGCATTTTAAGAATTATGAAAAATATTCAGTTAATAGGATCATTATTAGTAATCGCAGGAAGCTTTTTACCGCTGGTTCATGTTCCTGTTATTGGAAACTGGAATTACTGGAAGCTGGATCTCTCACTGGCAATAATTTGCTGGATTTTGGGTGTTTGTGCTCTTTTTGGAGTGGTCAATAATCGTTTTAAAATGGGGCAAATTCTAGGCTTTTTACTTATCCTTTTGTTTATATTTACCTTGGTTGCCATTAAAATGCAATCTTTGAATTATTTCAGTTTTCTTCCTTTTGCATCATGGAGAGAGACATTTGCGGGTGTGGTTAAGCTAAAATGGGGATGGATTATAGAGTTTTTAGGAGCTTTTTTATTATTAATTAAAAAAAACACAACAAAAATATGAAACATCTCAACATTTTATTCATTTTGCTTTTTGTCTTAAGTTTTTCACAGGTAAGAGCCCAGCAAAATATTTTTCTGACTTCAGATCAACCTGCAAAATGTCAGAATATCAAAACAGGAAAATTCTTACGTGTGGATATGCCTATTGACGAATGGGTAATGACTGTACAAGACAATATTCAAACAGAATATTATAACAAAGGTAAAGACTATATAAAATCACGATTAGATTTCGTAGATGATTGTAATTATAAAGTTACGCTGATAGCCAAATCTGAAGAAAGCTACCCTATGAAGCTGGGAGAAGTGATGGTAAACAGGGTTGTAGAAACTGATCGTAATTTTATTAAAATTACTTCAGAATATAATAATAAAACGACAGAATTTATAATTAGTAAAGTCGAAGATATGAACTAATTACTATCAAATAAAATGAAGCCGTAAGGTTACATATATCAATAAAAAAAATAAATCATACACATGAAAGAAGTATTCATCGTTTCCGCAGTAAGAACACCAATGGGGAGTTTTATGGGAAGTTTATCAACTGTTCCTGCTACAAAGCTGGGAACTGTTGCCGTAAAAGGAGCATTAGACAAAATTGGTCTTGATCCGAAATTGGTTCAGGAAATTTACATGGGGAACGTATTACAGGCAGGAGAAGGGCAGGCACCTGCCCGTCAGGTGGCATTAGGAGCAGGACTTTCTATCGAAACTCCGTCCACAACAGTAAATAAAGTTTGTGCTTCAGGAATGAAAGCCGTAACAATGGCGGCACAAGCTATTAAAGCAGGTGATGTAGATATAATCGTTGCCGGAGGAATGGAAAATATGTCTTCAGTACCTCATTATTATAACGCAAGAATAGCAACCAAGTTAGGCGATGTTAAAATGCAGGATGGAATGGTTTTAGACGGTCTGACAGATGTTTACAATAAAGTTCACATGGGTGTTTGCGCAGAAAAATGCGCAACAGATTATTCTATCTCCAGAGAGGAGCAGGACCAGTTTGCTATCGAATCTTATAAAAGATCAGCTAAAGCATGGAGTGAAGGTAAATTCAACGATGAGGTTGTATCTGTTGAGATTCCTCAAAGAAAAGGAGAACCTGTAATTTTTGCTGAAGATGAAGAGTATAAAGCTGTTAATTTTGACAGATTGCCAACACTTCCAACAGTATTTAAAAAAGAAGCAGGAACTGTAACTGCAGCTAATGCCTCAACTTTAAATGACGGTGCTTCAGCTTTGATTCTTGTGTCTAAAGAAAAAATGGAAGAATTAGGCCTTAAGCCTTTAGCGAAGATCGTTTCTTACGCTGATGCAGCTCAGGAGCCTGAAAACTTTACAACAGCACCTGCTAAAGCTTTACCTATTGCTCTTAAAAAAGCAGGGTTAGAACTTACAGATATTGATTTCTTTGAATTTAATGAAGCATTTTCAGTAGTTGGTTTGGCTAATAATAAGATCTTAGGATTAGATGCCGCCAAAGTAAATGTAAATGGAGGGGCTGTCGCTTTAGGACATCCACTGGGAAGCTCTGGTTCAAGGATTATTGTTACTCTGATTAACGTTTTAAAACAAAACAATGCTAAATATGGGGCTGCTGCTATCTGTAATGGTGGTGGAGGTGCTTCAGCTATTGTTATTGAAAATATCTAGTATTCAAATTCTTTTTGAATATTTGAATTGGAGCTTTAAAGGCTCCAATTTTTGTTTTAAAACCTGTAATTATTATTCAAGACCTCTACATATCAATAGTATTTAAAGAATTGATAATATATCAGGATATTCTAATTAATAAAAAAAAACTGCTGAATATTCAGCGGTTTTTCTATTTTTGTGCATCTAATATATTTGAAATGTCCGAAACAGAGAATCAACGACCAAAAAATATTAAGAATAATCCAAAGATAATGAAGGCTTGGGCAGTGTACGACTGGGCCAATTCTGTTTATTCTTTGGTTATTACTTCTACCATCTTTCCTATTTATTATTCTATTCTTACTACCGCCTATGAAAAGAAGGAGTATGTAACTGAGACAAAACAATGGATTGATGTCCCTGTAAGGCATTTAATAAAGATTTTTGGAAAAGAATATCAACCTGATGCAGTGTATGGATATTCACTTACCATATCGTTCTTTATCGTAGTATTATTATCTCCATTTTTATCTTCTTTGGCAGATACGATCGGAAATAAAAAATCATTTTTGCAATTCTTCTGTTATCTTGGAGCCACTTCATGTATGGGATTGGCTATGTTTACAGGAATGCATAATGTATTTTTAGGATTACTTTTCAGTATTACTGCAAGTGTAGGATTTTGGGGAAGTCTGGTATTCTATAATTCATTTTTACCCGATATCGCAACTCCGGATAAGCAGGATGCTCTTTCAGCAAAAGGTTATGTCTACGGTTATATTGGTTCTGTAGTTTTAGTTGTTATTTGTTTAGTTCTGATTCAGGTTTTCGCTAAAGGTGCTGCCCAACAACTTTTATTTACAAGAATAAGTTTCTTATTAACGGGAGCATGGTGGTTTGGTTTTTCCCAATATACTTTTAAACATTTGCCACAATTTGGAAATGTAAAAGATAACCTGCCAAAGGATCTGGTTTTATTAAATTATAAGAATATATTCAAAAAGCACGCAGAACAAGGAGGCTTTTTTGAGGTACTTAAAGATAATATGAGCTTTTATAAAGATATTGCCAAAGAAAGCTTTCATGAACTTTTTAAGGTAGGAAATGAGCTTTTTAAAGATAAAAATCTGAAATTTTTCCTTTCGAGTTTCTTTTTTTATAGTGTGGGAATGCAAACCATTTTCCTCATGGCTACGCTATTTGGTAAAAGTGAAATTAATCTCGCACAGGATAAGCTTATAGGGACTCTTCTGGTAATCCAGATCGAGGCAATTATAGGAGCTATAATTTTCTCCAGATTATCAAAGAGAATAGGAAATAAAAATGTAATTTCTATCGCTATTGTGTTATGGATTGTAGCCTGTCTATGGGCCTATTTCTTAAATAAAGAAAATCCAAATGTTGAATATCAATTTTATGGAGTTGCAGCAGTTGTAGGTTTAGTGATGGGCGGGCTTCAGGCCATGTCCAGATCAACATATTCAAAACTGTTACCTGAAGATTCAATGGAAAATACAACCTATTTTAGTTTTTATGATGTATTGGAAAAAATAGCCATTATTATTGGAACATTTATTTTCGCAACATTGATTGAGCATTTTAATAATATGCGTATTGCTGCCCTTTCAATGACTTTATTCTTTGGGGTTGGTCTTATATTGATTAGATTTCTGAAGGTCAAAATGCTGAAAGATCGTGATACATTGTAGAAGACATAAATAAAAAGACGCTTATAAGCGTCTTTTTATTTAAAAAGGTCTAAAAAATGATAGAAGCATATTGTTAATTAATTAGCCTTTTTGTTATATTGTACTTATCATTTTAATAATTTTCATGACGATTAATCACTAGGTGTAGATTTTTTTTTGTTTATTTGTATAAAAATTAATAATGATAAAGAAAATTCTACTTTTTAGCATTTCGTTATGCTTTGTCTTAAATTTTGCTCAGAATTTAAGGCCTGTCTCGCAGAAAATATCAGAATATCATAAACAAGGTAAACACTTTGAGAAATATGATCTTTTCAATACTAATAGAACTTCACCTAAAATGGAGGAATATAAAAGGGCAGCCACAGATATTACTGCAATGACTATTCATTCTGTAAATCTAAAAAAGTTGGTCAGAGACAAGCCTGAATCTATTGAAATTTCATTCCCTTTCGAAGGAGATAAAAAGCTTACCGTAGAGCTTTACAAGCATCAGATTTTTACAGATAATTTTAAAGTAACCACCAATAAAGGGGAAATTGTGCCATATAACCCTGGGGCGTATTACAGAGGTATCATTAAGGGAGATAATTCTTCGATCGTTGCTTTTAGCTTCTTTGAAGATGATGTAGTTGGAGTAGCTTCATCATCTGAATTAGGAAATGTTATTGTCGGAAAAATAAAGAATTCGGAAGATTTTGTAAGCTATTCTGAGTCAAAACTTACAGGCACGAATCCTTTTGTTTGTGGAGTAGACGAGTTAAAAGAAAATCAGGTTCAAAAGACAGCATTTGATCCTGCTACTGTTAATAAAGCTGTTACTGAAAACTGTGTCCGGATTTATTATGAAGTTTGTTTTGCTCCTTATCAAAATAACGGCTCCAATACAACAACGGTAACGAATTGGCTTACGGCTGTTCATAACAATATCGCAACACTTTATAATAATGATGATATAAAAGTAGCCCTTAATGAAATTTTTATCTGGACTACTGCGGATCCTTATACAGGAACTCCTGGTGCTAATCTTAGCAGCTTCAGAACAAACAGGCCTACTTTTAATGGAGATCTTGCTCATTTAGTAAATGCTCCGGCTACAACGAGTATTGCCTATCTCAATTCACTTTGCACGGGAAACAAATATGCATATTCGGGAATCTCTCAGACCTATTCCAATGTTCCTGTTTATTCATGGACTATCCAAGCAATGACTCATGAAATGGGGCATAGTTTAGGTTCTCCCCATACCCATGCTTGTGCATGGAATGGTAATGGAACAGCAATAGACGGATGTGGTGCACAAGCTGGGTATAGTGAAGGCTGTACAGGCCCGATTCCGGCCACCACGGTAAAGGGTACGATCATGAGCTATTGTCACCTGGTTTCAGGAGTGGGAATAAGTTTTAGTAATGGATTTGGTCCTCAGCCTGCAGCACTAATCAGGAGTACCGTAGATTCCAAACCTTGTCTGGGAACCAACTGTACAACACCTTGTGCGCTTAGCATTACGGCTATGAATATTTCTAATGTTACCACAAATACAGCAAATGCTACGATTACGGATGGAACTTCTACTTCATGGAAGTATAAATTGACAACAATGGACGGGACAGTTGTAACATCAGGAAATACAACCACTCAAAATATTAGTTTAGCGAACCTTCAACCGGCCACTTACTACAGACTTTTTGTAGGATCGGGTTGTTCGGGATCAAATGCTTTTCAAAGATCCCAGTTATTTCTAACAGATGCCAATTGGTGTGGAGGTATATTATTTACGGATACAGGAGGGGTGAATGGTGCTTATGGTAATAATGAAACTATTGTAAAAACTTTTTATCCGAGTTCCGGCTCGGCGCTCAGCATGCTTTTACAGAACTTGAACTGGAAGAAGACTATGATTATATGTATATTTATAATGGTCCTTCAACGACTTCACCTTTGTTTGCTAATGGGACTTTAACTGGGAATACATTGCCGGGAGTATTTACTTCTACTCATGCTACAGGTGCTATTACTGTAAGGTTTGTATCGGATCCTGCTGAAACAGGAAGTGGCTGGAAAGCAGGTTTTTCATGTGCTGTTCTAGGTATTGAAGATGTAAGTACAAAAGACAATACCGTGAATATTTATCCTAACCCAGCAAAGAATATGATTGTCATTTCAGCCAAGGAAAACCTCAGATCCTATAAAATGTACGATGAAGCAGGAAGGTTAGTATTGTCATCCGATTCATTAAAGGGAAATAAATCAGAAGTTAATATTTCATCAATACAAACAGGAAATTATGTAGTTTCTGTAGAAACGGAAAAACAGACGGTAATAAAGAAATTAATAAAACAATAATACCCAATAAAAAGCTGATCAAATCAGGCTTTTTTATTGGGTTGATCAGGTTGGAAGTATGAATAAGGCTTATGGTTACAAATCCATTATTGTTCAAAAAATATTGTAATTCGGCCCGGATTTTGATTATATTCAGCAGAATAATCTTAAATTTGCAAAAAGATTTATTGTCAAGATGACGAACCCTCTATTTTACGCAAAAATAATTCTGTTTGGAGAATATGGGATGATAGAAGATTCCCAGGGGCTTGTGGTACCTTATAGTTTCTATAAAGGAGCTTTAAAATTCTCTGATCTGAATTCTGAATTTGAATTGAAATCAAATCAGCATCTGCAGAAATATTCTGATTTTCTTGCGGATCTTAATCTTTCTGATGACTTCCAACTTAATATAGAAAGTTTTAAAAAAGATATTTCAAATGGACTTTTCTTTGATTCTAATATTCCTCAGGGATATGGGGTAGGAAGTTCAGGGGCTTTAGTAGCTGCTATTTTTGAACGTTATTCTATGAATAAGCTTAACCCGGAGAATATTTCCAAAGAAAATCTTAAAAAACTGAAAGCTGTTTTTGGAGAAATGGAAAGCTATTTTCACGGCAAAAGCTCAGGAATGGATCCTTTAATCTGTTATATGAATCTTCCCATCCTTATCGAAAACAAAGAAAATCTCGATAGGGTTGCTATTCCTGAAGGGGAAGAAGGAAAAGGAGCAATCTTCCTTATAGATTCCGGAATGACCGGAGAAACCGGCCCGATGATTCAGATTTTCTTTGAAAAAATGAAGACAGAAGGTTTCCGTAAAACATTAAAAGAGGAGTTTATCCGTTATAATAATGCCTGTATCGAGGCTTTTCTGAAAAAGGATATGAATCCTTTCTTTAGAAACTTGAAAAAACTTTCACACTGGGCTTATGAACATTTTCGACCAATGATTCCGGAAAGTATTTTCAACATATGGAAGAAAGGTCTGGATTCCAATGCCTATTATCTTAAGCTATGCGGAAGCGGTGGCGGAGGATATATACTTGGATTTACCAAAGACTATGAAAAGGCGGAAAAAATGCTTGATGGTTTTAACAAAGAGGTTATTTACAGATTTTAAACAGATTGGGAATGAATTCTGAAAAAGAAACTTTCCAATCAAAAAACTATATATCTAAATCTTTATTTTATAGATTCTCACAGTTCGTGGGCTTTCTTTTAGGCGCAAGGTTTTTTGTAGCGATCTTGCTTACATTTGCGCTTTATGTATCTACTTTTTTCTTATTTAATCAGGAGGAAAGTCTTCGAAATTTTGTCTTCGATTTTAAGGTTCACGGTATTATTTTCTGTACGGTACTGAGCATTCTAGCGGGAGGAATTATCAACCAATTCTACGATTTTGAAAAGGACCATGTGGTGAAACCTTTTCGTACAAGAATTCAAAGTTTTATTGCCCAGAAATATTTCTTGTACGCATATCTCGCATTAAGTGTTATTTCCCTTGGAGTTGCTTGGTTTATTTCACATAACGTATTTATTTTTTTTTCTGATCTATCAGTTTTTTTATGTGGTTTTACAGCCATAAGTTAAGCCGTGTATTGCTGCTGAATAACCTTACTTTTGTAAGTCTTACATTATATCCTTTCTTTGGGATGATGGTATACTATGAAACTTTTTCCAAAAAGGTTCTTTTAATGGCCATTTTCCTTTTTTTGATCCTTTTATGCATTGATATTGTAAAAGACACACTGACCAAAAGCGTTGATAAAGCGTTTGGATATACTACAATTCCTAATTATTTCGAAAATAAAACAACTAAAATCATTATCGTATCTCTGCTTATTGTAACGATGGTGGTGTCTATGAAGCTAATTATGAGAACCGGAGTTTCAGGTTTTATGGCTTATTACTTTGTCGGCGGGATGTTTATTATGATTTTATGTATTTATTTACTCCTCAACTACTCCCGGAAAAGCAAGTTCATAACATTGAATATATTAAGACTTTGGGTCTTCGTAGGAATTATTGCGATGCTTTTGAACGGGATCGAAAGTAAATTTTAAAAAATATTTTTTAAAAAGACTAAGGTTATTATTACCTTTGCAAAATTAAATTTAATAAAAAGGAATGCCCATTTTTAACGATACTAAAGTTGCATTTGCAGACAAAACAGATGCCCAATTAAGAAAAGCATATTGGATGTTTAAAATGATTGAACAACCGGCTTTAACCAGTGTTGGAACTTCTATTCTTAATTTTACCGTTCATCATAATTTTCCGTTTGTAACCGGAATTGTAAAAAATACTTTATTTGAACAATTCTGTGGTGGCGAAACACGGGAAGAAAGCATGAAAGTGGTAAAGCAATTATTTAAAAGAGGGGTTGGAAGTATTTTCGATTACTCAATTGAGGGAAAAGAAGATGAAGAAACTTTTGATGCAGTATGTAAGGAAATCAAGGATATTGTAAGATTTTCCGTAGGAAATCCGGCAATTCCATTTATTGTTTTTAAGCCTACAGCTTTTGGAAGAATTGATCTGTATGAAGCAGTTGGTAAAAACGCAGAGCTAACGACCAGCCAGAAAGAAGAATGGGAAAGAGTGGTAAGAAGGTTTGATGAGGTTTGTAAGCTTTGTCATGAGAACGATAAGAAAGTAATGGTTGATGCAGAAGAAACATGGATGCAGGATGCTGCAGATCATCTTTGTGAAGAGATGATGGAAAAGTACAACAAAGAAAAACCAATTGTTTGGAATACGATTCAGATGTACAGAACCGGAAGGCTGGAATACATGGAAAGCCATTTGCAAAGAGCCCGAGAAAAGAATTATTTTATCGGATATAAAATAGTGCGTGGGGCTTACATGGAAAAGGAAAGAGCCAGAGCAGAACAAAAGGGATATGCAGATCCTATCCAGCCTAATAAAGAAGCAACTGATAGGAACTATAATGCAGGAATTGATTTTGTAATGAATCATTTAGATAAAGTTTCAGCATTTTTTGGAACCCACAATGAGATCTCTTCCGAGTTGGTTATGGATAAAATGAAAACAAAATCTCTGGAAACGGGTAATCCTCATGTGTATTTTGGGCAACTT
This sequence comes from Chryseobacterium proteolyticum, assembly GCF_046591535.1. Lineage (NCBI taxonomy): Bacteria > Pseudomonadati > Bacteroidota > Flavobacteriia > Flavobacteriales > Weeksellaceae > Chryseobacterium > Chryseobacterium proteolyticum. The sequence goes on along the minus strand of NZ_JBJLWK010000001.1, from coordinate 873,021 downwards.
TACGGGATGAGTGATAATATTACATTCGCTTTATCAGATAAAGGCTATAATGTGGCTAAATACCTTCCTTATGGTCCAGTAAAAGACGTAGTTCCTTATTTGACCAGACGAGCTCAGGAAAACACTTCTGTGGCCGGGCAGACCGGTAGAGAACTGGGACTGTTAAAGAAAGAATTAGAAAGAAGAAAAAACAGTAAATAATTAATACCAATTATTTAAAAAATAATAAACCTCACCAATAGTGAGTTTTTTTATTCGCATTATTAAGGTGGATTTAGTGGAATAAGACTTTTTGATGAAAATAATTTAATATTACTTATTGCTATCATCACAATAGCAAATTTTACCATAGCACAAACCTACACTAATGGAGGTTTAAGTACCGGAACTACTTCGAAAAGCGGTGTTACTGCACCTGCTGGATACACATGGTCTGAAGTTCAGAATAATACAGGAAATACAACAGAGTCCAATACAAGTTCGGGCTATGGAGGGACTTATAGTTCAACCACAAGTAGCTTTTTTATTGCAGATGATTTTACAATTCCTCCCGGTGCTCAATGGCAAATTAGTACGATAGATTTTTTTGCTTATCAAACCGGATATACAGGAACAACATCTCCTTTTAATACAGTAAGGGTAAATATATTCAGTTCTGATCCTTCTGTGTCAGGTGCGGTAAGTGTTTTTGGGAATGATACAACCAATAGGTACTACAGGGGTAGATTATAATACATATAGAATATTTAATAGCGCAGTACCTACTTCAGCTTCTGTACCGGGGACAACAAGGAAAATTTGGAAAATTACGGCAAGTACACCTGTTACTTTAAACGCTGGCACTTATTGGATAAAATATCAATTACAAAACGCAATTACAGCAAATGCAGGTTTTTTACCTTCTGTTACTATACCAGGAAGCAGAGGGCTTGCCAGCTTTAATGCTAAACAAAATAATGCCATAGCAGGAACATGGATTTCATTAATAGATGATGGCAATCCTACAACAGCACCTGATTATACTGTTGATATGCCCTTTATAATAACATTTACATCAACAACATTGGGAACTAATGAAGTGATGCAATATGATAACAGGATACAGGTTTATCCCAACCCTGTAAAAGATATTTTTAAAATTAGTAATCCCGAAAAGATTAAGATCAGCAGTGTGGAAGTAATTGATATATCAGGAAAGTTAGTGAAAACACTAAAAGGTTCAGAAGAATATAATGTTTCTGAACTTCCTACAGGAAATTATATTTTAAAAATTAAAAGTAATGAGATTACAAAAATGACTAAACTTTTAAAACAATAGGTTTAGTTTTTTCTTAAACTATTTTTAGCCTGATCAATTCTTTGATCAGGCTTTTTTATGGCTCAAAACTTTCGAATTTTCCATTTTCATAAAACAAAACGATTCTTTTTATCTTACTTTGTTGATTTTCAATAACTTGATTAATAATTTTTTCATTTGAATTCTCTAATCGCTGAGAATCGTTTATTTTTTCCTGAGCTTTAACCTTGTACGGTATAGGAGATTCTCGAAGGGGTTGTTTTTGAGGAACAATTTCATCTTCATCAATGCCGAAATCTTCATCATCATTCATCATGGTAAACAGATCAGGGAGGGAAGTAGGCTTTAACTTTTCTTCATCCGGTTCATCCGGTTCGGGAACTGAAGTTTCGGGTAAGGCTGATTTGAGCATTTCACCTTCGCCATTGACTAACCAATCCCAAAGGATCTCAGGGAAATGAGATTTTATTTTTATAATAAATTCCAAAGAAGGTTTGTTCCTTCCGGAAGTGATATGAGAAATGGAAGATCGCTGTACATCGATCTCATCTGCGAATTCAGAAGGAGTAAGTCTTGAATACTCGATAACTTTAGAAATTCTTTCATTTAAACTCATAAAAATAAGCTTTTAATTGTTTTACAAATGTAAATAATAAATTTACAAATGCAAAATACAAATGTAAATAATTATTCACATTCATAATATACAAAAGTAAATAGGTATATTGTTGATAAACAACATATTATATTACTCATAAAATTCTACTATAATTTTTATTCAACAATTTATCCTCATATCTGATTTTAGTGATATATACTTAAAATAAGAAGTCAATAAATTTCCTGTTAATAGGATGCTGTTCAAAAATTAGTATTAATCTTCTGATAAGGCTCTATTCATCACTATTTATTGTCTTTTTGAATGACGCTGGAGTAGGACCAATGATAAATGCCTGATTTCAACCATATATAATATGAAGTTATACTCAAATTTAAACGCTAAGTGTCTATTAATGGCTATTTCTTATGAGAAACTGATTAAGATTAATTTGAAAATTCCTCAATGCATTACTATATAATAAAATGACTTTTTATCTGTCCTATTTAATGACGGAAATCAAAAAAATAAGAAAATAATCCACAATTTACATTTGTATACAAAGCGGGAAATTTATGTTTTCCACATCTTACTGTGTTTAATCACATTACCCTCAATTGAGGATAAATAGGGAATTGACCACTTCAAGTAAATTTAAAATAGGCATTTAGATAATCGTAGTAAATATTTGATTTTAAATTACTTAATAATATTATATTAAATTATTAGCAATCCACAATTTTATCCACAGACATTATGGCAATTTACATTGTTTAATAAAGTTACAAATGTTAATTTTATTTTCTCTTTAAAAATGGCTAATTTTGACTCATGTAAATTATTATGAAATGAACTTTGAACAGATCTATCTTCAAAATCCAAATTTTCCTAATCGCTATATTTCCCCTGAAAAATTATTTTTTTACCTACAGACGAATCTCAGCGAATATATTACAGAGATCGGAAGATCGTATTTGGAGAAGCCCATTTATAAATTAAGTATTGGCAGTGGACCTATTAAAATACTGGCATGGTCGCAAATGCATGGAAATGAATCAAACGCTACCCATGCTATGCTTGACTTACTGGTAAGTCTTGATAAATATCCTGAAATGAAGGAAGATTTATTCAGCAAGATCAAACTTGACTTTATCTTTATGCTAAATCCTGATGGCTCTGAAAGATGGACAAGGCTAAATGCGACTGATATAGACCTTAACAGGGATTTTCATAGTGAGGCCAGTAAAGAGATTAAGTTCCTTAAGAATACAGTATCTGCAAACCAATATGATTATGCTCTGAATTTACATGAGCAAAGGACTATTTTTACAACAGATGGAATCCATCCAGCCACACTTTCGTTTTTGGCTCCCTCTGAAAATGAAGAGCGCACCGTTACGGACAACAGAAAAAAATGTATGGCAGTGATTGGAAGTATATACAATCATTTAAAAGATTTAATTCCTAATCAGATTGGAAGATATTCTGATGAGTTTTATCCAACATCAACTGGTGATAATTTTATTAAAGCAGGAATGCCTACGATTCTATTTGAGGGAGGACACTTTGTAGATGATTATACAAGGACAGGAACAAGAAAATATTATACTATAGCATTATTCTATGCTTTAAAAGCAATCAGTGAACTTAATTCTGATATTACAGGCTGGGAATCTTACCTCGATATTCCAGAGAATAAAGAAAGCCACTACGATATTATCTACAGAAATGTAAAACTGAATACAGATCATCATTGTATTTTAGATATCGCAGTTCAGTACAGAGAAATTAAAGAAGAAGGAAAAGATGATTTGTCTTTTATTCCATTTGTTATGGAGGTGGGAGATGTAAAGAAAAGAAAGGGATGGCTTGAAATAGATTGTACGGGAAAGAAATTTTTGTGTGCTACCAAATATCCTAAGCTGGATGAAAAAGTAGATTTTAGTATTGAAGATTAAAAAATGAAAAATAAAAAGCGGAACATTTGTTCCGCTTTTGTTTTATTAGATGAGGTTTGCAGGATTAATTAACAACTTTGATTCCATTAGCTACAAATCTCACTTCCTCTTTTGGTTTTGTGATAGCGTCGATCTCTGATTGTGGTTTTTTAGCATCTTCAGCATAATGCTTTTGTTCATCTACAGAGATTACTTTTCTTTCGGCATTTCCTTCCAAAACAACGTTTTTCCCTTTCAGAGCAGTAGGAACGAAGAATGCATAATCTTTCATTTTTACAAAGAACTGAGAATTATCTTCAGTCTGAATAGTTAGCCAGCATCCTTTTTTCTCACATACATCGGTTACTTTTCCTTTGATGGCTACATTCTCAAGTTTTTTATTTTCTTTTTTCAGTTTTTTACCAAGTTTTTCAACCGTAATCGCCTTAGATTCTACAGATGAGTCAACACCAGCACCATAAGTATCTCCCACGATAGCATTTCCTGCCGGCGGAGCGAACTTTTTCTGTGATGTCTCCTGAGCGAATGCTACAGCAGAAGTACTGATTGCAACCGCAAGTAATATGGATTTGAATTTCATTTTTAATATTTTTTTCAAAAATAACAATAAAAATTGAATTAATAAGTTAGATATACTTGATAAAAAATAGGTGTATTTGTAATTTTTGCATAAAATTCAAAATCAGAAACTTATTTGTTTATATTTGGAAATTCTAAATAATCTATGCAGAAAAAATTAAAACTTTGGGATGCCATTATGTTGGTAATGGGTTCTATGATTGGGAGTGGAATCTTTATTGTAAGTGCCGATATGATGCGGAATCTGGGATCCGGATACTGGTTGATCGTAGTATGGGTTATTACAGGAATAATGACAGTGGCAGCAGCAATAAGCTATGGGGAACTGTCTGCATTGTTTCCTAAAGCAGGAGGACAATATACTTACCTTAAGGAGATTTTCGGTAAAAGGATGGGGTTTCTATATGGCTGGGGGCTTTTTACGGTTATTCAGACGGGCACTATTGCTGCCGTTGCAATGGCTTTCGGTAAATTTACTGCTTACCTGATTCCAGCACTTAATGATGCTGAAGCAATTTTCCAGAGTGGTGAGTTTAAAATAACGTGGATCCAGATATTAGCAATTGCCGTTATTCTTCTTCTTACATACATCAACACAAGAGGAGTAGAAAGCGGGAAGATTTTACAGAATATCTTTACAGGCTCTAAAATTATAGCATTAATAGGTCTTATTGCTGCCGGATTTATTTTAGTTGATGTTTCCCATCTTTCCGAAAATTTTGGATTTGGTTATGACTCATTTAACAATCTGAAAAAAGATATTAGCGGAAATTTTCTTAAACATGGATGGGAGCCTATTGGAGGAATGACCTTACTTGGAGGTATTGCCGCAGCTATGGTAGGTTCCGTTTTCAGTTCCGTAGCCTGGGAGAGCGTTACTTTTGTATCCGGCGAAATTGATAATCCTAAAAAAAAATGTGGTTAAGGCAATGATCTATGGTACTTCTGCCGTAATGCTTCTGTATATAGCAGTTAATTATGTATACCTGAATGCTTTGGACCGGGATTCCATTGCTTTCGCGGCTAATGACAGAGTAGCGGTAGCTGCTTCGCATCATATATTTGGAAGTGCGGGAACAATTATTATTGCTTTACTGGTCATGATTTCTACTTTTGGGTGTAATAACGGACTGATCCTCGCAGGAGCCAGAGTTTTCCAGACAATGGCGAAAGATGGTATGTTTTTCCAGTCGGCAGAAAAAAACAATAAAAATGCAGTTCCCGGAAATGCACTTTGGATGCAGGGAATCTGGGCTTCTTTATTATGCCTGAGCGGGCAGTATGGAAATTTACTGGATATGATTTCTTTTGTGATTGTTTTATTCTATATGATTACTGTTTTTGGTGTAATCTATTTAAGATTTAAACAGCCTAATCTTGAGAGACCTTATAAAACCTGGTTATATCCAGTTACTCCTCTTATTTATTTATTAATAGGAACCGGATTTTGTATTTTACTATTGATCTATAAGCAACAATATACCTGGCCGGGGTTTATAATGGTGATATTAGGGCTTCCTGTCTATTATTTTATCAACAGGAACAAAAAAACAGATCAGTAGTACGATCTATTTGCTAAATAAAAAACATCCTGGCAACGGGAGGTAAAAAATAGTTTACGGCTTTCAAGATACTTTGAAAGCCGTAATTTTTAAATGATATTTTTATTTCTTATTATTTCCTGAAAATGTTTAAATTGGTATTTTGTTTTATGCGAATGAAATAATACTGTCAAAACAAAAAAGTTGATATATGGACACACCAAATTACAGAATGCCTTTTGTTCCGTCAACACTAATGTCCGAAGGAGGAAGTATTGATACCTGCGACATGGGAGAGAGTATAGCCCATAACATTATGTTGCTGATAACCACTAAAAAAGGAGAAAACAGATATGATGAAAATTACGGAAATGATGTTTGGAACCTTGAATTCGATAATGGAGTTACAAGCGCTGTTTGGGAGAATATATTCATTAAAAGTCTAAAAAGACAGATACAGGAATATGAACCAAGAATTGTTCAGCCACAGATTGACGCCCACATACAAATTGTAGAACATAGCTACGATACCAAAGAGCATACGGAAATAAAGAAAAAAGTAAAGATTGCCATTAATGCCAAAATGGAGGCAACCGGTGAGCGTTTTAGCTTTTCTACAGAGCTTTTCCTGAGCCCTATGTCTATTGATTAATGCTTATTGTAATTGAAATTTATGAATCTAGATCAAAATATATATTCCAAAGAATCTGTAAAGGCAAGAATGCTTCAAAACGCAACGAAAGTATGGGGATTGAAAAGTCCACAATCTTTGGACCCGTTTGTGAAATTACTGATAGATGCCTTCAGTACTGAAATTTTTAAAGCAAATAATGAAATACAGACCGTAAATGCCCGTATTTTAGAGAAACTGGCAAAATTACTGACTCCTTCTATTTATACACATCCAATTCCGTCGCATGCTATTGCCTTTACTCAACCTTCAGAATCTTCAGAAGTATTGCTTGAGCATACGGAGTTTTTCTTTAGAAAGCAGATGACCTCTACGGTTAAATCAGAATCGGATAAACAGGTTAACATTCCTTTTACGCCAATCGGTAATGTAAGAATCAATAGAATTCAAACTTCTATTATGTTTGTAGGGAATACATGCTATAGTATCGATGACCGACTGAATAAAATACCTATTTCAAGATTTCAGGGAAAACCGGAAGATTACCGTAAGGTAACCATTGGAGTGGATGTCTCTAAGTACGTAAGTGAGAACTTTCCTAAATATTTAAGTATATTTTGCTCCAATCCTGCCTTTGAACATCTGGACTTTGTTTATAAGCTATTGCCTTATCTTACGGTTACAAGCGATGGCAATCCATTATTTGTGAGGGAAGGCTTATCATATCTTAAAAATACGCAGGCAGAAGGATATGAACAAATGTTCCGTGAACAATCGATCAGGACAAAAACAATTGAAGATATTAAAAGCATCTACCATCACAAATTCATTGAAATAACAGGATTATCAAATAGCTTGTTTTCTGAAGCCGGTAAACTCCCACAGAATCTGAATTTCCTTGAAGGAAGAGAAGAGATAGAAAAATATATTGATGGAAAACAATATCTATGGCTGACTTTTGAATTTCCGCCACAGTTTTCTTCAGAAATTCTGGATAATTTCTCATTTGTTTTCAATGCTTTTCCTATTTATAACAGAGGATGGAAAAAAACAGAATACAGCCTTGATATCATGGGAAATAACATTCCTTTGGTAACAGATGAAGGAGAACATTTCTTATATGTTGATGAGGTACAGGATGGAGAGGGAAGGAGATATACGGAAATTCCTTTTACTCCCACCGATGACCTTAAAAAAGGACTTTATACGGTAAGAAAAGGAGGAATGGAACGCTTTACCAACAGAAATGCAGTCGATATGATTGCCAATGTTCTGGAACTCACAAGAGACGAGATTGCAGCATTTTCACTTTTAAACAGGGATAATGTAAAAGGGATGTTGAGCGAGATGTCTGATAAAATGAAATCAATGGTACAAAAGGTTAATAATGCTAAAAGAAGTATCAAGCAGGAACTGAATTACGTTATTATGGAACCTGTTGAAAAGACTGATCATACATATGCATCCTTTTGGATTACTCATTGTACTCTGGCCAATCATATGCGTCCGGGAACCGAATTATCCAATCAGCTGAAATCGCAGTCTTTAGTACTTCTTACAGAAACAATCGGAGGAGCTGAGGAACAAAAAGGAACAGACAGCATTCAGGCCTATAAATATGCACTTACAACCCGTGATAAGATAATCTCATTGGAAGATGTGAAAAATTATTGCAGAATGGTACTTAAAGATGAACTGAAAGAGGTAAGGGTGAGAAGGGGAACTATGATCAGTAATAAGCCTAAGGAAGGTTTTGTACGAACAGTAGAGATTGAAATTATCCCTCAGAATTATTCTTTTTACGGAAGAGCGTATTGGGAGAATATGTCCAACATGCTTCGGAACCAAATCATTTCTAAAGCAATAGATGGTATAGAATATATTGTCAGTATCAGTAACGAAGATGTTGACTTTTTTGAAAACTAAATTAAAATTCCGGAAAAACATAATTTCCGGAATTTTAATTTTATAAAGGCATCATACAATTTTATCCATAAGGAGCACTTCTCTGCTTTCGAGTAAAGGAACAATTTGTTCCAACACCAATTTCTTAAAATATTCAGAATTACGATGTATCTCTACAGCCTCTGAATTTTTGTATCCTTCAAATAAAATCAATGTATTCCTATCCGATTGACTCTGATGGAGTTTATAAAATAAATTTCCATCTTCCCGGGAGCTTTGTTCAGCAACTTCTTTCATCATATTCAATACGGTAGGTAATTCTCCCTCTTTTACCTGCCACCTCGCATATACATAAACTTCTTTCTGGCTCATTTTTTTAGATTTAATTAGATTATTTAGCTTCTAAGGCAGCAACTATTTTTTCACCCACTCCTTTTGCGGAGGCGGGGTTTTGTCCTGTAATCAGATTCCCATCAGCAATGCTGTTCGCTGACCATGGTTGTGCAGCGTGGAAAATAGCGCCTTGTTCCGTTAAAGCAGATTGAAGGTCAAAGGGAACATCTTTTCTCGCATAGTTGTCTTCTTCTTCCGTGGTAAAAGATGTAATATTTTTTCCGGCTACCAAATAGCTTCCATCGCTTAATTGTACATTGAGAAGAGATACAGGACCATGACATACGGCTCCTACAATACCATTTTTTTCATATATCTCAGCTATAAATTTCTTGAGAAGAGGTGCTTCCGGCATATCTACCATTGGTGCTAAACCACCGGGTATGAACACAGCATCATATTCATTACTATTAAAATCTGATAACGAAGCCGCTTTTTGCATATCTGACCATCCGGTACCTGTAAGGAATTTTAAATTATCAGGATCATCAGCCAAGTTTAAGGCATCTAAAAAAGGTGTCTCTCCTGTCAGACTGGCAAAATCAATCTGATAACCGGCTTTTAAAAATTCTGCATACGGATGTGCTACTTCCGGAAGGAAAGTTCCTGTTCTTCTGTTTTCCGGTCCGATTGAGTTGGCATTGGATACAATGATTAATACTTTTGGTTTCATGACTTGAATTATTTGTTATTTTACTTCGTCGGAATTCTTCCGATTGATATAGCAAATTTATGGTGATAAGGCATGCTAAAAGAAGGATCGGAGTCACAAAAAAAGTGTGATTTCGATCACACTCAGTACTTGTTATCATTGGTATACAATCTGCTTAGAGTCTCCCTGCTTACGCCCAGATATTCCGCAACATATTTTTTCGGGATCTGGAGGATAAGATCTGGGTATAATCTTGAGAATTCTTCATATCGCTGTTGAGGTGTACTGGATAATAGTAATGTAATCCTTTGCTGTAAAGCAATATATCCATTGGTAAGTTTTACTCTGAAGAAATGTTCCATTTTATGAAATTCAGCCGCCAGTTTCTCTCTTCCTTCAAGGGTCAGGCATACCACTTCACCCTCTTTCAGGCATTCCACAAACATAGTTGCATTGTTTTGCTTAAAAAAACCGATGTAATCGGTCATCCACCAGTTCTTTTTGGCAAACTGTACAATATGTTCTTTTCCATTTTCATCGATGTAAAAAACTTTATAAATTCCATCTAAAGCCAGGAATTCAAATTTTACTTCATCACTTTCGTGAAGCAGAAATTGATTCTTACGGACTTTCCTGAGTGTAAAAAATGTTTTGATATATTCGAATTCTTCATCAGTAAGGGACGTTATCTCTTCAATATGGTCGCGTAATCTTTGCATTGATTAGTTAGGGTTAAAGCAATGTAAATTTAAACTTTAAAAAACAAAAACAGGACTTTTAGAGTTAATTAATCTAACACTTTTTAACATAAAAAATTCCATAAAATTCCGTAATTTTGCACATTGTGATTTTCAGGTAAAGTCACGCCAAATTATGAGTAAATCAACAGAATATATAGAAATTTACGGCGCACGCGAGCACAACCTTAAAAATATCAATGTCAAAATTCCACGCAATGAATTAGTGGTTATTACGGGGCTTTCCGGTAGTGGAAAATCTTCATTGGCTTTTGATACCATTTTTGCAGAAGGCCAGCGTCGTTATATAGAAACATTTTCTGCTTATGCACGACAATTTTTGGGAGGATTGGAACGTCCTGATGTCGATAAGATAGAAGGATTATCTCCCGTAATTGCTATCGAGCAGAAAACAACAAATAAAAACCCAAGATCTACAGTAGGAACGGTTACGGAATTGTATGATTTCCTTCGTCTGTTATATGCAAGGGTTTCTGACGCCTATTCCCTTTCTACAGGAAAAAAATTGGTTAGCTATACGGAAGATCAGATTCTTGAAACTATTAAAGAAAACTATAAAGGGGAAAAGATCATGCTTATGGCCCCTGTAGTCCGTTCAAGAAAAGGGCATTATCATGAGCTTTTCGTACAGATGGCGAAAAAAGGGTATGGGCAGGCAAGAATTGATGGTGAACTACAGGATATTGAATATGATCTAAAGCTTGATCGTTATAAGACACACGATATTGATATCGTTATTGACCGTTGGATCATTGGAGAAAATGCATCTGAAAGCAGAATGGAGAAGTCACTCAGAACTGCTATGGAGATGGGAGAGGGAATTATCGGAATTCAAAAATTAGGAAGTACGGAAATTGAGTACTTTTCAAAAAACTTAATGGATGCAGAAACAGGACATTCATTAGCATTGCCTGAACCCAACACATTCTCCTTCAACTCGCCGAAAGGAAGCTGCCCGGACTGTAAAGGTCTTGGTACTATTAAAAAGATTAATACGGATTATTTTGTGGAAAACCCTAAATTATCCATTAATCAGGGAGGTCTGTTGCCTTTAGAAGATATTAAATCGAATAAATGGATTTTAGCACAGATTAAAAATATCCTGGAGATATTTGGTTTAGGTCTTACAACTCCCATGAAGGATATTCCTGAAGAAGCTTTGGAATATATATATTATGGATGTCATAAAGAATTTAACAAAGACCTTAAATATGCAGGGATCACTAAAAAGATAAAGATTAATTTTGATGGATTGATTCCTTTTATGGAAGAAATTATTGATGAAAAAGAATCTTATGAAGGGGTTTTATTGGAAAGACATTTTACTACTGAGGAAACATGTCCTGAATGTAACGGAACCCGCCTGCAGCCAACAAGTCTGAGCTTTAAAATTGATGGTAAAAATATTGCTGAGGTTAATGGATTGAGTTTGGCTGATCTGAAAGATTGGCTCCATGATGTTAAAGATAAATTCTCAGAAAAAAATAAAATTATTGCTTACGAAATCTTAAAAGAAATCGAAACCAGGCTTCAGTTTTTGCTGGATGTGGGATTAGACTATTTAAGCTTAAGCAGAAGCTCAAAAACGCTTTCAGGGGGAGAATCCCAAAGGATCCGTCTCGCTACACAGATCGGTTCTCAATTGGTTAATGTTCTTTATATTCTGGATGAACCCAGTATCGGACTTCACCAAAGAGATAATGAGAGGCTGATCAATTCATTGAAGAACCTGAGAGATATCGGAAACTCTGTTTTAGTGGTAGAGCACGATAAAGATATGATCCTTGAAGCGGATGAGGTTCTGGATATTGGTCCTAGGGCCGGGAAGTTTGGAGGTGAAATTCTATGGCAGGGAAAACCTAAAGATCTTTTGAAAGCAGACACTATCACAGCGGATTATATTAATGGGAAAAGAAAAATCGAAATACCAGCCGAAAGAAGATCTGGAAATGGTAAGAGCATCGTTTTAAAAGGAGCTACAGGAAACAACCTTAAAAATGTAAATCTCAATATTCCTTTAGGAAAGCTTGTGGTGGTAACAGGAATTTCGGGAAGTGGTAAGTCTTCTCTGATTAACGGAACATTATATCCTATATTGAACAAGCATTTTTACAGAGCGGTTCAGGAACCTTTGCCATACAAAAAAATAGAAGGGCTTGAGAATATTGATAAAATAGTAGATGTAGATCAAGCTCCGATTGGAAGGACTCCGAGATCCAATCCAGCAACTTATACTGGAATGTTTACTGATATCAGAAATCTTTTTGCAGAGCTTCCGGAAAGTAAGATTCGCGGTTACAAGCCGGGAAGATTTTCTTTCAATGTAAAAGGTGGAAGATGTGAAACATGTCAGGGAGGTGGATTGAAAGTAATTGAAATGAACTTCCTTCCGGATGTGTATGTACACTGTGAAACATGTAATGGGAAAAGATTCAACAGGGAAACCCTTGAAGTCCGTTATAAAGGTAAATCAATTTCTGATGTACTAGATATGACAATTGATGAAGCAGTAGAGTTTTTCCAACCTATTCCTAAGATCTACAGTAAAGTTAAAACTTTACAGGATGTAGGTTTAGGGTATATTACAATGGGACAGCAATCAACTACACTATCAGGAGGAGAAGCCCAGCGTATTAAACTGGCTACTGAGCTTGCCAAAAGGCAAACCGGAAATACACTCTATATTCTTGATGAGCCTACCACGGGTCTGCACTTTGAAGATGTTAAAATTTTGATGGATGCGATCAATCAATTGGTAGAACTCGGAAATTCATTCATTATTATTGAACACAATATGGATGTAATCAAATTGGCCGACCATATTATTGATGTGGGACCTGAAGGAGGAAAGCATGGCGGACAGATTGTTGCCCAGGGAACTCCGGAAGAAATCGTGAGGTCTAAGAAAAGTTTGACCGGTAAATTTCTGAAAAAAAGAACTATAGGTATCCAATATTTATACTTCATTGGAATAGATATTTTAATTACGGAATTCATTTTATAAAGAGAGGATAGTGTACTATCCTCTCTTTTATTCCTAAATCTAAAAGATTCTTGATTATCAAAGCCAATTGGATAGGAAAGATTTCGATAAAATAGGGTATAAAAAGGTGGTTTTCTCAACTCCAATATTAAATTTTCACATGGTTAATCTATTTAAATATCTGTTATTTAGTGTTTTATGTTTTAATATTAACTGAATGTTAATTAAATATGAACTGAATATGAATTATTTTTAATAACTTAGAGTAGCAATTATAAATGGAATATTACAATATTTAAAATCAATTAGTTATGAAAAATAAAATTCAAATAGGTGCCCTATTCCTGTCCATTATAGGATTTGTTTCATTGAGCACTTTAAAAGCACAGACTACAGATGGTAATGTCATTCCTGAAATTCAGCTGAGCAAAAATGATACGTTCAATAAAATACGAAAAGAGCTTATCAATAATTTCGACTTTACTAATTATGAATATAAACAAGGTGTTGTGAATTCAGAAGTGAAATTTGATATTACAGAAAATGGAAAAATTGTGAATGTACACTCAACAGGTGATTGCAAGAACGTAAGTAAAGAGATTGAAAATGTTTTAACGAATCTGAAAATAAATCGTAAAGATTTTAATAACAACATTATTGCTTATACCTATGTAATGCCTGTAACAGTTGAGATTGATAACAGGTAATAAATCTTTTCATAAAAGAAGTTTTGATAGTTTTTAAGTGTAAATAGTGAAAATTTTCTGCAAAAAACTGTAATAAATTAATTTGTTCTTCGTTTTAAATTTACCAAACATTAAAATTAAAAAGTATGAGAAATTTAAAGAAACTTAACAAGGAAGAATTAAAATCAGTGTATGGCGGAGAACCTAAAAAATACTGCGTATACTGTGAAAGATTGAATAAGACAGTATGTAGCGAAGTTCCAATCGCTCAGTGTCCTTAAAATAAAAAAAAAAGCTGCTTCGTCAAGCAGCTTTTTTATTTGTTATAGCACAGGGCCTTTTTTGTTTCGATAATAAAAGCCTTGAGTTGCTCTTTGAGGGTAGACCTTTGAGTAAAAATGATATTGTCAATTTTCCAGCCCTTATCATTGATCAGTTGAATTGTATTTTCCCAAACCAGAGTAGGATATATTTTATCGTCTGCTTTATATTCACTGATTTCCATTTCCACGATGGCTTCTGCTGTATTTCCGGTTACATTTATGCTTTTTATTTTTTGATTTGTAGCATCAGGTACTCCTGTGAAAATAAAGCTTTCTACTGCTGCAGGTTTATCAGTGGGATAGTTGCTGTTTTTTATTCTTTGGGCATCCGCATCAGCTATCCTGTTTGCTTGATCAAGTATATTTTTTAGATCAGGAGAAAAAAGTTCCTTTGAAGAAGTAGAATTGGACGGTGAAGTATATTTATAGAGTTGGTCGATTTTAGCTGTTATTTCCTTTTCATTGCTGCTTTTGCTTGTTACACAGCTGTTAAAAAGTAGCAGTAGAGATAGGAAAAAAAGCAGTCGTTTCATAATATTGTGTTTGATGCTAACAGATGCTCAAACTTTATGCCAATCTTTTATAATTTTTCATAATTGAATTTGATAGGACTCTATTAAAAAATACTCCTCAGAATCATAAAAATTTATACATTTGATAGATATAAATATAATTGGTGAATCCTATCCTAGATGTTGTAGTCCGTTCGCTTTGCGTATACCTGTTTATGGTCGTAGCGATCCGTCTGTTCGGCAAAAATCAGCTATCTCAGCTTAACGCGGGAGATGTAGTCTTGTTATTATTAATCTCCAATGCAGTGCAAAATGCAATGGTGGGTCAGGATACTTCCTTGCAAGGTGGTCTCATTGCTGCACTTGTTCTTTTTGCCGCCAATTTTATACTAAAAAGATTAATGTTTTCTAACCGTTCTTTTGAAACGTTTATGGAAGAAAATCCTGTAATCCTGGTAAAGGATGGTAAGATCGATGAAAAAGCTTTAAATACAGTAAAAATTACCAAAGATGAGCTGGAGGAAGCGATCAGGGAGCATGGAGTAGAAAGAATAGAAGATGTAAGGTTATCGATTCTGGAAGTGGATGGGAATATCAGTGTTGTTTCGGAAGATAACCAGACAAAGCAGACTCATTATTCGAGGATAAAAAGAAAAAATAAAAGAAAATATCAGTAATAAAATGAACTACGAGATCAGAGAAATGCTTCCCAGTGACGAAGTACGTGTATTAGAAATATTTCAACAGGGAATTGATGGTGGGATTGCCACTTTTGAGACAGAGGCTCCTAACAGAGAAGTTTGGAATACGGAATTTTTCAATGATTGCAGGTGGATATTGGAGAATGAAAATAATGAAGTAGTAGGATGGGCGGCTTTGAAGCCTGTGAGTAAAAGAGAATGTTTTAAAGGTGTTGCTGAGGTGAGTATTTATTTTGATAATCAGTACCAGGGAAAAGGGCTGGGATCTGTGCTGCTTAAAAAGATGATTCTGGATAGTGAATATCATGGATTCTGGACTTTACAGTCTAATATATTTCCGGAAAATGAAGCTTCTATAAAATTTCATCAGAAGAATGGATTCAGAACAGTGGGAGTTCGTAAAAAAGTGGGAAAGCTCAATGGAGAGTGGAAAGATCTTGTCATGCTTGAAAAGAGAAGTGAGACAGTTGGGTTTGATTAGGCAGTGTCCGCTTTAAAAAACGGCAACGCATTCCTAAACTTTAACTTTGTCCTCTAACCTCTAACCTCTAACTTCTTTTTGCTTTTGGCATCAACCTTGTTTATATACATTTCGAAATTCGAAACAATGAAAATATGAACGGTTTGATAAAAATGCTAGGTGTGGTTTCTTTGACTTTAATGCTAAGTAGCTGTACAGTGCAGGAATACCACCATGGAAGGAGAGGATTACCTCCGGGCCAAGCTAAGAAAGTGTATGGCGGAAGTGCAAGATACTATGCACCGGGCCAGGTTAAAAAAAAGAGTGTACTATTACGAATATGATGATGATAGAGGACGAGGACACAAGAAACATAAAAAACATCACAGAGATTAAGATCTCTTGAAAAATTAAAACCCTGGAAAAGCAGGGTTTTTAATTTATAAGGTGTTTTAGAATTTATTATGTATAAAGTAAATATCTGGCATCCAGATTGTTGTTGTTATGGTAATCATAAAAAGAAAAAATATGAAAACCCTGACTAAAACTATCGGCATACTGGCGTTGGTTTTCCTGCTGACTTCTTGTCTGCATCATCCACCTCCACCGCCAAGACCACATGGACCTCCGCATCATCCGAGGTAATGAAAGAGATTTATAATTAATTTTAATACAACAAAAAAGCTCTGAGATTTCAGAGCTCTTTTTATGATTACATTCTTGTTTTTTTGGGGTTCAAGAAAGTATTGAATATCATGACCTCTTGCCCGAACTGTTTTTCAACTCTTTCTCTAATGTTTAAGAGCTCACTCTCGATAAAATCTGTCCGAAGCTCATCATTATCAAAGATCAGCAAGAGATTATAATTCTTCCCTTCATCGATATAATCACTTTCGATCTCAGAAAGAATATATTTGTTTACATCCATAAGATTTTCAGTCATTAAAACCAATGTCTCATCCATATAATTTTCCCACTCTTCAAGATTATTTTTTGTGCAGTGGAAAGTTATACTTAATAGGCTCATATTTTAAGAATTTTTAAGATTTTGTGGATAAATTCTACCACAAAAATCGGTAAAAATTTCGTAAATTAGCCCGTTATTAAAAAACCAAAATAAATAATTTTCAGACTCACAGCTAAAAGTCTGACTGTCATTATAATAAAATTTGTTTATGCAAAAAGAAGGAGAAAGACTAATTCCTATCAACATTGTTGATGAAATGAAGTCATCTTATATCGATTATTCGATGTCGGTTATCGTTTCAAGGGCGTTACCTGACGTAAGAGATGGCTTAAAACCCGTTCATAGAAGAGTGCTTTATGGTATGTATGGATTAGGGGTTTTTTCTAATAGAAAATACTTAAAATCTGCGAGAATTGTTGGGGATGTTTTAGGTAAATACCACCCTCACGGAGACTCTTCTGTATACGATGCAATGGTAAGAATGGCGCAATCCTGGAGTTTACGTTATCCACAGGTTGATGGTCAGGGGAACTTCGGTTCAATGGATGGAGATCCACCTGCAGCAATGCGTTATACTGAGGCAAGATTGAAAAAAATCTCTGACGACGTTCTTGCTGATCTTGACAAAGAAACAGTTGATTTTCAGAATAACTTTGATGACAGCTTACAGGAACCTACTGTAATGCCTACTAAAATCCCTAATCTTTTAGTTAACGGAACTTCCGGTATTGCTGTAGGTATGGCAACCAACATGGCTCCGCATAACCTGTCTGAGTCTGTTAATGCTATTGTTGCTTACATCGATAATAAAGAGATTACCATAGATGAGCTGATGCAGCACATCGTTGCTCCGGATTTTCCAACAGGAGGAATTATTTATGGATACGATGGAGTAAGAGATGCATTCCATACTGGAAGAGGAAGGGTAGTTCTTAGAGCAAAAGTTAATTTCGAAGAGATAGGAAACAGAAATGCTATTATCGTAACTGAAATTCCATATCAGGTAAACAAAGCTGAAATGATTGCCCGGACAGCTGAGCTGGTTAAAGATGAGAAAATTCCAGGGATTTATGAGATAAGAGATGAGTCCGACAGAACCGGACTTCGTATTGTATATGAGCTGAAAAATGATGCGATTCCGAATGTTGTATTGAATTTATTATATAAATATACTTCACTTCAGACATCTTTCAGTGTCAACAATATTGCTTTGGTACACGGAAGACCGGAACAATTAAACTTAAAGGATATTATCCATCACTTTGTAGAGCACAGACATGATGTTGTTATAAGAAGAACTCAGTTTGAGCTTAAAAAAGCCAAAGAAAGAGCACATATCCTTGAAGGATTTATGAAGGTGATCGGTACGCAGGACTCTCTGGATAAGGCAATTTCTATCATCCGTCACAGTGTAAACCCACAGGCTGCTAAGGAAGGATTGATTCAGGAGTTTGATCTTTCTGAAATCCAGGCCCAGGCAATTCTTGATCTGCGTTTGGCTCGTTTAACGGGAATGGAACTGGATAAGATCCGTGATGAGTATGACGCGATCATGAAAGAAATTCTGAATTTAGAAGATATCCTTGCTAACGAAAGCAGAAGGTTTGAAATCATTAAAGAGGAATTACTTGAAGTAAAAGAAAAATATGGTGATGAAAGAAGAACTGAAATCGATTATTCAGGAGGTGAAATGTCAATTGAAGACATTATTCCTAATGAAGCGGTAGTTCTTACTATTTCTCACGCAGGATATATCAAGAGGACTTCCCTGTCAGAATATAAGATCCAGAGCAGGGGTGGTGTAGGAAACAGAGCGGCAACAACAAGAGATGAAGATTTCCTTGAATATATTGTTTCTGCGACCAATCACCAGTATATGTTGTTCTTTACAGAAAAAGGAAGATGTTATTGGTTAAGGGTATTTGAAATTCCTGAAGGTTCTAAAACGGCAAAAGGAAGAGCTGTACAAAACCTTATCAATATCGAACCGGATGATAAGATCAAAGCATATATCAGAACCAATGATCTGAAAGATGCTGAATACATCAATCAGATGAGTGTGGTTATGATCACTAAGAACGGTACGATCAAGAAGACATCTCTTGAAGCTTATTCAAGACCAAGAGTTAATGGTATTAATGCTATTGAAATCAGAGACAATGACCAATTGTTAGGAGCATGGCTTACGAACGGAACTTCTCAGATCATGATTGCTACTAAAAATGGTAAATGTATCCGCTTCCCGGAAGAAAAAGTAAGAGAGGTAGGTAGAGGATCTATCGGGGTTCGTGGTATTACCATGGAAGATAATGACGAGGTAATTGGTATGATTGTTGTGAACGATGTAGAGAATGAAACCGTTTTAGTGGTTTCTGAAAAGGGTTATGGTAAAAGAACTGCTGTAGAAGATTACAGAATTACCAACAGAGGAGGAAAAGGAGTTATTACGCTAAACATTACCGAAAAAACAGGAAATCTTATTGCCATCCAGAATGTAACGGATGAAGATGGCTTGATGATCATCAATAAATCCGGTGTTGCTATTCGTATGAATATGGATGAAATGAGGGTTATGGGTAGAAATACACAAGGGGTTAGAATGATCAACCTTAAGAAAAATGATGAAATTGCGGCGATTGCAAAAGTGGAGATGGATAAGGATGTAGAAGAAGAGTTGGAGGAAGGAGAAGAAGGAGCAGAATCTACACAAAGCAGCGATGCAGATGCAAATGTAACACCACAATTAGAAAATAATTCGGAAAATGAAGAGTCTGCAGATGAAAACGGAGATTCAGATTCTGAAGAATAAATGTAAATAAAATAAATTCTGATTATGAAAAAGCTAATTTTAAGTATAGCGATTATTTCTTCAGCTTTTGTTTTCGGACAGAAGAAGGATGTAAATGCTCAGCTACAAGATGCTAACAAAGCAGCTATGGATGCATATAATGCGAAAAACTATGCTGTTGCGGCTCCTAAGTTTTTAGAGGTTTATAACCTGTTAAAAACGAATGGCCAAGATGATAAAGTGTATATGTATTATGCAGGACTTAACTATGCTTTGGCTAACAACGTTGATGAAGCCATTAAGATCTATACTGAATTGATCAATTCAGGATATACAGGAGTTCAGACCAACTATACGGCAAAAGATAAAAAAACAGGTCAGGTTGCTACTTATGATAAAGGAACTTGGGAGATGCTGAAAAAATCTTCAGATTATTCAGACTTCAAAACAGAGCAAACTCCAAGTGTAGAGCCTGATTTATATGAGACTTTATCTACATTGCTTTTAAATGCCAAAAAGAATGACGAGGCTGTAGCTATCATTGAAAAAGGATTAGCTAAATTTCCTAATAATGCTAAGCTGAAAGACTTCCAAAGTACAGCTTATTATCAGTCAGGAAATACAGATAAATTTGTGGCTACTTTAAAAGAGCAGTTGGCTAAAAATCCTAATGATGCTACCAACTGGTATAATTTAGGAGTTATGCAATCTAAAAATCCTGCTACCGGTGCAGATGCTGAAGCTTCTTTCAAAAAAGCAATTGAGTTGAAGCCTGATTTTGCCAATGCTTATCAAAACTTAGTGTATACAATAATCGGAGAAGATGATAAAGCGGTAAATGAAATCAACACGCTTAGAAAAACTAAGCCGGATGATGCAACGAAGCTTATTGAAGCCAGAAAAGAAAGATTTAACAAAGCTTTACCTTATGCTGAAAGCTGGTATAAGGCTCTTCCTAATGATGCAAATGCGGTTACTATGCTGAAGGAGATTTACAGCATTACTAAGAATCAGGCTAAGATGGCTGAAATGAAAGCTAAAGAAGCTGAACTTCAGGGAAAAGCTAAATAATATTCTTTAAAAGAATTGATATAGAAAACCGAAACAAAATTGTTTCGGTTTTTGTTTTTTAATCCGAAAATGAGCTTCCTCAGTTTCTATGTTTTTTTACATGATAATCCTTGTTTTTGGAACGTTAAAATTCTTTGCAATTCCGTATCTTTGAGAAAAATTTTTACAAGATGATTGAGTGGAAAACCGCTAAAGAATACGAAGATATTACCTATAAAAAATGCAATGGTGTAGCTCGAATTGCTTTCAACAGACCGGAGGTTCGTAATGCTTTCAGACCTAAGACAACTTCAGAATTATATGATGCTTTTTATGACGCTTATGAAGACTCTTCAATAGGTGTTGTTTTGCTTTCAGGAGAAGGACCGAGTCCTAAAGACGGAGGATGGGCTTTCTGTAGTGGAGGAGACCAAAAAGCAAGAGGACATCAAGGGTATGTAGGTGAAGATGGAAGACATCGTCTGAATATCTTAGAAGTTCAGCGTTTAATCCGTTTTATGCCTAAAGTAGTAATTGCCGTTGTTCCGGGTTGGGCAGTAGGTGGAGGACATTCGCTTCATGTGGTTTGTGATCTCACGCTAGCTAGTAAGGAACATGCTATTTTCAAACAAACGGATGCTGACGTTACAAGCTTCGATGGTGGTTATGGTTCTGCATATCTTGCAAAAATGGTAGGCCAGAAAAAGGCCCGTGAAATTTTCTTTTTAGGAAGAAACTATTCTGCCCAGGAAGCTTTGGAGATGGGAATGGTGAATGCCGTTATTCCACATGAAGAATTAGAAGATACAGCTTATGAGTGGGCACAGGAAATTTTAGCCAAATCTCCGACTTCCATCAGAATGCTGAAATTCGCAATGAACTTAACTGACGATGGAATGGTGGGACAACAGGTTTTTGCAGGAGAAGCTACCCGTTTGGCTTATATGACTGAAGAAGCTCAGGAAGGCAGAAATGCATTCCTGGAAAAAAGAAAACCTGACTTCGGGGAAAATCAATGGATATCATAAAAATATAAATGATAGTTGATAAATGATCACGGTATCATTTATCAATTATCGCTTATCAATTATAACTATGAAAGATTGGATAAAAGCCGCAAGGCTAAGAACTTTACCGCTTTCTTTGAGCGGAATTATTATGGGTAGTTTCATTGCAAAATGGAAATTATACGGTGAAGGAGGGACCTGGGATTGGAAGATTTTTGCTTTAGCCCTGCTGGTAACCCTTCTGTATCAGATCTTATCAAACTATGCCAATGATTATGGTGACGGCGTAAAAGGGACAGATGCAAAAAGAATCAGTGAGGCCGAAAGTCGAGCAGTAGCTTCAGGAAAGATTACAGCAAAGCAAATGAAAAATGCAGTGATCTTATTTTCAACCTTGTCCTTTATAGCAACTGTTGTTTTGCTGTACGTTGCTTTTATTCCCGATTATATGAATGAGTTTTACATTTTTATAGGTCTGGGAGTTGCAAGTATTTTAGCGGCAATCGGCTATACTGTAGGTAAGAAACCTTACGGGTATATGGGATTGGGAGACGTTTTTGTATTTATCTTTTTTGGTTTGGTTTCTGTTTGCGGAAGTTATTTTCTGTTTACAAAAACATTCAGCTGGGATATCTTATTGCCGGGAACGGCAGTTGGAATGATGAGTATGGCTGTTTTAAATCTTAATAATATGAGGGATATTGAAACGGATCGATTATCTGGGAAGAACAGCTTTGCCTTAAGATTAGGTTTCAGACATGCAATGATTTATGAGATGATCCTTTTGCAGCTTCCTCTGATTTTAATCCTTATCTTTTTAGGGATAAACGGTTTCATACAGTCGCAAAATTACTATGTATTCATTGTAATGATCCTGTTAATCCCGTTTGCTAAACTGAGAAGGAAAATAATGTCTGTAAAGGAGCCTAAAGAACTTGATCAGTATTTGAAACAAGTGGGTATCCTGACGTTTACTATGGCTGTACTGACAGCAATCGGACTTAATTTTTTTTAACTAAACAAATTATCAGTATGAGTAATTCTCCTGCATTCGTTGAAGCTCAAATGCTTATCAGAAAACCTGTTCAAGAGGTGTTTGAAGCATTTATCAATCCTGAACTAACCACTCAATTTTGGTTTACAAAATCGAGCGGAAGACTTGAAGAAGGTAAAACAATTACCTGGGAATGGGAAATGTATGGAGTGAAAAATAATGTCACTGTTCATAAAATCATTCCCAATCATCTTATCAAAACAGAATGGGGTGATCCTTCATCTAATGTGGATTATGAATTCAAAGAAATGGAAAAAGGGACTTTAGTTGTGATTAAAAGCTATGGATTTACCCAGACAGGTGAAGATCTTTTAAAGACAATTAATGATAATACGGGTGGTTTTACGACAGTTTTAGACGGTTGTAAAGCATATCTGGAACATGGCATTAACCTCAGGCTGATTGAAGATAAATTTCCCCAAAAATAAGTAATGTATTCTTTGTTTATTAAATATCAACAAATCTTTGAAACATTATTTAGAAATACTTGACAATTATATTTAACATAATTAAAATAAAATCAAAATGAAAATACAATTCTTAGGACAAAATTGTTTTTTGTTCACATACAAGGATAAGACTATTTTAAGTGATCCTTTTTATAATTATAAAAAAGCAGAGTCCGGATTTGATATTTCTGCCCAGAAAATCGATTATATCCTGCTGACCCACGCTCATGGTGATCATATAGCAGATGTGGCGGAAGTTTTGGAATATCATCCAGAAGCTACCGTTATCGGGGTGCCTGAAGTGTGTGGATACTTCAAGGCTGCAAAAAACAAAGATGATGTGAACTTAGGAGGATCGGCAAAAATCGACGATCTTAAAATTTCCATGGTTCCGGCTCACCATACTAGTTCTTTCCCTGATGGAAGCTATGGAGGTGTTCCTGTGGGATATATTTTCAGATTACCTGAAGGTAAGAATATTTATCTGGCAGGGGATACAGGGGTAATGGCAGATATGGAATTATTTCCAAGGCTTTACGGAAATATTGATTTGTCCATTTTACCAATTGGAAGCCATTATACAATGTGCCCGAGAAAAGCGGCCTTTGCAGCATCTGAATTGCTAAAAACACCAAAAGTAATAGGATGTCATTTTGATACTTTCCCGGCTATTGAAATAAATCATGAAAGTGCCTTAAAACATTTTAGTGATAAAAATGTAGAGCTTGTTTTACCGAAATTGGGAGAGGAGTTTGAATTTTAAACTAAGGGAAATAAAAAATGGCAAGCTACCTACATCACACCGCTACGACCGATTACCTTTGCTGTGTTCCCACCCTGGAGGATTCTCAGGAGCTGGTTGTGTAGGACTTGCCGGTGCAAAGATAGGAATTAATTATAAATTTGAAAATAATATTACAGAAAAATGAACGAAAAAAAGCTTTACTGGTGCTAAATTGCTGAAATTTAGGGTAATAATTTTTCTGAAATTTTTCTAAAAATAAGAATATGACGAAAAGTCCATCCACTATAGGAATTATACTATTTATCGCTACAATGATTGTTTTTTTTTGTAGCATACTACTTCTTCTCAGGAATTCATTATTTTGATACATCCCTCAAAATCAATGCTTTCGTATTGCCTGTTATTTATGCAGGGGGAGCATTCTGGTCTGTTAAATCACGTTGGAACACCCATAAAATGGGTTTCAGAGAAGCTTTCAAGAGATCTTTTGTGCCCATGTTTATTGGTGGAATTCTTTCCATATTTAGCATTTACCTGTTCCTGAATTTTGTTGATACAGATGCTAAAAAACTGTTAAATTACCAGTATGTTGAAAGACAAAAATCTGAATTAGATTCTGAATATCAGTCTGCAGGAAAGATTTTGAAACATCAGAAAGACATTGATGAATTAGATCAAAAATACAAAGAGAGAAGTCAAAGCTTTTCTCCACAAGCTGTAAAAGGAAAAGATATGCTTACTGCAAGTCATTTTTCAGGATATTTTGCAGCAATTCTTATATTTTACGTAGTTTTGTCCCTGTTTTTCGGAGCGTTTTTCAGAACAAAAACGATTCATCAATAAATCTTTATAAAAATTAAATGAACTTATCTATAATTATTCCGCTACTTAATGAAGAAGACTCTCTTGAAGAGCTGTTTTCAAGGATTGATCTGGTTTGTGCAACGAACAATTTATCCTATGAAATCTGGTTTGTAGATGATGGAAGTACGGATTTGTCCTGGAGCATTATCGAAAATCTCAAGGTACAGCATCCACAGATTCATGGAATTAAATTTTCCAGAAATTATGGGAAATCTCAGGCATTGCATGCAGCGTTTGAACGAGCACACGGAGATGTGATCATTACAATGGATGCTGATTTACAGGATTTTCCTGAAGAGATTCCTGATCTTTATAAAATGGTCGTTGAAGATAATTACGACATTGTTTCAGGGTGGAAAAAGAAACGATTTGACAATGTAATGACCAAAAATGTTCCGTCTAAACTTTTCAATGCTGCTGCTAGAAAAGTTTCAGGAGTGGAGCTGCACGATTTCAATTGTGGTTTGAAGGCATATAAAAAACAGGTCGTTAAATCTATTGATGTATATGGAGATATGCATCGATACATTCCAGTTCTGGCTGCGAATGCAGGATTCAAAAGGATTACGGAAAAAGAAGTCCGTCATCAGGCCCGGCCTTACGGGACTTCCAAATTTGGTACCGAAAGGTTTATTCGGGGATTTCTGGATTTAGTAACACTTTGGTTTGTAAGCCGTTTCGGAGGAAGACCTATGCATTTTTTTTGGAGCGGTGGGAACCACTATGTTTATTTTTGGATTCCTTTCGGCATTTTGGCTGGGTGTTTCGAAATTAATTGATGTCTCCAGGGGAATTTACGGCCACCTGATTACCAATAATCCATGGTTCTTTATTGCTTTAACCATGATGATTATGGGAACATTGCTTTTTATTGCCGGCTTCTTAGGAGAAATGATCATCAGGACTAATAGAGAACATAAGAACTACAATATTGATGAAGTGATATAGTATGGAAAATAATCTGCCAAAAATATATTCTAAAAAGGCCATTTTCGGTTTTTCTGTTTTGATGTCAACTCTTTTTGGGGGTATTTTATTATATCAGAATTTAATTGATATTAAGAAGAAAAGAGAGGCTTATATTGTATTGGGTCTTTCCATTTTAATAACAATAGTAACTATAGTTATAGTAAATATTCCGGAAGAACCGAAAAGCTCACTTGCTTATGTCTTTGGTGCCGCTGGAGGAGGTTTGCTCTCATATTATTTCGTTCCCAACTATTTTCCGGATGAAGAACATTATCCTAAAAAAGAGATTTGGAAGCCTTTGATCATTGCAGCTATCATAACAGTATCTTTTGTTGGCTTAATTATTTATGCTGGATCACTTGAAAATACTTAATATAATGTGATATTTTTCCATGAATAAGAAGAGTTG
This sequence comes from Chryseobacterium proteolyticum, assembly GCF_046591535.1. Lineage (NCBI taxonomy): Bacteria > Pseudomonadati > Bacteroidota > Flavobacteriia > Flavobacteriales > Weeksellaceae > Chryseobacterium > Chryseobacterium proteolyticum. The sequence goes on along the minus strand of NZ_JBJLWK010000001.1, from coordinate 846,742 downwards.
TTTGAACTGCGGTTATACAATCTCCGGTGAGTTTTGTGCTCATTGCGGACAGAAGACCGACACAACAAGAATAACTCATATCTCACTTATTAAAAATGACATCTTAGGATCCATCTGGCATGTAGAAACCCGTTTTTTCAAAACAATAAAGAGTATTTTGTTTCGGCCCGGAAAAACAGCAATGGATTATATAGCAGGAAAAAGAATCAGATATTACAACTTTATTTCGTTGTTGCTGATTCTTTTTAGCTTTAATGTACTGACCTTACATTTTTACGAAAAATTTGCAACGAAAGAAGCAATTCCTGAATCTTCTGAAGTAAGGACTTTTTTTGCAAGATACTCCAAAACAATCCTCTTTATTATTATCCCAATGCTCGCAGTTAACGCTTTTTTTATTTTTAAAAAGGTAAAATTGAATCTTGGAGAGCATTTTATCCTTGGAACAGTAAGTCTTTTAGGAATTTTAGTTATATTTTTGCTAGATGATATCGTAAGTTTTATGGGTTTATGGAAGCCTTTATCAAAAATTACTGATATTGCTGATAAAATTTTATTCGTTCTTTTTATTCTCTTTCCTGCAATCACTTATTGGAATGCTTTTAAAAAATCATACTCAAAACCAGGTTTAATGGTGAGAGTATCAATTCTTTATGTGGTAATGGGAATAGAAAGTCTTGCAATAATTTCTGTTTTATATAAAATATTTTAAGTAAGTATGAAAAATATATTGTACATATTTGTGCTTGTAGCCGTAATTTCTTGTGGAAAAGTTTCCCCCAAAGGAAATATTGAGAGAAAAGATGTGGATGTTTCTGAATTTGTCAACCTGGACCTTAACGGGAAGTTTAGGGTATTTTATGCGAGAGGTCCTAAAAATTTTGTTGAAATAGAGACTTATCCAAATGTTGCCAATAACTTAGATGTAGATGTGAAAGACAAAACTCTTTCAATAAAAGAAAAAAGAGGAACAAAGGGAGTTGATTTTTATAATGTGACCATTTATTCAAAATATAATCTTGAAAAAGTTTCCATTTCAGATTCTGTAGAAATGAATATTTCGAGTGAAATAAAAACAGATAATTTTAAGCTTAATTTAAAGAATAACGCTACATTTATGGGTTCAGTGAACACAAGAAGAGCGGAAATAGAGATGGTGAACAGGAGTAGAGCCAATTTTTTAGGAGAAACTAAAAATGCAGTAATAAAGATTTCTGATACGGCTAGCCTGATTGCTCCGTATTGGAAAATCACCAACCTGAATATTGATTCTAAAAACGGGAATTATGCTGAAGTTAATGTAAAAGATTCTCTTAAAGGACATATTCAGAATACAGCAAAGTTTTTATATTATAATGATCCTATCCGCGCTTTCAAAATTGATAAAACAACAAAGGTTGAAAATAAGACGCTATAATAGAAGCTGAAAGTTAGGAGAGCATGTAATTGTTTATAAAAAAGAATAGAAAATATATTTCTGAATAAAGTTGTAAAGAAATATATACAGAAATGCAATAAAAGAATAATAAATATACGCTGCAAAAGTTGATATGGAGACAGCTGAAAGGCCTCCGACATCAGACTTCCAGCTTAAATAAGATACAAATATGACAACATTAGAAAAAGCGAAACTTTGGTTAAGTGAAACGTTTGATCAGGAAACGAGAGATGCTGTGAAATTATTAATTGATAGTAATTCTCCTGATCTGGAAGATTCTTTTTACAGGGAACTGGAATTTGGGACCGGAGGTATGAGAGGAATTATGGGGGTTGGAACGAATCGTTTAAATAAGTACACTTTAGGTCAAGCTACACAAGGACTTGCGAACTATATGTTAAAGCAATTTCCCAATGAGGAAATTAAAGTAGCTATCGCTTATGACGTTCGTCATAATTCCAAAGAATTTGGAAAACTGGTGGCTGATGTTTTAACGGCTAATGGAATTAAGGTATTGCTTTTTAAAGATCACAGACCTACGCCGGAATTGTCTTTTACCGTTCGTGATAAAAAATGTAACGGGGGTATTGTACTTACGGCTTCTCATAATCCCCCGGAATATAATGGATATAAAGTATACTGGAATGATGGAGCTCAAATTGTTCCGCCTCATGATGAAGCAATTATCAATGAGGTGTATTCTGTGAAATTTGATGAAATTAAATTTGACGGGAACGATGATCTTATTGAATGGATCGGGGCAGAGCAGGATGATGTTTATATTGATGCCTGTATTGAGAATTCCACGTATCAGAATGTTGGAAAAGAGAACCTGAATATTGTCTTTACATCCATTCACGGAACAACTTATACAACGGTTCCGAAGGCTTTGGAAAAAGCAGGATTCAAAAAGGTGGATCTTGTAAAAGAACAGATGATTCCTAGCGGAAACTTTACTACTGTAGCTTCCCCGAACCCTGAAGAGCCTGCTGCATTGGAAATGGCAATGGATCTTGCAAAAATCACCAATGCTGATATTGTGATTGGAACAGATCCGGATGGTGACAGATTGGGAATTGCAGTGAGAAACCTTGATGGAGAAATGCAACTGCTGAATGGTAATCAAACCAATACTATTCTTACGTATTATATTCTAAATGAATGGAGAAAACTGGATAAGATTACTGGAAAAGAGTTTATTGGTTCTACGATCGTTACGTCAGATATTTTCTTTGATATTGCCCAAAAATTTGGGGTTGCCTGTAAGGCAGGTCTTACTGGGTTTAAATGGATCGGAAAAATGATCCGTGAAGCTGAGGGAAAAGAAAAGTTTGTTTGCGGAGGAGAAGAAAGCTTTGGTTTTATGACCGGGGATTTTGTTCGTGATAAAGATTCTTGTGGAAGTATTCTTTTGGCGTGCGAAATTGCAGCATGGTGCAAAGCCAATGGCAGAACGATGTATCAATATATGATTGAGATATATCAGGAGACAGGAATGTACTATGAGGGATTGGTGAATCTTGTCAGAAAAGGTAAGGACGGAGCTGAAGAAATTCAGAACATGATGAAAAATTTCCGAGAAAACCCTCCAAAAGAAATCGCGGGGTCTTTGGTTGAAGATATTAAAGATTTTAAGGAACAAACCCATTTTATTGTTTCTAAAAATGAAAAACAGGTTATGAATGAGATTCCAAAATCCAATGTATTGATTTACTATACTCAGGATGGAACTAAAGTTTGTATAAGACCTTCCGGAACAGAACCAAAGATCAAGTTTTATATTTCGGTAAAAGATATGATTACTTCCGAAGCTGATTTCAGAGATAAATTAAAATCTTTGGATGAGAAAATTGATCAGGTAAAAGCAGATCTTAAACTAGACTGAAAATGAAAGTTATAAATTTGGTTTATACATTTATGAATGAGAGTATTAGGAAAGAGCTCTCTAATTAAAAACAAAATTTATAACTTATACTTAATAACATATAACATTAGTCAAAAACAATAAATATTTAAATAAAGTGAAAGTTTCAAAATTAGCGGCGAACCTGATTGGTTCTGAAATTGTAAAAATTGGTAATGAAGTAAATGATTTAAAGGCAAAAGGAGCGGAGATAGCCAATCTTACTATTGGTGACCTGAATTCTAATATCTATCCGATACCTGCAAAATTAAAGGAGGAGATTCAGAAAGCTTATCAGAATAATCTGACGAATTATCCGCCTGCAAACGGACTTTTATCTTTAAGAAATGAAGTTTCAAAAGATCTTAAATCAAGATGGAATCTGGAGTATTCAGCCAATGATATTTTAATTACTGCAGGATCTAGACCTTTGATTTATGCAGTGTATAAGACGATTGTAGATGAAGGTGATAAAGTTATTTATCCTATTCCTTCTTGGAATAATAATCACTATGCTTATCTTACTTCTGCAGATGCTATTGAGGTGAAGACAACTCCTGAAAATAACTTTTTACCTACTGCTGCTGATCTTAAACCTCACTTAAGTGGTGCTGTTTTATTAGCGCTTTGTTCGCCATTGAACCCAACAGGAACGATGTTTACAAAAGACCAGCTTTCTGAAATCTGCGAACTCATCATCGAAGAAAACAAAAAAAGAGGCGCTGATGAAAAGCCTTTATATCTGATGTATGACCAAATTTACTCGAATCTTACTTTTGATGCTAAACATTATGATCCCGTTTCTCTATTCCCTGAAATGAAAGACTATACGATTTATATTGATGGGATCTCAAAATGTCTTGCTGCAACAGGAGTGCGTGTAGGATGGGGGTTCGGGCCATCTCATATTATCGATAAAATGAAAGCTTTGCTTACACACGTAGGAGCTTGGGCACCTAAGCCGGAGCAGGAGGCAACAGCTAAATATTACCAGAACTCTGAAGATGTAAATACTTTTGTTGATGAATTTAAAGGAAAACTGGAAGAAAGCCTTAAAGTTCTTCATAAAGGAATCCAGGATTTAAAAGGCAAAGGATTAGCCGTAGAAAGCATTGAGCCTATGGGAGCCCTTTACCTTACGATCAAGTTGGATTATATCGGAAAAACGAAACCGGATGGGAACACTATAGAAAATTCATCTGATCTTGTTTTTTATCTAATCAATGAAGCGGGTGTAGCTTTAGTTCCTTTCTCTGCCTTCGGAGAAGAAAAATCTGAACCTTGGTTCCGTGCTTCTGTAGGAGGATTAGCAGTAAACGAAATTGAAGTAATGATGCCAAAATTAGAGCAGGCATTAAGCAATTTAAAATAAAATAAATACCCGCAATCAGTTGTTGTAATGAACTTTTGTTTCTGTTGAAAGTCTCATGAACCGGATAGCTGATTGCGGGTATAAAAAAAACACAAAGTGAAAAAAATTAAATGGCTGTTATTACCCATATCAGTAATGGTATGGTCGCAGAAAAAAGACAGCACCATCGAAAAATCGTTAAAATCACAGAGCTATATTCTCAAAGACGGTTCTGTGCGAACCTATCATAAGCCTAAGCTTTTCGAATTTATTACCAGGGCCCCGAAAGATTTTATAGATACTAATAAGGACTTTGTTGCAAAGGATCATGCTTATTACTTAGGAGGTGCAATAGCAAGTACTTTGGTGCTTATTCCATTCGATCAGAAATTGATTGATAATTCAAGAGAACTGGGTGAAAAATGGGGGATGAGTGCCGATAATAATTACAGTAAAATCGGAGGAGTTATAAAAATACCGAAAAATATCGGCTCAGGTTTATATCTCATCGGTAATGGCTCTGCAGTTGTATTGTTAGGGATAGGTTTTGCGACGTATGGTTGGATAAAAGATGACTACAGGGCTCAGGCAACCGCCAGTGGTTTAATGGAAAGTTTATTGCTTTCCGGTGTTTTTTCACAAACAATAAAAAGGATTACAGGCAGGGAAAGTCCGTTTATAGCAATAGAAAAAGGTAATTCCGGAGGACACTGGACTCCTTTTCCAAGCTTTGCAGCTTTTGCTAAAAATACATCAAGTTATGATGCGATGCCATCGGGACATTTAACAACATTTATGTCGGCTATTACAACGATTGCAGATAATTATCCTGATGCAGTATGGATTAAACCAGTAGGATATACATTGGCAGGAGCGATGGCTTTTCAGATGATGCAAAGCCAGGTTCACTGGGCATCGGATTATCCTTTAGCCTTGCTCATGGGATATTTTATAGGGAAAACCATTTCGAAAAACAGATATACAGTTTCAGGAGCAAGTACAGGAAAAGTAAAATATAAATTGAATTTTATTGCTTCTACGAATCTAGGCTATAATATGGTGGGAGTAAACGTTTCTTTTTAAGAAGAAGTCCATATTTTGCTTATATTTAAAAAAAAATTAAAATAATAAGAATCGTTCAATGAAGATCATAGCAGTTATTCCCGCCCGTTACGAAGCAAGCCGGTTTCCCGGAAAATTAATGCAGATTTTAGGTGGTAAAACAGTAATTACGACCACCTATCAGAATGTTCTGGAAACGGGTTTATTTGATGAAGTTTTTGTAGCGTGTGATTCTGAGATTATTTATGATGAGATTATTAATAATGGAGGAAAGGCCGTAATGACCGGGCAGCATGAAACAGGAAGTGACCGTATTGCGGAGGCAGTTCAGCATATAGATTGTGATATTGTGATCAATGTGCAGGGTGATGAGCCTTTTTTAAAGACAGAACCTCTAAAACAGCTGATTGAAGTTTTTAAAGAAGATCATAATCAGGAAATTTCATTAGCTTCTCTGAAGATAAAGCTGACTGAAAAGGAGGAAATTGAAAACCCAAATAATGTGAAAGTTATTACCGATAATAATGGTTTTGCATTATACTTTAGCCGCTCAGTTATTCCTTACCACAGGGAGATCTCGTATGCTGTAGATTATTTCAAGCACATTGGAGTATATGCATTCAGGAAGCATGCACTGCTGCAGTTTTCTAAACTGGAAATGAAACCTTTAGAAATTTCGGAAAAAATAGAATGTATCCGTTACCTGGAATATGGGATGAAAATTAAATTAATAGAGACCAACTTTATTGGAGTTGGAATTGATACACCTGAGGATTTGGAAAAAGCAAGAAAATTGATCAACTAAATTGCCAACAGGCAAAAAGGAAGAAGGGCTGAATTGCTAAATAGCAAATTTGTAAAATTGTTAAATGAGTACGATTTTACATTTTCACAAATTTGCTTTCTTACAAATTCGCCTTATATTTGAATTATAAATTGAATTAATGAAGAAATTACTCTTAGTATTCGTACTGATTTATTCACAAATTACTTTTGCACAGACCGCTAAGGAAATTATCGATAAAAATATTGAACTATCAGGCGGACTGACAAATTGGAAGCTGTTAAATTCAGTATTACTTCAAGGGAAAGTAATTTTGGGGATCAAAGATGAATATCCGATAAAAATTTATCAGCAACGCCCGAATCTCACTAAAACAGTTCTTACCATTAATAATAAAGAAACTGCGATTGAAGGCTATGACGGAAGTAAAGGATATGCAATGAACTATGCCACAAATAAAGTTCAGGAATATCCGAATTATATTCCCGAAAGTTTTGATAATGATTTCATTGACTGGGAGAATAAAGGTTTTGAAGCTAAATATCTGGGAAAAGAGAAAGTGGGAGATATTTATTGCCATAAAGTAGAATTAACAAAAAATGTCAATAAAAATTTCTATTATTTTGATACCAATACCTATATGCTTCTTAAGGAAATAAAAAAAGATGAAACATTAACGTATTCGGAGTATAGAAAAGTGGGAAATCTATTAATGCCTTTCAGAATTGAATCTTCAAGCCCTAAAAAAGATGGGGATTTTGTAATGCAGATCAATAAAATAGACGTCAACAAAGTTTTTCCTGCCAATATCTTTAAATTTTAATAGTCTATATAAATAACGCAGTGAAAACTGCCACTAATCATATTACTCATGAAAAAGATCTTCTTATTGCTACTTTCTTTTGTAGCGTTCTTACAGAGTTGTACCAACCAAAAAAGTGAAATTTCTAAAGCTAAAACCAATGAACTTATGGGAAAAACAATATATGATTTCAAAGTAGAAAGCCTTGATGGCAAAGAGATCAATTTTGCAGACTTTAAAGGGAAAAAGATCCTGATTGTAAATACGGCTTCGGAATGTGGATTTACCCCTCAATATGCGGATCTGGAAAAAGTTTATGAAGAATATAAAGATAAATTGGTAGTAGTGGGTTTTCCTGCCAACAACTTTGGAGGTCAGGAACCGGGAACCAATACCGAGATCGGTGCGTTTTGCCAGAAAAATTATGGGGTAACTTTTCCATTGGCTGCTAAAGTTTCTGTAAAAGGGGATGATACAGCACCTATTTTTAAATATCTGACAGAAAAAGAACTAAACGGAGTTAAGAATACTACGATCCTTTGGAACTTCACTAAATTCCTGATCGATGAAAACGGTAAATTAGTAGATAGCTTTGTAAGCACTACGAAGCCAACTGATCAGGCGATTACAAAATATTTTAAGTAAACAAAAAAAGTATATTTTTACAAAGTGGGTGTTTTCACCCACTTTTTTTATATGGTTAAATAAATAAAAACGTAACTCATGAAAAAGATCATTTTTGCGCTTTGCATTCTAATTTCTTTTATATTAGGATTTGCCTTTAAATCTGCTACTGATGGCAATGAGGACCGTCTTAAAAGAGTAACGGGGATTGGTGGAATTTTTTTTAAATGTAAAGATCCTAAGAAAATGAGAGAATGGTATAGCGATCACCTGGGGCTTCGCACCAATGAATATGGGGCGGTATTTGAATGGTACCAGGGGGCTGATAACTCTAAAAAAGGATTTAGCCAGTGGAGTCCTTTCAGTGAAAAAACAAAATATTTTCAACCTTCAGAAAAAGACTTCATGATCAATTATAGGGTAGAACATCTTGAAAAGCTGGTTGCAGAGTTAAAAAAAAGAAAATGTAACCATCGTGGATAAGATCGAAAGTTATGAATATGGAAAGTTTGTACACATCATGGATATAGAAGGAAACAAAATCGAGCTTTGGGAGCCTAATGATGTTGAATATGAAAAATTAGGGAAAAGTATGAACAGTAAAACGACGAAATAAAGTCTGAGCTTCGGCTCAGACCAGAAAATATCAGTTTATCACCTCAAATTATTATCTTTCTCTAACCTCTAACCTCTAACCTCTAACCTCTAACCTCTAACCTCTAACTTCTAATCTCTAATTTCTAACCTTTCATTCATTTGTTTTCTCAGCAAAACAAAATATATTTCCCAGTTTTATACTGGAATACCCATAGCTTTTGATTTTAGAAGAATTGATCATGGCTTTGGCTAAAATATGAGTTGGCAATGGCTTCTGGCTTTCCAGAAGTCCGATTTTGTTGGCAAATTTTATAATTCGGCTTCCGAGAACTTCTCCCGTTCTGTCAGAATCCTTTCTTTCCAGCATGCCAGGTTTAAAGATGGTTATTTTATTAAAATGCAGTTGCTTAACAGCTTCTTCAAGCTCGCCTTTCATTTTGGAGTAGAAAATTTTAGATTTAGGATTTGCCCCGTATGCAGAAACAAGAATGTAGTCATCTACATTGTTTTCCTTCGCAGCTTTTGCAAATTCATACTGATAGTCGAAATCTACTTTTCTCTGGGCTTCTTTACTCCCAGCTGTTTTCAAAGTGGTTCCCAGGCAGGAAAAAGCAACATCACCTTTTACTGCTTCTTTCCATTCTTCCGGTGCATCAAAGTTTACGATGTGAACGTTTAATTTATCACTCCTGATATCAAGAGGTTTTCTGACAAATACATCAACTTCATCGAATTCCTTATCGTTAAGTAATTGATTGACTAAATCTTTACCGGTAGCACCTGTAGCGCCAATTACCAAAGCTTTCATAATAAATGTGATTAGTGATGATGTTGTGAACTTTTCTTTCCTACCTAAATTTACTAAATTTGAAATTAATAATAAAGATTAAAAGATTAAAAGATTAAAAGATTAAAAGATTAAAAGATTAAAAGATTAAAAGATTAAAAGAACTTGATAAACACTAATTTTGCACTTTCAACTATCAACTATCAACTATCAACTACTAAACTCTCATTTTCATCTTTTAACTAATAACCCATTAAAACAATCAGCTATTAAAAATGGATGCCAACGAAATATTGGATTACTGTCTTGCAAAAAAAGGAGTCACAGAAACTTTTCCTTTTGACAATGAAACGCTTGTGATGAAAGTAGGAACGAAAATGTTTTTATTAATGGGACTGGAAAGACAGCCCTTAGCAATCAACGTAAAGACCGATCCTGAATGGAGTGCCGAACTTCGGGAGCAATATCCGCAGATCACAGGTGCTTATCACATGAATAAGACCCATTGGAATTCAGTTTCTTTGGATGGGTTAAAAAGAGATCTTATTTTTAAAATGATTGATCACTCCTATGATCTTGTTTTCTCTTCATTAACGAAAAAATATCAAAATACCATTAATAATTTATAAACTAACTATGAGGAAAGTACTAATTTCCGCTATCTACTTTTTATCAGTCAGTGCCTTTGCACAAACTCAGGAAGAGACTAAAACATGGAATCTTTTATTGAATAATAAAAGAGAGGAGGCCAGAAATTTTTATGATAAAAATTTAAAAGACAAAAAGCTAAATGGTTTTGAATCTTTATTTTTAGATGCTTTAATAGATGAGGAATTGGGGGAAATGTCTTTTGATGAAACATTTATTAAAAATTTCGTTAATTTCAAACTGGATGAAGCCTATTTGTATCCTATTTTCAAAAGAAGATTTGTATTGGGAGATAATGAAAGATCAGGATTGGACGATAATTCTTATAAGAAAATAGATTTTTTAGCTCAAAATGAAACCTATGCAAATACAGTTACTATTTTAGAATATAAAGCGACCCTAGACAGGATAAGAAATAACTACAAATCCGCCGATGAAGCTTTAGCAAGAATAGGCAGGATCGATAAATGGCAGTATGCAGGTGTTTTTGAAAATCTTAACGGAAGCGGTTTGTACAACGAATATGATCCGGAATCTTATGCGAAAAATGATAAACTTTTCAATGCTAATAGCTTTGGAAATGTAGGGTGGTATAATAAGAAACTTCCATCAAATGATGGATTTGAGTTTTTTATTAACGAAATAGAGTATGGAAGAGGAATTATGTATGCCCAAAGTTTTGTAGAAAATCCTACAGAAAGGAAAATTTTGCTTGAAGTAGATACAAACACTGAATTCAGACTGTTTTTAAATGATTCTGAAATACTATCAAGTACAAATGACGGATATACAAACCTAGGAGCACATTTGGTAGAAGTAAATCTACCTAAAGGAATGAATAGAATTATGTTAAAATTTGACATGAAGAACTCTAAGAATGCCTTTATGGTGGTGCCTTTTGATCTGAATTTTAATAAAATTTCTGACCTTAAATATTTTGATACTTTTAAGGATTATCAGAAAACCCCACTTAATCAGTTACAAGCTAAAGAAGTTCCTTTGAAATTTGAAAAAGCTTTAAAAGAAAAGCTTAGACAAACTCCAAATAGTTTTTTTTATAAATATTTATTAGCCTCAGCCTATCTTAGTAATTTTCAAAATGAACAAGCGAAAGAGTTGATTGATGAATTGTTGAAATCTTACCCTAAGTCTTCTCTTATTCAATCTCTGTTTACAATCTATTATACGAATGTAGAAGATGATAAAAAAGTCAATGAAGTTTTTAAAAATATTGAGTTAATGATCCTGAATACTATATAGTACCGATGATCAAAATGGTAGAAAGCGAAAAGTTTGAGAGTATGTCTATCGAGGAACTTGAAAAGTACAGGAACATTTTATATAAAACAAAAGCAAAACCATTAGGCGAATTTTTTGATGTTGTAATTGCAATGAGAAATCGTGATGTTGTTAAAGCAAAAATGCATATTGCAAACCTTAAAAAGTATTTTGCCAATAATGAGAAGTTTTTTACAGTTTTTACAACATTAGAAGATTTTGATAAAAAGGATCAAAGCTCGACCATTAAAAAAACTTGAAGAAGTATATGAAAAGAAGAATAGTAATGATGTAATGTCAACTTTATATTCTTACTATGAAAAAGCAAATAGGATAGAAGATCAGAAGAAAATTTTAAAGAAATATATTGAACTGTATCCTACGGTAAATTCTTTCAGATCACAATATTTAGGCATTTTAGATGGAGATTACCAGAATCCTGAATATGCTACTGAATTAGAAAATGCTTTAGAAAACTTTCCCTATTCTTATTCAATCTTAGCTACAAAAGCAGATTATTTGGCAAAAGTAAATAAAAAACAGGACGCTATAAAATTTGCAAAACTTTCCCTTTCTCATAATACGGAAAATGAACAAATGCATAAGTTGTTAAGGGATCTTGATAAAACCCAGGATGAAATTACACAAGTATCTAAAAAGGAATTGTACCAACTTATCAGTGAACGCAGAAATAATGGGATAAAAGGAAAAAAGGGAGTTACAACACTTTTGGATGAGTACATTGTAAATGTATTTGCAGAAGGGGGACTCAAAAAAAGAAGTACATATGTTTATGAAATTACTTCGGAAAAAGGAATTGAAGAATTGAAAGAGTATTATGTTGATTATGATGATGATGTAATAAAATCTGAAATTATTAAGCAAAATGGAAGTATAATTCCGGGAGAAAAATCCGCAGATGAGATTGTATTTACAAATTTATCAGTAGGAGACGTAATTCTTATTCAAAAAGAAAGCTTGGAAAGAAATGGAGGACGATTCTCTAAAGATTTTAACCTAAGTTCTTATTTTGATTCTGAATACCCTGTGGTAGAATCTATTTTTACTGTTATTACTCCTGAAAGTCTAAATTATCAGGTAAAAAGCAATAATAAAGAAGTAACGTCTACGAAGAAGAAAATTGGGGATAAATTATTCCAGACATGGAAATTAGATAATCTTCCCGAAGTAGATCTGGAAGAGTATTATGGTCCAAGTTTCTATGATTCGACTATTTCGGTAACAGTGAATTCAATTAAAACATGGCAGGAAATAGCTAAATGGTATGCTGATCTGATCCAAAAAAGTGTTGTTTCAGACAAAGTTGTTGAGAGATCTTTTAAAGAAATTTTTCCTGCAGGAACTTCAGGAATGAATGATATGGTAAAGGCTGAGAAAATCTATAACTATATTGAAAAAAACATAAGTTATAGTTCAGTCGACTTCCGTCAAAGTGGGTATATACCTCAAAAACCATCTAAAACACTTTCTACTAAATTAGGGGATTGTAAAGATCTTTCTACTTTGTTTTTGATTTTAGGAAATCAGGCAGGATTGAAGTCAAACCTTGTATTGGTTCAAACTAATGACAACTCCTCTCAGCGTCTCTTATTGCCCAATCTTAGTTTTAATCACTGTATAGTAAAAGTTAATCTTGACGGAAAAGAAACTTTTCTCGAAATGACAGGAAAATATTTACCTTTTAACTCTGCAGTTAAACTTAATTATAATGCAAAAGCTCTTGTTATTGATAAATCGAATACATCCACAGATCTGATCAGTTTATCGAGCGATAATAATGTTAAAAGTGTTTTTAGAACAGTTAGTGACGTTACAATTAATGGAGACAATCAGAACTTTTCTACAAAACAGTATGTAATGGGAGAAACGAAAAGTTATTTTAATGAATTTTTTCAAGATGATCAAACAGATGATTACAGGAAGAAAAGTATGGAGGAACAATACGGTTCTGTGCTTGATAAGATCATTAATGTAACAACTGTGAAGCTGATTGATGGAAAAGACCTAACGTCAAAACCTCTTAGTTTTGAAGTACAATTTAGTATTAATGATAAACCTCAGTCTGTTGGAAGTTTAAAGATTATGAAGATTCCTTTTGTGACAAAACCATTTACAAAGGAAGTTGTAGCAACAGAAAACAGAAATACAGATATTCAATATACCAAATATGAAAAACATAACGAATATGTAGAAGAAGTGTATCTCAATATTCCGGAAAGTATGAAGTTCATTGAAATTCCGGAAAATAAAACACTGACTTATAATAATTTTAAGTATTCGATTAATTATGAATTACAAAAAAATAACAAATTGAAAATTACCCGGACAGCCAATACACCTTGGGATAATATTAAAAAAGAACAGTATCCGGAATTTAAAAAATTTGTTGAAGATTCAGTAAATACGGAAAATCAAATTTTAGGATATAAATAAATCAAAAAGAAAGCTTACAAATTTTGTAAGCTTTTATTATTTTTTAAAATCAAATTCTTCAGTAAGTCTTTTATCTTCATCCAATCTTTCGATCAATTTTTCAAGACCTTCGAATTTGATTTCATCATGAAGAAAATCCCTGAATTTTACAGTGATCTCCTGATCGTAGATGTCCTCGTTGAAATTTAGGATATACACTTCAACCGTTAGTGCGTCGCCGTTTACAGTAGGATTGGTTCCTATACTGAGCATTCCTTTATATGGCTGTCCTTTAATATAAACTTCAACAATATATGCTCCTTTTTTAGGCAATAACTTAATAGATTCGGTACTAATATTAGCGGTAGGATAGCCAATAGTTCTTCCTATTTTCTTGCCATGAACTACTTTTCCTGAAACAGAGTAGGAGTAGCCAAGCATTTCATTAGCTTCTACAATATTTCCCGCTAAGAGAGCATTTCTGATTTTGGTAGAACTTATATTATTTTCGTGGATATTGATGGCTTCCATTTGTTCCACTTCAAAATCCAATTCTTTAGACAGTTTTTGGAGAAGTTCAAAATTTCCGCTTTTATTTTTTCCAAAAGAGTGGTCGTATCCTATAATAAGGTATTTTACATTCAGCTTATCTATAAGGATCTGGCGAACAAACTCTTCTCCTGTAAGATTTCTGAATTCTTCATCAAATTCTTTTAAAAACAAATTATTGATCCCATATTTATCAACCAACAATTTTTTTTTCTTCCAGGGTATTTAAAAGTTTTAAATCTTCATTGGGATTAAAAACAAATCTTGGATGTGGCCAAAAAGTAAGGATAGCAGTTTCCAACTGGTTTTCTGCCCCTATTTTTTTTTAGTTCATCAATAATGCATTTATGTCCCAAATGTACCCCGTCGAACATTCCTAAAGACAGTGCTAAAGGCTTTTGCGCGGAATAGTCATTAAAATTCTTGAAAACTTTCAAAACGGAAAAAATTTGACTGCAAATATAAAACCTTTAAAATTATCTATTATTATATAGTAAGAGTTATTTTCAATGAACAATTTCGATAATTTGCAGTCTGAGAATTGTTGTCAATTTTAATTTTTGTGAATGAATAACAGTATAAATTATCAATTGTTAAATTTTAATCAGCCTGTTTGAGATTTTTAACAGTGAATTTTGTACCTGAATTTTGATTTCCGATTCTGTTCATCTGATCAGAAAAGCATGATAAAAATCTTTTTTTTACCAATTGTGGGTTTATGAAGAATCATTATATTTGCACCAAGAAAAAATTTAGCAATGGCAAACCAAATTAAAGGAAAAATTTCTCAAATTATTGGTCCGGTAATCGACGTAGTTTTTAATAATGTGGAAGCAGTTCCAAGTATTTATGACGCGTTAGAAATTACTAAAGGAAACGGTGAAAAAGTAGTCTTAGAAGTAGAACAACATATTGGTGAAGATACGGTAAGATGTATCGCAATGGATGCTACAGATGGTCTTACAAGAGGTCAGGAAGTAATCGGATATGGAAATCCTATTACAATGCCGATTGGTGAGGCTGTAAACGGAAGACTATTCAACGTTGTTGGTGATGCTATCGACGGGCTTCAGAATATCTCTAAAGAAAATGGATTACCTATCCACAGAGAAGCTCCGAAATTTGATCAGTTGTCAACTTCTGCAGAAGTTTTATTTACAGGTATTAAAGTAATCGACTTAGTTGAGCCTTATGCAAAAGGAGGTAAAATTGGATTGTTCGGTGGTGCCGGTGTTGGTAAAACAGTATTGATCCAGGAGTTGATTAATAATATTGCAAAAGGACACGGAGGTCTTTCAGTTTTTGCCGGAGTAGGTGAAAGAACGAGAGAAGGAAATGACCTTTTGAGAGAGATGTTGGAATCAGGAATTATCAAATATGGTGACGATTTCATGCACTCTATGGAAAATGGTGGTTGGGATCTTTCTAAAGTAGATTTAGAAGCGATGAAAGATTCAAAAGCTGCATTCGTTTTCGGACAGATGAACGAGCCACCAGGTGCAAGAGCGAGAGTAGCCCTTTCTGGTCTTACATTAGCTGAGTACTATAGAGATGGAGGAGAAAGTGGACAAGGTAGAGACGTTCTATTCTTCGTAGATAATATCTTCCGTTTTACACAAGCTGGTTCAGAGGTATCTGCACTTCTTGGACGTATGCCATCTGCGGTAGGTTACCAGCCGACGCTTGCTTCTGAGATGGGAGCGATGCAGGAAAGAATTACATCTACTAAAAACGGATCCATTACTTCAGTACAGGCAGTATATGTACCTGCGGATGACTTAACTGACCCGGCTCCTGCAACTACATTTGCTCACTTGGATGCAACTACAGTACTAGATAGAAAAATTGCTTCTTTAGGTATCTATCCGGCGGTAGATCCATTGGCTTCTACTTCAAGAATCCTTGCACCGGAAGTTATCGGAGAAGAGCATTATAACTGTGCTCAGAGAGTAAAAGAAATTCTTCAGAGATACAAAGCTCTTCAGGATATCATTGCGATCCTTGGTATGGAAGAACTTTCTGAAGAAGATAAATCTGTTGTTTACCGTGCAAGAAAAGTTCAGAGATTCTTGTCTCAGCCTTTCCACGTTGCTGAACAGTTTACAGGTATCCCTGGTTCATTGGTAGATATTAAAGACACCATCAAAGGATTCAACATGATTATGGATGGAGAACTTGATCATTTACCAGAAGCCGCTTTCAACTTGAAGGGGACTATCGAAGAAGCTATCGCAGCAGGACAAAAAATGTTAGCTGATAACGCTTAATAAGTTAGACATGAGATATCAGATACTAGACATGAGACTTTAAAGGTTGTCTGAAATCTGAGATCTGAAATCTTTTAATCTAAATTAAAATGAATATAAAAATTTTAACACCAGAATACGTAGTTTTTGAAGGCGAGGTAAACTCTGTTTTACTTCCGGGAAAAAATGGTGAATTTCACATCATGAAAAACCACGCAGGAATCGTTTCTTCATTAATTAATGGTAAAGTAAAGCTGTTTGTGAATTCTGTCGATGAAGCTTATGCCAAGAACCTTACCAGAGAGAATGAAAAAGATTCTGTTTTTTCTTATTCTATCAAAAGCGGTGTTGTAGAATTTAATCATAATAAAGGAATTATCCTTTGTGAGTAATTAAATGAAAAGCTAAATATATTTTCAAGAAAGTGTAACTTTGGTTACACTTTTTTTTATGTAATGTAAATCTGATTTTATGAAGAGTATGATCATGTTGTTTATGATGATGGGAATTGTGTTAAACGCCCAGAATTTTAAAACCAAAAGGGGTATTATAAGTCTTGATGGAGTACATGTTGCTAAAATTTCAAATAAATCAAGTGAGTACACTTTTATGGATCTGAAGGAGACGCCTATTTATACAATAGAATTTGTTGATAAAAGCGTCGTGGATTCTGTAAGGGACAGTTACATAAAATTGAACAGAGTATACAACAGGGATAAGACCATTGAGTTGGATTACAGCTCTCCTTCGGCCTTTTCCGGTGAAGAAAGATCTGCAGTATATACTTGTATAAAAGACCTCAAGATAATTGATAACAAAGGTATTAATGTTAAGAATTTAGATGAGCTTTTTCAAAATACACCCAAAAGAAAACTCGATACTAAAACCAAGGATGCTTATTCCATACGGAGTAAAATTGACAAAATGAAAATTGAAGTCAACAATGTAGGGGAAATTCTCAGCAATGGTGTCCCGGTCGGATATTTTACGAATTTGCCGGTAAGCTTCGGATCTGATGATAAGATTGCTGAGAAAACATTTGTAGATATTGAAATCTATGATGCCAAGAGCAAATATATTGGCAAATACATTACCACTACCAAGCAGATCAAAACAGCCGGTGGAAAAAGTTTTACATTGTACAGGGAAATGTCCGGAAGGGCTTCAATTTTAAAATTTCCGACCTATAAAACTATTGCAGAACGGATGGCAATTTTAGATCCGAATTTTATTAAAATTCAGGAAAAGGTTGTTGTAGGACAGGTCGTAAAAGATGGTGTAGAGAAATAAAAGTTTAGTGTTTAATAATTTAATTGTCTATGGAATGCCGGGTTTGATTCATTTATAAAAATCAATCAAAATTTGGATCAGCTAAAGATCCCGGTAGACTTCTCAATTAGAAACTACAAACTTAAAATGACACCATTATCTTTAAGTTGCTGTATAGGTTTTGAAAACCAGAACAGTTCAAAATCCTCGAAGTTCTCTTCAAACTGAATTTTAAGCTGTTGCAGGGTTGTCTTTTTTGCATTTTCAATGGCGTTTTCCGCAAGCACTTTCATGAGCCATTCTGCTTTTGGCTGCTCCAGATCTATTTTTACGATATTTGTTTTTAAATGGAATGTCAGTTGTGTATATGCCCACGAATTTTGTTTCTTTGTTTTTATGTAATTCTCGGCAACAACATTTCTGTCCATAAAAATAACCTTTGAGTTTCCTTTAAAAACAAAATTATCTTCTTCTAAAAGGCAATCGTGGATATAATTGGGGTGAATGGTTGTTTTGGGAATTTTAAAATCAAACCAATCCTGTAATGGGATATCAAAATTGATTCCGTGCATATAATTGAAAAGCGATTTTTTTAATCCGAAACTGAATTTACTATGGTCAATTCCTGTTTTATCTGTAAAATCAATATCGTTATTGGCAAATAAAATCTCCTGTTTAATAGGAGTAACGCCAAATTCTTCAGGATGTAAACCCACCGGAGAATGAGCCGTCATGGCAAACTGATGCCAGAATCCACTTTGCAGAATTCCCATTTCAAAGAGCTGCCGCACCATTTCGAGTGAATCAATTGTTTCCTGTACAGTTTGGGTAGGGTAGCCGTACATAAGGTAAGCATGAATCATTATACCGGCTTCAGTGAAATTTCTTGTAACCTGAGCCACCTGATCAACGGAAATCCCTTTATCAATCAATTTTAAAAGACGGTCACTGGCTACTTCCAGTCCTCCTGAAACAGCAACACAACCTGAAAGCTTCAGTAAAAAACAAAGATCTCGGGTAAAACTCTTTTCAAAACGGATATTGGTCCACCAGGTCACCACGAGATTCCTGCGCAAAATTTCCAGCGCAACTTCTCTCATTAAAGCGGGTGGGGCAGCTTCATCCACAAAATGAAA
The DNA here is from genome assembly GCF_046591535.1 of Chryseobacterium proteolyticum. Lineage (NCBI taxonomy): Bacteria > Pseudomonadati > Bacteroidota > Flavobacteriia > Flavobacteriales > Weeksellaceae > Chryseobacterium > Chryseobacterium proteolyticum. Next base: position 827,835 of record NZ_JBJLWK010000001.1, on the reverse strand, counting down.
ACCGGTTTCTCCAGTTTCTTTAATCAGCTCTTCCATCCTGTCGACCAGGATTTTTGCAGAAACAGGCTCGTAGATTCTGATGTAATCCAGCGAAATATCACAAAAAGTACATTTTCCCCAATAGCATCCATGAGCCATTGTAAGCTTGTTCCATCTTCCGTCACTCCACAGACTGTGCATTGGGTTGGCAATTTCAATGACTGAAATATATTGATCGAGTAAAAGATCTGTATATTCCGGTGTTCCTACCTGTGCCTGTTTATAGTCGTGTCGTTTAGAGTTATTCTTATAAGTTACCGTATGGTTCTCAATGAGGAAAGTTCTTTTAAATTCGGCTTCTTCAGTTGGGTTATTTAGATGGTTATAAAGAAGCTCAATTGGGAGTTCGCCATCATCTAAAGTAATAAAATCGAAGAATTCGAAAACCCTGGGATCTTTTATTTCTCTTAATTCCGTGTTTGGAAAGCCACCACCCATCGCTGTTTTAATGTTTGGGAAATTTTTCTTGATGTATTGGGCACATCGAAAAGCGGAGTACAAATTCCCCGGAAAGGGGATAGAGAAACAGACAAGTTTGGGTTGTACGGTCTGTAGCTTTTCCGCTAAAATTTCTAATGTGATATCATCAATAAATGTTTGCCGGTCTGATAATTTGGAATATAGCTCGTCAAAAGAATTGGCACTTTTCCCCAGGCGTTCTGCATACCGGCTGAAACCAAAATCGGAATCTATATTTTCAACAATATAATCAGATAGATCCTCCAAATACAATGTGGCCAAGTGTTTTGCTTTATCCTGAAGCCCCATGTTTCCGAAAGCAAATTCCATATCATCCAGCTGATTGAACCGGGAAGCTTCCGGTAAAAAATTCATGCTACAGATCTGGCGGGCCAAAGTGGCATTTTTACCTTGCAGGAAATGAATGACCTGATCAATTGTTTTTACATATTCGTCCCTTAGAGCGAAAATCCTTTGGGTATTTTCTGACAACTTTTCAAGATCAATTTTCCTGGAAAAAATGTTCTGAAGACCCTCTTTTGAAAAAAGTTCCAAAATAACTTCAATCCCCAAATCGATCTGATAGCTGGTAATATTTTTGGTATTTAAAAAACCTTTAATATAAGCCGTGGCAGGATAAGGAGTATTAAGTTGGGTAAAAGGCGGAGTAATCAGAAGAAGATCTTTCAATAGGAATTTTTTTGCAAAATTATCACATCTATATCATACAAAAAAATTAATGGCCTGTAAAAGATGAATTGAACTTATTTTTGTAAGCCGAATTTAGCAATGGTAGAATTTATTTTCTTTATCCATTCATTAGGTTTGGTAGAATAACCTGTGGAAGCAATAGCTTTAACCCAATCGTTACTGTTGTTATTATCTTTTAACCGGGTATAAATTTTCTTTTTAGAAAGCATACGGCAAAAAGCTTCATAGCTTTCGCGAACGGTACTAAAGCTTTTAAATTTAGAATTATTCACATCGTTCTTTCCCAAAATACCAAAGTGATTATTAAGGGTTTTGCTAGCCTTGCTGGTTCCGGCTCCGGACTCCACAATAGCTATCGCGAGTATGATCGAGCTTGGAATCCCGTATTGTTTTGAGAGATCTGCTGCAATATCTTTATGGTTATCTATATAAGAATGCTGGGCATTAGCTGTTGTAAAGAAAAGCGTAAGAAACAGGCCGATAATTGCTGTTTTAATATTTCTAGAATTTCTCATAATACATCTATTTTGATATCAATCTATTAGATAAAATAATGACTTTTAAAAAATTAAAAGACAGATACTTACCACTCATTCAGAAGTGGATTATAGATAAAAAGGCCATTGTATTTCAAATGGCCTTTTGTATTGTTTTAAATTTCTTTAAACTGAACGTTGTTCTCCTTCAGATAATTATCAGCTTGCTCCTTATAATGACCACCCACCAGTTTATCGTGAATAGCTTCAAAGGCAGCTAATGTTTCATTGATCTCAGCATCTGTATGAGACGCTGTTGGAATCAATCTTAGTAATATCATTCCTTTAGGAATTACCGGGTAAACAACTACAGATGTGAAAATTCCGTAAATTTCTCTTAAATCTTTAACCAAAAGAGTTGCTTCTACCGGTGTTCCCTGCATCATTACTGGCGTTACGCAAGTATTACTGTCTCCAATGTTGAAACCTCTTTCTTTAAGACCGTTTTGCAGTTTATAGGTGTTTTCCCAAAGTTTAGCTTTAATTTCAGGTCTTGTTCTTAAAAGCTCTAATCTTTTAAGCCCTCCGATAACCATTGGCATCGTCAGGGATTTTGCAAAGATTTGTGATCTTAAGTTGAATTTTAAGTATCTGATGATTTCTTTATCTCCGGCAATGAAAGCTCCGAAACCTGCCATTGACTTAGCGAAAGTAGAGAAATATACATCGATTTTATCCTGACATCCTTGTTCTTCTCCAGCTCCGGCTCCTGTTTTTCCAAGAGTTCCGAATCCATGAGCGTCATCTACAAGAAGTCTGAAGTTATATTTTGATTTCAGGTCACAGATTTCCTTAAGCTTCCCCTGCTGACCTCTCATTCCGAAAACCCCTTCTGTAATTACCAGAATACCACCACCGGTTTCTTCAGCTACTTTTGTTGCTCTCTGAAGGTTTTTTTCAAGACTTTCTATATCATTGTGTCTATAGGTAAATCTTTTTCCGGAGTGAAGTCTTACCCCGTCTACGATACATGCATGTGAATCTACATCATATACGATTACATCATTTCTGCTAACCAAAGCGTCAATGGTAGAAACCATTCCCTGGTAACCGAAATTTAATAAATAAGCAGATTCTTTCTGAACAAAATCAGCAAGCTCCCTTTCCAGTTGTAAATGCTGTTCTGTTTCCCCGGACATTGCCCTTGCTCCCATTGGATAAAACATCCCGTATTCAGCAGCGGCTTTTGCATCGGCTTCCAAAACTTCAGGATGATTACATAATCCTAAATAATCGTTAGCACTCCAGAAAATGACTTCTCTTCCCTGAAACTGCATTCTAGGTCCGATTGGCCCTTCAAGTCTCGGGAAAATAAAATAGCCTTCTCCATAATCTGCAAATTGTCCAAGAGGTCCTGGATTTTCTTTTATTCTTTCAAAAATATCCAACATTTTATAAGTGATTTTATTTAATTAAAAAAAGCCTTTTGTGATCTACAAAAAAGGCTTGATTTGTATGGTAATTATTTCTATTTGATGAATTCTGTCTTGAAAACTTCATCGTAGTTGTGAACACAATTGTTTACAAAACCTTGTTCCGCCATCCATTTGTCGCTGTATACCTTGGTAATGTATCTTGATCCGTGATCAGGATAAATTAATACAACCAGGTCATCTTTTGAAAATTCGTTAGATTGAGCATATTGTATAAGCGCCTGGGTAACAGCTCCGGTCGTATAACCTCCCATGATAGCCTCTTTCAGAGCTATTTCACGGGTTCTGTAGGCAGACATTTCATCATTCACTCTTACAAACTGGTCGACTTTATCAAAAAGTAAGGCGGCAGGAATAAGATTTTTTCCCATTCCTTCAATCTGATAGGGGTGAACATCTTCTTTATGGATTTCTCCGGTTTCATGATAACTTTTCAGAATAGATCCGTCTGCATCTACTCCTATTATTTTGATATTCGGATTCTTTTCCTTTAAAAATTTTGCTGACCCGGATAAAGTTCCCCCGGTTCCTGTACATGCAAAAAGATGTGTGATTTTTCCTTCTGTCTGCTCCCATATTTCCGGTCCGGTAGTCTGGTAATGGGCATCAATATTCAACTCATTAAAGTATTGGTTGATATAAACAGAATTAGGTGTTTCAGAAGCCACTCTTTTGGCAACCTCATAATAGGATCGGGGATCATTCGCAGGTACGTTAGCAGGGCAAACATACACTACCGCTCCAAGAGCTTTAAGATAGGCAATCTTTTCAGGTTTTGTTTTGTCACTTACAGCAAGAATGCATTTATACCCTTTGATAATGCAAACCATTGCAAGAGAGAATCCTGTATTCCCTGAGGTGGTCTCTACAATTACAGAATCTTCTTTTAATAAACCTTTTTTCTCAGCGTTTTCTATAATGTGAAGTGCGATTCTATCTTTAGTGGAATGTCCAGGATTATATGATTCTAACTTGGCATAAACAGTTGCAGGAATATCTTTCGTTACAGTATTTAGCTTCACCATAGGAGTGTTTCCTATTAGGCCAAGGATATTATCGTAAACATTACTCATTATTTGCTATTTTTCAATAAAAATCTGAGGGCAAAAATACAAAAAAATAAATAATTTCTAAACTTTTGTTTGATTTCTAAGCTGTCATTACTTAAATCGATATTTTTCCTTCCTCAATGGTTACAGACTTATTAACGCAAATACCACACCAGTATTTTAAAAATTTGTTAAAATCGATATAAAATCATATAAAAGCCCTATTTTCGCGTAATTGATTTTATACTATGAAAAACTGGACTTTTAGGCAATGGAACACCGTTTTAGGATGGGTGATTTTCGTCATTGCATTTTTCACGTACTTATCAACAATAGAACCCAAGCTGAGTTTCTGGGATTGTGGTGAGTACATATCTTCTGCAGTAAAATTAGAGGTAACGCACGCTCCCGGGGCTGCTTTATTCCAGATTGTGGGCGCTGTAGCGGCCATTTTTGCATTAGGAAAAGGCGAAAATTATTCTATCGTAATCAATGCAATGTCTGCCACGTTCAGTGCTTTTACGATCTTGTTTTTATTCTGGACCATTACGCATTTTGTAAGACGATTACTGAATAAAGATTTTGAAGAAGTAACCAAACATCAGGAAATTTCGATTCTTTTTGCCGGGGTAATAGGCGCATTGTGTTTTACATTTTCCGATACTTTCTGGTTTTCGGCGGTTGAAGGGGAAGTGTATTCCATGGCTTCAATGTTTATTGCGCTTTTGGTATGGCTGATCACCAAATGGGAAAATGAGTATAACACTTCGGACAATGAAAGATGGATCATTCTTATTTTCTTTATTGTTGGACTTTCAGTAGGTGTACACATGATGTGTATGTTATCTCTTCCCGCAATCTGCCTGGTATACTACGCCAGAAACTATAAGTTCACGTGGAAAAATTTCATCTGGGCAAATCTGATCACGTTGGGGATTCTGATTATTGTATTTAAAATTATTTTCCCACTCATCATGACGATGTTTGGTAAACTAGAGATATTCTTCGTCAATGGTTTGGGACTTCCTTTCCATTCAGGAACAATTGCTGCTTTTATTCTTATGGTAGCAATATGCTATTTCATGATTAAATATGCGAGAAAAAGTAAAAAAAGCATTTATCAGACCGTAGCATTATCAATTGTTTATATGGTGATCGGCTTCTCATGTTGGATGGTCATTCCAATCAGAGCTAACGCAAACCCGCCAATGAACCTGAATGATCCCGATACGGCTATCGGTATGCTAGATTATTATAACAGAGAACAATATGGAGACTGGCCGACAATTTACGGGCAAAACTATACCGCTTTCCTTGATGCCAACGGAATTGAGAAAAATGAAGACGGAAGCTTTAAAACGAAGAAGACCGGCGACATTTATGAAAAGGATGAAAAAACAGGAACCTATAGAAAAACAGGAGAACGTTTTAACTATGTTTTCAGTAAGTCCCAGGTAAGTTTAATGCCGAGAATGTTCAATGAGGACAAATCGGTGATGGCGAACTACATTTCAATGTATGGAGCTCCTGATTTTACCTTCAATTATGGAAATGAAGATGTGGCAGATAATCCTCAGGCAAAAGAGATCTTCAATGAACTGAGAAAGAAATACGAAGATAAAACGATTACAGCGGCAGATTACCTGAAAGTAAAGCCGTACGATCTTATTAATGTTCAGAAGCCTTCTCTGGCTCAGAATATGGATTACTTTATTACTTTCCAGAACGGATATTACTTTGTAAGATATCTGATGTGGAATTTTGTAGGAAGACAGAATGATCTTGAGGGGAATATGGAAAATACAAAAGGAAACTGGATTTCCGGATTTTCTTTTATAGATAATGCCATGTGGGGAAATCAGGATAAGATGCCTGCTAAATTTAAAAATGAAAGCACGGTTGCCTTTTTCTTTTTACCTCTTATTTTGGGATTAATCGGATTCTTCTTCCAGCTTAACAGGGATTTTGGAAGATTCTATGCTATATTATCATTATTCGTTATTACCAGCGTTGGAATTATTTTCTATACAGGTGTAAAACCATTTGAACCTAGGGAGAGGGATTATGCGATGGTAGGCTCATTCTATGCTTTTGCTATATGGATAGGTTTAGGAGCGGGTGCTATTTTATGGTTCTTACAGTCTAAAGTAAAGTCCGGTGCAGCGAATATTGTTGCGGGAGTGATTTTACTGGGTATACCTTTTATGATGGGATTCCAGAACTATAATGTACATGACAGAAGTAACCGGTATACAGCATATGATTATTCTTATTCCGTATTAAAATCATTGCCAAAAGAGGATATTTTATTTGTATACGGTGATAATGATACATATCCGGTTTGGGCGATTCAGGAAACCGAAAATTTCCGTGATGATGTAAAAGTGGTCAACTTTACTTTGCTATCAACACCATGGAACATTGACCAGGTAAAAAGAAAAACCTATAATGCCAATGCCATTCCAAGCCAGTTAACTCACGAAGACTACAGGGATGGTGTGAATGATCAGATCTACCTGATGAAAAAAGAAGACTGGCAGAATATCTTCAATAACCTTCAGGAACAAGGAGCCTCTTCTACGGAATTCCAGGCTTTTAGAAAGTATCTTACCCAGGATTCCATTACTCTAAAAGAAGCAATCAATTTCATCAAAATGAAATCCCCTGAAAAGGATGAAATTCTTAAAATGATCTTCGGAGAGGCGCGTTATGAAAAATACAACTTCTTACCGGTGAGTAAATTTATTTTACCTGTCAACAAGGAGAATGCTTTAAAAGCAGGGATTATCAATCCGAGCGATCTTCCTAATACTGTTAATCAGATCATGATTGATTATAAAGCCAATACTCTTTATAAGAACAACCTGATGATGTTTGATATTCTGGCTAATTTTGATTGGAAAAGACCGATTAACTTCTCCTCAGGCGGAGTATATGACAGCGAAAATATTTTCTATCTGGATGATTATTTGCAATTGGATGGTTTCAGCTACCGACTGATTCCTATTCACACGCCACCTAGCAGCGATGGAGATATGGGAAGGGTAGACGCCAACTCTCTGTACAATGTGGTGAAAAACTTCAAATGGGGTAATTTTAAAGACTTAAATGCTCATTTTGATGAAACCGCAACTTCCAATATCATCAGCTATAGAAGTGCAGCGAGCAGAGCAGCAGCAGCCCTTTCTTTAAAAGGTGAAAAAGCTAAAGCGATCGAGTTACTGGACCTTGCTGCTAAGGAAATTCCGGTAGAAAAATACAATGATCCACGCTCATTAAGTTCAATTGTGTACGGATATATTGTAGCAGGACAGGAACAAAAAGGATTGAAACTGGCAGAAGTTCTTAAGAAAGGAATATTCGAAGAATATGATTACTATTTAAGCCTTAGCCCTGGTGATCAGAGATACCTGAGAAGACAAATGGGAGCTAAACCTATGGAATATTCTCTTGTGGTTTCTGCTGTAACTACAGCTTACAACGCTATTGGGCAGAAAGATAAAGCATACGACTACCTTGTGAAATCTATTGAGCCTATTGATAAAAAGTTCAATGTGTTCATCAAAGATCTTCAGCAAATGGGTAAAGAAAAAGCGATGAATGAATCTGAAAATGTACAAAGAATCACTCCGTTTTATCAGTACTTATTTGATATTATGAAACCTTTTGATTCTACTTATTCCAAAGAAAAAGAGCATCAGATTACAACAGCGATTATGAAAGCGACCCAATAAAAGGCTTTCAAAACATACTTAAAACGGAACTTCGGTTCCGTTTTTTTTTTGCTTTGGATGTAATAAAATTAAGTGGTTAAATGTCTTACAGAGAATAGCTATATTATTAAAGATATCACTGGAAAATAATCCTTGACCGCTTAATAATTTGTAGGCAAAGATAAACTGATATATTATATGAAAAACTGGACTTTCAGGCAATGGAACACCGTTTTAGGATGGGTGATTTTCGTCATTGCATTTATTACTTATTTATCAACGATAGAACATTATTTGAGCTTTTGGGACTGTGGTGAGTACATATCTTCTGCAGTAAAATTAGAGGTAACGCACGCTCCCGGGGCTGCTTTATTCCAGATTGTGGGCGCTGTAGCGGCCATTTTTGCATTAGGAAAAGGCGAAAATTATTCTATCGTAATCAATGCAATGTCTGCTACGTTCAGTGCTTTTACGATCTTGTTTTTATTCTGGACCATTACGCATTTTGTAAGACGATTACTGAATAAAGATTTTGAAGAAGTAACCAAACATCAGGAAATTTCGATTCTTTTTGCCGGGGTAGTAGGCGCATTGTGTTTTACATTTTCCGATACTTTTTGGTTTTCGGCGGTTGAAGGGGAAGTGTATTCCATGGCTTCGATGTTTATTGCGCTTTTGGTATGGCTGATCACCAAATGGGAAAATGAGTATAACACTTCGGACAATGAAAGATGGATCATTCTTATTTTCTTTATCGTTGGACTTTCAGTAGGTGTACACATGATGTGTATGTTATCTCTTCCCGCAATCTGCCTGGTATACTACGCCAGAAACTATAAGTTCACGTGGAAAAATTTCATCTGGGCAAATCTGATCACGTTGGGGATTCTGATTATTGTATTTAAAATTATTTTCCCACTCATCATGACGATGTTTGGTAAACTAGAGATATTCTTCGTCAATGGTTTGGGACTTCCTTTCCATTCAGGAACAATTGCTGCTTTTATTCTTATGGTAGCAATATGCTATTTCATGATTAAATATGCGAGAAAAAGTAAAAAAAGCATTTATCAGACCGTAGCATTATCAATTGTTTATATGGTAATCGGCTTCTCATGTTGGATGGTCATTCCAATCAGAGCTAACGCAAACCCGCCAATGAACCTGAATGATCCCGATACGGCTATCGGTATGCTTGATTATTATAACAGAGCTCAATATGGAGACTGGCCGACAATTTACGGGCAAAACTATACCGCTTTCCTTGATGCCAACGGAATTGAGAAAAATGAAGACGGAAGTTTTAAAACAAAGAAAACCGGCGACATTTATGAAAAGGATGAAAAAACAGGAACCTATAGAAAAACAGGAGAACGTTTTAACTATGTTTTCAGTAAGTCCCAGGTAAGTTTAATGCCCAGAATGTTTAACGAAGATAAAGATGTTATGGCGAACTATATTTCAATGTATGGGGCTCCTGACTTCACCTTCAATTATGGAAATGAAGATGTGGCAGATAATCCTCAGGCAAAAGAGATCTTCAATGAACTGAGAAAGAAATACGAAGATAAAACGATTACGGCAGCAGATTACCTGAAAGTAAAGCCATACGATCTTATTAATGTTCAGAAGCCTTCTCTGGCTCAGAATATGGATTACTTCATTACTTTCCAGAACGGATATTACTTTGTAAGATATCTGATGTGGAATTTTGTAGGAAGGCAAAACGACAGAGAAGGACATATGGAAAGTACCAATGGAAACTGGATTTCCGGATTTTCTTTTATAGATAATGCCATGTGGGGAAATCAGGATAAGATGCCTGCTAAATTTAAAAATGAAAGCACGGTTGCCTTTTTCTTCTTACCCCTTATTTTAGGATTAATCGGATTCTTCTTCCAGCTTAACAGGGATTTTGGGAGGTTTTATGCATTGCTGTCATTGTTTATTCTCACAGGTGCCGGAATTGTTTTTTATACGGGAGTAAAACCTTTTGAGGTTAGAGAAAGAGATTATGCGATGGTAGGCTCATTCTATGCTTTTGCTATATGGATAGGTTTAGGAGCGGGTGCTATTTTATGGTTCTTACAATCTAAAGTAAAGTCCGGTGCAGCGAATATTGTTGCGGGAGTGGTTTTACTGGGTATACCTTTTATGATGGGATTTCAGAATTATAATACGCATGACCGTAGCCGTAAATCAGCAGCACACGATTATGCCTACTCATTTCTGAAGTCTTTGCCCAAAGAGGATATTATATTTCTTTATGGAGATAATGATACCTTTCCTGTTTGGGCGATTCAGGAAACCGAAAATTTCCGTGATGATGTAAAAACGGTCAACTTTACATTGCTTGCTACTCCCTGGTACTGTGATCAGGTAAAGAGAAAAACCTATAACGCCAATCCAATCCCTGGGGAACTTACTCGTGATGATTATAAAGATGGTGTGAACGATCAGGTTTACATTATGAAAAAAGAAGACTGGCAGAATATTTTTGAAAATCTTAAAGAACATGGAGCGCCTGAAACGGAATTCCAGGCTTTTAGAAAATATCTTACCCAGGATTCCATGACTTTAAAAGAAGCAATCAATTTCATCAAGATGAAATCTCCTGAAAAGGATGAAATTCTTAAAATGATCTTCGGAGAGGCACATTACGAGAAATACAACTTCTTACCAGTGAATAAATTTATTTTACCTGTCAACAAGGAAAATGCTTTAAAAGCAGGGATTATCAATCCAAGTGATCTTCCTAATACTGTAAATCAGATTATGATCGATTATAAAGCGAATACTCTTTTTAAGGGAAACCTTATGATGTTCGATATTTTTGCCAATTTTGATTGGAAAAGACCGATTAACTTCTCCTCAGGTGGAATTTATGACAGTGAAAATATTTTCTATCTGGATGATTATTTACAATTTGATGGTTTCAGTTACCGATTGGTTCCTATTCATACGCCACCTAGCGGCGATGGAGATATGGGAAGGGTAGACGCCAACTCTCTATACAATGTGGTTAAAAACTTCAAATGGGGTAATTTTAAAGATCTTACCAATCATTATGATGAAACTGCAACATCCAATATTATATATTACAGATCAACAGTCAGCAGAGCTGTAGGAGCTTTATCATCCGCCGGACAGAAAGATAAAGCAATTGAATTGTTAGATCTTGCCGCAAAAGAGATCCCGACGGAGAAATACAATGATCCACGCTCATTAAGTTCAATTGTGTACGGATATATTGTAGCAGGACAGGAACAAAAAGGATTAAAATTGGCAGAAGTTCTTAAGAAAGGAATATTTGAAGAATATGATTACTATTTAAGCCTTAGCCCTGGTGATCAGAGATACCTGAGAAGACAAATGGGATCTAAACCTATGGAATATTCTCTTGTGGTTTCTGCTGTAACTTCTGCATACAAAGCTATTGGGCTGAAAGATAAAGCATATGATTATCTTGTGAAGTCGATAGAGCCTATAGATAAAAAGTTCAATGTATTCATTAAAGGCCTCCAGCAAATGGGTAAGGAAAAAGCGATGAATGAATCTGAAAATGTACAAAGAATCACTCCGTTCTATCAGTACTTATTTGATATTATGAAACCTTTTGATTCTACTTATTCCAAAGAAAAAGAACAGCAGATTACAACAGCGATTATGAAAGCTACCCAATAAAGGGCTTTCAAAACATACTTAAAACGGAACTTCGGTTCCGTTTTTTTGTTATTGTATTCATAAATTTTTAAGGTTATATTTGTGGCATTAAAGAAGCACAATGTCTGAAAGAACAACTAAACTTCCAATCTATGCTGTAATTTTTACAGTGGTTTTTAAGCTCCTTTTCTTACTGACGCACCATATTCAGGAGGATGCATTCATCACCTGGCGGGTCGCACAGAATTTAATGGATTATGGAGTAATAGGGTTTAACGGAGATACAAAAATATCGGCATCTACAACGCACCTGTATGTTTTTGTTTCCTACCTGTTCAACCTTATTTTCGGTAAAGAATACTTTATTGAACCTCTTCTTATTTTCAACTCCATATTATTTACAATAGGAAGTTTATTCTTATCTCATCTGCTTTTAAAAAATCCATGGCATAAAGCTGTTTTTATTTTTCTGTTTGGAATTTTACCACCTTCAATAAAAATTTCAATTCTGGGAATGGAATACGGGCTTCTCTTCTTCCTTGAAATGGCTTTGCTGTATTATGGTTTTAAAAAGGAAAAGAAATGGGCATTTATTGTACTTCCTATCCTTATTTTATTTACAAGAATTGATACTGTTATTTTTTTAGGTATTGTATTTCTGGTCGATATATTCTGGAATAAGAAAATACGATGGAGCTACATTTTAGGTGGAATACTGGGGATTTCCTTTGCCCTGGCGTTCAATTGGTTTTATTTTGGAGAATGGGTTAACAATACCATTGTTGCTAAAAAACTACTTTATGATAAGAATTTTACATTCGGGCAGGATGTGGAATATTTTATTTCTAACTACGGAAACTTCTGGGGAATGCTCAAATTACCCGGCGATTTTAATCCGTTTACAATCGTTGTGCTGCTTTTTGAATTGGCCTGTTTTGTTTTTCTGGTCCGCCAAAGAGAAAAGAGGAATTATTTCTTATGGATGATTTTCATTTTTGGATGGGTGAAGCAACTGGTCTTTCTTTCTCAGAAAAGTTTATTCGACTGGTATTACTGGGTTCCTCAGATTTTACTTTTTGTCCCGGTCCTTATTTTTGTGCTCGAACAAAAGGTCAAAAGAGATCTATGGCTGTTTTTATTGATTATTATTTATATCGTTCCTATGATGATTTTCCAGACCATACATTCTATTGCAACGGGCAACGGAGAATGGAATTACAGAAGATCGATCGGAACTTCCTTAAACTTTTATGAAAAAGATAAAAATCAGTGGATCTTACTAGAACCAGCAGGATATGTACCTTATTTTTCTGGGTTGAAGACAATTGATGAAGTTGGTTTGGTGGATAAACAGATTCAGACCGAAATCAAGAAAGATAAAGCCAATTACTGGATCAACACCGTTAAAAACAGAAAACCAAAATATCTGCTTTCTTATAATGACTTATTTAAAGGAAAAGATGCGGAATATTATAAAACTCACTACAGATTATTGGAAGAATTCAGGATAAAAGACCATCTAAAAAGTGAAAATACAATTATGGAAAAGATTTATCGTCTTAAACCTTCCGGAACGGATTATAATTTGTACGTTAGGATTAAGTAACACGTAGTTGCTCTCAACTTTGACAAACCTGTAATAATCAAACCTTAAAAAACTAAAACTATGAAATACTGTGCTTTTCTTCGAGGTGTGAATGTAAAAGGAACGAACATGAAAATGGCCGATGTTTGTAAAGTCTTTGAAAAAGCCGGAATGAAAAACGTAAGCTCTATTCTGGCTTCCGGAAATATTGTTTTTTCTTCCGATAAGAATGTGGCAGATCTTAAAAAAATTCTGGAAGCAGCAATGTCTGAACATTTTTCTTATGATGCTTTTCTTTTTATCAGGTCTGGTGCTGAAATTGAAAACTTCTGGAACGGAAATCCCTTTGAAAAAAACGAAGATTTTCATAGCTATACTTTTATAGGAAATGAAGGTGTAGAAGCTATTTTAATGAAAGAATTTGAATTGTCTTCCAAAGCTGAAAATGAGAAGGGTGAGATTATCAATGATATTTTTTACTGGCAGGTTCCTAAGGGGAATACATTAGACTCCAGCTTCGGGAAAATTCTGGGAAAGAAAAGTATGAAAGACCAGTTTACCAGTAGAAATATTAATACTTTTGAGAAAATTCTTAAGAAGATGGAGTCTTAATATTATTAATGTTTTGGAAAAAGACCTTGAAATTCCAGTAATATTAAGGCTTTAAATAATTTCGGATTCTGAAACATTATAAGTATTTTTACTGAACTTTTTAATTATAATAAAATGATTCAGTATTTAGATAATATCCATCACAAAGATTCAAAAAACTTTTTTCTTACAGCAGGACCTTGTATCATCGAAGGCGAAGACATGGCATTGAGGATTGCTGAAAAAGTAATAGAAATTACCAACAAATATAATATACCATATATTTTTAAAGGAAGCTTCAAGAAAGCCAACAGAAGTAGAGTAGATTCCTTTACTACGATCGGGGAAGAAAAGTCTCTTGAAATTCTAAAAAAAAGTTGGGGAAACTTTTAATATTCCTACAACAACAGATATTCATGAAAATGAGCATGCAGCTTTGGCTGCCCAGTATGTAGATATTTTACAGATTCCCGCATTTTTAGTCCGTCAGACGGATCTTTTGGTGGCAGCAGCGAAAACCGGAAAATGTGTGACCCTGAAAAAAGGACAGTTCCTGTCTCCGGAATCTATGAAATTCGCTGTTCAGAAAATAACAGATTCCGATAATCAGAAAGTAGCAATTATTGAAAGAGGAAATTCTTTCGGCTATACAGACCTTATCGTTGACTACAGAGGGATTCCTACTATGAGGCAATATGCCCCTGTTATTCTGGATGTTACCCATTCTTTACAACAGCCTAATCAGAATTCAGGAGTTACTGGAGGAAGACCAGACCTGATTGAAACAATTGCAAAAGCTGGAATTGCAGTAGGGGCGGATGGACTTTTCATAGAAACACATCCTACACCGGAAACGGCGTTATCTGATGGAGCTAATATGTTAAGGCTGGATTTATTAGAAGATTTGTTACAAAAATTAACAAGAATTAGAGAATCGATTTTGTAATTGTTAAAAAATACTTAATTTTAGAAATTCTTAAAACATTTCTTTTGAAAAAACTAGTTTTACCGCTGAGCCTTATGGTTCCCATGTTAGTGTTCTCTCAGACAAAAAAGAAGGATACTGCAAAATACAGAGATATTGAGGAAGTTGTGTTCCAGAAAAAAGTCGTTGGTAAAACCAGTGATCTCAGTACTGTAAAAATCTCAGCCAAAGATGCTAAGAATGTTGCAAGTATTTCGGGAGGAATAGAAGGAATTCTGAAAACCTTACCTTCCGTAAACTCCAATACAGAGCTTTCTTCACAATATATGGTTCGTGGTGGAAACTATGATGAAAACCTTATCTATATTAATGATATTGAAATCTACAGGCCCTTTTTGATCAGAAACTCTCAACAGGAAGGGTTAAGTATCATCAATCCCGATATGGTTTCAACAGTTAATTTTTCTGCAGGAGGTTTTGAACCCCGATATGGAGATAAGATGTCCTCTGCACTGAATATTTATTACCGGGAACCTGAGAAATTTGAACTGTCCGGGGAAGCAAGTTTGATCGGAGGCAGACTAACGACCGGTCTGGCTTCAAAAAATAAAAAGCTGACTGCTTTATTTTCCGGCCGGTATAGAAATACCAATCTGGTTCTGAATACCTTGAAAGAAGATACCAATTTTAATCCTACCTATTGGGATTTTCAATCGTATATCAATTATCATTTCAATCCTAAGCTTAGCCTTTCATTTGTAGGATATTATTCCAAGAATGATTATGAAATGATTCCTAAAGAAAGGAGTGTGGATTTCGGAACGCTCCAGAGGCCTCTTAATCTGACTGTTTTTTATGCAGGAAAAGAAAATGACCAGTATAAAAACATGATGGGAACACTTTCGATGAATTTCAAGCCATCGGAAAAGTGGAGGTTTACATTAGATGCTTTTGCCTATCAAAACAGGGAGCGAGAATATTATTCTATTCAATCCCAATATATATTACAAACATTTGATCCGATCACCGGAGCACCTATAACGACCTATGATACTGGAGGACAGATAGACCATGCAAGGAATGATCTTTTCGTAAGAACCTACGGAGCTCAGTTCAGAGGACGTTTTTCTCCGAATGTGAATACTGATATCGAAGTAGGGTTTAAATATGAAAAAGAAAACCTCAAGGATCTTACCAATGAATGGAAATTAATTGACTCTGCCGGCTACAGTATCCCAAGACCTATAGATGATCCAAGATTCGGAACACCGGGAGATCTTAAATTATTATACAGAATAGCAGGGCAGAATGCTATTGAGCCCACACGGTTATCTGCCTATGCACAGTATTCCCAGAAATTTTATTGGGGAACCAATAAGGTTTTCATCAACGCCGGAGCAAGGGTTGCCCATTGGAGCTTTAATAATGAAACCATTTTCTCGCCCCGCGTTCAGTTTGCTGTAAAACCTGACTGGGATACGGATATGTTATTCAGGCTTTCGGGAGGGATATACTATCAGGCACCTTTTTACAAAGAGATTAAGGATCTGGATGGGAATTTCAATAACACCATCAAATCCCAGCGTTCCATACAGTTGATTCTGGCAAATGATTATGAGTTCCAGATGTATGATCGTCCGTTTAAATTGACTACAGAAGCTTATTATAAAAAGATGGATGATCTTATTCCATACTACATGGATAATGTAAGGATCCGTTATTCAGGGAAAAATAATGCTTCCGGATATGCCTATGGGCTTGATGCCAGGTTATTCGGAGAATTTGTTCCCGGAATTGATTCATGGCTGTCTGCAAGTTATGCGAGGGTATATGAAAATATCGATGGGAGAGGGAATATTCCCCGACCTACCGATCAGAGGTTAAGATTTGCGATGTTCTATCAGGATTATATGCCTCAATTTCCTTCAATGAGAGTAAATCTTACTTTAACCTATGCAATGGGATTACCGACAGGATCGCCAATCATATTGGATCAGAACGGTGCACCAGACGTGAATGCCCCTTATAGATATCAGAGTACCTTACCATCTTATAAAAGAGTGGATATAGGACTATCCAAAGTATTCATTGATTCAAAAGATAAAAAACAGACATATGGTTTCTGGGGTAATTTTGAGGAGCTTACTTTAGGAGTACAGGTATTCAATGCATTTAACATTCGGAATACGGTAGCCAATCAATGGATTACCGACGCGAATACCAATCTGATGTATCCGGTACCGGTACGTCTGACCGGAAGATTTTTCAATGTAAAACTTGAATTTAAGCTTAAATAAGATTTTCCCTGAGATGACCGTCTGATCATTAAAAACGGTTAATCTGAAATAGATAAAATATAAAAAAGCTTCTGAAGATTTCAGAAGCTTTTTATTTCCCGAATTTTATAACAACGTTACATAATTTTATAACAACAAAATCAAAGATATTTTTACCTTTGCTTCAACATATGAAAAAGATTCTGGCCATAGTGTTTTCTATTTTCTACTTCGGATTTTCTTCCGGAGCTGTTTTTAGGGTGCATTATTGTATGGAAGAGCTGGTTTCTGTAAGCCGGAAAACCGATGACATATGCTCTAAATGTGGTGTTAAGTCCAAAAAGGACTGCTGCAAGACAGAAATTAAGGTTTTAAAAGTTGATGATTCGCAAAAGTCAGATTTTTTGAAAATCAAATTACTGAAAGCGATTCCAAGGCTTCAAAGTGACGAAACTTTTTATGCAGACCAATCTTTTTCAGCTGAAAAATTTTCGCAAACCACTGTCAATCCACCACCTGAGAGGAGTTCAGTTCCTATTTTTATTGAACATTGTAATTTCAGAATTTAAAATTTAATCTTTCGTCCAATGGTTTTTATTGGATGAACAAGATGATTATCACCATTTGTGATATTCCAGGACCTTATTAATATTAAAATTTTCAATTCTAAATTTAAAACAATGAAAAAGTATATCATTACAGCAGTACTTTCTATATTCTCAGTACTGTCTTTATCTGCACAGTCACAATCCAACCCTCAGGTTTCAAAATTATACCAGGATTATATTTCTGTTAAAACAGCTTTAACAACGGACGATGCTGATAAAACATCAAAAGCCGCCGCAGAATTCGTTAAGACAGCTGCTGCAATAGATCCTAAAGTTATTTCATCAACTCATTTGTCTGCCCTGAAAAAGAATGCCGGTACTATTTCCGGAACCAAAAGTATAGATACCCAAAGAGAGGCCTTTCTGAATCTTTCAAAAGATATGATCGCGCTGACAAAGCAGTTCAAACTATCCGGAAAACCTGTTTTTGTAATGTATTGTCCTATGGCTGACGGAAGCTGGCTAAGTAATGAAAAGCAGGTTGTAAATCCTTACTACGGAAGTAAAATGCTTTCATGTGGGAGTGTAAAGTCGGAAATTAAATAAAGACCTTAACTGTCTTTAAGATAATTGATTGTATAGTTTTATTTAAAGTGTAATTTAATTAAAGCTATACATTTTTTTTTATTCTGTTTACTGACTTAGCGGAAGAAGATTGTTGACTCTATAATGGTTATAGCTCCAGATATACCAGTTTTTCAATCAGTTTTTTATTGGTACTTTCAGGGATTTGCCTCATTAAAAAGTTCCTGAATCCTGTGCCATATTTCCACAGAGATATTTTTCCAATCATCCGGCTGGTATTGACAACATAGTCTACTTTTTTTTCTCCTTATTTTTTTGAAAATTTTCGAAGACCCGGTTAAAATCTTTATTCTCTACGAGCAATTTTCCGATGATATAAGCATCTTCTATGGCCTGGCATGCACCCTGCCCCATATTAGGAGTTGTTGCGTGCGCGGCATCACCTATCAGGCATAAATTGTCAGAATACCATTCAGGTATGGGAGAGAGGTCTGTAATATCATTTAAAATGATATCCCCGGGAGAAGTTGCTTGTAGGATTTTTGTTACCAATGGATTGAAATCACTGAAAACAGAACAGAGATCAATATCCGGTTTAAAGCTTTTATCACTTATTACGGCATACCAATATACTTTTGTAGCTGACATCTTTACAAAACCGAAACGTTTACCTTTTCCCCACATTTCCAGAGCTTCATGATGGTACTCTTCCGGGAGATCGTAGTTAACGATGCCCCGCCAGCACTTTTGTCCTGTATTTCTGATGGTTCCTGTTTTTAAGATCTGATTCCTAACTTTGGATTTTATTCCATCCGCTCCAAAAACAACCATGCTTTCTACGGCTGTTCTGTTTTCAAAGTGTAACGTATAGTTATCATTTTTTTCTATACTTTGTAGATTATGACTTAGCTGAATGTTTTCGAAACCTATGTTTTCAGCAAGGATTTTTTGCAGCTCCGCCCTATGAATGGCTACATTGGAGACATTCAACTTTCTTTCAAGATCTGAACTATGTGTTCTTGAAATAGATCGAAATGAACCGTCAGTAATAGAGATCCCATGAATTTTATTCCCTGCATTTTCAACTTTTTCTTTTAGATTTAGTTGTTCAAATACCTTCATCGCATTCATGGCCATCATAATTCCTGATCCCACTGGCTTAATTTCAGGAGCTGACTCATATAATGTAACATCCAGCTGATGTTGTTTAAGGATATTGCCAAGGGTGAGACCTCCGATTCCGGCTCCGATAATTGAAATTGAATTCATATCAGCTTGATTATCTGCTTACAGGGTTAAAATATAATTTTCGGAAACTTTTCTAAAACCATATTTTTCAAAAAAATGATGAGCTCCTTTATTATCAATACCACTTTCCAAAAGGAGAAAGCTGATATTCCACTTACCGGATTCTTCGATCGCACTTTCCAGGAGGGTACTTCCGATAGATTGCCCGCGGTAAGACTGATCTAAGAGCATGTCTTCTAGCACTGCATAATTTTTAAAACCACTGTAAATCACATTAAAAACCAGCATCCCAATGATTTCTTTTTCAGCGTTTTCTGCAATTAAAATCCTGACCGTTGATGCAGAAGGACTTCCAGCATTAAAATCACTGTTAAACTGCTCTGTTAGAATGGATTCAAGATCAGCACTCCATTCTTCCGAACTTTCTGCTCTTCCTGAAATTATTTCTCCATGTGAAATGTATGACTTTGTTTTATGGGTAATAAAAAAGTCAACAAGTTCTTTAATCCGGCTTTTATCAGTAAGCCATTGAGTGGTATATTGCATCATTTGGATTTTTATTGTATTCTGAATTATTTCAGGTTTTTCAGCTCCTTTAATAGCGTATTTTGCTTATTAATGAATATGTTCAGTTGGTCTGTTTTCAGAGGATGAGCCTGCTGGTATTTTTCAATTTCAGGAAGTGTCTTTCTGATCTTAAAAGCGGTGTAAAGATCATTCATTTTCTTTTCATTGACATCGATCTGACTAATAAGATCCTTTATGTTTTTGACCTTTAAAGAATATTGATCAGAGCTTGCTTTGATAGATTTGGTTAGTTCGTTTTTCAGAATGGAATCGCTTATTGCATCAGTATGGTACTGAGCATCATGGTAGTATGATTCAGATTTGTCAAGGATTTCTTTATACTTAAAAATAACTTGAATGGCTTCCCTGTTGGCATCGTTTATTTTATCATCCAGTACTTTCAGATTGTTGTCACTCTTAATCAATTCAGAGTAAATCTGGTCGATCATATCACCACCCCGACCACTTTTAAAAGATCCTGAAACAGAAGATTCTGCATGATCCACTAAATTATCTGCAATAGGTGCATTCTCCGAATTATTTTCTTTGCAGGAGATTAGTAAGGCAACAAGGGATATGATGTAAAGTATTTTTTTCATGTGTTGTTTTTTTCAGTTGATATTTGTTGACTACAGAATTTTTCCGAAGATCTGATTATTTAATTTGATTAGTTGAATATATATTTTGTATTGTTACAAACATTGAATTTATAAAATGGAATTGATATCAAATCCTTTATTTTTAAAATTTATGAAAATTTTAAAGTCCTGATTTAAAATTCCGCGGTTGAAGTAGCCTTTTATCCTGAGGCTTTCGCCGGCTTTTGATTGAGATTAAAAAAATCTCGATCATAAATACAAAGATAAAAAAAGCGGAGTCTGAAAATCAAACTCCGCTGCTAATTGTTTAGGCTAAATTATTTACCCAGGTAAGATTTTAAAATCTTACTTCTTGTATTATGTTTTAGTCTCTTGATCGCCTTTTCTTTGATCTGACGAACTCTTTCTCTCGTCAGGTCAAAAGTCTCACCAATTTCTTCTAAAGTCATTGGATGTTTTCCGTTTAATCCGAAGTATAATCTTACAAGATCCGCTTCTCTTGGAGTTAAAGTGTTCAATGCTCTTTCAATTTCAATTTGAAGAGATTCAAGCATTAAATCTTTATCCGGGCTTGGAGATTCTCCGGAACGCAATACATCGTAAAGATTAGAATCTTCACCTTCTACTAAAGGTGCATCCATAGACAGGTGTCTACCGGAGTTTTTCATAGATTCTTTAATATCCTCTTCGCTCATATCAAGAACTTCAGCCAATTCTTCCGGAGAAGGTGGTCTTTCATTTTCCTGTTCAAGGTGAGCGTATGCTTTATTGATTTTGTTAATTGAGCCAATCTTGTTTAGTGGCAATCTTACAATCCTTGACTGTTCTGCCAAAGCCTGTAAAATTGATTGACGAATCCACCAAACTGCGTAAGAGATAAATTTGAAACCTCTGGTCTCATCATATCTTTTTGCAGCTTTCATTAATCCTAAATTACCTTCATTGATCAAATCGGGTAAAGAAAGTCCCTGGTTTTGGTATTGTTTAGATACAGAAACTACGAAACGAAGGTTGGCTTTGATTAATTTCTCCAGTGCGGCTCTGTCACCTGCACGTATTTTTTGTGCCAAATCTACTTCTTCGTCTGCAGTAATCAATTCTACCTTACCAATTTCCTGCAAATACTTGTCTAATGAAGCAGTTTCCCTGTTGGTTACCTGCTTAGTAATTTTTAACTGTCTCATTTATTTTATCCTCAAACTAGAGTTACTATATATTATACGCTTGAAGAGGTCAAAAGGTTACACCAGTTTTAATTTTTTTTTAAACATAAACTGAATTTTGCGCAAACAAAAAGGCGAAACCGAAGTTTCGCCCTATCTTTTTAATCGTTGAAATTTTTAGAATCACACTTTAGAGGTTAGATGTTGAACAAAAATATAATTCAACATACAACCCTGAGTTCTATCACGATCAATCTTATTAAAACAGGTCGTTCAACAATTTGGCCAGTCTTAAACCTCCGTAAAGAAGTTGTCTTTCCAGAGTATCGTTAAACTTATACTGGTAGTCAAATGATAATTTGGATCCATCCGGTGTTTGCGCATATATTTTATTGGCAATTTTATGCGAATCGTACAACCAGTCTTCTAATGTCCCGTACTGAATTTGTTTCACTTCATCCTTTGATTTGATATCCAGTAATCTTGAATATTCTGTATAGCTGTATTTTTGGGAATCAACCAATTTTCCGTCCCAGACAGAGTGCAGGTTGGTTTTTTCTCCGAAATAAGTAACATTAATCTTGTTGCCTCCCAGATCTTCCGCTCTTCCAACGTGTAAAGGCTGTGCTAAATCTCCCATAATATGGATCAGGAAAATCAGTGCAATTTTTCTATCTTTCTCAGGGGTTTTTTCATCTTTTACCTGTGCAGATAACGTATTTACCTGAGAATAAAGGCTTGGTCCCGCCTGTGCTTTTAAATTTTGCTCAAAGGTTTTAAAATCAGTCTGCGGATCAATATTTACATAATGCCATGCTGAAGCCTGCTTCCATACCCCTGTTGTATCCGATTTAATAAAGTCCGGCCAGTTAGCCCAATAGGCCAGGCGTTCCTTGCCCATAATTTTTCTGATTTCTCTTCTTGCCTTTCCGGAAAGATGATTCTCTGCGATTTCTGCAATAATTCTGTGTCCCGTTAATCCCCACGCAAATGAATAAAGAGAAGAGGAAATGAATGCTAAAATTAAAATTTTAGAATAAATACTTTTCATTGTAAATAACATTTTCAATCTGCAAAGATAACTTAGCTTTTGGTAATAAGGCGTAAAAAAGTGAATTTCTTATTATTATAATAAGGTTAATAAAATTTAATCATATTCATGGATTAAACCATGTTCCAATTAACAGGTAGCTACGTATTCTTTTATTTTATATTTTTTATCCGGAACCCGCTTTGATTATACAAAATTTTTATATTTTTACTGCTGTTATCGATAGTATTGTCGTAGAAATATAAAAATTGAATAATATTTTTTTTTCATTGCGATGAGATATATTATCTTTACAGGCCATAATCACAGGAAACACTATGTATGAGAATAATATTGTAGATATGCATTACAATAAGCTGCAGACAGATTTTAAAGCAGAGTCTGTAGCCGTCAATCTTTTGAAATATCACAGGAGTGTAAGCAATATTTTCATTGACCGTATCGGCATCAATGACAGGGCTTATCTTAAAGATATCAAAAGTATTTCAAGTAATTATCTGGGATTTGATGAAGAAGTATTTACGATAGAAACTTACAGGGAAGGGATATACGACTATCTTCCGGAAGGTTTGTTTCATCCTCCTTCATTAAGCACCTCAAGAAAGAATGTAGAAAGCGTTGTTAAGGAGATCCGCAAACAAAAAAGGATTGAGGAAGACGCGCGCAAATTTTTTCGCCCATTTGAATTAGAAATCTTTTTTACCGAAATCAGTGCTCTGTCTAAGGAGTTTGACTTTGATGTATCAAGCGATACCGATACACTGCTTGAAACGATCAGTGACCTGTGGCCTATTGTAAGACATCTGGATACAAAGAATGCCTATATCTTTATGCATATTTTACCTTTTTTCCATAACATCCGTGGAGATAAAAGGTGGTTTGAAAGATGCCTGACCGCCTTCCTTCAGGTACCGGTAGAAGTTACCTTCACTCCTAATGTTATCGAGGATATAGAGGAAAATGACGACTCTATGCTTTTAGGGAATTCTCGATTGGGAGTTACTTATATTCCCAGTGGCAGGCATATGGACGGACAGCGTAACTGGGTTGTGAATATAGGACCCATTCCGTACGAAAAAATGAAAATGTATATTCCCGGAAATCCATTCAGAAAAGTTCTCCAGGCGTTATACGATTATTTTCTTCCTGTAACGGTAGATGTAGTGGAAAATTTTATCACCGAAAAACAGGAATATTCATTTAAGCTGGAAGATGATGAAAGAAATGCAAACCGCCTTGGATACTCTACATTTCTGTAAAATAATTTAGCTATATTTACAAGCACCAATACATTATAAATTTGAAAAACAACCAATGGAAATTTCTTCAGTAAAGGGAATCTTTTTAAGATATATTTTAATGCCTTTAATAGCAGTAATCATGATGGTTATACTCGGTGTAATCAGAAGAAATAAACCTGCAATTAAAATTAAGGTCATTATTATTTATGTGCTGCTATGCAGTTTATGTTTGGCTTTGCCCGGCTTTTTTGGGTTTGCCGGAAATCTATTTAACCCGTATTGGTATCTTATAGCACAAATCATTTACCTTATTTTTGGAATTATCCATGTTAATCTATTGGATAAATATTTCAAAAAACACATTGACTCATTGCCGATGAGCATTTTATTTGAGTCCATACTTTCATTAACGTGTATTGCTTTCGGAGGATATCTTTTTGTATTGCTGTTCAAATGGATGAGTGTGGGAACCGGTAATGCGGTAATGTCTGCAACGAGTGTTATCATATTTCTTGTTCCGATGGTGTTTCACTATTGCTATGTTCAGTTTATCAGTATTCCGGTGGATATTTATAAAACATGGCGTTATTCTCCAGAGCAGAGGCTTCCGGATTTTGAAGGCGCGGATTTTGATAGACTTATGGTATTGAATGTGGAATTGAGTAAAAACTTAGAAGATTCCAACAGGTTCAGAATTAAGGCTAAGACTTTGCCAACCGGAGTAACATTTGGAGACTGGTTTTATAGGGTAGTGGATGACTACAATCACAAAAATCCTAAATCGATCATTCACCTTACGGATGCAGACAGAGAATCTTATTACTGGATCTTTTATACTAAAAAATCATTTTTCAGCTTTAGAAAATATATTGATTTTAACCAGGATATTAATACAAACGGGATTTCTGAAAACGAAGTCGTAATTTGTAAGAGGGTTATTCAGCATGAAGAAGAAGGAATAACAAGAAAATCATAACCACACAAAATTTAAAAGTATTTAATATGATACAGCCTATTAAACATTTTGCAATCAATTGGGTTGACGGGATGAAAGTTTCCCAGAGACACCTGAATGATCAGGATAATTTTTTAATTGATACCATCAGGGATTCCAATTCATTGGGAATCACTCCTTATAATTACGGGCTTCTTCCTATCTCAAATGAATTTACAGATAAAACCATTTTTGATGTTCACAATACCGCGACGAATGATGTACAGCTGGTTATCAAACGTTGCAGTGCTGTAACACTGGCCGGATACAGAATGGAGCTGTCGGACAGGAGGGTAAGCGTAAAATCATTGGCGAAGTCCATGAATGAAGAACAGGCTGATGGAGAATATTATATTCTGATTTCAGTAAATCCATTTGATAAAGTACCTTTTGGAGATATCGATCCTGAAGAGATCCCTCCAAGACACCCAAATGCCCAGCCGAATTACCATATTGAACTTCTTCCTGTAACTTCGCTCAACAGCAGCTATTCCGGAGGAAATTATCTGATCGTGGGAAAGGTTGATCTTAAAGGTAATATTGCCCAGGTTAATTCCAATTTTATTCCGCCATGTACTTCTATTCAGAGCCATCCTGTTCTTATTGATTACTATGGCAGTTTTGCTAAATCTATTGGAAATCTACAGCAGTATGCGTTCAAGATCATTCAGAAAGCTTCTCATAAAAATCAGAATACGGCACTGGCACAAAACGTTAAGTTTTTGTGTAATGCTATGATCAATACGTTCGGGGATATGTATTTTCAGTTCAGAAATGTGATTCCCTGGCAACCACCGGTATTTTTAATTGATTCTTTCGCAAAGCTGGCGCTTCGTCTTTATAATTCTACCCAGGTTCTGGTTCCTGCCGAGCTGGAAGAAATGCTGAATTACAGTTTGGAATGGAGTGAAATTGCCCCTCATACGTTATTGAATCAGCTTTCTATTGTTGCTGAAACCAATTATGATCATCACAATTGTGGTGAGCCTTTGCTTTATATCCAGCAGATGCTTAGAAGTCTTGAAATTATTTTCTCTAAATTAAGTGAACTTGATTATATCGGTCAGAGAAAAGAAAATATCATCGTTAATGAACAGGAAGTTTCCAATAATGCTAATCCGAAAAGAGGATGGAGCGTATTGGATTAATTGATCCATATTAAATATTAAAATCCCGTTTTACGGGATTTTTTTTGATGAAACAAGCCCAGGCAACTTGCCTGGGCTTTTGCTATTTTTTATTCAGGAGATCTATTGTATGTTCTACATGACCTCCACCTTTCCATTCATCATGTCCCGGAATAACCATCGTTGCTCCGGCATACCTGGATTTTAATTTTGCCATTGTCTGAGGCCACGCTTTTACATTAGCTTCTCCGGTATATCCTAAATCTGCTGCCATTCTGCTTTTTACCAGACATCCTCCATCTAATATATGGTATTTGGGGAACCATACCACTACATTATCTGCAGTGTGTCCCTCTCCAAGAAAATCAACGATAAACTCTTCTCCTCCAATGCGATAGGGTTTTCCTGTTTTTATAATTTCAGTAGAGGTTGCTTTTCCATTCTTCTTTAAGATTTCGTTAGTTTTTTCCGTAGCATAGGTCTTGATGCCTTTGTTATTATAAAAACTGAGATCTCCTGCTCTGTCCTCATGGGAATGGGTGGCAAATACAGCAATAACAGGTAGATTATGACGCTTTTGTATTGTATCTATCAGGCTTTGATACTGTGTTTTCTGCCATGGAACATCAAATAAAACGACTCCTTTTTTAGTAATAAGATATACTGCGTTGGTAGAATATTCCTTGCCTCCAAATACTCCAAAAGTTTTGTAGATATACAAATTGGGCTTAATAGGTGGTTCTATTACAAAATCTCTTACCTGGGCATGGATGAACTGGCTTAGAAACACAATGGAAATAATCAGAAACTGACTTCTTTTTTTCATAATTTTTTAGAATAATAATTTAATGATACTGCTTTTAAGAAGAATAAAAGTTGAAGCAGAAAGATTTGCAAACCTAATTAAAATAAAAATATTGACCATTTGCTGAAGAAGGTTTAACCCTTTTTTAACGATTATCAGTCACCATCATTCTGTATGAGGTAAATACTTGCTCGCAAATTTATCTGCATGATAATGTTGTGAAATCTCCGTAGTGGTTTTGAAAAACCATTTTCACTTCGTCTGTGAAATTAACTTTGTTACTTTCAGGTAGGATTCCAGAGTAATGAGAAGAATATGATAAATAATTAAAGCAACATTGTTGCATTAATTAAAATTTTTATACTTTTGCCTTTGTTCACGAATAGGCTTTTTAATGTTTAGCCATAGCCTTTGATGATCATGGTTTAATACAATGTATATGAATTTCAGATTTATGCTGTCAGCATCCGGTATTTTTACTATTTCTATAGTAGGTGCCCAAAATGCACAATTAAAAGGAAGGGTACTTTATGAAAACGGAGACTTTCCGAATACCGAAGTAATACTCAAAGGAACAAAAGAAAAGACGGTAGCCGACAAAACCGGTAACTACATTATGAAAAATCTGGTTCCGGGTAGTTATCAGCTTGTTATTAAGGCGAAAGGGTATGAGGAAGTGCAGCAGGACATTTTTGTAGAGAAAGCTTCTACGTCTATTCCGGATATTTTATTGTTACGTAATAGCAATACAATTGATGAAGTGGTTATTACAGGGGTTTCAAAAGAAACTTTAATTAAGGAAAATCCTGTTGCAGTGATCAGTATTTCTTCTAAACAGATTGAAAAATCGGTAGCTACCAATATCATAAGTGCCCTTGTAAAATCTGCACCGGGAATGAGTGTGGTAGAAACGGGACCGAATGTTTCCAAACCTTTTATCAGGGGATTGGGTTATAACCGGGTTTTGACTTTGTATGACGGGGTACGCCAGGAAGGTCAGCAGTGGGGAGATGAGCATGGTATAGAGATCGGTCCCTATATGATTGAAAGGGCTGAAGTTATAAAAGGCCCTGCAAGCCTGATGTTTGGTTCTGATGCATTGGCCGGCGTTGTAAGTCTTTTTCCCTATATTCCAAATCTGGATGATGGAGTAGTACATGGTAAAATAACAAGTGAATACCAGGGAAATAATAATCTTATCGGGAACGGAATGCAGGTGGGATACAAAAAGAACTCTTTTATAGCAGCCTTAACCGGCTCTTACCGAATAGCTAAAAACTTTAGAAATTCTATTGATGGAAGGGTCTACAATACCAATTTTGAAGAAAAGAACTTGTCTTTTTTATTAGGATATAAAACAGACACCCGTTTTTCTAAGATCAATTTTACATTATATGATAATCTCCAGGGAATACCGGATGGTAGTCGAGATCCAAAAACCGGAAAATTTACTTATCAGGAAGGAGAGGGAGATGATGATGATATGGAAAAGAGACCTATTGTGCCGGAAAAAGAGCTTAACTCTTATGCTCTTTCTCCATTACACCAGAGAATTCAGCATTACAGGCTATATGCTCAACATACCGAACAGTTGGGAAAAGGTGATCTGGATATCCAGCTGGCATTACAACAAAATATCCGCCGTGAATACAATCATCCTACATTTCCCTCCCAGGCCGGGATGTATGTACGACTCAACACGTTAAATTATGGGGTACGCTATAATTTTCCAAAATTTTCGTCTTTTGAAATTTCTGCCGGAGTGAATGGTATGATGCAGAATAATACAAATAAATCAGCAACTGATTTTCCTATTCCGGACTATGATCTGCAGGAGGAAGGAGTTTATGCTTATGTAAAATGGAAATACAAAAGACTCAACATCAGTGGTGGTGCGCGGTATGATCTTCGGAATATTCGATGGAGTGACTTTTATATAGGAACAAATCCTATCACCCAATTTGAAGAACACGTCCCATCATCATCTGCCAGTGCCGAACTTCGATTTCCCTTGTATCATAAAACATTCGGCGGACTATCTGCCAGCATAGGATCAGCGTTTCAGTTAACGAAGCACATCAGTCTTAAAGCAAATATCGGAAGAAGCTACAGAGCTCCTAATATCACAGAAATAGGTTCCAATGGATTGGATCCGGGAGCTCATATTATTTACAAAGGAAACAGGAATTTTGATCCGGAGTTTTCATTACAGGAAGACTTGGGAGTCAGTACACGCTTTAAAGATTTTTCTGCAGACGTGAGTTTGTTTAACAATAATATTCAGAATTATATATATCTTTCATTGCTTATAGACAGTCAGGGAAATCCTCTCGTCGATTCCCAGGGAAACAAAACCTACCAATATCAGCAGGCTTCTGCCCAACTTTATGGTATGGAAGCATGGCTTTCTCTTCATCCTGAGAAGTGGAAGGGATTTAATTTTGAAACCAGTTTTTCGGTTATTTATGGATTCAACCGGGAAAAGATGTTTAAAAACCAGGGAATCAACGGCGAATATCTTCCATTGATCTCTCCGCTGAGATTATCAGGCAATATATCCCAGAAAATAGCTACAGGTTCCACAATTATTTCTTCGATTACTCCAATGGCAGAAATAGAATATTCAGCTGCGCAGAACAGATACCTTAACCTCAATGGTACTGAAACTGCAACATCTGACTATACCTTATGTAATATAGGAACGTCCATGGCTATCAACTATTCGGAAAATCATTCCGCAGTCCTCCAGTTTCAGGTGAATAATGTTTTTGACCGTGCCTATCAGTCGCATCTTAGCCGTTTGAAGTATTTAGGCAATATTTATAATATGGGAAGGAATGTATCTTTAAAACTTATTGTTCCTTTTTAAGGATATAAAAAAGGTGGCCGGATTTTTTCCATGCCACCTTATTTGTGTTATACTTAGGATTTACTTTTTTACCAGTATTTTCTCCGTCGCTTTTTTACTTAGAATTTCTTTTTTTCCTTCGATTTCAATTGTTACGGATTTATCGAAACTCTCAATTTTAATGATCTTTATCTTTGTATTCAGTAATAACTTTCTCTCCGTGAGATAGCTTAAGAAAGCATCATCCGAGAGTGTAACGGATGCAAAAACTACGGTTTCACCGACTTCGCAATTGCTCAGCTTCTGCAGATCCTGAGCAATAATATTTCCATCTTTATCGGGAATAGGCTCTCCATGGGGATCGAATTTCGGATGATCCAGAATTTCATCCATTTTATCAAAAAAGATCTGGGAGTGTACGTGTTCCAATTGTTCTGCAATTTCATGCACATTTTCCCAGCCAAAGTTCATTTTTTTCACCAGAAACATCTCCGTCAACCTATGTTTACGCACTACCAAAGCTGCTTCCCGCCTTCCTTTTTCGGTAACTCGGAGAGGTTTGTAGGTTTCATAAACAACCCAGCTTTTTTCTGCAAATTTTTTCATCATGTTATTAACGCTGGGCATTTTTACATTTAAAAATTTACTCAGTTCGTTAATCGTTACTTTCCCTTCATTATCAACCAAATGAAACAAAGCCTTCAGATAATTTTCTTCTGTTAATGTTGTTTTCAAAATGTTAGACGATTTTACCTACAAATCTAACAAAATATTGTGGAAATGTTGCGCTTGTTGTCTTCAATTTTTTTAATTTTGATCTATGAAATTTTCATTCAAAAACGATTATTCAGAGGGATGTCATCCCAATATTCTACAAGCACTTTTACGTTCTAATCTCGAGCAGGAAGCCGGTTACGGGGAAGACCTTTTTTCTTTAGAAGCTAAACAACTGATCAGAGAAAAAATAGGAAAAAAAGATTCAGAAATTTATTTCGTTTCAGGCGGAACGCAAGCTAACCTGATCGTTATTTCATCTATTTTAAAACCCTATCAGGCTGTAATTTCTGCTTCTACAGGTCATGTTTTAAATAATGAGACCGGAGCTATTGAAGCTACAGGCCATAAGATTCTAGGCATTGAAAAAGCAGACGGGAAATTAACACCGGAAGATATCATAACGGTTTTGGAAAGCCATACCAATGTTCCGCATCAGGTGATGCCTAAATTGGTTTATATTTCCAACTCAACAGAATTAGGAACTATTTACACCACCCGAGAACTGGAGGATCTTTCCGCATTTTGCAAAGAAAGAAGCTTGTATCTTTTTATGGATGGAGCAAGGCTTGGACATGGTTTAACGGCAGAAGTAAGTGACCTGAGTCTTGAAAACGTAGCCCGGCTGACTGATGTTTTTTATCTGGGAGGAACTAAAAACGGAGCTCTGATAGGGGAGGCAATTGTGATCAATAATCCTGTTCTTCAGGAAGATTTTGGGTTCAATATCAAACAGAAAGGGGCTTTGCTGGCAAAAGGAAGGTTGCTTGGAATCCAATTTCTGGAACTGATGAAAGATGATCTGTACTTTGATCTGGCCAGACATGCGAATCGGCAGGCGATGAAAATAAAAAATGCCCTACAGGAAAAAGGAACTGCCTTTTTATCCGTGACTTATACCAATCAGATATTTCCTATTTTGAGTAATGAGCTTATCGATATTTTATCTCAAAAATTTGAGTTTTACATCTGGAAAAAGATCGATGACCAGTATTCTGCAATCCGGTTGATTACTTCTTGGAATACTCCTGACGAAGGCATCAATGATTTTATTGAAATTATTAACAGAGAGTCATAACTAAAAAAACAGCCATATGGCTGTTTTTTTAGTTTGTGTCACGGCTGATTAACCGTGGGGATCTTGCCTAAGTATACGCTTTATACCCGCAACCACTTCATCTTCAAGATGTTTTATTTTATCTTTTTTCATTCTGATATAAATAGCGATCGGAAAAGAGAAGATAAAATAAAATAGAGGGATATCACTGTTGGTTTGTGTAGTAACGGTACCTATTCCCGGATTGGTCGTTATTTTTACATTTCCGGTAAGAGTAAAACCGCTTGTACGAACCTGTAATGTTCCAAAACTTGTCTGAATTTTATATTGAGGAAATATTCTCCTTAAATCTTCAATAAATTCGGACTGTGAAAAAGGCCTGAATTGAAGTGTCTGCATAGAACATGATTTTGGTTTGTATTCTTGGAAAGGCGCTAATGTGATGCAAGAAGCTGTGTCTTATTTTAATGCTTTGGATACAAGCGCACAATCAGCAACATTCATTTTCGGCCCATCTTTGTAAGCAACTTTCTTTTCGTCGGCATACTTACTTTGCCCGCCTTCTTCTTTATGGTCTCCAATTCCTTCAATTAATATATTGTCTTTCTGAATAAAGAAAATATCGCGTTTACTTTTAGTACCTTCCGACTGGAATTCATAAGTGAGTTTTAATGTATCTCCTGATTTAAAGCCTGTTATATCTCCTTTAGAACTGTCCTTTTCGCTGTTTTTATAAGCTAATTTACCTGAGATGGTTCCCAGATTATCATCAATAGATGCAAAAACACTGTCTTTACCAATTACTCCTAAATAGCAAAATGACTTTGTTCCTAATGTATCAACCACCGGCTCTTCAACTGCAACAGAATCGGTTTCCACTTTTGGAGTTACAGGTTCTGGTTTTTTATTGCAATTCATTAAAAAGAATGATAATGAACCCAACATAATTAATTTTTTCATATCCTTAGAATTATATTAAATCAAATTTCGATTTTGCTAAATTAACCAAACTATTTAAATCAAAGATATATTTAATGGAAATAAAATTTATTAAAAAAAAAGTCCCCGAAATACTTGTGTATATCAAATTTTTCCTAATTGCCGAGAATCGCTTAAAAAAAACTTTCCCGGATATTTTCCCGTATATCAAAAACTCATTTAGGCATAAAAAGTGCTTAT
This sequence comes from Chryseobacterium proteolyticum, assembly GCF_046591535.1. NCBI lineage: Bacteria > Pseudomonadati > Bacteroidota > Flavobacteriia > Flavobacteriales > Weeksellaceae > Chryseobacterium > Chryseobacterium proteolyticum. Next base: position 795,069 of record NZ_JBJLWK010000001.1, on the reverse strand, counting down.
AAATGGATAATAAAAATCGGATATGATAAAAAGTTTTAAAATATTTTGTCTTGCTTTCATTTTCTTTGGAGCAAGTTCTTTCAAATCTCAAAAACCTCAAAATTATATTTATACTTCTTCAGGTGATCTTCATGATCTGGAAAAAAAGATAAGAAACAAAGAGATCGGAGGAGTTCAAATTGTGTATAATTGGAAATCTTTGGAAAAAGAAAAAGATGTTTATGATTTTTCCCGGATTGAAAATGATCTCAATTTCCTAAGCCAACTCGATAGAAAGTTGTTTATCCAGCTTCAGGACCGCTTTTTTGAACCCGAAGCCCGATACGTTCCGGATTATATATTAAAGGATAAGGAATATAAAGGAGGATTGGTTCCGCAATATGATAACCCTGGTGAAAATAAGCCTGTTGGAAATGGTTGGGTCACCCAACAATGGAATCCCGAAGTTCAAAAAAGATTTCAAAAGCTCATGGGCGCTTTAGCTGAAAAATTTGACGGAAGAATTCAAGGTATTAATTTACCGGAAACATCTATAGACATTGAGATGAAAAAAGATAAAACCGGTTTCAGCTGTGACCGGTATTTTCAGGCAGAGATCGATAATCTAAAGTTTGCAAAAGAGGTATTCAAAAAGTCCAACGTTTTGCAGTATGTCAATTTCTTTCCATGTGAATGGGAAAATGATCATCAATATATGTCCAGGCTATTTAAATTTGCCAAAGAAAATAATGTGGGTTTAGGCGGTCCTGATATTGTTCCCAACAAAAAAGCCCAGATGAAAAATTCCTATCCCTTCTTTAATCAGTATAAAGGACAACTTTCTTTAGTTGCAATGGCAGTCCAGGAGCCAACACTCACGTATAAAAATCCAAAAACAAAGAAACCTTTCACAAAAGAAGAGTTTGTAGAATATGCCGGGAACTATCTGGGTGTGGATATTATCTTTTGGAGCGTGGAAACACCGTGGATAAGGGAATTGAAAGTTGAAGACTGAGGGGGAGGGGAGTTGTATTTGTGTTTGAGGGTTAGAGGGTCTGAGAGCTGCAATAAGGTTCAAGATGTAAAGTTAAGTTAAGAGTTGAAAGTTGAGAGTTATTACAAAATAAATACTCTCAACCTTAACGATATCTAGAACCACCTACCAAATCAAACAACCTCATACCAACCCAGTATTCTACAACCCTAATACTCTCAAACTCTCAAACTCCCACGAAACCCTCTTGCAGCGTAGTATGAATCTGCACCGTTGTGATACATGAAAACCGTATTGTACCGGCGGTCGCAGAAGATGGCGCCTCCCAATTCACGAATTTCAGGAGGTGTCTTTACCCAGCTGGATGTTTTCAGATCAAACTTTCCTAATTCCTGAAGTTGGCGGTATTGTTCTTCAGTTAGTAACTCGATTCCCATTTCTGACGCTTTGTCGATGGCGTTACTTTCCGGCTTATTGGCTTTACGGGATTCCCAGGCCTGGTAATCGTAACATAAGCTTCTTCGTTTTGGACTTTCCGGAGAGCAGTCGACAAAAATGTATTCATCGGATTTTTTATCGTAACCGATGACATCAGGCTCTCCTTCAGTATCTTCCATTTCAGAAAGTGACCATAATTTTTCAGGTTGTGCTTCAAGCCTGGTCTGGATCTTACTCCAGTCAAGGCCTTTGTGGCGGCCGGTATTTTTTTTCAAAACGCGTCTTCAGAATTTTTAAAAGCTCCTGACTCTGTTGTGAAGTTAATTTTTTCTTATTCATATTAATTTGATTTTTTGTTATTCTTTAATGGGATGTGATTTCGTATAACACGTATTTATGAAGTTACTGATTATATGTGTTTTAGGTGTATTTTTTAAAATTTTTGTCTAACTGATCATGCAGATATTTTCAATCAGATTAAAAAACTTACAATACATTATTATTACCAAATCCAACTTTTCGGTCAGCAGGTCTGAAGTAATATGAAATCAGAGTAAGTACCAAAAGCAATAGTGAAGCAAAAATTTTACTTGAATTGTGATCTGAAGCAAGATGGGAAATAATAGCTCCTGACATCACGAAGAAAAATCCTGCATAAGCCCATTCTTTTAATAAAGGATACTTAGGAATAAGTACGGCTATGACACCCAGGATTTTCCATACTCCGATAATGGTCATGAGGTAAGCCGGATATCCAAGGCTGGTAAAGTTTTCCACTTCATCTTTATTTTTTAAAAGCTGAACCGCGGCGGTTGATATCATTCCCAATGCCAGCCAAAGGGTAAATATCCAATAGATGATCTTATTTCTTTTTTCGGATTTGTTTGATTGTGTTTCCATAGTATAATTTTTTTGTGATTAGTCGTTAATTCCTTTACCGTCAAGAATTTGAGGAATGCATTTTTCAATTCTTGATTCACGGGTTTTACTTTGTTTAGCAGAGGAAAAATGGAGTAGGTAGGCCCTTTGTCTTCCCGGTGTTAAGGCTTCAAAGGCTTGTTTTAAAACAGGATCTTTATCCAGCTTCTGTTGAAATTCTTCCACCATTTCGAATTCTTTAGTTTTTTTCATTTCAACTTTAATTCCCGATTCTTCAATTTCAACAGCCTCAAACATGTATTCCCGAAGAATTTTTTCAAGGTCATTAATCTGTTCCAGATCTGTAAAGCGGATTTGTCTTGCGGCCTTTACATTTTCTGTCTGTTGGATCAGGAGTTTATCAGGATCCTTCATTAAAGCACCTTTAAAAAAGAGTAGGGCGCAATAGTCTTTGAACCCGTGGATCAAAAAAATATTTTTTCCTTCATAGGTATAACAGGGACATCCCCATTTTAAATCTTCTACAAGTTCGGTACTTAAAGCAATGGTTCTTAACTTTTTAAATTCTTTTTGCCATTGGCCGGGTTCGTTAAAGAAAAAGTCTGTTTTTGGATTCATGGTGTTTTGTGTTATAGGGTTTGGAGTGGGAGAGTTTTAGGGTTTGAGGGTGGGAGGGTTTGAGTGTGTGAGTGTGTGAGGGTGGGGTTTGCAGGATCCGAATTTTGGGGCTAAAAAGTGAAATGATTATTTTTGCTCTAACCTCTAACCTCTAACCTCTAACCTCTAACCTCTAATTTCTCAATTCCCTTAACCACTTCCTGAAGTCGATTATGGGCCATATTGATTCCCTGGGCAAATGGTAATTTCAGGTGCTGGTCCCTGAAGTCTACCGATTTATAGATGGTTTGGATGGTGATTTTGCTGGTTGTGTCAGTTAATTTTTCAAACTCTAAAAACTCGATCTGAGCGGGGAAGGGTGTATTTTCCATTTGAAAGGTCCGGATTATTTTCTGATCGGGAATGATCTCATGGATCGTTCCGTTGGCACTGAAGATTACGTCGCCCTGCGGGTTTGAGGTTTCAAAACGGTAGCCGCCATGTTGCTTATTTTCCATTTTTACCACTTTAGTTCCCATCCATTGTTCTACCAATTCGGGTTCTGTGTAGGCTTTAAAGAGAAGATGGACAGGAAGATCAAATTCCCTGGTGATGAAGATTTCCTGCTTGCCGTCTTCGGCGTGAATTTTTGTTTTTAGTTCCATGTTTTTGGTTTGAGGGTTTTGGTGTTTGAGAGGGGGAGAGTAAGAGTTGTTAGGTGTAATTATTCATTGCCCATTACTTACTACTTATGTTTTGATATGCTTTCATCACGCTTTCCAGCTTGTTGAATTTCTCATCCCACATTTTGCGGAAGGGTTCTATAAAATCGGCTATTTCTTTCATTTTATTGGGATTTAGGTGGTATATCATTTCGCGGCCGTTTTGTTCCTGGGTTAAAAGTTCACATTCCGTAAGGATCTGTAAATGCTTCGAAACAGTTGGGCGGGCAGTATCAAAATTAGAAGCAATGGCTCCTGCGGTCATCGATTGGGCCGCCACCAACATCAAAATAGATCTTCGGGTAGGATCTGCTATTGCCTGGAATACATCTCTTCTTAAATTCATCGTGTAGTTATTTGACTACAAATATATATGAAGTTATTTAGCTACGCAAATGTTTTCCAAAAAAAAATTGAAATTGTTTTATATAAATCTTTTGTAAAGCATTGGATTGCGGCTTTGAGCCTGGAGACAGGGTAGTTGTAAAGGTTAGGAAAAATCATATTATTCTCAAAAAGGAATCGTAACGAATAAAAAAAACGATCAAATAATCGCTGTTTACAAGAGATTGATTATATTTATATCACAAATCAACGATCATTGAGAACCATTCTTAAACTTATAGTAGCTTAAAATCGGCCTCACAAACCACAGGCTGATTATTTCTTTATTTGGGTAATTCTATACCCGAACAGGTTTTTCATTTAATCATATTATTTATTGGGTTGCTTACAAAGGCAATTGCATGAATTATTTCTACAGTGTCCTGATCATCTTATGGATCAAGACTATAATATTATTAAATGATATCCCAAAATTAATGAAGAATAATAAGCATACTTTAAATGATACAATATATTTGGGAGGTAAAAATAATGAATACTCCCTTTTTAAAAAGAAAATGCAGTCATTGCAGCAGCGACAGATTTTATTGCAGCGAGAAATTCAGGATGAACGCTCAAAAAAAGAATATCGATATATGGTTAATTTACAACTGTTTAAAATGTGGGAGCTCCTATAACATGACGATTTTTTCCCGTATAAAACCAGAGAACATAGATAAAAATCTTTTTAATAAGTTTTCGGAGAATTGTACAAAGACAGCCTGGGATTACGCGTTTTCCAGGGAAACAGCACGGAAAAATAATGTTGAGCTGGATTTTGAGAGTGTCCGGTATGAGCTGGAATATGAAAAGGTTTCAGCAGAAGATATTCTGAATGGTGACCATGATATCATAGCCTTTGAAATTAAATATCCTTTTGATTTTAATCTTAAATTTTCATCTGTTATAAAAAAATGCTTACAGCTTTCGACAAATAAACTGAACCAATTGATCACGGAAGAAGCAATACATATCCCGCAAGGGCCACTGCAAAAGAAACATAAGATTAAGAATAAGGATATAGTACGGATAAACAGAGCAAGATTGAAAAGCATGTATAATAGTTAATTTATCACTATTTTGTGATTTAAATTGATTTAAAAACCCTCTTACTATAAAGGAAGAGGGTTTTGTATATATTATTTTTTCCTGATCGAAATGATGGTCTGTAATACAACAGAAGTAATGATCAGAGAAAGTCCAATATAGAATGAATGATTTACCTGTTTGCTTTCATTAAAGAATAAAAAGGCCATGATAATTGCATAAACAGGCTCCAGATTGAAGGTTAAGTTCACTGTAAATGCAGGGATCTTTTTTAAAACCTCTGCAAATATAACATAGAGACCCACTGTACAAAAAAGAGCCAGGATCATCAGATTACCGATATCTTTCATTCCGGGAATCACACTTTCTACTGGGAAAAAATAAAGATAAACCGGTAGGACAGCTCCCAGGCAAACAGTTCCACTAAGCATCTGGTAGTAATTAATGACTTTGGTGTCATAATGTTGAACCAGGCGCTTGTTGAAAATGGTATACAAAGCGCCAATAGCGGATGAAATAACACCCAAACCAATTCCTAATTGATACGATGTATCAAAATGAAAAATCAGACTGATCCCAAAAACCGTTAATAAACTTAACAACAGCTCGGAAATCTTAAACCGTTCCTTATCGATAAGAGGTTTGAATACGGCAGTAAAAAAAACTGGTCAGACAATAACACACTACACCTATGGAGATATTAGCGTATTTGATACTTGCGTAAAAAAATAACCAGTGCAAGGTAATCAGTATTCCAACTTTGGCTATATGGAATTTTCCCCGGGTTGAAATCGTATAAGGGATTCTCAGCGATTTGAGAATCACAAATAAAATGAGAGTGGAGAATAACAGCCGGTACCAGACCAGAAGACCTTCGTTAAGCGAGATGAGTTTTCCGAATATTCCTGTAAATCCAGCCAGTATAACGGCCAGATGTAATAATACATATGATTTTTTCATGAGACAATTTGCCTTTCTGTAAAGACAAAGATTTTAATTAATAAGTCATTGAATCTGAAGCATTAGAAAACAGCCAATAAAATTTTATCAGCGTTAATACTTCAGTTACACTTTAGAAATATTAAAATCTTGGAGGAGGCAAACAGCTTGAATGGTTCATATTGGATTGTATTGCAGCAAATATAAGAATTAAATCCAGGAATAATACATATGGAATACATTAAAGGTATGGCCGTCAGGATCCGAAAAAACAAATCCATAGTAATGATCTCCGAAACTTTGAGGCGCCGAGACAATGGTGCCACCGGCTTTTTCAACTTCTTTAGCCCAGTCATCTGCCTGATCTTTGCTTTCTGCAGATAGCGTAAAAACAATCTCATGGACTTTCTGGGTGTCGCAGAATTCTAACGGTTTAAGATTGGACTCCAGGATATTTTTGAGGAAAAAATGGATCACAAAATCATTGTTACCAAAGAAAAAGCTTACCAGCTGATCAGAGGTGTGCGGACCATTAGGTTTAAATCCCAAGTCTGTATAAAATTTGTGGGTACGTTCAAGATTGGCTACGGCCAGATTTGACCAGATCATTGTAGGTTTCATAATGATTTTATTTTTTGGTTAGGATAAAGGTATAGGGTTTATAAAGAATCTGCATTGCCATATGGCAAGATTTGTAATGGCTGAGAATCGGATATTTGAAAAGATGACAGAAAGATCAGCGTATGAAGGATAATTACCCCTATTCGGAATGAATTTAAAAAGTCCTATAATTTATATTATGTTAAATTGTATATGCCAGTATAATTTATGTATCTTTTTATAATAAGCATACTTAATAATTTCTTTGAATTATAAATGCTTCAGAAATATTTTTCATTCCAATTTTTTCATAAAATTTAAATGCATTTGCATTTGAATGCAAAATTAGTTTGCATTCATTGCCTGCACTTTCTTTTGTGAGTTCAATTAATTTTTTTCCAATATTCAGATTTCGATATTGTAAGTCAACGCAAAGATCTGAAAGATAGCAACAATAACTAAAGTCGCACAAAGAACGAGCAATTCCAACAAGTTTTGTGTTATCCCAAGCAGAAACTATCAGATTTGCATTAGTGAACATTTTTTGTAAACGAATTTTATCATTCATATCTTCAAGTGGCAAATAATCAGAATCAAATAATAGGGCTATTATTTTTTCAATTTCTATTTCTTTGTTTAATTTATATATTATCTCTTTCATATAATTCCCTATAACGAAGTGTTGTCAAATGCCTTGTCAAATTTATCTGTAAGTTGGCAGAGCCGATTTGTTTTAATTCTTACTAAAGACTTTATGTAAGCCTGATTTTCAATTTTATTTAAATATATATCAGGAGCACATTTGCTCTTAGTTAGATGAATACTTCTCCTTGTGCTATTTTACAGACATCCCCTTCTACAAAAATATGATCCATTTGTTCATTTTCACCGGTGACTATAACTTTAATCTGGCTTGGTCTTCCCAAAAAATGCCCTTGCTCAATAATGATTTCGCTATTTATTTCTGCAATTTTATTCCCAACTAAGTAGGCACCTACAGGACCAGCTGAGCTTCCTGTGGCAACATCTTCTACCCAACCCTGATTATCCCAGGTTCTCCCCTGCTTCCCGATAACATCCAGAACAAATATGAATTTGGCACCAATTTCATTAAGCTTAACTTCTAAATCAGGAATTATAATTTTTGATTTGCCTAATGCACTGGCTTTTACAGGAACTATTAAGTAAGGTAAACCTGTAGAAACCACCTGAAATGGAAATTCTCCGAATTTGTCCTCCATGCTCAGATTTAAATAGCTTAAAAATTCATTTTCTTGTTCTTTTCTTAATACCGTTTTAAATTCCGGAATTCCCTGATTCATTCTTGCTGAATAATAGTTGGGTTTTTTTGTTGTTTCCACAACAACCGGCTTTTCATTAAGCTCAATAGTCCAGCTGTTTCTCTCCTTTTCCGGGGAATAAAGATCGTGAAGCATTGCAGACAAGCCGATTATGGGGTGTCCTGCAAAATCCAGCTCTTCTTCAACTGTAAATATGTATGCTCTGAAAGTGTTCGGATTGATTTTATAATAAAAGATACTTTCAAATTGCTTCATTTCCTGCGTTAGAATATGCATGCTCTTTTTATCAAATTCCTCATTAATCTCAAAAATGGTCAATCCGTTTCCAGAAAATTTCTTTTTTGAGAAAACATCTACATGGTAGTACTTCATTATATTTAATTTTTATTCAGTTTGTTGGATATATTATTTTATCTCTTATAAAGAATCCAGTTTTTTGCCTGATGTTCTTTTCTTGTAATTCAACAGATAAGTTCCTTTGTCCGAATTTTTAGAGAAATTACTACCGAACTCCCAAAGGAAACGGGCATTTGCTCTCGCCTCTTCGTTGGTGAAATTTTCATATTCAATTCTGTATAGTGAGCTGAATAAACGGGAACGCCCAACACCATGATGACAATGGATCAAAACAGGATAATTTTTAGGGTTATCCATAATAGATAAAAACTTTTTTACCGTGCTGTCCTGGGGAATCTGATCGGTGGGCAAATTGAAATAGTGAATACCTGAAAGCTTATCTACGGCATTTTCTTCCGCATTTACCTGTTTCTTTGTTTCCGGATTGAGTTCCGTTTGCTGCAAGCCATCCCGTAGGTCAATAACCGTTTTTATATTGTGACTCTTTAATACCTCCGGTAATTTGTCAGGAGGAATAACTCCTGAATTGTACACCTTGTTTTCTGAAATGGTGACTAAATTATACCGCGCCTTCTTTTGATAAAGGGCACCAACTAAAAATAAAAAAGCTATTATTAAAAGCGGAATTAGTATTTTTTTCAGCGTATTTTTTTTTAAAATTCAGGCTCATGATTGAAGGGTTAAATCTTGTATCGTGGAAAGCTCTAATTTATTTAAAAATATTCATTTTTTCTATAAAAATGTTTTACGTAAAAAACATTTTTGATCTAAGGGCTATCCGGGGTTTATTTGACTTTTTGAAATGCAAATTACTGGTAGTTAGCTTTTAAATATAAAGAAAAGGAGACCAGAAGGTCTCCTTTTTATTTCAATAATTTTCTGTAAATGTCTAAAAGAACCGATGTATTATGCATCAAATGAATTCTACTGATCCGGCAGATCACTCGGGTCTGCCGGATTTTATTATTTACAGGCAACGTATTGTACCGCCGTCTACCCGAAGAACAGAACCACTGATGTAGTCGGCAAAACGACTACAAAGGTATACTACAGCTCCTGCAATCTCTTCGGGTTCACCAAATCTTCCTGTGTCATTCGGGATAAGCTCCTGGACAGCTTTGTACTTGATCTCCTCCATATCTGTTCCCCAATTAAATTTAGGGGCTGCATTTTTGAGCCAGTCTTCCACCATTGGATTGATAATGGCACCCGGCGACACCACATTTGATGTGATGCCCGTATCTTTTAGTGTTCTGGCAAGCGAAACAGACATATTATGACGGGCTGCCAGGGTTGCGTTGTAATGGGGCTGCTCTTTAATCGGTTGTATGCCAAGGCCTCCTCCGATATGGACTACCCTTCCCCAACCCAGATTTTTCATCTGTGGCACAATACGTTGAATCATCCGTACATATGAAACTACATTTGTATTGTAAATATCCAGCCAGTCATCGGCTGTCGCTTCACCCCAGGACTTATGGGAAGTTGCACCTGCATTATTAATCAGGATATCTATCTTTCCAGACTGGAGTGCTTCGGCGGCTACCTGATCTGCTCCTTCATCAGTTGAAAGATCCCCTATAGCAATTTCTGCAGACCCTCCTTTATCGATTATTGCTTTTGCAACGTTCTCGGCACGGCTTTTATCACGGCCATGGATAATTACCATAGCACCTTCACTTGCTAGCATTTTTGCAATAGCTTCGCCGAGGCCGGAGCTTGAACCTGTAATTAATGCTCTTTTTCCTTTTAATTGTATATCCATTATTATTGTATTGGTTTTTATTGATATTATTTTTTATTGGGAGCGTACCCAAATGCTTTTTTATAAGCATATGAAAAATGAGAAAGATCTTCGAATCCCAGATCCAGGTATATATCAGAAGGCCTGTATCCTTTTTCCTCTATCTGATATTGAGCATCTTCCAGTCTTTTTCTGACGAGCCACCTGCGGGGGCTCGTCAGAAAAAGTTTCTCGAAATCTCTTTTGAATCCGGCCAGACTTCTCCCTGTAAGAAAAGCAAAACGTTCAATACTGATATTATATCTGTAATGGCTGTTCATAAATGCCTCGAGATTAATTTTACCCGGCTCTCTGAAATCAAAAAGGATATTCTTAAACTGTGGATTGTTTTTGATCAGTAACATGATCAGCTCCCGGGTTTTTAACATTAGAATATGATGATCAATTTCAGGCTCCTGCAGATAGGGAATCAGAGATTCTGTAAATCCTTTGAGAAGATTGTCGGGACTGATCAAAAGCACTTCTCCTGACAAATTCATTTCATCTGCTATCCACCCATATTGATGACTCATTTCCTTTAAAGTGGTTTGGTCAATATGGATAGCAATTGATTTAAAGCCCTCAGTACCGGTATTTTTAACGTATTTAGCCAGCTGATTCCTTCTGAAGAATCTGAAATCTCCCTGTTGAAATGAATATTTTTTGTTGCCAAGCCATACCTCATGTTTTCCCTGCAGGATATAGCTGAAGATATGGTCGGTTACAAAAGCTTCTCCTTCTACATCAGCTCCCTTATAATCATTTAATATTAATCTTGGTCCTAAAACAGTTGGGTCTTTCTTTTTCATGCTTGTATCATTATTTGCATGGACAAAGTTATGGGGGAAATCAGAGTTTAACTTTGCAGGAAAGCTCAAAATACTTTGTTGAAAAGCTCGGACTGAAGAATGATATGATAATGGTCATATCATTTTTAATATGAGCATTATCGGAGTTTCTTTTAATAGTATGTTATAGACGATTACTACGGAAAACAAGACAGATACTAGACCAGTTTGCTCAGTTGCTAGTTGTTTGTTGGCTGTACCCTATTTAAATCTCAATTTTATTAAAAATATTTTACTAACCTAAATTTAATTGCATGAAAAAACTAATTCTATTTTTATCCTTTATGTCTTTCTTTCAAAGTCAGATAATTGCGCAGATAATTGCTCCTGTAAGAGATACCTATAACATTACTTTTACCAGGGATGACAATTTTATAGGTGAAACCGTACCAGGGCACGCCCATACAAACGTTACCCTGGATATAAAAATTGGTTCTAATATAAGAACAAATACTTTTCTTCCAGATGTTGTTTCCTCAAAGGATTATAATTTTCCTGTGATCTACCTTCTTCCCGGGAGCCCGGCCCCTGTCACCTATGTTAATGTAACTTTTAGTACTCCATCCTTACAAAGCGGATATTATGAGCTTGGAACCCATGTTGGAGATGAGACTATAATTCCTCCTGTGACCTACTATACCGGTCAATTCGGATACGGTGTTGCGATTACCTGTATTGCTACCAATAAATATCTCATGAGAATTACCCGTTTTGAATGTAATCTATGCATTCCGGGAGGTGGTATACCGGTTTCAAAAACAGCAAACCCTCAAAATACACCACTAATAGCTCCAAATCCAAGCATAGGACTTAGCGAATTGTATTATACGGCTGCAGGTAAGGAAACAGTTTCAATAAACATAGCAGATATTAATGGTAAAACAATAAATGCTTATTCTAAGGATTTAGAAGCCGGTTTACAAAAGCTTCCTATTGATATTCAAAATCATTTGAGCGGTACTTATATTGTTCAATGGAGATCCAGTACCGGTAAAACCGGAAGTTTGAAACTGGTTAAAAAATAAATAAATCAAAAAAAAAGCTCTCAATAGTTATCGCTCCTGCATTTTGCAGGAGCTTTTTTATTCAGTTCCAACAGAAAATTCTTAATTGACTTTTTTATTATTATTTTTACTTTCAGAAACCAAGCAGTTATTAGTTTAATTAAAGTATCATCAACCATATGGAAAGAAAAGAATTCGTCAAAACAGGAGTATTATTTTCTGTTTTGATGATGAGCCTCTTCACTCAGCTTATATCTGTTACAGGATTTTTAATTATAACGTTGTTTGCAGCTTTGGTCTATCTGTATACTGTGCTGGAAAAGAACCTGAAATACAACAGGTTTTTATATCATACTTTGGCACTGGTAATTCTAGCTATTTCGATTATTATTTTTCAGCATCTGTTGCCGGGGTTTAATAATGTGCTCATTTTCGACAAAATACAGGTTTCAAAAGACGGTGTCCCTTTCACAATGTACTTTAATATAGATAAAACGTTGGCAGGACTTACCCTGTTGTTATTTGTAGTACCGCCTGGAGCTGGTTTCAGGTCCGCTTTGAAGAAAAGCTGGTCCCTGATTTTGATGACCATTCTTTTGCTGATGGGACTCACACTATTATTTAGTTTTGTAAGAATTGATATTAAATTTCATCAGTATTTCTTTGTATGGGCCTTGAATAACGTGCTGTTTGTCGTCATGGCCGAAGAGGTTTTGTTCAGAGGTTTCTTTCAAAGGCATTTGTCTTTGCTGAATATTAAAAACAGTCAGATAATTGCTGTTGTTATTGCCGGATTAAGCTTTGGAGCGTTGCATTGGGCGGGTGGAATATTGTATGTTCTGTATGCTGCAATAGCCGGGATTATGTATGGTTTAATTTACCAGAGATCAAACAATATACTGGTGAATATATTGAGTCATTTTTTATTGAATATCATTCATATTCTGTTTTTTACCTATCCATTTTTAAAATAAAAGTTTGTCCGTAAATCTCCGGTTCTATACCCGCTGATTAATGTGACCAAGATTTGTATTGCTTATTTCTGAGCATAAAAAAACCGCCCTTTTCGGAGCGGTTATTAGTCTTTAATTTTTTATTAGTTGCAAGTGTTTGCTCCACAGCTAACAACAGTAATGTGTACTACGTTGTTGATTCCGCACTGCACCTGGCAAAGTCCGTTTTCAAGATTTTTGATCACTTGAACAACAGTTCCTCCAACTGCACCACCAACAGCACCGATAGTACCGCCAACGATAGTTCCAACACCTCCTAATACACCACCTACTAATCCTAAGATTGGATCAAGGAATCCATCTCCTGAAATAGTTTTCAATTGCTCTCTGTCTAATTTTTTTTAAATTTTTCATGATATAATTTTTTATGATTAATACATCACTAAGATATGAAAAATTATAATATGACAAATTTTTTTTGAAAAAAATAATTAAATATTCTTATAATTTAATATTCGATTAATATATCGGGTGTTTAGTATGGATATCGTTTTTGTAAAAACACCCTTTCTGAATGCATTTTAACGGATATTAGGGGGCTTTTTTTCCGGAATGAATATTTATTTATAGATCCTGGTTGTAGCGTTGCGTTATTTTAATGTTGTATTATTGTTACAGCTCGCTCCTGTAAAACAATAAATTTCTAAACAAATGTTTGACCCCAGGAGGTGCATGTACTGTTGATTAGAGATTATAAATATTTTTTTCGAAATGATAAATTGTTGAAATGGCGTTTAGCATTGTCTTTTTACTTTTACAAAAGTAGAATACGGTATTATTTCCTTATATTTAAGATGAGAATAACCATTTATTCATTCGTGTATGCATCATCAACAAGAAAAACATTATGTAAACAGGGTTGGTTGGCTGCGGGCAGCCGTTTTGGGAGCCAATGACGGTTTATTATCTACAACAAGCATTGTTATAGGAGTTGCCGCTGCAGAATCACAGCGTAACACGATCATTCTGGCTGCATTAGCCGGGATGATCGCCGGTGCCTTGTCCATGGCTGCAGGTGAATACGTATCGGTGAGTTCACAGGAGGATACCGAGAAAGCTGATCTTCTGCGTGAGAAAAGGGAGTTGGAAGAAATGCCGGAAATGGAACTTAAAGAACTTGCCAAAATATACGAAGAAAGAGGTGTGAGTAAGGAAACAGCAATGCAAGTTGCCGTTGAATTAAGTGAGCACAATGCCCTGGAAGCCCATGCCCGGGATGAATTAGGAATTAATGAGATCAGCCAGGCCAGGCCATTGCAGGCTGCCATTGCTTCGTTGGCATCATTTGCTGTGGGCGCCATGCTTCCCTTTCTTGTATCTCTTTTAGCTCCTATTGATCAGATGGTTTATTTTCAATATGGATTTTCCATTATTTTTCTGATGATTTTGGGAGCTGTTTCTGCAAAAACAGGAGGTTCAAAAATCGGAATTGCTGTGTTAAGGATTTGTTTCTGGGGAACTGCTGCGATGGGGATAACGGCACTGATAGGACATCTTTTTGGAGTAACCGTTTCCTGATATTTGCCAACAGTGACCTCTGCCCTATTATTTCCTTTTGATGCCAATCATTTTTAATGCCGTAGGGCTCAGATAGATCTCATCAAAAACAGTAAGGGATTCAATATCCGTAAACGTTTGAAATTTTGAGTCATTTTTATTGAAAGATAATTCTATCGATTCATCATAGGATGCTGTAATGCGTACGACCGAATACCCATTGTAGGCCACTTTAAAGCCTTCAAAAAAGCAGTTTTGTTCGGCTTTCTTATAGACATTGTATTCTTCAAATCCGCTTACAGCAGGAGTATCATCGGAAAGAACTTCATTGTGCTTAAGCGATTTCCAGGAAGAATAGTTTTTAGGTTCCTTCAAGACATTCCCATTTGGATCTACAGGAACAAACAGGGCAAGCGTTAAGGGATGCCTCAGAAAGTTAGCATAATTTTTCATCAGATTTAATGTCTGAAGATCGGCGTATCCTTCGTTTGAATAATACTCAATGACAAAATCGGTCATTGGGATAAGCTTATGGGAAGCATCATTTGGCATCATTAATATTCTCTTTGTCTCGAATGAATTTGATTGTTGGGCAAATATACAAGTTTAGCATAAATACACCTCCTTCACAACGTTCAAGAATGCGGATTAGTACAGGAATTTCCGGTATTTTTTCTTAGAATAAATAAGGTTAGGAATGGAATTGGGATTTGTAATTACGTTAGAATGATCAACACCTGTGATTGAAATGTGTGTAGGGCAAGAACAGAGATTATGTTACAAATTCAGGTGATCGGGATACAATTTCATTCAGATTATGCCCGAATTTTGCACAGGAATATAAGTCAGAAATAAATACCCATAATTATGCAAACAATATTAGGTGCTAATGGCCAGATTGGCGAAGAACTGGCAAGGGAGCTGAAACGGAATTTCACTTCCGATATCAGAATTGTAAGCAGAAATGCAAAAAAAGTAAATGACACGGATACCGTCTTTTCAGCGGACCTCTCTGTTAAAGAAAATGCGGTTGAGGCGGTGAAAGGAAGTGAAATTGCTTATTTCACACTAGGGCTTCCGATGGACTCGGATCTTTGGGAAAAACAGTTTCTCCTTATTACAAAAAATATAATTGAGGCTTGTAAAGTAAACGGAACCAGGCTTGTATTTTTTGATAATACCTACATGTATCCTCAAAATGGTAACGTTCTTACGGAAGAAACACCGTTTGCTCCTGTGGGTAGAAAAGGAAGAGTAAGGAAGAAAATGGCAGAAATGCTTTTAAAAGAGATGGCAGCCGGAACTATGGATATTGTCATCTGCAGAGCTCCGGAATTCTATGGCCCCGGAAAAACACAGAGCATTACCAACGCTTTTATTTTCGATGCTATTAAAGAGGGAAAAAAACTAAAGGTTCCTTTAAGAGATGATAAGTTAAGAAGCTTAATCTGGACACCCGATGCGAGCAGAGCTACCGCTTTGATTGGTAATACACCCGATGCCTATGGTCAAACCTGGCACTTACCTGTTGATGATCATCGGCTGACTTATAAAGAATTCATTGCTTTAGCTTCGGAAATTTATGGACAGGAATTCAGATATTTTACAATTCCTAAATTTGCTTTCAGGATTGGAGCCCTGTTTAATGAGAAAGCAAAAGAACTGCAGGAACTTCTTCCCAGATATGAATATGATAACCTTTTTGATGATTCAAAATTCAGAAACAGATTCCCGGATTTTGAAGTAACCCCATATCGAAAAGGCATAGAACAGATAAAAAAAGAGCAGTAAAATACACGGTAACTTATAAAACAACAAACGATGAAAACTCCTGAAAAAGTATCTTCTATTACAGCAATGCATCATTATCTGAAGCTTAAAAAACCTACGAATCCATTGATCAGTGTTTTTGATTTTAATGAAGTGTCTGTGTCTCCGGATACCATTCTGAGTGCTATTACAACGGAATTTTACGTTATTGCGATTAAAAGTGATTGTGCGGGAAGATTCAAATACGGTCAGCAATATTATGATTTTGAAGATGGAATCATGTACTTTATTGCTCCCCATCAGGTGGTGCAGTTTGAAGATATTCTGCTTTCTGACGTTAAAGGAAGTGTATTGGTGATTCACCCGGATTTTTTGCAGGGCTATCCTATTGCTTCTTCCATAAAGGATTACGGCTATTTTTCCTATTCTGCCAATGAGGCTTTACACCTTTCCGAAAAAGAAGAAAATTCTGTTACGGAAATTATCGCCAATATACGGAGGGAAACGGAAAATAATATGGATGTTTTTACCCAGGATTTACTGATCTCCAATATTGACCTGCTTTTGAAATACTGTGATCGTTTTTATAACCGTCAGTTTTTAACCAGAAAGAAAGTAAATAATGATCTCTTGACGCAATTGGAAACACTGCTTGATGAGCAGTTTAAAAATGACAGCCTCATCATCAATGGAATTCCGTCCGTACAATTTATAGCAAACGAATTGCATATCAGTCCTAATTATCTCAGCGATATGTTGCGTGTCCATACGGGACAAACAACACAGCAGCATATCCAGAACCGGCTGATTGCAAAAGCTAAAGAATTGTTGTCTACCACTTCAATGTCGGTTTCGGAAATTGCCTATCATCTTGGTTTTGAGCATTCGCAGTCTTTTCACCGTTTGTTTAAGAACAGGACTTCGCTTTCTCCACTTGAATTCCGGCAGACTTTTAACTGATTATTCTTTTGCGGCCTCTTTTTCCAGTTCTTCCTGGAATACAATCAGGGCTTTTGTCGTTCCGGATTTTAAGCTTCCGTTCTTTTCTCCCTCATCCCAGGTTTTAAAAGCTTTTTCTTTTAATCCTAATGTATAATAATAGCTTCCCAGAACCGTATACCCTTCAGGCTCTCCCATGTTTATTATTTTCTTTGACAGGGCAATTAATTCAGGATGAGGTTGTATTTTTTTTTGAGGCGATTTTCTCCGGTTTGGTCAAAAGCCCGGGAGTATACTTCATCATTTTGAGCCCAAAAAGATTCATGCAGGCCTTTGCTAATCCTTTATTACAAAGTTCTTCATTCACTTCATCGGTTTTTCCTGAAAACAGGGCTTCAAAATCCAGATCTGAACCTGAAGGACTTTTTGTCTTATCATAGTATTCTGCTAAAAGCCGGGCTTTGTTTTGAGCCTCCAGAGGACTCTTTCTGTTATTGACTTCGGAGCTGTCTTTTTTCTGAACCCAGACGCCTTTTTCAACCCAATTAGAAATCCCGAGCAGTTTTCCTTTTTTAATTTTAAAGATGAAAATGCTTTTATCAGGATAAATAATTAAACTGTCATTTCTTGTAAAATAATCTCCATAATCCATATCACCTATCGAAACTTTTCCGTTTCCATCGAAGTTAAAACTGCTGTAAAGTGTATCGTCACTGCTTGCTTTGTAATATCCCTGAAGGGAATTGTCGGCATTTTGTGCCGAAAGAATATAGCTTGATAAAAAACATAGTATCGACAGGATGCATCTTTTCATGGTGTCTAATATTTTGGTGTGATTTTTCTTTGTGCAAAACTATTAAATAAAAAACAGTTATAATAATTGATAAATATCACATCTGTAGTGAATGGATGTAAGGAATTTCACCCGTAAATATTTTATTACCTTTGTCTGGTGTAAGGAAGTGCTTATGGTGAAACAAATCGGTTTATGGCATTATATAAAGGTATTGAGTATATTTTTGATGCTTACCCATTTGTTGATCATTCAGTCTGGTACAAATTCTTTTACAGCTCCGACCACTGTCTTTTTTCACATCAAGGAAACTTCCCATAAAGAATGTGATAAAGTTATTCTCAAAGAAAACAATACAACGCCTATTAAATGTAATGGCAATTATTGTTCAGGTTTTTCATCATTGTTTACTGCACCATTTTCATCTTTTACATTCGGTAGATTTGAAAAGGATGTAAAAAACCGGTTCTTTTTATATGATGATCCATCCTACTCTTCTTTTTTTTATTCGATTTGGATTCCCCCAAAAATAACAGCTTAATTTCTGATTGTCTTTGGTCTTATCCAACAATGACAGAACCTTATTATTGCTTACAATAATACTATCCAGGATCTATATGCCGGAATATATGCACATTGCTTTATTCCTTCATAATCTGTGATCTGGATTTCAATAAAATGCAAGGCCGGGATTTCTGTGCCTTCAATAATGTTTAATTAAAATGAATTAAAAAATATAATGAAAACAACCATATCAAACTTTGAAAAAAACAGCAATACCATTTATATTATCTGTAGAATCCTGATAGGGCTGTTCTTTTTTATCGCAGGGTTTAATAAATTATTCCACCCTATTTTCCAGGGATATATGTTCAATACCATCAGCAGTATAGGCTTTCCCTTTCCGGCGTTCACTGCTCATTTTACAGCTTTTTGCGAGTGTGTATTTGGCTTATTTTTAATGTTGGGTTTCTGGACGAGAATAAGTTCTGTTGTTCTGATCATCATAATTCTGGTAGCCTTATTGACACATGATCTGAATTCAATTCCTAAAGAGCTTATTCCGATTAAGCCGGAAACTGGAGTTTATGAAATGGATGCGTTTACCTGGCTGAGTTATTTTCTTTACCTGCCTCAAACCCTTTATTTACTTTTTCTTACCCTGTTCTTATTCCGGGGATGTGTGGGATTTGGGATTGATCTTCGAAAAAAATAAATGCGTAAATATACCTGAAGGTCCATCTGAAAGATATTGCCCCTGTTGGAATACCAAGATGAAAAGAAATTTTTAATTTTGCAGGAAACAAGTTTATATCCGTAATTATGAAATTAGAATTATATCAGATAGATGCATTTACAGATGAGCTTTTCAGAGGAAATCCGGCATGTGTTGTACCATTAAAAGAATGGCTTCCGGATGAAACTCTTCTTAAGATTGCTATGGAAAACGCGGTTGCCGAAACAGCATTTTTTATAGACCTCGGTTCAAGAATACATCTTCGCTGGTTTACCCCTGAAATTGAAATGGATTTATGCGGACATGCAACACTGGCAACGGCCCATTGTCTGATTTCAGTTTTAAACTATAACAGGAATGAAATTATCTTTGAAACAAAAAGTGGCGATTTAAAAGTTACCTACAGGGATGGGCTATATTATCTTGATTTTCCTTCGAGAATGCCTTCCCCGTCCTCTTTACCGGATTTGATTTCAAAATCATTGAATATACAGCCTAAAGAGGTATTTAAATCCAGGGATTATGTTCTGGTATATGATAATGAAGATGATATCAGAAACATCAAAATCGACAGGCAAATCTTTGATCAGATCAATCTGGACCCAGGTGGCGTGATTGTAACTGCAAAAGGTGACCACAGCGATTTTGTTTCAAGATATTTTACTTCGCAGGCAAGTATTCTTGAAGATCCTGTAACAGGCTCGGCTCATTGCTCATTAATTCCTTTCTGGTCTGACAGATTGGGGAAAAAAGATCTTTTTGCAATGCAGCTTTCCGAAAGATTAGGAAAGTTATATTGTGAGGATCAGGGTGATCGGGTGATCATTGCCGGAAAAGCAAAAACGTATGCTGCCGGACATCTGTGGACGGAATGATTTTTATAGGAAGTAATCATTACATCTATATTATTAGCAAAAAAGCTCCCGTGAGGGAGCTTTTTCTGTATAGGTAAAATCCTGGTTGCTAGATTATTGATTTGATAATTGTGGTAAGGCTCATTGCAATAACCACTATTCCTACAACCACAAACATTTTCTTTGTAGGAAGCCTGGAAGTAAGCATTGCTGAAAAAGGGGCAGTAAAAACACCACCCAGTAAAAGTCCAAGCACGATATTCCAATGATGGATACCAATGGTAAAAATAAAAGTAACAGCACTGGTAAGGGTTAGAAGAAACTTAGCAACAGTAGAGCTTCCTACAACATAACGCGGAATTCTTCCTTCTTTGATCAGGGTTCCTGTAACCAACGGCCCCCAACCGCCTCCGGCGAATGAATCTATAAAGCCCCCAACCAATCCAAGAAGCCTAAGGTTGGTTCTTTTTTTTTGTTTTTATACGATCTTTTGTTTTTTCCTTGAAAGCATTCCTAAGAATATTCAGTCCCAAATACAAAGTATAACAAGCGATAATAGGCTTTACGATATGCGCATAATATTCGCCGTAATGGGATAAGGTTAATGCACCGATCACAGAGCCGGCAATGGCCAGCGGAAACAGAACCCAAACCAGTTTTTTATTGACATTTCCCAGTTTATAGTGGCTGAAACTTCCGGCTGCAGTAGTAAATGATTCTGCAGAATGAATGCTTGCGCTTACTACGGGTGGCGGAACATTGAGCAACAAAAGTATAGTGGTGCATATTACTCCGTACCCCATACCCATTGATCCTGCTACAATTTCTGCCAGAAAACCGGTAAGAAGCATCCAGTAAAAAATATGGCCGTCCTTATTAAGGAACACCTGAATGTCATCCGAAAGGTTAAACTGATAAATAATAATTCCTAATACGCCTAAAAGAAGTAAAACTCCGATGACAGCGAGATATATGTTTGCTCTTCTCTGGGCTATTTTGGTAATGTGGATCAGCTTTTCGATTTCCAGATCTGAATTCGAAAAGCTTTTTTTTTCCATCAGCAAGATATTCTGTCGTTACCCGGTTCAGTTCTTTTACTTTATAATTAAAATCTCCCTTTAGCTGGTTACGAATATCCTGCATATTGTCCAGTACCATATCCATTTCATCAGGAATGATTTCGGTAAATGTTTCCCTTAATCTTTTGGCAATGGTTGGCGATTTTCCGTTGGTTGAAATAGCAATTTTCAGACTTCCTTTCCTGACAATGGATCCTAGATAAAAATCGCACAAATCCGGTTTATCCGCAATATTCACCAAGAGATCATGATTCCGTGCCTTTTCCCTGATCTGACCGGCCAGCTCAAGGTCATTTACGGCAATAATCGCAAGATCTGCATTATTAAAATCATTCTCATTATAAGGTCTTTCATGTATCTGTATTTTAGGGAACCGGGCTTGTAAAGCTTTTACTTCCGGAATAATTTCCTTGGCTACCAATTTAATTGAAGTTTCAGGGGAATTACCCAGTACCGATTCCAGCTTTTCAAGGGCAACCCTGCCACCACCGATAATGAGGAGTGACAGCTGCTCCAGCTTTAAAAATATGGGATATAAGGAATTGCTCATTTAATTATAGTTTTAAATCATAGGTAAAAGCCAGATAATACAATCCGCCTATTTCAGGCCCGGCTGCATATTGAAAATAACGCCTGTTAAAAAGGTTGGTAGCTCCAACCTTTACATTGGCATGGATCTCAGGAAGCTTCCATGTTGCCTGTGCATCTATGGTGTAATATGCCGGAATATTCCCCGAGGCCAAAGGACTTTCCCATAAAAACTGATTCTGCCATCTTGCTACGACTGTAAATCCGATATTTTTAATGATCTCCCTGTTTCCTATACTTACATTTACCATCCATTTTGGGGTGTTGAATGAAGTAATGAACAAATCGGATGCATTGTTCGAAGCCAGATCATTGTAAGAAACGTTAGCATTGATATTGTAGTTTTTAATAATATTATATCTGATTCCGAGAGAGGTCCCGTAACTTTTATAAGTACTGTTGCTGTTGGTATATACCCGATAACGATCCTGCTTGCTTCGGTCGGTCATATCTAGCAATGCATTATTGCTTCCCACCTGACCGTTTTTAGGTACGGCCACTTCTACCTGTCCCAGAAAACCTTCGTAGATATTATAATAAAAATCCCAGTCCAGAACCAGTTTACTATTAAAGAAAACCGATTTGTATCCTACCTCAAATGAATTGATCTTTTCAGGTTGTAACTTTTGAAGATTGGCGACGGCTAAAAGATTCTTATTGTCCAGGGCCGCCTGGTTAAGGGTTTTCCCTCCGTCTACATCCGCATTCACAGCAGAAGTAAACTTATCAATTGATGCTAATGTGTAAGAATTTTCGAGATATCCGAGTCCTTCGTTGACCTTTGAAAGTCCTCCGACCCTTCTTACATTTCCGTTGTTGACGAAAGACAATGCTTCAAATAATGAAGGAAACCGGTATCCGTTCTGAAATGATGCTCTGAAGTTGTGCTGGTTTACAGGAGAATAGACAATACTTATCCTCGGATTCACTTTAGCTTCAAATTCAGGATTTCTGTCCACCCTTAAGGCGGCATTAAGTTTTAATTTATCGTCAAAGAAAAGCTTGGTAACCTGGGCGAAAATCCCATATTTCTGATAGATAACATCCTTACCAAATGTTCCGTCGGTTAAAGGGATGTTTCTTTCTTTAACCGGCCTGTTAAAATCTACAAAATTGTTTCCATCGGAAGTAATGCTGTAAAGACGGTAATCGATACCCGCAAGGAGATTGAATATTTTTACAAATCTGCTGAAATCATAGGTTAGCTCCCCTTGATAAAAACGCGATTTTTGCTCCAGTTTTGCTCCTCCGGTTGCAGGTGCTCCTGCCACTCCTCCATTGGCCGAATCCCAGTTATTAATCCCAATAATTGTATTTTTTAATTGTTCAAAAGCCGGGGTTCCCGGGACTACTCTGTTTTTATCGGCTTCCCTTCTGGCAAGAATAAAAGCTTCATTAAGGCTTACACCGGCATTAATACTGTTCTGCAAAGCCGTCTGAAATACATTTCTCCAGTTGCTGTTAGAAAGATTCGTAAGATCAAGATTATCCGCTAATGGTTTCAGATTATAGGAATCTCCTGTATTTTCTATAGAGACATACGCTCTGAATGTAAGCTCCTTACCAGTCAGTTCAACTTTGTGATTCTGCACTGTCGCATTTTGGAGGCGGATTTTATTTCCCCTCTGGAAGGTTCCGTCCAGCAATCCGTACCGGTATACATATGAAGTCTTCCATTGGTCTCCAAAACGGTAATATAATCCCGCATCAAATTTAATGTTCTTTACTTCAGGACTTACAAGGTCTTTTTCAAGATACCCTGTTCTCGATACATTGAATGTGGTAGGTTTGCCATTATAATCTACTTTTACGGCAACCCGGTTGTTTCTTTCATCTCCGTATTTGTTCCAGAGATCCTCTGCAGGGTTATTAGCCAATGAAAAATTGGGATTGGCCGTAATCAATGGATTGGCGTTCTGATCGGTTTGATTATTCGAGATCCAATCGACTCCGCTGAAATAAGAGGCATTAACTTTTACCGCCAGATTTTTATTTAAAACTTTTGCAAACCGTATTGCACTCTCCCCCAGAGAACTTATTTTATGATTAACGTTGTCTACATGATTCACGCCGCCCCGGAAATAAACGCTGAGCCCTTCGGAGGTAAAAGGATCTTTTGTCTGAAGGCTTGCCAGTCCGTTGATGGCATTCATTCCGTAGAGCGCAGACGCTGCACCGGGTGTAACCTCCATAGACTGTATATCCAGCTCTGTAGGTCCGATTGCATTTCCTAAAGGAACACCCAATGTGGCAGATTGTACATCTACCCCATCTACCAGCTGCATAAACCGGAAATTATTGGGAGAATTAAATCCCCTTGAGTTAGGAATTTTTAAAGTAAGGCTGGACGTTAATAGTTGTAACCCTTTTACATTTTCAAGGGTTTCATAAAAAGATGCAGCAGGGCTTTCCCTGATCGCCCGGATATCAATCTTTTCAATAGCTATTGGTGATTTTAAAACTTTTTCCGGAACTCTTGATGCAGAGATGACCACTTCATCAATGATGGCATTCTGCGGATTAAGTTCCACCGCAATTTTATTGGATAGGGATAATATTTCCAACGTTTGGGTGAGAAAACCTTCTTTGCTGATGATCAGCCTGAAAGGTACTTTTACCCTTGTACGTATTTTAAAATTACCCTGTTGATCTGTTAATGAAGTATCCTCAGTGTGTTCAACCTGCACCTTTACGGTACTGATCCCTTTCCGGGTATCGGTATTTTTTATCGTTCCGCTTAACTCTACGAGCTGCTGCTGCGCTTCTGCAAGAGTACAAAATAAGAAGATCAATAGAAATACAGCTGATCTCTGCAGAAAATATCCCTGCTTATTGTTTTTCATTTTTTCATTTTTTAGGTTATGTGAATGAGCCTGTTTAAACTTTTAATAAGGGAGGATTCAGATATGTTTTAAAACAAGCAACATTAAAGTCTTTGTGGCTTGCGATTTAAATAATTTAAACAGTTAATGCTATCATTGATTTAAAATCAACAACACATACACATTCGTTTACCTAAAATAGAATGGTTTTGTTTTTTAGTTTGTTTCTGACGATAAAATGGTTGTGTCATATTTTCAATTTAAGTTTTGTAAATAACGATAGGAGAAATCACCGAAAGTTTCTTCTTCTAGTTTATCTTGTTTGTAAATTCCAAAAAGCTCATCAAGCGTTTCAATGATTTCTTCTTCGCCGATATTCTCTTTGAATTTCGTGTTAAGACGGGTTCCTAAGCGGTCTCCCCCAATGTGAAGGTTGTATTTACCATAAGCAGTACCCACAAAACCGATCTCTGCATTAGGTGATCTTCCGCAACCATTCGGGCAACCTGTCATCCTGATCGTGATATCTTCCTCCAAAAGGCCATATTTTTCGAGTACGGGCTCTATTTTGGTTACCAGGGAAGGCAGATAACGCTGTGCTTCTGCTAAAGCCAGGGAACAGGTATTTAAGGCTACACATGCTACGGAGTTTTTGCGCAATGCGCTGGCTCCGGTTGTATACCCAGAAATACCATATTCTTTCAGGAGACGTTCAATTTCAGGTTTATCAGCTTCTTTAATATCCGCAAGAATAAGGTTTTGGTTACAAGTAAAGCGGAAATTAACCTTGCCGGTTTCTGCAATTTTTAATAAACCTGATTTTAACGGGTAATTATCCGTGTTGAGAACTCTTCCATGTTCAACAAATGCGGTGTAGAACCAATTTCCTTCATGGTTTTGTGTCCAGCCGTAACGGTCTTTTCTTTGTTCAAACTTAAATTCCCTGGCGGGTTCGAAGGCAAAGCCTGTTCTTTTTTCAACCTCCGCTCTGTATCCTTCGATTCCCATTGTATCGATTGTATATTTTAGCCTGGAAAGTTTTCTGTCACTTCTGTTTCCGAAGTCACGCTGTACGGTGATGATTTCATATACCGCCTTTAATACTTTCTCTTCGGTATCCACAAATCCTAATACTGAAGCCAAACGTGCATAGGTGGCCTCATTTCCATGTGTTGCACCCAAGCCTCCTCCTGCTGCAATATTGTAGCCGGAGATTTTATTGTTTTCAATGATAGCGATGAGTGCAATATCATTGATAAATACATCCACATCATTATTAGGTGGAATAGCAATTCCAATTTTCAGTTTTCTTGGAAGATATCTGTCCTGGTACAGAGGATCTTCTTCAACTTTCCTGTCGACTATTAATTCATCATCGATCCAGATATCATAATAGGACTTGGTTTTAGGAAGACACATTTCACTGATTTTACCGGCTAATTCATAAGCTTCCTGATGCAATGGAGACTCCGAAGGATTCGCAGTACAGGTTACATTTCTGTTCACGTCCCCGCAGGCTGCAATGGAATCGAGATGCTGTATATTGAAATTCTGGATCGTGGGTTTTAAATGTGATTTTAAAATGCCGTGCAGCTGAATGGTTTGTCTTGTTGTAATTTTTATTGTGCCTGTAGAGTGATCTTCGGCAATGCCATTCAATCCGATCCATTGTTCCGGGGTTAAAAATCCACCGGGTAGTCTCAGTCTGATCATATATGAATACAACCACTCCAGCTTCTTGCTTACGCGTTCTTCCCTTCTGTCCCTGTCATCCTGCTGGTACATTCCATGGAATTTGATAAGTGTCTGGTCATCTTCTCTTATAGATCCTGTGAAATCATCCGCAAGACTTTCCTTTAACGTACCTCTGAGTCCGTTGCTTCCGGTTTTTATCCTTTCTACCGGCGAAAGGTTATCTTTATTGCTCATTATTATTTTCTTTTAATTGGTGATTATTTCCGGCAGATTTTAATAAACATCTTTCGCGTACCTGCCACTAAGTTCCATTTCCTCGAGATAGCTTACTGCTTCGGTTCTGCTACGTCGTCCTTCATCCTGTATGATATCCAGAAGAGTTTCTTCTACATCACGGCTCATCGGGTCTTTGGTTCCGCAAACGTAGACGGATGCTCCCCCTTCCAGCCAGTAAAATACCTCCTGTGCTTTTTGTTTCAGCTTATGCTGGACATAAATTTTTTCAACAGTATCCCTTGAGAATGCGGTATCCAGATGCGTTAATGTTCCTGTTTTCAGGAAATCGATCAGTTCCGATTGGTAAAGGAAATCTGAAATGAAATTTCTGTCCCCGAAAAATAACCAGTTTCTTCCTTCCGCTCCCGTGGCATCCCGTTCCCAAAGAAACGACCTGAAAGGCGCAATCCCGGTGCCGGGCCCTATCATAATGATATCTTTTTCCGGTTCAGGCAGTTTGAAGTGTCCCGCGTCCTGGATATAAAATTCAAGCTCTTCGCCTTCCTTAAATTGACTTAAATAACCACTGCATAAACCATTTTGCTTCTGGTCATCAATGAAAAATTCTGATTTCGCTACCGTAATATGAATTTCAGTATCACCATGCGCTTCCAGTGAAGAAGAAACAGAATACAGACGTGGGGATTGGCCTGTCAGTATTTTAATAACCTGCTCAAACTCATCAGGTCCCTTTACCGGATAGATCCTTAGAAGATCCAAAAGACCTAAACGGACATCCGGAATTGAATGACCTGTGATCTTGGCATATTGTGCAACGACAGACTTTAATAAATAACTTATATTAAGGTGTTTATGTAAAAGCTCCTGCACGCTGGCTGTAAGCTTTGTAGTTTGTATCTGCTTTTGGGAATTGATTCCGGTAAGCCGGATGATCTCGTCCACTGCTTCCTGTGAATTAAAAGGCATAATCCCTAAAGCTGCACCCGGTTGATAACTAAGGGTTTCTTCGGTTTCAATCTCAATATGATAGGTTTCTTTTTCTGAAGTGATATCGTTGAGGTTGATGATTGCAGATATTTTTCCCTTATATTTTCTTCGGCCGGAAGGTTGTTTTGGAGCTGAAGCATTTTTTTAAGCTTCCTTCTGATGCTTTTTGTACAGCTTCAAAAACATGTTCTATCCAGGTTCCGGCTTCGCTTTCATAATCAATATCACATTTTTTTTAAAGGAACAATACGTTTTGCTCCCAATAGCTCAAAACGGTAATCCACGTCTTCTCCTGTTTTACAGAATAAAGGATAACTGCTGTCTCCCAATGCCAGAACCCCGAACTTAAGATTGCTGAGATTGATTTCATTTTCATGGATATAATCATAGAATTTTTTTGCCAGAACAGGTGGATCTCCTTCTCCTTGCGTACTGATGATCACAAAGAAATAATCTTCTTTACCAAGGTCTTTAGGCTTATATTGGGAGAGATCGGCTAATTTGACCTGAATTCCTTTTTTCTTGATAATCCCTGCAAGTCCTGTTGCCAGCTTTTTACTGTTTCCCGTTTCCGTACCGTATGCCAGGGTTATTTTCCTTGTAGTGATGGGATCTGGCTGGTCTGTATGGATAGGTGGTAGCGTAGCCGTCAAAGGAGTTCCTGCAAGACCGGCTAAATATCCGCTTGCCCATATGGTTTCGTCCCTGGAGAACTCCCCGGATATTTGTTTAAGGACATTTAATTTTGTTTCAGACAGCATATTCGAAAAAGTTTTGAGTTTTTTGTATTAGGCTTCCATTTTCAACCGATTTAAAATAGAGACCTTCTTCTGCTGCATTTTCCAGCCACGAGAACTCTTCATGCAGATTCACGATCTTGCCGATAATCACCAGTGACGGTGAGGCAAATGTTTTACCTTTAAAATTATTTTTAAAGTCATCAAAAGAAGAAGTATATACCTTTTGATAAGGTGTTGTGGCCTGCTCAACGACAGCTATTTTTTTCTCATCCGAAATGTTCAGCCTGATGAACTTCTCAACCAGACCGGCAAGATTACCTTTGGACATATAAAAGACAAGAGTGTCGTCGGTCCCGGCCAGTTCCTTCCAGTATTCATCAGTAAGAATTTCAGATTTATAATAGGTTAAGAAACGGACTGATGTGGCGTATCCTCTGGCTGTTAAAGGCATGCCTGCATAGGCTGCTGCTCCTAAAGCTGCAGTGATACCAGGGATGATTTCATATGGAATATGATTTTCTCTTAAAGTCTGGAGTTCATCCAGGATATTAGAAAATACAGATACATCTCCTCCTTTAAGCCGTACGACGGTTTTGTTCTGGCGAGCATAATCTACCATTAGAGAATTAATGACCGATTGAGGGGTAGAAGCATTTTTACTGCATTCTTTACCTACATATATTATTTCTGCGTTTTTACTGACATAAGTCTCTAAAATTTCAGGACTTACAAGTCGGTCACACATAATAACATCTGCTTCAGCAATAATTTTTACTGCTTTTACAGTGATCAGATCAGGGTTGCCGGGTCCTGCACCGATAAGATATACCTTGGGTGCTTTGATACTTGTATTCATTTAAAATCGGTTTTTAGTTAAAGGATTTAGAAGAGTCCTTCAATCGAAAGATACCTTTCTCCGGTATCATAATTTACGGTAAGAATTTTTGCTCCGGGTTGTATTTCAGGGAGATGTTTTGCAATCGCTGCCAATGCAGCACCTGTTGAAATTCCTACAAAAAGTCCTTCCTGTTTTGCTGCTTTCAGTGTATATTCAAATGCCTCTTCCTTACCTACAGTAATGACGCCATCCAGAAGTGTTATATCCAATATGGAAGGAACAAATCCTGCTCCCAGTCCCTGCAAAGGATGAGGTGCGGGACTTCCGCCGCTCAATACGGGAGACAGCTCTGGTTCTACAGCAATTACCCTGATATTGGGAAAGGTTTCTTTTAAAACTTTAGCAATTCCAGTGATATGTCCTCCTGTACCCACTCCTGTGATTACATAATCCAGTCCGTCGGGAAAGTCCTTTATAATTTCCTGTGCCGTAGTTTCGGTATGTACTTTTACGTTGGCAGGGTTATCGAATTGTTTCGGAATCCATGAGTTCTGGATTTCCTCTGCCAGTTCGTTAGCCTTTTCAATAGCACCTTTCATTCCTTTTTCCCTTGGAGTGAGCACGAACTCAGCACCGTAGGTTTCCATAATCTTGCGGCGTTCTATACTCATGCTCTCGGGCATTACGAGAATAAGTTTATATCCTTTAACTGCAGCAACAAGCGCAAGTCCTATTCCTGTATTGCCACTGGTTGGCTCTATAATGGTAGTATCTTTATTTAATAATCCTTTTGCTTCTGCATCTTCGATCATTGCTAATGCAATTCTGTCTTTGATACTTCCACCGGGATTGCTTTTTTCCAGTTTGATCCAGACTTCATGATCTGAATTAAAAAGTTTATTAATCTTTACGACTGGCGTATTTCCAATCGTTTCTAATGCGTTCTGAAATTTCATACCAATACAATTTTTATTTTTCTCTTTTTATATGACGAAGTTCAGCGACTCCGGTAATGTGTTGTTATCTTTTATTCTTATTTCCCCTTTATTATACACCAGGGAATTAGACGGAACGCTTTGAGTGATCCATACGTTTCCACCGATAATGCTTTCCCTGCCTATTGTTGTATTTCCGCCGAGGATAGTCGCTCCGGAATATATAATAACATGGTCTTCAATATTCGGATGTCTTTTTTGGTTGGCTTTTTCCTTCGAAACATTCAAAGCTCCCAAGGTTACCCCCTGATAGATCTTCACATGGTTTCCAATGATGGCTGTTTCCCCGATCACGATTCCTGTTCCGTGATCAATAAAAAAATGTTCCCCGATCACCGCTCCAGGATGGATGTCGATCCCTGTTTTGCTGTGGGCATATTCAGAAATGAAACGCGGTAAAATTCTTACTTCCTGTTTCCATAACTGATGAGAGATTCTGTAGACATACGTAGCAAAATATCCTGGATAAGCAAGAAGTATTTCTTCAGGAGAATCCGCAGCGGGATCAAACTCAAGTATAGAACGGGCATCCTTGATGAGGTGATCATAAATTCCCGGGAGTGCATCAAAAAAGCTATCCGTCTGTACTTCTGCAATTTCCTCATCACCGGTTATGCTGTTGATCAGGCAAAACAGTTCGCCATATAATCTGGCAAAATTTTCTTCCAACTGATCTTTTATCTCTTCTTTTCCAGGAAGAAAAAGAACTTCGTACAGGGTCGTAACAAAATTTTTGGCTTTTGCTTTATTAAAAAAAACATGGCCGCTATTTTGTTTATTGTCCCGGATTCTATCGATTAAATTACTAAATGCTGTCATTTTTTATTGAATTATGCATGCTGCCACCGTAGAATTAGATGTTTCATCCACCAAAATTGCAGATCCGGTTCTTTTGTTATTAATAAAACTATCGTAAGCAAGAGGTTGTGCTGTTCTCAGGGTAACCTTAACGATCTCATTCAGCTTTATCTCCCCATCAGCCTGTTCCTGTACCAGCGTATTGACATTGATCTTATAGTCTACTGCTTTTACTACTGTTTTTACAAGTCTGCTATTCTGTTGTAACAGGTATTTATTACCGGGCTGTAATGATTTCTGGTCGAGCCAGCATAAGAGTACTTCCAGATCTTTTTCTATAATGGGAAGCTGTTCTTCGGTCGCAAAAAGATCACCTCTCCCAATATCCAGATCATCAGCAATGTGAATGACGGCAGGTTGTCCTTCAAAGGCTTCTTCAACTTCTTTTCCATTAATTTCAATTGCTGTGATTTCACTTGATGAAACAGCCGGAAATATCTGGATTTTGTCCCCTTTTTGAAATTTCCCACTTAATATCTGTCCTGCATATCCCCTGTAATCATGTAATTCCTCTGTCTGTGGACGAATTACATACTGTACCTGGAAACGGCTTCCACTATTCAATTCTTCATCAAGGGTTACCTGTTCCAGGTATTCCAGAAGAGCGTTTCCCTTATACCATTCCGTTTTAGAAGATAAGCTTACAATATTATCTCCTTTCAGTGCTGAAATGGGAAAATAGCTTACGTCATGTAAGTCCAGATTATCGGCAATCTTGGAATAATCGGATTTAATGCTTTCAAAAACTTCTTCCGAATAATCGACCATATCCATTTTATTAATGGCTACAACTACTTTTTTCAGCTTGAGTAATGAAGCGATGATAGAATGTCTTCTTGTTTGTTCAATGACTCCTTTACGTGCATCAATAAGGATGACCATCAGATCCGAATTGGAAGCTCCGGTGATCATATTCCGGGTATATTGCACATGGCCGGGAGCATCGGCTATAATAAATTTTCTTTTAGCTGTTGAAAAGTACCTGTAAGCGACGTCAATGGTAATTCCCTGCTCTCTTTCAGAACGTAAACCATCCGTTAAAAGCGCCAGGTCCACTCCATCTTCATTTTTATTTTTAGAATGTTTTTCAAGGACTTCCAACTGATCCTGTAAAATACTTTTGCTATCGTACAACAGTCTTCCGATAAGGGTACTTTTACCGTCATCAACACTTCCTGCTGTTATAAATCTTAAAATATCCATATCTGTTAGTTATAAATGATCAATGATTAGTGATAAATGATAGATGATACACGATTAAAAGTAGCCTCCTTTTTTTCTATCTTCCATAGCGGCTTCTGTTACACGGTCGTCGATCCTTGTTTCTCCACGTTCGGAAATGCGGGTTGCAACAATTTCTTCGATCACTGCATCTATGGTTACAGCATGAGATTCAACCGCTGCGGTACAGGTCATATCGCCTACCGTACGATACCGTATTTTTTTTGTAGTAATAAAATCGTGGCTTTCTAAGGAAGCATGTTCCGAATTGGCAATCCATTGTCCGTTAAAATCTACCACCTCCCTGTCATGCGAAAAGTAAATTGATGGCAATTCAATTTTTTCTCTTCGGATATAATTCCAGACATCAAGTTCGGTCCAGTTGCTGATCGGAAAAATTCTTACATTTTCTCCCTTATGAATTTTTCCATTGAAGATATTCCATAGTTCGGGACGCTGGAGTTTAGGATCCCATTGTCCGAATTCATCACGCACAGAAAAAATTCTTTCCTTCGCCCTAGCTTTTTCTTCATCTCTGCGGGCACCTCCTATGCAGGCATCAAATTCAAATTCTTCAATGGTATCCAGTAAAGTATAGGTTTGCAGCCAATTCCTGCTTGGAAATTTACCTTTAGGTTCTGTAAGGCTTTTAGCTTTTATCGTATCTTCTACTTTTCTTACAACAAGGTCCACTTCCAGCTCTTTCACCAGCTGATCCCTGAAATTAAGGACCTCCGGAAAGTTATGTCCGGTATCCACATGAACAAATGTAAAAGGGATCTTCCCATGACGAAATGCTTTTGAAGCAAGATGAGCCAGAACAATACTGTCTTTTCCTCCACTGAACAGCAATGCGGGCCGCTCAAACTGTCCCGCGACCTCCCTTAAGATATAAATAGACTCAGATTCTAACTGGTCGAGATAATTTAAATGATATTTTGACATATTTTTTTTCTTTATTTATGGATATGTAAACCGCATTCTTTTTTACTGGCATCTTCCCACCACCAGCGGCCTGCCCTGAAATCTTCACCTTCTTTTACAGCTCTTGTACAGGGCTCACAGCCAATGCTGACGAATCCTTTTTTATGCAGATGATTATAGGGTAAGTGGTTCGTCTGAACATACTCCAGGACCTGGTCTGAAGTCCAGTGAAGCAATGGATGGAATTTGATGATCCTGTTATCTTCGTCCCATTCCAATTGCGGCATATTTTGTCTGTTGACAGAATGTTCGGATCTCAATCCTGTTATCCATACTTTATAACCCTGCAATGCCTTTTTCAAAGGGTGTACTTTACGGATTGTACAGCATGCCTTCCTCTGCTCCACCGATTGATAAAATGAGTCCGGTCCGTTTTGTGAAACAAACTCTCTTATTTCTTCCGTATCGGGATAATAGGCTTTGATGTTCTTTTTAAAGAAAGCCCTGCTGGCTGTCCATGTTTCATAGGTTTGTTCAAAGAGCCTCCCGGTATCCAACGTGAAAATATCAATATCAAGATTTTTTATCAGGTGAGTGATTATTTGATCTTCGTAGCTGAAGCTTGTTGAAAAAATAACCTCACCCGGAAACCTTTCTGCAAGTAATTGTAGAAACTCAGTATTAACAGCATGGTCAGAGACTTCTTCAAGCAGTTTTTCGAATTCTTTTTTCAGATTATTTTCCATTTGAGATTGAAATTATTCCTGCAAATATATATAATCCTATTAATCCTACCAAATTAGTAGTATTTAAAATTAAAAAAAAACTAATTTTTTTTTCATAAACGTAGTCAGAGTGGCCTCCATCATGCTTTTTCTTGTTTTTTCCCTTACGATAATAAATTCATTTCTTAGATAGCAGGTTTCTTCATCCACACAATCATCACAGGGTTCATAAAAGTTTAAGGAAACACATGGCGCCAATGCAATAGGACCGTCGAAAATCCTGTAAATATCAGCGAGAGAAACTTCGTCAGGAGATTTCAGTAAATAATATCCTCCTGTTTTTCCCTGTTTGCTGTTCACCAGTTTTACCCTCTTCAGCTCTAAAAGAATTTGTTCTAAAAATTTTCTGGGAATATGCTCATCTTGTGCTATAACAGACGTAGGCAGAAAGCCCTGATTGTAATTTCTTGCTAACCTGACCATTGCTTTTAAAGCATATTTGCAACGTTTGGACATCATAATGACTGCAAGTTATAACATTTTCTTTTATTAATGAAATGTTTTTCAGGTGGGAATATATAGCCATTTTGTAAAATTGTCGATTGGCCACCCGTCAGGACAGTAATTATTTATTCTGAAGAGATCTTGAAAAGCTGCATAGAGAACTTTTTTCATAGTACATATTAAGTTTTAAAAGACCCCTACTCGCTTTAAGATTAACCTGTTATCTTTATGATCAAACTATTGATATGAGACAAAGATTAGAGTTCTTAAGTATTTTAATGGTACTTATTTTTCTGGTTGGCTGCCAGCAATCCCTTCAAAATAGAGTGTCTTCCAAGAAAGGAACGATAACAAAAAAGATCATATATACTGCATCTTTATATCCAAGCTATAATGCTAATTATGTGCCTCCTGTGGGATTGAAACCTTTTGAGCTGAGTCAGGACTATCCTAAAGAATTGGTTTTAGAAAATTATCCCTGGCAAAGTATTGATT
Organism: Chryseobacterium proteolyticum; assembly: GCF_046591535.1. Lineage (NCBI taxonomy): Bacteria > Pseudomonadati > Bacteroidota > Flavobacteriia > Flavobacteriales > Weeksellaceae > Chryseobacterium > Chryseobacterium proteolyticum. Next base: position 760,386 of record NZ_JBJLWK010000001.1, on the reverse strand, counting down.
TCACCAAAAATCCTCAGCTTTACATGCATAAGGTTTTATACTATTGTCTGGAAGGTAATACAGACGTGGATTTCAGAGGTCAGGAAAACCGGATCAGAAAATGGTACCATGCACCCTGGCTTCACGATGATGAAAAATATGCAGGTACTGACTATATAGGAAATGGTCGGGAATATATCCATGGCATGACAAGAGAATTTGCAACCCCAAAATACAAACTGCACGATCTTCAGGATGTTGAGCTGGAAAACTGGGCAGTCGGTATGTATAATTCTCCGGGAGGATATACGTTAGGGCAAGTCTGGCCGGGAGCAAAACAAAGTCCTGATCCCGGGAAATCCCATTTCCCCGAAGGAACGGTAAGTTTTAAGTTGTTGTTTACAGATGCCGATACCAAAAAGCTTCCCTTCCTGAACAATACGCTTGAATGGAAAGCAAATATTTATTTGTGCAATCCCAATGCCGAGTGTGTCAACAAAAAAAGAATTGATCGTACTGTTCGGTTACTGCAGATCGATATTGCTGTAAAAGATCGTAGAGCTTTAAAAACGGGCTGGGTATACGGCACGTTTATGTATGACGGATCAGGGAAAGGAAAAACAGTCTGGGAGAGAATGGTTCCGGTAGGATTAAGTTGGGGGAATGATTCGGGTGTGGTGAAGGATCTTAACCGGGATGGTGCATTTATCAACCGGGAATTAACGGAATCATTTATTAATCCTGCATTGATCGGGTCGAAAGAAAATTATTATGCTGCTTTTCTCAAATATCATGGATTGGGTGGAAGGCTTAATGGTCCGATTGATAATCCTGTCTCATCCTGTATCTCTTGTCACGGAAATGCAGCAGTTAATGATAGAGGCGTTACTTTGCCTCTTGGTGATTTTAAAAGTTCTACAACACGGCAGAATTATTCCCAGGAATCATTCAGGCAATTTTTTAAAGATATTGCGCCGGGTGCAAATGGGATCAGCTACAAAGGAGAAAATTATGTAACCACCGATTATTCCTTGCAGATTTCAACAGGGATTAGAAATTACTATGCAAATAAGAAATCTCTGAGTGGGAATGAGAAGTGAGATGTTTTTTCCGCAAACCGGGCAGAATTAAACAAACATACTTATTTAATTTTTCTGAAATATAAAATAGGCCAATTCCTCATTTTCCCTTGCCAGGTTTTCCATCCTGTTAAAGCCATTTTTAACAAGAACTTTTTGTGATGCGATATTATCCAGATCAGTTACGGCAACGATATCTTTTGTTTCTCTTAGTGAAAGACAATACCCGACAAGGGCTTTGCATACAAGAGTTGCTACCCCTTTTCCCCAATAATTTTCACTGAGTACGTATCCGATTTCGGTTTGTTCAGGATGATCTGCAAAGATTCTGGCAACCCCCATTCCTATAAAGTCATTATTTTCAGCATTAAAAATTCCCCATCTGCTGAGTGAACCTTCTTTATAATCTGATAAAGCTTTTTCGAACATTTCTATATATTCCTGATGGGTTTTATGGGGCAGAAAGCTGGTAACGTTTTTATTTTCGAAAAGAGAAAGAAAAAGAGGTAATTCCTGAGGGGTAAACTCACGTATGATGATGGTATCGTCTTGATAATGCATAAGAATATTTTAATGATTATAAAATTACATAAATAACTGTAAAATGGGTAATGATATTAATCAGAAAGGGCTTAACGCCATTGTTGGTCATTAAGCCTTTTCAACATTCAACTATATATTTATTATTTTTAATAGACCACCCGTCAAATCTTTGATTTGTAACCCTTCAGTAGGAGGGAAATTTTAGGTTGTTTTAAATGGTGATGTTTTGTTTTAGAAATGTGTCAATTAAAAAGTTTTGAACCAATCTGTTACTGCTTTGAAGTAATAATCTGGTGGTTGGTGACCAGGAAGACTGCCACTGCCTGAGTATTGTCCGGTTTTATAAAGGCTAAGCTTTACGGCTGCTGTGCCCCCACCATACGTTTTTGTAACATCTGTACTGCTTCCAATTGGTGTAGATGTGGGGGTACTGCTTGTTCCGTTTTTCAGTCTCCAGAAATCAGCTTGCTGTATTCCGAAGAGCCCGTTAGGACTGATGTTACCAAAATGGTCATCATTAAGCCCAAAGAACACCCAGACGGCCGTGTTTCCGTGATAATTGGAATTAGCAACATAATTACCATTGCTATTTTCAAACCAAAATGGTCTATTGGATGCTATGGGAGCAATAGCTGTGAATACTCCATTTAAGAAATAAGCTGTAACATTGGTCATATCACCGCCCCAGGAATGTCCGGTAGCAAAAATACGGTTGTTATCAATGGTATATTCATTTTTGATCAATGCAAGAAGTTCTTTTGTGAATTGAATATCATGCATTCCTCCATATTGTCCGGCATAGCTTCCAAGAGCCCAACCTGTTCCAGTACCCCATATGTATTTCTGATCAGGATAAACAAAAATAGTATTGTCCATTAATTTTTCCAGTCCAGGAGTGTTGGAATTCCAACCTTGTCCCATCCATTCATGCATAAATTCTCCGGTCGAATCTGTTCCTGCAAAAACAAAAACCAAACGGTATTTTTTAGTATCGTCATAATTTTCAGGAATCGAAATGTAGTAACTTCTCTCTCCACCTGCTTCGGGTGAAAAAGTGTATTCTCTCTGTTCGCCGATTAAAGAAACATTCTTAGCCATAGTTGTGGGTTTTGCCTCTGGCTGGTCTGTTATGGTCTCCAATTCTTTGCTTTCACATGAATAGCAAAGCAGGAAATTGAGTAATAATAGCATCATTGTGATAGGTGTTGTTTTCATTATTAATTAGTTATGGTGTGATTTTGGTGTTGAATTGTAAAATGTCGAATGTAAAATGTAATTTTTAGCTAAATCTTTCGGGATTGAATTTGCTGATATCGGCTGTTGGTTTTTGACCATTGGCGATTTCGGAAACTGTTTTTCCAAAAACGGGTCCAAGACTGAGTCCCATCATTCCACCGCCGCCTGCAATAATTAAATTGTCAAGTTTTGAAGATTGTCCTAAATATGGAAGTCCGTCTGGAGCACAGGGTCTGTATCCAAACCAAACATCAGATTCTTTTGGTATTTGTACCTGAAAGTCCGGCATATACTTAGGGATTGATTGTACAATACCTTCTACTCTGTTCATGTTCTTTTTATCACGATGAGGTGCAAGCTCCATGGTACCCCCAAAGCGTATTTGTCCTCCCATTGGCGTTACTGCTACTCTGGCTTCCAGTAATAATGCAGCGTGTTCCAGTTTGTTGGATGGGTTGTCTGGTTGATGCATGAATGAATATCCTTTACCAGGCATTAAATGGATTTTAATTTCTGCTTTTTGTGCCAGTTCCGGAAGAAAAGACCCTCCCGTCATTACATACTGATCTGCAGTGAATTTTTTGCCATTTGCAATAATGCCTTTAATTGTTCTTCCTTGTATTTCAAATCCCGTTACCTCATGTTGAGTATAGAAAACAACCCCATTATTTTTAAGATATGAGATCATCTGACTCATCAGTTTTATAGGATTCATGTGACCATCACATTTATAATTAATTCCACCAATGACATCCAGCTTAGCATGCGGCTCTAAGCTTTGAATTTCTTTCTGATCAAGAATCTCAACAGGCAGTCCTAATTTGATAGCAGTATGAGCAAGTTCAATTTCTTCTTCAGCGACTTTTTCTGTTTTATAAAGCATAAGGATTCCATTCTGAGTAAGCTCAAAATTAAATTCTTCTTTTTTAGCGAGCTCATTATAAAGCTGGCTGCTTGCTAAATTAAGATCCCGGATAGCCGATGCAGAACGATCTACATGCTTCTGATTGGAATGTTTTAAAAATTTCAACCCCCAGGATAGTAGTTGTGGGCTTAGTGAAGGTCTTACATAAAATGGACTCTTACTGTCAAACATCCATCGGATACCTTGTGTCACTACTCCTGGTGCAGCTAAAGGTGTAAAATGACTCGGAACAATCATTCCTGCATTGCCATAAGAGCAATTGTTGGACAGATCATTCTGTTCCAGAATTTCTACCTGCCAGCCTTTTTGTAAGAGGTAGTATGCAGAGCTTAATCCTACGATTCCTGCACCAATAACCAGTGCTTTTCCTTTATTTTGTGTCATTTGTCTGTTTACATAACCTGAAATCCTAACCAGTATGGATCTTCGTCGTCAATAATAATATGATTATACCCTGTAATTCTCGCCCAGCCTTCAACTGAAGGGATAATGGCTGATTTTCCGGCAACGGTTGTGGTTCCTTCAATCCGGCCTATAAATTGGGATCCGATATAACTTTCGTGAATGAATTCCTCGCCTTCTTTTAGTTTTCCTTTAGCATACCATTGCGCCATTCTTGCAGAAGTTCCCGTACCACAAGGAGAACGATCCAGAGCATTTTCACCTACTAAAACTGCGTTACGTCCACTTGCTTTAGGATCTGTAGGCTTACCTGTCCACTGAATGTGGCTTAATCCTGTAATGTTTTCATCTTCAGGATGAATGAAACTATATCTTTCATTCAAAAGCTTTCTGATCATTTTTCCATAATGGATTAACTGGCTGGCTGTAAAACCCGAGATATCTTTGAAATTTTCCTGAGGATCGATAATTCCATAAAAGTTACCACCATAGGCTACATCTACTCTTATAGACCCCAAACCCGAACAATCTACTTCCAGATCTTCGGCGTACAGAAAAGATTTTACATTCGTTAGTTTTACAGATTTTACTTTCTTTCCTTCCTCAACATAATCAATAAGAATAAGGCCAGCGGGAGTTTCCAGCCGTAATTTCCCGGGAACCTTTGGAACAACCAAGCCTTCTTCTATAGCGATGGTGACTGTTCCGATGGTTCCATGCCCACACATGGGAAGGCATCCACTGGTTTCAATATATAAAACACCGACATCATTAGCTTCATCAATAGGTGGATAAAGGATACTGCCACTCATCATATCGTGCCCCCTTGGCTCAAACATCAATCCTTTTCGGATCCAGTCATATTCTTTCATAAAATGAAGCCGGCGTTCCATCATCGAATTCCCTTCCAGCATGGGTCCACCACCAGCCACAAGGCGTACAGGGCATCCACAAGTATGGGAGTCGATACAAAAAAATGTTCTGTTCATCTGTTATAATTTTATTGGTCCTGAATGAATTTTTCCATCAACAATTCTGTTAATTTGTAGTGAATTTTCATTCTTTAATTCTTCCGGCAGAAATTCATCCGGCCAGTTCTGAAAAGAGATCGGACGGACAAATCGTTTCACGGCATCCGGTCCTACTGATGTAAAACGGGTATCTGTGGTAGATGGAAAAGGTCCTCCGTGCTGCATGGCATAAACAACTTCAACACCTGTTGGCATTCCGTTGAATAATAATCTTCCGCATTTATCTTTTAAAAGATTAATCACATCAGAATTTTCACGTGCATCTTCAACTGTAGCTGCTACGGTTATGGTTAACTGTCCTTTTAACTGTTGAGCAATTTGAATAATTTCTTCATGACTCTCACATTCGACAACGATACCAAAAGGCCCGAAAACTTCTTCACTTAAAAGATGATTTTTAATGAAGTTTCTGCCGCTGGTCTGTATCACACTTGCACGTCCTTGCCATTCCTGGGCTTCCGTATGAGATTCGGCAATAAGGTGAACCTCTGGTTGTGTTGAAGCTGTCCTTTTATGTTTTTCAAAATTTTCAAAAATTCCTTTATGAAGCATGTTGGCAGGAGTAATCCCTTGAATTTCTTTTTTTAGTGCATTGACAAATCTATTCAGTCCCTCTCCTTTCAACGCTATAAATACACCAGGATTGGTACAGAATTGACCTGCACCCAATGTTAAAGAAGCAGCATATTCCTTTGCCAATTCTTCTGCTCTGTTTTGGAATACACTCTGAAAGGCAAATACAGGATTGATGCTTCCCATTTCTGCAAATACAGGAATAGGTTCCTCGCGCTGATTGGCGAGGTCAAATAAAGCTTTCCCACCAGCAAATGAACCGGTAAAAGCAACAGCCTTAATATCTTTATGTTGAGTTAAATAAGCTCCAACATCATTTGATATTCCTGTAATATCGCTGAATATACCTTCAGGCCATTCTTGTTCCTTTATCACTTCTGTTATAGCCTCTGCCATGATCTGCGAAGTTTTGGGATGTGCAGGATGTACTTTTACAATAACAGGATTTCCTGCACCTATTGCACTGGCAGTATCTCCTCCCGCAGTAGAAAATGCAAATGGAAAGTTACTGGCTCCAAAAACCACTACAGGACCCAATCCTATATTGTATTTTCTCAGATCTCCTTTTTGTTTATCCGGTTGAGGAAGATCAATTCTTGGTTCGGTGTAGATCCCTATTGCTACTGCTTTAGCATAACCTCTCCATTGTCCTATTGTTCTTGCTTTTTCACCTGCAAGTCTGGTCATAGGTAATGAAGTCTCAGCATGTGCTGTCTCCAGAAGTTCATCTCCCAGGGATTCAATTTTATCTGCTATAGCGTTCATTAACGCCGCACGTTCCTTTATCGTTGAATTCTTCAGGAACTGATAAGCCTCAGTTGCCTTCTGAATTTTCCTATCAATAGTTTCTTTTGATGTTTCTTCAATCATAACTGTATCTATGACATTAATCTAATGAGGGACGATTCGCTATTCCATCTGCAATAATTGTATTGATTTTTTCAGCTTCTTCGCCTTGAAGTTCTAATCTTGGAGCTCTTACATAAGGATTGCTTATCCCTTCTGCGGTTGCTGCAAGTTTGATGTATTGAATAAGTTTAGGATGAATATCCAATTCCAGTAAAGGCATGAACCATCTGTAGATCGTAACTGCTTTATCATAGTTTCCAGCTTTAGCATGGTTATACATTGCCATTGTTTCATTAGGGAATGCATCGACCAAACCCGCAACAAGACCGTCAGCACCAAGTATCAGAGTTTCAAGGCAAATGGTATCTACACCACCAAGAATTTTAATTCTTTTGCCAAAACGGTTGATCATTCTGGTAACATTGGCCAGATCTCTTGTAGATTCTTTAACGGCCTGGATTGTAGGATAAGCAATAAGCTCTTCAAACATATCAAGAGTTACATAAATTCCGTAATCAACAGGATTATTATAAATAAGAATAGGAAGATCAGTCGCAGTTGCTACGGCTTTAAAATATTCTACGACTTCACGGCTGTCCGCTTTATATCTCATAGGAGGAAGTAACATCAATCCATCTGCATCTAGTTCTTTAGCTTTCTTTGCAAAGTTGATTGCATTTTTTGTAGTATTCTCAGAAAGATTCAAAATGACAGGGATTCTTCCAGCTGTAATCTTCTTTGCATATTTTAATAGTTCAAATTTTTCCTCTGTTTCCAAAGCGCTTGCCTCTCCTAATGTTCCAGCCAATATGATTCCATGGACACCCGCTTCAATCTGAGCTTCTGTATTTTTAGCAAACATTTCAAAATCTATATTCCCCTCTTTTGTGAATGGAGTCAACACTGCCGGATAAATACCTTCCCAGTTAAGTTTTGTATTCATAATCAAATTATATTTTTCTCCAAAACTACCGGAATTTTAAATCGATGAATGTTAATATTTTAATGAATTGTAACCATATTTTAACATGGTGTCTTTTTAATCCAAAATGGTGTCTTTGTACCGCTTAAGATATTCTTTGGGAGAATGCTTCATAATTGATTTAAAAACCCGGTTAAAATTAGTCAGGCTCGTAAAACCACTGTTAAAAGCTACTGACGAGATATTGTACATGGTGGAAGAGATCAGCAGTTTGCATGCGCGTTGTACCCGTAATTCATTAAGGAATTCAATATAAGTAATTCCGGTCCTCTTTTTAAAAGAGCGGCAAAAAGCCTGTGGAGTCATACATGCTTCCTTCGCAATACGATCAAGAGTCAGCTTATTCTGGGCAAAATTTTTCCTGATATAGTTTTGGGCATCTATGATGCGTTGATCATAATTAGAAATCTCAACAGGCATATTTTTTTCTGCTGATAATGGAATGTGTAGATTTCTGTTTTGCATCAAATGAGTGAGGATCTTTATAAAGCTTAGAATTTGATCTATACCCTTCGATTTTTTCAATTCGTTGATGCTGACGCTTATCTCGGCTTTTACCTCAGAAGCGATCTGGAAGCCCACTTCAGAGTGATCCATAAAATGTTTCAACTCTTCAAATTCGGGTAGGTTAAAGATGGGAGATAATTTTTTATGGGGATCAAAGAAGATGGATACGGCATGAACTTTTTGTTTTTCTCCTTTATTAAAATCACCTTTGAAAACATGTGACTGATTGGCTCCGATATAGAAAATATCACCGGCTTCAAAAGCAAAAAGGTTTTGTTCTATGGCTAATGTTCCATGTCCTTCAATGATCCACATGATCTGGACTTCGGTATGCCGATGAAAATGGGGGTAGAAGTTAGGCATAATATCCTCTTGAATACGGATGCTTTTGCTGGTATCAGCAGGAACTGAAAACTGAAGACTTTTCATACAGGATCAGAATTTTGTGATGAAAGAATATGGTGTTAAAATATGGTCGAATTTAAGCAAAATATAAACACTGTATATCATTTTAAAATCCAAACTTTACCTGCTATTTATTTTTCGTGAACAAATCCTTTAGAAATATAACAAAATTGTAACTTTAAACCTTATCAAAATTATATGCATTATATGTTTTCACCACAGACTTATCAGGATAGACGAACTGCATTACAAGGCAGTATAAAGAACGGGATTCTTTTGTTTTTAGGGAATATAGAGAACCCTGTTAATTTTGAACATAATCCTTATTATTTCCGCCAGGATAGTACTTTTCTGTATTATTTTGGAATTCAGGAACCTCGTATTGCCGCTATCATTGACATCGATGAAAATAAAACGATTATTTTCGGCGACGAGTTGAGCATCGATGATATCATATGGATGGGAAGACAGGAAACACTGAAAGAGAAAAGCCAGAAATCAGGAGTATCAGAAACTTTACCCTACAGGGAACTTTCCCAATACATTCTGAAGGCAAAAACAGCTAACCGGAAGGTGCACTATCTTCCACCATATCAATCTTTCAATAAAATTTTGCTAAGTGATCTTTTGGGAATTAAAGTAGCAGAATTACAGCCCTCTGTAGAGATGATCAAAGCGATTGTAAAACAACGTTCGGTAAAGGAACCTCAAGAGATCGTTCAGATAGAACAGGCTGTAAATGTATCCAATGATATGCATCTGCTGGCAATGCGCATGGCAAGACCCGGAGTTAAAGAATATGAAATTGCCAATGCAATTCAGCACCTGGCAGGAGATAAAGAATGCCAGATGTCCTATCCGCCAATCGTAACGATAAACGGAGGCATCCTGCACAATCACTACCGCCTTAATACTTTGAAAGACGGAGATCTTTTCCTGAATGACTCAGGAGCTGAAACAGCAATGGGATATGCCGGGGATCTCACCAGAACATTTCCTGTGAGTACAACTTTCAGTACCCAGCAAAAGGAAATCTATGAGGTAGTTCTGAATGCTTTTGAAAATGCCCAGCGTCTTTTAAAACCAGGTGTAAAATTCAGGGATATTCATTTACAAGCGTCCCGGCATCTGGTAGACGGACTTGTCGATTTAGGATTAATGAAGGGAAATCCGGAAGAAGCAGTAAAAAATCATGCCCATACCCTATTTTTTCAGTGTGGATTAGGACATATGATGGGGCTTGATGTTCATGATATGGAAGACCTTGGGGAACAATATGTAGGATATACTGAAGATGAACCAAAGGATACAAAAACATTTGGGCTAAAATCTTTACGTTTAGGTAAATCTTTAGAAACCGGTTTCGTGGTAACGGTTGAACCGGGTATTTATATGATTCCTGAATTGATCGATATATGGCAGGCTGAAAATAAAAATGCAGAATTTATTAATTACGATAAAGTTAATGAATACCGGAATTTTGGAGGCGTACGTATCGAAGATGATTTCGTGATTACGAATGAGGGATACAAACTTCTGGGGAACGGATTGATTAAAACTGTGGAAGAAATTGAGAATTACAGAAAAGAACATATATCTTAATTAATTATTATATGAGAAGCATAAAAAAACTGATTAACATTGCACTGTGTTTCCTGTGTCTGTCGCCTCTTGCGGCGCAAAAAACACAATGGACGCCTGATGGCAATGCTTATTATTCATTTACCAAAAACGGAATTGAAACCGTAAATTTATTAAATCCCGGAAAGAACCAGACATTTTTAAGTTCGAGCGAATTAATTCCACCCGGAAGTTCAGAAGCTCTGGACGTACAAAGTTTCGAGGTGTCTCCGGATGAAAAAAGCCTTTTGCTTTTTGCCAATACCCGGAAGGTATGGCGGGACAATACCCGTGGTGATTACTGGATTTTTGATAAAGCCAGTAAAAAGCTGACACAGCTTGGAAAAGGATTACCCGGTGAATCGCTGATGTTTGCCAAATTCTCACCGGACGGGAAAAAGGTAGCTTATGTATCTAAGCATAACATATACATCGAAGATCTTTCCAACAACAAGTACAGTAAAATTACGAATGACGGAACAGACAGGATCATCAACGGAACTTTTGACTGGGCCTATGAAGAAGAATTCGGGACTCAGGATGGATTCAGATGGTCTCCGGATGGAAGTAAAATTGCTTATTGGAAACTGGATGCACGTGGAACCAAGAACTTCCTGATGATCAATAATACCGATAGCCTATATTCTTTTACGATTCCGGTAGAATACCCTAAAGTTGGAGAAAATCCTTCTGGTTGTAGCATCTGGTTATATGATTTGGCTTCAAAGTCCTCAAAAAAAGCAAATATTGCAGGGGATGAAATGCAGAACTATATTCCGAGAATGGAATGGGTGTTGGATTCCAAATCTATTATTTTACAGCAGTTGAACAGAAAACAAAACCAGAGTAAGGTAATTGTTGCCGATGCCAATTCAGGAAACAGTAAAACCATTTATACCGAAACGGATCCTGCGTGGATCGATATCAAATCCCGTTGGAACGACAATGATCCGAGCGGATGGGACTGGATTAACAATGGTAAAGAATTTTTATGGTTATCTGAGAAAGACGGATGGAGACACATTTATAAAATAGACCTGAACGGAAAAGAAACACTGATTACAAAAGATGATTTTGATGTGATAAAACCGGAATTTTTTGATGTTCCTAACAAACTGATTTACTTTTTAGCTTCACCAAAGAATGCCACTCAGGAATATTTGTACAAAGTGAGCATGAACGGTGGGAAATCCGAAAGGGTTACGCCTGAGTCTTATCCTGGAACTAACAAATACAGCATTTCATCCAATGGAAAACTGGCGATATTTAGTAACAGCAGTGTTAATGCCCGTTCCAATGGTTCCATTATATCGCTTCCTGATCATAAAGAACTGGTAGCTGCAAAAAATTCCACCAAAGCAGACCCTTCGAGATCTAAGGCAGAATTTTTCCAGATTACAACACAGGATGGAATTACCCTGGACGGATGGGTGGTAAAACCTAAAAACTTTGATCCGAATAAAAAATATCCGATCGTCTTTACAGTATATGGAGAACCTGGAGCCCAAACCGTAACCGATAGCTTTTATACGGGCTGGAACGGCTTATATATCGGAGATATGGCACAGGATGGCTATTTATATGTTTCACTTGAAAATCGTGGAACTCCGGCTCCAAGAGGTCGTGAATGGAGAAAATCTGTTTACCGTAAAATAGGACAGCTGAACATCCGTGATCAGGCAATGGGAGCTAAAGCTTTATTTGCAAAATGGCCTTATATTGATACTTCCAGAGTTGCCGTATGGGGCTGGAGCGGTGGCGGTTCTTCTACACTGAATCTTTTGGGACAATATCCGGACATTTATCAGACAGGGATAGCGATTGCTCCGGTGGCTAATCAATTGTTCTATGATAATATCTACCAGGAAAGATATATGGGACTTCCACAGGAAAACAGAGAAGATTTTGTAAACGGATCTCCTCTTGCTTATGCTAAAAATCTGAAAGGGAACCTTCTGCTGGTTCACGGAACAGGAGATGATAATGTGCATTATCAGAATACAGAGGTCTATGTGAATGAGCTGATCAAGTACAACAAGCAGTTCCAGCTGATGTCCTACCCTAACAGGACACACTCAATCAGTGAAGGAGAAGGAACTTCGCTTCACCTGGCTACATTGTTTACCCAATATTTAAAAGAACATTGTCCTCCCGGACCTAGATAAAAAGAATCCCACAGTAATGTGGGATTTTTTATTTCTTTTTATAGCAAATGTAACCTAAGAGCTATTTTCTTTTAAAAACCAGTGTGCAGATTCCACGGCTAACCTTGTTATTATGCACTACTTTTATTTTAGTGAATAGGTAGGATCTTAAAGTTCAAATCTAATAAGAATCTACAGACGATTAGCAGATTGCTGTTTATATCGTTAATTTTGTTGTATTAAATTTTAAAACCCATTGTTTTGAAACTACCACTCTCCTATTATCAGAACCAGGACGTTATATTTCTCGCTCAAAACCTTTTGGGAAAAGTGCTTTTCACGCAGATCAGTGATCAGGTGACGGCAGGTATTATTGTTGAAACTGAAGCTTATTTCGGCGCTCTTGACAAGGCTTCCCATGCCTATGGAGGACGGCGTACGGACAGAACAGAAACACTGTATCATGAAGGAGGTGTTTCGTATGTATATCTGTGCTATGGAATTCACCATCTCTTCAATATTGTAAGCTCGGTACGTGATGAACCGCACGCGGTATTAGTAAGGGCAGTCGAACCATTGGTAGGGAAAGAAATTATGGAACAAAGAAGAAATATGCCTTTTACAAAAGCAGCGATCTCTTCCGGACCGGGTTCAGCAGCCAAAGCTCTGGGAATTGACCGCACATTCAACAAAAAAGATTTGACGGGGGAAGAAATCTGGATCGAAGATCATGGTATTCGTTATTCGCCTGATGATATCGTGGCATCTCCACGTGTAGGAGTTGCTTATGCCCAGGAAGATGCCCTTCTGCCCTGGAGGTTTTTTGTGAAAGGCAATCAATATGTAAGCAAGCCAAATAAAATATAAAAATTTATATTAGTACTTTTTACTTTTGAATTTCCTGATACAATTCTGAATAAGAGTGAAAAAGATCTTCAAAGGTAAATCCACGGTTCAGGCCACTTGGATTTGGTAATATCCAGACTTTAGCTCCGCAGAAATCCTCGGATTGTTTTCCCCATGAGATTTGTTTTTTTCCAGAAAAGGCCTGATAAGCTGCCTTCCCCAAGAAAGCTACATATTTGGGGTGGAAAGTTGTGATTTTAGATTTAAAAATTTCAAGAGACTGGTCGAATTCCTCCTTTGAAAGCTCATCTGCCCGCGATGTGGGTCTTGCTACAGCCGTAGTGAGACCATATCCAAAATCCAGAATCGTGGTATCATGTACTGCTTCAATTTGGTAGGGAGTAAAACCGGATTGATGAAGAACCTTCCAAAAACGATTGCTTCTGCCTGAAAAATGATGGCCATCGTCCGCAGATTTTAAGCCAGGATTGATTCCACAGAAGATAATATTGAGATCCTTTGCTATAATATCGGTCAGCATTGTAAGAACTGGATGTTATTGTTTGATGATCGCAATTTAGAAATTTTTAATGGTCCGCTCCTGTTTTATATAAAACAACCTCCATAAAAAAGCTTGCTGGTTTATGGAGGGTCTTGATAACTTAGTTTTTTATCCGGGAAAATCTGTAGAAAAAGAAATATCTTTCCATCTGCTCATTTCCTGGGAAAGCTGTTCTATTTTACTTTGAGCTCTGTTGAAAGAATCACTGCCCAAAAATAAATTGACAGCCGGTGCAGGGTTATTAACTATTTCTAAAAATACATCTGCTATTTTATCCGGATCTCCCGGCTGGTTTCCGTTCAATTTATTCATTCTTTCATGGGCCTCCCGAAGGTAATCATAATCCTTTATGCTGTTTTTATTATAAGCTATGGAATCTGTATTGGCAAAGTTTGTCCGGAACCACCCGGGAAGTACATTCGTTACATGGATGCCAAGAGGTTTAAGGTCATTCGAAAGGGCTTCAGAAAGTCCGCTAACTGCAAATTTTGCAGCACTATACATCGACCAGCCTGTTCCGGGAGCAAAGCCGGCTATAGATGAAATATTAATAATATGCCCTGATCTCTGATCTCTTAAATACGGTAAAGCCTGCTGAATAACTTTAACGACAGCAAAAAAGTTGACTTCAAAATTGTCATTAATTTCCTCTGACGTAAGTTCTTCCAACGCACCGCCAAGCCCGTACCCGGCATTATTGACCACAACATCCAGTCTCCCAAACTTTTCATAGGTTGTCTTCAGGGATTGAGCAATAGAACTCTCTTTTTTAAGGTCAACTTCCAGTGGAAGAAATTTTTCTCCATACTGAAAAAGTGGTTCTAATGAGCTTACAGACCTGGATGTAGCGGCAACGCAATGGCCTTTAATTAATAATTGTTGAGCTACTGCAAATCCCATCCCTTTTGAAGCTCCGGTGATATACCAGATTTTTGTACCTGTCATGATTTCTTTTTTTTACAAAGGTAGATCCCGTTACCCGGCTTTACTTTGTGATATTAAAACCATTTTTTGTCAGATTCAAACCTGTCTGAAGGCAGATGGATTCATACCCGTTTGTTTTTTAAAGAAATTATTAAAGTGAGCCTGGTCCTCGAACCCCAGAACATAGCTTATTTCTGCGATATTCCATTGGGTATGCTTTAGCAGGGATTTAGCCTCTGCAGTGAGCTTAGCAAAAATGTGTTCCGTAGTTGTAAGGCCTGTTACGGTTTTTATAGCTCTGTTGAGTGAGTTGACATGGATTGAAAGCCTTTCGGCAATTGTACGCGGAGATCTTAACTCGAACCGGTCTGTTTTGGATTCTATCGGGAACTCTCTGTCGAGCAATTCGTGAAATAGAGCCGTAATGCGCGAATTTGAATCGGAATGTAAAGAAATATCTTCACTGGGACGGAATTGCATGGCAAGATAGATCACTTCACTGATATAGCTTTTGATCAGTTCATGTTTGTAGATGTATTCTGTATTATTTGCTTTATAGATTTTTTCGAATATCATACGTATTTCTTCAGACTCTTCGGAATTGAGTTTAAATACCGGATGGTCTGCCCCTGAAAATAAAGGCAGTTCCCTGAGGTTGATCCGTTGGGTATCCTGAAAAAACTCTTCTTTAAAGACACAAAACCATCCGACGATTCCGGGTTTCAAAGGATCGTAAGTATAAGGCGTTTTAGGATCAAAGAATAATAAGGTATCTCCTTCAACTGGTATGCTTTTGTCACTGTAATGGAATACATTATTCCCTTTAAAAAGCATGATCTTGTAAAAGTTTCTCCGGATATAGCTTGGTGAACTTGTTCCGTTAATCATATTTTCTTCAATACTAAAAATATTGAATAGACCACTGTCCTTTCCTGGACTCTGGGAAAGATGCGTAAGCTTATGTTTGTAAAATTCCTCAAGTGATTCCGTTGATTTTCCCATGGTAATGCTAAGAATGAAAATATCTACCTAAAGATAAGCTATTCTCCCTAAATCTGCTATTGTGTAAAAAGGAAGATCTACAGTAAAATATATATGTGACGTTTCATCCGTTGAAAACTACACTTCACCTGCGGATTATGTCAGATCACTTTATTTAATCTGTTGAAAACTAGTATTTACTATTACTTTTACAAAGTAAAAATGCTGTACACTTCATTACTCAAAGTTTTCAGTTTTATGATTGGCAAACATGGTTAAGAATCAATAAAAATCTGTACAGTCTATCCTTTCATGCCGGAAAGGTTCATTCTAATTTAATCATGTTTGGTAGGATTGGTGTATTCCAATCCTACTTTTTGAGAACATTATAACAGATGAAAAAATAATAAATTATGAACTGGATTGCATTAATTATCGCAGGGATTTTTGAAATCGGATGGCCTTTGGGAATCAAGATGTCGCAACAGGCTGATAGCAATAAATTCGGGTGGATCTTTCTATCTGTCATTTGTATGACGATCAGCGGTGCTATGCTGTGGTATGCACAGAAAACCATTCCTATTGGGACAGCCTATGCGGTATGGACAGGAATCGGTGCGGTAGGTACTTTATTGGTAGGGATTATATTCTTTCAGGATTCGGCTAATATCTTCAGATTGTTGTCTGCATTGCTGATCGTAGTTGGAATTGTAGGACTTAAATTGTTTTAGAGTTAAAACTCTTTCGAATTTATAGAATTTAAAAGTACCTCTTAGAGGTACTTTTTTGTTAAAATTATTGTAAACTTTCATAGATCATATAAACTATAATTTGATTGCAATCTATTGTTGTAATTATTTGTTTATTAATGTATTGTTGTTTTTATAATGAAGTATTTGTTTACATGTTTGAAACAGTGCTTTAATGATGAATGGCTTGATTTTAGATGGTTGTTAATTATTATTTACTCATAAGAGGAAAATAATATCGAAATCAAAATTATAATAGCAATTTTATGGAAAAGTTTATAAAAATAATTTTGAAAGTTTTGAAATGGCTGGGAATTTCTATAGCATCCATTCTTTTTCTGATGTTCATCATCCCTATATTGTTTCCGGGAACTATTTCCCAGCAGGTAAAAATATTTGCCAATAAACATCTTGCGGGTAAACTGGATTATAAAAAGACCCACCTCTCCTTTTTCAGGCATTTCCCATCGCTAACGGTTTCTGTGGATCAGCTTATCCTGAAAGGTTCAAAGCCATTTCAGGAAGATACTCTACTTGCCGCTAGAGAAGTGGCCGTGGGAATCAATCTTAAAAACCTGATCTTTGACCGTGAGGTGAAGATTGATGAAATATATGTAACGGATGCCAACGCGAATGTTTTCGTCAACAGTAAAGGAGAAGCCAACTATAATGTTTATGTTTCCAAGCCCTCACAAACACCTAAGGATAGTACAGAAGAAGGAGCATCTATAAAGCTGGACCTTATCAAATTCAGAAACTGGAATATCAAATACAATGATCATTCTGCCAGAGTGCTGGTAGATGCCAAAGGCTTGAATTACACAGGTAAAGGTGGATTCAGCAAAGATATTTTTGATCTGCAAACCGATCTGGAGATCAATAAAGTAGACTTTGCCCTCAACAGAATCTATTACGCCAAACAAAAAAGTTTGCGTGCAGATCTCATTACGCGGATCAATACGAATGCATTAACTTTTGTATTAAGGAAAAACGAATTAAGGATCAATGATCTGCCCTTAAAATTTACAGGTTCTCTTAGTATTTTGAAAGACGGATATAATCTCGACATCAATGCTGCATCTGAAAAGACAACGATCCGCGATATGATCTCGGTATTGCCGCCGCAATATCTGGACTGGGCAAAAGACACTAAAATTGAAGGAAACAGCGATCTGTTTTTCAGCCTGAAAGGAAGATTCAGTGAACCCAAAAAGCTGAAACCAAGGTTAAATGCCAGACTGCTGGTAAAAGATGGATTTGTCTCCAATGGAAAAGCTCCTGTTCCTATGAATAACCTGAATATGGATCTTATGGTAGATCTTCCTTCATTAGATACGGAACAGATGAATCTGAATCTCAGGAATCTGAGTTTTGATCTGGGTAAAAATAATAATTTCCGTGCGGTGGTAAGAACGAAAGGACTTAATGAAATGATGGTGAATGCCGATGTAAAAGGCGCTGTTGATCTTCAGACTCTTGATCATGCATTAGGTTTGAAGAATATTGATGTTCGTGGGCTTATGGATACGAATATCAAGGCAAACGGGATTTTCAGCCTGGATAAAAAATTATTCCCAAAGACGGAGGGTTATCTTCATTTAAAAGACGGTTGGCTGAAGACGAAATATTACCCTAACCCTATTCAGAATATCAACCTGATCGCCAACATTAATAATACAGACGGAACCTTTAAAAGCCTTGGAGTGAAATTGGATCCTTTTAGTTTTGATTTTGAAGGGAATCCTGTCTATGTTAATGCTGATCTGCATGATTTTGAAGACCTGCTTTATAAAGTTAAAGCAAAAGGTGTTTTGAATGTGGGCAGAATCTATAAAGTGTTTGCAAAAGAAGGATTTGATGTAAGCGGACTTATTATGGCGGATCTTTCCCTGAACGGACGTCAGAGCTATGCAACTACCGGCCAATACAGTAAGCTGGATAACAAAGGAACTTTGATTCTTAAAAATATAAAGGCTACTACATCGTATCTTCCCAAATCATTTTATATCAAAGAAGGAAATTTTCAGTTTGAAAATGAGAAAATGTGGTTCAGAAAGTTTTTGGCCACTTATGGAAAATCGGATTTTGCATTAAACGGATATCTGCTCAATACCATCAACTATTTTATTGAAAGAAAGGGGACCCTTCACGGAAAGTTTGGGTTAAACTCCAATTATATTCTTATTGACGAGTTCATGGCACTTAAGGATGGAGATAATGCAGATAAATCGATTGAAGTGGAATATGCAAAAGTTGAAAATCCTAAAAGCAGCGGTGTGGTAATTATTCCGAAAAACCTTGATGTCTCTTTGGAAGCCCATGCTAAAAAAGTCGAATTTAAGGGACTTGATCTCAATCATCTTCAAGGTCTGGCTTCTGTAAATATGGGTCAGGTGTATCTTAAAAATACTTCTTTTGATATCATTGGAAGCCGCATGAATATTGATGCACGTTATCAGGACGAATCTCCATTAACGGCTAATTATGACATTGCGCTTAAGGTACTGGATTTTGATGTACAAAGGGCTTATAAAGAAATTGATATGGTCCGGGAAATGGTTACTGCTGCTAAGAATGTAAAAGGGATTGTGTCTCTTGATTATAAACTGAAAGGAGATTTTGATAAAAATATGAAGCCTATTTATCCGTCCCTTGAAGGGGGTGGTATCGTAAACCTCCGGGATGTAGAGGTAAAAAATCTTAAGATGCTTTCGGTAATTGGTGATAATGTTGGTGCAAACGCTTTTAATAATCCGGATATGAAAGGAGTTAATATCGAAACCGTGATCAAAAATAACCTGATCCACGTTGATAAATTCACCTTTAAAGTATCTATCCTAAGACCTTCTATCAGTGGAACAACAAGTTTCAACGGTTTACTGGATCTGCGGGTAAGAATAGGTCTTCCTCCGGGAGGATGGATCGGCTTTCCGGTAGTTGTAACGGGGACCCATGACAAACCTAAAATAAAAATCTTCAGTAAAACCGGACAAGGAATTGTTGATGCTTTGTATAATACGAAATCGAATAAAGTAATACGCCAGGAAAGGCGTGCTGAAAAAAAATCCAGAGTGCAGCAGCGTAAAGAGAAGGAAGCACAGGAAAAAAAAAGCTGAAAATGCTGAGAAGCAGATTAAAAAAGATCTTAAAGAAAAATAAATAAAATCAGAGCCCGTTATCAGCAAATAACGGGCTCTGGTCATCAACAGCCTGACCGGCAGGCTTTATTTTTTTAAATACTGTAAATGATTTTCTTACCTTTTCTCAGTGTATAACTATCCTTTTCTTTATTCAGGTTATACGTTCCTTTTTTACTTTTATACACCGATGTGTTTAAGTATTCAAGGGTTCTGTTGAGAATGATACTTCCCTTGGATTCAGGAAGGAACAATTCCGCCTTTTTCTTGTCTTTACTCAAGATAACTACAGCATTGGAAACGTAGGATTTCTGAGGATTAGCTTCTCTCAGCTGTATCTTTTCTTCAAAAAGCTTTACGCAATCATCTTTTAGAACGGAATAGGTATAACCGGCTGAACCGATGCACCCGTGTTGGTCTTTATCCCCACCTGCTACTTTTGGAGTTGTTTTCTGAGCCCATCCTGTAGTGGTAAACATCGCAGTGATCATTACTGCCAGTAATAATTTTGTATTTTTCATGTGTTTGTATTTTATAAAACGTTCTATAATATTACGAAAAATCTTTTAACTAAAATTAAAAGATTTATTATTGATATGCCTGGAATAAAAGATAACAGGAAAGATAGGGTTATTGTTTCCCTTCTTTTTCTAATTCTATCCACACCGGGGCATGATCACTGCTCTTTTCCCAGCCACGAACATGCCGGTCAACACCGCCCGATTTTAACCTGGATGATAGATAAGGGCTCAACAGAACATGATCAAGCCTGATTCCGGCATCGCGGTCATATGCTTTGTAGAGGTAATCCCAGAACGTATAGATCTTTTCTTCAGGAAACAAGGTTCTGATAGAATCAAGCCAACCTTTTTTAAGCATTTTCTCAAAAGCTTTTCTTACTTCGATCCGATATAATGCATCATTTTCCCATCGTTCGGGTTTATGTACATCAAATGGCGTCGGAATAATATTAAAATCACCAATAATAACGGCGGGCAGGTCCATTTTTATAAGCTCATCTGTTCTTTTTTTCAAGCGATCGATCCATGCCAGTTTATATTCGAATTTTGGTCCCGGATAAGGATTGCCATTGGGGAGATACAAACAACAAATAACAATCTGATCAATGATTGCTTCAATATAGCGGCTTTGAATATCTTCCGGATCGCCTGGCAAAGCCCTCTGAACCTCTGTGATTTCATATCCTTTTGAAAGTATGGCTACTCCATTCCAGCTTTTCTGGCCATGCCAGATGGCATTATATCCTGCATCATTTATTTCTTTCAGGGGAAAACGTTCCTGTGGCGCCTTCAGTTCCTGGAGGCATACCACGTCCGGTTGTGCTTCTTGTAACCAGCGAAGCAGAACAGGCAGCCGCCCATTTACTCCGTTTACATTATACGTAGCTATTTTCATGGTCCTTATCAGTTCGTGAATAGTATATATTAGTTAATCCTTTTTCTTATAATCCCCCATTTTTTTTAAACTGGGCGTAGGACTGTTTTATGTTGTGCAGTTGTTCTTTTACGGTCTCCAGGCTCTTATCATAAAGGTGTCCGCTATCGATAGCTTGTTGATAGGCCTCTATTGCCGCTTTTTCTCCAAAAGCAACATTTTCCAGGGTAGATTCTACCTTATCCCCTACGAGAAAAGAGTTTTTAATGTCAATCCATGTTCTGTGAAGTGATCCTGCAACAGAAGGTGAATCTTCGGGAGTTCCTCCTTTTTCGGTAATCAGGTTGATCAGTTCATTTTTCATGATTTTTGATTGGGTGATCATCTTATCGTAATCACCTTTGATGTCCGGATAAGACTCCCATACCTTTCCTTCTACTTTTTCAAATCCGGCAATCCGGTCGTTGCTGATGTGCAGCAGATCGTTAAGGACTGCTACGGTCTCTTGATTTTCCATATTTACTTTTTTTTTGTGGTGTATTCAATTCGTACAAGAATTATGCCCCAAGGGTTAAAATATTCTGGATTTCAGGTATATATTCATTCAATAAAAACGGCTCGGGAGCAAAGCTCCCGAGCCATTTTGTTTTTAAAGTATCACCTTTAATAATTTAAGGTAATACCTGCTCCAAAGCCCATATCACTATCATAATGGGTTCGGATGTTGATATTTTTGTTGATGATATAGCTGAGCCCTGCCATATATTCTCTATCGGTATTTATCATGAAGTCTCCTCTCAATCTTCTGGAGATCGGAATGTCTTCACGCATGAGCTGCAGACGCACAATACCATCATGATATACTTCTGCCTGAAAATTAACCAGCATCGGTAAAGTGTACATAAAACCTAAACTGAATGCCCTACGACTATCTTTTTCGTTTTTTTTGTCCGAAGATATTGGTTTCGTGTTCGTCGATTCCCATTTTCCGGTAACGGTAGTCAAAACCAATAAACGGCATAAACCACTGCATTTTACCTATATATCTGCCCAGATGGGTTTCTACCTCATAACCGTGCATGCTGTTGTATCCCAGACGCCATTCCGTTCCTAAAGACCATCTTGCATTCTGCAGCATGGCCTGCCCGTCATTACCATTGGTAGCAAAATCATTCTGCGCCATAAAGTGTGGCATATTGCTTTCCATCTGCAAAGCCATATAGGCTTTTTCCTTGTCTGGGAGTAAAGGATTCTTATAATCACCAACAGCAAATACCCTGTTCATTCCGGACATCATATGGTAAAGGATATGACAGTGGAAGAACCAGTCCCCTTCTTCATTGGCCAGGAATTCGATGGTATCGGTTTCCATCGGCATAATATCGAGAACATTTTTCAGTGGAGATTTTTCCCCCTTACCATTGATCACCCTGAAATCAAATCCATGCAGGTGCATCGGGTGTCTCATCATGGAATTATTATAAATCGTAATACGCAGGATCTCTCCTTTTTTAACCGGAATTTTATCTGTTTCGGAAAGAACTTTATTGTCCATACTCCATACGTATCGATTCATATTTCCTGTAAGCGTAAACCTGAGTTCTTTCACCGGGGCATCTTTGGGAAGCGTGGTATCGAAAGGAGATTGTAGCATGGCATAGTTTAGCGTTTTAATGTCACCCAAAGCATTGGCATTATACCGGTTGGGATCATTATCCATATCCATATTCATGGTATGTTTGCTGTGGTCTTCTTTGGGTTCTTCCTTTTGCTTGCCTTTTTTCTTAGTTTCTCCTGTAATTTCGGGATACATCACGACATTCATATCCATTTGGTTTAAGCTCATTTTCATGCCCATATCATTCAGGTCTCCGTTCATTTTCATCATCCCGTTCATCATTTTCATTCCTTCAAAATATTTTAATTTTGGAAGTGGTGAAATAAGCTGTTTTATCCCATTCCCAATGTAATAACTGGCTGACTGGGTTCTGTCTTCAGTAGTAGCTAAAAACTCGTAAGAAACACCATCTTCAGGAATTGTTACGACTACATCATAAGTCTCGGAAACGGCAATGATCAAACGGTCGACCTCTACCGGTTCAACGTCATTTCCATCGTTGGCGACAACCGTTATTTTTCCTCCTGCATAGCGAAGCCAAAAGTAAGATGATGCACCACCGTTTGATATTCGTAACCTTACTTTATCGCCGGCTTTTAATGTTTTACCATCAACGGTTTTTAAATCTGTAGCGTTATTCCCGTTCATTAATATTTTATCGTAATACACATCACTTACATCCATTGCTGTCATACGCTTCCATTCATTGGCGATTTTGGTTTTAAAATAACCTTCCTTGATAGCTTCGACATAAGATTGTGTTGCATTCTTTTTTATTCCTGCCCAATCATTGGCGTTATGAAGCATTCTGTGAATATTGTCCGGATTAAGGTTTGTCCATTCACTTAAAATAACAGGAACGGTTGGCAAATCGTCGATTCCTTTTCTAAATCTTTTATCCTCTTCACGCTTTTTCAGGATGAGGCTCCCGTACATACCAATTTGCTCCTGCATTCCTGAATGGGAATGGTACCAATGAGTACCGTTTTGAATCACTGGAAAGCGATAAGTGTAGGTTTCACCTGGTTTTATTGGATTTTGGGTGAGAAAAGGCACACCATCTTCCTTATTGGGTAAAAAGACTCCGTGCCAGTGCAGCGAAGTATTTTCTTTTAACAGGTTGTGGACCACTATTTCAGCAATGTCACCTTCCGTAAAGGTCAATGTAGGCATCGGTATTTGCCCGTTTACTGCAATGGCTCTTTTTTCTTTACCTGCGTAATTAACTATGGTATCTTTTACATATAGCTCGTAACGGACGACTTTTTGCGCGAAAATAGTCTTCGAGCACAGGAGTATAAATACTGTCAGAAGTACCTTTAACGAGATATTTTGGGATATATTCATTGTATATTTCTTTTATATGAAACTTATTCTTGCTTTTCCAGCCAATCTGTTATCAGCTTTATCTGCCGGTCATTCAGTTTTGCATCTTTATGCATGAATGTGTAGGATGACATTGGCATTTTTTTAGTTTCAATCTGTTTTTTAATTGAGTTTATTAATCTTTCCTGCTTTCGACCCGAGTAAGTGGCCCATTCGTTAAAATTCAAATCCTCTTTAGCATCTTTAATGTGTTTGTCTACTAAACTTCGTGCAGGCTGTATGTAATCGTACCACTGATAATTGGTATTGTTACTATGACAATCATAACACGAGGTCTGTAATAGGGTTTTTACTTCAACGGGCATTGTCTTATGGGTCTTTATAAAATCGGTTTTGTAAACCTGCCCTTTATCTGCATTCCGGGCAGGCTGATAAAATTGTACAGCAATAAAAACCAGCAGCATAATAGCTGCAAAAATCTTTAGTACTATCTTCATTTTAATATTCCTTTTTTAAGGAACCACAAGTGAGCATCTTATTACCGTAATAAGGGTTTTTAATTTCTTTTGCTTCGCTGATCCAGATGGCACCTTTTCCATCGTTGAACATCGGGCAATAATCCTGATACAATTTTTGGGTCGTTCCAAATGTTGCAATAAGATCAGCCATGTCATTACTTAATGACATCATGTGTTCCCTTTGGTGATCTATTTTTCCAGCATTATCTCCAATATGCTCCGCATTCTCTTTAGCATCTTCTGCAATTTCCATATATGCTTTATGCTTATCTGCAGGAATAGTTTTCATATCTACCTTCTCTAGGGTAGCTAATAACTGTTTTCCGGCAGTAGCAACAGCTTGACCGTTATCGGCAACAAGTGCATTTTTTAAAATTAAATAATCTTTGATTAAAGGATCTATAGAAAAATTGTTAACAGGGTCTTTGACAGCTGTCTTTTCATTTGATTTATTGTTGATTTCTTCTGCTGTATTGGTATTTTCTAATTGGGCGGCTGATTGTGTTTCTGTTGCAGAAGAAGCACGGTCAGTATGTTGTTCCGCATTTTTATCCGGTGATTTTGTACAGGAGAATAAAGTAATTGCCATCATTGAGACAACACTGATTGATAAGAATATATTTTTCATGGTATAGGTACTATTAAATTTTTTTTGATTTCATAATTGTTATAATATGAATTTTACCTTATTTTTTGTTGAGTTCTTCCAGCTTCCGCTTCATGAGTTCGATTTCATTGGCCTGGGTTTCCAATATGTTTTTTTGGAGTTGTATCAATTCCGGGTCAGTAAGTTTTGTCTTTTCTGACATAAGAATAGCGGCCGCATGATGAGGGATCATTCCCTTTACAAATTCTTTATCATCCACCATAATCTGTTCTCTGATTCCGAACCAGGAAAAAATGCCTAAAGCAAGAGAAAATACAATGATGATCCCATTGATTTTCTTGTTTTTATACATATCCTTCATGATCAATAATTCAATAATTAACATGACGGATACCATAAGCAAGGTCATATAAAAGTTATTGATATTGGGAATGAGGTTTTGTATTCCGTCGATCATTGAATACATAATGAAGTACATGGCAACAAACATAGCAACAGCCATCATGATAAATCGTTTATACATTCCTGTATGGTTTTTATGTTGCATTCCGTGATGATCTGATTGATTATCCATAACTGATATTATTTAAGTGTTTCTACTGTGCTGCCACAAGTCATCATCTGAGAACCAAAATAAGGGTTCTTGATCTCATTTTCCAGGCTCAGCCAATCAGCTCCTTTCCCATTATTATACATAGGACAATGCTGATAATATATAGGATTACCCTGTTTGGATACCTTTGCGAGGTCGTACATATTTTTAGATAATACAGCAAATATTTCTCTTTGTTTGGCAACATCTTTAGCAGAGGAAATCTTTTCTGCATTAAGGGTCAGGTCCTTCATTACTTTCATCCAGACCATATGTTCTTCATTTGAAAGTTGGTTCATTTCCACGGCTTTAATTGCTTTTGACAGTTCAGAAGCTTTAGTTGATGCATTATCGGCATCTGTTTTAACCAGTGCATTTTTTAAAGAGAAGTAGTTATCGAAAACAGCTTTTAGCTGAGATGTATTCTGGGTAGCTATCATGTTGTTTTCTTCCGTTTTTTTCTGGTCATGGTTCATATGGTCAGTCTTCATATTCATGTCCATAGCCTTATTTTGAGAAGCGGGTTTTAAATCCCTTTTGTAATGACAACATTCCGGTAATGCTGCATAAGCATTGTCAGGAGCTAAAAATTTTTCACTGTCATACCCTGCCAGAGCTATTCTTTTTAATATTTCGTCCTGATTGGTCTTCTGAGGATCGTAGGTTAAAGTAGCCATTTTGGTATCTTTGTTCCAGCTTACTGTGGCTATTTTTCTTAGGTTTCCCGCTTTTTCTATATTCGCTTTACAGATGTCACAATTCCCATAGATCTTTACGGTTTCTGTTTTTATATTTTGAGATTGGGCATAGATTAGTAATGAAAACAGCAAGGTGAATGCTATCCATATTTTTGATATTGATTTCATTGTATAGAGTATTTTGTGAACAAAAGGAATATTCCTGTTGTTTCAGTTAATAAATTGAATGGAAAAAAATTAAAATGTATCCTTACAAAAAGGCACACTTTAGGCTATAAAATACAGGATCTAGCCTATTTTAGGGATTAACCAAATGGATTGAAAGCCTTTAGAAACAGCACTTTCATAAGTTAAAAAAGAAACAGGAGAAAAGACTTCTACTGTAAGAAAACTAAAATCATGTCTGTCCGGTAAAGTTGGATTTAAATTGGATGCCGGGCATTTGCATAAAGGATTATTGCATTTTCCTGGACATTTTTTAGAACCACAGGAATTACACTGATCTTTTTTAATAGATTTTGAAATATTGAGTTCACAACGCGATTTCTCTTGTAAGGAAATTTTTACAGCACATGCATAGATTTGCTTGGGCATGAATAAAAATCCCAATAGAATAAAAATCAATATGTACTTACGTTGAAACATAATAATATACAAAATTAATGTTTTTTTTTTAATCGAACATCAATTTATGCCTCACATGTTTGTTTTTTTACTCTACGGATCATGAATTATTACAGGACAAAAAAAAAGGCTTAAGAGTCTGAAAACTCATTAAGCCTTAACGATTCACAGCGTGAATACTAACCTATATATTGTTATGTTCTTTGGAAAAATAAGGTATGATAGTGTTTTTGCCAACCCTAATTCACAGTTCAAAGATGATCAATTGGTGTGTAAAAAAAATAAAATGATCTACGAATGCAAGAGTCCGGTCTATAAAAGTTTTAATAAAAAACCTGCATGAGTCATGCAGGCTAAAATCACAACTGAAAAAATTTAATATGAAGTTGATTGTGTGAATTTATAAATGCTGTTTAATGGATATCCCAGAAGATTTTAGTCGTTAATTTATCTCCTCCGATAGCGGTGGCGGCTTTGGAATAATTGGTTCCGTTCGTAGTTGCTTCAAGCGATGGATATTGCAGTCTTACAGGGACTTTTCCTTCTGCATTGTTAATGGCGGTAGGAGGAGCCTGAAGAGCGGGATAATCCAGCCTGCGGTAAAAATTCCATGATACTACAGGAAGATTATATAGAGCAATCCATGCCTGTTCTCCGATTGATTTTTTCCAGTTGCCGGGGTTATAAGGGTGGGCTGTCAGGTAAGTTTCAGCCTCCTGGGCAGAAAGTTCCCATTCCAGGAATGAGGCCCGGACAGCATCTTTATAAAGCGTCTCCGGATTTCCTCCGATTCCAAACCGGGCAGCTGCTTCTGCAAGATAAAATGTTACTTCTGTATGCGTCATCAGGTTTCCCGGAGTCACTGGAATATAAGCAAAGATTCCGGGAGAGGAAAAAGCGAAAAAGTTTCCGGGAGCTCCTATGGTCTGTCCCAGATAAACTCCGTTTACATCTCTGAAGTACTTGGTTACCCTTTGGTCGGAAGTAGCATTGAGATAATCTATAAAAGGTTTTCCTCCAATAAAATCGTTTCTTCCATTATTAGCCAGATTTTCGAATATAGGGCTGAAATTGGGTGTCTCCGCAAGGTATCTGAAAATACAGTTCTGAGACTGATCCGTAATTACTCCTCCGGAAATCGCTGTATTGATTGCTGTCCTAGCCAGGTTTGCATCAATATCGGAAATAGCGATCCCCAGTTTCAGAAGTAACGAGTTCCCGAATTTTTTCCATTTTGCGATATCTCCACCATACAAAATGTCTCCGGAGCCAAAAGTCCCTTCTCCTTCCTTCAGTCTGTTGATGTCCGCCATAAGACGATTGATCATGCTTTCATAAATTTTTTGGTCATCGTCATAAACCGGAAGCGGGTATTTTTCATTGTTGAGAGCCTGGCTGTACGGAATATCTCCATAAGTGTCTGTCAAAGTCTGAAATGTATAAACTGATAAAATATCAATAATGGCCAGCTGATTCTGCTTTTTAGCCTGCCAGCTGGTCACTTCGGAAGCGGAAGGCTGGTACTGCTCTATCAGTTCCTTAGCTTTATTGAGGCTGTTAAGCACATTTACATAATTATCGGTCCATACATTATTGGAAACATTTCTTGCTGTAAAATTATAGTTGCTTTCATTCACATAAACGGTTTCCTGCCAATACTGCATAATAAGACGAAAATTATTTTCGTTCACACTGGGAGTGTTCATATAATCGCTCAGTTCCTTTTCCGCATAAGTAATAAGAGTTTCCGGGATCGTGTTATAAGTGACATGGGGATCATTATTTACATCCTCCGATGTGCAGCCCATTAATACCGAAAATAGTATAGAGCTTATCATTATTTTATTTTTCATTTTCATAGTTTTTAAAAATTAACTTTCAGGTTAAATGCAAAATTTCTGGTTGCAGGCATCACTCCGGACTGATATCCCTGAATATTTCCCGATGACAAACCAGCTTCGGGATCTGAATAAGGAAGGTTTTTGTGGATGATCCAGAGGTTACTTCCCACAACACCCAATGTGAGACTCTGAATGCCTATATTTCCCAGAGATTTCTTATCAAAAGTATAAGAAACGGATACCTGGCGTAGTTTTATAAAGCTGGCATCATAAACAAAGGCAGAAGAAGGTGGGTCGGTTTCAATGATCTGGCTGGATCTGGAACGATCCAGACGTATCGTGTTGGGAATATAATGTCCCGGATTATTAGGATCCTCCATCACTCCGGGTAATATAACTCCTCCTCCATTAGATAATGTGTTTCTTATAGGATTACCTAAATCATTCAATCCCACAGAGTCGGGATAAAGTCCTGTTCCATAGCCGAAATATTGGTCCAGTGAGAAGATCTTTCCTCCTTTTTTCCAATCGATCTGAAAGCTTACATTAAAATTTTTATAGGTAAAAGAATTGTTGAGTCCGGCAATAAAGTCAGCCTGGAAACTTCCCAGGTTGTGATTGGTATCATCCGTGTGAAGGTAAGCACCGTTTTTTCCAATGATCTTATTTCCATTAGGATCATACACAAAATCTGCTCCCCAGATGCTTCCATACTCCTCATTAAGTGGTGCGTTGATAGAAATCCCTCCCGGAAGCGTTCCTATTGAAATGTTTTCTGTCCCTTCTCTTAAGGCGGTAACTTTTGTTTTAGGATTGGACCAGTTGATGCTCATATCCCAGTTGAAGTTGTTCAATTTTAAAGGAGTTATATTGAATGAGACCTCAAATCCTTTGGTGGTAAGCTCCCCTGTATTCTGAATTTTGCTTCCGGAGCCGTTGGCAAGAGAAATAGGAAGTGGTAAAATCTGATCAAAGGCAATATTTCTGAACCAGGCAACGTCAAAACCTATTCTGTTTTTAAAGAACTGCATATTGGTACCCAATTCAAGGTTTTTAAGCTTTTGCGGAAGCAGGTCGGCATTCCGCAAGACCGTATTGTAAGAATATACAGGGTTGTTTCCAAAGGATGACTGAACAATGAACCTGTTTCTCAATTGATCTGCATTGGTGTCAGAACCTACTTCTGCGTAGGCAGCCCTTACCTTTCCAAAACTCAGCCATTTTTGTTGCAGCAGATTGGAAAATACCATGCTGGCTGAAACGGATGGATAGTAGTAAGCTTCTTTTCCTTTAGGCAATGAACTGGATTGGTCTCTTCTGAAAGTCCCTTCAATGTAATACGTGTTTTTATATCCTAAGGAAGCCTGGACAAACGCTCCGTAAACATATTTTGATGTATCCGATATCAGGGGTTTTGCAGGTGTTGCTGCAGAATTGGAAATGGTATACAGGTCATCGATGTACAATCCTCCGGATGTGGTCTGGGCATTGGAATAGCTGGACTGGACATTGATATTTCCCCCGATCAGTGCCTGGATATTAAAATTTTCTCCAATATTCTTTTTGTAGGTTGCGATAAGGTCGTAATTGGTTTCTGTAAAGCGGAAATCGGTAATAGCATATCCGGAAGGCTGTTCAATAGGATTAAAACTAAAGAATGCAGGTATTGAGCCTTTGGCCCTCCGCTCTTCTGTGATCATCGTATATCCGTCGGTACCTACCCTTCCCAGTATATTGATGCTTTTGGAAAGATCATAGCTCAGGCTGAAGTTTCCTGCAAAACGATCCCTTTTATCGTTTTGATAATTCTTATAGCGTGTAAAATAAGGATTATCCCAATAACCCGGACGTAAATCATCAGGAGAAAGGATGTTCCAGGTATAGTTTTTATTAAATGTTTCATAAAGATATTTTTGGTATTGAATATCGACATTGGTAGGCCACCACTGCCTGAAATTACCTATAATATTATCCCCGTAACCCGTAGAATTCCGGCCTTTGGTATTTTGAGTTACATAATTGGCAAAGATTGTAGCGGTAAGATTATCCGTTATTTTATACGACGCATTGCCCCCGAAATTATTTTTGATCAGGGAAGAGTTGGGAAGAATATCTGTTGCATTGATATTGGAATAGCTTAATCTGAAGGTAGCACGGTCATTTCCCCCGCTTAGTGCGATATTATTGGTTTGATTAATTGCTTTCTCAAAAAAAGTTACCGGTCCGTTTTTGGCCATTACCCATGGTGTTCTCTTTCCAAAGTTGCGTGAACCGGGAATAAATGCATCATATTGCCACACCATAAGGTTAGGATCAAATGGCGCTCCATAGGAAGAATCTGAAAAAGAGGAAATCGGATGTCCCTGATAAGAATTGAAAATGTTTCCATCGTATCCCTGCCCGTATTCTGTCTGATATTTTGGAAAGGTTGACTTATCCACAGTAGAAACGGAAATGCTTCCACTGTATTCAAGACCGATCCCCTGGGTATTTTTCCTGCCTTTTTTCGTTGTGATGATTATGGCTCCATTCTGTGCCCTGGATCCGTACAATGCGGTGGCTGCAGCTCCTTTTAATACATTGAGTGTTTCAATATCATTGGGATTGATATCGGAAACCGGGCTGCCGTAATCATAGCCTCCAAAGCCATTAACCTGAAGCGGGGAATTGATATTCCTGTTGATGATGGGAACTCCATCTACCACAAACAAAGCCTGGTTATCTCCAAGGATAGATTTATATCCCCTGGAAACAGCATTGACTGATCCTCCGAAATTGGTAGACTGCTTGATCTCAAGACCAGCCACTTTACCGGATAGATTATTAATGAAATTGGTGGTAGGATTTTTATTAATTTCTTCGCCTTTTACTTCCTGGGTAGAATATCCTAAAGATCTTTTTTCTCTCTTTATTCCTAAAGCAGTTACCACCACACCTTCTATATCCTGGGTTTTAATGGTATCTTGCTTTCCCTGTGCAAAAACAAGCCCGTGTCCTATAAAAAAGACGACACCTGCGCTGAGAAGCTTCATCCGGTAATTCATAATTATTGATTTTTTTAACTGTTATGAGTCAAAATTCAATAATTGGTGAATATTTTAATGAAATGTATATATCAACAGCTGGATAACGTCTACTAAAACTGGAAGCCGGAAAAATGATACCATTACAGAATAAAGGCTTAAAGAATGCTACAATTCAACAAATGGCTTATACGTTCTGCCTATGGGAAGCTTTTTACCGTTTATCTGAATCATATTGGCTGATTTAACTTCTATTTTTAATTTAGAAACAATATAGGATTTATGAATACGGAAGAATATTTTTGAAGGTAGGCTTTTTTCAATTTTACTGATGGGCATTTTAAAGGTGAGCGTTTCTGCTTTTGTATGGATATTGATATATTCACGCAGACTTTCAATATAAAAAATGTCCTGAAGTGTGATCTTAACCTGTTTTTTTCCGCTGTTAATGAAAATGTAATCACGGTCGGCAATTTCCAGTAAAGCTTCTTCGGATTCCACAATGTGTCTGAATTTACTGATGGCAGTAACAAACCTATCGTAAGGAATGGGTTTCATCAGGTAATCCACGACATCGAGTTCATACCCTTCTACTGCATATTGATGATAAGCTGTGGTTACAATGACAAAGGGAGGATTCTTTAATTTTTTCAGAAAATCAAATCCTTTTATAACGGGAAGGTTAAGATCAAGAAACATAAGATCTACATCATGAATGTTTAAAAGGCTGCTTGCGTGTACAGCATCGGCACATTTTCCAACAAGGTTGAGTTCTTCGTTCCGGATTACAAAATTTTCCAGAATTTCAGCTGCAATAGGCTCATCTTCCACGATAATGCAGTTGTATTTTTTAGATGCTGAATGTATCATTGAGGTCAATGGTTAGTTTAACGTTATACCGATCATTTTTATCTTCCACAGAAAGGATATGTTCCGGATACAATAATTCCAGTTGTCTGCGGATATTTTTTAATCCTATTTTAGTAGAATCACCGGCTATCTGTTCTTTGGAGTTTTCTACAGAATAATGGAGGATGCCGTTTTTCAGGCGAATATCTATATGTATAAATGAATTGCCCAGACTTTCGGATACGCCATGTTTAAATGCATTTTCAATAAACTGAATCAGTATCAACGGTGAAATTTCCTGCGACGGATTATCGATGTCTTCTTTAAAATTAACAAAAAGCCGACGGTGACGAATTTTCTGAATTTCAATAAAATCTTTAATGTTCTCAATATCTTTTGCAATGGAAATGTGTCGTTCAGCTGCTTCATAGATATTATAACGCATGATTTTGGAAAGCTGGAGAATGACGTCTGGGGTCTCATCGGCCTTTTTCAGTGCCATTCCGTAGATGTTATTAAGCGTATTGAACAGAAAATGCGGATTGATCTGGGCTTTCAGCATGGTGAGTTCCTGATCCAGTTTTTCCGATTTCAGCATGGATATCTGGTTCTTGAGAAGGTTCTTCTGCCGGGTAATTTCAACTCCGAATACCAATCCGACCATAAAAATAAGATCCATGAATGAATTGAAAGCAACCAGTCCGTTGATAAACCCCGAAGGTTGTTTCCCGTCAAGGGTTTCCGTAACTCCGTATATGTAAGGATAAATGATATAATGCGTAAAAAAACCGATGCCCCAACACGGCAAAGATCACAATGAGAATAGAAAAAAGATACTTGAGAAGCTTACTGATGTCTGTTTTTTCGTAAACATAGAGTAACGCATAGGCAAGAGGGACTTTGACAAAAAAATATCCCAACTCAAGAGTCAGGGTGTTCTGAAGCCTGATCTGCCACTTGAAATCCGGAAACTGATACCGGGACCAATAGAAATCAAGATAAGCCTCAAGGATATAATACAATATCCAAAAAACTAGATGGGTATATAATTTCGATTTGATATTGGTTTTCAAGCTGTCGATTTAAAACTACAAAATACTATTTTTCAAACCAATATAAAAGCAGAAAAGCTATGAAACGAAACTTTTTGTCTATGAACGACCTGCTTCTTTCTTTCTAAAGGAAATTTTCGGAAACATAAGATTCAGAAAACAAAAGATCAAAAGGAAATTAAATTCAATTCCGTTGGTACCCCCTCCTACCACAAACCAGCCGTTTTGTGCATGGACATAATAGATCCCTGATATAAAGATCAGTATGTTGCATATCGCGACCGCTTTTATATATTTGTTCAGCACCAGAAATGGGACGGATAAAAGATGGGTTAATTTAACCATCCACGCGATATACAAGCCCCAGGGACTGAAACCAATGGTATTCAAAAAATGGATGCCAAATTTATTAACATCCCCACTCACAATGGAATCAACACTGTGCATCAATAAAATCACGGATAACGCAAACCTAAGGAAAAAAGACTTTTTCATATAACCAAAAATAGGTCATAGGAAAAAGTCTGGTTTTATTTCAGGTATCAACAACCCTTAAGTGCATACAAAAATGGTTATGGCTTGTTACTATAGTTTTTTAACCATAAGCTGACCTTAACTAATAGTATCAGAACCGGAACTTCAACCAAAGGTCCTATCACACCAACAAATGCCTGTGGAGAATGGATTCCGAACACGGCGATAGATACGGCGATGGCAAGTTCAAAATTGTTTCCTGTTGCAGTAAATGCGATGGCTGCATTTTTATCGTAAGGAATATTCAACAGCTTATTGATAAAGAAACTCATCATAAACATCACTATAAAATAGACGATAAGCGGAATGGCTACTTTTAGCGTATCTAAAGGGAGTTCCAAAATTTTGTCCCCCTTAAGGCTGAACATAAGAATGATGGTAAACAATAAGGCATATAGCGTTAATGGTGATATTTTAGGAATAAACTTTCTCTGGTACCATTCCTTTCCCTTCAATTTTGTAAGTAAATAACGGCTCAGAAAACCGGCAAAAAAAGGGATGCCCAAATATATCAAAACACTTTCTGTTACTTCTGATATGGATACGCTGATATTAAAATTAGCAAGGCCGAGTTTTCCGGGTAAGACATTGATGAATAACCAAATCATAAAACTGTAGCTGAATACCTGGAATATGCTGTTAAGAGCTACCAACAAGGCTGCATACTCACGGTTACCTTTTGCAAGATCATTCCAGACAAGGACCATTGCAATACATCTTGCCAGTCCTATGAGAATCAGGCCGACCATATAATCAGGTTCATTCCTTAAGAATAAAACAGCTAATATGAACATTAAAACAGGGCCAATCAGCCAGTTCAGCAATAGTGAAACACCGATAACCTTCTTATCTTTGAATGCTACAGGGAGAAGAGAATAATCCACCTTTGCCAATGGCGGATACATCATTACGATTAGACCGACGGCTAAAGGAATATTGGTTGTTCCCACTGATAATGAGGTGATTTCAAAGGCCTTTAATTTTTCTATAGTTTCTAAAACGGATGGATACATAATTTTTGTTTATTTTTAAGATGAGACAGTTGATTAGCAGCATCCTGATTCTGGTGTACAGCAAGCACCTGATTGGGCAGAAAGGTCTGATAATTTGAGTTTTTTCTTTTCAGTTGGAACCCCACAAGCTTCCTGAGCCAGGCAGGCTGTGGTTTTATTTTTAAGGACAAAGGTTTTTCCATTGAAATCCAGATCATACTTTCCGATGGTAATGTTCTGATATTCCACTTCTATTTCATGGTCTTCAATTCCTAATTTTTCTTCGGATAGCGCGATGATATTGAGAAGCTTTCCGGGTTTTAAGCGATGTTCATAGTCATTGGCACTCCAAAGCTGGAAATTGACTACTTTTTCATTTCTTATGGTTCCTCCGCAATCAATAAAGGATTTTGTTATCGTTCCTACTTCTGTAACATGAAAATGCTCAGGTACAAATGTTCCGTCTTCCAATTGAAATTCAACATTATGTAATGTTGGTAAGATGTTTTTGATTTCAGATAATTTCATTGTTTTTATTTTATTTGTTTATTGCAATATTACGATTGATAAGGTCAAAAAAATGCATTAGCAGCATTTTTGTGTAGTAACAGTGGAAATAATCCCCGAGAAATATTCGTTCAAAACTTCAAAAGTTTTTTCATCAATGCAATAGCAAATTGCAGTTCCTTCGATATTTCCTTTGATGAGCCCTGCATTTTTTAATTCTTTTAAATGCTGGGAAACCGTAGCCTGTGCCAGCGGAAGTTCATTAACGATATCCCCGCATATACATGCGTTTACTTTTAAAAGGTATTCTATAATAGCAATCCGTGCAGGATGTCCCAATGCTTTGGCAATAGTGGCTATTTTATTCTGTTTATCCGTAAAATGGTCTGTCTTGGTTGCTCCCATAATGATAACTTTATATTGCAATATTACGATTAATATATTACACTAAAAATATTTTTTCCATTTTAACAATTAATTATTAGAAATATGAACAAAATAATTTTACAATTATCGTTGATTTTCAGTGCTTTCAACTCGTTTTCCTGTAGTTGTAAATTGCCAGTGAATTCAGGAGCAATGCGAATCCCAGCAGGTAGAAAAACTCGGTTTTGATCTCAGAGAATCCACTTCCCTTCAGTACAATAAGCCTTACGACTTTAATGAAATGGGTAACAGGGGTGAAATTGGATATCTGTTCCGCCCAGTCGGGCATGCTTTCGGTGTTGGTGAAAAATCCGCTCATCAACATAAAGATCATCATGAAGAAAAATGCAATGAACATTGCCTGAAGCTGTGTATCGGCAAAAGTAG
Source organism: Chryseobacterium proteolyticum (assembly GCF_046591535.1). Taxonomy (NCBI): domain Bacteria; kingdom Pseudomonadati; phylum Bacteroidota; class Flavobacteriia; order Flavobacteriales; family Weeksellaceae; genus Chryseobacterium; species Chryseobacterium proteolyticum. The sequence goes on along the minus strand of NZ_JBJLWK010000001.1, from coordinate 723,923 downwards.
AGATCAGGAGGCCCAACCCTAACAATGCAATAAGGTAAACTGCTGCAAAAAGATAAAGGGTCAAAAGGCTTCCTTCAGGAAATATGCCGTAAATAATGTACATTACAATCAATCCGATGATAAAAACAGTCATTCCTACAATCCAGAAAGGAATCAGTTTCCCCAGGATAAATTGCCATTTTTTTATGGGAGTAACGTTAATTTGTTCAATGGTTCCGATTTCTTTTTCCTTGACAATATTAAGAGCCGTAATGAATCCTCCGATCAGTGTCAGAAGCAGGACCAGTATTCCCGGAACCATATAGTATTTATATTCTGCCCTTGGATTATACCAGTTGGTACTTGCCACTTTAATGGTTGCCGGAGATACAGTGGTGGTTTTAACCGGTGATTTAATATTAATATCCAGATTTTTGTTAAAATCTCCGATAACCGATACCAGATAGCTACCTCCCAGAGAAGACTTTGTCCCGTTGATTGCATCTACCGATATATTTATTTTCTGGCTTTCCTCGCGGACCAAATTGCGTTCAAAGTGAGCAGGGATCTCCAGAACAAGATCGGCATCACCTTGTTCAATCATTTTCAATCCTTTTTGGTAGGAATCCGGGTTTCCTGCAATTTTAAAATATCCGGATGAAGCAATTTTGTTGATCAGTCTGTGGGAATAGCTACTTTGATCGTGATCAACATATGCAATATTAATATTTTTTACCTCAAAGTTAGCCGCCCATGGCATGATGATGAGCTGTATTGTCGGCATCATGAACATCATTGCCAGGATAATCTTATCCCTGAAGATCTGACGGAATTCTTTTCTTAAAATAAAGCTTAATACTTTCATGACAAGCGGATTTTAAATTTCTTTAAGGCAAACGTTAAGAGTCCACCTGCCATAATGAGTAAAACAAGAGTTTCTTTCCATACATAACTAAAGCCCAGTCCTTTCAGCATAACTGCTTTTACGATATCATAGTAATATCTTGAGGGAAGGATGTGTGATACGACACGGAATATCCAGGGCATATTTTCTATAGGGAACATAAATCCTGTAAGCAATAATGTAGGTAGCATCATTCCCATCATAGAAATCAGCATGGCTGTCTGTTGGGAGTTGGTTACATTCGAGATCAGCAATCCCAGGGAAAGACATGTGATAATGAATAAGATGCTTTCTCCAAATAATAAAAGCAGGCTGCCCCGGATTTCTACATCCAGCAGATACACAGATAGCAGCAGGATGATCACAAAATTGACCAAAGACAATACAAGATAAGGAATGGCTTTGGCCATCAGGACCATAACGGGCTTAAAAGGAGAAACCAATAAGATTTCCATGGTTCCCATTTCTTTTTCACGAACGACAGACACAGAGGTTAAAGCCGTACTCACAATCATAAAAATTAAAGCAATCACTCCCGGAATAAAATTCAGTGAGCCGTTTTGTTCTTCATTGTATAACAGCCTTATTTCGGGAATTATTTTATATGTGATTTTGATATGGGGATTAAGTTGTTGCTGATAATCATTAATGATATTGTTGAGATAATTGGTTAATATCGTTGCGGTATTGGGATCTGATGCATCCGCTATAATCTGAATTTGCGCTCCGCCTGTACGATAGAGATCTTTTCCGAAATTGACCGGGAATATAACTGCACATTTGATGCTTCCTTCTTTAAACCTTCTTTCCACATCCGGATAATTCAGGATGGGTCCATGCATTGTAAAATAGGGGCTTGCCTGTATTTTGGAAATGATCTGGACGGAATGGATGTCATGGGCATTATCCTGTATGGCAATGCCTATATTTTTTACCTCGCTGCTTAATGCATATCCAAATAAGATGATTTGAACGACAGGCAAACCAAAAAGGATAAGTAAGGTTCTCCGATCTCTGAAAACATGGTAAAATTCTTTCCTGATAAATACGAGTAACTGTTTCATAACTAATCTCCTGATCTTTTGGCACTTCTTGCCAACTGGTAAAAAACTTCGTCCATCGAGTGGGTTCCAAACTGGTTCTTCAGGTTAGCGGGGGTATCCATGGCTTCTACTCTTCCGTCCACCATTACAGTAATCCGGTTACAATATTCTGCTTCATCCATATAATGGGTGGTCACGAACACCGTGATCCCATCCGCTGCTGCCTGATAGATCATATCCCAGAACTGCCTTCTTGTAATGGGATCTACTCCACCTGTGGGTTCATCCAGGAATACGATTTTAGGCCTGTGAAAAACAGCTACTGAAAAGGCCAGCTTTTGTTTCCAGCCCAGCGGTAAGGAACCCACCAGTTTTTTAGCCTCGTTTTCCAGTCCTAATCTGGAAATGAGTTCATTGCTTCGTGTTTTTATATCTGAACGCGATACGCCATATACTCCTCCATAAAACTCAATATTCTCCAATACAGTAAGATTATCGTATAAAGAGAACTTCTGACTCATATAGCCTATATTTTTCTTGATCTCTTCCTGTTGTTTGTATACATTATAACCGGCTACTATTGCTTTTCCTGAGGTTGGAAAAGAAAGGCCACAAAGGATACGCATGGCGGTGGTCTTCCCTGCCCCGTTGGCTCCCAGGAAACCGAATATTTCGCCCTGTTCTACATCGAAGGAAATACCGTCTACGGCCTTAAAATCTCCAAACTGCTTGGTCAGATCTTTACAGATAATTGCTTTATTTCCCATGGTTCGTTTCTCTTATTTCTTTTTGTTCACGCATCAGACGAATAAAACTATCCTCAATAGCGGGGGTAATTTTTTTGATCTCAAATTCATCAGGATGATACGATTGGGCTAGTTCTGTCACCTCCTTTTCAGTTGCCGTATCAGAAACCATAGTAAGATGAAGATATTCTCCGAATGCATAGCAACTTTCAACAGCTTGGTCAGATCTCAGGTTTTCCAACAATTGATACATATTGGCACCTTTAGCTGCAAAAAGGGATTTGGGAAAATTGGAGACGATTGTTTCGGGTTGATCTACAGACATGATCTTTCCTCCCTGTATCAAGGCGATCCGGTCACAAAGTTTGGCTTCATCCATATAAGGTGTAGAAACAACGATACTTATATTCTGCTCTTTTAATCTTCCTAGCATTTCCCAGAATTCTTTTCTTGAAACCACATCCACACCGGTGGTTGGCTCATCCAGAAACAGCACTTCCGGTTTATGGATCAATGCACAGCACAAAGCGAGTTTTTGCTTCATTCCCCCTGAAAGCTTACCTGACCTTCTGTTGTTGAATGGTTTGATCTGCTCATAAATATCTTTAATGAGACTGTAATTTTCCTCTATGGTTGTTCCAAATAAGGTAGCGAAGAAGTCCAGGTTTTCTGCCACGGTGAGATCCTGATATAGTGAAAATTTTCCTGGCATGTAGCCTACTTTATTTCGGATAATCTGGTAATCGTTTACCACATCATGTCCTTCCACAGTGGCTGTTCCACTATCAGGAAGTAAAAGTGTGGTAAGAATCCTGAAAATAGAGGTCTTACCAGCACCATCAGGACCGATTAACCCAAAGAGTTCCCCCTTTTTTACTTCAAATGAAACCTCATCAATGGCTTTTATATCGCCGTAGGACTTGGTCAGGTTTTTTACTATTACTGAATTCATTTTTATTTTGAATTATGAATTATGAATTATGAATTATGAATTGAGGGTTGAGAGTTGAAAGAGGAAAAAGATTGAACTTTTTAATTTTCCATTTTTAATTAAAAAACTACCTCACCGTACATTCCAATTTTCAAATAACCATCATTCTTTACACGTACTTTTATAGCGTAAACGAGATTGGCTCTTTCGTCCTTAGTCTGAATATTTTTTGGAGAGAATTCGGATTGAGATGAGATCCATTGTATGCTTCCTTTGTATTCCCTGAATCCATTCTTACCCTGATCGATTCTTACTTTTACCTGCTGCCCTATTTTAACCTGAGGAAGCTGGACTCCCGTTATATAAGCTCGTAAATCAAGGGTACTGATATCGGCTATTTTATACAAGGGCTTACCGATCAGCTGCATTTCTCCTTTGAGGGCATAATTAACAAGCACTACTCCATTAACAGGGTTAATGATCTGTCCTTTGTTAATCTGTTCCTGAAACTGGGCCGCTGTTTTCTCCAAAGGAGCTTTTTCACTGAGAATACTTCTGTTTTGGGTATTGACAGTGGAGTTATTGACTGATCGTTGCTGGCGGGTGGCTTCAATCTGTTTTCTTAGTTGATCAATGGCGGCATCGATATCGTCGAGCTGTTTCCTTGTAGCAGCATCTGCTTTCAATAAGTTAGCTGTACGTATTCGTTCACGGAGCTGTTGTGCCAGTTGAGCTTCCTGTACAGCAAGCTGCTTTTTGATCAGCAGATTCTGCTCATCTGCATTATTGGTTTTTTGGTTTAGGGCTCCGATGCTTGCTTCGGCCTGCTCTTTCTGAAGAGTGGCTACTTTTACATCTATTTGTCCTACTTTACTTCCTGCATGAAGTTGCGATCCTTCCTGAACGGAATAAGAAATCAGCTCACCGTTTTGCTGTGCGGATACAATAACCTCATCGGCTTCAAAGTTTCCTGAAGCGTCAAAATTATCTTTTTGTTGACATGCCGTCAAGAGTAAAGTATAGGCTAAGGGGATGATTATTTTTTTCATTATAACAATGGATTATTAATTTCCGGTTATGAATTTCTGATTGTATCTGGCCTGTAATAATTGAATCTGATGAAGAACTAGGGTTTGTCTTGCAAGATGTTCAGCATTGAGTTTCTGAATGTATTCGTGGATGGTGATTACTCCATTATCAAGCTGTGCTTCTGCAGATTGTTTTACAGATTGCCGCAGGACAATGATGTTTTCATCCTGTGTGATCAGTTGGGTGTATTTTTTTACCTGTTCATCCTGCTGCGTAAGATCCAGTTTTGTGTTCAGAAGGAATGTATCTCTGTCTGCATCCGCAGTTTTTTTGTTTAACTCCAGTATTTCTTTTTTGTTGGATGAGGTATACAAACTGTCAAGAGACCAGCTAAACCTAACTCCTGTAATAAACCACGGACCGAACTTATTCTCAATAATATTAAGTGTAGGCCTTCCATATGCTCCCTGGAAGAATGCACTTACCCTGGGGAGAAAATCGGATTTCAACTGTTTTTTCTGGAGGTCATAAATGGAGTTTTGGAGATCAAAAGCTTTGAGCTCAGGCCTTCTAATTTCTGTTTGAAAATAATCACTGTCGGGAGTTTCAAGTTTCGTAGAATCTGAAAGTTCTTTCCCAATGAAAATGGAAAGCATCTTAAGATAGGCTTCCCGGTTAGCTTTATACTCTGTTGCCATCATATCGATATTGATGATCTCTGCTTTTAGTTCATCCAGATTGCTTCTGTACGCAACACCATATTTTAATGCGGCTTCTGTCTTCTGGATCTGGGTATGAAGGTTGGATTTGTTGAGGTCGTTTTGTTTTAGCTGTGCATCCATAAGCAGGATGGAGAAAAACAGATTATTGACCCTTTGCTTTAATGTATAAAGGCTTGTTTCAATGTTTTGTTGCTGTAATTCAGTATTGGCTTTTATCAGTTCCTTCTGGTTGTGAGTGGTTCCTCCATCGTACAATACCTGGTCTATCTCTCCCTGAATTTTGTATTGGTCCTTACTGAGTGAAGGAAGTGCTGCATTGATCGGGAGTGCTCCCAGTGCATCCGAAAAACTGATGGTTTGAGACTGGTATGTGGCCTGGCCGGAAAAAGAAACCTGGGGAAGATATTTCTTATTGGCGTTTTCAATATTGTAACCGGCTGTTTTTGCAATCATCCCTTTTTTTCTGATTAGCGGGTAATTGTCTTTTGCCAGCTGATAACATTCTTCAAGACTAAGGCTTTGAAGCTGAGATTTAAAAGAAGTTGTGGAGACACAACCCAGAACGAAAACCAGCAGGTATTTTTGAGCATTTTTGTACATAATAACTCATCGTTTATAGGTTAAAAATCATTTTTTTTATTTTTCAATTCTTGTTTAAAATTTCGTTTTAATCATTTGATTAAATTAGGGTCAAAAAAAATTAGCCTGCCGCCATCATGGCTTTTACCCAGATCGGGATAAGCTTTTTACGTTGAATCATTAAGGTATTGAACTCTTTATCGTTCAGTTCGCTGCTTCCAATCAACATTGGTTTTGCTATGAAGGGAAATACGGTAAGCCCCAACAGGTTAATTAGAAAATGTAAAGGATTAGGCTCGATAATACTACCCTTTTTCACCGCTTCCTGATGTTGCTTTAAAAAGACAGAAGATTGAATCACTTCTTTTAAAGGGATTTTTTGCAATAGAAGATTAGGATTGTTACGGAGCTCACTGATGATGAATGTCGGAATTTCCGGCTCTTTGATGATCAGGTCGATATACTTCCCTACCACCTCTTCTACTTTCTTTTCGAGAGTTGTTTTCTCTGTATTTAGCACCACTAACAAGCTTTGAAAGAATCCAGCCATAGTTTCGAGCATGATAATCTCAAATAATTTGGCCTTGCTTCTGAAATAATAATTGAGCAATGCCAGGTTGATATCTGCTTCTTCAGCAATATCCCTGGTTCTGGTTGCAGCGAATCCCTTTCTATAAAATACGATTCGTGCGGCTTCCTTTATTTTTTCTTCCGTTGAGGTATCTATTTTTTTAGATTCTTCTTTCATATTACAATCGTTCTTCTGTTGCAAAGGTAGAAAATATTTTTTAGGTTAAACAAGTAATTTAATCGAATGATTAAATTTATTTTTTATAAAGATATAACCTGAGTTGCGTCAACCCAGACTATATCTCTTTATGCAGAAGGTTATTGTTATTTAAAAAGCTGTAGGAAAGAAAAATCGGGATCGCGCATTTCTGCCTCGTTAACGGCTGATTCCTGTTGGGCTTCAGCTGCATACTTTATCATTTTCAGTTCATAATCTTTTATAGCTGCTTCTACAGTTTCAAAACTACCTTCAGTAAGATTTTCAGATAAGGTAAGGGTATCTACCAGGCCAATGTTTACACCCTGTCCGGCAAAAGGAGGCATCAGATGGGCTGCATCACCGATCAGAGTTATGGGAAGCGGTCTGCTATCTTTCCACTGTTTTAATGGTAATTTTCGGGTTGGTAATCCAACGAAGAAGGAAGTTGCCTGAAATACTTCCTGATAAGGTTTGCCCCAATCCGGTAATCTTTCGGAAAGAAACTGAATTACACTTTCTTTATCCTGAAAGTCCAAAGCATTGCCCTGATCCCATTCTTGAGGTTTTTGTATAATTAAACCATAAGTGAGCGAACCATTGTTATAAGGATTGGCAACGAATAAGCTTCCTTGGTTTGAAGTCATGAGCCTGCTTCCATCACACAGCCCGTACATTTGAGGAGAATTGATCTCAGGCTGCGGAACATCACCCTGGATAATAAAGCTACCGGTTTCTTCGATTTCGGCATCGGTGACATAGTTTCTAACTTTTGACATTCCTCCGTTGGCCACAATCACTAGATCAGCTGTTGCATCGGGCTGGTTTTCGAATTGTAGCAACCATTTGCCATTATGTTCTGTGAGGTTGGTCAGCTTTCTGTTCCATATAACGGTATCTGGAACTAAGCTTTCCAGCAGGATCTTTCTTAGCTGATTTCTGTTGATTTCAGGGTTATCGTACCGGTTTTCCGGAGTTGGCTTTCTGGTATATAAAGTATTGCCTTGTTGATCGGCAAATATAATTCCCATGGGAATTGCGGTTGTATAGTAGTTTTCAAGCAGTCCGGCCTTTTTGATGGCCTCCTGTCCTGAACCTTTATGAAGATCGAGCGTCCCACCCCATATTCTGGTTTGGGCGTCAAAGTCTCTTTCATAAACGGTTACATTGACTTCTTTTTGCTGAAGTAGTCTGGCCATAGTTAAACCTACAGGTCCGCCACCGATGATCGCTACTTTTTTGTCTTTTAATAAATATTGCATGTCTTTTAATTTGTATGTTAATTTCCATACAAATGTCAGAAATGCAGTAAGCTTAGGATTGTACAAATGCGACAAAATCATTGCTTACCGCTCGTTGTCTTTTTTTTAGCTTTTTTAGCGAACGCAGCAGGAGTAATACCGGTATACCGTTTAAACTCTCTGCTTAAATGGGATTGGTCCGTATATCCAAGATCAACAGCCAACCCGGCTAGATTAACATCAGGATGCAGCCATAAATGATTTCTGGCCTGCTCAAAACGCATCAGACCCGATACATCCTTAACGGTATGGCCGGATGACTCTTTAAATTTTCTTTCTAAAGTTCTTACTGTTGCATGAGCCGCTTCAGCGACCTGGCTGACGTGTAAAGTACCTTTGGCCTTTGTCATGGCAACTCCTGCTTTGAATAGCATGCTGTCGGTAGAAACATGTGAACGCAGTGTAAGGAAATATTGTTTTAGCTGATCTATAGCTTCTTCTTTTCTACCTTGCTGAATCAATGTATCCAATGTGGAATGAAGCTGTGCTATTGGGTGTTCAAAAGTATGTACCCCTACTTTACCGGAAGGAAGTTCCAGCAAATCGAAAACCGTCCATGGGAAACATCTTACCGCGATAATCTCCAGCCGGTTGGCCATATGGAAATGAACAGGCTGATTGAGCAGCCCCATCATAAATGGCGAAGGTAACGGATGAAGAATTCCGTTTTGAGCAACGCTGCATTCGCCACTGAAATAAAAAATAATTTCAGCATAGCCATCAGGAGTTACTTCAAAGAAGGATTGAGCTTCTGTTGAATCCCTCCTGTTGTACCAGAAACATTTTATAGTATCCTGTAATTGTTCCGGAACATCAAATTCCTGATGATACATTTCGGGAGGCATAATAAATGGATGTTGGTATTAAAGCTATATTTAAAAAGTAATACTAAATTAAAAATAAAATGGTCACGATCGGCCATAACCCAAGAAGAAACGTTTTAATTTAATGAATGAAAATTTTAAAAATATGAATGAAAATAAGCAATACGTAACTTATACGGTATCAAAAGACGGGATCCGGACAAAGATTGATGCCGAATCGATTATCATACAGATTGAAGAGGAAGAAATTGAAATCGCCCTGATTCCTCCGCATCCTGCTTGGAAAGGGAAACTGACATTATCCACGGGATCAGCCATTGACGGACGACATGAGGAAAGAGAACCCGGAGTACAATTTGTTATAGAACCCGGAGCATCTAACGTTGTACACATTACGGCAAAGAAACCATATAAAAGCTTTTAGAACCGATATCAAAAATAATCTCAATACAATCTTTTTCTGTAGAATATTCAGAATAAAAACTGTATTGAGATGAGGAGAAAAAATTTATTATTTAGTCAAATAGGATTTATTCGCAAACTGCAGGAGAAATTGTTATTTCTTCTTTTTCCTCAGCTTCTGATTCTATTTCTATTTTTTTCGGAAAAGTAATAAAACTGATAGCGAGTGTAACTCCCAATAATGCAATGCTGATCCAGACAATTTGATGAATTCCATATTTTGCAATAATTAAACCACCCACAAGAGCTCCTAATGATATCCCGATATTGTAGCAGGAAGTCAGCAGGCTGTTGACAAATTCAAGTGCGCTGTGAGGGACTGCCTGAGTGGTACGGATATTAGGAACCAGGAAACCTCCGGTGTGTATCATTCCCCAAAGAGAAAGAATCAGAACCATCGCCACAAAAATTCCCCCGAAGTAATAGGCTAATATCTGAACGGCAATCAGAGACACAAAAAACAATCGTACGGTAACAAGTAAATTTCTGTTTAGTGCAATCCCCATAAGCCAGTTCCCCAGAATTCCCATACCTCCGAATAAAAGAAGCATTACACTTATTTCTGCTCCATTCATCCGTGTAATTTTTTCCAGATATGCAGCCAGATATGTATAGCTTGAAAACATAGCAGCCAATGTAAGAATAGTCGAGACCAGATTGACCCAAAGTTGTGGACTTTTTAATACGTATAGTTGATTTTGTGATGTTTTATCTTTACTTGCAGGCATGGACGGAACAAAGAATAATAATCCTAAAAACGCAATCAGGCTCACAAAACTTCCCATATAAAAAGAGGCTTGCCAGTTATTAAAGAAATCCGCTGCATAGGTGGTAAGCGGAACTCCTAAAACGGTAGCCAAACTAAGTCCTGCCATTACCACAGAAACGGCTTTAGCACCACCCTGTTTAAATGCAATTGCCATTGAAATATTCCAGAACAGCGGATGCAAAAACGCAGGTAGAACCCGTGCTACCATCAACATGGTAAAACTGGTTGAAATAGAAGAAAGAAGATTTGATAATACAAATACACCAAGCACCATACATAATAAAAGCTTACGGTTGATCTTAGTGGTAAATGCAGTGATAAAAGGAGACGAAACAGCCACAGTAAGTGCAAAAGCACTTAACAGCCAACCGGCTGTATCTATAGATACATTAAATTCCCTGCTGATGTTGGGTAGAATTCCAATTACCCCAAATTCTGTTGTAATGATTCCAAAAGCTCCCAGAGCCAAAATATAAATCGATCGTTTCATGATGAGTCTTAAAATTATTCCACAAAATTGGACAGATTTTTTTTTAATAAATCAGTATATTTTAATGATAATTGAGTAATTTTGCAGGATGAATAAAGAAAATATAGACCGATTGGTAGATGTAGAGTACTGTAAAACAGAAAAGTGCCCCGTAAGGAATCTGCAGTTTTCTTTCTTTCAGATGGTCTATGTTATCTCCGGATCAGGATTTTTAGAAATCAATGATAATAAAGTTACCTACAACAAAGGTAGCCTGATCATGCTCACTCCTAATGACCAGCATTATTTTGAGATTTCTGAGATCTCAGAATTTTTATTTGTTAAGTTCAGTGAGAATTATGTAAGAGAATACAATTGGAAAAGCATAAACTGTATTGAATGCTTATTGTATCATGCTTCACATCTGTCAGGCTGTGTTTTGAAAAACAAGCCGGATGAATTTCTGGTAAAATCAATCGTAGATTCACTTCTGCACAATATGAAGCATAGTGATCTTTATCAGGAGGATCTCACACTTCATTATGTAAACGCATTAATTGTGATTGCAGCAAGAAATATTTCCAAGATGAGGCCTGTCAATGCAACGGTGAATGCAGACAAAAGAATGTTATCGATCATCGGTCACATTCAGACCCATATCTATGACCCACAACAGCTGAAGGCCTCTGTGATCAGTCAGAAATTTGGATTATCTGAAACTTATTTGGGAAGCTATTTTAAGAATCAATGTGGAGAAACCATTCAAAACTATATCTATAACTACAAAATGCGATTGATTGAACACAGGCTGATGTTCAGCGATATGCGGATCAATGAAATCGTGAGCGAGTTTGGTTTTGCGGATGAAAGCCACCTCAATAAGTTTTTCAAAAAGCGCCACAAGATCAGTTTAACCGAATTTAGAAAATCTAAACAGAAGGTTAAAGAAATGGTTTAATGGAAGGAGATATAAAGCATTGTGATCCATTAAATTATAATTTACTACCTTTAGGCCTACGGAATTGATTCAATACCGAAATATAATAACTCCAAAACACCGAACACATGCCAAGTATTAGTATTAAAAATTTTCAATCTAAAAATGATCTTGTAGTTTATGAAACTGATGTTGAAAGCTCAGCTGATCTACTGGTCTATAAAACAAACTCTAAACTGAAAGCTCTGGAAAATGAAGCGTTCTGGTATATTGAGAAATTGGAGAACAGCTCGGATCGTTCGATTTGTTTTTCCAATTCCAAAGCCGCTGCAGATTTATCAATTCATTATGTGGGTAATGATGCCAGTGCCGGATGGCAGGGCGAGCACCCGTTGAAAGGTAAGCTTAAAAGCTGATCCATTTACTGAATCATAGAAATTATATTTTTATAATAGAAAACCACTGTATTGCAGTGGTTTTTTGTTGGGAACAGAATGAATTTTAAAGTAATATTTCTTAAACCAGTTTAAGCTTATATGGCTTTTTAATCTTACATTTTTATATGTAGCTTTTGAAGTTGTACCATTATTTTTAATTAGTTCTATATAATCTTTTCTTGGAAGTTCTTTTTTGCAAGATTGTAATAAGTATATACAAAAAAATAGTAGTAATATTGAATTTCTCATGTTATTTTTTAGATTTTTTAACGCTATCTTACACAGCATTACTGTATCTTTCTCATTGACCTGCAATTTAGCTGTAATACTAGAATCCCTTAGTAATATTTTCATTAGTTCTTCCTTTTCCAAATAGTGACATTGCTAAGTCAGCTAATCTTGCCAGATCTACTGTATAAGTAGTAACATCTTTCCAATCATTCCCTCTACTTAACTATTAATCATTCCTCCCATAAAACCTCCTAAATCGACCATTTTATCTATATCACCTCTAAAAAAGGATTGCTATACTCAAGAGGAGCAGCTCCTCCAAGATTTGAGTAAAACTCTTGAGGTGAATTTTCCAGATTTGATAAATATTGAGTAAGATCAAAAGCTCCTTTTCCTTTTATAGTAGTTCCATCTTGAGTTGTTAAAATACCAGAAGAAGTATCTCCAGATGCTGTATTTGTATATGTCCCGTCATTATTTAAAGAATATTCTGTATCACCTTGCCTAACAAATCCTTCTTGGGAAACTCCCATAAACATTTGTATAACCAGCAGCAATTGCCTCACTAGGTGTATTAATATTAGATTTATAGGTTAATCTTTGACTACCATCATCAAGCAATTGATGAATCCATCCTTTTCCTTCTCTCCCGTCAGGATCAATAAAGCCAATCAGATTATTAAAAATATAGTTATAAGGGCTGTAACAACGCATTTTCTCCGTGAGCGTGTCCAGCACTACATTCCAGTCTCCTGCAATTCCTTTTCCATTGTACTTATAATTTTTAAAGTCACCAATCTTGTTGACTTTATTTTTTATTTTGAATTAACAGGTTTTAAACTTTTTACTGTCTCTTTTTCATATAAAAAAGGAGGATCAAAATTTACATCTTTAAGAGTTTTCTTTTTAATAGTATCAAAAATAATTTCTCTTTTTATGTATTGTTTTTTACCATCATGCATAAAACCATATACAGAGTAAGGTTCTCCGCTTTTACTATAAAAAATCCATTCACCTCTTCTTAAATATAAGTTTTGATCTTTATAATAATCTCCTTCCCCTTCACTGGCTGTTTTTCCATTTTTATAATAAATTGTTGTAATATAATGATTAGGTGCTTTCGTTAGATAAGAATATGAACTAACTTTTTGATCAGGAAAATATTGATATATTTTTATTACAGTTCCATTCTGGTACAAGTATTTACTGTCTAATTGCCCAGATTTGTCATATACTTCTGAGCTAACCAATTTTCCATTTTTATATGATGCCTTTGTAGTAGTGGCATTTTCTTTGATTAGTTCCACATGATCTTTTTGTGAATCTTCTTTTTTGCAAGATTGTAATAAAAAGAAGCAACAAGGTACTGCCAGTATTAAATTTTTCATATTATTTTTTCCGAGATTTTATAACACTATCAACTTTTGCTTGCACGTAAGGGTTTGTAATTTCATCATAATTCCTTCCTGTATGCCAATTTTGGTATATATCACCCACTTTCGGTACTTTAAAACGCATTGAATCTCTCTTGTCATCAATTATAAATTTAGCTGTAATAATAGTATCCCTACTAATATTCTCATTAGCTTGTCCTTTTCCAAATAGTGAAATTGCTAAGTCAGCTAATCCTGCCAGATCTACTCTATAAGCAGTAACATCTTTCCAATCATTTCCTCTACTTAAACTATTAACCATTCCTCCCATAAAACCTCCTAAATCTACCATTTTATCTATATTACCTCTAAAAAAAGGATTGTTATATTCAAGAGGAGCAGCTCCTCCAAGATTTGAATAAAACTCTTGAGGTGAATTTCCAAGATTTGATAAATATTGAGTAAGATCAAAAGCTCCTTTTCCTTTTATAGTAGTTCCATCTTGAGTTGTTAAAATACCAGAAGAAGTATCTCCGGATGCTGTATTTGTATATGTCCCGTCATTATTTAAAGAATATTCTGTATCACCTTCCCTAACAAATCCTTCTTGGGAAACTCCATAAACATTTGTATAACCAGCAGCAATTGCCTCACTAGGTGTATTAATATTAGATTTATAGGTTAACCTTTGACTACCATCATCAAACAATTGATGAATCCATCCTTTTCCTTCTCTCCCGTCAGGATCAATAAAGCCAATCGGATTATTAAAAGCATAGTTGTAAGGACTATGTCTTCTCATCTTCTCTGCCAACGGATCTTCCACACCCCATCTTCCCAAGTCAGGCATATACATCCTTGCCCCATAATCATACATTCCCGTCTCCTGCAATTCCTTGCCATTGTACTTATATTGATAAGCTGGATTTCCCGCAAGGCTATTATATCCCTCGTGTTTTAATCCAAAAGGATAATAATTGTTTTCTTCAATAATTTCTGTTCCGGATCCGGATTTGGTATAACTTAATCGCACATTCCCTAGATGATCGGTATAGTTGTAAATATACTTATTTTTTACAAAATCATAATACCCTTCGGATGTTGATATAAACTGTAATCCATTCGGTGTTGGTGGGGTAAGTGATCCTGTATAAAATTTATACTGAAAGCCGTCAAGATACTCTGTTGTATTTGTTTCTTGAATAGATGGTGCACTAAAAATTTTAGAAAGCTTTACTCCATCTGCTCTGTATAGATTTGTTGTGATTTTTTGCGCTTTAACTGGTTTTCCTGTTATTTTACTTGGAAGATTTAGAAAATTGTATTCAATTAATTCGAGGCTTTTGTCTTTATGACTAGTCATATTTCCATTCGAATCGTAAGTAATTTCATTTGGAGTTGCAAAATAAGGATATCCTGACAAATTTTTAGACGCATCTGAGACTTTGGATAATCTGTTTCCAGTGTATGAATACGTAAGATTATCTATCTGCATGGCAAGGCCATTGGTTGTGTTTTTTGTATTTCTGTATAATCGTGTAATATTTCCATTTAAATCATATTCCAAAGACTCTCCGAAATGATTTTCCTGTGGGACTGTTCCATTAGGTTCAGAATAATGCCCATAATTAAGCCTGTTTAAATTATCATAACTATAAGAATATCGTCTTAATACGTTATCTACAGAAGTTTTCCAGTCCACTTCTGCAATATTTCCATTGTATCTTGAAATAGCAAATAACGTATTAACTGGATTATTATACCTCAGCTCATACCCAAAAAGTTTTCCATTAAGGTTTGAAGGAGCATTAATTTGGGTCATCCAACCGCGGATGTTGTATTTATAATCTACCTGCTGAAGCGGGGTGTTTATAGTAGTTCCTCCAACCTTTTTACTTTCCAGCTGGGAAAGTTCATTGTAGGTATTTTGGCTCAGATATTCAATAGGACCGCCATTGACCTGGTGGGTATGTGTGAGAAGCCTGTCATTACTATCATAAGTAAAAAACTCCCGGGTGGATGTCTCCGCATCTGTTTTTAATCTTTTATGCCTTGTGGCAGTTTGCTTAACAAGTCCGGCAAAGCTAAGCTGGTAGCTCGTTCTTGTATATCCATCCAGGTGGTTGATCGAGTGGGTACTGATGAGTCTTCCTTTGGTATCATAATAATTATAGTTCTTTGTCCAGTTATCATCTTCAATGTTTTTAATAAAGGTCATTACAGGAAGACCTTTTGTACTAGTGTTATTTCCAGAAGAGTTATCTGTTAGGACGGGTTGGGCAAAAATATCAGCAGAGAAGGATGGGTTAAAACTGTATGATGGATAGGTATCATAGTAATTTATACTGAGTAATTTAAAATTGGATTGAGGATAAGTAGAATTAGTATAATAAATATCCATTCCACTATTATTAAAACTTGAAGAGCTTCGTACTTCATTAGAAGAACTAAAACCATTAACCGTTGCAGCTTGTGCGGATCTTCCTGGATAGCTGTCTAAAATTCCCGTATAAACAGGCCGCGAAAACTGGTCATATTTAGTAAAAAGCCATTGTCCTTTTGCTTCTAAATTAGCATCTCTTGTTAAAACTACCCGATCTGCTTTATCATACACCATAAATTCCCAACCTTTGCCTGGTAGTTTTTTCTCAACCAGTCTGCTTTTTCCATCATATCGATATTGATAGCAGAAATTATTTAATGCGGTATCATCTGGTGTTGCTGGAGAGCCTGGTGGAATAACAAATGCTAATTGGTCGTATTCATTATATACATAATAAGTATCTGCATTTTCAGTAGGGCTAATGACTTTTCGAACCAGCACAACTTGTCCCCTTCCATTTTTGAATTCTATGGTTTTATTTCCATCCTCATCGGTAACAGTATTTTTATAGAGGGTATTCGGTAAAAAATACTCAAGCAACTCAATCTTAGTGACTGTCATTTTTCCTATAGGATCCCATGTCGTTGTAGGTTTATATTTTCTAACATAATCCTCATGGATATTGGCATCATATTGAAACCTTACAGGTTTATCACTCCAGGCTGTCCCTACTTGTTTTTGTTCTAGTAGCCTGTCCAAAGGAGAATTTTCTAATGTCTTTTCAGCATAGATCTTTTCCTGTCCGTAAATCCCTACCTGAGTAGCATTGTTTAAAGGATTAGGAACAATGGCGCCATTGAGTGTCTTATCCTGGGGAACCGGTAGATAATCTTTTACCTGCCTTCCAAATCCGTCGTATTCGATATGAGTTACGACATCCCTTCTTTTGGGAGATGCTTTTATATTCACTATTTGTTTTGGCCTTCCCAGACCATCGAAATACTCCACAGTTTCTGAAACTCTTGCGGGCTGGTTATTGGCACTGTATTCTAAATATGTTTTAGAATATACATAATTTTCTGTCGGAGAAAGCTGTGCATGAGCTATTCCCGCCATTAATACTCCAATAGGAATGATTATTTTTTTCATCGTGTGTTAGTTTTTGTAATTGTATTTAAATTCCTTTAACGTCTTATATGTTATATTTCCGGAGCTGTCCACTTCCTGTTGGCGGATCTCTTTCAATCTGTTGGCAGTATCGTAGATATACACCTCTCTGATCCCTGATGGTGGAGTAATACTGGTTACTCCGATTAAAGGATCGTAAGTATACGTGGAAACCTGGTAGGAAGATGTGCCTGTATTTTTTCTGAAAGTATCCAGGGCCGTCATCAATAAATTTTCTTTTGCAGGATCTGAAGCATCTTCATTAGAAGCATTTACAATAGCTGTAATCTGTGATTGTGGAATGTCAGATAATTTTGCACCTTCAATTTTTGCAATAGGCTGTGTCTGGTTATATCCCCAGATGATTGTTGTGGGAACACCTGCTTTGGTAGTGTATTGCTGGATATTTCCTTTAGAATCATACTGATCGTAAGTGATTTCTGTAATGCCCGAAGAAAGGTTTGAAATATCATAAGATAGCATGGATGTGGGTACTGTTAATCCTTGTGTTTTAGTATCAGCCTCTGCCTGAGTTTTTGGATAAATCGTTTCCACTTTGGATATAATTTTAGTATTATTTCCAATGGTTTTACTCGTAGTCGTTTCCAGCGGAATACCTATCATATTTTTATCTATCATCAATTGATTGTTTTTTTCATAAGCGTAGCCTAAACTTACTTCACTTATCAGGTCAGAGAGTGTGTTTTTCTGTCTAACAGGATTTAAGTGGTTATATGAATTATCATAGTAATAATCTGTAATTTCATTTATTTCTTTGTCACCGAGATAATTAGTTACTTTAGTCTGTGTGTTTTTCATCCAGGCTGAAGTTATTTCATAGCGGTTTGTTTCAAAAACAGGAGTATATGAAATTGGAATATTATTCACATAAAGACTAGCATATATTCCTATGATATTTATTTGATATGGTCTTATTACTAGTTGTGGAAATTGGCCTACATAATCAGCGGACTTCTGATTAAAAAAACTATCCGAACTGTAATTGTTCTCTATTCTTCTTACAATTTTATTATTAGTGTCAAAAATTTCTTTTTTAATTAAAAGGCCTCTGGCAAACTGGTTATTAACAAAAGTAAGATAGGGTACTTTGCTATTATATGCATTTGTAGATCCTATATTATAATAGCTATCTTCCGTTTTCCATTTTTCATTATTGTTTACATTTATTCTTTCTGTAATAACCTTATTGTACACTACTGGTTTTCCGTTTATTGTCGCTAGATTGAAGTTTCCTGAATTACTGACAATAAGTTTTTCGCAGTAATTTCCATTATAATCATCAGGAGACTTTACTGAATAAAAATAGTTGAGAGGATCTCCCATAAATACTCCTGTGGAAATATTATTTTTATCAGTATATATAAACCTTTCTTCCATAATATTGTTATTAAAATTTTCTTGTTTGGTAATTTTTTTTAACGCGAATTCCTCCAACCGATTTGTTATATTTTTTATTTTCTGAGGTAACTTCATACCATTCTACCATCAGACAAGGAAGAGGCTTTGTAGTATCTAGATTTTCACTTCCTTGCTTGCGAAATCTGATTTTGTATAAGCTTTTCTTTTCTATAAAATACTCATACTCTTTACTGATTAAGAATTGTTTTAAAATATTATTATTTTGGTCAAGGAGTTCAGCTACAACATATGATCCTATAGGAAGACTTCCTGATCCATCATCATTAGGACTATATGGACTAGTGAAGGTAAATTTGAACTTTATATTGGCGCGAGTTGAATTTACTGTGAATTCTCTTCCTCCAATTGTTCCGTTTCCGCATTCCATAAACCCTTGACGTGAAACATTGATTTCTGGTCCTTCAAAATTAAAGTCATCCAATTCATAGTCAAGTTTCATTTTACCCCCTGTGGGATATATAATTTCTTTTAAACTTCCGGAAACAGCATAGGTGATATTGGGTTTTTTATCGTCCCCTAATCCATATACTTCATCTTCCATTGTAAAATAGGGAATTCCTGCATTATTTGTTTTTCCATTAGAATATCCCAAATAGTCGGTAGCATCAGATAACCTGTTAGGAAGAGGATTCTCCTCATAATATGTTAGTTTAAAAGAAGAGTTATCAACGGTATTTTTTACTTCATTTAATTTTAATCTTTTTGTTATTGAATTTGTATGATTGGGGTAGCCATTAATATTTTTAGTATCAGAGGTGGTGAAATAGCTTTTATTAAGAAAATAATTATAAATTAACTTATTTGCATTATCATAAGTTGAAATTTTTTCTAATGAAAGTCCGTTTATAATGTCTTCTCTACTATTATTATAAGTGAATAGTACGGAGCCTTCGGGATAGATAATTTTAGTGAGGTAATTTTCGGACATTACTTCTGTTAAAGATGCATACTCGTTATATTCAGAGCTTTTACTTTGTATACATGATACCGGATAGGAGAATCCCTTGTAGTAATTGCTTAAATATTGGTATGGAGTATTTATTGATGAATATTCAAATACGATTTCTTTTCCGGTATTAAGAATAATTTTCTTTATAATAAAATCGGTAGTTATAATATCATCGCTAGAAGGAATCTGTCCTCCTGTTGTTCTCATTTGGTTACCCTCTGAAAAAAAATATTTGTTACCATTATTATCAGTCAATGTAAAATAATCCTCTATTTTTATATCAGTTTCTGGTATTTTTATAATTTTTCCTTTACTATCAAAATAAAAGTCTCCTGAAGTACCTTTTACGGAATAAGAATAGATATCTGGCTGGGTATCCTTTTTATTATCTTTGAGTGGATTTTCAGGATCAAAAGAATTAAATCCTGTTATTATTGTCGCAAAATTCTGGTCACCGGAGTTTGTATTGGGTTCAAAGCCTCCATCTACCTGATTGATATTAGGAATTGCTCCCTTATCTTGATTTCCAAATATTTGTTTGGAAAGAATAATATCTCCAATAGACAAACTCCACCCAAGCCCTACTTTAGAAGCAACTTCTTTCACTTTTATACCCGATGTATGATATTTTAAGGAAATAGGAAGAGTGTAATCTCCCACTTGAATTGTATAAATGGGAATTATAATACTTGTAGTACCTGTATGAGTGCTAGGAGGAATATCTGTAAATTTGGATAGTTGGCTTGCGTCAGGAGATTTGATTGTTAAGTTGTATTTATTCGGCGCAACCTGATAATTTTGTCCATATATAAAATAGCTTATAAATAAAAATGGTAATAAAATTATATTTTTCATCATTATTAAAGTGGGGTTAGTGTGTTTTATTTTTAATTAATTTAAAATTAACGGCATTAAACTTTGTTATTTAGAGTAAGTGTAACCTTATTTAAAAATTCATTTATTAGACAAAATATATTATTATAAAACTTAGGCGATCATTGTATGCTAGTTTTTGTAATTGTATTTAAATTCCTTTAACGTCTTATATGTTATATTTCCGGAGCTGTCCACTTCCTGTTGGCGGATCTCTTTCAATCTGTTGGCAGTATCATAGATATACACCTCTCTGATCCCTGATGGTGGAGTAATACTGGTTATTCCGATTAAAGGATCATAAGTATAAGTGGAAACCTGATAGGAAGCCAGGTTTGTATTTTTTCTGAAGGTATCCAGGGCCGTCATCAATAAATTTTCTTTTGCAGGATCTGAGGCATCTTCATTAGAAGTATTTACAATAGCTGTAATCTGTGATTGTGGAATGTCAGATAATTTTGCACCTTCAATTTTTGCAATAGGCTGTGTCTGGTTATATCCCCAGATGATTGTTGTGGGAACACCTGCTTTGGTAGTGTATTGCTGGATATTTCCTTTAGAATCATATTTATTGTAAGTCACTTCTGTAGAGGGGGTATTATCCAGAATATTATAGGATATTGCTGAGCTTGGAAATAGATTTGAAGGATCATCATACTTTGTTTCTGATTTTGAAATCGTTTTTACAGCAGTATTAGCATTTAGTTTTTCTGTCACTGTAGTTTCTAATGGAATTCCAATCATATTAGCGTTAATCAGCTTTTGATTTCCTTTCTCATGGGCATAGCTGTAAAGGGTCTCAGTTTGAGAACCATCGGGATAGGTAGTAGACTGGCCAGTCAATTGTAAATGGGTAGGATTATCATAAGAATACTTAATTTCTGTCTTTAATAGCTTCCCATCGTAATAATCTTCTATAGTTTTTTTATCAAGATGAAACCAGGAAGAGATGAGCTTATATCCTGATACACTAAACGTACTCCAGTTGAGTAAATAAGGATCATCATATTCTGCGGTTGCATTTACAGAGGTTTTATGGAATTCATTTGGATAAATAGGAGGATCTATATGATCTATGTAGATCGAATTTGTGATTCGCGGAGCATCCCAGAATTTATAGCTGTACACTTCTTGTCTTGTAAGATCATATTTGTTATTATTATATAGAAAATATTTCACCATCTCCGGAAGTCCTCTTTTCCAATCATAAGAGGTTACTTGTTCCGTCCCATATCTTTTAGTGTCATTTATAAAAGTAAAGTATCGTTCTATCTTTTTTGCTGGAAAGTTTTGATATCGAACATTCTGAGTAAGTTCTGTAACTTTTTTATAGAAGATATGATAACCATTGTAACCCATTACGTTATAAGGTAACTTAGAGTGTTGTGTCTGATAGAGTTTGATATAATTAGCTCCTTCCTGTTGTCCTATATATTGCGGTAGTATCAATTTTTCACCATAGTAGAAATAAGGCCTTTCGTAAAGTAAACCAGAAGTTTTATCATTATTGGTATAATTATAAGCTTGTTTTCTTTCTTTCTGCCCATTATGGTCATAATGCTCTACACTTTCAATTCGGAGTCCTCCAACCTTAACATATTTTTCACCTGCTTTTATTCTTTTTACAGTAGTAAAAACGATTCCAAAGCTTTTCCCTGCATTTTCTTGTGTTTTGGAATATTCTATGAAAATCTTGTATTTTTTACCCGGTATGAAATCATGTATAGAAATACCTTCATTATTGAACCCAGGCTTTAAAGCAAGCTTAAAATATACGGCTTTATTATTTTCATCTAAAAAACCATAATCGATATAATTATTCGTTGTCTGTACCCCGTCATCTATTAAAGAGTACTGGATGGAAATAGTAGTTGATGATTCTAAACTATTATTTGGGAAAATAAATTCTTTTTCTTGTCTCTCGATTTGTCCTGTATATTGATCTGTGCCATCTTCAGCATAGACCCCTACCACATTGGTTTCTTGCTGGTATTTAATAAAATTTTCATCATAATAATCATTTAAGTCGTAATTAAGCAATACATATCCTTTAGTAGGGTATACAATCGATTTTAAAATGTTACTTTTTGTTGATTCAAGATCAGGTTCCTTCGCATTTGAAACAGAAATATAACCATTATCAAAACCAGCTGTAGGGATATATCTTAGAGATCTGTTATTATAATAGCCCCAATGGTCTAATGCTTCCGTATAGCGGTCAATGCTTTTCTCATTGTAATAGTTAAAAACATAAGGTTCTTCACCAGATTTCTTTATGCTTTTTAGTTTAAGCTTATATCCAACATTAAAATTATTGGATTCATGTATGGTAGTATTGTAATTAGACTTATTAACCCCAAAATATTCGTACTCGAAATCATAGTTTGTAATTTCTAATGTTTTTTTGATCACAATTTTATCTAAGGTTTTTGGCGCCTTTTGTGCTATCTTACCAGAGATATCTTTCCGATAATTGTTGTAATTAAAAATAACCTCATAATCATTATTAACTATTATTTTATTGAGAACTTTAGCCTTTACAATAGTATAATAATTAATTGTTTGTTCGAATTTTTCAGAAAAATATCGATATCTTATATAATCATTATTGGCTATATGTTCATATTCTACATCATCGTAATAGAAATTGACAATCTCATTCTGTGGTGTTTTGATTTGAGTTAAGTAAAACGTTAAATAAGAACTGGTCGATTGCCCGTTTAGAGAATTTATAATAGCTCCTGTACTATTGGTATAATTAAAACTTTCAGTAGTTTGTCCAAAAGTATAAATGTTTCCTTTTGTATCTATGATTTCATATTCCGAATTATTTTTTAAATTAATCTTTTCTCCTTTTTCCACAGGTATCGGATACGTTTTGATTTCGCCCTGCTGATTTCTGCTAAGAAAAAACTTCCCCGACTGACCAGGGATTGAATAATAAAATACATCTGCATTAACATCTAAAACAGGTGAGCCTGTATAATTCCTTCCGGTGATACGGGATAGTAAATAGTAGTCTGTACCAGGCTGTTTTAAGCTATCCATAATGGCCATTACGGCAGCACCTGCAGGACCTCCATAACCTGTCCCCATCATTATCGGAAATTTTAAATCACGGTTAATAGGAAGTTGAGCATCATGTTGCAAGTAACCGTCTATTAAATCATTTTTACCATTCACATTTTGAACAATTTTTCCTCCTGCAATTAAATCCCAACCTAATCCTACATTACTTGCCACTTCGGTTGGTTTATAACCAGAAGATTGATAATTTATTGAAATAGGTATTTCTAGGTTTTTCAGCTTGATGTTGTGGATAGGTATGCTAGAATTTATTACTCCAGTAGAAAGGTTTACGGGGATATCAACCACTTTTAAAATTGAGATTGCCTCTGGGCTGGAAGGAAAAGACACGCTTCTATAAGATTGTCCATTTGTATAATTTATTATAGCAATAAGAAATAGGTAAAATATAATTTTTCTCATCATGTTATTTTTTTATCAGTTTTGCGCTCGCTGTTTTGTTTTCATTGGTCTTTACCGTAACTAGGTAACCTCCCTGAATTAAATTCTGAGTATTCATCTTCGTTATCTTATTCTTAGTCTTCAAGCTTTGTATTTGTCTTCCTCCCATATCATATAAGGTAATGTCTGCCTCAAACCCATTCACTCTCGAACTCTCCAACCCAACCTCCACATAAGCATAATCTGATACCGGATTCGGGTAGATCTTGATATCCTGTTTTTCAATTAACTGATCCAGTTGCTTATCTCCCAGCTTCACAATCTTCCAGTTCTCCTTCCCTAGTTCCTCTGCACTGGTTCCTGCTAAAATGATGGAACCATCCCTGTTCAGCTTAATATCCGATAACCTCTCTTCTCTCTTTCTGGATTCTCCCTTCACATGCTTTCTCCACTGTTCATTTCCATTATGATCCAGATACAATATCCAGAATGTTTCATCATCTGTTTCTATTCTTCCTTCTGCCTGAGTATATCCACCCAACAATATTCCTTTAGTTGAGGGTTGAGAGTTGTCAGTTGATAGCTGATTTAGGGCAGTCATACCCATCAAAACATCCCTGTTTTTGAAGTTGTAGGATTTCTGCCACTGTTCATCTCCTCTTTCATTTAAAGAAACCAACCACAAATCTGTTCCTTCTTCTATTCCTACTGTTTTGTTTCCGGATCTTTCACTTCTGGATTCTCCTCCGATGATATAACCGTTTGAGGTTAAAGCCAGTGTTCTTAGATGATCATCTCCTTTTCCTCCCAGGTTCTTTTCCCATTCTACCTTTCCTTCTTTGTTTAGTTTTACGATCCAGTAATCTCCTTCACCAAAGTTTTCAGTTGTTTTTGCATAGCGGGATACGGAATCTGAGGTTCCTGTGGCTGAGTTTTGATTCCCGGAATCGAAAACACGAAACTCTGAACTTCTTGAATAGATTCCCAGAAGTGCTCCTCCGTCTCTTGTGGGGATCATCTTCTCCACTTCATCTAATCCTTTTCCTCCTAAAATAAGTTGTGAAAGTTCTTTTCCGTTTTTATCAAGTCTGATAACCAGGATATCTTTTGAACCATAGCCTTTGGAAGAATTCTGAACATTTCCGGCTACAACAAATCCTAAATCTGTGGACTGGATAACAGCTCTGGCTTCTTCATCAGCACTTGTTCCTAAAGTCTTTTGCCACAGCTCATCTCCAAATTCATTAATTCTAATGAGCCAGATATCTGATCCGCCTTTCGAGTCATCTTTTTTATCTATTCCCTTTCCGGAATATGAGGTTCCTGAAACTAGAAAGCCTCCTTCCTGGGTAGCTACGGTAGAAGACAAATAATCATGATTGTTTCCTGAGAAATATTTTTCCCAAACCTGGTCTCCCTGTTGGTTGAGTTTTACCAGATGAAAGTCATATCCATTATTTTGCTGGATGCTTCCAGCATCCTTCTTCTGATTTCCAGCCTGTATGACACTTCCTGTTATCAAATACTGCTGATCGATTGTAGTGGTTACCTGGCTTAGAAAATCCAGGGTTGAGGATTTGATATCTTTTTGCCAAACCACTTCCTGGGCCGATAGCCCGGAAATAATGCACATAGAAAGTACACTGAAGTAGAGTTTTTTCATGCCTTGTGTTTCTTATTAATGGCAGCTAATCTAAATGATTCATTCAGATTCGTCAAGAAATTATTTTGCTTATTTTATTTTTAAAGAAACTTTTAGAAAATCGGATGATGAATTTAATTTTATCTATTGGATTGTAATTAATTCATTTCTAAATGAAATTTATTTTAATGAATAAAAGTTATATGCAACATTAATTTATATGTTGATTTTATTCTTTGTTGAATCTTCTGTAGGCATATTAAAATTTTTAAATATTCTAGAAAATCAAAGAAATATCCTTAATAAAAAAGAAACGCCTTACACAGAATAAGGCGTGATTTTTAAGTCTTTTTTTTTAGAAGTTTTCCCCAAATTTGAGAGGTAAGACATAATTTATAAATAATATGATTAAAAAATACATAATATTATACATAAGCTTTTAGATTGATTTTTAACATTCAATCATACAGTTTATAATACTGTTCTCTACACAATCTGAACATTTAGCCTCCTGAAAGATTCCAGTTCATCATGATCGGCAGATAGATCTGTAATTAATACATCAAGATCTGAAATATCACAGATTTTAAGGGGCTCTGTACGTCGGAGTTTATTTTGATTGGCGAGTGCAATTGTTTTTTTTTGATGATCTGATCATGGTTCTTTTGGTTTCCGCATCAGTCATAGAAGTTGCTGATGCACCAAAATCTGCATCTATTGCACAGGTTCCCATGATGAAAAGATCTGCAATAAACCGGGACGCTTCATCACAGGTTGCATTTCCTGTAGTAACGGCTAAATCATTATCATAAATTCCTCCCAACAGAATCAGTTCTATCCCTTTGAATGTACTAAGGATAGGAATGAGCGAGGTGTTGTTCGTTATAACCCGGATATTGATAGTTGCCGGCATATAATTCGCAACTGCACAGAGGGTTGTTCCCCCATCTAAAAAGAGGGTCATCCCATCCTTAATGAATTGCTGAGCTTTTAAAGCAATTACATTTTTTTCCTCGGCCAAAAAAGACTGTCTGTCATGAAAAGAAAGCGGATCTTTCTCTCTTAAAATAGCACCTCCACGAACCTTGGATAAAAGACCATTGCGGTGAAGCTGCTCTATATCTCTTCGTACCGTGTCTTCAGAAACATTAAGATCTGAGGCCAGGCTCTCAAACATAACTTTCTTTTTTTTTCTTTAGCTGGGTCAGGATGACCTCAAAACGTTCTTCTTTTAACATGATGACGAAGTATTTCTGAATTTATATATGATGGCGACCACAACAAATAGCAAAGCTATAATTTCAAATGCGGCAGTCAAAGAAAAATGATGCGCAATAAAGCCTAGTAAAGCAGGACCTGCCAGTGATCCGGCATAACCTATTGTCGTAATTGCAGGAATGGCAACCGTGGAAGAAATTCCTGAAATCCTCCCGCCTTCACTGAAAAATACAGGAACAATATTGGCAGCTCCCAATCCGAGTAATATAAAGCCAAAAAGAGATAGCGGTACCCATGGACTAAACGTTAAAATAATTACTCCCGCTGCAGCAATAATACTTCCGCCTATGACCACTATCCTGCTGTTTAATTTGCTGATAAGGGAGTCCCCCGATAATCTCATAACAGCCATGGCTACAGAAAAAGCAGCATATCCTATCCCTGAAAATTCAGACTCCACGCCTTTATCATCTCTTAGAAATACGGCACTCCAATCCAACATAGCTCCTTCGGAGAGAAAAACCATAAAGCACATGATCCCCAGAATCAAAACTCTCGAATCCATCCATTGAAAACGGGAAGTCGTTTTACTTTCATGATCCACATGGGAAAACTGGATAATGCTTTTTCTTTCCGTTTCACGATCAAATAAATATCTGAATTGAATGATCAAAAGGAAAATAAGCAAAACGGATATACTTACTGCCGCATAAATCGGATTTAATCCCAGCTTCATAAGAAAACCCAGTCCTAAAGAACCGAAAAGCCCGCCAACACTAAAGAGTCCGTGTAGGGATGACATAATAGGTTTTCCATATTGATTCTGCACCTGTACTCCATGAGCATTCATAGCTACATCAATCGTTCCTATGCTGCACCCGAATGCGAAAAGAACGGCTCCCATAATATAAACATCCGATACAATCAATAGAAAAGGAAGAAGTAATGCACTCAACAAAACGCTTACAGCTATAATTTTCCGGCTCCCTATTTTATTGATCAGGAGTCCTGATAACGGCATCATCAACAAGGCTCCTCCTCCCAGCAAAAGCAACAGTAAGCCTAAATCGGCTTCATCTAATCTAAGTCTGTCTTTAGCAAAGGGAACCATAGGTGCCCAACTCGCAATTCCCAATCCACAAACTAAAAATATAAGCTGGGTAGCTATTTTTGCTTTCTTTACCGTTTCAGAGACCATTAATGTAATTATTTGTTTTGCAAAAATATGCAAATTTGCATTATATTGCAATATTAATCTTGCTTAATCTATAAATCTGCATAAATGAAGCGGATCATTTTGCTGTATAATCCTTAAAGTTGAAAAAGAATTTAAAGAAAGATTTATTAGATATGAGAATTAATCTCAGTTATCCCTTCAATCGTTTTAAACTCATCTAATGCTGAAAGTATTTGAGATGGAGGGGAATTGTAATCAAAGGTAACCTTTAGTTCATCGGATGAGCTGTCCTTACTGCTGTGTATGAATATTTCACTCGTCACCAATTCATATTTAGTGAATATACTTTCAATCTGAGCAAGGCTGATCAGTCCGGAATTATAGAACAAGGTCATGGTTTTACCTTTTGTACTTTTAAAAAGCTTTCTTTCAAATGGTTTTAATAGAGCCAGAATAACAAGGATGATCACCGTGGCAATGAAGGCTGGAAAATACAAGCCACCCCCAACGGCTAATCCGATACCTGCAACAGCCCATAATCCTGCCGCTGTAGTAAGTCCGATTATAATTTGTGGTCTGAGAAAAAGAATGGTACCGGCTCCCAAAAAGCCTATTCCACTGATGACCTGGGCAGCAATCCGTGAAGGGTCGAGCACAATAGAAGGTTTTCCCATAATATCATTAAAGCCAAAAGCAGAAACAATCATAATTAAAGAAGAACCTACACAAACCAACATATGGGTTCTTAAACCTGCCACCCCCTCTTTCCTTTGTCTGTCCCAACCGACAAGACCGCCGAATACAGCAGCAACAAGCAGGCGGATGGCTATTTCCTGATTAGCTAAGTTATAATTAAGCATAATGTTAAGAATTAAAGTGTAACGAATATTTCAGAGTGTTTTGCTATTGGACTGAGTTTCAATAAGCAGAAATAAAACAACTCATAGGGATATGGTCGCAAAAAAGATACCATTTTGAAGTATTGTTACATCGCGAAAAAGCGAAAAGCCGGAATCGAATAAAGCTGGAAGGTAAAATTGCAGATTTATTGAATTGTAAATTTTGTTTTTTGAGAAGCCGGTTTTATGCAATTTTGCCTTTTCGCCATTATATCACTTTACTATTCAGCAACTTTATGGTGCAGTTCTTATATTTTTCACATAGACGGATCCCAAAGCAAAGAGACAGAGAATCCCTACAATAAATCCGCCTAAAACATCTGTAAACCAATGTGCTCCCAGATAAATACGGGAAAAAGCTCCTGCAAATATCATCAGCAGACATGTGGCAACAAGGAATATACGCACGGTATATTTTATGGTCTTCATATGAAGGAAAATTAGAATCAGCGCTCCGAAAAAAGTGGTATAAAATAAAACGTGTCCGCTTGGAAAACTCTGGTATTGGGTTTTTTCTAAAAGAACGACCAGATCCTGGGAAGGACGCGGTCTGTTGATGATGATTTTAAGGATTAAGCCTACAAGTCCTGATAACAATGTGGATACAATAAATACGGCTTCTTTTCTATACCGTAATAAAACCAGTACAAGGGCAATAAGGAAAACCATAACCACTGATACCGGGGTTCTTCCCAACCAGCTGATACCTATCATTAATGCGTCAAGATTCCTGGTTTGATTCTCCTGTATTTCTCTGGAAATATGGAGGTCCAGATATTCGGGAGAAATAAAAGTAACAAAAAGGCTCAACAGAATAAACAGCACCACTAAACTCATAAGTATTGCTTTAAATAGAAGTTTTTTATTGGCCTCCAGATAAGTTAGGAATTTCATATTTTAAAAATTAATCAGGATAAAATAAGTACACCAATTTCAAATTAATTTTGAATTGACCAGAGATCAATTAATTTCATTATGGTAATACTGAGCATCTATCATAACAAAATGTGTGCTAATGCGAGGCTATAAGTTGAATTGCCATAGACGTAATATACAAAAAAGCCGGAGTGAAAATACTCCGGCTACAAATTGCTAATAATTTGTTGATATGAATGAATGTGTGTTGCTAGTCGTTTTGTTTGATCTGTGGATTGTTATTGATCTCTTTATTAGGAATCTGGAACCTGAATTTATCGGGTGAAAGATTGAATCTGCCAAACGTATGGTTGGTTCCCGGATATATTCTTTCCAGAGGAACATTCAGTCTTTTCATGTCAAACCAGTCATAACCTTCACCCCATAATTCTATCCTTTTTTGCAGGATAATTTCATTGATCAGCTCATTTCCGGTTTTGGTAGATAACGTGTAGGCACTGTTTCTTTTCGAAGTGATTTCATACAATACCTGTCTGGCTTCTGCTTCCCTTCCCTGTCTGGCCATTGCTTCAGCCTGTATGTAATATAATGATGAAGCCCTGATATAAATATAATCCCCTTCAAAAAAAGTAGGGTCTTTAAATTTCCAGCTCACATATGCAGGATAATTTCTTGTTTCTCCATTAAAAGTATAGGAATTGCTTTGTGCTCCGTTGAATACTTTTTTGCGATAATCCGTTTCTGGAATAGCTTCATACAACCTTTTGTCGATAAGCTTATAGATACCGGCAGCACCGGCATATCCTTTATTGGTATTATCAAACATAGAGAAGAAAGAAGCATAGTAATTTCCAATACTCATTGTGGATGTCGTATTGTGGAAACCCCACAATACTTCCGGATTATTGATATTGGAAAACCCGGTTGTCGTATACTCATTTTCGGTCATCAGTGCTATTCCCTGCTTGCTTTCTTCAGCATATTTTGCTGCTTTTATGTAATCTCCTGTCTGTAAATAAACTTCTGAGGCTATAGCTTTTGCCGTTCTTTGGTCTATCTGGGCTCTGGATGGGCGGGCATAGCTATCCAGAAGGATAATAGATTCTTCAATATCACTGGCAATCTGTTTATATACATCCGATATGATTGCTCTGGGAAGTCCCTGGCTTGGGTTGCTGCTTGTTAAGACCAAAGGAACTCCCGGCTCCGATTGATGTCCTTTGTAATCGTTGGCGTAAAACCGCACCAGATAAAAATAGGAGTAAGCTCTGAGGGCGAGAAGTTGTCCTTTAATGGCTTTATTATTATCGTTACCATTTTTCTGCAGACCATCCAGAAGTTTGTTGATGATAAAGATTCTCGCATAAAATGTAGTCCATACAAATTCGGATGCAGAATTATTGGCATTCGTTGCATCATAATTGTAAAACATTCCCAAATGCTGATTTTTAGCCTGGATAACGTCATTAGACATCAGATCTGATCCTGCTTTTATCGCCATAATTCCAAAATCCGAATGTAAGGTCGTTCCTCCGGCTCCGTTACTGCGGAGATCAAGGTATATTCCACCCAGTATTTTTTCAGGTGATGACTGATCATTATTCAACTGTTCACCGGAGATATCTCCATCCGGATCTGTATTCAGATCATTGGCACAGCTTGTCATCATAACGCTTATTGACAGGGCTGCTATAAAGTATTGTATTGTTTTCATATTTTCTTAAAATGTTAATTTAAAACCTAGGGAAACACTGGATAATAAAGAGTAACGGTATGGATCGGATACGCCGGTTAATGAAGCTCTCGGATCATAACCTTTTCTTTTAGACCATAGGTAAAGGTTGTTTCCTGTAACGTAAATTTTCAGCCCCGATAAACCTGCCTGCTGCGGAAATCCGTCCGGAAGCTGATAGGATAATGTAACATCCTGAAGACTGATATAATCCGATTTTATAAGATAAAGCGTGGAGTTTCCATTCTGATTCGTAGAGGTAAGATCTACCCTTGGAAGCTGTGCACCCGGATTTTCCGGTGTCCATGTTTTGCTTAGATCTGTAGAGTAATTAGAAGCATAGCTATCGGAATGGAATAAAGATCTGTAAATATCATCATAGCCGTATCCACCGAACTGATAAGAGAAATTTACAGCCAGGTTAAATCCTTTATAAGTAAAATCAGTTCCGAAACCACCGTATACTTTTGGAATGGCGGATTTACCCGTATTGTAATCTGTTGCATCCTTATAATTCCGGGTAACAGTTGTTTCCTCTTTCTGGGTATTAGGGTTTAATGCTGTACGGTACCATAAAGCATCTCCGTTAGAAGGGTCTACACCTGCAAATTTTTTAAGATAGTAAGTATACCTGTCGCCTCCTTCCGTAAGGATAAAAAGTCCGGAAACAAGACCTGTATTCCTTTGTTCGGCCGGTAATCTGGTGATTTTATTTTTGTAATGGGTGGCATTCGCATATACATTCCATTGGAATTGATCGGAGTGCAGGATTTCAGCGCTTAGATTGGCCTGAACTCCCCTGTTGATCATGTCACCGATATTGCCGTACTTTATGTAGGATCCGGCATTGGAAGGCGGTAATGGAAGCATATAGATCATATCGGATACTTTTCTTTCGAAATAATCTGCATTCAGGCTGATCCTGTTTTGTAGCAGGGATATTTCAAAACCTGCATTCAGGTTTTTGGAAGTTTCCCATTTTAAGTCCTTATTTCCCTGCTTTTTAAGGGAAAGAACGGGCTTATCATTTCCAAAGTTATTGATGCCATAGATGTCCTGGTATGCATAATAATCTCTTGTTCCGTCATTAAGTAATATGTTATCATTACCCTGTTGACCGTATGAAGCTTTTAACCTTAAGGAGCTGATTACTTCATTATCTTTAAGGAAATCTTCTTTGGCTACATTCCATGCAGCTCCCAGACCATAAAAGGTACCCCATCTGCTATCCGGCGAAAATACAGACGATCCGTCTCTTCGGATATTGGCATTGAAAAAATACTTATTATCATAGTTATAAAGTAATCTGGAAAAGTAGCCTTCTACAGCATATTCGTAGCCATTCCCCGATAAATCTGTTATTTTTACAGCATTGTCAAAAGATAACGAGTTGGGTAATAACAGTTGTTGTTTTGATCCGGAAAACCCTTCATTTTTTATTTTATTGAGTTCATGCCCAATAAGGATATTGAAACTATGTTTGTCTAGTTTTTTCTGATAAGTAAGGAGCTGCTGATGGTTTAATGTATGCTTGAATGTGGAGCCCATATTGATGGTTCCCCCGACAGATGATGAAGTTCCTCCGACGGTATTGCCATATCTGAGGTCTTTAAGATTTTCCAGATATGCTCCAAAGTTATAGGTGAAATCCAATCCTTTGACAATTTCGTAATTGAGGCCCAGATTAATGTTGGTGAGATTGCTTGTTGTCCGGAATTTATCCTGCTGAAGATTGGCTACCGGGTTTTCATAGACAGCATAAGACCTTCCTGCTCCGTTTGGACCACTGGAATCCCCGTAATCATAGAGTGGATTTCCATTATTGTCATAAATGATCTGGTAATTATCATTCCTAAGGAAAACAGGATAGAAAGGAGCAATATTTCTTGCAAACTGGAACGGATTGGAAAATCCTCCCGATTCACCAAAATCCTGCTGGCTGTAAGTATAAGACAGGCTGCTGATCAGTTTTAACTTTGAGGTGATAGTATAATCCAGATTGGATCGTATTCCGAATCTTTCAAAACCGGAAGAAATAAGATATCCCTTATCATCTAAATAATTCAGGGAGGTATAGGATTTTATCTGGTCATTATTGGCGCTGATCCCTACATTGGCTTCTCTTCTTAATCCGGGTTTAAAAAGAAGTTTTTTCCAGTTGTCCTGGTAGATAAGTTGGGCACTTTTGTTAAAGGTACCATCCTGCCCTATCATTTGACTGAAAGGGACATTGTAGGCATTGTATCTCAAGCTGGTCAGAGCAATTATTCCAACTTCATGAGGGTTAGTACCGGAAGGAACCGCTCCGGGTTGTGTTAATCTGGCAATTTCACCGATCCTTGCCCGGTTATAATAAGCGGTGTAGTAATCCTGTGGTGAAGTATACACTGAATAATCTTCAACAGATCTGAAATTAACCCCTGTTCTGATATCTGCTTCTATATGAAGGCCTTTGGATTTACCCCTTTTGGTGTTTACAATGATCACACCATTGGCTCCCCTGGAACCATATAATGCGTTGGAAGAAGCATCTTCAAGAAAGGAGATGCTTTCAATATCAGATCCCGGAATGCTGTTAAGGTTTCCGTTATAAGGAATGCCGTCCAATACGATTAATGGATCACTTGAAGCATTGATCGAACCTATTCCTCTCATTCTGATGACAGGCTGTGAACCTGGCTGACCTGAGGATACTACCTGTACCCCTGCTACTTTACCCCCGATTCCCTGTAAAACATTTCCGTTTTGGAGATTAGCAATATCTTTTGTCTTTAAAGACTGTACGGATCCTGTTATTTCTTCTTTTTTCTGTTTTCCAAAGGCTACCACCACGACTTCTTTTATAGACTGCTCTTTGGTGGAAAGGCTGTCCCTATTTTGTGCAAAGCCAAATTCTGCAATTAAGATCATGGCCAGTGCACCAATTTTACATTGGTTTTTCTTCATTATATATTAATTTAAGTAGGTTAAAAAATGAGATGGATGCTTACTGTTTTTTTCCGGTAAGAAATAATAATCCTCCTCCCTCCTTTTCCGGGACGGCTATAATAGAGTCGTTAAATTGTACGGGAATTACTTCTGTTTAAAAACCTGTAATTATTGGGTTTTAATTTCTACAGTAAAGGTGGCTTATGACTTCATCATCATGTAGCACATCATAAAATCAAAACACATGTGTTGTAACATAAGATCGTGTTGTGAAAGACAGTTGCCTGTACTCCATTCGTCTTGAATGGATACCGTTGCTGTCATCGTGCATAAATAAGGATGAGATGAAGTTTTATTCATGAGAATAAAGTTTATTTTTTTAACTGTGTCAAAAGTATTTAATTCTTCACAAATCTTAACCAAGGAGGGACATGAGATAAATCATATTAGTCTATTAATTTAGTAGACTAATTAAAATTATAACATGGATTCCAGAATTCTTCCAGATTTTGTCCCGATTTTCGACACTTTAAAAGTCATTTAAATAATACGTGGAGTTAAAAAGCCTTTAAATTTGTGATAATGAAGAATGTTTTATGGGAACGATCGTTGAGATTAAAAAAAATTGCCGGAGCCTTATTGCTGTTCGGAAGTCTCTTTTTACAAGCCCAGATCAGCCCGCCGGGTTTAGGGGAAGCCAATACAGCATTCTGGGGTGCATTTGGTGTTCGCCGTAGAATGGATTCATTGGGGAAAAAGCAAACTTTAAGTTATGTTGCGATAGGCCGTAAAAGTGAGCCGGACCGGAATAATTTGGTTTCCAGGCAGGCGATCCTGGTATTGAATCATGAGGTGTATCATTCGTTTGCCCCGCACCAGCAATACAGTTATGCATTCAGTTATCGTCGTCAGCCTCAATATGATGAGGTCTCCCCTTATGAAAAAGAAGGTATAGAGCAGGAATTCAGGATCTATGGGAGGTATGCATATACTTTTAATCTCGGAGAAAGATGGAAGCTTAAAAATACCGTGCGACAGGAATTCAGAAAGTTTTTTGATCCTGACTTCCATAATGTGGAAGAAGATTTTCAGTTAAGGACCCGTCTTAAAAGCCAGATCACCTATAGCCTGCCATCAGAGAATAGCCAGAAATTGATGCTTAGCGTAGAAGGATTATTTTCTGTGAGCCATCTTAATGAGCCGGATAAGGAATGGACCCCTTTTGGATACCGGGAAATGCGTATTGCTGCTTATTATATGTTTGATATTCCCAATTCTCCTTTTACGGTAGATATCGGTTATATGGATGACCTGATCAGAGACAGCCACAGCATACATAAAGGTGGTGTCCATTATCTTGCCGCTGACCTGATCTGGAATCTGCCTTATAAAAAGAAATAAATATTTATTTCAGCTTGTTTCTGGGGAGTCCGATTTCGTGGGCTTGGGGATAAGGAAGCCTGTTTGTCATACTTACGTCCTCTCTGATCTGTTTATGAATATCGTATTGCATTTCTTTGTCATATGCATATCTTGGATCAGGAATGAATGGCATTTTGGCCATTTTGGTAACCGTAATGGTCGGAAAATGAAAATCAACTTCCACAGTTCCTAGAAGAAGATAGCATCCCCCACCCTGAAATGTATACTTTTCAAGACTATCCGGAAAATGGGCAGTATCAAAGTAGTCGCCGTTCACATCGATCCAGGTTCCGAAATACATCGTTCCTTTTTTGGTAGGGACATGTTTTCTGGAGATGAGGTAGGCCAGCATTTTTACCTGTTTTTTATGGTACTGTAGCAGGTCTTTCACAAAAACGGAACCTCTGTAACCGGTCTTCAGCAAGTCAAAAGGACTGCATGATATGGTAAACCCCAGAATTTCAATTTCATCGAAAGCATCTTCAAAAGTTTCCCTTTTCAGCCGGGGAAGCTTGTATTCTTTAACAGGTTCTTCGATCAGCATCAATCCTCTGTTTTCCGGTTTGAAATTAACCAGGAGCATCCTTACTTCCACCAGTAGTTCGTTTTTCTGTTTTCCGGTAAACCGGAAAGCTCCGATGAAAATAAGTATTTGTGCGGTTTCAAGTCCGACAGGGACTCTTCGGATAAAATCCTCCAGGGATTTATAATTCCCGTTTCTGGCTCTTTCCTCAACGATAAAATGGGCAATCCTGGTTTCAAGCCCCTGTAAATGCATTAACCCGAGATAAATTTCTTTTCCGTGCAGGGTGGTTTGAAAATCACTGGTGTTCACGCAAGGGTTGCAGACAATTCCACCCGACATTTTGGTTTCATGAATGTACACCTCGGTGCGGTAAAATCCACCCATGTTATTGATCACGGAAACCATAAACTCTAGAGGGTAATATACTTTCAGATATAAACTCTGATAACTTTCTACCGCATAGGAAGCCGAATGGGCTTTACAGAAAGAATAACCAGCAAACGATTCTATCTGGCGGTATGCTTCAGCAGTCAGTTCCAATGAATGTCCTTTATCTTCACAGGATTTAAAGAAATTTGCTTTTACTTCCTGAAGCTTTTCAATGGAACGTCCTTTTCCGCTCATTGCCCTTCTGAGAATATCTCCATCTGCTAATGTTAATCCCCCAAAATACTGGGAGATTTTAATCACATCCTCCTGATACACCATGATCCCATAAGTTTCTTTCAGATGTTCTTCAAATACGGAATGAAAATATTCAAACTGATCGGGATGGTTATGCCGGAAGATGTATTCACGCATCATTCCGCTTTGGGCAACACCGGGTCTGATAATGGAAGAAGCCGCCACTAAAATTTTATAGTTATCACATTTCAACCTTCGCAAGAGCCCCCGCATGGCAGGACTTTCAATATAAAAACAACCTATTGTTCTGCCTTGTGCCAGATATTCATTACACACTTCTTCATCTTTGGAAATTGAGGTATCCCGAATATCTATATCAATATTCCTTGTTTTTTTGATCAGCTTAACGGTATCGTTAATGGTTCCTAAACCTCTTTGGGAAAGTATATCAAATTTTTCAAAACCGATATCTTCAGCAACATTCATATCGAACTGGACAATGGGAAATCCTTTAGGAGGCATTTCAAGGGCTGTAAAATGGGTAATAGGCTCTTCCGAAATCAGAATTCCGCAAGCATGCATACTCCTTTGATTAGGAAATTTTTCTAATAATTTACCATATTTATGAACATGCTCTATAACCAGGTTTTTATCATGCAGTTCCATCCGTTGGCTGGCTAGTTCGTCCAGTTCTTCTTTTGGCAGACCAAAAACCTTTCCTACTTCACGCAATATCGATTTGTACTTAAATTCAACATTAGTTCCGCAAAATGCGACATGTTCTTTTCCATAGCGATCAAAAATATATTGCAGAATAGCATCCCTTTCCTGCCAGCTCCAGTCAATATCAAAGTCTGGAGGGGTCTTCCTATTCAGATTGAGGAAGCGTTCAAAATACAGATCCAGTTCCAGCGGGCAGATATCTGTAATTTCTAAACAAAAACTTACAATACTGTTGGCTCCACTTCCCCGTCCTACATGCATAAATCCCATTCTGTTGCTGTATCTTATAATATCCCAGACGATCAGGAAGTAGGAGCTGAAATTGAGTTCATCAATTACTTTAAGCTCCATTTCAACCCTTGCTCTGGCAATTTCATGATCTAAGCCATAGCGTTTTTTTAATCCTAAATAGGCCAGTCTGGTCAGCATTTTAAGGTCTCCTTCTTTGGACCGGGTGTAATGTAATTTATTTTTAACTCTCTTATAGTCAAACTCAAAATGACAGGAATTGAGAATATGCTGTGTATTTTTAATAATTTCTGGATACTGATAAAAAGCATCACGGAGACTTTGTTCCCGTTTGAAATATTCCGTTTTATGGCAGGTGTCATCTTCAGTCAGTTTACTGAGGAGTGTATTGTTATCTATGGCCCGAAGAATACAGTGCAGGTTATAATCCTTTCTG
Source organism: Chryseobacterium proteolyticum (assembly GCF_046591535.1). NCBI lineage: Bacteria > Pseudomonadati > Bacteroidota > Flavobacteriia > Flavobacteriales > Weeksellaceae > Chryseobacterium > Chryseobacterium proteolyticum. The sequence continues at coordinate 685,749 of NZ_JBJLWK010000001.1, read as the reverse complement.
GTGTCGAATGTTATCGGATGCAGTACCACCATTTTATGGATGAGGTTCTGATATTCAGTACGGATAAGAAGTGTCAATTCTTCCTCCCGGATCCCTATAAACTCATTTTCTCTAAGTGTTTCAGGAATATTTTCTTTAGGATAGATCACAAATACATTGGCAAATTGCGGAGCGGCTTCCGTGAGGTCTTTTCCATTGCAGTTATAATCCGTAATCATTTGGTTGACCTCTCCAATCCCGCTGAATTCTTTTGCTATAGCAACATACAGAAGCCTGCCTTCTTTCCTTATTTCAACTCCGGCGATGGGTTTTATACCACATTGGTCACATAACGTTTTAAATTCGTAGATTCCGGTAATGGTATTGATATCCGTTAAAACCAATTCCCGGACTCCTGATTTCTGAGCTTGTTTTACCAGCTCTTTGATGGATAGTGTGCCATAACGAAGGCTGTGGAAAGAATGACAATTGAGAAACATAGCGTTAGAATAATCTGTTTTTATTTTCTAAATCAAATCCGGAAGCTCTGCCGACAGCCTGGGCTCCAAAACGGTTTTTGATATAATCCATCGACTGATAAAGATTCATCAGCTCTTCAGTATCTTCGAAAAGATCCATCTGATGGTTTCCATGAACCAGCCCTGTGAAGCGTAACCCTACCAGACGAAGGCGCATTCTTCTGGTGTAGGCTTTTTGGAATAATTCCAGGGCAACCCGTGAAAGGGTGTGATCTGCAGAAGTATAAGATACTTTACATTGTTTGGTCTCCGTATCAAAATTGGAATACCGGATCTTAATCGTTACCGTTGAAGTCAACCATCTTTCTTTCCGGAGCTGATAGGCCAGCTGCTCAGCCATTCCCGATATCAGCCCTTTTAAAGAAACCATATCCATGGTATCATTCGAAAAAGTTCTTTCCGTTGAGATTGATTTCCTTTCTGAATAAGGAATAACCGGATTTTCATCAATTCCATTGGCTTTTTTCCAGAGTTCAATCCCGTTTTTTCCGATCATCTGTTGTAATACCAGAACAGGCATTTCAGATAATGTATGAATGGTGCGGATTCCTATTCTTGAAAGGAGCTGAAAAGTAGCATTTCCTACCATCGGAATCTTCCTTATTGATAAAGGGTTAAGAAATCCCTGCATATTCTGCGGCTTTATTTCGAGCTTTCCATCGGGTTTAGATTCCCCACTTCCGATTTTTGAGACGGTTTTGTTGTTGGATAATGCAAAGCTGATGGGAAGTCCCGTTTCTTTTGTGACGGCAGCAGCAATTTCTGTAGTCCACTGATAGCATCCGAAAAACTGATCCATTCCGGACAGGTCGAGATAAAATTCATCAATACTGGCTTTCTCCATTACCGGAACTTTACTTTGAATGACCTCTGTTACCAGATGGGATAAGTTGGAATACATTTCATGATCTCCACGGATCACTTTAGCATCAGGGCAGAGCTTAAGTGCCATTCTTATCGGCATGGCAGAGCGTACCCCAAACTTTCTTGCTTCATAGGAACATGATGCTACTACTCCACGGTCCCCACCTCCTATGATCAGAGGGATTCCGTTAAGTTCTGAGTTATTAAGACGCTCACAGGATACAAAAAATGTATCCAGGTCCATATGTACAATCGATCGTTCCACGAAACAAAATTAGTTACAATTTGTATCAAAATTATTATATTTGTTGATATAATTTATAGCAATGTCAATTTTAGCAGAAAACATAAGGTATTTGAGAGATCAATTGAAATTATCTCAACAATCCGTAGCAGATAACTTATCAATCACGCGCGGACGGTATGCGAAGTATGAAGATGGCGCTTCACAACCTCCGATAGAGCTATTGATTAAGATGTCCAGGTACTATAGGGTAAGTATCGATCTGATGGTAACGATAGACCTTAAGAAATATCCATTAAATGATATTATTAATCTTCCCGATAACAGAATTGTGCTTCCCGTCGTAGTTGATCAATCAGGAAATAACAGCATTGAAATTATTCCTCAGAAAGCATCAATGGGATACCTGTCCGGATATACCGATCCAGGGTACATTGAAAGCCTCCAGAATATCTCCCTACCCTTTCTTACAAATGGAAAATACAGGGCTTTTCCTGTAGAAGGAGATTCGATGCCGCCTTTTAAAGATGGTTCTTATATTGTCGGAAAATACATTGAAAAAACAGAAGACCTGAAGCCTGATAAAACATACATTTTTGTAACGTTAAATGATGGAATTACTTATAAAAGATTTAAATCCAGAAAAGAAAATGCACTTCATATAGCGGCTGACAATCCATTTTATGAGCCTTATGATATTATTTTGAGTGATTTACTGGAGGTTTGGGAATATGCCTGTGGAATTTCGATCCGGGAATTTGAAAATGAAGACCACACCCAAAGTGTAAAAGATATGTTTCTGGAATTGCGGAGAGATATCAAAAATCTTAATCAAAAGGTATCAGGATTGTAGTGATGATAAAAATAAATCCGTTTTAAGTTGAATTACCTTATAAATGATTGATTATCAAAATATATGAAATCCTGCAGATATGCTATTGATAATGGGATTGATTGCTGTGTTGTATGTTAAAAGTGAAAAAAAATAACATATTTGTAAAAAATGGCATAATTTATTCTTTATATAAACCGAATTCTTATACTTTATATCATGGCACATCGAAATTTACATAAAGAAGATTTTGTACCCACTGATGACGGACGATATCAGATTGAATACAAAAAAACAGAAATTGGAGAAGGCTCGAATCTTACTGTAGAGAAAAGAAATGAAGATGGAAGTTACGAGGTTATACAGGCTATGATAAGAAGACTGAACGACCGTATTTTTATCAGTTGGAGTGAGCCGTTTGAGGGCAGACTTATCTTTGAAAAGTAATAAAAAAGCAATATGAAGTACAACGAAGCAGTTCAGCATAAAAAAGAATCTTTAAAAAAAGCTGATGAAACGGTATTGAAGGATTATCATATCATTATTACCCCAGCTAATACGGAAGAAAGTCAAAAACACATTGAGGCTTTTCTGAAAGCTCCTGATAAATTTGATGATGAAAGTTGTAAAAAGTTTTGTTCGGATGGTGAATATCAGGTTGTAAGTTTTAGAAAAGAGGAGTAACCAACGAAGAAACGTATTGAGGTTCTGAATTCAGGATAAAAATTGAATAACAAAAGGCATAAGGTATGCTTTAATAAAATAAATCACTTAAAATATACAGTTATGAGAAGTTTATTATGGTTAGTCGCAGTTATTTGTATTGTTGTTTGGCTTTTAGGAATGCTAAACGTTATACCCGGAATAAGTACCGGATATTTAGTTCATGTTTTATTGGTTATTGCCATTATTGTCGTTCTTTATAATATTATTTCAGGCAGAAAGCCTCTTGATTAAAATTTAAAATATTAAAATATCCTTTACCGGATTATTTACCGGTGAAGGATATTTTTTTAATTTCTCACAATGGACCAGCTTAGCTTATTTGATGCAGAAGAATATTACCAGTTTCCTAAAGAGTTATTGGAATATACGGATCATTTTCTATCACAACAGGAAGCAAAAGAGCTTCAGGAGTTTTTAATGGAAACTGCCCCATGGATCCAGACGACTCAGAAAATGTATGACAAAGAAGTTTTGACGCCACGCCTGACCGCTTGGTATGGAGACGAAGGCAAATCTTATCAGTTAAGTGGTACCCGTGTTGTGGTTAATCCATGGTCCCCTGAATTACTGGCATTGAAACAGCGTTTGGAACAGACAACCGGATATACATTCAATTCAGTATTACTGAACCTGTACAGAAATGGCAATGATTCCGTTGCGTGGCACAGGGACAGAGACAGTGAGTTGGGGAACCGGCCTGTAATCGCTTCTCTGAGTCTTGGACAGGTCAGAAATTTTGATTTCCGTAAAGTGGATGATCATCATTTAAAATACAGCCTCCCTCTTTCGCATGGATCGCTGTTGATCATGAAAGGTAATTTGCAGGTTAACTGGGAACATAGAATTGCGAAATCAACCAAGCCTATGCAACCCCGGATCAACCTTACTTTTCGATTGATTAAAGAATTGTAATCTTACTTTTGCAACAGTTCCTCCAGTTCTGAAAGGAACAACACCTGCGCTGGATTAATACGTATTTTTGCTTCTTCTGAATCGAACCATTCCCATTGGTCTACCTCCGGTATTTCCATACGTTTTCCTGATCTTGGCGGCCATTCTATTTGTAAAGAATTGCTGAAAAGCTGTGTCGTTTCAATATCTGTTTCTATTGCCCAGGCATGAACTGTTTTACCTCCTTTCTGCCGGATGGGAGTCAGTCCTATGAATTCTCCTTCTATAGATTGTCCGGTTTCCTCTTTAAATTCTATGCGGGCCCGTTCCAGAGGATCTTCCCCCTGTTCTATTTCTCCTTTGGGAATGGACCAGGCACCTTTATCTTTATTCTTCCAGAAGGGGCCTCCCGGATGAACCAGAAAATAAAACAGATGGTTATTTTCTTTTTTTAAATAATAAGATGCCTGCACTTGTTTTCATTCCATCGTATAGTCCGGATTCCGGAGATTAATTATTTTTTAAATAATCCCGTAAAACGTACTGTAATATTCCCTGGTTTTTATAATATTCAATTTCTATTGCCGAATCTAATCTTGCCTTAACGGTGAATACTGTTTCTTTTCCTGAAGGATGTACAGCTTTTACATTAAGCATTTTATGCGGAACCAGATTTTCCTCTAAACCGGTGATGGTATACGTTTCCGTTCCGTCCAATCCTAAAGAGGCTGCATTTTCTCCATCATTGAAAACCAATGGTGCCACACCCATTCCAACCAGATTGCTTCTATGGATACGTTCAAAGCTTTCAGCGATCACCGCTTTTACACCTAACAGGAAAGTTCCTTTTGCAGCCCAGTCACGGGAGGATCCTGATCCATATTCTTTACCCGCTAAAATAATCAGCGGTGTATGGTCTTTTTGGTATTGCATGGCGGTATCAAAAACCGTTTTAACTTCTCCTGTAGGTAAATAACGACTGTATCCACCCTCTCTGTCAGCTATTTTATTTTTTATCCTTACGTTGGCAAAAGTTCCGCGCATCATCACTTCATGATTTCCTCTTCTGGAACCATAAGAATTAAAATCTTCTTTGTTTACATTATTGGCTTTCAGATAACTTCCTGCCGCAGAGTCTTCTTTAAAAGATCCCGCCGGTGAAATGTGATCGGTGGTTACAGAATCTCCGAGATACAGCAGCACTTTTGCATTTTTTATATCGGTTACAGGATCCGGCTGAGCCTTGATATTTTCAAAAAAAGGAGCTTCTTTGATATAGGTTGAGCTTTTGTTCCATTCGAAATTCTGATCCAGGTTAACTTCAAGATCCTGCCAGTCTTCTGAACCATCAAAGATTACATTATAAACGTCTTCAAAATCTTCCTGTTTCATGCACTCATTGATCGTTCTTTGGATCTCTTCGCGTGAAGGCCAGATGTCTTTTAAATAGACAGGCTGCCCATTCGGATCATAGTCCAGAGGATCTGTAATTAAATTGATATCAACATGTCCAACCAAAGCATAGGCAACAACCAACATTGGTGACATGAGAAAATTCATCTTAACCTGCGGATGCACTCTTGCCTCAAAATTCCTGTTTCCGGAAAGTACCGAAGCTACTACCAGCTCGCCGTTATCAACTGCTGTTGCAATAGCAGGTGGAAGTGGTCCTGAATTTCCGATACATGAGGTACAGCCATAGCCGACTGTATGAAAGCGAAGTGCCTCCAGATCTGTATTAAGTCCGGATCTTTCAAGGTATTTTGTAACGACTTTGGAACCTGGTGCCAGAGATGTCTTAACCCATGATTTTGTTCGAAGTCCTTTTTCTATGGCATTTCGGGCTAAAAGCCCTGCTCCTACCATAACAGCAGGGTTTGATGTGTTGGTGCAACTGGTAATCGCTGCAATAACAATGCTTCCGTCACTTAAGACAAATTCAGAATTATTTTGTTTGATCCTTACAGTTCGTAAAGAGTCCTGAATAACTTCCGAATGAAGTTCTCCTTCAATAGGAACTTTTCCAAACGTAAATTCCGTTCCCGAACCTCCGTCCGCTAACCAGGCATATTCTGTTCTTTTGGAAATAGGTTCGTAATTACGATGATGCTCGTCTTTTAAAACTTCAGAAAATCTCTGGCTAAGATCTTTAACTAAGATTTTATCCTGAGGACGTTTAGGCCCGGATACCGTTGGTTCAAGAGTCGACAGATCAAGTTCTGCGACGGATGAATATTTAATTTCTTCCGTTCCGGTTCTCCATAAAAGATTTTCTTTGCAGTATTCCTCAACAATTTTGATCTGTTCCGGAGAACGGTTGGTAGCATGCATGTATTCCAAAGTACGTGAGTCGATAGGGAAATAAGTAACCGTACATCCGAATTCCGGAGACATATTGGAAATGGTAGCACGGTCGGTAACCGTTAAATGATCCAGCCCTTCACCAAAGACTTCCACAAATTTCCCAACTACTCCCTGGTTTCTGAGGATCTTTGTGATTGAAAGAACCATATCGGTAGCAGTACAATGATCAGGAATTTTTCCTGTCAGTTTTAAACCTACTACCTCAGGACAGGTAAAGAAAATAGGCTGTCCCAGCATAGCTGCTTCCGCTTCTATCCCACCAACACCCCAGGCGATAACCCCGATTCCGTTTACCATTGGTGTATGTGAGTCTGTTCCTACCAATGTATCAGGAAAGAGCCATCCGTCTCTGCTGATCACCCCTTTTGCTAAATATTCCAGGTTAACCTGATGGCATATTCCCATTCCGGGAGGAACTACGGTAAAATTATTCAATCCGTGTTGTGCCCATTTCAGGACTTCATACCGTTCCTTATTCCTTTCAAACTCCAGTTCTACATTCCGGTCATAAGAATAATCGGTTCCGAAATAGTCTACTTGAACGGAATGGTCGATAACCAGATCTACCGGAATAGCTGGATTGATCTTTTGTCCGTTTTTTCCCTGCCTCACAAATTCTGCCCTTAAAGAAGCCATATCTACTACTGCCGGTACTCCGGTGAAATCCTGCATCAGGATCCTGGCGGGTTTAAAAGGGATATCCTTATCATTAGGAGCAGGTGTCCATTGCAGTAAGGTATTGATATGTTCGTCTGTAATACCAAAGCCGTCATAATTCCTTAAAACATTTTCTAGAAGAATACGGATACTGAACGGAAGATGATCCACACCTCCCGGCAGGTTTCTTAAAGAGCTATAAGTATAAGATTTTCCATCAATAGTGATTTGTTGTACAGATTTTGCGTTTGGGGTGTTCATTTCAGGTGTTTTTTATTATACATACTAAGTTACCTCAAAAAAAGAAATATGAAAAGAACATTAGGATATATTAACATTAAAGAACCTTTTTTTTCTTTAGTCTACTTCTACTTAACCCAAAAGATAGGTGGGGAATTGTTAAAACGAAAATATTGCCTTATCCATAATGATAAAATAATATGTTTGTTTATTTAGTTAATCACAAAAAAGGTGATGAATTCAACTTATTATTTAAGAGCATCAATATCATCCAGAATGTAGCATTGTTCCCACTGTACCATTCCAATCTTAGGATAATAATGTATCGCTTTTGGAGCTGCCAGCAAGATAAGTTTTGCTTCGGGAGTTTCTTTTTTAGTTAAACGGATAAGTTCTTTTCCGATGCCTGTTTTCTGGTATGCTTTATCCACGGCAAGATCTGATAGATAAGTGCAGTAAACGAAATCTGTTAACGATCTGGCAATTCCTACCAGCTTTCCCTGATCACGCGCTGTTACAATGAGGTTTGCATGTTCCAGCATTCCATTGATTCTTCTGGAGTTATTTACAGGTCTTCTTTCGCCAAGGGTTGAAGTGAGGAGAATATCGGTAAACTCTTCAGTGCTTATTTTTTCTTCTATTTGATAACTGATCATTTTTATTTTATTGATTTTTAGATAGTTAGATTGAGTGGTAGATTTCCGTTTGTCAGATTGCTTTTTTTACATCAGTTAAGAAATCTTTTTTGCAAAATGATTACAGGCAAGGACATAGCCTTTATTAAGATATAAACGGTGTGCGTCATGGAGCATATAACCACTATCCAGATGAACAGACTGTATTCCTGTTGTTTCCGCTTCTTTGGTTACGTGATCCAATAACAAACCTGCAAATCCTTTACTACGACATTCAGAAGAAGTGAACAGATCATCTATATAAATAATCTTACCGGTCCTCAGCATTTGTAGCGGGCGGTAGCCAATAAATGCTACAGCTTTTGTATTGGTATCGTTGGGGATATAATGTAGTTTAAAACCTTCCTCATTCATCATTTCTATAATCTGATCAACATAATTATCTTCCTTCAGATTCGTACGGAACTGAAGAATTACTTCTTTGCAAAATTCTATGTCTGCTCTTGTTTTTGCTTCTTTTACTTCCATTATTTATTGATTTTTGTATTGTACGGGGTGCATCTGAAGACCAACACCAATACGGTTCCAGCTATTGATGCTGATAACGGCTAATATCAAATGAGCTGTTTTTTCTTCTCCGAAAGTTTCTACAGCTTTGTCATATACGCTATCGCTTATTCCATGAGAGCCTATTAATGTAATCTCTTCAGTAAGCTGTAAAATAATCTGTTCTTCAGTAGTAAACCAGTTTTTAGCCTCATGCCAGGCACTCAATACGTAAATCCGCTGTGGATTTTCTCCATATTGAACAGCATCAGTAATATGTTTATTAAGGCAATATGCACAACCGTTTAATTGTGAACCGCGGATCTTGATTAATTCAAAATGAAGAGGGTCTATGCCTTTTTTAATAAGGTCGTCCATTTCTTTCATCAATTGATAAGCCTGTGGCAGGTATTTCTGTAATGCGAGTCTCTTTTTCATAACTAAATTTTAATTAATACAAGTAGTTTAACTTCAATTGTTTTATTTGTTTTAATGATACAAAATTAGACCGCAGGAAAGGTGGTAATCGGGGCCAGATTTATTTAATTTGGTAGTCCAGATTATTTATATTTGTAGTAGTAAATTCCAGATTATGCTTCCTTATAAGAATCTGATTCTCATTGATGCGGATACAACTGAACCTCTGTATCGACAGATTGCAGCCCAGCTTATTTCATTAATTCAGGAAGGAAAGCTCCTTCCCGGAACCCTGTTGCCAAGTACCAGAGGTCTTGCATTTGATCTTCAGCTTCATCGAAAGACAATTACTGCAGCTTATGATGTTCTGGTATCAGAAGATTGGGTGGATAATCTGCCGAGGAAAGGATATAGGGTATCTTATGATTTGCCCCGGATTAAACCCAGATCTTATAAAAAAAAATAAAATAAGTGCCTTTGCGCATAAAGGAGCAATCAACTTTGAACGTTTGGAAATGATCTTAAATCCTGTTCTCTCTGTTGAAAACAGCAGGATAATTATCGATGATGGTTTACCGGATATTTCACTTTTACCGGTTACAACCATAACCAAACAGTTTAAAAAGGCATTGGATGAAATTACATATAAAGCTGTTTTGAGGCATAGGATATCAGAAAACTCCAATCTTTCTATTGCATTATCTACTTTTCTGAAGCATACCCGAGGATTGGATATGGAGATAGAAAATATTTTTACCACACGTGGTGCGCAAATGGCAATTTATATTGCTGCTTCGCTTATTATAAAGCCAGGTGATAAAGTAATTGTAAGCGACCCGAGCTACTTTATCGCAAATCTTGTTTTTGAAAAATTAGGGGCCGAGCTTATCCGCGTACCCGTAGATAATGAAGGAATGTGCACACGATCGGTTGAGGAGGTTCTGCAGAAAAATGATATTAAAATGATCTACATTATCCCTCATCATCATCATCCTACTACAGTGACGATGAGTGTAGAAAGAAGACAACATATGCTGAAATTGATTAAATCATATGATATTGCAGTTATTGAAGACGATTACGATTATGATTTTCAGTTTAAATATGACCCTTATCTTCCTCTGGCCAGTGGGGATCATAATGGAAGAGTTATTTATATAGGTTCTCTTACAAAAGTTCTTGGGACTCCTTTCCGCCTTGGATATATGGTGGCTACAGCTGATTTTTTAGAAGCTGCCCGTAAGCTTAGAAAACTTATTGATATCAGGGGTGATGCTATTATTGAAGAGGCAGCAGCCGGACTCATTAACAATGGTGATCTAGCCCGTCATATTCAGAGATCCAACCGTTTGTATGCCCAACGATGTGATCTGGTTTCAGAATTGATCAGTAAAGAATTGACTGATGTTGTTACTTTTACAAAACCAACGGGAGGAATGGCATTATGGCTTAGATTTAATTCTGAATTTAAATTGTCGGATATTTTGAAGAAAGCACATAAAGATGGTTTGGTTGTTTCCGGGACTGTTTATTGTACCGGAAAAAACGCCCTGTTGAATGCCTGCCGGTTTGGGTTTGCTTCTTTGAATGAGAATCAACTGACAGAAGCGGTTGAATTGTTGAAAAAAGCAGCCGGAGTATAAGCCATCAAATAAAAGCCTCTCACAATGAGAGGCTTCTGTTTAATAATATTAAAATTCTACCTGTAATCTGGGATCTGAGCTTTTTCATAAATCAATCCCTCAGATTTTATCTCATTCCAGAAATCAGGAGGAATTACAGCATTCAGTCCTTCTACATTGTCATGCACCTGATCCGGCTGACTGGCTCCGGGAATAATGGCCGCAAATTCATCAGCCGCCAAAACAAATTGCAGGGCTGCATGTACAATGTCTGTGTTGTATTTTTTTGCTATTTCTGCAATCCGGTCTCTTTTTTCTGTCATCCCTTTGGGAATGACGTCTTTATAATTATAGCGGTTTCTCCCCGCAATAAATCCTGAATTATAACCGGCTCCGGAAACCAGTTTTACCCCAGCTTTTTTTACGGCCGGAAGTAGTCTGTCTACGGCATCTTCATGTTCTAAAATAGAATATTGGGTAGCAGAAAGGCAAATGTCTGGGTCAGCTGCTTCAATGCAGTCCAAAATAGGCTCTATTTTATTAACACCCATTCCCCAGGCTTTTATAATTCCTTGTTCCCTTAACTCTGAAAGTACTTTAAAAGCTCCTTCCTTTGCCTGTTTCAGAAAGTAAGGATACCGGTCACCGACCTGATCTTCAGAAAGGTCATGGATGTATACAATATCAATACGGTCGAACCCTGATCTTTCAAGGCTTTCATCGATTGACTTTTTTATAGCATCTGCTGTATAATCATGCCGGAAGTCATAATTTAATGGATTTTTCCACATGGTGGGTGGAACCTCAGATTTAGGGACTTCCTTAAATAATCTGCCTACTTTTGTAGAGAAAACAAAGTCATCTCTATCCTTACCCTGTAAAAACTGTCCAAATCTTCTTTCGCTTTTTGTCAATCCGTACCAGGGTGAGGTATCATAGTACCGTATGCCCAGGTCCCAGGCCTTTTGCAGGACTTCGTGCGCTTCTTCATCCGTAATGTCAGCAAAAGCAGTTCCTATAGCTACTCCTCCTAATCCTAATTTGTGCTTTTCTGTTAGAATGTCTGTTTTCATATTGTACTTTTTATGTTGGGTTATAGTAAAGCAAGCAAACATTGTGCATTTATGAACTTTAATTTTTTTTGGTCTTATTATTGGACTCTTATTGTAACCACTCAAAATAGTAAGTATGAAAAAGCACATCATCATTGTAGGCGGAGGATTTGCTGGGATTAATCTCATCAAATCACTTAAAAATGACGAACGGTTTGAGATCACATTGATTGATAAAAATAATTACCATTTCTTTCCTCCTCTCATCTACCAGGTAGCCACTTCTTTTATTCAGGCTTCAAATATCAGTTATCCTTTCAGAAGAATGATTTCAAAGTTCCGAAATGTACGGTTTCACATGGGAAATCTAATTAAAGTGGTTTCAGAAACCAAAACCGTAGAAACTGATACCGGAAATTTAAGCTATGATTATCTCGTTCTTGCTTTAGGAACCGAATCTAATTTTTTCGGAATGGAAAATGTTCAGAGGTGTGCACTTCCTATGAAAAGTATTACTGAAGCTCTTTATCTTCGAAATCATATGCTTCTGACCCTGGAAGAAGCGGCAAGAAATAAGGATATGAAAGCAGCAGGTCTTCTTCAGAATATTGTTATTGCCGGAGGTGGACCCACAGGAGTGGAACTTGCTGGGATGCTGGCAGAAATGGGAAAATATATTGCTGAAAAAGAATATCCTGAAATTAAACTGGGTCTTTCCAACCTGTATCTTATTGATGCCCTTCCTACCCTTCTTTCCCCGATGAGCGAAATGGCCCAGAAAACTTCTTATGAGACACTGGAAAAATTAGGGGTAAAAATTATTCTGAACGTCTCCGTGAAAGATTATATTGACAATAAAGTAATCCTTTCTGATGGAAGATCCATTGAAACCGAGACCCTGATCTGGACATCCGGTGTCATAGGCCGGGAAGTTCCCGGTATTCCAAAAGAAGCTATCGGTCGTGGAAGAAGAATACTGGTAGACGGATATAATGAAGTGGAAGGAATGAGAAATATTTACGCTGTAGGCGACATTTGTCTTCAGCTCACGGAAAAAAAAATATCCAAACGGGCATCCTCAACTGGCGCAGGTAGCCATACAGCAAGCGCATAACTTAGCTGATAACTTTAAGTATATTGCACAAGGTAAACCTTTGAAACCTTTCGAGTATAATGACAAAGGAAGCATGGCAATTATTTCTAAATACAATGCGGTAGTAGACCTCCCAAAATTTTCTTTTAAAGGTTTTATAGCATGGCTTACCTGGTTATTTATTCATATCATTCCTTTGGTAGGATTTGGAAGTAAGGTCCGTCTTGCTTTTGATTGGCTTCGGTTGTTTATTACCAATAACCCTTCTATCCGTTTAATACTCTATCCAAAGAGGAATACAGATAAATAACAGTTTTATTTATACCGCTGATTACAGGCAGATTTTGATTGCTCATCTATTGATATTGAATGGGTGGAAGAAGCTTCTTTTTTAGGTAGTTTTCCCAGCTTTTCATAGAATTTATGAAGCTGGTCCAGTTCATCTTCTGTAAGATCTTCAATATCTACGATCCGGTTACTGGCGTGTTCATGAGCAGCAATTAGCTCGTTAAGTTTAATCTGTATGGCTTTTGAGTCCTTATTTTGTGCTTTTTGGATAAGGAAAACCATGAGAAAAGTAATTATTGTGGTTCCGGTATTGATAACCATCTGCCAGACTTCCGAAAAATTAAATATAGGTCCTACGGAAGCCCAGGCAATAACGAGGATTGTTGCTGTGATAAATGCAGCGGCACTACCAGTAAAATAAACAGCTTTATCTGCGAATTTGTCAAAAAGATTCTTTTTCATAATAATAGTGGATTGGAAGACATACATTTTAGTGATGCTTAATGTCTTTTCATTTATTTCGAATATAAAGATTCAGCAACTGTTATTTTTATGATCATAGTCATAATTAGAATTAGTAATTGCGTATTTAATTCTATTTATTTTTATTCAATATTTCATTTTTAAGTTAAAGTAATGTTAAGTATTTAAATAATTTGAGGTTTCGTTGTTGCGTTTGGCTTTATTATTGTAACCAGTTAATGCATAAACCACAAAAAATATTAATATGGCAACGAGTACAAAAACACCAGGAAAAAAAAACGGCAACGTCTTCAAGAGCCAGATCGGCATCAACCCCGGCTAAAAAAAACAGCCGCGGTAAAAACTCCGGCAAGAAAGGTTCCCGCTAAAAAGGATGCGGCAAAGGAACTCAAGGATCTGTTTGAAGATGGGCTTAAGGATATTTACTGGGCTGAAAAAGCATTAACGAAAGCTCTTCCGAAAATGGAAAAAAATGCTGAAGATAAAGGCCTGAAGAAAGCGATATCAAGTCACCTGGCTGAAACCGAAAACCATGTAAAAAGATTGGAAGAATGTTTTGCTGCTTTGGGCAAGAAAGCTCAGGCAAAAAAATGTGATGCCATGCAGGGATTGCTGGATGAAGGGAAAAGTATTATGGAAGAAACACAACCAGGTTCTGTACGGGATGCCGGAATTATTGCGGCATCACAGAAAGTAGAACATTATGAAATTGCTACCTATGGTACGTTAGCAGCTTATGCTAAGGTTCTGAAGCAAACCAAATGTCTGAAAATTTTATTGAAGACATTGGAAGAAGAGAAAAAATGCGATGAACTCCTTACCAGTATCGCAGACACTGCTCTGAATAAGAAAGCAATGAAATAATATGATTAATACAACAAAGAATCCTCAATTTTAATTGAGGATTTTTTTTTATAAAAATTTAGGTATTATTTTATTCCTAAGGAAGTTCTGAACTCCATCGGAGCCATTTTTGTTTTCTTTTTGAATAGAGTGCTGAAAGACTGAGGATGTTCAAAGCCTAATGCATAGGCGATTTCACTCACAGATAAATTAGTGGTCGACAGTTTTTCTTTGGCCTTTGCTATTAATTTTTCATGAATATGTTGTTGGGTATTCTGCCCTGTATGAATTCTTAACAGATCACTGAGATAATTAGGAGATAGGTTCATTGCTTCAGCAATAAGCTGAACGGTTAACAAACCCTTATCTACAGATTGTTCATGATCAAAATAATCATTCAGAAAAAGCTCGAATTTTGTTAGGAGCTGATGATTGCTGTTTTTGCGGGTAATAAACTGCCGTTCATAAAAACGATTGGAATAATTAAGCAAAAGATCAATCTGAGATAAAATAATATCCTGGGTATGACGATCGATATGCTGACATTCTTTATCTATTTTTTTGAGTATTGCAATCAGATCATCTTCCTCATCTTCCGATAAATGTAAAGCTTCATTTACCGCATAGGAGAAAAAACCATAACCTGTAATCGAAGATGCCAGAGGATGTTTCAATAAAAAATCAGGATGAAAGATCAATAAGTAACCTGATCCGCATTCCATATTTTGCAAGTCTAAATACTGTACCTGGTTAGGTGCAGTAAAGCTTAATACTCCTTTATCATAGTCATAATGCTGCTGACCATATTTGATCTTGCCTTTTGCTTCTCTTTTCAATGCAACACAATAAAATCTGTTCACAAAACCTTTCCATATTTCATCTTCCAGAAATATAGAATGGGAAAGGTTAATAACACTTACCAACGGATGTTTAGGTTCCGGTAAGGATAATAGGCGATGAAAAGCTGAAACCGACTGAATAGCATTCATAAAACAAATGTAACAATTAATCTAACAGTCCCATACTGAATTCATCATATTGAGCTCCCGTATCAGTGCCTAAAGGAATAATGCTTTCCAGTTTTAAAATTTCCTCTTCTGTAAGCTGAATATGAACAGCATCAATATTCTGTTCCAGATATTTTCTGCCTTTTGTTCCTGGAATCGGGACAAAGCCTTTACTGATAATCCATGCTAATGCCAGTTGGGAAGATGTAATGTTCTTCTCTTTTGCCATAGACTCGATGGCTTCTACCAGTTTAATATTTTTATAAAAATGTTGTTCCTGAAAACGAGGGATTGCGCGTCGGAAGTCATTTTCAGGCAAGTCATCAATGGAACGGATTTGTCCGGATAAAAAACCGCGTCCCAGCGGAGAATAAGGCACAAACCCTATTTTCAGTTCTTGTAATGTTGTAATCACTCCTCTTTCTTCTACTGTACGCTCAAACAATGAATATTCACTTTGTACAGCTGTAATGGGATGAACAATATGGGCTCTTTTGATGGTTTCTGAAGATACTTCCGATAAGCCGATGTATTTCACTTTGCCTTCTTTTACCAGGTCGCTCATTGCTCCTACAGTTTCCTCTATAGGTGTGTTTTTATCCAGCCGATGCATATAATAAAGATCAATATAATCAGTCTTTAAGTTTTTTAATGAACGTTCTACTGATTTCTTTACATAATCCTTCTTTCCGTTGATGGCCCAGGTAACCTTATCCTGGTCATTGATTTCCCAGCCAAATTTGGTAGCGATAATATATTGGTCCCGATTGTTTTCCGTAGCTTTGGCAATAAGCTGCTCATTTTTAAACGGACCGTAAAGATCTGCTGTATCAAGAAAATTACCTCCTAGCTCCAATGATCTGTGAATGGTCGCAATAGCTTCCTTCTCATCTGCTTCACCATACATATTTCCGTCTTCAAAACCTGTCATGCCCATACATCCTAAACCTATAACAGGAACTTTCAATCCCTGATTTCCTAATTGTATTGTATTCATTTTCATACTGTTTATTTAATGATTCAAAATTCGTAAGAAATAAAAAACAGCATGTATGCAAAACACTGAACAACGTATGTAAATCAAGGGTATATAGATCATAAAAACAAAAGCCTCGTATGAGGCTTTGTTTTTATTTGCTTGCTTCATTCAGAAGCTGTACATCTTCGTTACTCAGATGAAGTTCAGTCGCTTTAAACAAGGTTTGTAATTGAGACTGGCTGGTTGCGCTTACGATAGGTGCGGTAATAAGTGTATTGGCTAATAGCCATGCTAATGCCACAGAAGCCTGGTTGGCCTGATGTTTTTCACTTACCTGATCCAAAGCTTTTAATACTCGCTCCCCTTTTTCATTCAGATATTTGCGGACACCTTCTCCCCTGGCACTTTTAGAAAGATCTGCTTCACTGCGGTATTTTCCGGTTAGAAAACCTGCCGCTAAAGACCAGTATGGGAATACGCTCAAATCATATTTTTCCACCAAAGGAGCGTAATTTTTTTCAAAGTTTTCACGCTCTAATAAATTATAATGAGGTTGTAAAGCGACATACCTAGGTAAATTATTCTTTTCTGAAGCTTCAAAAGAAGCGGTAAGCCGTTCCGGAGTAAGATTGGAAGCTGCAATATAACGCACCTTTCCGGCTTTTATAATTTCGTCATACGCCGCAAGAGTTTCCTCAACAGGGGTTTTATGATCATCAAAGTGGGTATAATAAAGATCTATATGATCGATCTGTAATCTTTTCAGAGATTCGTCAACAGATTTCAGGATATGTTTTTTACTGATATCAAAACCATGTTCTTTGGTCTCTGATCCTACTTTAGTCGCAATAACAAGATCGTTTCTGTTGCCCCGGCTCTTCAACCATTTTCCGATAATTTCTTCAGACTGTCCCCCTCTTCCATTTACCCACCAAGAATAGGTATCAGCAGTATCTATAAAATTGAATCCGGCTTCTGTAAACTGATCCAGGATGTCAAAAGATTGTTGCTCATCCAATGTCCATCCGAAAACGTTTCCTCCGAAATTAATCGGTGCGACCGATAAATCCGTATTTTTTATCATTCTCTTTTCCATACATTAAGAATTAATTTTTTAGTCATAATCATTGATGTGGTGCTCTATGAACCCACAATTGAAAACTGTTAAGATAGTTGATCTCCTTGTTTTTTGAATTTGTTTGAAGACGGAGAATCATCTTCAGTAGTATAAAATTAAAGAAAAATTTTCTTAAGAATAGCGGACAGAAGATTATTTAAGATAATATTAATACAATACGGTTGATTATAAGTGTTTATTCTGTCAATTAAGATTATGATTTTAAATACAAAGACGCAAAGGAATTTCATGATGATACTTTTTAAGGGGCAAAGATTTTTGGAAGGTATGGTGTGATAAAATTTTAGATTCTTTCAACACTGTATATTTAATTGTCCTTAAAGATTTAACTCAGTATGAGATCATTGAAAGGCTGCAAAAACTTGAAATTTGGCTAAAAAGTTTGAGCTTAATGAAAAGCAATTGAAATAAATCAAAGAAAATTATAAAGCATAAATAATGTTTACCTTTTTCGCATTCTATACAAGCAGAAAGTTTTAGTAAATAGGGCTTCCCGTAATGGTGAATAAAAATAATTTTGTACTATTGTAATGATTGCAATCACAAAAAAATATTAAAATTAAAAACGATCAAAATGAAAAAATTAATTCTTATTTTAGGTATTGCTACATCAGGTATATTGTGTGCCGCTTCCCCAACAAAAAGTGATGTAAAATCTGCTGAAACTATTAATGCAGCGCAAAATAGTATTAAAAAAAATTAGCTTTAATGGGTTTATAGCTTATGATACTACCTGTTGTGGCACATGCTATCAATACGGAACTTATACAGAGCAAACTGTGGGAGGTATTACATATTGGGAATTTGAGTCAGCTAGTCAAGCTACATCATCGACTGTTATCACACCTCCTTGTACTGGAGCGGGATCATACATGGGTTAATATTGAAATTAATATGAAAAACTTACTTATTTTATCTACTTTCTTTTTACTTTTTTCTTGCAGCAGAAAAAATGCTCAAGCATTAGAATTTCAAAAATTACCAATTGTTGATTATAATAATTCTGATGAATTTTTTAAGAATTCCGGTAAAGTTAAAGGTTACTTTGACAAACAAAAAAAAGCAAACGGTAATAATTGCTAATGATAAGGTTATAGATTTTGAAACCTTTCATAAATTAATGGATACAGAGAAGGTGCGTACAATAAAAGTAATTGAAGACAGTACAGAAATAAGTAAATTAAATTACCCGTATAATGATGTCAAAAAAATTATTATTGTAACCAAAAAATAAACTATCCAGGTGGCTGTTATATCAGCCACCTTTTATACAATAAAATATGAAAAAAATACTCTCCATTGTTTCTATATTTTTGTTTGGGATTGTGCTTTCACAGAATAAGAAATTTAAAGTGTTTAAGTCTCATACTCAAATAATTTACAATGTTGATTTTAAAGCAGATTCAACACTAAGTACTAAAAGTGATGATATGCTTACTTTATATATTGGTGATAATGAATCAATTTTTCAAAATGATAAAAAATATAAAATTGATTCAATAATAGATAGTCAACCGTTTTTTCAAATGTCATCAAGACCAATGTTCAAGGTGTCTCATGTAATAAAAAAAGATTATCAACAACCTGATTTGATATATAGTGATAAAATTGAAAATATAAACTTTGGCTATAAGGAAAAAAGTCCTGCGATGCAGTGGAAACTTATTGATGAGAAAAAAAAATGTTTTAACATACGAATGTTATAAGGCAGAAGCTACATTTAGAGGTAGAAAATTTATTGCATGGTACACAAAAGATATCCCAATAGCTGATGGCCCATATAAATTTGCTGGTTTACCGGGGCTTATTCTTGAAGTATATGATGATCAGGAAAACTTTCATTATAAACTTTTAGCAATTACAAAAAAGTCCCAAAATATTCTGTACGATGAGAATATCAATTTTATTGACCGTAAGAAAATGATTGAGGCTAGAATGAATGTAATCAAGAAGTTTACAAAAGGAAATATAAAAATAAATCCTATAGAAAAAAATTAAAAAGACACCCATTGTGGTGTCTTTTGTTAAAAGCCATCCTGAATATTTTCTAGTATTTGGATTTGAATTTATCCTTATTATAGAATTACAGGTATGTTAGTTTTTATTTTTCTATCTGTGGAATTATAATTTGTGAGATCATTACTTTATACTCTTCAAGTTGATGTTTCATACTTTCTTTTTCTTTATTAAAAAATGCGGTGGTACAGAACAGATTTTCGTAGTAAGCAATGCCTTCCAGTAGATTTTTTCTGAAGATATTCCATTTCTTTGTTTGGGAAAGAGTAACCGTGTCAGTTACCGCTTTGATTTCCTTTTTCAGGTGGTCCACATACATTTTCAGCTCATTAATGAACATATTCGGGCGTTTATTGTCCGGAAGGATATTGCCGTTGCCATAGATGTGCTGAACCATTTCAGTGAGAGAAACTTCTTTATCAAAATAAGCCAGATTAGGTCCCGGACAAATAACTACACCTTGATCCTCTCCTTTTATTTGAATCTCCTGTTCCATATAGGCTGCATTCACAAGCCCCACACATAAGCAGGCCTTATTAGTTATTTCTTTTTTCCTGTTGTTAAACTCTTCTTCACTGAGGGTTTCTTTTTCTTTCTCAAGCTCTTTTAATTTGATAGCTTGGTATTTCCGTGATGCCGTGCAGTTTCCTTTGGAGGAATATTCTTTGTTTAGTGCAAGCAGTTTTTTGGGACAGGAACTACCGTACTTTCCGTGAGCCTCTTTTTGATGTTTAAGAAGTTCATTGGAGGTTCCCCGGACAGTGTTAAAAGGGACTCCTAATGGTGAAATGGTACTGAGATAAAAATCATTTTCTTTAGATCGGACCAGGAGATCACGGGTTACTTTATCTACAGATGTCGCTTCAGGAACCAGTAAAAATGGAGAGCCCCATCCTACACTGTCTGCATGATAATATTCAAGTAAAAAAACATGTTCTTCGGAAGTTCCTACTCCTCCCTGAACGGTAATTTTTACTTCCGGCGGTTGAGTAGCCGTATATCTGTCTTTTTGTTCTAAAGCTGCAATCATAAGAGTATAAGCAGAATTTATGAGTTCATTCTTTTTCTGTTTGAATTCTTCCAAAATGGGACCTAATAATAAGCCCTCCGTTGCAAAAGCGTGACCACCACAGTTGAGCCCGGATTCAACTCTGTATTCTGAGACCCATAATCCCTTTTTTGCTAAAAAATTTCCCTGGATCATGGCGGAACGGAAATCACTTACCTTGAGGATGATCTTTTTTTTTCAGATTTCCATTTTTGTCCGGAAAAAAATCATCAAATTCTTCGAGGTAGCTGTATAAACGTGGATTCATTCCTGCGGAAAGTACCACAGATGAAGAGAGTCTGCTATGAGCAAATCCCCGTAACGACGCGTGGGCGTCATTATGCATTACAGGAAGCTGTTCATTTTTCGCGAAATTATCCTTATCTACTTTTGTCATAATATTCACATCTATATTCCCGGGACTGAGATGAGCGTCAATAAATTTTCTGATACCGGAACCTACATAGTCTTTTTGATCTGCAAAATCCTGCAATCTGCTTTTAATAGAAGAAGTGTTCGGTAGCATGCCTATAAATTCTCTGAGTGTTTCTGCATTCTTGATAATCTCCTGCTTAAAGGATTCGAACTTTTTATTAACGATGTCATCTACCATATTAAGGTAGTCCGTTATTCTTCTAGCTCTGTAATCTTCAGTTTTTGTAGAGATGAATGGATAATTGAGATTGAATTTTCCAGCGTAAAAATTCTTCATTTTTTCTATAATCTCGTCATCTATGATCGAAATAACGGAGGAAATTCCATACTGTGCAACCCGTATCGGACTGTCAATAGTATAGGCTAGTCCCATCACCGGAATATGGAAACTGTGTAAGGGTTTATTTGTCATTTTGTTTTGATAAAAATAGGACGGAAAGATAGCCTGAAATAGTGGGTTATTTTATACCCTTTTCTACTAAAGTATACGGATATGGTATATTACATTTTCCTTTATTAAAAGGGCAAGCAGAGAATTTATTCATGTCGACCTTTTATTTATGAAAAAAAAAATAAAAAGAACACTTGTTTTTAAAAACTAATGACTTAACTTTTCCCTAAGGACTCAAACTTTTAAAATTGACGATACAAAATGGTACATCAACTTCAACGTGAACAGCAGCTTTATTGTGATCTGGAAACAGCATGGAGATTTTTTTCTTCAGCCAATAATCTTTCAAAAATTACTCCAAAAAATATGAACTTTATTGTCCTGACCAAGCTGGAGAATGATGAAATTTATGAAGGGATGATAATTGATTATTATGTTTCTCCATTGCTGGGGATTAAGATGAGCTGGCAAACTGAGATCATTCAGGTTTCTTTTCAAAAAAGTTTTACTGATTTTCAGAAAAAAGGACCTTATAAACTTTGGAATCACTTTCACGAATTCATTCCCAACGAAAAAGGTGTTTTAATGAGGGACACGATTAATTATGAGCTGCCAATGGGTGTTTTAGGAGAAGTAGCCCATGGGCTTTTTGTGAAAAAGAAAATTGAACATATTTTTAATTATCGTTATCAGATTCTGGAAAAAATGTTTAATGAGAAAAAGTAATCTGACTTTTAGTTCATGAATTTGTCATCAATACCATGAGACATAGTTGTTTTATCCTGTTATTAAATGTATTGCTTATTTCTTCCTGTAAAAAGAAGGATGATGAATACCGTATTATAAAATATCAGCTGGAAAAAGTATTGGTTGATGATCAAAAGTACAGGACACCCTTATACAATCCACAAAAGCAAAATCCGATAGATCGAAATAATTTGATGATCGTTACAAAAATTATTGATAGTCTGGGTTGGTTGGGAAAAGATAAGATCGGAAATGATGCTAATCTTGCTTTGTTCGTTACGATACAACACGCGGGGAAATTATCTGTAATGGAAAAATATCTTCCCATAATGAAGGAAGCCGTTAAAAGAGGAAATGCTGAAAGGTCTCAGCTGGCTTACCTTATCGACAGGGTTGAGATTTTAAATAACAGAAAACAGATATATGGAACCCAATATTCTATAGATGACAAGGGCAAGGTTTTTTTTAAAGATATTGCAGATTCAAGCCACGTAAACGCGAGGAGAAAATCCATGAATTTAGGAACTATTGAAGAGTATATAAAGATGATTGATTCTGACCGGTAGATTATTGTTTGTAGCTTGTAAAAGGGATCAATTAAAAAAAAATAAAAACTGCCTCATTTTACAAGGCAGTTTCACAAAAGTAATCGTATTTTGAGTATCAATTAACCCCTCCTCCTAAAGACCGGTAAAGGTCTACTTCTGCATTTAGCTTTTCCAGGGTAATGTTTACATACTCAAGATCATTCTGGAGCTTGTTATTCTGTGCAGTGATTACCTCCAGATAAGTTGCCATACCACTTTTATATAATTTAAGCGCATCATTGATTCCTTTGTCCAGAATAGCAGTTCTCTGTTCCAGTAATGCGAGCCTTTCTGATGTTCCTTTAGATTTGGCCATTGCATCGGAAACCTCACTTACTGCTGTCATCATGGATTGCCGGAATGCTATCACCGCTTTTTCCTGTTCAATAATAGCTGTTTCATAAGCTGTTTTCAGCTGCCTTTTCTGTAACAAAGGCATGGCTAAGTTAGCGGCCAGGGTCTTGGTGATGGATCCCGGGAGATCAAACCATGTATTAAACTTATTCGAGTTGATCCCAATTTGTGGAGTAAGGCTTATGCTCGGATACATGGCGGCCTTTGAAAGACCTGTTTTAGCATTCAGGCTGATAACAGCCAGTTCTGCTGCTTTCAGGTCTGGACGTCTGCTTAAAAGCTGGGCAGGAACTCCTTCTGACAATGTATTTTCGGGGATCATATTTTTCATGGAGTTTCCCCTGTCGATTTTTCCAGGATATTCGCCACACAAAATACTTAAAGCATTTTCCTGTATTGAAATATTCTGCCTGGCCAAAGGGATCAGAAGTTCAGCTGTTTTCTTTTGGGCTTCAGATTGCTGAATTGCCAATGAATTGATCTGTCCTGCCGTATATTGCAGCTTCATTATTTTTAGGGTATTATCACTTAGCTCAATATTTTTTTTCTGCTATTTTCAGCTGTTCATCAAGGCTGATCAGATTGTAGTAGGCCTGAGCTACCTGTACGATGATGCGTGTTTTAAGAGCATTCATATTTTCTTTTTGAGCAAAATAATCAGCTGCAGCGGATTCTTTCTGCATTTTGGTCTTTCCCCATATATCCACTTCCCACGACAACCTTAGCGTTGCGCTGAAATCATCAATATACTTGGTTCCGGTAAACTGTTCATTAAGGGAACCATTCAGACTGTTTTTTGAAGCCCATGCCCTGTTGGCCCCTGCACTGAAGTCTACAGTTGGCATAAGGTTGTTTTTGGCCTGCTTGTAGGCGAGATCAAGCTGCTCCATATTTTTAAGCGCGGTATGGATCTCATTATTCTTCAGGAGAGCCTTATCGATAAGGTTAATCAGCTGAGGATCCTTAAAAAATGTTTTCCAGGGAAGTATAACCGTATCTCCGGTTACTTTCGTGGACTCTTTATATGTTTGAGGGACATTAAGGTCCGGTCTCTTATATTCTTTTCCTACGGCGCAGGACAACAGGAGTATTGCTGCCAATCCCGATAAAAGGAAATTTTTTATATGAAATGTGTTCATTTTTATTGATTTAGTGATGAAACATTAGAAACATTAGGATTCTTTGCCGAAATCTTTTCATCGATATATTGAAAGAACATATATAATACTGGAATCACAAATACTCCCAGAACAACCCCGCTCAGCATTCCCATTGCCGCACTCACGCTGATGGATTTATTTCCTGAAGCCATTCCTCCGGAGGATAACATCAAAGGAATCATTCCCACAATAAATGCCAGTGAAGTCATAATAATAGGGCGTAATCTGGACTTCGCCCCTTCAAGAGCCGACTCGAGAAGAGACATTCCTGATTTTCTCCGCTGGACAGCGAATTCAACGATCAGAATGGCATTTTTGGCTAAAAGTCCTATCAGCATGATCAAGCCAACCTGTACATAAATATTGTTGTCGAATCCTATTGCTTTTATTCCAAGGAACGCTCCAACAATTCCTGTAGGAATGGAAAGCATTACAGCTAATGGAAGTATATAACTTTCGTATTGGGCAGCAAGGAGGAGATAAACAAACAATAGACAGAGACCGAAGATTGCAATAGTCTGATTTCCTGATGACTTTTCCTCTAAGCTCAATCCGGTCCATTCGTAACTATAATCAGATGGAAGTTTATCCAGTGTTTTTTCCAGGGATGTCATTAATGCTCCGTTACTTACTCCCGGTTTTGGGGTCACGTTGATGTTTAATGAATTGTATAGGTTATATCGTCCAACAGATTCAGGGCCATACACTTTCTTTAAAGTGATCAAGGTGTTAGCGGGAACCATTTCACCTTTGTTGTTTTTCACGAAGATATCATTAAAGGCTTCAGCATCCATCCTGAAAACTCCATCCGCTTTAATATTTACCCGGTAGAATTTCCCGAATCTTGAAAAGTTTTGAGACTGGTCTCCTGAAAAATAAGTCTGTATACTTCCTAAAAGATTGGAAATGCTTACACCTAGCTGTTTGGCTTTGTCTTCATCCACTTCCAGCTCCATTTGCGGATAATCTGCCCGGAACATGGTGTAGGCAAAAGCTACGTTGGGATTTTGCATCAGCTGTCCGATCAGCTCATCAGCTTTAGCCTTTAAAATCTGTGGGTCACGCCCCATGCGGTCCTGAAGTACAATTTCTGCATCGTTGGTCATACCATATCCTTCCACCGGAGGCATTCTGAATGTCATGACACTTCCCTCTTTGATGCCTGAAAACTTCTCGTTAACAATGGCCATGATTTCATCAATATCCTGGGTTTCTCCTCTTTCTTTTTTAGGCTTCAATTTTACAAATCCCATAGCATAGGCCGGCCCTGAGCTGTTACTCAATAAATTATAACCTGTGATAGATGTATTTTCCTGAATAGCATCCAGTTTTTTCAGCATGGCATTCATTTTATCAGATACTTCTGTTGTTTTCGTTAATCCTGTCCCTGGCGGCATACTTAAGGTATACATAAACAGTCCGTCGTCTTCCATAGGCACAAAACTTTTGGACGTAGAAGTCATCAGCCATGCGGCTCCCCCGATAATCCCTATGATCAGACCTCCGGCAATCCATTTTCTGTTGATCAGAAAGCGTACGCCTTTTACATATCTGCCCGTTAAATTATTAAAGCTGGCATTGAAAGCGGTAGCGAATCTCTTTCCAAATCCTTTCTTCTTACCATTTTCCTCATGGGAATGGTTATTTTTAAGAAAAACGGCACATAATGCAGGTGTTAATGTTAATGCATTCACTGCCGAAATAATAATTGCAATAGCCAGCGTATAGGCAAACTGTTTATAAAATAATCCTGCTGAACCCGACATGAATCCGATCGGAATAAATACGGCAGACATAACCAGGGTAATTGAAATAACAGCTCCGGTAATTTCATTCATGGCTTTGTGTGTTGCTTCCTTACCGGTAAGGCTGGTTCCTTCCATATTACTGTGTACCGCTTCTACGACAACGATTGCATCATCAACGACAATACCGATGGCCAGAACCAATGCAAAAAGTGTCAGTACATTAATCGTGAACCCTAGTACAAGAAGGAAAAAGAAAGTTCCGACAATCGCTACGGGAACCGCAATAGCAGGAATAATGGTAGACCTGAAGTCCTGTAAGAAAATAAACACAACAATAAACACCAGAATAAATGCTTCTATCAACGTAGATTTTACCTGTCCCGTTGCTTCGTCTAATCTTTCTTTGGTACTGATCACTTTAGAGTATTTAATTCCGGGAGGAAAAGATTTGGAGAGCTGTTCAATGGATTTGTTGATTCCAATTTCAATTTCAGTGGCATTGGATCCCGTAGTCTGCATGATAGCAACAGTCACGGCATTTTTACCATTTGAAAGATTATCCCCGCTGTAAGAAATTGATCCGAATTCTACTCTTGCTACGTCTTTAAGGCGGATCAGTTTGGTTCCGTCATTTTTAACAACGATGTTTTCAAATTGTTCAGGTTTGTTTTTCTTTCCTTTGTACCGGATAACATATTCAAGGGAAGCATTGGATTCCTCACCCAGTTTACCGGGAGCAGATTCCAGACTGTGATCAGCTACAGCATTGGAAATATCAGCAGGTTCCAGTCCGTAAGATGACATTTTCTGCGGATTCAGCCAGATTCTCATTGAATAATCTTTAGCTCCGAAAACCTGAGCCTGCCCTACACCCTTTACCCTTTTTACCTGTGGAATAAGATTGATGTTGGCATAATTCTGTAAAAAGGTTTCATCATACTTTTTATTATCGTCAGTATAAATGTTAAACAGCATGATCATACTGTTTTGCTGCTTGGAGGTGGTTAATCCCATTCTCACAACTTCCTGAGGTAAAATAGGGGTTGCCTGCTGCACTCTGTTCTGTACATTTACGGCAGCCTGATCGGGATTAACTCCTTGTTTGAATATAATTGAAATGGAAAAAGTTCCGTCATTACTGGCATTTGACTTAATATATTGCATATCTTCCACTCCATTGATCTGCTCTTCTAAAGGTGTTACTACGGAGCGGATAACGGTTTCACTATTTCCTCCCGGATAAGATCCGGAAACCATAATGGTAGGCGGCGAAATATCCGGAAACCGGGTTACTGCAAGTTTGCTGAGGCCTATGATTCCCAATATGACAATAATAAGGGAAATTACAGTGGCCAATACCGGTCGGTCTATGATCTTTTTTAGCATGTCTTAATTTCTTTGGATGAGTACATTGTGTTTTTAGAATCTATTTTGAAGGGATGATTTTAGGGAGTACTGATGCTCCTTCGTTAAGGACATCAATCCTGTTGATAGCTATTTTATCTCCCGGCTGCACTCCTGATGAAACGAAATAATCCGAGATGGTTCCTCCTGAGATTTCAATTGGAGTCATAACAACTTTGTTCTGAGCATTCAGTTTGTAAACAAAAAATCTGTCCTGAATATCCTTTACAGCTGTTTTAGGTAATTTAATGACATCATCCACATACTGATGAATCTTTACCCGTGCTGTACCTCCTGCACGAAGAAGTTGATCAGGATTTTGAAATATTGCTTTCAGCTGCATACTTCCTGTCATCCGGTCAAAATTTCCACTGGCATTTTCCAACTTTCCTTTATATGGATAGGTAGAACCATCCGGAAGGATCAGTTCAACGTTTCCGTTTTGATCTTCGGAGGCCATTCTGGCTTTGGTATAGCGAAGGAAATCGGCTTCGTTCATTGCAAAATAGACATTCACTGTATGGATATCGGAAAGTGTGGTAAGCGGAGTGGCATCAGAAGGGGTAATCAGATTTCCGGTTCTGTTGACGATCCTGCCAATATATCCCGATACAGGAGCTTTTATATATGCAAATCCGGCATTGATCTTTGAAGAGCCTAATGCAGATTTAGCCTGTGCGACCTGAGCTGTTGCTGCTGCGTAGCTTGCCTGAGCTGTTTTCAGCTGCATATCGGAAACCACATTTCCTTCCACCAATGGTTTCAGTTTTTCTACTTCAAGTCTGGCACTCGCCTGGTTGGCCAATGCTATTTTTAATGCAGCGTCACTATTATTTACCTGTTCATTATAGACTGAAGGATTGATCCTGAAAAGCGTCTGCCCTTTTTGTACATATTGCCCTTCTTTTACGTATACCGTTTCCAGATAGCCTGTGACCTGGGCTTTGATATCCACATTATCCTGTCCTTCGATACTTCCCGGATATCCGGAAGAAATATCAGCATTTCCTGATTTCAGCTGTATAAAATCGGTAGGAAGTGCAGACATTTGCTCACCTGTTTCCTGGCTCTTTCCGGAGTTGCAGGACTGGAGAAAAACAGCTGCTGTCAATAGCAGTACGAAATAACCTTTTTTACAATTCATAATATACGATTTACTATTTGTTGACTACAAAATAATCGCAAAAAAAGGGCATTGATAGGGAGAATTTCAGTGAAACGTAATTATTCGGGGATGAAGCGTTTAATAGCTGAAATGAAAAGAAAAGGGCATAAAACGAGATTTTTCCTATTACTGAAATGATAAAGAGTATTACCCCGAACAAATGTTTGGGATGAAGAATTTTAAATTGTATGATAAAAAAAAGATTTCCACTATCGTAGAAATCATATAGGTGATCTAATAATCCATCCAGGACTTCAGTGCCGAAGCTTTTTCCCTGCTTACAATGACTTCAATATCCGGATGCCTGACCAGGTCGAGTTTCAGTTTTCCGTTAAAGTAATTGGAAATATGCTGTACGGAATCTATGTTGATGATAAACTGCCTGTTGGCTCTGAAAAACATTTTAGGATCCAGCTGTTTTTCCAGTTCCTCTAAGGTCTGGGGAACAATTTCTGTGTTTCCGTTTTTTACAACAGCCCTGCTGACGCCCAGTTCGGTAAAAAAATACAGGATATCTTCCGAGAGCAGGGTTTTATAACCGTCTCTGTGGGCTAAAAGGAAACGCTTCCTGTAATCCTTGGGCTGGATGTAGTTCAGCAGTCCCTCTATAGCAGTTCCTACATATGGAATGGTTTCCATAAAGGTTTCATAATTCTTTAATGCGGTTTCGAGCTCCTCTTCCTCAACAGGTTTTAAAAGATAATCGATGCTGTTGTATTTAAATGCTTTTACTGCATATTCATCATAAGCGGTGGTGAAGATCACAGGACATTTAATTTCTGTCTGATTGAAAATTTCAAAACTTAAGCCGTCTGCCAGCTGGATATCCATCATAATGATATCAGGAGCCGGATTTTCTTCCAACCATTGTACTGCTGATGCTACGGAATCTTCAACAGATACAATTTCAGCGTGGGGCCGCAATTTCAGCAATAACCTTTTTAGGCGGTCCGCATTAGGCTTTTCATCTTCTACGATTAAGATCTTATTGAGCTTCATAATAATGGTATTTTGGCAAGGAAATCTTTTTCTGTTTGAAGGATCAACGGCTTTTTATCTCCAAGCAATTCAAACCGGTTCATGATGTTTTTAATACCCACTTTGGAAGATTCGGCTTTATTGATGAGAGGGATCAAAGTGTTGCAGACAACAAGATTTTTGCTGGTTAATGTATAAATTTTTATTTGTAGAGGATTGGATCTGAGTGTTTGATTGTGCTTGATGGCATTTTCTACCAAAAACTGCAGAGTTAAAGGAGGGATCATCATATTCCTTAATTCCGGATTAATAGAGATCTCGAAATTGACTCCGTCACCGATTCTTTTTTTTTATCAGGAAAATGTAAGAGTCTAAAAATTTCAATTCTTCGTCTAAAGAGATCACATCTTTTTTTGAATTAATAACAAGATAGCGGTAAACTTTAGAGAAATTTTCAGCGTACTCATAACCTAATTGCTGGTTTTCCAGAATAAGTTCCGATAAAACGCTTAGGTTATTAAAAATAAAATGAGGGTCTATCTGTAGTTTCAGAGCCTGTAGCTCTGCAGCCATTGCAGCCTGTTTGTGTTTAGAAGCCCTTAGCTTGTGCTGGGTTACTTCTATGGCAGATTTTTTCCAATTTTCCAGTAAATAATCTCCTGTATTTACGGCACTGATGAGCAGGGAAATAATGATATTGGTAGCTACCCATTGTCCCAACAAGGTCATTTCTTTACGATAATCCATTTTGGCTATGTCGGGAGTATTGGAAAAAATATTAATGATAATGGCCACAAAAAGAATGCTTACGGCAATTTGCAGAATGCCTTGTATGCATAAGCGTTTTATTCCCCGGTTACTCCATGGAAGCAACTTATTAAGCTGGCTATCGATCAATATGCTTACCTCCGAAATAATAACTGAAAAAAGAAGCACCCACAGAAAATCACTGATCAGAAAATCCAACGGATCTTTAACATAGTCTTCCCATACCGGATCAAAAGGATCCATGAGATAGGAAAATAAATAAAATGAAATGATTGCCACAGCCCATATGACCAGGCGTTTTTTGGTGGCAGATAATAATTTTTTTTTTCCTTATTTGGGTTTTTCTCATCATAGAGCAAGTAGGTTTTGGAACCATTAATTCTGTAAATATAAATATTGATTTTCTAAATGCGCATCTGTTTTTTGAGTCAAGCAGGAAAAATTTAAGATGAAATGTAAAATAAATGGTTTAAAACGAATGCCTCACATCACCATATATATCATATGAAAGAAAGTGTTGCTTTTATTAAAATATGAGGCAATATGATTACATTTACACGCTCTAACAGCCCAATGTTTCAGTGATGGCAAAATCGAACATTTTACTCCATACAAACGAACTCAACAGCACCGGTATAGAAATTTGTCCTATGGGTGAACTTGAAGAATCTGTACAGGCAGCTCACCGCGATGAACATTTTATGTTTGTTATTCAGCAGGAAGGATATTCTTCATTAGAACTGGATTTCCGTAAGGTTGAACTTCATGGAGCTGCAGTGTTATATGTTGCACCCGGACAGGTTCACCGGTATATAAAAAATGAGCATTGTACAGGCTGGTTAGTATTTATAGAAACGGCACTGATTCCTAAAACTTATCTTGAGATTTTCACTACTTACCTCAATTCTAACCAGGCTGCAGAAGTTGAAAAGAATGACAGTCTGTTTTCGTTTATTCCGGTTTTTGATGCTGTATTGGCTCATAATGAAGTTTCTTTTCAAAATAATCTTATCAATTCATTTACGGATAGCCTGGCAGGTCTTATGGTAAGAGCGTTGGTCAGAAACAAGCATTCTGAAAAAGTCATTGGCGGACAGAAATATAAGACAGTATTGCTTTTTAAACAAATGATTCACTCGCATTACAGGGAATTGAAACAGGTAAAGGAATACGCCGTGAAACTTCATATCACCCCTCTGTATCTGAATGAGGTGGTAAAAGAAATCACAGGTTTTGCAGCCAGTCATTGGATACAACAGGAAATTATCCTGGAGTCTCAGCGTCTTTTGTACTATACTGACATGGATATTAAGGAAATTGCTTTTGACCTTGGATATGATGATTATACTTATTTTTCGCGCTTTTTTAAAAAGAATACCGGTTATACAGCATCTGAATTCCGCAAAAGAAAACCATTATTTGTCCAATTATAGCCATTGAATAGCTATCGCTAATTGTATGTTGCCGATCTACTTTTGTACTCGAAAAATAACTAAAAAAACGATGCAATATGGCAATCAAAAGTACAACTATGGTAACTCCTAAGATTGGAGATACTCATCATCACAACAACATACCTTTAAAAAAAGTTCTCGCTCCGATCGTAATTTCCGTATTTGCGGTATATCTTACAATTGGAATTACACTGGGAGCTTTACCAGCTCTGATTAAAAATGAACTGAAATTCGACTCCTTTATCGTGGGGGGGTGTGATGGGGCTTCAGTTTTTAGCTACTTTATTAACAAGGGCTTATGCCGGTAAAATAACCGATACACTTGGGGCTAAAATCAGTAATCACAGAGGGATATTTATGGTTTTTGTAGCCGGGATCCTTTATATTGCAGGAAGTTCCTCTGTACATTTCCCAATTTTAGCATTAGGATTGCTGATTCTGTCAAGAATTATTCATGGTATTTCTGAAAGTATGATGGTAACGGGAGCGCTAACCTGGGGAATTGGACTGGTGGGAGCACACAATTCCGGCAAAGTAATGACCTGGAACGGAATTTCAATGTATGGAGGAATCGCTTTAGGAGCCCCGTTAAGTATATGGATGGGAAGCCAATTCGGTAGTGTTGTTCCTTTTACATTAATTCTGGTCCTTTCTGTAGTGAGCTGGTTATCAACAGTCTGGCTGCCAACCCTTGAAGCGGATCCTACTCATATAAGAACTCCTTTTTATAAAGTGATTGCAAAAGTCTCCGATCAGGGATTGGCACTGGCTTTCTCTTCCATAGGATTTGCATGCATAGCTTCCTTTATTGCTTTGCTTTTCGCTGAGAAAAACTGGGAGCATGCTTCTCTTGCTTTTGTTTGTTTTGGTGGATTTTACATTCTTACCAGAATATTATTTGCCTCCCTTCCCGACAAGTACGGTGGTTATAAAGTAGCCTTAGGGTCTTTTGCTATTGAGATCATAGGACAGCTATTGATAGGTTTTTCTCATTCGGGATGGATGGCAATCGTAGGCTGTGCACTTACGGGAATTGGTTTTTCCCTGGTATTTCCATCTTTGGGAGTACTTGCCATTAAAAAGGTAACTCCGCAGATGAGAGGAACAGCACTGGGAGCTTATTCAGCTTTTTTCGATCTTTCACTAGGCTTGGCTGGTCCGATAGCGGGGATTATTGCAGGCTGGCTGGGATATCAGTCTATTTATTTTTTTGGCGCGATCAGTGGGCTTCTGGCTATGCTGACTTTAATGGGCAGAAAAAGCGGACATCAATAATTTTCATTTTTCTCCATACTAAATAAAAAAGACTAACCATTCTTCGGTTAGTCTTTTTTATTTTTTCGATGAATAGTGCTACTTCTTCATCCAGGATTGATTGTCTTTTTTATCAGAACGTTTTTTCCCGTTATCAATATTATAGGCAAAACCAACTCCCAAAGTCTGTTTCAGCTGTGTTCTTCTGATCTGGTTGTGATCATATAAAAGATCCAGCGTTATGTTGGTTGAAATAAATTTGTTGATCTTCATATTTAAAATTCCGCTATAAGACAGGACCAGTCTTTCAGGATGATCTAAATAATTGGAAAAGACAGACCCTGTATTCGTAAGGTTAATGTTTTCCATGATCTTTATTTTATAAATGGCTGTTCCAAGGAAACCGAACTGAAATAGTGAAGAATCTCCATCATTCTTTAAGCCGTAAGTTCCTGCATACTGAAGGTCTTTATCCAGTACAAAAGTTACCCTTGCATTTGCCGGACGTAATGTCATGGTGAAGTTATCATTTGGTCTATATGTAAAACCAGCCCCTACATTAAGGTATCCCGGAGCCATAAAGTTGGATATCTTTTTCGCATCAGGATTATTTCCGTCCTCATAGCCCGGAGCAAATTGAGTTTGTAAACTTACACCACCGGATGCGTACCAATTTTTAGCGATTTCCCTCCCATAGTTACTTGAAAGATTAATTACATCCTGGGTCTTTCTTGTTCCTACGCCCTGGGTATTGTTTTGTCCGTATCCAAGGATAATAATATTTTCCCAAAGGTCCTTCCCTTTTTCATAGGTAAGGTTATAATTCACACCGGCAAGCCAACCCACGTTGTTTGCTCCACCACCTACCCAGTTCGAGAATGCCGCCTGGTTCAGCATTAATGTGTTTTGACCTTGAATGCTCCATGCTTTTGTCGTATCAACAGCCGGAGCCTCTGTTTTTGCTTCTTGTGCTGCAGCAAAAATTCCCAAAGAAAGAGAAAGGGTTAATAAAATTTTTTTCATAATTTATAAGATTTGGTTGCAAAAATAGAAATATAAATTTTGTTAAAAAATATTAAAAAAATCTAAAATTACTTAAAATTAAGATTTTTTATAATACAATTTTAAAAAGTTATAGAACAATATTTTACAGATCATTCACTTTTGTATGAAATATATCGTATTGAGCGGTATTTCTGATAGAAATCATTTTTTATGAACTAACGCAGTGCTTGTGACTCTTTATCTGCATGATAAATTATTAAACGGGGATTTAATTTCTTAATTTTGAACTACACAGAAATAATACCGATTGAATGAAAAAAGAAATCCTTTATCTGAAAATTGCCGGGATCATTGAGCAGCAGATTCTCAGTGGAACGTTAAGGCTTGGTGATAAATTGCCTTCTATACGGACCTTACAGAAAGTATATAATGTAAGCATCAATACCGTTCGGCAGGCATTTCTGGAATTAGAAAGTAAATCGTTGATAGAACCACGACCTAAATCCGGCTATTATGTAAGTAAAGCTTCACAAAGGAAATTTTCTCTTCCTTCTGTTATTATCCTGGAATCCCTGCAAAAAGAGCAGTACCCGGAACATCTTTTCCTTAAGACATTTGCTTCTTCGGAAAATACGGACATTACCCATTTTTCCCTCGGGCTGCCGGAAAAAAGCCTGCTGCCCATCGCCCAGCTTAATAAGAGCGTGACTACAGTTATGCGAAGCCTGGCAAATGGCGGGGCAACCTATGAATCTGTTCAGGGAAATCTCAATTTTAGAAGAACGGTTGCCAGATGGGCATTTATGCTGGAGGGTAAAGTTACAGAAG
This sequence comes from Chryseobacterium proteolyticum, assembly GCF_046591535.1. Lineage (NCBI taxonomy): Bacteria > Pseudomonadati > Bacteroidota > Flavobacteriia > Flavobacteriales > Weeksellaceae > Chryseobacterium > Chryseobacterium proteolyticum. The sequence goes on along the minus strand of NZ_JBJLWK010000001.1, from coordinate 650,968 downwards.
ATGATGTGATAGCAACGTCCGGAGCGATGAACGGAATGTTTACCTGCCTGATGGCGGTTACCAAACCCGGAGATAAGGTTGCTGTAGAAAGTCCCGCTTACTTTGGTATTCTTAAAATGATAAATGCCATGGGACTTGAAGCTGTAGAAATCCCTTCAGACCCTTCTACAGGTTTAGATCTCGAAGCATTGAAAAAGGTTTTGCCTGTTATAAGTGCATGCTGTTTTGTGGTTAACTTCAATAATCCTTTAGGCACACTCATGCCGGACGATCATAAAAAGGAGCTTGTAAAAATGCTTACGGAATGGGATATTCCATTAGTTGAAAATGATATCTTCAGGAATGTGTATTATGGAGCCGAGAGGCCGAAACCCTGTAAAGCATTTGATCAAGCCGGTATTGTGATGCTGGTGAATTCTATATCCAAAACACTGGCACCGGGTTACAGGCTCGGATGGATTATCCCGGGCAAGTATAAGGATAAAATTATCCAGCAGAAGCTGATACAAACGCTTTCTACCCCTGCTTTGTATCAGGAAGCCATATCCCATTTTTTAGAAAACGGAAGGTATGATCATCATCTTCGTACATTCCGGAAAATAGTACAAAATAATTGTCTGAAGCTTCAGCAGGGCATTGAGGATTATTTTCCTGATAATACTAAAGTTTCCCAGCCGGAAGGTGGATTTATGGTATGGCTGGAACTTGATAAAAAAATTGATACTGTCAAACTGTTTGATATGGCCATCAGGCGGAATATTACTTTCGCTCCGGGAAGAATGTTTACCCAATACAATCAGTATAACAACTGTATGAGGCTGAATTTTGCGATGGAATGGACGGATAAAGTTAACTCCGATCTTAAGACTCTTGGGGAAATTGCCAGTAATTGGTAATCTGTGCCCTAATAAAAAACAGCAACTGTATCTGTACCTGTCGTACGGATTGCTCTAAATTTGTACCAACAAAACCAAATGATTGAAAAAATTGATGAGGCTATAAGTAATAATTATAGCTTCGTCTTTTTTTTATGTCCTTTTCTCTTAAAAAAATTAACTTCTTTTGTTTTTTTCTGTTATTTTCCATTGATCAATCTGATATATCTAATTTAGGAGAAATAATTTAAACCTATTAGCCCTTTATTGATGGGGGTTAACCCAATTTTTTTTTAAAGCTGTAGGTATAAATACTGACCAAAAAAAATGGTGTTTTCTACTCTATTGTTTGTTTTATTATAGTTGCACCTTTGGTATGTTAAAACATAAAAAACAAACACCATGTCAAAATTCAAAATCAACATCGTTGCAGGTCCGCTTTGGAGCAACGATCAGGCTCAGAAATTAGGAGGTCGTATTGCTGCGGCACATTTAGGAAAATTTACCGGACAATGGTCTACCATTGTTGAGGGGGAAATGAGTGTAATCGAAGTTGAGTACGATACGGTTCCTACAGGAAGCACAGAATATACATTGGATGTTCTGGCAGGTCCTATCTGGAGCAATGAAGATGCAAAAGAAATATGCCCTTCCATTTGTGCCTCTTACGGAGGTACCTGGAACGGACAATGGACAACAGTCGTTGAAGGTAAAATGAGCGTTTGCGGCTGTGTATTCAAATTTTAGTCAATAAAAAGTTTCAAACCTCCGGGATTTTTCCCGGAGGTTTTTTTATGGATCTGAAATACTTCCTGTATGTTTAAATAGAAAAAACTCCTCTTAAAGAATTATACCTATATTTGAAAAATATATTAATAGTATGTATGCATAATATTAATATGTTATTTAAAATTGAATTAAAATATTAATAAAATTATAATGTATTACATAATATATTTTATTATATTTGCACTTCGAAATAATTTTTTTTTCATCATTTGTGTTTTTTAAGGCCTCCCTCGGGAGGCTTTTTTATGGAGTGGAAATTCCGGCTGATTGCTTTTTGAACACCAGAGGTGAAAGCCCCGTTACCCTTTTGAAAAAGCTACTGAAATAAGCAACATCTTCATATCCTAATTCATAAGCAATTTCTTTGGCTGAGCTGTTGGTAAAGAGCAGTAATCTTTTAGCTTCCAGTATAATCCTTTGCTGAATGATTTCAGAGGGAGTTCCGTTATTATAGAGATTAAAAAGATTGGAAAGGGTTTTGGGAGACTTATGAAGCTGATCTGCATAAAACTTTACGGAATGTTCCGACTTATAATTCTTTTCAACCAGTAAACTGAATTGGCGGATAATATCCAGTTTTTGTTCAGGAAATTGATCTGCAACAAATTGTTTTTTTGCCGACCGTGTAATCAGGATGATCAGGCGCTTCAACAGCATCCGGAGCATGTCCTCCTGGATATCATCTACATCCTGGAATTCTTCAATAAAAATACGCAGTAGCAATGTGAGTTTATCACGGACCTGATCCTCCACGGAAACAAACATACTTTGAGACAAACCATAAAAAAGAAATCCTACACACCCTACTTCGGAATCATGACTTTCAATGCAGTAGAAATCTTTATTAAACTGCCATACGATGATTTGTGAATTGTCGGGAAAATCAAATGACTGATTGACCATTAAGCAAAGTATGCTGCCTGATTTGAATAGATAGGATATTTTATCTATTGTAATAAAAATGTCCGGACCCTGGTTCCATGCCAATGTCAGAAATTTGTCTTTACGATCTTTTCCGTAGAAAACCCTGTCAAATTTTTCTTCATGGACAAGAAGCCGGCAAGCTGCTTCCGTCTGTTTATTATAGAAATTATAGATCATCTTTTATCTCACTAAATTTTTAATAAAAGTCTTATTTGAACAAATGTATCATTTGGAAAGGGAAAAAAGCATACATCTTCGGGAAATTGTTCTATTTTTTTGAGGTCAGGGATCACTGAACTTTGTCGTATTAATTTTAAACAACAATTACAAATGGAAAATTTTCAGATTCCTCAAAAAGAGCAGCTTTCAGAAGCAAATCAAAATATTTTTAACCAATTAGAAAAAGGGGTTGGCTTTGTTCCTAATCTGTATGCAACTTTTGCACATTCGGAAAATGGACTTGCCACTTACCTCGCCTTGCAAAATGCCAAGTCATCCTTAAAAGCAAAAGAAAAAGAAGTAGTGAACCTTATTGTCAGCCAGTATAACAATTGCCTGTATTGTTTAAGTGCTCACACTGCTATTGCAAAGCTGAACGGATTTGATGATGATCAGATCCTTGAAATCAGAAAAGCAAAAATATCTTTTGATTCAAAACTCAATTCCTTAGGGCAACTGGTTTATGAGGCAGTAAGCAATAAGGGTGAGATTTCTGAGGAGACAAAAAATCAGTTTTTCAATGAAGGATATACCGAAGGACATTTGGTAGATGTGATTATTGCGATCGGTGATAAAACAATAACCAATTACTTGTTTGCAGCTACAAAAATTCCCGTAGACTGGCCATTAGCTCCGGAACTGTAAATAATTACAAAAGGCAATCTCAAAAAGGGATTGCCTTTTTATTACCTGTTGCATACATCCCGATAAAAGATTCCAAAGCCTGGGATTTGGGAATGCTTTTCAAGTAGATGAGAGAAGTAGATATGGTATTGATCTCCTTACTGAGCTTAAAGGTTTTCAATTTCCTGCCACCGTAATACTTTTCAATCAGCTCAAGCGGAAGCAAGGTAATTCCCAGGCCTGCTTCAACGAAATTAATGATCCCTTCAATAGAATTCATTACCATGCTCTTGTATTGTATCACTCCCCTTGCATTGAGCAAAGTTTCAAGCCTTGCCCTGTAAACGCAACCCTGGTCAAAAACAACAATATTCAGATTGTCCTTTCTGAGAATTTGATTGACTGATCTTTCATCCAGAGAAGTCACAATAACCAGCTCATCCTGCTTGATGTGGATCTGCTCGAGTTGTGCGGAATGAATAGGTGCAGAAACAAACGCCGCATCCAGCTTATAATTCAGAACATCATCAATAAGCTTTGAGCGGGTGTCCGATTTAAATTCCAGCTGGACATGAGGATAAGCGTTCATAAAACCCGAAAGGATTTCCGGGGCTTTAAATACCAGTGTTGTCTCTATACATCCTATGCACAGGTTCCCTCCTATCTGATCAGAATTTTTAATTTCCCTTTTGGCTTCTTCTATGGTATTTGAAATCTTACGGGCATATTGAATAAATGCATGTCCGGCCGTGGTTAAAGAAACTTTTCTGGAAGTACGCGTAAAAAGCTGAGCTTCCAGTTCTTCTTCGAGCGTTTTTATCCTTGCGGTAACATTGGATTGTACGGTACACATAACTTCCGCAGCTTTTGTAAAACTGCCGGAAGCAGCTACTGCTTCAAATATTTTTAAATCATTTAAATTCATGTATCATTTTTTATGATTATTCATATCATAATTAATCGTTTTATGTAATCAAATGTATGGCGTAATTTTGAAATAACAAAAAAATAAAAACAATTATGAACCCAACCATTTATTACAACAATACAGACGTTGATGGTCTGAATATTTTTTACCGTGAATCCGGGCCTGAAGATGCTCCTGTTCTTTTGCTTCTTCATGGATTTCCTACGTCTTCACACATGTTCCGCAACCTGATTCCTAAGCTGAATGATCAATATCATATCATTGCACCGGATCTACCGGGTTTCGGGTTTAGTGATGCTCCGGATTCTGACCACTTCAGCTATACGTTTGATAATCTTGCCAGGATAATGCAGAGATTTATTGATAGATTGGAATTAAAAAGATTTGCCCTTTATATTTTTGATTATGGTGCTCCTACCGGTCTTAGGTTAGCTTTAGCCAATCCCGAAAAAATAACGGGAATTATTTCTCAGAATGGGAATGCCTATGAAGAAGGCCTTAGTGACAGCTGGAGTTCGATAAGAAAATACTGGGAAGATCCCACTCCGGAAAACCGTAAGCTCTTAAGTGATTTTACTTCTGAAAAGATGACCAAATTCCAGTACCAGGAAGGTGTTAAGGATCTTTCGCTTATCGCCCCTGAATCTTATGCTCTGGATCAGCATTTTCTAAACCGCCCGGGAATGAATGATATTCAGATTGACCTGATGCTGGATTACCGGAGTAATGTGGCACTATATCCTGAATTTCAAGCATATTTCAGAAAATACCAGCCCCGGTTCCTGGCTGCATGGGGAAAATATGATCCTTTCTTTTTGCCTCCGGGAGCGGAAGCTTACAAAAAAGATATTCCGGATGCTATTGTAAAATTTTATGAAACCGGACATTTCGCGCTGGAAACCCATGCAGAAGAAATAAGTAATGACATCAGAGAGTTTTTAAAAGACCTGCCTTCGTAAGCCTGGAATATTGTATTCATAAAAAAATGTCCGGTCATTCATCTGGCCAGACATTTTTTTTATGGAATTAAAAATACTTTAGCTATATATTCATATTTTCGATAACCATAGCGGAAGCTCCTCCACCACCATTACAAATCGCAGCTACACCATATTTTCCCTTTTCCTGTTGAAGGACATTGACAAGGGTCACAAGAATTCTGGCTCCGGAAGCTCCTATCGGATGTCCAATGGCTACTGCGCCGCCATATACATTCACTTTTTCAGGATCAAAACCTAAGATCTTCTGATTGGAAAGTACAACTGAGGCATAAGCTTCATTGATCTCAAAATAATCTACTGCTGAAAGGTCAAGGTTGGCACTTAAAAGAGCTTTTGGAATAGCAAGAGCCGGAGATGTTGTAAACCATTCCGGTGCCTGGGCGGCATCTGCGTAACCGATAATTTTGGCAAGCGGTTTCAGCTGATATTTTTCTACAGCTTCTGCCGAAGCGAGAATCAAAGCTGCGGCACCGTCATTCAGATTACTGGAGTTGGCCGCGGTAAGCAATCCGTCCGGTTCAAAAACAGGCTTCAGCTGAGCCATTTTTTCAGGAATAAGCTTAAAAATATCTTCATCTTTATCGATGGTAATGGTTTCTTTTCCTTTGGTGAATTCTACAGGAACAATTTCATTTTTAAATTTCCCCTGTGCAGTTGCGTTTTGTGATTTCTGATAAGAAGACAATGCATAATCATCCAGTTCCTGCCGGGTATGTCCATATTTTTTAATTCCCAGCTCTGCCGCACTTCCCATATGGAAATTATGATAAACGTCCCATAAACCGTCTTTAGTCATCCCATCAGTAAGGGTAAGGTCTCCTAATTTTTTTCCGTTTCTTATGAAGGCATAATGTGGTGTATTGCTCATACTTTCCATTCCGCCTGTTACGATGAGATGTTCAAGGCCTGTCTGGATTTGCTGTGCTCCCAATGAAGTTGCCTTCATTCCTGAAGCACATACCTTATTGATGGTCGTGGCATCTTTATCATACGGGATATCAGCAAAAATAGCAGCTTGTCTTGCCGGAGCCTGTCCTACTCCTGCACTCAGTACATTTCCCATATAAACACTGTCCAGTAATTCCGGTTCCAGAGAAATGTTTTTATAAGCTTCCCGAATGGCCAGAGCGCCCAGCTGTGTGGCTGTAAAAGTGGACAGATTCCCAAGTAATCCTCCGACGGGAGTACGTTTTGCTGATACAATGAATACTTCTTTCATGATATTGATTTTATTATATTTTATATGATTCTGTTTTAATGGTCTGCTGATACGATTACTATTTTTTTATTCTTATTCCTCTTCAGGAAAAATAATAATAAAGGTAAGACAAATATAAATGCCAGACCAATAACCATATAGGCATCGATATAGCTTAAAAAAAAATGATTGTTTCACCACAATTTTTTCCATCAGACCTATTGCTTTTTGCTGTGCTTCAGGAAAACCGAATCCCTTGCTCTGAAAAAGTGAAGTGTAGGTTTGAAGACGATCCATTACCGAACGGTTATCCGGAGTAAGGTTGGAGATAAGGTCGGTACGGTGAAGAGCAACCCTTCTTGCGATATATGTATTGATAATGGATATTCCAAATGAACCACCCAACTGGCGCATCATGTTGTTAATAGCGGTTCCCTGGGGCATATCTTCAGCTTTTAAAGAAGAAACGGCAAGTGATGCAAGCGGAACGGTAAGTAAAGCCATTCCCAGTGCTCTGAATATAAGATTAATGGAAATTGTAGCAAAAGAAACATCCAGGTTTACCTGTGCCATAGACCAGTTAAAATAAATAAAACAACAAAAACCAAGCAATACCACCAATGCAGGAGGAACTCCTTTTTGCAAAACTTTCCCGGTAATGATCAGCGCAAATACGGCAATAATGGAACCCGGAAGCAGTAGAAGACCAGCCTGAGCCGGGTTGAATCCTAAAAAGCGTTGTGCCAGTACAGGAGTGAGGTAAATGGAAGTAAACATGCCAATCCCGGTTATAAAGGTAAGTATGGCAGAGATACTGAGTGAAGGGTGCTTAAGAACCGATAGCTTTACCACGGGATGTGGTATAGTGAGCTCCCTGTGAACGAAAAGAACGAGTGAAAGGACAGCTGCTACAGTGAGGAAAATAATATAACGGGCAGCAAACCAGTCTTCCGTTTCCCCGCGCTCCAAAACGGTCTGTAAAGAGCCGATACCAATAATTAAGAGAATAATTCCTGGCCAGTCGATCTTTTTAACCTTTTGCCGGGTCGGAGATTCGGGTAATAATTTTAAACATAGAATAGCGGCCAGTATTCCTAAAGGAATGTTGATGTAAAAGATCCATCGCCATGAAAAGTTATCCGTAATAAATCCACCGAGTGTAGGCCCGATCGTGGGTCCTATGAAAACCCCGATCCCAAATAAAGCGCTGGCAATATTCTGTTTTTCTTTTGGAAAACACTCGTATACAACCATGGCAGATACAGATAATAACGCTCCACCTCCTATCCCCTGCAGAAACCGGAACATGACGAGTTCCCAGAGGTTTGTGGAGTTGCCGCACATAAAAGAACAAAAGGTAAACAGGATAATAGAGCCGATGTAATAATTCCGCCGGCCAAGGTTATTGACCAGAAAGCTGGTCATCGGAATAATAATAACGTTGGCAATCCCATAAGCTGTAACCACCCAGGAAATGTCTTCTAATGTTGCCCCCAGGTTTCCGCTCATATAATTAAGGGCAACATTTACTATGGAAGTGTCTATAAGCTCCATAATGGCTGCGGAGATTACCGTGATAATAAGAATGATTCTTTTCATAGCATTTTACTATTTAATATACCGATCGGTATATTTTGAATTAAAAAATTTTATGGTTGAAACAAAAGGAATAACCCGCCTTTAATTCAGTAGTTCCATTTTTAAATGGCAAAGATATAAAATAAATATACCAATCGGTATATTTATTTTTGGAATCATAAAAAAGCGTTCAAACGGTTGAACGGCTTTTGTGTTAAAATGACAATATATTACTTTGAATCATCCGTTTTTGGTATTTAGGTATTATTGCAATTGTTTTCTTTACCCTACTAAAATTAGACTGAAGTTCTTCTTAATGGATAAGATAAAGTTAAGGGCTGTTTTGGGGAAATGTTTTACATTGTATATTTGTAATTCAATTAAAAAATTGATGACCCATCCTAAAGAGATATTACAGCAACATCTGTCGCAATTTGTTTCTCTCAATAAAGAGCAACTGGATTATGTATTTTCGCATTTCACCCTGATCAGTCTGAAAAAAGGACAGATGCTTTTGTCGGAAGGAAATTCTGTAGATCACGAATATTTTGTCCTGGAGGGTTGCCTTAAGGCGTTTTATCTAAATGATGCCATGAAGATGTTTATTTTACAATTTGCAATGCCGAATTGGTGGGTTTCCGATTATAATGCACTGTACAGTCATCAGAAGGCAACCATAAATATTGATTGCATTACCCATGCAACCGTATTGGCCATATCCAATAAAAACAGAGAAAAGATATGCAGCGAAATTCATGAAATGGAGCATTTTTTCAGGTGGAGAACCAATAAAGGCTATGTTGCAGTACAGAAACGCCTTCTTTCACTAATGAATAACGATGCTAAGTTCAGATACGAAGAACTTTTATCAATGTATCCTCAATTGTATAATCTTGTCCCTAAACATCTTATAGCTGCTTATCTCGGTGTTTCCAGAGAAACCTTAAGCCGTTTGTATCAACCCTGATCTCTTAATTTACTCATTGCTTTTCAGTAAAATTAAATTGTGACCCATGTCACGTAACTTTTTAACGTCCCCTTCTGAACTTTGTGTCAACATTTAAACATAGAAAAAATGAATACACAAAATTTTAAAGTAGACCATGAAAAAAGTACAATAGAATGGACCGGAAGAAAAATAACCGGTGCTCATTATGGGACCATCGGAATTAAAGAAGGTTCATTTACTTTTAAAGACAACCAACTATCTTCGGGAACATTTATTATAGATACCCGTTCTATAAAAATTCTTGATATCGAAGATGCTGAGACCAACGCTCAGTTTGCAGGTCATTTAGCTTCCGATGATTTCTTTAATTCGGATCAGTTTCCGGAATCTACCTTTGAAATCAGGCATGCAGAGCCTGGTGATGATCATCTGTATTATGTAAACGGAGATCTTACGATTAAGGGAATCACCCATCCTATTGATACTGTACTAAAAATCGAGAACAATCCAAACTCAGCAACTATTCAAAGTAAAATTGTTCTTGACCGTACTAAGTATAATATGAAATTCAGATCAGGTAATTTCTTCACGGATTTAGGGGATACTTTGATATACAACAATTTTGACCTTACCATTAATCTGGTTGCTGAATCAGTTGAAAATAATTAATAACCTTAAAAATTTACAATCATGCCTTATATAAAAATAGAAGTTCTTCGTGACGGAGTTACAAGAGAACAAAAACAACTTTTGATAAAAGGAGTAACAGAACTGGTAACTTCAGTTTTGAATAAAGATCCGCATCTTACCCATGTGGTGATTGATGAAATAGAAGATGATAACTGGGGATATGCCGGAGAGCAGGTATCTGCGTTGAAAGAACAGGGATTTTCCACCGATAAAAAATAGAAAAATGGAGAAACAAACGGTCATCATAACAGGTGCATCCTCAGGAATCGGATTGGAGATCGCCAGGTATTTTCTGGAAAAAGGAAGTAATGTAGTTATTAATTCAAGAACAGAATCTAAATTGCAGGAGGTTTTTAATGAATTGGGAGGTGGAGATCATTTGGCAATGATTGCAGGGGATGTTGCCGACAAAGCTATTGGTGAATTACTTGTAAAAACAGCGATTGAGCGATTTGGTTCAGCAGATGTTCTGGTCAATAATGCAGGAATTTATGAAAACAAACCATTTCTTGAAGTAACAGAAGATCATCTGGACAGGTTTTTAAGAACAAACCTTAAAGGGACATTTTTTACGACACAGTCGGTTATTCCTCAGATGCAGAAGCAGAGAAATGGAGTTATTATTAATATAGGTTCTCCATTGGTATACCACGCTATGGCAGGGTCTCCTTCTACGGCTCCGATATCGAGTAAGGGTGCGATCCATGCTTTAACTCATCAACTTGCCGCCGAGTTTGGAAAAGATAATATCAGAGTAAATACCGTTGCCGCCGGGCTGATCAGAACCCCTATGCACGATGAAAATATCGATCAGGCAGCAGGAATTCATTTACTGAACCGTATCGGTGAACCGGAAGAAGTTGCACAAATGGTTTACAGCATTGCATGCAACAAACTGATCACGGGAGCGATAATCAATGTGGATGGCGGCATGGGAGCCGGACATTACCTATAATGAAAATTGTATTATTAATAGCATGGTTGCTGGGTATTCCACTAAGCAGCCATGCTCAAAAAATCAACACTATGAAAAATAGTACAGAAGAAACCGCTATAAGAACCGCACTTGAGCAATATTACTTCAAAGGCATTTTTGAAGGGAATACAACACTTTTGAAGGAAGTCTTCTTCAAAGACGCCCTTCTATTCGGAGATATAAAAGGAGTAGCGTATTATAAAACAGCGGAACAATACATCGAAGGTGTAGGCAATCGGGTCAGCCCGGAAAAGGCAGGAGCACCGTTTCATCCGGAGATTATTTCCATCGACGTGATTAATTCTATTGCCTCAGTAAAGCTCAATGTGAAGATGTACGATTATAATTACTATAATTTTATTACTTTCCATAAAATAAACGGGAAATGGTTGATCGTAAACAAAACCCTTACGGATGTTGAATAATTGGTAACCCAATCAAATCACTTATTATGTGGAATACAAACAGAATTACAGATTTACTTGGAATTGAATACCCTATCTGGCAGGGACCTTTCGGAGGAGGCTTATCTACAGTAGAACTCACTTCACGGGTAAGCAATAAGGGTGGATTAGGTGGTTTTGGAGCATATACCCTTAGTCCGCAGGAAATTTATGAGGTCGATCAGAAAATAAGATCTCAAACGGCTCAACCCTATAATCTTAATCTTTGGGTTTCCGATACAGATTTTGTAAGTGCGGAAGATAATGAAAAAAGCTATAAAGAAACTGTGGAGGCTTTTAGACCTTATTTTGACCAACTGCAAATAGATGTTCCCGCTCTTCCACCCTCTTTTGAATCCAGGTTTCTGAATCAGCTGCAGACGGTTTTGGATATTAAACCAAAGGTTTTCAGCTTTATGTTTGGGTTGCTGGATCCAACTGTTGTCGAGGAATGCCATAAAAGAGGAATTCTTTTGGCGGGAAACGCAACGACGTTGGACGAAGCGATAGCTCTGGAGAATATTGGAGTAGATATTATTGTTGCTTCAGGGTTTGAAAGCGGCGGTCACAGACCTTCATTTTTGGATAAGGCTGAATATTCAACTACGGGCACATTCGTTCTTGTACAGTTGATAAAAGATAGGATTAAAATACCGGTCATTGCTGCCGGTGGAATTGCTAATGGGACCGGAATTGCAGCTGCGCTTACATTAGGAGCGGAAGGAGTGCAAATCGGAACTGCGTTTCTGGCTTGTGAGGAATCCGGTGCTTTGCCTGTTCATAGAGAGGCTCTTTTTTCAGAGTCGTCAAAAAACACGAGGCTGTCAAGAGCTTATACCGGACGTTTAGGCAGAGGAATAACCAATGAAATTTTAAAGGATCTTTCAGAAAAACAGATTTCCCACTTACCTTTTCCATTACAAACTACTTTTATGTCATCTTTGCGTAAGGCCGCTCTGGAACAAGGGAAAAATGAAATGGTATTTTTCTGGGGTGGGCAGATCGCACCGGTTCTTAAGCATAAAAGCGCACCGGTATTGATGGATAGTTTAATTACTGAAGCCTCAAAAATACTTCCTGGATGAAAGTTTCCTTAGGCAACTTAGATCTAAGAATTTGAGGACAAAAACGCTATAGTTTTATAGAATTCTATATGCAGGTTTTAGCGCGTTAATACATTTTGGAACTAAAATAAGCCGGGTTAAAACCCGGCTTTAACACTAATTTAGAAATAAATAATCTACGATATAAGATGATCGTATTGGATTAAAAGGAACCAAAAAATATATAATTTCTTTGTGTTTTTACTGTTCTGTTTTAGAACTTTGAGATTTTGATTCCTTTTTGCATTATTTATAAGAATGATATGATGTCAGGTCATACGCTAAAGAAAGCATAAGTCCCCGGTTGTATATTTTAATTTTATCTTTTTTAGCATTGCCGTTTGCTGAACTGTTGGCATTCTGAAAAAGATCTGTAAAACCATGTGTGTATCTTAGCCCTACCGACCATCTGTCTTTTAGCTGGTAGTCCAGACCGATATTCATTCCAAAATCAAATTTCTGAAGATAATAGCTTTTGCTTTCATCATTGGCCGCATCTCCGAAAATGCTTTTATCCCGGAAAACGTTACCATTTTCATCTTTTCGTTTTGTATTGGCTGCTGCTAAAACACTTACATACGGCCCTGCATAGAATTTAAATCCGGATAGGCGGTAATTCATGTTCACAGGAATAATATCAATATAAGAGCTGTTGATGACGGAGTTATAAGTTTGGTCAGAACCATCCTTATAGGAGACACCTACCCTTCTTTGGCTGAAAGTCAATTCATGGGTAAGTTCTATATTTTTGCTTATCCGGGTGTTAACAAATACGCCTGCATGGAAGCCCGGTTTGAATTTTGTGTCTGGATTCGCAAAAATAAAATCCCTCTCTTTGCCGTAAAAATTATAAGAATTAATACCCGCTTTCACACCCCAGCTTACTTTGTTTGTGTTTGATTCTATGGAATCTGTTTTTAACGTATCAGAATTCTGTTGAGCATATATAAAATGTCCTTCAAGTAGTATGATCAGTATAAAAAATATTTTTTTCATTGTTTTTAATTATAAATTAATATCCCATATTCCGGCAGCTCTTTCAAGCTCTACCAATGCAACGGCATAGTTGTAAAGTGTTCCGTAATAATCGTGCTGTACATCATTATAGGTACGTTGTGCATTCAGGACTTCCAGTAAGGAAGACTGACCTCTCTTATAGCTGTATATTTTGCCCTCAAGGATAGCTTTAGCTTCTGTAAGCAAACCGGATTTAAACTGATTCACCTGCTTTTGAGCTGCGATATAGGTGTAATATGCCTGGGTAACTTCGGTTTGAATCTGGAGCTCAGTTTGTTTATAGGTTGTTTCTGCCTGTAAGGTACCGTATTGTGCTGCTTTCAGATCTCCCGATCTGTTGTTTGAAAATTTCAGGGGAACACTGATTCCTGCATTTACAGTAGTCATTGCAGGTGTGGGAGCGATGGTATTTCTCACGTAAGAAGCATTATTAACACCAAATGACAGTCCCAGGTCAATCGCGCGGTCAGCCTTAGCTTGCTTAAGCAGACTTTGAGAAACGGTTTTGTTTTGCAGGGCTGCTTTTAAATCTGCCCTGTTGTTTTGAGCTTCAATAACCAGATCCGATAAGGAAAATTGCCGTTCAAACCCTGAAAAATCGCCCTGAGGATACCATAAAGAATCACTTTTAGCTTTTCCCGACAAAAGTGAAAGGTTAGCTAATGAAGCTTTCCACTCTGCTTCTGCAGAAAATACATCGTTCAGCATAGTACCTGCTTCCAGCTTTGATTGCCTGGCATCTACCTGGGTAATCACACCTAATTTAAAGCGGATACTGTCGGATTCCGCCAGTTTTTTCATCTGCAGGTAAGAATTGGATTCTACATCCAGCACGATCCTGCTCTGGATGGCAGAGAGATACACCAGTGTAGCATCTGCCCGGAGATTACGGAAATAATCATCCAGAAGAAGACGGCTAAGCTGTGCCTGATTTCGAGCAACTTCTATACGGGCTTTTCTTTTGCCCCCCATTTCCAATGTCCAGCTTACTTCAGAGTTAAAACCATAGCCCATCTTCATTCTTCTTTGTCCGTTATCAAACCATCCGAAGCCTAATTGTGGATCCGGAAAAATCCGGGCGGTTTGTATCGCGGCATCAGCAATATTGATATTGAATTTTTCTGCAGAATATGCCAGATTGTTTTTTCCGACCAGATTGATGTAGGTCATATAATCAATTGGTTTTTTAGCGAATGTAGTATCAATCTTCTGGGCCTTTATATTGAAGGCTGAAACGAGGAATATTATGATAAAAAGCTGTGTGTATTTTTTTATTGTGATCATTTTAATCTTCTTTTGGTACATTAAAATTCTTTCCCCATTTATTTTCTATCAGATAGTAAAGTGCAGGAAGTGCAAACAGGGTAATGATGGTAGAAAACAGGAGTCCATACACAATTACAGTGGCCAGAGGTCTTTGTACATCAGAGCCAATACCTGTAGCCAATGAGGCAGGAAATAACCCCAATATGGCGACAGTAGCGGTCATCAGAACCGGACGGAAGCGATGGAAAGCTCCTTCTGTTACTGCTTTTTTCAGGTCGTACCCTTTCTTTCGCAGGTCATTGATGTGGGAGATCATGATTACCCCGTTTTGTATGGCGACTCCAAATAAAGCAATAAAACCAACTGCTGATGAAATATTCAGGGTCATGCCCCGAAGATTGAGAGCAAGCATTCCTCCGAAAAGAGCCAGCGGAACTATACTGATTAAAAGCCCGGCCTGACGGAATGACTGGAAAGCTCCATACAACAAAATAAACATAATGGAAAGCGCCAGGGGAACAATAACAGAAAGCCTTCCGTAGGCACGGTTCTGGTTTTCAAACTGACCACCCCATTTGATGCTGTATTTTTCGTGATCATATTTTACATTTTTTTTCGATGGCATTTTCTGCTTGTGATAAAAATGACGTTAAATCAGTACCACGAAGGTTAAGGCGTACGGTGAGATGACGCTTGTTCATTTCACGTGCGATCATACTTTCCCCTGTATTCAACTGTATATCTGCAACCTGAGATAGTGGGATTTTCGCCCCGGATTCATTGGTAAGCATCAGGCTACCTATTTTTTCCGGCGTATTTCTGCTGGTTTCGTTATACCTCGTAATAATATCGTATACTTTGATTCCCTGATATACTTTTGAAACAGCTTTTCCCCCGATGGCTACTTCTATAAGATCTGAAACATCAGATACGTTAAGTCCATACTGGGCGATTTTTTCGCGATCTACCTTTATCTGTAACTGGGGCAACGGAGGCTCCTGATCTATAGCAAGGTCCACGGCTCCTTTTACCTTTTTTAAAGTAGCCATTACTTCTTCTGCTATTCGTCTTGTTTCTTTAAAATCATTTCCATATACCTTAACAACGAGTTCACTATGGGCTCCGGAAATTTTGTCCATTACGCCATCGATCATCGGTTGGGTGAAAGCAATATTGTATCCCGGCATGGTTGCGTATTCTGCTTCAAGTTCTTTGATAAGATCCGCTTTACTTCTTCCCCATTTCCATTCGCTATACGGTTTTAGTCCTACACTCACCTCAAAATGGGAAGGTGTCCAGGCGTCAGTTCCGTCGTCATTTCTTCCAGCCTGTACCATTACATACGTTACTTCTTTGTGCTTAAGAGTACGCGCCCGGAGCGTATCACTCATTTCTCTTGATTTTTCTACTGTAATACCTGGTGGTAAAGAAACCTGAAGCCATATTGATCCTTCATCCAGCGGAGGTAAAAAGTCTTTTCCTACCAGGGCTGTTAAAACGCCTGTCGTCAGCAGGATAGCAATCAATGGAATAAATATCCGTTTAGGACGGCTCATGATCTTTTGAACTCTGTTATGATATGCCGTCCCTATTTTCTCAAGCCAGCGGTTGTGATAAATCTTCCGTGGTTTCCGGTAGATGACAAAAGCCAGTCCCGGAATGAGGAATAATGCAACAGCAAGGGCACCAAGCAATGCGTAACCTACTGTAAATGCCATTGGTGTAAATAATTTCTTTTCTACTCTTTCAAAAGCAAACAATGGCAAATAAGCGGTGATGATAATGATGGTGGCAAAGAATATGGGTTTGGCTACTTCTTTTACTTTTTGAGTAATGGTTTTTTCTTCCAGTTCCTCTTCAGGATGATCTTCCCGTTTCTTTAAAATCGTTTCAAGCATTACAATAGCCCCATCTACAATAATCCCGAAATCGATAGCCCCAAGGGATAAAAGGTTAGCCGGAATATTGGTGAAATGCATTAATATAAATGCAATAAGCAAAGACAGGGGGATGGTAATGGCCACAAGCAGGGCGCCGCGCCAGCTTCCAAGGAATACAATCAATACGATGATAACCAAAGTCATTCCTTCAAGTAAAGTTTTAGATACGGTATGTAATGTATTATCAACAAGATTGGTTCGGTCTAATACAACATGGATCTGAACACCTTTTGGAAGGATGTTTTTATTAAGATCATCAACAGCATCATTTACTCCTTTTAATACGACAGATGGATTTTCTCCTTTAAGCAATAGAACAATACCTTCTATGTTGTCCGGGTAATTAACACCCCGCTGATCTGAGTAGCCTAGCGCTCCTTTACGTTCAAGGTTCCCATATTTTATTTTGCCAATGTCATTCATGTATATGGGAGAGCCATTAACTGATTTTACGACAACCCTACCCATGTCTTCGAGAGATTTAACCAGGCCGATTCCACGGATAACGTAAGACTGGTCTCCCCTGTTCATAACACTTCCACCTGAGTTGGCATTGTTGGCCTCAAGCTTTTCTGCCACCTCTTTAAGGCTAATATTGTATTGTTCCAGCTTTACCGGATCCAGTTCTACCTGAAACTGGGTGGTAATCCCGCCAAAATTGGTAACGTCTGCGACTCCAGAAACCTGTTTTATTTTCGGGATGATTACAAAATTCTGAAGATCAGTAAGCTCACGTAGATCATGGGTTTTACTCTCAATGATATAGCGGTAAATCTCTCCTGTTGGAGAGGTGAGCGGATCCAGCCCAGGAGTTACTCCATACGGAAGTTCGAGATCCCCCAGCCTTTCTTTAATTCTGGTCCTTGCCCAGTAATCATCGACCCCGTCATTGAAAACAATGGTTACCATGGATAATCCGAAGGTACTTTTGCTTCGCATGACATGCATTCCTGGGAGTCCATTTATTGCCTGTTCAATAGGTATGGTAATTTGCTGTTCAATTTCCTCGGCAGCTAAACCGGGTACCTGAGTAACAACCTGGGAAGTAACATCTCCGATATCGGGATAAGCTTCTATAGAAAGTTGTTTCCATGAATAATATCCGAAAAGAGCAAGCAGTGCAAACAATGCCAGTATCAGCCATCGTTTAGCAATGATATTGTTTAATATGTTTTTCATTGGGTTCCTTATTTAGCATCCAGAAGATAGAAAGCTCCTTCACTGATGATCGTTTCGCCAGGTTTCAGCCCGTTGAGGACCTGTATTTTATCATTTTCCGTAATTCCTGTTTCTACATACCTTTTTACATATTGGTTACGAGAGGTCTGTACCAGCACATAATTTTTATCATTGAACTGAAGGACAGCCTTAGCAGGAACAAAAACTTTTTTCTCCGCGGTGTTAATGAACTTTACATTCACAAACATCCCGGGTTTTAAAAGCCGGTCATCATTTTCACACTCCACCAGGACTTCCACACTTCGGGTTTCTTCATTGACAATTTCATTGATATGATAAATTTTTCCCATAATTTTTTTATCCGGTAATGCGCTGATATTGATTTCCACCGAGGTTAAATTTTGCAGAAAACGAATGTCCTTTTCTTTTACCTGTCCTGCTATCCATACTTTGGAAAGCTCTGCAATTACTGCAATAGGCGGAGCGTCTTCTTTCAGGTATTGTCCCATAACAATATTATTCGTTACCACTTCTCCTTGTATTGGAGATACAACGACAAGAGGAGTATTCGGAGACATATTTTTACCATTTTTAAAAATTTGCAAAGCTCCGGATGCGTTGTCGAGTGCTGTTTTCTTAATCTGGAATTCTGTGGCAGCTTCTTCCGTTTCACGCCGGATACCCACGCCGTGGTGTAATAAATCCTGCTGACGCTTAAGGTTCAGTTCGGCCTGACGGTATTCCTGCTGGGCGTCACGGTATTCTTTTTGTGCAGCGAGATAGTCTCTGGAACTTATTGAAAATAAAGGAGATCCGGAATTTACCTTCTGCCCTAGTTTAACGTATGATTTCAATATCCTTCCGGCAAATGGTGAGGCAACTTCTGCATAGGTATTGGGAATCGCTTTAACCGTTCCTACGGTAAGTAAATTGGGATTATATTCCTCTTCCTGTACTTTATGCAAAACTAGTTTGGAAAGTATCGGAGTATTTTTCTGCAAAATGATCGTATCTCCTTTTGTGATATACGGTGTTGTGTTTTCAGACTGTTCTTTCTTATTATTACAGGAATAAAGAAAGATTGATGCAGTTGTCAGCCATAACATTGCGGACATATTGCTTTTCAATCGTGCTGATTTAATAGTCATTGCGTTTATAGTTTTAATTGTTTTTTTGAAATTGGATCGATAAATACTTGAAAAGGAATTCTTTTTCTTACAACCAGGTATTGAATTTTCTGATAAACCAGTTTTTCACCCATTGAGTGAGCAGGCAATAACAAGTGAGTATACCTAAAAGCCATGGGAAATAGCTTAATGGTAAAGGCTGCATCTTTAAAGCTGCTGCAAATGGTGAGAAAGGTATAGCAATCCCTATAATCATGATTAAAGTTGTTAAGGCAACTACCGGAGCGGTGGCCCAGCTTTGTATGAAAGGAATTTTCCTTGTACGGATCATATGAATGATAAGGGTCTGCGAAAGTAAACCTTCAATGAACCATCCGCTTTGAAACAAGGTCTGATGTTCTGGTGTATTGGCTTTGAACACAAAATACATCACGGCAAATGTGGCGAAATCGAAAATAGAGCTTATAGGTCCTATAAAGAACATAAATTTAGCCACTCCGCCTGCATCCCATTTTTTTGGTGTTTCAAGGAATTCTTCATCCATTCTGTCCCAGGGAATAGAAATCTGGGAGATATCGTACAATAAATTCTGAATCAGCAAATGAACAGGCAGCATAGGAAGAAAAGGCAGAAATGCACTGGCTCCCAGCATACTGAACATATTTCCAAAATTACTGCTCGCAGTCATTTTAATATATTTGATAATATTCCCAAAGGTTCTTCGCCCGTAGATCACCCCTTTTCTGAGAACCATAAGGTCTTTTTCAAGAAGGATAATATCTGCGCTTTCTTTCGCGACATCCACTGCCGTATCTACACTGATCCCTACATCCGATTCTTTAAGGGCCGCCGCATCATTAATTCCATCTCCCATAAAGCCCACCGTATGTCCCTGATCGCGTAAAATTCTTACAACCCTTACTTTTTGTAAAGGATTTAGTTTGGCAAACACAGAAACAGAATCCATTCGCTCTGCCAGAACTTCGTCTGATATTTCATCCAGATCCCTTCCGTTGATAATATGGTGAACCGGAATTCCTACATCTTTGCAAATTTTCCGGGTTACAATTTCATTATCACCGGTAAGTACTTTTACACCAACACCCAATTTATGTAAGGCTTCTATCGCCGGCTGAGCTGATGGCTTGGCAGGATCAAGAAAACCGATGAATCCGGTAAGAGTAAGATCTTTTTCACTTTCCAATGTATAAGTAAGCGGATGAGAGGCATCGAATTCCCTGATGGCAACAAGGATTACCCGGAGTCCTTCCTCATTCATTTTTTTTTGAAGTTTTCAGCACGATCTTACGCATGGCGTCGTCCATGGGAACGGCTTTATCATTTTCAATATGAATATTCCTGTTATCTCCCGGATCGAAAGTTTTACTGCATAGTTCCAGCATTTCTTCTACGGCTCCTTTGCAGATAAGGAGATGGTTTCCGTTGTGCATTTTAAGGATAACAGACATTCTGCGGCGCTGAAAATCAAATGGTATTTCATCTACCTTCAGGTATTGTTCTTCCACTTTTAAATAATCGTGAAGCTCAACATGCTCAAGAACAGCTTTGTCTAAAAGATTCTTTAGTCCTGTCTGATGATAGCTGTTCAGATATGCCCATTTCAATACTTCATCATCCTCTATTCCATGGACATTAAGGTGTTTTTCAAGGACAATTTTATCCAAAGTAAGGGTTCCGGTTTTATCTGTACACAGGATATCCATAGCACCGATATTCTGAATGGAATTCAGGCGCTTTACAATCACCTTACGTTTGCTCATGTTTACAGCTCCTTTCGCCAGGTTAGCTGTAACGATCATCGGAAGCATTTCCGGAGTTAATCCTACGGCAACGGCAATAGCAAACAACAGGGCTTCCAGCCAGTTTCCCTTTATTAGTCCATTTACCAAAAAAATCACGGGAACCATAACCAGCATAAAACGGATTAATAGAAAGCTCACTTTATTGATTCCTTTATCAAAACTGGTTTCAGGACGCTCTCCAGTGATGGATTTACTGATGCTACCAAAATAGGTGTAGCCTCCGGTCACCACAATAACTGCCGTCGCTGAGCCGCTTACCACATTAGTTCCCATAAAGCACAGGTTATTAAGTTCTATGACCTGTTTAGTTTCTGCATCGCGGATCGGAAGATGGTTCTTTTCCACAGGTAATGCTTCGCCTGTAAGCATACTTTCGCTGACGAACAAATCTTTACTCTGTATAATCCTGCAATCCGCAGGAATCATATCTCCGGCAGACAGATAAATAATATCGCCCGGAACAAGCTCGCTGATGGGTATTTCCTGTTTAGATTGAAATTTCCTGAGTACAGTAGCCGTTGTTTTTACCATGCTTTTCAGCTTTTCAGCAGCAGCATTGCTCCTGTATTCCTGCACGAAACGCAATAGCGTACTGACCAGGATCATAACCGAAACCACGATTACCGTCTTAAAGTCACGTTCTTCTGCGGGAGGGAGCCATACATCAATGATAAAGGATACTGCAGCAATAGCCAGCAGAATATAGATGAAAGGGTTGGCAAAAGCTTTTAACAGCTGGATGTACCATTTGGGAGCTTTCTGATGTTGAATTTCATTGTGTCCGAACCTGGCTTTACGTTCATCAGCCGTTATCTTTGTTATACCTTCTTCACTGGTTTCCAGCATAGCATATACAAATTTATCATCCTGGCTGGATGCATTTTGCAGCTTGGTAATGGTTCCGATATTCATTCCGTCTGAATTGATTACAGAATGAAATGGGTTTTTAATTTTTTCTTTTAGTTTTATCATGACTCATGGTATTAATGAGTTAAAAAGGAACAGAATATCCTGCATCACAGGATTGATGCATGTTTAGTAGATCATTACGCGAAAAGGTAATTTTGGTTAAAGAGAGAGATTATAATTCCGACTGGGTACCTATAATCTCCCAACTGACCTTATGTACTTTTTCCTCTATGGTAAGACGGCTTGCGGTACGTTCTATAAGGCTGTCCTGAGGTGTTGCGGTAACGATTACAGCGGTGATGATAACATTATCATCCACATCATCGCTTGACAGGGATTTCAGTAACAATTTTTCATCATTTCCCAGCATCTGCATGAGCAGTACACGAATATGGTTTTCCACTTCGACCGTACATTTTATTGTAAAAAGATAGTCTGTCTGTACATTGCCGGATTTCACGAAAGTGAATCTGTTTAGGTGAATACCTATAGGACGAAGGATAATGTGGGTGAACATAACGGTAACAGTAACTACCGCGGCTTCCATCTGAAGGCCCATTCCGCTAAGAGCACCTACAGCGGCAGAACACCATATGGTTGCAGCGGTATTCAACCCCTGTACATTGAGTCCGTCTTTCATGATAACTCCGGCACCGAGAAAGCCTATACCGCTTACAATGTATGAAGCAATCCTTCCGGTGGCATCGCCACCGATTTTAATGGAAAGAAGAATGAAGGCCGTAGCACCCAGGGAAACCAGAGCATTGGTACGTAAACCCGCACTTTTCTGACGCCAATGTCTTTCGATACCGATGGCGGAACCTAATAACATTCCACTTAAAAGTCTGATTGTAAATTCCAATAATCCCATGATTCCTCTTCTTTTATTTTGCTGGCACAAAGGTCTTTACAATCTGCCACAAACACGGTTAGAGAACCACTAGAAAAAAATTAGAATTTTATTAGAAATTTTATAAATGCGGGAGCTCTACCGTGAAGGTTGTCCCTTTGTTTTTTTGTGAAGATACGGTGATGCTGCCTTTATGCAGATCAACTATTTTTTTGGTAAGAGGAAGCCCTATTCCGTTTCCATCCGCAAATTCTTTATTTTCACCTCGATGGAAAGGAGCAAAAATAAAGTTCATATCTGTTTCTGAAATACCAATTCCAAGGTCTGAAAATGTAAGGATAATTTTTTCATTACTGAATATAATGGAGACTGTACTTTTATGGTCATCGGAGAATTTACATCCGTTTTCAAGAAGGTTTACAAATGCCACTTTTAAAAGATACTCATTTCCATTTACCGTAATCTGGTTTTCATCATCAATATCAGCTTTGAAATTGAGGTCAATCTTATAATCATAGTTATAATTCTGAACCTGCTGACGGGCATCCAGCAATATCTCATCGATCCTTACAGGTTTAAAGGAAATTTCCGTAGGATCATAACTTGCTTTGGCAAAATCCAGAAGGCTGTTTGATAAACGGACCAGCTTTTTGGAGTCGTCTAATACATTGTTGATCACTGTTTTATATTCGTTATTGGTTCTCTCCTTATTAATAGAAAGTTCCAGTTCGGTAATGATTGCGGCCAGAGGGGTTCTCAGTTCATGGGAAATATTGGAAACAAAATTTTTCTGGGCATCAAAAGAGCTTTCCAGACGATTGAGCATGTCATTGAATGTATTGGCCAGTTCCGATAACTCATCCTTATTTCCTGTAGTTTCCAGTCTAAGATCGAGATTTGTTGCTGAAATATTCCGAGCTTTTTCCGTCATTTCATTTACTGGCTGAAACGCTTTTCTTGAGAAGATTCTTCCTGCCAGAAAAATGATGATGATTGAAAATATAAAAACAATGACGATCGTTTTCAATAAATTACTGACTTTGCTGTATCCATATTGGTCATACGCTGCCGCCGTAACCAGATATTTTTGTCCCTGGTACGCATAAGTAATCCCAATCACCTGCCAGTTATCCTGATAAAACTGAATGTTTCCTTTGGAATTGATATCATCAAGCATTTTTGAGGTTTCCTTTACGAAATCAATATCCACTGCATCATGATATAAAAGCTGATGATCTGTATTATAAATAGCTACTTCAACCTCATTCAGGGTTTTACGGTTATTGTGATAGATTTCCTGGAGGGTATGTTTGTCTACTTTAGCATTCAGGAACAGATTGGCTTTGGTGTAAGCTTCTTTTTTTTAAAAGCGCATAAAATTCGGTTTCCCTGCTTTGGCTTGCGGAAAAATAGATTACAAAAGCAAATACCAGCAAAATAGTTGCTGTAATAATGGTGAATAATATGGTAAGCCTGGTTTTGATTTGCATCACTCCAATTTAAGAATAAACCCCATACCGGATTTGGTCTGGATGAGTTTCTGATCAAAATCTTTATCTATTTTCTTACGAAGGTAATTGATATATACATCAATAAAATTAGTTCCCGTATCAAAATGGGTATCCCATACTTTTTCGGCTATTTCTACTCTTGACAAAACTCTTTCCGGGTTGTGCAGCATGTATTCGAGCAGTTTGAATTCTTTCGGAGTGAGGTTGATATCTTTTGTATTCCTTTTAACGATCTTGGTATGAAGGTTCATTTCCAGGTCAGCGTAACGCAGGATAAATCCCGAATTCTGAGCAGCTTTGTTGTTGCGTTTCAGTAAAGCTCTTATTCTTACCAGTAATTCTCTCATTTCAAACGGTTTTACAAGATAGTCGTCTGCACCGGCATCAAAACCCTCTACCTTATCGTCTGTTGTTCCCAATGCGGTAAGCATAATGATCGCAAGGTCAGGCTTGATAAGGCGTACTTCCCGGCAAAGGTCGATTCCATCCATTTTAGGAAGAACGATATCCGTTATCACGAGATCGTAATCATTCTGTAAGGCCAATTTCTTTCCGGACAACCCGTCATAAGCCAGAGTTACCGTAAATCCCTGTTCTTCCAGACCTCTTTGGGTAAGCTGGGCAACTCTCTGATCGTCTTCTATGATTAGGATATTCATGGATACAAAGATATCAAATATTGTTTCTTAAAATAAAAGGATTCTAATCGGAATATTCCTTCAGCAATTCCCTGTAGCTCATTAAAACGGTAGATTTTGATATGAAGCCGATAAAACGGTTTTGAGCATCCACAACAGGTAAATTCCAAACCCCTGTTTCATCGAAAATCTGAATGATCTTCAAAGGCTCATCTTCGGGGTGAATAACTGCCGGCGGAGCTTTCATAAGCTGCTGGATGGTGAATGACGCATCTTTATCTCTGTTAAAAAGCAAAGGCCGGATATCGTCCAATGTTAGAATTCCTTTCAGCATTTTTTCATCATCCGTTATTGCAAATATGTTCTTTTTTCCATTTTTGATCAGTTCATACAAATCATTAATGGGAGCATCCTGGCTAATAGTCTGGGAGTCCCGGTCTATCAATTCTTTTGTACGAAGTGAAGACATCAGGTTTTTATCATGCTCATGGGTAAATATTTTGCCCTCATCAGCCATGTTTTTTAGCTCCGGAGATATCGGGGAAAACCATTTTGCCATTAAATAAGACATTACAGAAACAATCATTAACGGAATGAACAGATCATATCCGAAACTGGATTCGGCAATAAGAAATATAGCTGTAAGAGGTGCATATAGTACGCCACTCATAGCGCCTGCCATTCCTACAAGAACCAGATTGGTAACAGGAACATCCTCAAACCCTATTTGCTGGCAGATCATAGCAAAAAGAAAACCGACCGTACCTCCCGCAAAAAGTGAAGGTGCAAAGTTCCCCCCCGTTCCCGCCGCTGAAAATGGTAATAGAAGTCGCAAAAGCTTTTAACAGGCATATCAGGACCAGAAAAATAATGACCGTCCAGTTTCCGATTTCAAAGTATCTGAAAAGACTGTTTTCAATTATAAAATGGGTATTTCCATTGGTGAAATCCTTTACTGTTTCATAACCTTCACCAAATAACGGAGGAAACAGGACGCAAAGTAAGGACAACGCGGCTCCTCCGATCATTGCCTTGCGTATGCGGGAAACTTTCAGTTCCTTAATAAAATGTTCTACTTTCTGGGAGATGATCACAAAATATCTGGCATATAAACCTGTAACAATACCTAATATCAGATAATACGGAACATTGTGGTAATTAAATGATTCTCTGGCGTGAAACCTGAAAAGGATATCCTCCTGAAGCAATATCCTTGATAAAAGACTTCCGCAGACCGCAGCAACTACAAGCGGAATAAAATCGGAAAAGACAACTCCCGTCAACAGGATCTCAAATGCGAACATTACTCCTGCTATCGGGGCATTGAATGCGGACGCAATACCTGCTGTTGCTCCTGCAGCTAAAAGCAAAGTTCTTTCTTTATATCCTAAACGATAGGTCTGCGCATAATTTGATCCTATGGCAGCACCGGTAACGGCGATAGGGCTTTCCAGTCCTGCGGATCCTCCCAATCCTACGGTAATGGCACTCTGCACAATCTGCGAGTACATTTTTACTGAAGAAACGATACTGGAGTTTTGAGCTATCTCATAAAGAATGGCCCCGATTCCTTTCCTGTCCTGCCCTTTAAATAAAGTAAGAACAATACTCGTGGTCAGCACAATTCCTAAAAAAGGAAAAACAATATAAAAAAGGATCTGATATTCGAAATGGACTTTATTGACAATGAAATAATGGATGGTATGGACCAATGTTTTAAGGATAACACCTGCGAGTCCGGCAGTGCATCCTACCAGGATACCCGAAAGAATAAGAAACTGGCTGCGGCTGAGTCTGTTGCTTAGCCAATGAAGGACAAGTTCATAGCTGCGTACTTTCTCGAGACCATATTTCTGAAAATCTCTTTTAAACTTAAGAAAACTGAGGTATTTTCTTTTATTGTGAATCTTCACGTGTAATTATCGGGTATTTGAGTGTTTTTTACAAGTATTCTTCCATTGCTTTACACAGATATTACCATGTAAAGAGGAAATTAATGTTATAAAAAGGGTTCATGATTAATGAGACTTTTCACAGTTTTTATTTAAAACTGATACTTGGGATAACAAATATAAGGAAAAAAGAACACTTAGATTTTAGGAAACTTTAATTATCATGAGATGATCAGGATTGTTTTTTTAAGTTTGCCAGGAGTACCGCGATTTATAAAGATTGCTAAATAAAAAAAAAGTTTTACTAGAACTCAATTTTTACAGTTTAGGAATTTTTTAAATTTCAATAGATGTTTATGTCACTCTTTTCCTATTGCTTGCCAATACCCATTCATCCTTCTTACAAACCGGACAATCTCCTGCGTTTCCCTGATTTTTTATTTCCGTTTGTCCACAGAAAGTACATGAATAATATCCTTCTTCATCGATGTACTTTACGGTTTTTTTTAAAGAGTCCGGCATAATAGGAAGGCCATATTTTACCTGGGTATCTTCAAAATAAAATACGCTGATTTCTCCTGAAATTTCTTCAATAGCTGTTTCGATCTGTCCCAGCTGTGATATGCCTTTTAATCTTAACTCTGCAAAAAATTCATCGCTTCCCAGATTTTCTTTTTTGAAGTTCTCAATAGCAAACTTTCCATTTTTAATAAGGCAGATAGAAGTTCCTTCAATGACTTTTTCAACGTTTTTGTATTTTCCGATCAGATAGGTAATGATGCTGTACATAATGATGATCACGAGGAAAACAATGATGGAAGAAATAATTCCGACATCTTTATTGAACATGGGGTCTCCGGCGGCAGAACCTAAACCGATAATAACAACAAGTTCAAAAATAGAGAGTTGTTTTACACCCCTTTTGCCTAAAACACGGAGGCCAATAATGATTGTCAGAAACATAATAGCTGTACGAAGAATGATTTCAAGAATAAATGACCATTCCTCATGTCCCATTAGTAATTCTTTCCAGTTGAGTTCTAAGAGCAATATGGATATCATAGAAATTAATTTAGAATGAACATCCAAAAAATAAGCCATTTCAATAGGAAATGAAATGGCTGTAAAAGATTAATTTGCTTTATATAAGGCTTATTCCATACTTTATAGTAAGTGCGATTTCTTAGATTTTTGAAATCACTATCTCAAATTATTTTTAATTATTTGTTATCAAAATATTTATTGAACAAAGCCAGTTGATCTGATAATGATCTGCTCCAGTATTCCGTAGTGTGGCCGCCCAGTGATTCTGTGTACAGATGCTGGATTTTATTGGCTACAAGTTTTTCATGAAATTTCCTGTTCATCATGATCATTTGCTGATCTTCAGTACCACAATCGAAAATATAGGTTTGATTGGCGCCGATCATTTTCTCTATTTTACTGTCCGTAAGAAACTTTGGATCAAGCTTTTCCAAAGGGCCTAAAACCTCATTAACTTTGTATTGTTCGTAACCTTTTCCAATAGATTTAAGGTCTAAAGCTCCACATGAACTTCCCACAATCCCAAAAGTGTCCTGATAAGTTACGCCGATGTTTACCGCACCATAGCCACCCATACTCCATCCTAAGATACCACGGTACTTTTTCTCTTTTTTTACAGGATAATTCTTATCGATATAGTCTACCAGCTCTTTTCCGATAAAAGTCTGATATTGTGAGTCTTTTTTTTAAAGGGCTGTCTACATACCAACTGCTGTAATTGCCATCAGGCAGGATATAAATGGTGTTGTAGGTTTTGGCTTTGTCAAGTAGATTAGGCAGGTCTTCCTTTACCAGCCTGTCCGGATTCCCACTGAACCCGTGAAGAATATAAACTGTTTTATACGTTTCTTTAGGCTTAATATCGGGTGTAATGATAATGGTTTTGATATTTTTGTTCATCCTTGGGCTGAAAATTTCTTTGTGGATGAGTTTTTGTGCGGGTGTAAGCCCGAAAGTGATCAGTACCAGAAGCAGGTTTACCAAATTTTTCATGCGCTAAAAATATTTAATTAAATACGTAGTGATATTGTGAAATATCATGGCAAAATTGTGCCAGATATATTCAAAAAGCTATTTATTAAGCCATTCTTTTTGTAATAAAGCAAAAACGAGATCATCAACCCAAACACCATTTATATATAAGCTTTCAACAAAATGAGCTTCTTTTCTGAAACCTATACGATTCATGAGATCAATTGAACTTTTGTTTGCGGGGTCAACAGAGGTTGTAATTCTATGCTTGTTAAAGTCTTTGAACATCAAATCAATCAGGCTTTTCAATGTTTCTGAAGCATACCCTTTATGGTGGTGTTTTTTGTTCAGGGTAATTCCAAATTCGACTTGCTTGTTGTCACTGTCTATAAAATGGATGCCAACATCCCCGATCACGTCATTTGTCTTCCTGTCCGTAATCAAAAGCTGATACCAGGTTTCCGGTTGATTGAATTCTTTAGGATTTCTAAGGATAAAAGCTTCCACTTCATCTATTGTTTTGGGGATCCAGCTTTGGAATTCATTGGTTTCAGCATCTGACCGGTATTCGAAAAGAGCTTCTTTATCACTTACATGGAGGTTTCTGAGGACTAATCTCTCTGTTTCAAGAATCATTGTAATAGTTATTATGAGGAGCTAATTTAAGAGTTTAAGGGGTAAGAATCAATATTCATGGGAAAAATTGATCATTAAACTTTAAATTTAGACAGCGTGGAATTAAAGATTTACTTTTCTTCAGTATCTTCTCCAATCAGCGAAAAAAGATGCAAAAATATACTCCCGCATACCATGCTTAATGTAACAGATCATAATTTTGTGTTTTTTTAAATCTGTGTATCGTTGCCGGCAGCGAGAGTATGGGCTATTTCATTTTCAGAAATAGGTTAAGAACGTCTATGATATTTTCATAAATGAAATCAAGCTCTTCTGAGGTAATGCAATAAGGAGGAACCAGATACATCACATTTCCCAGCGGGCGCATGATAATTCCTCTGGACAGAAATTCATTGTAGATCTTTTTTCCGGTTTCATTAAAGTATGAAGTTCCCTGATCCGTTTTGAGCTCCCAGGCCAGAATGGTTCCCATTTGGCGGACATTTTCCACTTTCTTATGCTGCTGAAGGATTTTTGTAAAATCAGCATGTTGTTGGGAGATTCTTTCAATGGCAAGTTGTGTATCTTGCTGTAATAAAAGCTCCATACTGGCAAGTGCCGCAGCACAGGCTAAAGGATTTGCTGTAAAGGAATGACCATGGAATAAAGTTTTATATTTATCATCGGATAAGAAAGCATTGAAAATCACTTCTGAGCAGGTTGTAATACCCATTGGCATTGTTCCGCCTGTTAATCCTTTTGAAAAACACATGATATCAGGTTGTTCGGACAGGTGATTCGCTGCAAAAAGTTTTCCCGTTCTTCCGAATCCTGTAAAAACTTCATCCTGAACCAGGATGATTTCTTTTTCCCTGCAGAACTTCATAAGCTTACTAAGATCTTCAGCATGGTGTACCAGCATTCCGGCAGCTCCCTGTATCAATGGTTCGTAAATAAAACAGGCCACATCATCGGCAAAATCTTCAATCCGGATTTTTAATTCTTCCAGATTTTCAGAATTCGGAGTATCTATGAAGATCACTTCAAACAGCATTTCGCCAAAAGGCTGGGTCCAGATGCTTCTTCCGCTCACTGACATCGCTCCAAAGGTATCTCCATGATAAGCATCTTTAAAAGCAAGTATCTTTGTTTTTGATTTTCCCTGATTATAAGCATGCTGGATGCTCATTTTTAAAGCAACTTCTACCGCAGTAGATCCGTTATCTGAATAAAAAATCTTCTCCTGATTATCCGGTAATAGCTTCAGGAGGTTTTCAGAAAGTTGTATCGCCGGTTCGTGGGTAAATCCGGCAAAAATAACTTGCTCTAATGTATTCAGCTGACTGTAAACACGTTCGGCAATATGCTCATTAGCATGTCCGTGCAAAGTAACCCACCATGATGAAACAGCATCGATATATTTTTTACCTTCATTGTCATAGAGATATACTCCTTTTCCTTTGACGATAGGAATTGCATCGTCAGCTGTTTTCATCTGAGTATACGGATGCCAGTTCACGGCCCGGTCTCTTTTTTGTAATTCGTTCGGCATAGATTGATTTATATTGTGTGTTGTTTTAGTGTGTATGATGAAGGGGAGAAAAAGAGGAGAAAAGAGAAAAGAGAAAAGAGAAAAGAACAAAGAATAAAGAATAAAGAATAAAGAATAAAGAATAAAGACCTGGACTTATCTGTAATTTTGCCTCTAACCTCTAACCTCTAACCTCTAACCTCTAACCTCTAACTTCTAACTTTCACTATTCACAAAGGCTTCTTCTCTTTTTTTCATCGGTTTCAATCCGAGGGTATTGAGCATTTGCATATCTTCCGAAACTCCTGGGTTTGGCGTTACTAAAAGAGTTTCCCTTTCTCCGGTAAAAATGGAATTAGCTCCTGCCATAAAGCACCATGCCTGTTCGGTTTCGGTCATCTCGATGCGTCCCGCGCTCAAACGAACCATTGATGATGGCATTACAATTCTTGCGGTAGCGATCATTCTCACCATTTCCCAGGTATCTACTTTGGGGTTGTTTTCAAGAGGGGTTCCGGCTACTCTGGCTAAGGCATTGATCGGAACGGATTCCGGGTGTTTAGGCATTGTAGCTAATGTCAGCAGCATGGAAATACGATCCCCATTGGTTTCCCCAAGACCGATAATCCCTCCGGAGCATACAGTAATTCCTGCTTTTCTAACGTTATTAATGGTATTGATCCTGTTGTCGAATGTACGCGTTGAAATAATTTCTTCATAATACTGTTCAGAGGTATCCAGATTGTGGTTATAAGCATATAACCCTGCTTCCTGTAAACGTATTGCCTGCTCTTCTGTGAGCATTCCCAATGTACAGCACACTTCTAATCCGAGCTCGTTTACTCCTTTCACCATATCGATTACGCGATCAAAATCCTTGTTGTTGCGTACTTCACGCCACGCAGCAGCCATACAGAACCTTGAAGATCCAGAATCTTTGGCTTTCTGAGCATGTTCAATTACTTTTTCTGTAGGAAGTAGGGCCTGTACTTTGATATTCGTATGATAGCGTGCAGCTTGTCCGCAATAGGAACAGTCTTCCACGCAACCTCCTGTTTTTATTGATAATAATGTTGAAATCTGTACTTCTTCAGGGTTATGCCATTCCCGGTGAACGGTCGCAGCTTTGTATACAAGTTCTAATAGAGGCAGGTTAAATATTTCCTCTATCTGCTCTTTCGTCCAGTCATTTCTAAGTTTTGTTGTTTTATCCATTGTATACGTGTTTTAAATTGTTTGATATTGTTTCTATGTTTTCTTTTGTAATTGAATCTATCTCAGGTATTCTGATGATATGGGTTTCTTTTTCTATATAGTTGATGATCACCCGTTCTGTATCGGTGGGAAAAGATCCGTTAAGGATCAGGTATTTTAATGAAAGCCCTCTTTCTCTTAAAGCCATTATGGATAACAAAGTGTGATTGATACATCCTAAATAATTTCTGACTACCAGGGCAACAGGTAACTGCAGTTTTTCTATCAGGTCAATCATAAATTCATGATCCGAAAGTGGTACCATTAATCCTCCGGCTCCCTCTACGACCAGGGTATTTGATGTATCAGGTAACTGAAAATCTTCAACACTGATTTGTTTTCCTTCTGCTGCTGCAGATTGATGAGGAGAAGCTGCCAATTGTAAACGGTAGGTTTCGGGATAACAACAGACCTCATGTCCCACCCAATTATTAATTTTCATACTGTCCGTATAATGCAGATCTCCGGATTGAACGGGTTTCCAGTAATCTGCTTTAAAATGGTTGGTTAAAATTGCTGAACAAACTGTTTTTCCTATTTCGGTTCCTATTCCGGTGACAAATAATTTCATAGGTTTAATATTGTTTAAAAGCGAAATCGCTGAACAGCTTACTTGCTGAATCTTAAAATTGTGGATTTATAATGTTGTTAAAAAGTAGAAGGCGTTTACCTCTTGATAATCAACTACAAATCCTCAATTCTGTGATTTCGTTATTTTATATTCACATAATTTCTCTGATTGTTGTGGCAAGCTCAATAATATCTTCTTCGGTATTAAAATTGTGCAGACAAATCCTCAATCTTTCTGTTCCTTCTTTCACGGTTGGACTGTAGACTGCATAGGTGAGCATTCCCTTTTCCGATAATGTTTTTTGAAGCAATTGTAATTGGTGATTATCAGGAATAACAATAGCCTGTACCGGGCTGCTTTCTGATGAAGGGCTTTGAAGTCCTTGTTTTCTAAAAAAGGTGATATTGTGCTGTAGTTCTAATGCTAATTCAGGATGGATTTTCAGGAAATCATATCCGGCTTTTACAGAATTCCATTGAACATCCTGTGCTGATGTGGTATAAATAAAAGGAGAGGCAAAATTAATGAGATAGTCTTTGATCAGCCGACTGCTTAAAATAGCTGCTCCATGTGCCCCTAAAGCTTTACCATAAGTTATCACAGTAGCCAAAACCCTGTCCTGTAATTGATTTTCATTAACTAATCCATATCCTAAAACACCAAAACAATGAGCTTCATCCACGATGAGATGGGCATTGTATTGTTCTGCCAGCTCAACGATTTTTTGGATCGGAGCAAAATCACCTTCCATCGAATACAGGCTTTCAATGCCAATATAACAGTTTCCCTGAATTTTGCTTAATTTTTCTTCTAAGCTGATAAGGTCATTATGTTTAAACTTGATCTTTTTTGCATGGGTGATGCAGCAGGCATCGTGTACCGATCTGTGGATGTGTTCGTCTACAATAATAGTATTCTGTCTTCCTGGCAGGGTTGAGAACAAAGCCAGATTGGCATTGTATCCGGAAGAAAAAAGCAATGCTGAATCGTATTGATGTTGGTGGGCAATAAATTCCTCCGTGTGAACGGCTACTGCACTATTACCACTGATTAGTCTTGATCCGGTGCTGCCTGCTAATAATGCAGGATTATTCTGAACCTGCCCGAGCAAATAATGCTGAAATGCTTTATTTTGTGCCAGACCCAGATAATCATTAGAATAAAAATCTGTTCCTTCAAGCTTAGGCCGGAGAGACCTGAAGATTCCCTGCTCTCTTCTTTTATCCAATGCCTGCTGGAAATGAGCTAATTGACCCCCTCCCATTTTTAATTCAGCTGTATTACTTCTTTTGTAATGGAGCTGATCCATTGTTGATGTAACTGATGTTCAATTTTAAGAATCTCTTCTGCATGAAGCTGCCAGTCTGGTGAAAACTCATTCAGTTGATTGATCATTTCCTCTAAGTGTCCTTCTTCTTCAAGAATGATTGACTTTACCATAATTTTAGAAGATTCTTTAGTCAGGATATCCTGATATACGGGATATAGCTCATCGGCACGTACTTCAATGGCATAGGTTACAAAAAGGTAAGCCGCATATTTTAGCTCTTCTTTGGTTAAGGAAAATGCCTTTTGTAAATATTTACACGCTTTAATATCCAAAGAGTGCAGATATTGACGGGTTGCCAATGAAGCCAGAAGCTCCTCTTTTTCATAGGTTTTACAGAAGTCGGGATTAAGCTTTCCGATCTGCTTTTTCAGATAGTAGGCATGGCGGTGTTCTTCTGCTGCATGTTTTAGCTGGATCTGGCTCACCTGGGTAGGATGCTCACAGCTGGAAAT
The DNA here is from genome assembly GCF_046591535.1 of Chryseobacterium proteolyticum. Taxonomy (NCBI): domain Bacteria; kingdom Pseudomonadati; phylum Bacteroidota; class Flavobacteriia; order Flavobacteriales; family Weeksellaceae; genus Chryseobacterium; species Chryseobacterium proteolyticum. Next base: position 616,750 of record NZ_JBJLWK010000001.1, on the reverse strand, counting down.
TTTTCTGGCTCCTGCATTCTCCATAAAAGATAATGTATTCAGCCATTTGGCATGAACCTCATTATTTTTTACAATACGTTCTAATAGATTGTAAAATTCCATGTATTTTTATTTTGATTCAAATGTAGTATATTGCCGGATGGTTGAATGGTGCCAGTTTTAATATTATGGATAGTCCGGTTGAAATTCCTTATCAGAGTTTTGTCAAAATTAACAGAAGTTCAGACGCTTCAATATATATGCAGATTGCCAATCAGCTGATCAATGCGATTCAGCGTGGTTACCTTCCTTTTGGGACCAAACTTCCGGGAACCAGGGCTTTAAGTCAAACCCTTGAAGTGCATCGTAATACGATTGTTGCCGTATATGATGAGCTGTTTGCTCAGGGCTGGGTGGACAGCATCCCGAATAAGGGGACATTTGTTATCGGGAAAAATAAGGATGAGCCTACAAAGGTTAAAAATTTTGAAACCAATGACCTTGAACATTATCCGAAAACAACAGGCTTTTCTTTTAAAACGTCCAATATCCTCGATAACCCATTTGAGCATTCTGCATGTGAATATCTGTTGAATGATGGGGTACCGGATATCAGGTTAACACAGATTGACCAGCATTCCAAGATTTACAGTGCTATTCTCAAGCGTAAAGCACATCATAAAATGCTTGGCCATTATAATCATGACGGAAGTGAATTCTTTAAAAAGAACCTTTCTCATTACCTGAATCTATCAAGAGGGCTTCCTATTTCCAAAAAAAAATCTGCTTATTACAAGAAGTACGGAAATGAGCATCTATATTGTCTCGGAAGTACTTTTATCAGAAGGCGACACTGTATTGGTAGGAGCACTGAGCTATTTTTCGGTTAATATGATACTGGAGAAAGCCAGGGTTCATATTGTTCCTGTTCCTATCGATGAAGAAGGAATTATGGTGGAATATGTAAGGGAGACCTGTAAAAAGCAAAAGATACGGATGTTATATCTCACTCCTCACCACCACTATCCTACCACGGTAACGTTAAGTGCTCAAAGAAGACTAGAGCTGCTGAACCTGGCGAACGAATTTGGATTTGTGATCCTGGAGGATGATTACGATTATGACTTCCATTATGATAAGAGTCCTATCCTTCCTTTAGCAAGTGCAGATACAAACGGAATGGTTGTTTACACCGGTTCTTTCGGAAAATCACTGGCCCCGGGATTCCGGACAGGATTTATTGTGGCTCCGGAAAACCTGATGACTGAATTGCGGAAATATTTGGGAATTATAGACCGTCAGGGTGATATTCTTATGGAGCAGGTATTGGGTGAAATGATTGCTGAAGGAGAAATTCATCGTTATCTTAAGAAATCGGTCAAAATTTATCAGGAAAGAAGGGACCAGTTCGCTCTTTTACTGGAAGAATATCTCGGGGAATATATACGGTTCCAAAAACCATCAGGCGGCCTAGCGATCTGGATTGAGTGGAATGTTCCCCTGAACCTTATGCAGCTCAGCAGGAATTGCGCTCAAAATAACCTATTCATTCCTAAAACATTATTGTATCAAAACAAAAATCTTACGGCAATGAGGCTGGGATTTGGAAACTTAACTTTCGAAGAAATGGAACAAAGTATCAGAATTTTATCTGAAAATGTAAAGAGACTGATTTCGTAATTTTTGAAGCCCAAAAAAATGAGTACTATTTTTATTACTCTTTTTAGTGGCTATTTTGAAAAAAGGAATGTCTTCGCTTATGAATTTTTGCATGACTCCTTTTTGTTGGTTTCTTTTTTTTTCCTGTTTAGATAAATCATAAACCCTGTAATGGGAAGTGATGCTGCAATTAAACCAGCAATGAGATATAAAATTCTGCCTGCCGTACCCAGAATACTTCCTGTATGCAGATCGTAATTTCTTCCTCTTAGAGCGGTTCCGTTCCCGATATTTTTGTCATTATACAATTGATGTTTTAAAGTTTCCCCGGTATATTGATCAAAATTGAATTGCTCATTCTGGTATTGTTTATCACCATATGTTATCTCTGCATAGTACGTTCCCTCTTCTTTTTTGGGAAAACTGATCAATGCGGATTTTTTACCTGCCAGACTTTTTTCCACTTTATTCCCTACGATATCCAGGATCATTTTTTGATTGGAGAACCCGGTGGCGGGTACTGTACTTTTAGCTTTTTGTTCAGTGTGGGCCTTTCCGTTTAAAGTTTTCTTTATCCATTGATCAATATTTTCAAAATTCCATATCACTGCGGAATAGCAGATCAGAAGCAGAGGGATCACAGCATAAAAACCCAGAACATTGTGACTGTCATAATTAATTCTTTTCCAGTTAGCTGATGTTTTAATAAAAAACATGCCTTTCAATGCATTTTTATTCATTTTACGGGGATACCAGATCACTAAGCCGGAAAAAAGCATGATCGCTAAAATCAGTGTGGAATATCCCGTAATGGTCTTTCCTATCTTTTCTCCAAGCAATAATCTTCTGTGGAGATCCATCACAATTTCAAAAAAGTCGGTTTTGGCGTTCTCAACTGCAAGGACTTTTCCGGTATAAGGATCTATATAAACCCGGTAATAATAAATGTAAGTTCCCCAATATGTCCATGCTTCGTCATTCATTTTCAGGGAACGGAATGCATAACTGCGGTAAGGATCGGAAGATATCTCTACCCTGCTAAGTTTTAAGCTGTCAGGTAATGCCTGTTCGGCTTTCAATTTTAGTTCCGAAAACGGGAGCTTTTCATTTTTAACTGATCTGACAAAATATTTTTCAGGATAGAACGTATGTTTTAATTCTTTTTCAAATGCCAGGATGCAGCCGGTAACTGCCATTATTACAACTATAAGCCCGGACATTAGTCCGAGCCATAGATGTAATTGATATGTGATTTTTCTCAATTTAGAATTCATTATTAAAACTTAAGGCTAACCTCAGCTACAAAATTACGAGGCATTTGGGCTACTACAACACCTTGCCCTGCAAAATATTGGGCATTCCCTAAATTATTCATTTTAAATCCTAGTCTGTATCTTTCTTTTTCAAGAGAGACAGAAGCATTGATCAATGTATAGGCAGGAAATATAAATTGTCCTGTAGTTGCATTATCCACTGTTATTTGTTTACCTACACGATTAAGTCCGAAACCTATACCTAATCCCTGTAGTCCGTTGATTGGGAGTATGTAACTGATCCATGAATTGAATACATTTGCAGGACCGGAAGATGAAGGACGGCGGCCTTCCACATTGGCCGCGGATCTTACAAATTTACTGTCATTGTATGAATATCCTGCCATAATATTTAAACCATGGATAGGGTTTAAAATGGTTTCAATTTCAATTCCTTTACTTCTTTGTTCTCCATCCTGAATGGTTACATTATACCCTTTTCCATCTCGAATCACAACATCTGCCCTTAGCATATTGTCGACAAGGATATTGTAATATCCGATCGTGAAATTCACCTTGTTTCTCCACAAATTTCCTTTAATTCCAGCTTCCCATTGATTAGATCTTTGAGGTTTAAAATCTCCGCTATAATCTGGAAGCGGCTGAGAGCTCGGAGCTACATAGCTAAAACCATTCATATAGTTGGCGTATGCAGACAGGCGATCTTTAAATACCTGGTAAACAATACCCAGTTTCGGTGACCAGGCATTCTGATTGAATGCACCTGTATTCGTATTGGTATTGAGGTCAAGTTGACCTTTACTTTCATAATGATCAAAACGTAAACTTAGCAATGTAATTAAACGGTCGGTAATATAAACGGCATCAGAAATATAAGCCCCATACATATTACTTGAAATTGTATTTCTTTCCAATGGCGATTTTCCTGTTTTAGTAATAGCATTTTGTGTGAAAATCTGTATTTTCTGAAGTGCCAGATCTTTTGATATCGCACCGTATTTACCCGTAAGATCCCTTCCGTTGATCGTATCATACTTTACGATTGGAGAATTATTATTGTTCAGTGACTGATTTAAATAATCCAATCCGATAAGAAGTTTATTTTTAATTTTCCCAATTTTAAATTGTCCGTTAAAATTCTGCTGGATACTTGTGGAAGCTCCTTCTGAATTCTGCCATTGTACATTACGCTCCAGCATATCATCTCTTTTAGGTGATCGGATAAATTGATACTGGTATAATCCCTCTGTTTTTCTGTAGTTTCTCGAAATCAAAGTCTGCGAACTCCAGTTGTCGGAAATTTTATAATTAACCTCAGCTTTTACATTGATAGACGGAGCTTTTAAACTCATATCATTGTTGGAATATGATCTTTTCCAGTCAAATCCGAGCTCCTGGGGAGTATGTGCTTCAAACGGGCGTGTTCTGGCAAGGAAAATAATCGGCGTATTCGTTCCTTCGTAGGTATAAATCTGCGCTCCAAGATTGAACTTTAATCTGTCATTAACCTGGTAACTCAGTGTAGGAGCCACAAACATAGACTTTCTGAACTCAGAATCTCTGAATCCGTTCTGATACTGATATGCTGCATTTAATCGGAATAAAGTTTTTCTGGAATCGGTGATCGGACCATAAACATCAGCTGTAACACGATTCAGGTTATAGCTTCCCAATAAATAGGAAACTTCTCCCCCGAAATAATCTTTTGGTTTTTTGGTTACAACATTGATCAGTCCGCCAAATGATGTTACCGCTCCACCATATAATGTTCCGGAAGGTCCTTTGATTACATCAATACGTTCAATATCTGAAGGATCAATTTCAGAGTTGGTGGTTGCCGGGACACCGTCTACCATCGAAACTCTTGTTGGAAAACCTCTTAAATTATAGTAGAAACTTCCGTCTCCTGCTCTTCCGGCGCTTCCCTGCATTTTCACAACACCAGGAACGTTTTTCAAGGCATCTGAAACATCATAAACAAGCTGTTCTTTAAGGATCTGCTGATTGATGCTGGTGTACATCTGTGGATTTTCCAGGTTTTTCAACGGCATTTTAGCAATTGAAGTACTGTCCTTATCGAGAAATTTATTTCTGCTTACAGCATATACGGTAATTCCTTCAATAACATTGTTCTCCACCGCGGTATAAATAACCGGGATTTCATAGACATCTTTCTCAATACGAATGGTTTCACGTGTGAGTTCGATATCATTTAAAACCACCTGAAGAGTATACTCCCCAGGCGGCACGTTGTCAAAATAATATTCTCCTGAATTATTGGTTTTTGCCTGATAAGGCGTATTTACTAGTCTTAAAAGCGCGTTTTTTACCGGTGCTTTATCAGACAGCATGATCTTGCCGTTGACACGTTCGCTCTGTTGTGCAGAGACAATTACGGGAAAGCTGACAAGAAGTAAAAGTAATATAAGGGTTCTAAATGTTTTCATGCTGAAGGTTTTGTAACAGGGGATAATTTATTTTGCCGTTTTGTGATAGTGGAAATGTCTCTATATGTTCCGTGCGTACATATTGAGGATTGATGCGTAATTTATTCTTTATGGTTTCAGTGATAATCTGAGGATCAATTTCATTGTTGTCATATAATACAATGATCTTTTTGTCATTGGAATTAAGGCATACAAATGTGTTTCCCTCCAGTTCATTTTTAAGAATAAATTCAACCTCATCCAGGTTGAGACGAATTCCGAATAGCTTCATGATGCGTTTTATTCTTCCTGTAATATAATACAGTCCATTTTGTCCTCTCCTGGCGGTGTCTCCTGTACGAAGCACTTTGGGTTGCTCATAAGTTGCAAGATCATGGAGTGTATTGGCATATCCTCCACATATACTTTCATGGAAGAAAAGAAGTTCATCTGTTTCCGGATCGATCTCAAAGCTTGCGCCGTGTACCGGGCTACCAATAGACGTTTCTTCTTCAAGAAGTCCATCGGTACTGAGGTAAGCCATTCTTCCTCCGGCTTCTGTCTGTCCATATTGGGCAAAGAATTGTTTTTCAAATTCATGACAGTAATTGAAGATCGTTTTTCGAAGTTCTCCGTTGATCACCCCTCCCGTATGGGTCATGTATCGTAGGCTTTTACTGTCTTTTCTGAAGAAGCCTATTCGGTTCAGATTTTCATAAAGGTATGGAACGCCACCCAGTGTACTGTATCCGTACTCTTCCATTTCATCCCAGAATGCCTTTTGCATAATATCTTTATCCGTGCATACTATTTTCCCTGCCCGCATACAGTTGGTAGTGAAAATCGAAAAACCATACACGAAATTAATTGGGACATTTAACGGAACTACATCCGATTCCAGGATAGGCATGTATTGCAGAATACTCACCGCATTTTTATAAAGACTCTCATCCGAAAGCTTAACCAGCTTAGGAACTCCTGTTGTTCCCGAGGTGCTTAAAAGAATCTTAATATCCGGATGAATGGAAACTTCCGGTTTATAATCTTCTCTAACAAAGATTTTAATGGTTTCTGAGAATTCTCTGGATGAATATCCCTGAAACTCTTCCCGTGACGGATCAAAGATGTATTTCGGACGGTATTCTGCTTCCAGGCGTTCTTTGAAGTCCGGGTGAAGCTTTTGTCCCAGAATTGCAATGGCATGAGCCGTACCATAGAAGTTCAGTAAAACTTCAATACTGGACAGCTGATTGTCATTGTATAAAAAAATCAATCCTTTTTCTACAGGATTCAGGTCTAATGACCGGTACAATGTTCCTACCGGAACACTTTTGCCACTGGAAGCCTCTATAAAAGAGAGGCTTCTGTTGGCAATTACATTTTCTAAAATTTTCATATACTTAGTTTTCTACGAGTACATCGTATTTTTTCATTTTGTCGCGGATCTTTCCTACAGTTCCCATTTCAAGAATATCATTAAAATCAAACTTTATTTGGTAGAACTGTTCCAATGCTTCTACTATAAGAAGATGGGACATAGAATCCCATTCCGGGATTTCCTGGTAGGTAAGGTTTTCATCAATCATTTCTTTTTTTACTGCAATTGCTGATGCAATAATTTCATAAAATTCGTCTGTTGTGTGCATTTTAAATTTTTATAGTTTTCCATTTACCATTTCTGAAGATCATAAGGAAAAGCACAGCCAGTACAATTTCCGAAGAAACGATAGCTGTAAATATTCCTTTCAGTTCCCATTGAAGCCTTACTCCAAGGAGATAAGCCAAAGGAAGCTGAATAACATAAAACATGATCATATACAGCAGGGTTACCTGCATGATATTTCCGGCAGCATTAAGTGCGCGGCTGATCACCATTGTAAAGCCTAATAACAAATAAGCCATTGAAACCACGTGGATATACTGGACTGCATACTGAGCGACCTGGGCTTCCGAAGTAAAAAAGGTAACAACATATTCCGCTGCCAGTTGCCAGAATAAAGCAACAGCCACGAGATATGTCATATTGATTCCTCCTGCCCTCCATACGGTTTTTTCCGCACGATCCGGATTTCCTGCTCCCAGATTCTGGCCCGTAAGAACTCCCGCAGCATTTCCTATTCCCCAGGCAGGCATGGTTGCCACAGAAGCTATCCTTTGGGCAATAATGTAACCTGCAAGTGCGGTGGTTCCAAAGGTTGCAATAATCTTCACCATAATCAGCCAGCTGGAGGCAGGAATAATATACTGAACCAGTCCGCCAAAGGTAATTTTGAGGATTTTCTTTGTTAAGGAAAGGTCGAAGTGAAACTTCGTACCGATCTTGATGCTAGTTTTTCCTGTAAGGAGGATAAAAAACTGGTATATTACCGCGAGCAGACGGGATAAAACAGTAGCATAAGCTAATCCCATTAATCCGTAAGCAGGAATAAAACCAAGTCCGAAAACAAAGATGACCGCGAATACCATACTCGATATATGGCAAAGCCAAAGGGATTTCATGGCAAGGGAGGCATCCCCGGCCCCTCTGAAAAGCCCGTTAATGGAAAGCCTCAGAATAACCAATCCGATACTTAAAAATACCAGTTGGGAAAAAAGGACTCCATGATCAATACTATCGGGTTTAATCCCGAGAAAGCCGATGATATCGGATGCGAAAATAAATGACAGTCCCCCAACCAAGAGGGCAAATCCAAACGCAAACAGTATGATATACTGTGCCGTTTGTCCCATTCCTTCCTTGTCTTTTTCACCTGCTCTCCTTGCCGTTAATGTAGCAGCCGCTATCCCAAGACCGATGGCAATCGCGTTGGCAAAATTGATGTAGTTATCTGTAATACCAACAAGTCCGAGGACCTTATCTCCAAGCTTCGCAATAATTAAAAGATTGATACTCACGAAAACAGATTCCATAACAAGCTCCATCACCATAGGAATGGCTAAACTGAAGATTGAACGGTTGATGCTTCCGCTGGTAAGCTCGGTTTTTCTCCCGGCTAATGCTCCGTACGCAAATACAGAACCGTCTTTTACAAGATGCAGGAACTTTTTCATAGTGCCACAACAGAATTTTTATTGGCTATCTGGTACAATGGGTTGGGTAAAGCACCATCTTTCTTTGGAATAGCAAATGCTTTGTTTTCACTGTAACCGTTATTTTTCAAGCGTACACTGTTGATATAGAATCTTTTGAATGACGGAACATACAGATCATATTTTGCATAGCGTTCCTTTAAATCAGGGTTTTGATTTTTGTAATGCTCTATGCATTCATGAACAAGTGTCCAGAACTCTTCTTCTTTAAGATCCGAATAAGTATGAAGAACGTTTGATAAATATCTGAAAAAGGCATCAAAAACTCCAAGAAGAATGGACAATGGAACATTTTCTTTGTTTGAGGACTGAATCAGTCCGTCTGCCAGATGATCCGGTAATTTTTCTCTGGCTTCTGTGGTTAAAACAATGTCATCTACAAAATCTTTAATAACAATTCTTTGTGGAAGCCCGTTTCTCAATACCACCATAATGTTTTCTCCGTGAGGTGTTACGCAAAGAGAATGGGTGTAATAGATATGAAGAAGAGGAGTAAGATAAGCATCCAGATATTCTGTGATCCATTGTCTTACACTAATTCCTGCTTTTTCAGCAAAAGCTTGTACCAGGGGAACTCCGTTTTGATCCACATAGAGCAATGAAGCCATGGTAAACATTTCTTCGTCTTCCTTTAAATAAGATCCAGCACTTTCACGCCATAATGCCCCCAGGAACTCATTATATTGATATGGAACGCCTGTAATAGCACCGTATTGCGGATGGTAGTAAGCGATTGAAGCTTCTTCACCGAGAAATATGGTTCCTTTATTTTCCAGATAAGAATCCCCTTTGATCAGTCCTTTTACCCAATCTGTAATGGAGGGTGCTATTTTCATCTGTTTAGGGGAAAGTCCTCTGATGTTTCCGGTACTCAGAATGGAGACAGCCGTTTTTAAGTATCTCTTCTCAGGATGATCTGCATTGAATAAAGTACGGATGCTCTGTTGCGGGCTGTAAACGTCATTACCCTCTCCCATCGGAATTAATATTCCGGAGACAAGATCTCCGGCAAAATGGATCTTTAACTTATGTTCCCATTGCCAGGGATGCACCGGGATGAAATGATAATCCTCAACTGATTTTCCTTTGTTGATCAGTTTTTGTTGAAAATTCTGATATAATTCATCCCCGATTTCAGAGCGATAAAATTCTTCCTGATCGATATGTCCTAAAGAATGAAAAGATGATCTGCTCTTATGAGCGGCAAACCAAAGGACTTTTAAGCTCTTATCCGCTTCCGGGGCAAAGGTTTCAAGGTCAGTAGGTGAAAAGCCTAATCTGCTTTTATTGACTATAACCCATGGGTGACCTGTCATCTGGTGCTCTACTGTCTGGTAATTACTGGATGCCAGATCCTTTGAAGTCATAATCCCTCTGGACAAGATCAGGGAATCACAATATAAAGTATGAAGTAATTCTTCTGTGTATTTTGCTAATGTATTGGAATCAAGATCAAAAACCGCCTGCATTTCAAGGAAAAATTGAGGAATATTAAGGATGTCGGTTTTTTCGCCATTCTCTGTTTTTGTAATACTGGCTTTATCAATATGCCAGAAATCCATCATTCTTTCCTGTCCCCTGAAGCTATATTCTATGTTTTCAAATCCTGTCTCAAGGCTGAAGATGGTATATCCTTCTTCATCTTGAGATACAGCGACAGGCTTTAATCGCTCCTCATGCATTAATTCGGCGATTGTTTTGGCTATAAGGTCCCTGTTAGCCTGTAGCCAGTGTTTCTGGTTAATTATCGTATTATCGTTACTCATTATTCATTATATTTTGGCGGTTGGCATTGCGTGTTTTTCAACGTCAAAATCCTGGAAGGCTATTTTCTTTTCTATCTTATAATGCTCCCTTCCCAGAATATCATTGATGATATAAGAATTACGGTAAGCCGCCATTCCAAGGTCGGTAGAAATATAGCTATGGGTATGGACTTCAGCATGAAGCACATAGATTTCACCTCCGTTATGATCTATTGAGTAATTCCTGTTCACGGCAAATAACCCGTTGGAATCCCTTTTAATTCTTGATTCAATATTTTTTAAGAATGAAGGTTCATGATAACGGTATCCTGTTCCAATTACGAGATAATCAGCTTCCTGTTCATAAGGGATATCCTGTTCCAATTGTGTAAATTCAAGGGTAAGACGTTCTGTATTGCTGTTATCTACCCGATCCAGCTGGCTGTTGGGAATGATCGTAAGCTTTGGATTGGCATTATCAATATTCAGATCATAGATAAAATCGTAGATCTGGTTGATCAGGTCATAATTGATCCCTTTAAACTGTGCCTGTTGCTTGCTTAAGATAGCTTTGCGGGCAGCTTCGTTTCTGCTGTAAAAATAATCTACGTAATCAGGGGAAGTAAGCTCTAAGGTAAGCTTTGAATATTCCATCGGGAAAAACCGGTCAGGTCGGGAATACCATCCTAATTCCGTATTTTCATTGCGGCTTTGAAGAAGATCGTAAAAGACTTCCGCAGCACTTTGCCCTGAACCAATTACCGCTATTTTACGGCCTTTAGCTAAAAGCTCCTCTTTTCTGTACAAATAAGAACTTGTATGAAGGATCCTGGAATCTTCTTTGGGAATAAATGAAGGAATATGGGGCTGTGTCCCGGTACCAAGGATGAGTCTTTCCGCTTTAAAAACTACCGCCTCCTTGGTTTTGGTGTGAAGTGTGGTAATCAGATAAAGTCCGTCTTCATAAATAATATCGACAACCTGTGTGGAAAAACGGCATTGTGGCAATTGGCTGACTACCCATTGACAATAGCGGTTGTATTCTTTTCGGGGAATGAAGAAATCTTCCCTGATAAAGAATTTATATAACCTGTTGGTTTCTTTAAGATAATTAAGAAGGCTTAAGGGATTGGTAGGATCTGCCATCGAAACACAGTCACACAAAAACGGTGTCTGAAGGGTTACGTGGTCTATCATTAATCCCGGATGCCAGTCGAAGCCATCCCTTTGATCAAGAAAAAGTGTTTTTAGTTCAGATATAGGATTGGATAAAGCAGCTAGCCCTAAATTAAAAGGCCCGATACCTATTCCTATTACATTATATATGGTTTCATTAGTCATGTTCAGCGATTTTTGCGGTGATTTGTACATCTTTGTTTTGTGGGAATTTTTCCCAATACCATTCCCTGTAGCAGAAGTTCAGATTGGCTTTTTTGTGTGGCATTTCAATGATTTTTTCTATTTTGAAGCCTACATGTGCCTTATTCATCATGGATGCAAAAGAATCTACAGAGCCTTCTCCTACCATTTTTCCAACTTCCGGTTGGGCAAAAACGTAATCTACCATAGATTGTGTGGAAGGAGAAACATATTTCTTTTTAGGATCTGTCGGAGCTATAAACTGATGCGTCCCATAGTCTGTAGGCATTACATCATAATAATCTCCCACAATATCCCGGCATGGCCAGTAAACTTCAATATTGCAGGAAGGTTCATCATTACTCGAAATAATATAGCTGTGGGCTTCGTCACCCGGTAACATCAGTCGGTAATAGGTTTCCAGCTCGTCAATCGGCCAGTTCATCTGCCATATTTTTACAGCATGCTCACGATTGAACCATTCATGAAGCATTTCAAGATCTTCATCAAGGTTAATAGGACGCATACTGATTGTAACATCTTCTTTCTGAAAATAACGCCTGAAGAACACATCGTTTCCTTTTGGATTGATCAGCTGATCCGAGAAGAAATATTTGTAAAGAAGGTTGGGAACCCTGGCATAAGAAATAGCACCGGCACTGGTAATTCCATCAATCTCATTGGCTACTGCCTTAAAGTTTGTTTTGGTTCCCCAATACCTGTTTTGAAGGGCATAGTTGGTAAACGCTGAAGGCATCTCATGGTGAACGGCATCAAACTCCCGGTATAATATATCAATCAGCATTCGTTCACTTACCCACCCTGTTTTTCCTAATGAGGCGATAAGTGCTGAAAAATTGCTCACCAGTACATGATAAGAAATGATATCTAAAAGACGCTCATCTTTGATAAAGAGATCCTCAATCTCCGGATATTCTTTAGCCAGCCCGGTATACTGGTCTCTCGAACTTTCTCTGAGGAGATAACCCTGTGCATCTCTTACAAAAAGTGTTTGAGGAAGCAATTGATCATCCAGCTGAATTAACAGGTTCTGCTGATGAGCTTCAGGAGCCATTCCATATTGGCTGTATAAGTGGTTTAATGGAGCGATTAATAGTTTAATATACTTTTCGAACCAGATGGTTATGGATTCTTCAAGACCCATTCCCAGGACATCTGAAACATCCGAGAAAAATTTCTGTATAAAAGTCTTTCCGTCAGCAGGTTCATCCTGGCATAACCTGGCGAGTAAAAGTATTTTATCTTCAGGTAAAAACGGATTCTCGCGAACTAATAAATTAAGACTATCAATGTTTTTATCATTGTGGTAGACTCCCAATGTTACAGGTTCTAAAAGAAGTTTGAACTGATTAAAATCCTTTTCAAATGCTGAAGCTGCGTGCTTACGCCATAATGCTGAAGCATAGCCTCTTTTTAAATCTTTTTCAGTGTTGATCCTGATCGAACCGGTTAAAAGAACATTCAGGGAAAACTTTGGCATCCATGGAATATGAGGGCTGTACATGCTTCTTATAGAAGATGTTGAATAAAATCCTTCTCCCAGGGCTCCGATGTAAATTAATGTCCTGTTTTCTATCATTTCCGAGCCTTCTTTTATCGATAAAAGATAACTGGCTTCCCAGGGATGACATGGAACGATATAGAAGTCGGACAGGCTTTCCCCTTCTTTAAGATAATTTTTTCCAAAGTCCGAAGGCAGAGAAACGATGCTTTTCAGAAATTCATTGTAGGAGATCTCTAAAACAGAGTTTTCTACAACGTTGTTTTTATGCACTAAAAAATACTCAAGCTGTATCTCTTTATTGAATTCAGGACCATATAAAAGCTGTTCTTCTTTTGAAAATCCCATCCTTGCTTTGGTAAAAGGATGAAGATTATGCCCTGCCGGAAGCCTCTGCTCAGATTCCAGAAACGAGTAAGAAACAGGATCATTCTCCTGAGCACCAGCATTCATGATCAGTTCCAGGTTTCTGAAGCTGCTTTGGATTCTTTTGGTAAACAATTCCAACCCTTGTTCACTGAATTGCTCAGAAAGCTCTTTATAAACCAAAGCTGTCAGCTGGTCGATATCCACCTCAAAAATGCTTTCATTTTTATGATCAACGGCCCATAAAGGCATTGCATAATCGTGAAATGAACTTTCGGAACGATAAGCAACAGGGGCGAATAAAAACAGATCGCTCTTTTTTAATTCAAATCTTATGTATAGCAGGTAATTGCTGTTTTGAAGTGCCCGGGCTGTAAGGGTATCATATTTTGGAACTCCTTCATAAAATCTTCCGTTCCCCAGTTCCCGCAACATACCATTCAATAAGATTCTGCTTGTAATGGTAAGTGCTTTTTCTGCAACATTAGTTTGTTGTTCCAAAATTTTCTCCATGCTTTTTTATTGTGTTTAATATTTGATGAATATCTTCAGTCGTAGTAATAGGATTCAGGAAAGTAAATTTCAGATAGAAATTACCATCAACCTTGGTACTTGCTACCAGGATCTCTCCACTGTAGAACAATTTCATTTTTATATGTAAGTTCAGTGCATTCAGATCTTCAATATCGTCTCTCAGATAACGGAATACCAATACACTAAGGTCAGTATGGGATAGCAATTCAAATTCCTGGTCTTCAGTGATCATTGCTGCTGCATCTTTAGTAAGATCAATCACCCTGTCGGTATATTCAGCCAATTGTTCCTGCCCCATCATTCTTAAGGTAAACCAAAGTTTTAAGGCGTCAAATCGACGGGTACTTTGTATAATAGACTTATTGATCTGTGCAGGAATCTCTTCCTCATCCATTTCTGCAGGATTCAGATAATCGGCATGATGTTTAAGAATTCGAAGTTCTCTCTTGTTTTTAACAATGAAAGCACTACTGCTGATCGGTTGGAAGAATGATTTATGATAATCTATTGTTACAGAATCTGCTTTTTCAATGCCGTTTAAAAGATGACGGTATTTCGCGCTTAAAAGTAAGGCACAACCATATGCTGCATCTACGTGCATCCAGATATTATGTTGAGCTGCGATATTCGCAATATCCTCCAATGGGTCTACATTGCCAAAATCTGTTGTTCCGGCGGTTGCTATGATCCCGATAGGAATATTTCCTAATTCGATCTCACGCTTCATGTATTTCTGAAGTAATGTAATATCCATCCGGAATTCATGGTCAGTGGGAACTTTTATTATGGATTTTTCCCCTAACCCCATAATAGATGCATTCTTTGAATTGCTGAAATGCGCTTTATCGGAAATGAAAATTCTAAAACGGCCGGCTTCAGGCGGTAAGCCGTCTTGTTTGATGTTGTGATGTAAGTTTTTTTGAGAGAAGACATCCCGCATCATCACCAATCCCATCAGATTACTTTGTGAACCTCCTGCGGTGAATACACCATCACTTTCAGAAGAATACCCTAATCTTTCTGCTGTCCAGTCAATCAGTTTTCTTTCCATAAAAGTGCCGCCGGCACTCTGATCATAAGTATCCTGTGAAGAGTTGATAGCGCTCACAAGGATTTCTCCGGCTAATGCTGGAATTACAATAGGGCAATTGAGATGGGCTACATATTGAGGAAGGTGAAAGGCTGTGGCATGCTTTACGTAGATGTCATCCACCTCATTCAGGAGCTCTTCATAAGAAGAGAGTTTTTGGTTCAGGTCAATGTGCTGAACCTTTTGTTTCATTGTTTTAGCTTCTATTCCGCTAAATGGTTTGTCGTTTCTATGAAGAAATGTTCCGACCAGGTCTAAAGTGTCATTAATAGCGGAACGATAGTGATCATAATTATCCTGATGAAAAATGTTTTCAAATTTCCCCGAAAAGTGATTCAAAGTGTCGTTTATCACTCCTTCGTGAGGCAAAATTTCGTTGTTCATATATTTATTTATAACGTTGATTAAAAAAAATGGTGTTGACTTATTTTTATTTGGGCATAGGTTATATATCTCGTAATCAATACGTTAAGTTTTATTTTTTTGCATTTTTTATTTGGTACTTAATTAAAAATTCATAAATTTGACAACGCAATTGTTATTTAGAATAATTAAAAACAAATATAATAATTTAATCCTAACACAAAATTTTTTTTTAATGAATTCTCTAAAAATTCTTGAAGAAAGCAGTTTGACTATGGAAAGAGTACTTCCTGTAGCCATTCAGATTACAGATAGCGAGCGCAGGATGATCAAAGACGCGGTAGATCATCTCGAAAGAAAATATGGAACTTTTGAAAACAGAGAGTTTGTCATGCAGGTTCATCAACTGGCCTCTTATTTTTTACCGGAAAGATTATTAAAGGTTCTGGCGTCATTTGCCAGCGATTTTTCCAGAGAGCAGTATGGTGCATTGATTTTCCAGGGCCTTTTTGACATTGACCAGGAAAAAATAGGAAAGACTCCACCCAACTGGCAATCGGCGGATTACTCAAAATTCAATCAATACGGATTTGCCTGTGCTTTGTTGCATGGTGCTCTTCCATCGAAACCGGTACAGTATTATTCACAGCGTAAGGGAGGCGGGCTGATCCATGCGATCATTCCGGATGAAAAAATGCGGGATACTCAGACGGGATCAGGATCAGCTACAGATCTGTATGTCCATACGGAAGATGCTTTTCTTAAACATCAGGCAGACTTTTTAAGCTTTATGTATATCCGTAATGAAGAGCAGGTACCTTCTACCCTTTACTCTATCCGTTCCCATGAATCTATTCACGAAGATTACAAACCTTTATTTGATCCGATCTTTAAGATTCCTAAGGATGCGAATCTAAAAACCGAGGCAGAGGAAATCGATACTTTAGATGCTATTTTATACGGAAATAAGGAACTGCCGTTTATGAGATTTGATGCCGCAGAGCAATTGTTTAATCCGGATATTAAGCAAACAGATATTGCCCATCATGCGCTCAGCAAATTCTGGCAGGAAGCAAAACATCTGATTTATTCAGATTTTACTCCTCAGGCAGGAGATGTTATCGTCGTTAATAACCATTTATGTGCCCACGGAAGATCTGCTTTCCGCGCGGGAATAAAAAATATTAATGGTGTTGAACATACCTGTGAAAGAAGGATCATGCTTCGTATGATGAGTAAAGTAAGTCTTATAGATATGAGGGGACATACCCTTAAAGAAGATCCATTCTTTGTAATAGAAGAACATTTGGGTAAAAACTTCAAAGACTTCTAATCATTTAAAGATTTAAATTTTACTATAAAATCCTTTCTGAGCATTTGTGCAGAAAGGATTTTTTATGATGTATTACAATTTGGAAAATATAAGCTTAGAAAACTGCCATCTTGCTTTTCTCATTTTCTAATTTTTCAATAAGATTTTCCAGTTCATCCCTATTTAATTCTGTTTGTATTTTACTGTTCATGATCTCTTTTAAAGCCAGAATATATGCTGTTTTTAAAGCATTTTCCGATGTGGCTTTTATATCCGGGGAAATACCTGTGTGTTCCCAGTTTCCATGGGTTATTGTGGCTGAAATTTTTCCTACCGGAATAACGGTGAGGTATTGATCTGCAATAATAAATTCGTCTACAGGATTTGCCGCCCCTCCGGTATTTTCTCCAATGATTTTGGCGAGTTTATAGTTTTTAAGAAAGTAGGCTAATCCTTCCGCAGCAGAAAAAGTAGACCTGCTCGTAAGGATATAGACATTTTTATCAAGGTATTTTTTTCCTAAAACTTTTGTTCGGGTAGTATTTTGAACCGTTTTTTCTTTGTCTCTGAAATAGGTAGAATACAGATTGGTTTTTTCTTTGAAAAAATAACTGCAAAATAAGATAAGCATTCCGTTATCACCTCCTCTGTTTTCACGAAGATCGATAATCAAAGAGTTGGTATTCGCAACAAAATCCATTACTGATGCAAGTGTTTTTGCACTTGAATGGGATTCTGCAAACCCTTTGAAATTAATATAACCAATGTTCCCTTCCAATCTTTTTACATTTTCGAATCCGAAATTTTCAAGGCTATTAAGGAAATTATTTTCAGCAGCGGTTTCCTTTGCATTTTTCTTATTTTCAGATGTTAGACCGTCCTTGTATTTAATGAAAAAATGCTGATCACCGGACACAGTCCTCAATTTTTCAGTAAGCTTCTGAGCCAGTTCTTTTCCGGTCAGTGTATCCCAGTCTTCCGGTTGAAATTCCGTTTCAAGCTTTTTATAAAGATCTTTATCTGTATAGTGATCTTTGACCTTTTCCAGAATATCTTTCACAACAGGGTTGTTTGTTTTCTGGCAGCAGAATGCTAAAGAATATAATAATGATATGAGGACAAGTGTTTTCTTCATGAGATAAAATTTAAGTTCATGACAAAAGTACGGGGCAGGAAAAATTGAGAATTGTAAAAAAGGAAACAGATTAAATAAATAACCAGATATTATTTTGTTCTGTATTAACTTTTTTAAAGAATGTTTTTGGAGTTATTTGAGTAAGTTCCTTAAAATCTTTGATAAAATGAGACTGGTCGTAAAAAAGATTTTCATAGGATAATTCCGTAAGATTTTTCACCTGTTTGTTTTGCAGCAGGGAATTTCGAAACCGGTTTATTTTACGGTATTCGGAGGCTGGTTTTGCTGCAAACCGTTTGGTAATTTTATTAACGTATTGTCTTGTAATGCCATTCTTTTCCGCAATGTCCAGGATACTGATATCATTCTCAAGGTCTTTGATGATATTTTCGGCTCCAGTCAGATGCTTATCAATGAATTTAGAGAGCAGGTAATCTTCCAGGGCTTTTATTTGTATTTCCTTCCCGTGTTCATTCAGTATCTTATCCATAGCCTCACGAAAGTCCGAAGATAAAATTTTATCTTTTAGAATTAAGCAGTTGTCAGCATTAAAAAAATGATAGATCCCTAAAGGTTTAAAGTAGATGGTAATTTCATTAATGGGTTTCTCATAAAAGATTTCCGTAGATCCTGTGCATCGGGAGACCAAATCAATCACTATATTTTTTATGGGAGAATGATAAATTTCCATACTGCCTTCATCCGATCTGATCTCGGCATCCTGACAGGCTGAAACAATGAAAAAATTGTTTGGAAATGTCAGATATCTGATAGACGAAGCAGATTCATCTTTATCCATAAAATAATATCCCTGGATATATTTTTTAAGAACAGGATTTCTTGGTTGGTAAAAATGGATATCCATAATCTGACAATAAATAAGGGTATAAAATTACAAATACAAAAGAAAAACCTGAAGAAAATCTCTTCAGGTTTTTCTATATAACGTAATTTAATTGTCTTCTGAATATTATATCAGTTAAATGCTGCATCCATCGGGACCACAGACATTTTCTCCATTAGAAAGATCTGTGAATGGAGAAACCGTTTCTTTATACGTTTGCTGGAGTGCATTTTCAAAAACTTCAACAGGTTGAGCGCCCGAAACAGCATACTTTCCATTTAAAACAAAAAATGGAACGCCGGTAATTCCATTATTTCTGGCTTGTTGGATGTCTTCATTGACTTCTGATGTCAATTCCTCTGAAGTTACTGCATGCTTTGCCTCCTCTTTATCAATACCCAGTGATTCTGCAATTTCTGCCAATGTATCAACATCCCCCACGTTTTTGCCATCAATAAAATGGGCGATGAACAGAGCTTCCTCCATTTCATTGGACTTGTTGTATTTTTTAGATAAATGCAACAATTTATGTGCAGGAAAAGTATTGGTTATAAGCGCAGTTTCAAAATTGAAATCAATACCAGCCCCTTTTCCTATTTGAGTAACCTGGCTGATCATTTGCGTAGCCTGGGCCTCAGGAAAGCCTTTTTTCTCTCTGAAGTAGGTAAGTGTATTCTTTGTTTCACCTGTATTTAAGGTAGGATCCAGCTGGAAGCTCTTCCACTCTACTTCTACCTGATCTTTGAATGGCAATTTTTGAAGAGCCTGTTCAAAATTATTTTTTCCTATATAACAAAACGGACACATAACGTCCGACCATATTTCTATTTTCATTGTAATTCTTGTTGTAATGTTCTGCAAAGTTACCATTTAATTTTAATGTAACAAAATTTATTACATTTAACTTGAATCTACTTCGTTTCACGAATAGAAACGCGGATTACAATGTTTTACTTACTTTCCTGCTAAAGATCAAATGAGCGATTAAAGCTAAGAGACCAAAGCTTACCCCAACGAAGCACACCCCTTCCCACTGTGCGTAATGCCATGCAACCGATGCCAGCCATGTTCCTAATGATCCACCGATAAAGTAGCAGACCATATAAACCGTATTCAGGCGGTTGACCGCATTGGTTCTGATCAGAAAATAACTGGTTTGATTCATAATATGACTGGATTGTACTCCGAGATCAACCAGGATGACTCCCACAATCAAACCCCAATACGTGTATCCTGCAAAATAGGTAAAAGCCCAGCTGCCTAAAACAATTAGTAATGAGTAAAATATGATTCTGTTGATATTCATGAACTTTTGGAATGCCCCGACTTTGGCTGCAGCTAAAGCACCTACTGCCCCCGCCAGACCAAAACTCCCTACCACAGATGAACCGGCATTAAATGGAGGTTTCTCCATATGAAAAACCAAAGTGGTGAATAAAGCACACATAGAGCCAAAAGCCATTGCGCCCCGGAAAGAGGCCAGTTGTAAAACAGGCTGTGCCCTTGCGAGATGAAATACAGAACGCATCAGATCTTTGTATGTTCCCTTAAAATTTGGTGAGAGCTCAGGAAGCATTTTATACACTGCAAACCAAACGAGTATCATCAAGCCTGCCGCAATACCAAAAACGGCCCTCCAACCCAGAATTTCTCCCAGGATTCCCCCTACAAACCTGGATAAGAGAATACCCAAAAGTAATCCGGACATTACCAATCCTATATTGGAAGACTTCTTTTCATCAGATGAAAGTTCTGCTGCGATAGGAACAAAAAGCTGCGGAATAACAGAGGTCATTCCGATCAGTAAGCTCGCAGCATACAGCATCCATAGTTGAGTAGCAAAGGTCATCCATAAAAGTGATCCGAAAACCAAAAGAAGATCAATCAAAATCAGTTTTTTACGGAAAAATTTATCACCCAACGGAACAATAAGAAGCAATCCCAGTGCATATCCTATCTGGGTCAGTACGGATATTTTGCTGGCAGCACTTTCTGAAATATGTACATCATTTGAAATGAGTGCCAATAGTGGCTGATTATAATAGTTGTTGGCAACTACCAACCCTGAAATAATAGCCATCAGCCATATCACAGTTCTGGAAATGCCCTGAGAAGAACTCGCCTGCATACTAACGTTTTAAATTCAAAATTAATTATAGAATAATGAGATAAGTATCTTTCCTGATTTCCGGAATCAAATCGAGGATTTAAATTCCGGTCAGAAAGAAAAAGAAACCTTTTAATTACCTGCAAAGATAATTCAATTACATTAAAATTATTCGTTACAAATCCAATTGTTTTTGAAATTCTTCAAAGTATTTTGCCAGATGAAGACCGTCTGCCAGACCATGATGAGCTTCTATGGAAACCGGTAAATATTTCCTTCCGTTACGGATGCTGTATTTTCCAAATGTGATTTTCGGAATAGATTCCGTCTTATCAAAATTCGTAGGATGCAGCAATGCACTGAAAGAATTCCAGGGAATAGTAGAATGTCTTATTAAAGCTTTGGTGACGGTATCAGTACTTAATCTTAATCCTGTAGAGTTTTGTACAGCCTGAATTTCTTTTTGTAATTCTTTATTGAAAACGTCAAAGCTTTCTGAAAAAGGAATATAAGAAAAACCAAAAGTTCCGTCTGCCCTGGCGATTGTACTTCCCGCATCGATGACATCGAAAATGACCACCTGGTCATCAACAATTCTCATTTTCAGTTCTTCAACAGAATTCACGGCAACCATCGATTTATGAAGGTAATAGGCAAAAAAAGAATGACCGTTAGTTTTTACAGTATCATAAGCTTTTGTACAATCCACTTCTGCTGTAAAACCAAAATAAGGACTTGCCATTTTTGAAAAAAAAATTAAAATGTTCTTTTCTGTTCCACTTTTCAACATCAATGATCTTCATTTTTATACTGCTTATTTTTTCTGCAAATTTCTGTAAGTTTTCTCATTATAAAAAATGTGAGGGTAATAAAATTGATTTTGGAATGCGTAATTTTGATACGTTGATTGTTGTTTGGATAGAAAAACACATTGTAAGGCTTAAGAAATAAGAAGTAAATTATGAATCCCGGATTTTAAATCAATGGTTACAGGATATGAAATCTGAGGCAGTTATGAATAACCATACATAATTATCATTATTTGTCTAATCTTTAAGCTGCATTTTCCAACTTTCAATTCATTATTAATACTTTTTACATTTTACAAAAAATAAAAATATGGAAGACGCAAAAATTGGATTCATCGGATTAGGAAATATGGGGCATCCCATGGCTAAAAATTTAGAAAAAGCAGGATTTCCTTTGTCTGTCTATAACAGAACCACCGAAAAAGCAAATGATTTTAAGGAGAAGTCAACCGTATATACCAAAGTTACTGAGCTGGTAAAAAACAGTGATGTTATTTTTACAATGCTGACCAATGATACAGCAGTGCGCCAGGTATATGAAGAAATTCTTTCAGAGGATATTCATGGAAAACTTTTCGTAGATATGAGTACCATTTCTCCACAAGCGACCAATGATATTTCCTCTGCAGTTAAGATAAAGGAAGCCGGTTTTATCGATGCACCTGTAGCAGGAAGTACCAAACCTGCAGCTGATGGAACATTGATCATCATGGCAGGAGGTGATGAAAAGGATCTTGATCGTGCACAACCTTATTTACAAAAGCTGGGAAAGATCAGACATTTAGGAGAAAACGGAAAAGGAATCGCTGCTAAGCTTTCGGTGAATTATTTTCTGTCTACGCTCTATCAGGGCCTTGCGGAAACGGTCTTATTTTCAGATAAATTGGGAATCGACAGGAAGGACATGCTTGATATCATTAATGAAAGTGCAAGTGGAAGTGGTGCCACAAAAGTAAAAACACCACTACTGATCAATGATGATTATGCACCGGCATTTGCCCTGGATCTGATGTTAAAAGATATCCTTTTAGCCCATAATGCAGGAGCTGATTATCCTTTATCAAAAACGCTTATTGAAACCTATCAATCTGCCCATGATGAAGGATTTGGAAAAGATGATGTTATCGGGATCATCAATTATCTTAAGAAATAATAAGTGTAAACTGAAATATGATGAGTACGAGTACTGCTATTTTAAAAGGAAATAACTGGACTGCTAAAAAAGTAAATTCCACTTATATTGTGAGTGTGAAAAACCATTCAGGTATTGTGGAAGCGTTGACCGATTTTGTAATAAATCAAGACATCAAATCGGGAGAAATAACAGGAATTGGTGCTGTAAGTGAAGCGACGCTTCGTTATTTTGTACCCTCAACAAAGAAATATGTGGATAAAACGTTCAATGAACAAATGGAAGTCTCTAATATTTCCGGGAATGTTTCTGAGCTCAACGGCCAGCCACTACTCCATTTGCATATCACGTTAGGCAGACAGGATTATACAGCTCTGGCAGGACATCTTTTGGATGCAAAAATTTGCGGTGCCGGAGAATTTATTTTTTATCCGCTGGATACCAGAATACTCAAGGTCAAAGATGTAGAAGTTGGGATTAACTTTTATGACTTTGAAAAGGAATAAGCTGAATCGATAAAAAGCAATTGATAGAATGACAAAAATTACCATAAAACATATTGCACAAAGTTTGGGACTTTCTGTTTCTTCAGTTTCTAAAGCTTTAAATGATAGTTATGAAATCAGTGAGGAAACAAAAATAAGAGTTCGGAACTACGCAAAAGAAAATCATTATAAACCCAATCGCTTAGCCAAAAGCTTAAAGGGAGGTCATTCCAATACGATTGGAGTAGTCGTCTGTTCTATCAACAATATTTTTGTTTCTCAAATTTTGGATGGAATACAAAAAGCTTCTTATGAGACAGAATATGATATTATCATCATGCAGAGTCATGAAAATGTAGAAAATGAAAAATCATGTATTGAGGCATTATTGAATAAAGGGGTGGATGGCATTTTACTAGCCCCTGTCAGTGAAACATCCAATACAGAATATTTGCGTCAAATCAATTCGGAAGTTTGTCCTGTTGTTTTGTTTGATCGTTTCAATCCTTCTTTAGAAACGATGAAAATAGGAGTTAATGAATATAAAGGAGCCTTGCAAGCTACTCAGCATCTCATCAGGATTAATCGAAAGAAAATAGTATTTATTACAGGATGTCAATTTGGAGAAAATAATCCACGAATTCAAGGATTTAAAAAAGCACTAAAAACCTTAGATATTCCTTTTTATCCCAAATTTATGCTTACCTGTAATCTTGAAAATAGTGAAATGATGGATCAACAAATTTCGCAGGCACTCACCGAATTATTAAAATCCAAGGTAAAGCCTAATGCTATATTTGGGGCTACGGGTGTGATTACAATCCGTGTCCTTGGGATTTTAGCTCAGATGAAGGTGAAAGTACCGGAGGAAATTGCCGTGATTGGATTTTCAAATTTTGATATGCCTTTTGCTCTTAATCCTTCTCTTTCAAGTATACGTCAACCTACACAAGAGATAGGTTTTACGGCTCTTACTAAACTTGTTGATTTGTTAAATATGGAACAACATAAAAGACATAGGGCTTATGAAACTATTTTATTGGATACTACAATTCATTTTAATAAATCTACAGATTTGTGATTTCTTCTATTCTGATGATTTTTGCTTTTGGGACAAGCAGTTTCATAATGATCCATGCCACAAGATAGGCAACAGCACAAGCTGAAAATACTAATGTATATCCTAGGTTGGGATCTTCGATACGGTGATAATAGTCAAAGACTTTTCCTACAAAAAAAGAAACGAGTGCTCCACCCATCCCGCCTGCCATGCCTCCAATTCCTGTAATACTTGCTGTTGCTGCTTTGGGAAATATATCCGAAGCAGTAGTGTATACATTGGCTGACCAGGCTTGGTGTGCAGAAGCTGCTAATCCGATTAAAATAACAGGAACCCAATACGATATTCCGGATAAAGGCTGAACTAAAAAAAGAACGATCAATGGAACTAAAGTAATATAAAACATTGCTTTCATCCTGCCATCATAAGGAGCAAATCCTTTATTGATAAAATACATGGACAGCCATCCTCCGCAAATGCTTCCGATCATGGTCATGGTATACAATACACTTAAAGGAAGTATAATATCCGAGCCTGAAAGATGGAATTTTTTGTTCAGGTAGGATGGCAGCCAAAACAAGAAAAACCACCATACCCCATCTGTTAGGAATTTGGCTAATGAGTATGACCAGGTTTGTTTAAACGTCAATAGCTTTAGCCAGGAGACTTTATATTCCTTTTCTTCTTCAGTTTTTATATCAGAAGTCGAATCTGATAATATATAGTTTAGCTCCTCAGGTGACAATCTTTTTTGTTTTACCGGGGTATCATAAAAAATCAACCATAAGATCAACCAGAAAAACCCTAAAGAGCCAATGATAATAAAAGCACTTTGCCAGCCATAATAATATGCCAGCCACGGAACTGTGAGCGGCGCGAGTATAGCTCCGACATTTGAACCTGAATTAAAGATTCCGGTAGCCAAAGCACGTTCTTTTTTTGGGAAGTATTCCGCGGTTGCCTTAATGGCTGCAGGGAAATTTGCGGATTCTCCCACACCAAGAATCAGACGTGCAATAATGAATCCCGTCACCGAAATAGAAAGTCCGCTGAAACCTAATACCCCTAATATTTGGACTGAAACCTCACCCATTGGGATTGCAAAAGCGTGAATAATAGCTCCGACAGACCAAATGACCAAAGCAATCGCATATCCTTTTTTCGTTCCCATTTTATCTACAAATCTGCCTGCCAGCAACATGAAAAAAGCGTAAGAAAGTTGGAAAATAGCTGTGATGATCCCATAATCTGAATTGGACCATTGAAATTGTTCTTCCAAAATAGGATGAAGCAAACTCAGAACCTGACGATCGAGATAATTAATGGTTGTTCCAAAAAATAGTAATGAACAAATAACCCATCTATAGTTTTTCACCCTATTGCTTTCCATAGCTTTTATAAATTGAAATAGTTTTTAATATTTTGATAACAAATATCTTTGATGACCGATCCGATAAAAGGAATATCATGAGGAAGATATCCCTTTCTGATATCATTGGCTAATAAATTACACAGTAGCCTGCGAAAATAATCGTGTCGGGAATACGAAACAAACGATCTCGAGTCTGTAGTCATTCCTATAAAAGTGCTTAATAAACCAATATTAGAAAGTTCATTTAGATGTTGTGTCATTCCATCGAGATGATCGAGAAACCACCACGCAGACCCTAATTGTATTTTTCCCTTAATTCCATCCCCTTGAAAATTTCCTATCATAGCTGCAAACAAAGCATTATCAGAGGGATTAAGATTATAGATAATCGTTTTAGCTAATTGTGCCTCTCCTTCCATGTGGCTTAGAAAAAAAAGAAAGTTGTGTAGCCTGGGCATAATCCCCAATGGAATCATATCCTTGATTAGAACCTGCAATCTTAGCTTTGTTAATATTTCCATCACGAAGAGCACCGAGATGGAATTGTTGTACCCAGCCTTTGTCATAATATAACTTGCATAATTCTGTTAAAACATAAAATGTGAAACTCGTATGAACTTTTTCTGCCTGGGAATCATCGCCATTCATTACCTGTTGAAAAATCTGATCTGTTTCTTCTATAGTGAAATGCGGAACCGGCATTGAGGGAAAGCTATGATCGGATGAGACACAGCCTGCCAGATGAAAATAATCAATTCTTTTTTTTAGCGCTGCAATCAGGGATTCAAAATTACTGATCTTCGTGTAGCTGACTTGTTCTAATTGTTGGATATAGTTTCTATAACCATCCCCCTGATTGATATTGAAAACTTGATCTGGTCGAAAAGAAGGAAGTACTTTTATGCCAGATTCTTCTTGCCTTAATTGTTGATGGTCCATGAGCGAGTCAATAGGGTCATCTGTGGTTCCCTGCATTTCCACATTAAAGTTTTGCAAAATTTTCCTCGGTTTAAAATCGTCACTTTGCAACTGCTCTAAAGTCTGGTTATAAATTCGATCTGCCGTATAAGGATTTAATAATTCTTTGATTCCAAAAGGATTTTTAAGTTCCATATGAGTCCAATGGAACAAAGGACTTCTTATAGTATAAGGTACTACCTCTGCCCACTTCCTAAATTTTTCCCTTGGATCTACCTCTCCGGTAATAAATAATTCCTCTACACCAAAAGCCCTCATTGCCCGCCATTTGTAATGATCATCCTGAAGCCATAGTTCAGTCATATTTTCAAATGGTTGATTACGGGCTAAAATATGCGGTGATAAATGAGAATGATAATCAATAATGGGCTGCGGAGCCGCGTAATCAAAATAGATCTTCTCTGCTACAGATGATTCCAAAATAAAATTATTTTGCAAGAAATATTCCATATAATATTGATTATTGTCCTAAAATTCCCATTTCGAGTCCCCTTAGTTCTGCCAGTCCCCGCAATCTGCCGATCGCAGAATAGCCCGGATTGGTTATCTTATTCATATCATCCATCATTTGATGGCCGTGATCCGGCCTGAATGGAATTGGAATGCTTCTTTTTTGATTTTCAGTAGTAATCGCTTTCATAATATGATACATATCTACATCACCATTCAGATGATCTGCTTCGTAAAAACTTCCGATTTTATCCTTTTTGACATTGCGGAGATGGATAAAATTTACCCGGTCTTTTACCAAATCAAAGATCTCAGGAATATTATTATGGATACCGGCTCCTAACGATCCGGTACAGAAACAAACACCATTGAACTCATCATTTATGGTGTTTAACAGATACTCAAAGTCTTCTTTATGACTTAAAATTCTTGGCAATCCAAGAATAGGATAAGGAGGATCATCAGGATGAATGGTCATTTTTATTTTCTCTTTCCGGCAAACAGAAGCGATAGATTCTAAGAAATGTTTTAAATTGGCCCGCAATCCTTCAGTTCCGATATTTTATAGACGTCTATACTCTTTCTGAGGCTTTCCAGAGTAATGTTCTTTTCTCCTGGTATTCCCATTAAAATATTTTCAGACAATACTTTACGCTCTTCCGCTGTTATGCTTTTCTTTTTTTTTATCAACCGCTTTTAAGATCGGGTCCGAATAGTCATTGATGGCGCCTTCACGTTGTAACAGGTGTATATCGAAGTAAGCAAGATCAATCCAATCGAAATACAATGCTTTTGAACCATCTTCCATTTCTAAATCCAATTGAGTTCTTGTCCAGTCTAAAACCGGCATAAAATTGTAGCAAATCGTTTTGATATGGCAGGCACTTAGATTGGCTAATGTTTGACAGTAATTTTTTATATATTTTTCTGAATCTCCCGACCGGGTTTTTATGGATTCATGAACCGGAACGCTTTCAACAACCGACCAGGTTAATCCGGAGGATTCTATCATTTCTTTTCGCAGGATAATTTCTTCTTTTGTCCATATTTCCCCATGAGGAATGTGGTGTAGTGCTGTTACAATTCCTGTAGCACCTGCTTGCTTTGCATGTTGTAAGGATACAGGGTCCTTAGGACCATACCATCTCCATGTTTGTTCCAATTTATTCATTCTTAATTTTATTTTAAACACCGCTCCATGCACTAAATCCACCATCTACAAATATCGTTTCTCCATTCACAAATACCGATGCATTACTGAGCAGATAAACCAATGTTCCTTGTAATTCTGTGGGGAGTCCAAGCCTTGAGAATGGAGTATGATTGATAAATTTTTGCGCCCTCGAAGTATAGTTTCCATTTTCATCAGTCAGGAGATTCTTATTTTGGATCGTAAGAAATACACCAGGAGCAATGGCATTCATGCGAACCTGGTCTCCGTAACGAAGTGCCAGTTCTGTTGCCATCCATTTGGTGTATCCTTCAATACCATGTTTGGCAACAGTATAGCCTAATACACGGGTTAAAGAGCGGTCTGCTGCCAAAGAGGAAATGTTTACAATAGCTCCTTTGCCTTTTTCTGCAATCACCTGACCCAGAATATGGGTTGGGATCATAGTCCCATAAAGATTGAGTTCAATAGCTTTTCTTATATTATGCAGATCTAAAGAAAACAGATCCTGTTCAGGTTCTAATGTTGAACCGGCAATATTTCCTCCCGCGGCATTCACCAATCCATCTATTGTCCCAAACCTGGTAAGAATTTCTTCTCTTGCTCTTACCATATCTTCTTCATGTAAAACATCCCCTATGACAACCAATGCTTCCGCACCTAGACTTTCGGCCAAGATTTTCCGCTCATTTGCTCTGGCTTCAGACTTTCCCATGATGACAACCTTGGCACCGGCTTCCGCTACCGCAGTTACAAAAGCCTCTCCCAAGACTCCTGTTGCTCCGGTTATAACAATTACTTTATCTTGTAATGAAAATTGATTTAATATTCCCATCGGCTTGCATATTATAGAGGGTGTAATGTAAATACAAATTTTTATTTCAGATCTATTTTTTTAAATTACCTACTAAAACGTATTCGTAACTTTTTGCTGTCATATTTTTAAATAGCGTTATAGATCTTTATTTTTACTTTATCAATATTTGAATTTTTATGCACAAAGTACTTTCGTTGGGTGAACTGCTTTTAAGATTTGAGACGTATGCAGATCCGGAAATATCGGAAGCCTCCTCTGGTTTGTTTAAAATGTATCCCGGGGGATCAGAAGCCAATGTTTCTGTAGTATTATCCACATTGGAAATCCCGGTTTCTTATTTTACGGCAGTTCCTGATCATATATTAGCAAAAAATGCTTTGGAAGTACTCGAACATAAAGGGGTTGATATTTCTAAAGTTTTAATTCAGGGAGATCGGATAGGTTTATATTTTTTAGAGGGATACAACGGTCTCACCACCGGCGAAGTAGTTTATGATCGAAAGTTTTCTTCATTTTACAATATAGATGAAGAATACCTTGACTGGGATCAATTATTCGAAGGATGTACATGGTTTCACTGGAGTGCCATTACTCCTTCTCTATCGGAAAGATGGATTCACATCATGAAAAAAGTTTTAAAGGAAGCCAAAAAGAGGAATCTGTTTATTTCAGTAGATCTAAATTATCGCAACAGATTATGGGACTTTGGAATAGATCCTAAAGAGGCAATGCTCGAATTGGTAACATTTTGTGATGTCATTATGGGAAATATCTGGTCATCCCACCTCATGTTAGGAACTTCAATACAAGAAGATTTTGATAGAAATACCTCTAAACAAGATTATTACATTTTTTCCGAGAAATTAAGCCTGGAAATCTTCACTCAATTTCCACAATGTCAACATATTGCTAATACATTCAGGTTTATGGATCATCCGAAACATAACCTCTTCTATGGAACTTATCACACCCGGGACGGAAACTGGATTTCTGAGTCTTATGAAACAATGGAGGTGGTAGATAGAATTGGTAGTGGAGACGCTTTTATGGGGGGGATTGATTTATGGAATTTGTCAGAATAATAACTCCAAGGAGATTATAGACTTTGCAACACGCATGGGATTTGAAAAATTATTTATTCCCGGTGATTTTTATAGCAAGATAATATAAGTAACAATCCTTTCATAATTATGAATACCATTATCAACACGATCGAAGCCTACCCTATTATTCCTGTATACTATCATAATGATCCTGCACGATGCATTGAAGCGTTTAATAGGTCATATCAGGCAGGAATCCGGGTTTTTGAATTTGTCAACCGGGGAGAGAAAGCAGAAGAAAACTTTAAAAAAATAGTGGATTACCGCGACAAGTATGCTAAAGAAATAGTTTTGGGGGCTGGTACCATTACATCACGAAAGCAAGCGGAAACCTTTATCGGCTTAAATGCTGATTTCCTTGTTAGTCCTGTAGTACTTCCCGAGATCGCGGAAGCAGCAGCTATTCATCATAAAATATGGATTCCGGGAGCTATGACACCCACAGAGATTGCTATATGCTCGAATCTTGGAGCAAAAATGATCAAAATATTTCCGGCCAGTGTTATTGGGACTTCTTTTTTAAAAGGAATCAAACCTTTATTTCCCCATTTAAAATTTATGGTTACAGGAGGAATACCGTTAGAGATTGAGGAGATAAAAAAAATGGTTCGCGGCGGGTGCTTCAGCAATAGGGTTAGGAGAAGCTTTATTGAAACTATTAGAATCCCCTGACGAATTCCACAAATTGATCAATACTCTAATTTATAGTAAATAAACGCAATTTTTGGTAAGGCTTAAATGATTATCCTAAGCCCTACCAATTAAAAAATCAATTTTCTTACATCAAAAAAAGGATTCCATATCTGTTATTTTTAGTAGGTTAATACTTGTATCATAGTAATTTACAGTGGTATTCTTTCCATATTATGATAACTATAACGTTTTCGTGAAAATATTTTTAAATAATATTTCGTAAGTAATTAATAATCATATGATTGTGTTTAGATGATCGTTTTTAAAGGCGTGAAACAAATGTTAGAAAATAAAGGTAAAGAATAACAATACTCATAATAATTGTATTATTGATAATTAATGTTTCATTTACGAATCAAAAAAACAATGTATTATGAAAAAAAATGTATTTTTTACAATTTTGCTATTTTTGTTATTGGCCAAAGGAAATGTTGTATTTGCTGAAAAAAACAAATTAAATAGCATAGAGAGCTTTACAATAGAAAGTTCAGATGTATATAATAACAGTATTGAACTAACGCAAGTTACAAGTACAGAGGTGGAAATAAAAAGGTTGAGACAGGTACAGAAAAAATTTGACCATATAGTTACAGGCTTTTATCTTCCGGCAGGCAAAACATTGAAGCTTAATGTTGAGATTCTAACTCCGTCTTCAGACAACCGTATGCCTGCTCTGGTTATTGGAACGAGA
Organism: Chryseobacterium proteolyticum; assembly: GCF_046591535.1. Lineage (NCBI taxonomy): Bacteria > Pseudomonadati > Bacteroidota > Flavobacteriia > Flavobacteriales > Weeksellaceae > Chryseobacterium > Chryseobacterium proteolyticum. Next base: position 585,184 of record NZ_JBJLWK010000001.1, on the reverse strand, counting down.
ATAAAAGACGGTTCCAATGTAAAAGAAATCCCTTTACAGCTTGGTCTCAATACCATTTCTTCAAGTCAACATTCTGGTGGAATCATCTACCTACGCTATATTACTAATGGAAACAATCCTACAGGAAAGGCCAGAGTTACTTTTGCTCAAACAGGAAGTCAACATGTAAAGCATCCCTACTATGTTTTAGGGACCAGTACGATCGATGAGTTTAAACAACAATTGACAAACTATGGCTATACAGATGTGGTATTTGCCAATAGAAATGCGATCATTGTTGTTAATAAAGCAAATGTGGAAAAATACTCTCTTACCAATTATAACAACAAGCCTCATAATATAGACGAATGGCTTAAATCTATAGAAAGAATATTTGATGCCCAGAGGGATATAAGCGGCGTAAGCAGTGACGATCCAAATCCGCTTCACAAGCCGATGAATACTCGTCATAGAAACCTTATGGTTGAAGCGAACAGCGGATACATGTTTGCCACAGATTATGGATCCGGATATAATGGGAGTAACGACGGGGCTATGCAAAGATTGCTTACCCAATACCAAATAGAAAATAACCCTTGGGGAATTTCTCATGAGTTAGGTCATCAAAACCAGCAAAGTGCTTATAAACCTGGCGAATATACAGAGACTACGGTTAATTTTTATTCTATGGCTGTAATGAGAAGTTTTTTCGGAGCCAACTGGCAAAAATGGGATCAGTCAGTTTGGGATAAAGTACATAATAATTGGTTTCCCCAACCCGATGCTAATCGTAATTACTGGGGAAATGAAATCGGAAATGTTTACCAAAATGTTAATGAAAGTCGTTTGATATTTTTGGCTCAATTACAATATATTTTTGGGGATGAGCTTACCAAGCTATTGCACAGAATAACAAGAGAAGAAGAAAAAGACGGAAGTAGTAATGATGAAAGAAAGTTCTATTTTTTGTATAAAATCATGGAAATTTCGGGATACGATCTTCGGGATTTATATTACAAATGGGGACTGTTTATTCCAGCCTATTATCAGGAGAAGATAGACAAGCTTGTTTCCGATAAGCAACTTCCTAAACCTCCTTACAATGATAATCTATACCTCACAACTCCTTTCTCTTCTCCGGATCCCGGCATGACCTATCCATTACCTTTAATAGGAATTAAAAGCTCTTCTCCAGCATCAGCTGATGTACAACCTGGCAACCAACTTGCCTCTAAATTAAAATACTGTAATTACGATAGTAAAAATGGTGAGGTTACCGACGTTAGAGATGGTAAAAAATATGCCTATAAGCGTTATGGGAATACCGATTGGTTTATGGAGAATCTCAATTGGAATGGCTATGATGGAAATAATGCAGCAACCAATAATACGGTGGGGGTAGCAGTTCCAGGAGATTCTGAAGGAAAAGTATATGGAAGATACTACCCTACCAATGCTTTCAATGCATCAAAAAGCTGGTGTCCTAACGGATGGGATGTTGCCAATACCCAGGACTGGAAAAATCTGTTCACCAGTATTAAGCAAGAATACAATACAACTGATGACCAACTTGCTCCCATGATGAAATGTGGAGAAGACCGGGATCGTGTAAGTGATGGACTTTGGGCAAAAGGACCAATGACAATTCAGAATGCCAATGCCAATACAGTAGGCTTCAATGCTCTTCCTGCCGGTGTTTATAATAATGATCAACAATCTTACGATGGCGGAGATCAGATGGGAATGAAAGCCAGTTTCATAGACGAATCGTCAACCTGGTATCATAACTTCAGTACTGCTGAATCCAATATATGGGAAAATGGGAACAAGAATTCCAGACATTATGCATCTATTCGTTGTGTAAGACCTACTCAATCTGGTACCGCGAAACTCATATCTGCCAATGAAGAAGCAGAGGTTTATCCGAATCCCGCAAAAGATGTGATCAATATAAAGCTTCCGGCTAAACAAAACGGGACCGTGAAAATATACAATGCATGGGGTAATATTGTGAAATCTATGAAAACCAATCTGAATAGTAGAACTATAAGCTTTGATGTGAGCACTTTACTTCAGGGCACCTATTTTATTCATATAGAATCCGAAACCGGCACTACAATCTCAAAGTTTATTAAAAACTAAATAACAGGTCATGAAATCTGCATCGAATTCTTTATGGTATAAAAACGGAGTGTTTTTCTTCCTCTTTCTAGGTATCGGAAGCCCTTTAATGGGTCAGAAGCTAACAGAAAAGAAAAAAGACACTCTAAAATCCAAGGACATAGACGAGGTAATTGTAGTGGGCTATGGAAAGCAAAAAAAACTTACATTAACAGGAGCCGTGTCTACGGTGGGCCCGGAAATTTTAGAAGACAGACCCGTGACAAATATAGGCCGGGCACTTCAGGGAGCATCTCCTGGTTTAACCATCACACGGTCATCAGGAAGACCAGGGAATGAAAATATAAACATAGAAATCAGAGGGGCAACAACTGCAAATGGAACAGTTGAACCACTCTATATTATTGATAATGTGGTGGCCTCTCAAAATACCTTTTTAGCTTTAAACCCTAATGATATTGCAAGCATTAGTACATTAAGGGATGGTGGAGCTGCTGCTATTTACGGATCAAGAGCTGCAGGTGGAGTTATTATTGTAACCACAAAAACGGGTAAAAAAGGAAAAATGCAGGTTTCCTATCAATCCTCAATGGCAGTCCAGTACCCTATCAATCTACCTAAAAGAGTATCATTACTACAAGAGGCGGAATATGCAAATTTGGCAAGAGCCAATGCCGGACTGCAACCTGAATATTCTTCCATAGACATGGATTATATAAGAAGAGGAATTGAATATGTTACAGATCCGAATAATCCTAATAGATACATCACTTATAATCAGAAGAACATCCCGGATATGATTCTGAGGAAATCCTATAATATGTATCAGAATAATATTGATTTTAGTGGAGGCTCGGAGAAAATCACCTTTATGGCTTCGGTGGGCAACCTTTTACAGGATGGTATGATAAGAATCGGAGAAGATAATTATAGCCGATGGAATTACAGGTTAAACCTCAGTGCACAGCTCAACAAATATATTACACTGGACTTAAGGTCTTCCTATACGAGCCAATATCAGAAAAAAGCTGTTGATGGTGGTTATGGACTGGAGACCGGCGGAAATGGAATATTCCGTCAGCTTTATACAGCCAGGCAACGGTTTCCGGTGTACACGGAAGATGGCAGGTATTATATCAGCGGCACTTCATCTATTTTCGCTTATGCATTATTAAAGGACGGAGGATTCGACAGGTTAACGCAGAATACATTATCTAATGTGGGAACAATTACCTTTAAAAATATGGTAAAAGGATTAGAGCTAAAAGCTATTTATGGGCGCGAAAACTTTGACTCTAATGAAAATATTTTCAGAAGAACGGTAGTTTTCTATGATAAAGGACCTGCAATTGTGGGAAGACAGAATAATCCCAATTCCTATGAAGTACAAAAACGTAGTGATATAAGACAAAATGTTCAATTCCTAGCAGATTATGACCTTAAGCTCAATAAACATCATTTCCATTTTATGGGCGGTTTTCAGTACGAAGATTACAGATATGATTTGTTAACTGCCAGAACCAGCAATTTATATGTCAATGATAATCCAGCCCTAGGTTTCACCGGAGATCCAAAAAACAAAACCAATAATCAAAACATCAATACATTTGCTCTTCAGGCATTTTTTGGAAGGTTTAACTATAACTTTAACGAGAAATATATCTTTGAAGCAACATTAAGAAGAGATGAAAGCTCCAGACTGGCACCGGGAGCAAATAGAGCGAAAGCGTTTCCTTCCTTCTCTTTAGGCTGGAATATGCAAAAAGAAGACTGGTTCAAGAATACATTGGGATTTATTAATGAATTTAAGCCAAGACTTACATGGGCTAAAGTAGGCAGCCAGACAGGAATTTCTTATTACGACTTTTTGAGATCCTTGTCTTCAGGAAGTGATATTATTCTGGGAGTAGACAGGACAACCTATTTGTATCAATCAAGAATTCCATCGCCTACCTTGGCCTGGGAAACGATAGAAACCAGAAATATAGGGGTAGATTTTGGTTTATTCAATAATAAGCTTACCGGTAGTTTTGATTATTATAATAAATTCAACAAAAATATGCTGGTAGGAATTAATTTACCTGGAACAATAGGTATTTCTACCCCGCGTGTCAATGGCGGAGAATTAAAAACCTGGGGTTGGGAAGCGTCCTTACAATATAAAGGGAAAATTGGACAGGACTTCAAATTCAGTGTAATGGCGAATGTGTATGACAGTGATAACAAAGTAATTCGTTATGATGGTGGAAAAGACATCATTCAGTTAGGATTAAATCGGGTTGATGTGGATCAGAATATATATAATCTTATTGAAGGATACTCTCTGAATACAATTTGGGGATATAAGACAAACGGCTATATACAAACTGCAGAACAGCTTAAAAATGCACCCAGTTATTCGAATCTGAATAATATGCCGGGAGTGGTACCGGGGCTGGGAGATATTCTCTATGTAGATCAAAACGGAGATGGAAAGATTAGTCCTGGTGGTGGAAGATTGGGAGACAGAGGAGATCTTGTTTACTTGGGGAACACCAATCCAAGGTATTTGTTTGGACTTAATATATTCATGAACTGGAAAAATATTGACTTTAGCCTTTTCGTACAAGGCGTGGGTAAACGTAATATTATGCCCAGCTCAGAGCTTATCTTTCCTCAGCAGCAACCATGGTATCAGCCATTGTCTATCCATATGGATTATTGGACACCAGATAATCCTAATGCAGCATTTCCAAGACCTTTTCTGAATGCAGGACAGAATAATATCCCATCAGACAAATGGGTGGTTAATGCTGCTTATGCAAGACTGAAAAATGTTCAGATTGGGTATTCTTTATCACAAAATGATCTCAAAGGAATGCCTATTAACAGGTTAAGAGTTTATATCACGGGAGAAGACTTATTGACATTTTCCAGATTAGGAGTGTTTAAAGGTGTTATAGATCCGGAGCAACCTTACAATGGTATTAATTACCCTTTTTCGGCTTCAGTAGCACTTGGGGTAAATGTTGATTTTTAACGATAAAAAAAATTAATATGAAATTCAAATATAAAATAATGATAGGGTGTTTTACAGCTTTTATGCTGATGAGCTCATGTAATATTGACAGGCTTCCGGAGACCAGTCTTGTGGATCAGAATTTCTGGAATAATGAAAATGATGTTAAACTGGCAGCTAATTATTTCTATAAAAAATTACCGGAACTTAATGCCAGTCAGAGTATAGAGGACGTATGGGGAGATAATCTGGCAAGGAATACAAGTGCTGATAAAATTAGTGATGGCTCGCGGGTTACCCCGGCAACATCTGAGGATTATGATTATAGTCTGATTTTTGCGACTAATAATCTTCTGGAAAAAGCTCCGGGAGTAATTGCAAAAGGAGGTAAAGAGGCGGATATTAATAATTATGTTGGTGAGGCCTATTTTTTTAGAGCATTTGCCTATTACAAAATGTTTATAAGATTTGGAGGAGTGCCTTTAATTCTGAAGACTATGAATATTGATGATCCTGATATATATCTGCCGAGAGCTGCAAGAGATGAAGTATTGGACCAAATATACAGTGATTTGGATAATGCTATTTCAAAACTGAAAACAATAGATCAATTAGGCACTGTGGATTATGGAAGAGTATCTAAAACCGCAGCACAGGCATTGAAGGCCAGAATAGCACTGTTTGAAGGAACGAGATGCAAATTTCATGGTTACGGAGACGCTAAAAAACATTTGACTATTGCAAAGGAAATGTCAGCTGCTGTAATGAATTCAGGGTTACATAGCTTATTAAATACACCTAAAAGCGGCCCGAATGGTGAAATTCAGAATGATGCCTATTATAATCTATTCCAGGAAGCTGGAGATGGCAGGGCAAATAAAGAAAATATATTGGTCAGAATCTATGGGAATGACCCAACAAATAACATTACATCCACTACTATTCAAAGAACTTTTGAAGGTGGAAATGCAGGGCCTACACAATCTCTCGCTGCATCATATCTAATGGCAGACGGTTTACCAATAGATAAATCCCCTTTATATACAGCTCCGAACTCAACAACAAAACATGCGGAATACTTTAATAAAAAAGATCCAAGAATGTCTTTCTCGTTTATGAAAAGAGGAGATGAATTTACCTCTAGTGAATATACAACACCTAATGCGACGCTTTCCAGAACAGGATATACGGTTAGAAAATATGCTAACGCTATAGCATGGAAGGATCAAAGGTCTTTTATTGACCGGGCAATTATTCGCTATGCTGAAGTATTGCTTACTTATGCGGAGGCAGTGTATGAGTCAGACGGAGCTATTTCAGACGGGGATCTTGATAAAACCATAAATCTGCTGAGGGCAAGATTGCCACAGATCAATATAGGGACAACAGCAGCACCTAATTATGTATCTATGCCAAAGCTGACTAATATATTTGTTGCAAGTAACGGATTAAATATGAGAGAAGAAATCAGAAGAGAACGAAGAGTAGAGCTTGCATTCGAGGGATTAAGATATTGGGATTTGCTCAGATGGAAAACAGCTGAAACGGAGCTGCCTAAATCGGTTACCGGAAGTTATTTGTTCACAGAAATGCTTAACCCTGGTACGGGAGGCTGGGCTCCTAACACTGCAGTAGATGCGAATAATTATATTCTGATCCAAGCCGCAAGCAATAGAACATTCGATCCGCAAAAAGATTACTTGTGGCCATTGCCCACTTCAGAGATTGCCAAAAATCCTAAAATCAAACAAAATCCCGGCTGGTAAAATATGTTCTATGAAATCAGGTACCCAATACAAAATACTATTATGTTTTTTTTTATCTGCTCTATGCTTTTATTCCTGCCCAAAAAATAAAAATGGGCGCTCTCATAGAAGATAATTTTAAACAGGCTGCAAAACAGTATAAGATCCTTATGAAAGTTATTCCTGAGGACAAACTTCCTCAAACTTATGACTCTATCAATAAAAAAGTCGTTAGTTATGAGCGGACCTGGTGGTGTACAGGCTTTTATCCTGGCTCTTTATGGTATATTTATGAGCAGACCCAAGATCCTGTTATCAGAAAAGAGGCGGAAAGAGCACTCAACATTATAGCGCCTAATCAAACCTACACCGGAAATCATGACCTGGGTTTTATGATGTTTTGTAGTTTTGGAAATGCATACAGGTTGACGGGAAATCCAAAATATAAGGAGATCATCTTTCAATCAGCTGCTTCTTTATCCAGCAGGTATAAACCGGCAGCAAAAGTTATCCAGTCATGGAATAGCAGCAAAAAATTTGACGGCCCGGTGATCATTGACAATATGATGAATCTTGAACTTTTGAATTGGGTCAGTCAAAACGGTGGAGATTCAAAATATCAGGAAATAGCGGTTACCCATGCCAATACTACATTAAAGAATCACTTTCGTCCGGATTATAGTTCTTACCATGTAGTAGATTATAATATGAATACAGGTGAAGTCATTAAAAAGAAAACTTTTCAGGGATATTCTGATGAATCAGCGTGGGCAAGAGGGCAAGGTTGGGGATTGTATGGCTATACCATGATGTATCGTTTTACGAAGGATCCAAAATATTTGAAGCAAGCTCAAAATATTGCCAATTTTATATTGACGAATCCGAATTTACCGGAAGACAAGATTCCTTACTGGGATTTTAATGATCCTAAAATCCCGGACGTACCACGGGATGCTTCAGCAGGAGCATTGATCGCTTCTGCCCTGCTGGAGCTTGGTCAATACACACCAGAGCCCGAAAAAGCAAAATATCTTGATGTTGCAAAGCAAATAATTATATCTTTATCAGGCCCGAAATATAGGTCTGCTATAGGAGAAAATGGAGGCTTTATCCTCAAGCACAGTACTGGAGCACTTCCATTACACTCAGAAATTGATGTTCCGCTCATCTATGCAGATTATTACTTTTTGGAGGCTTTAAAACGTTATCAAGACTGGTATCTTTAATCATCAGTAATTATGAGAGAAAGAATGGGTATGATCCTTTTTTTGCTTGGAATTCTTCTGTACCGGGGCAATGATTTTGAAGTCATCAGACTGCGTATAGTGGAGGAACAGTGGGAAAACATAAATAATAGAAGTCAATTACTTAACGACACGAAAAGCTTTAGTCAATTGCTCCAGAATGGATTTTGGAAAGATATAGACTATACCAGTAAGGTACGTAGTCCATGGCCTCCCGCACAACACCTTCAGCGAGTAAAAATGTTAACCATAGCTTATACTGCTCCCTGGAGTAGCCTTAAAGGGGATTTTTCTATTTTCGAAAAGATTTCAGCGGCTTTATCGTATTGGAATCAGCATGAATGCCGCAGCACCAATTGGTGGCATAATGAAATTGGCACTCCAAGAACATTGGGTTTGATTCTGGTTATGATGCAGCAGGCAGGAGCACAAAAGCTAGCTCCCGTTCTTCAGGATAGCCTTATTGAAAAAATGAATGTCAGACGATTCAATGGAACTACCGGAGTCAATAAGATAGATTTTGATATGCATCTTTTTTTCATAGGAATACTTAAGCAAGATCCTGAAATCACTATGAAAGCGATCGAGGGAATGTATAGTGTCAATGTGACTACGGATAAGGAAGGAATACAACCTGATTTCTCTTATGCACAGCACGATATTATGCTTCATATTTTTGGATATGGCTCTGAATATTTCAAAGGGCAGGCTTCTATTGGCTATGTCACCCGTGAAACGGCTTTTAAGATGAAAGAAAGACATCTCCGTATCTTATCCAATTTTGTTCGGAAGGGAATATTGGCTCAGATTCGCGGACGTTATATCAATCATAATACCTTTGGTCGACAAATAAGCCGGAAAAATTTTACTGATGCCATAGATTTAATTCCTTATCTGGAAAAAATGAAAAGGATTGATCCCGAATATAAGAGTACTTATGATGACGCTTTGGCAAGAATTTTAGAGAAAAAAGACCCCGGTTATCATATCAAACAAGTATTTTCAAACTATTGGCGTACTGACTTTGCCTCTGTACAAAATAAAAGATTTTTATTTTCTGTCAAAGGTTCTTCTATCCATACTGCCCAGGCAGAAACTGATTACTGTGGTACCTATGGCCATATGGGAAATGGTGAAAATAACAAAGGAGGATATCGTTCTATAGGCTCTACTACCCTCTTGATTGATGGAAATGAGTATTATAACATCTATCCGATATGGGATTGGGCTAAAATTCCAGGCACTACTGCTCCACAAAAGGAGATTATCCCAGCTACCGATTATATCACGTACGGTACTTCTACTTTTTCAGGAGGAGTAACCAATGGGAAAATAGGAAATTTTGTTTTTGATATGCAAAACCAATTTAAAACAAATGCCCGAAAATCCTGGTTTATGTTCGAAGATAAAATCGTAGCATTAGGAACGGGGATTTCTTCTGAGGCCAAAGAGCGTGTGGTTACCAGCGTCGAACAAAACTGGGCAAAAGGAGATGTTTATCAACTGGGACCAAACTCTATACACAAAATAGAAGCACAAGATGAGAAAATACAACTGGAAGGTTCCGGTTTGTATCATAACAATACCGCTTATATTTTTCCTAAAAAGAAAAAGATCTTCCTTTCTAATGCAATACAATCCGGCTCATGGAATAGCATTGCTTGTGGGAGTAAAGATCCGGATGATATGGTGGCTCAAAGCAAAAAAGTTTTTAAATTGTGGATAGATCATGGTGTACATCCTAACCAAGCAGACTATGAATACATCATCTACCCTCAGATCAGATATAGAAAGGCTCGAAGGATAGCAGGGCAACAAGATATTTTTATTTTAAAAAATGACAATGAGATACAAGCAGTATTTGAAAAATCTACCCAAATCTTGCAAGCGGTTTTTTATCAACCCGGAAAGCTTCAGTTAAATGATCGTACTATTACCGTAGATAAAGCCTGTAATCTGATCATCGAACATCTCAATAATAAGCATCGCAGGAAAATTTATGCCTCGAGTCCCGATAAAAAAGAAAAAACAAAAGATACAGTCATGGTAGATATCTTATAAATGGACAGAAAATAAAATAAATGGAATTGCATATCAGAAAATATATACGCACGATTAAAAAATTGAAAACGATGTATAGTGTAGAAAGACATTTTAGAAAATTTGCAAAAAAAAAATACAACAGAGCTACCAATAGTAAAAGTACACTTTATGATCAGAAAAATCATGTTAGGCATTCTTATAGGTTTAATGATTTTAAAAACTGTGCCCCTTTTTTCACAAGGTCGCCAGGTTATTTCATGGAATACCGATTGGAAATTTCATAAAACTGACATTCAGAAAGTTAAAAAGGTTTCGGATACGGTTTGGTCTCAGGTCACGATTCCTCATACCTGGAATAGAGAAGATATGCAGTTGGGCAAAGATTTTTACCAGGGTAATGCTGTTTACGAAAAACAGTTCAAAGCAGATCCGGCGTGGAAAGGTAAACGGGTATTCATCCGTTTTGAGGGAGTGGGCAATGTGGCAAAAGTTCTGATTAATAATAAAATGGTTGGAGAGCATAAAGGAGCCTATAGTGCATTTTCTTTTGATATTTCATCATGGCTTCGATGGGATGAAATCAATACCTTACAGGTAGTGGCTAATAATGAAGCTAGACCGGATGTGATCCCTGTTAATCACCAGCTGTTCGGAATATATGGTGGCATCTACCGTCCGGTTTCGTTAATTATTACTGATCCTCTGAATATAAGTGTCGATAATTATGCAGGACCGGGGATTTATATTTATCAAAAAAATGTTTCTGAAAACCAGGCGGATGTATCTGTTTGTACAGAGCTGAACAATAAGACCAGGCAGCCACAACAAGCTGCTTTATTAGCTAATATTCAGAACCGGGAGGGACAAGTTATTCAATCAGCTGAACTTCCTGTAACAGTAACTGCACAGGGTTTACAACGTTATTGTCAGAATATACAGATTCAAAAGCCACATTTATGGAATGGTTTGGAAGATCCCTATCTCTATAAAGTAACCGTACAGGTTAAAAAGCAGGGGAATATAATAGATGAAGTTTCTCAGCCTCTTGGTATCCGTCACATTGAGATCAGTAAAGAAAATGGCTTCTCCTTGAATAATAAAAAAATAAAGATTCACGGAGTGACAAGACATCAGGATCGTTGGGGTTTCGGGAGCGCATTGAGTAATAAACAGCATGCCGAAGATCTCGAAGACATCCGTGATATAGGAGCCAATTCAATTCGATTGGCACATTACCAACAATCTGAATATGTATATGCAAAAAGTGATAGTATTGGTTTTTTGATCTGGGCAGAAATTCCATTTGTCAATACAACGACTGGACAGGAAAAAGACAATGCTTTGCAGCAGATGAAAGAGCTTATCCGGCAAAACTTCAATCATCCTTCTATCTATGTTTGGGGAATGCATAACGAAGTTTATGAAAAAAATGCCGGAGGCTATGTAAGCCAGGTAACCGCAGCATTGCACGATCTGTCAAAAACAGAAGATCCGGGACGGTATACGGTAAGTGTAAATGGATATGGAACCATGGAACGACCGGAAAATGGAGAAGGAGATTTACAAGGAATGAATCGTTACTATGGATGGTATGAAGGAGCAACCACTGATCTGGAAAAATGGATGAAGAAACTTGAGCAAGACTACCCTTCTAATAAAATAATTTTATCTGAGTATGGTGCTGATGGCAATATCTTCCAGCAAGCTGAAACACTACCGTTGGAATTTAATCCTGTAAATGGAACGTTCTTTCCTGAACAACGGGAAACACGAATGCATGAAATACAATGGGGAGCAATATCCAGATCCTCTTACCTGGTCGGCAGCTATTTGTGGAATATGTTTGATTTTGCAGTACCTCTTTGGAGCCGCGGAGGTATTCCTGCCAGGAATATGAAAGGATTGGTCACCTTTGACCGGAAAACAAAAAAAGATGTTTTTTATTGGTATAAAGCCAACTGGAGTACACAGCCTGTGTTGTATATTTCGGATAGAAGACTGGTCGAACGTACAGAAGCCACTACAACTATTACTGTATATTCTAATATTGGAGTTCCCGCTTTAAAGATTAATGGACGAAAAATATCAGATCCTGAAACGGGTACGACAGCTGTCCATTTTCTATTCAAAAATGTTTCTTTAAAAAAAGGTAGAAACAAAATCAATGTTCAGGTAAAAAAAGGAGGCAAAACATATACCGACGAGGTATATTGGAATTTGAAATAGCAATGGACTCTTATTCATTCGTATAATCTTAAAAAACTAATGAGATGCAATTACCTAAACAATATCTATTGATCTTTTTTTTAATAGGATCTCTTTCATTAATAGGACAAAATCATGAAAAGAAGTTGCTTAAGTACGGAGCACAATATGAAGGCAAACGGACAGATGCAGCTATGCAAAAATGGCGGAGCAATCGTTTTGGGCAATTTATTCATTGGGGTCTGTATGCTATTCCCGGAGGAGAATGGAAAGGTAAAACATATACCTATGCTGCAGAGTTCCTGAAATCAAGTGCCCATATTCCTAATTCGACCTGGGATTCACTACAATATCAATTTAATCCCGTAAAATTTGACCCGAAAACCTGGGCAAAGATGGCAAAGAAAATGGGTGTTAAATATATGACTATTACCACAAAACATCATGAAGGCTTTTGTTTATGGCCAACCCAATATACCAAGTTTAATATTGGAAACACTCCGTATAAAAAAGATATTATCAAAGCATTAGTGGATGCCTACAATTCAGAAGGGATTGACGTTAATTTCTATTATTCCGTCTTAGACTGGCACCATCCTGACTGGAGATACGATATTAAAACCAAAGAAGATAGTATCGCATTTTCGAGGTATCTTACTTTTGCACAAAACCAGCTCAAAGAACTTGCAGAGAATTATCCGAGTGTAAAAGGATTTTGGTTTGATGGAACCTGGGATCAATCCATAAAGAAAAATGGATGGTGGACATTACAGGTAGAACAAATGCTCAAATCCATTCGTCCGGGGGTTGTAGTAAACAGTCGATTAAGGGCTGATGACTATGGAGCACGTCATTTTGATTCCAATGGAAAGATGATGGGGGATTATGAATCAGGATACGAACGAAGACTACCCTCTCCTACAGATACTCAGGTTATTCACCGCGATTGGGAGGCTTGTATGACCATTCCCGAAAATCAATGGGGATATCATAAAAAATGGGATATAAGCTATACTAAAACGCCCCTTGAGCTTATTGAAATGTTGGTGCAAACCACTTCATTAGGCGGAAATTTTCTTTTGAATTTCGGACCAAAACCAGACGGAACGATACGAATAGAAGAACAACAAATAGCTGAACATATTGGAAACTGGATGAAAATAAACAGTGCTGCCATATACAATGCCGGACATGCAAAAGGCTGGCCACGACAGGACTGGGGATATTTTACACAAAATGAAACAACCGGAAAACTGTATGCTGTTGTTTTTAATATTCCCATTTCAGGAATTCTAAAAATTCAAACTCTGGAAGGCATAACAATTAGTAAAGCTTCATTCTTAGAAAAACCTGATGTTCCCATCACTGTTAAAGAAATAGCCAAAAAACAGGTTAATCTTTATTTGCCACAACAATCGTTCTCAGAACCTTTTGTTATTATTCTGGATACAATTAATGAGAATAAAAATAAATACATCGATGCAAAAACATAGTTTTTCAATTGTTTAAATATTGATCTTTTCTGTTAAATCCAATTAGAAATAATAAGATATTTCTCAAATTATTGGAAAGGACAATCCTTGAAAAACCATACTCAGTCGTTATCAGCTACGTATCATCTTCGATTTCAGAACGAAACGGAGAATCTAAATCAATAAAAATTACCATTCACGATTTGATTACATTTTTAGTTGATCGGGTTATCTTAAATTTTGATTTCCTTATGATCTTTGTATCATCAATTAAGATCAAAAAATTAAAAAAATGGAAACAAAAAAAGTATGGTTTGTTACAGGCGCTTCAAAAGGTTTGGGGCTTAGTCTGGTAAGAAAATTATTAAGTGAAGGATACCGCGTTGTAGCGACAAGCCGGAATGCCGAATCTTTGGTTAAAGAAATAGGTGATGCCTCTGATGCATTTTTACCATTGGAAGTTAATTTACAAGATGATTCCAGCGTAAAAGAGGCTGTGGAAAAAAGCATTGCACATTTCGGACAATTGGATGTTATTGTCAATAATGCAGGATATGGCCAGATAGGTACTCTGGAAGAATTATCGGACGAAGAAGCCAGAGAAAATTTTGATGTGAACGTATTTGGCTCCTTAAATGTAATCAGAAATGTTATGCCTTATTTACGGAATCAGGGTTCCGGAAATATATTTAACATTGCTTCTGTAGGAGGTTTATTTGGAAGTTTTCCGGGTTGGGGAATTTATTGTTCTACTAAATTTGCTGTTGCAGGATTCACTGAAGCGCTTGCTGAAGAAGCTAAAGCTTTCGGCGTAAAAGCTACAGTAGTTTATCCGGGCTATTTCCGCACAGATTTTCTTGCTAAAGGTTCTGTAAGGACACCTAAAAATACCATTAAAGCATACGAAGCAGCCCGTGAATCTGAGCAATTACACCTTGATACAATTAATGGAAACCAGGCCAACGATCCGGAGAAGGCTGCTGAAGTGCTTATTGCCATAAGTAAGGAGGCTCAGCCACCAGTGCATTTATTGCTGGGAAATGATGCCTATGATATACTTAAAAATAAAATAAATATGATTAACCAAGATGCGGAACAGTGGAAAAATTACACATTGTCTACCGCATACACAGAACTTTCATAATAAAAATGAATAAGACCATCGAAGAAACAAAAGAATACATCGGAATGTGGGTAACAGAGGATGGGTACGTCCGTCATGAATTGCTGCCGGGCAACCGGTATGATGAAGCACGTGGCTCAAGAGAAAGTGCTTATCAGGGAAGTTATATCGTTTCCGGTAATCATATTGATTATAAAGATGACACAGGATTTACAGCTGACGGAGAGTTTAAAGAAGGGATATTATATCATGGAGGTATGATTTTGTACAAAGAAAATTGATTCACTAATTTAGCATCATAGTATAAGATATGGAAAAGACATTTCGCTTTAATTCGATTTCCGAGTTTCATCATTTTTGTAATCTTGAAGGACCTGAACATCCGCTGATCAGTCTGATTGATTATAGCAGGGTTTCTTACCCTGTGAAGGATGATGAAATGAAATGGATTCAGAATTTTTATTCTATTGGTTTAAAGCGGAATGTTAATGCTAAATTTAACTACGGACAGCAGGAGTATGATTTTGATTCCGGGGTTTTATCATTTGTTTCTCCTTTACAGTTTTTAAAGGTGGAGATCAATCAGAATGCTAAAGTGGAACCTACAGGCTGGATACTTCTGATCCATCCCGATTTTCTGTGGAATACGTCGCTTGCCAAAAAGATCAAATCTTATGATTTTTTCCAGTATGCAGTGAATGAAGCTTTATTTCTTTCAGACAAAGAGGAAAAAGCTATTGTAGAAATTCTGCTGAATATAGAAAGAGAATACCGTTCTAATATCGATAAATTTACCCAGGACCTGATCATTGCACAGATAGAACTGCTTCTCATATATTCCGAGCGTTTTTATGAAAGACAGTTCCTGACCAGGAAAAAATCCAATCATGAAGTCATAGAACGTTTTGAACAAACAATTTCTAAATTCTTTGATCATGAACGGATCATTAGCAATGGTTTGCCTACAGTGAAAGCTATTGCTGAAGAAATGAATATTTCTCCTAATTATCTGGGAAGTCTGTTGCGTATTCACACTCAGCAAAGCACGCAGAACCATATTCAGAACAGGCTCATCGACTATGCAAAGGAACGGCTAAGCACAACCAGTCTGTCCGTTAGCGAAATTGCCTATGAATTGGGTTTTGAGCATCCGCAATCTTTCAGTAAACTTTTTAAACAGAAGACAGCCCAATCCCCATTGGAATTCAGAAAGTTTTTTTCATAAAAGATTGTTTCTATGTTTACCTTTTACTTGCTAAGTTCTTGTAAAAAAGAAAGATAAACATTCAGCCTGGCATGAAATAAGGTATCTGTAATCGATAAAGTTAAAAACAGAATAATACACCCTGCTGAAAAACCTTTTATATACATACCGCTTGCCAGAAGGTAGATTATAATGGAAACCAGCAGCAATGAACTCCAGATTGTTTTAAAAACGACATAACTTTTACTGTTGGCTTTTCCTTTGGAATGCTCTTTACTAATAATTCTCTTTTGATTTTCTAAATATTGCTGTTCTATTTTGCGAACCTCTTTGTCTTTTGTGATCAATAAATAGCTGCCATACCCTAAAAGCATGATGACCAGTAAAATTAATGGAATAATGAGACCTTTATAAAAGATTTTATTGATTTTAAAACAATAGCAGATGAGCGGTATACAAAAAATAAAGGCCCAGGCCAACATGATTTTAGCCTGAAGCAGATCCCCTTTTGCCCAATAATGAAGTTGCTGAATATAATTCATCATAATTAATACATCAGGATACTGATTGTGGTGAAATTTCAGAAGTAGTAAGACCATATTTTTCTTTAAATGAATAATAGAAATGGGACAGGTTTTCAAATCCAAGATCCAGATAGATGTCAGCCGGTTTTTTATTTTTATGTTTGATAAGATAATACGCTTCCTGCAACCTTTTTTCCTTAAGCCATTTTTTAGGAGGCATATTGAATGTCTTCTGAAAATCACGCTTGAAGCCTGAAAGACTACGCCCTGTAAGCTTTGCAAAGGCATCTATAGAAAGATTAAAGATGAAATTCTTATTCATAAATTCCTTCAGGTCCGTTTTATGGGGATCGGAAAAATCAAAAAGCAGATTTTTAAAATCAGGATTACTCTGTAAAATAAGCTCAATAGCTTCTTTCACTTTTAAGGAAGCAAGATTGGAGCTAATTGTTTTTGTTTTATCGATGTAAGGAGTTAGCGAAATAAAATAGTTCGAAAAGAATGCATCCGATTCAAAGAATATTTTCTTGTTATTATGGAATACTTCGTCCGTTACTACTTTATTTTCAGCGGCATATTGCCGTAAAGTTTCTTTATCCAGTGTTATAGAAATAAATTGGTATTTTGCACTTTTGGCAGGATACTTTATGGTCCTGATCAGCTGGTTTTTTCTCACCAGAACCACTGTATTTTCCTTTATAACGGTTTTCCCCTGATCATGGAAAGCGTGGGTTTCACCAGACAGCTGAAAACCAAGGAAATGATCAGGAATAAATTCCTCATGTCCCCTGTGTTTTTCAAATGCACAGGAATACACCAGTTGATTAAATAATATTTCAGATTGTTCAGCCATTATACAAATATGCAAAATTTAAAAAATAGAAGAGGCTCCTTCAAGTGCTATTTCTCTATCCTGCTCCACAGTACCTCCCGAAGACGCGATAGCACCTATTATATTCCCTTTTTCATTCCTGATGACTACGCCGCCTGCAATTGTAAGGAGACCGCCGTTTGAATTCAGCATGCCATATCCGTGAATGTCTGTGCCAGCAATGATGGTTCCCATTACCTCCGTGTCTACTCCGAACATAACGGCCGTTCTTGCTTTTTTTATAGCAAAATCTATCACTCCGTATACACTATCTAAGCGGGCAAAAGAAACCAGATGTCCTCCGGTATCTACAACGGCGATGCTTACGGGAATACCAAGTGTTTCTGCTTTTTTAATTGATTCGTTTAACGCTTTTGTTGCTTCGTGATAAGTAATATTCATGTCGTTTAAATTTAAATGGGAGAATGAATGCATGAACAATAATATTCATGCATTCTATAAGTAAATGTGTTTTTAGCTCTTTGCGCTCCAGGCTTCTGTTTGTAATTGTTTTACAAAATCCTCGGTTTCCTTTGGATGTAAATTTCTGAAGTTGCTATGGTCATCCAACGTAACATTTACAATAACATCTGCCATAGATTGAGGATCCAGTTGATGGGCTAACGATTCTTCAGCTCCTGCAAAAGCAGATTCCGGAGTGAAGTTTTCTTTAGGATCATACCAATGTCTTATGGAATCCACTCCCCTGTCGTTAAAACCGGTTCCGAATACTCCCGGATTGCATGTCGCAATTTTGATGTTAAAAGGAGCCAGTTCTGTCTTTAAGCCCTCAGCTATAGCTTCCAGAGCATGTTTTGATGCGCAGTATGCTGCCACGTACGGAACCGTCCACAAACCACCCATAGAAGAGGTAAATACTATTTTTCCGCTTTTCTTTTGAACGAATTTTTTAATGAATCCCTGAGCGAGTTCCAAAGCCCCGAATACATTCACCTCAAACATTGAACGGATAAGATCCAAAGGCTGTTCAGCAATAGGTCCGCCTTCCATAATACCGGCGTTGCTTATTAAAATATCAATATCATATTTTTTTAAGATATAAGCGATATCTCTTGAATTGGTAACATCCAGTTTATCAACAGTCATTTCTACCCCTTGCTCTTTGGCTTCACGGATCATGTCGCTCATCTGGGGGTATACCTGTGTTGTAGCAATTACATGGTGTCCTTTTCTTGCTAAATCGAAAGCGGCTATTTTTCCAAATCCGCTTGCTGCTCCTGTAATTAAAATCGTCTTACTCATTTTGTACTTTTTATGGGTTAGTCATAAGACAAATTTCAGATTTATACAGTCTTTGTTTATTGGTGAAAAGTCCAATGTTTTATTGCTGGGAAGTTCACGCTGAAAAATGATTATTTTTCATGATTTAATGATAATTGGTCAGCTTTTTGAATGATAAATTAAACCAAATCGCTATAAAAGCATTATATCTTTTATCGATAACAAAATATACCTCATTTGAAACTAATTACATTCACAAAAAAAGGAATATACTGCCCCCAGGGTCAGTTTTACATAGATCCGTGGCGTCCTGTAGATCTTGCGGTTATAACGCATGGCCATGCTGATCATGCCCGTTGGGGAATGAAGAAGTATTTTTGCCATGATTTTACAAAACCTATTTTATACCAGAGAATTGGTCCCGATATCGAATGTCAGAGTGTAGGATATGGAGAAGTTACCACGATCAATGGAGTAAAAGTTTCCCTTCATCCTGCCGGACATATAATCGGTTCTGCCCAGGTCCGGTTAGAATATAAAGGATATGTAAGTGTGATTTCCGGAGATTATAAGGTTCAGGATGATGGATTAAGTACACCCTTTGAATTGGTAAGGTGTAATGAATTTGTTACTGAAAGTACCTTCGGACTTCCCATCTATAATTGGCTGGATATTGAAGATCTTAATAAAAAGCTTCAGAACTGGGTGTTGAGAAATAAGGAAAATTCCAAGACTTCAGTTTTTGTAGGATATTCTCTTGGAAAAGCTCAGCGTATCATGAAAGCTGTAGAGGGCCTGGGTAAGATACATGTCCACTACTCTATCGGAAAGCTTAACGAAGCGTTTGAAAGTGCCGGAATCGTCCTGCCTGAGTATGAAATCCCGGATTTCAGAGAAAGCATAAAACACCTGCAGGGTGAAATTGTCATTGTTCCGCCTGCTTTACTGGATACCAATATTATCCGCAAAATACCGGATGCCGCTACGGCAATTTGCTCCGGCTGGATGCAGGTTCGCGGGGCCAGAAGATGGCGGAGTGCTGATGCAGGGTTTGCAATGAGTGACCATGCGGATTGGGGTGGATTGTTACAAGCTGTAAAAGCTACCGAAGCTGAAATAGTACATGTAACCCATGGCCAGACTGAAGTTTTTTCAAAATACTTAAATGAAATAGGAATTAAGGCGGATGTGGTAGCCACCCAATTTGGCGACGATGAAGAAGAGGCTGAAAAAGAAATCATTGAAAACCCCGAATCATGAGACATTTTGCAGAACTGATCAACGCTTTGGAAAGCACCAATAAAACCAATGCCAAAATTGATGCGATCATTGATTATCTTGAGCGTGCTCCTGATGAAGATAAAGTATGGTTTATTGCCTTATTTACAGGCAAAAGACCCAAAAGGAATGTCAATACAAACTATATGAAAGAATGGGCTTTGGAGATTACAAAGCTGCCTTTCTGGCTTTTTCAGGAAAGCTACTCTTCTGTCGGGGATCTTGGAGAAACACTTTCTCTGATTCTTCCGCAACCTACCGAAAAAATAGAACGAAGTCTTTCACAGTGGATGAATGATATTGTGAACTTAAAAGAAAAGACAGAAGCTGAGAAAAAAGAGTTTGTCTTACAATCGTGGAATGGGCTGGATTATACGGAACGATTAATATTCAATAAATTACTGGGCGGAAGCTTCAGGATCGGCGTATCGGATAAAACACTGATTAATGCGCTTACAAAGTATTCCGGACAGGAAGCCAGTGCACTAATGCACAGTATGATGGGGAAATGGAATCCCGGTGAAGTTTCTTTCCAGGAACTGATCTCCGCCGAAAAAGTAAATACAGATAATTCACGTCCTTATCCATTTTGTCTTGCCTATCCTTTGGAGAAAGAGCTTTCGGAATTGGGAGATCCGGATGAATGGCTCGTCGAATACAAGTGGGATGGAATCCGCGGGCAGATCATCAGGAGAAATGATGAAGTATTCATCTGGTCCCGGGGTGAAGAGTTGGTAACAGAACAGTTTCCTGAAATTGCAGAGTCTGTAAAGGCCGTGCAGGGGAATTTTGTCATAGATGGAGAAATACTTGCGGTAAGGGATGATAAAGTTTTAAACTTTAATGAATTACAGAAAAGGTTAAACCGTAAAAATGTCACCAAAAAAATGCTTACTGATGTTCCTATCGAAGTATTTGCCTATGATCTTATTGAGCTTGAAGGAAATGATCTGCGCGAAAAACCTATCTCAGCCAGAAGAGCAATGCTCGAAGAATTATTCCTGAATGAAAATCCCGAAAAATTAAAGCTGTCAGCAATCGTTGATTTTGAAAAATGGGAGGAACTGGATCAGATCAGGGAAAGCTCAAGGGATATTAATAGTGAGGGTTTAATGCTTAAACAAAAGAACTCTCCGTATCATTCAGGACGGAAAAAAGGAGATTGGTGGAAATGGAAGATCAATCCCATGACCATTGACGCAGTGCTGATCTATGCTCAAAAAGGAAGTGGCCGACGAAGTGCTTACTATACCGACTACAGTTTTGCAGTTAAAAATGGAGATTCACTGGTAACAATTGCTAAGGCTTATTCAGGATTGACGGATAAGGAGATCATGGAAGTAAGCAGGTTTGTTAATAAGAATGCGATTGAAAAATTCGGTCCTGTCCGGACTGTAAAGGCGGAACTTGTTTTTGAAATTGCTTTTGAAGGAATAGGTTTCAGCAGCAGGCATAAAAGCGGGGTGGCTCTACGTTTTCCGAGAATCGTAAGATGGCGGAAAGACAAAACGGTCGATGAAATTGATGATCTCGAAGAAATAAAAAAAACTGATACAATAGTTTGAGTGCTTTTGAACATACCAACGGATTTAAGGTTATCCAGCAATGGATGGCTGAAAAAGGCAATACCCCATTTAAATTCCAAACGGATACCTGGTGGAAATTTGGAAACGGATACAGCGGAATGGTTATTGCGCCTACGGGATTTGGTAAGACCTATTCCGTGTTTTTGGCGTTAATTACAGATTTTCTTAATCATCCTGAGAAATTTAAAAAAGGACTTAAAATGATCTGGATCACTCCTCTCCGATCCCTTTCCAAAGATATTGCTAAAGCCATGGAAGAAGCTATCAATGAAATCGGGTTGGATTGGACAGTAGGTGTCAGAAATGGTGACACTGATCCTAAAACCAGACAGCAGCAGGTAAAAAATATGCCTGAAATCCTTGTCGTAACACCGGAAAGTTTACACCTGCTTCTGGGACAGAAAAATCATGTCAGGTTTTTCCAGAATCTTCATTGTATCGCTGTAGATGAATGGCATGAGCTGCTGGGATCCAAAAGAGGTGTGATGGTGGAACTGGGAATTTCGCAGGTCAGAAAATACGCTCCAACACTAAAGATCTGGGGAATTACCGCCACAATAGGCAATCTTGAAGAAGCAATGGATGTTCTGATACCGTATGATGTAAAAAAAAGTGAAGATCACGGCCAAACAACATAAAAAGATCGATATCATTCCTGTTTTTCCGGATGAAGTTGAAATTTTACCGTGGGCTGGGCATCTCGGGGCTAAACTGGCAGATAAAATTGTTCCCATCATTCTGGAATCCAAATCTACCATTGTTTTTACGAATACCCGGAGCCAGAGCGAAATGTGGTATCAGCTGCTTTTAAATGCATATCCTGATTTTGCCGGGCAAATTGCCATTCACCATAGTTCCATAGATGCTCATTTAAGGATCTGGATTGAAGAAAACTTAAGTAACGGCAAATTAAAGGCTGTTGTTTCTACTTCATCTTTAGATTTAGGTATCGACTTTAAACCTGTTGATACAGTGATCCAGATAGGATCAGCAAAAGGAGTCGCAAGATTTCTGCAACGGGCAGGAAGAAGCGGACACTCCCCTTTTGAAACTTCAAAAATATATTGTGTTCCTACCCATTCCCTGGAGCTGATCGAGGTGGCAGCATTGAAGGAAGCCGTCAAACAGAAAGTTATAGAGCCCAGGGAACCTCAGGTTTTGTGTTTTGACGTATTGGTTCAGTTCCTGATGACTTTAGCTGTAGGTGATGGTTTCTACCCTGACGAAACCTATCAGAGAATTAAAAACATTTATACTTTCCAGGAAATAAGGGATGAAGAATGGCAGGCTATAATAGATTTTCTTACCATTGGCGGCAGTGCTCTGAAAAGTTATGAGGAGTTTCATAAGGTAGTTATTATGGAAGATGGTTTGTTTAAAGTTACTTCCCGCAAAATAGCTATGCTGCACAGAATGAACATGGGAGCGATTGTAAGTGATGCCATGCTGAAAGTGAAATTTATTTCCGGAGGCTATATCGGAATGGTTGAGGAATATTTTATTTCAAAGCTTAAAAAAGAAGAGAAGTTCATTTTGGCTGGAAGAGTTCTTGAGGTAGCAATGGTGAAGGATATGACCGTTTATGTACGGTTGGCAAAGGGAAAAGCTCTGGCTCCGAGCTATCTTGGAGGAAGGTTACCTTTAAGTTCAAATCTAGGGCATTTCTTAAGGGAAAAACTTTCCGGTGCATTGAATCCTTCATCTTCGGAAAAAGAGCTGAAATTTTTACATCCATTATTGGTTAATCAGGAAAAAAGGTCCCATATACCGAGAGAAGATGAGTTTCTGGTAGAACTTATTAAAAACAGAGAAGGTTACCATTTGTTTATGTACCCTTTCGAGGGACGTTTAGTGCACGAAGTAATGGCAGCCCTGATCGCTTTCAGGATTTCAAAACTGGCTCCCATTTCATTTTCAATGGCCATGAACGATTACGGATTTGAATTGTTCAGTGATAAGGAGATTCCGATACATGAAGATAATCTGCAAAAGATCCTGACCCGGGATAATCTTATGGTTGATGTAATATCGAGTATTAATTCGGCTGAAATGGCCCGGCGAAAATTCAGGGATATTGCCGTGATCTCCGGAATGGTGATTCAGAATTTTCCGGGACAACAAAGATCGAACAAAGCTTTGCAAAGCTCAGCAGGCCTTATTTTTAAAGTACTCGAAGACTATGATCCCAATCACTTCCTTGTTCGTCAGGCCTATACGGAAGTCTTCAACATGCAGCTTCAGGAGCAAAGGCTCGTGGAAGCTTTTAAGAGAATAGAAAAATCAAAGATTGTTTTAAAATATTCCAATACTTTTACCCCTTTAAGCTTTCCTATTAAAGTTGACAGTCTTCGTCAGACGCTTTCAAGTGAAGGGTTAGATACGAGGATACAAAAGCTGATACAACAGGCGACTAAGGGAAGAAAATAGAAAAAGAGAGTAAATAGCGCAAAGAAAAAAGAGAAAAGAGAAAAGAGAAAAGACCGGAATACTCAATAATCTTTAACTTTGCCTCTAACCTCTAACCTCTAACCTCTAACCTCTAACCTCTAACCTCTAACAAATAAATGAACATCGCCACAAAAAACGTAACCATTCAATCTGAAATCTTCACCTTAACCAATCAGCGCGCTGTATTTTGGAAAAAAGAGAAAGCACTGATTTTATCCGATCTTCACATTGGGAAAACAGCTCATTTCAGAAAAAATGGAATTGCTTTGGCGAACCATGTAATGAAAAGTGATCTGGAGCGTCTTTCTGTGCTGATTGCTTATTTTCAGCCTGAAAAATTTATCATGGTAGGCGATCTGCTTCATGCCGGAAATAATTCTGACGTGGATGAATTCTGTGCATGGAAAAATCAATACCCGGATCTGAAATTCTATCTCGTGGAAGGAAATCATGACCGGATTTCCAAAGTGCTGGATGAAAAATTATGTCTTGATTTTAAAGCTGATGTGCTTGAATTAGGAGATATCCTGTTTATTCATGATTTCGACAATTCGAATCCGAAGTTCCAGATTACAGGGCATATCCATCCGGGATTTGTCATCAGTTCTCCGGTTAAAAACATCCGTCTTCCATGTTTTGTAAAAACATCCGGACAGTTGCTTCTTCCGGCTTACAGTGAATTTACCGGATTAGATACGAAGAATCTTCCTAAAGGAGGAAAATTCTTTGTTTTTACCGATGCCGAGATCTATGAAATTTAAAATTATTTATTCAATGTTTTCTTCATCATAAGATCTGTCTGTTCTTCATTGCCTAAACGGAAAATATGTTTGTCAAATTCCTCAAAACCGTTCTTTTTATAAAAACTAACAGCCCTATGGTTTTCTTCCCATACGCCAAGCCAGATATAAGCCTTATTTAGCTCTTGGGCAGTGTTTAATGCTTTTTCATAAAGAAGCTGACCCACTTTTTTACCGTGATGGCTGCTCTTTACATAGATTCTTTCAATTTCAAGTGACGAATGGTCCTGTAACTCAGTCTGTGCAGTTCCAGAATTCAGTTTCAGATATCCGATCGGGTTATCTTCTTCCCATGCAATAAAAAAATAAGATTCGGGATTATTCAATTCATCAGTCAGTTTTTCTTTATTAAAACTTTTTTCAAGATAAAGATCCATTTCTTCTTTGGAATTGCTTGCTGCAAAGGTTTCCGAAAAAGTTTCTTTTCCGAGGATCTGCAGGATATCCAGGTCTTCCGGAAATGCTTTATTGAGTATTATCGAGCTCATATTTACTGTTGCTTATTACTAATTGCAAAATTACAAATAGATTATAAAAAGGGATGGATACAGAGTTAATAAAAATTGACATTTTTGATAATAACATTGGTTTTACCGATAGTTTGTATTGAAAATAAAGTTTTCAATATTTACAAATATTCAGGAAATTTGCAACATGAAAATCATTCCACTAAAAGAAGGTAATTTTGTAGCCAGCCCAACCAAAGACTTCAGTCTTTTAACCACGGGGAAAATTGATCTTGCCCAAGGAATAAAAATGGCTGTACAACCTTTTCTGATCATTACTAAAAATGATTATATTCTGCTTGATACCGGATTGGGCTGGAAAAATCAAACAGGAAAAATGGTTATTTTAGACATTCTGGAGAAAGAAAATATCAGCCGTCATCAGATTACCAAAGTCCTGCTCTCCCATTTACATAAAGATCATATCGAAGGAGCAATCCGGCACCTAGAAACCGGCTTTGAGGCTACTTTCCCCAATGCTGACCTATATATCCAGAAGCGTGAATTGGAATATGCACGTGAAAATACAGGAAATCCATCGTTTGATTTTGAGACCTTGGATAAGCTTGTTCAATTACCAAACATCGTCTGGATGACTGATGATAAAGGCAGCATTACCAGTGAAATTTCTTACCAAGTGGTTGGAGGACATACTCCTTTTATGCAGGTTTTCTGGATAACTGAGGATGGGCAAACGGCCTTTTATGGTGCTGACGATTTGCCACAGGAATCCTATCTGCACTATCATCTCGCTTATAAAAGCGATTTTGATGGCAGAAAAGCTATGGAATTACGACAAGACTGGCAAAAGCAAGCCGAAGAAAAACATTGGAATATATTACTGTATCACGATCTTGATAAAACTTCTATACAGTTCTAAATCCTCCTATAAATCATTAAACCACTTGTAAATGTCTGTTTCAGAGGGAATGAACAGCTTTTTTCTGATTCTGTTTTTCCTGTTCTGGATGGCTTTTGGCGTTACAAAAGTATAGGTTGCAATCTCTTTTGTTGATAAATTCAGTTTTAGATAAACACAAAAAATCAATTCCGAATTTTTTAAATCGGGTTGTATAAGGGATATTTTTTCAAAGAAATTGGGATAAACTAATCTGAATTTATTCAATAGACGTGGAGAATTTTCTTTGGCTAATGCTATAATTTCGTCTTGAGCAAAAAATTTTTCGTTTAAATCTTCTAAATTAAATCCAGGTTTTTCGTTTTTCATAATATTTTTCTCATCTCTACTAGTTTCTGCAACGTTATCATTTTATTACACTGCTACAGAGTTTAATACGCTTTCTCACTATTATTTTTAATACATTTAGAATCTTCTGATTGTTATTGAAAACAATAGGAACACCATTAATTTTTTAGACTGAACTATTTTTTACAATTCCTTCATACCTTTAAAAATAAAGTTTGCTTTAACAAAGACAAAGAAAGAAAAAATGATTAAATTTTTGTTAAATTAAAATACCACATAGATACCACGCGAGTCTCTCTATAGTGCCGGTCAGATTTATTTTTAGTGTTTTTTCCAGATTCCGCATTTTTTAAATGAGAATTCAAATGTACACCGCTTCACTCATTACTTTTTATGATCATGATCAATGTTTTTCTATTTTGTTATAGCAGCATGTTTCCACATACCGACAAATAAAATACGTGGTACTGATGTGGTACGTTATTTTTAGGAAATTACCGAAAATTAGTCTCTCTTTACTAAACAAAGGTAGCGGCTACCTTACCAGCATATTTAATTTTTAACCTTATAAGCTGATATTACCATGATAAATGAAGATCTATTGCTTTCCTATGGAGCAGAAGTTAAAAATTATAAATCAGGCGACACGATATTCCGGGAAGGAGAACTTGCACTACATTACTACCAAATTATTAAAGGAAAAATAAAACTCAATAATTATACGGAAGACGGAAAAGAATTCATTCAGAATATTTTTTCGGATGGGAATAGCTTTGGAGAATCCATTTTGTTTGTCGATAAGCCCTATCCCATGAACGCGGAATCCCTTACCCCCTCCACAGTCCTCAAACTCTCTAAATCGGATTTTTTAATTTTAATGAAAGAAAATCCTGAAGTTTCCAACAATATTTACCAGTGTATGGCAGAACGGATGTATTACAAATATGTTATGTTGTATAATCTTTCCGTTCAAAATCCCGCTTCCAAATTAAAACTCTTAATGGATTATCTTAAAAGCTATGACGAAAATAAGACCCCGTATTCTTTTCAAATCTCTTTAACCAGGCAACAATTGGCTTCTTTAACAGGGCTTCGTGTAGAAACTGTAATTCGTGTTATAAAAAATATGGAAAAAGAAAATGAATTAAAAATTGTGAACCGAAAAATTTTCTATTAATTTTAAGCAAAACTAACTATCATGAATTCACAAATTGTTACCGGCAATCTATGGACCGCTCACAGAATTGAAGATTACTACATTGTAAAGCTTCAGGACAAAGCAGATGTTCTCGATGCTTTAAATGATTTTGTCTCGTATGAAAGGATCAAATCAGGAAATTTTTCGGGTGTAGGAATCGTCAAAGAGATGACCCTTCGCTTTTTAGAGCCTATTGTAAAGAAGTATTTATATACCCATTTAAATAATCCCATAGAAATTCAGAATATTTCAGGAGCTGTTTCAGATCACGAAGGAAAAATATCCGTTTCCTTGAATGCTACCCTCGAATGGAGAAATGAAACCACATTGTCGGGTCAGCTGATTGATGCTAAAGTGCATGGTTGTACGGAATTCCTGTTTTATTCTGCAGATGACCGGATAATCACCGATGAGTTTCTGGACCTCTGCCATACCAGCTTCTGGAGTTTTAATTAATTGTATTATCCAAAAATACTTCAGATCCTTATTGAATAGGGATCTGATTGTGCTTTCGGAATCCATTGCCAGCCTTTTTCGGTTTTCCCGATATATCCTATCCCCGGCCACGGAAGATGGCAGGTGGTCACTAAAGTATTGTTGGCAGAACAACTTTCTAAAATCCGTTTTCTGGTAGCAACTCCTTCTTCAAAATTAACATCCCATTGGGTGCCCCACTCCGGATGAGCAATGAGCAAAGAAGAATGAACAACATCTACGAGGTGTGTGATAGATTGGTCACCGGAAAATATATGCAATATACTATGCCCGGGTGTATGGCCGGGTGCCAGTTCTGTTTTGATGCATGAGAATAATACATCGCCGGGCTCAAAAATAGTAAGCTCATTTTTAATCGCTCCAAGGATATCGGTTTGTATTTTTCCTGTTGGATAAACAGTCATTTTGCTTTTGGAGAAATCTTTTGCTTCGCTGTTCCAGAAGTTATATTCCGGAGCCGGTATGTGATATTTTGCATTAGGATATCTTCTTCCGCCATCTTCAAAAAGGATTCCTCCGATATGGTCCCTGTGTGCGTGCGTGATCAGGATGTCCGTAACGTCTTCCGGCGAGAATCCTGCTTCCGATAAGCTATTTTGAAGCCAGCCAGCGTTTACGGGATCATGATACCCTTCGCCGGTATCCACAAGGATATGACGGTCTCCTCTCTTGATAAAAAGGGTGGTAATAGGCATCTCGTATTCAGATCCGGGTAAGTGTAAAGATTTTAAAGCATCCTGTACATTCTCTTCTTCAATTTCAGGAGCTAAAATAGGTTGTGGATTGCCTATTCCAAAATATCCGTCCGATACAATATAAACATCCATTTCCCCCATTGGAATATGGATCGATGCGCTATTTTTTGATTTCATTCGCTTTCTAAATTAATATATTCCTATATCAGTTTTCAAAAACTGTTTTAAATAAGAAACACCAGATCATAAGAACTGGTGGTAAATTGATTTACTATATTGCAAAATTAAATAATTTTATAAATAAAAAAAATACTTTAAATTAAAATTAATCCTTTCTGACAGGCAATTTCTGTTATTTAAAACAACAACTTCCTGAATGCCTCGGCAGCAAGATGTACCTGTACCGACCAGTCGTCAGCAGCATCACTGCCAGCATCATCCGAAATATATTTCAAACTTAGAAAAGGAATTTCCTCCTTCATCGCAATCAATGCCAGAGGATAAGCTTCCATATCCACTACATTATAATCTGTTTCTATATGATCCGTTTCAAAGCTGTCACCACTTCCGCATATCCCCTGTTGTACTCCATCCATTTTCAATCCGTATTCGAGGACAGGTGGAATTCCCGATAACGGAGTCTCATATTTTTTAAACCCAAGACCTCTTACGTCCATATCGCGCTGGATAAATTTTGTGCAACAAACAATTTCTCCTTTACCGAATGTTTTGCTCCCTGCGGAACCCAGATTAACAATTAGCTTCGGTTTTCTGGAATGGATTTCCCTGGTGAGTGCTGAGGCAGCATTCACCTTTCCTATTCCGGTGATCAGTTTATGGGTATCATTAAAAAGATCTGCGGCTTCAGATTCCAGTGCGAAAACAAAGAGGGTGCCTTCTAACGGATATGTATGCTCAGAATTAATTGCTATCATGAGTAATAATTTTTAGAAATAACGGATGCAAATGTATTTATTAAAAAGCATATAAAAAATCTGTGCAGATGGTTTTTTCTCACACTGTTCAAAACATAGTTAGATTTGGTGTTGCGTGTAAAGACTCATCCCAAAAGGGTTGAGTCTTTTTATACGGATAAACAGTTAATCGTTTTTCCACCAATTATTTCAGCAGTTTTTTTTCCAAGGCGAATGCTGTATAATGTAATCATTACTGTAATCACAAGGAATAAAGCTCCGATCCATGGTGTACTTCCAATTCCTAAAGATGATGTTACAATAAGCCCACCTGAATAGGATCCTATCGCAATTCCGATATTAAAGGCGGCAATATTAATGCCTGACGCCACATCCTGTGTTCCCGGAAGTTCCTTTTCTGCAATCTGAACCACTAAAAGCTGTAATCCGGGAACACTGGCAAAAGATAATGCTCCGAGGAAGAATAAGGTTATAATACTTAAAACCGGACTGTGAACCGTAAAGTAAAAAAGAAATAAAACCAGACCTTGTGCTATAAACATCCATAATAATGCTTTCAGGGGATTTTTGTTAGCTAACCTTCCTCCGATAAGGTTTCCCAGAGCAATAGCAATTCCATAAATCAGTAAGATCAACGTTACAACAGATTCTTTCAGCCCTGTAATTTCCTGCAGAATTGGTGATAGATAAGTGAAAACGACAAAGGTTCCGCCATATCCCATAGCTGTCATTAAAAAGGCAAAAATTAAACGTTTATTGGTAAGTACTTTTAACTGTTGTTGTAAAGAAGCTGTTTTTCCATTTTGTAAATGGGCAGGCACAAGAATCATACTGGCCAATAACCCGATAATTCCTAAAATAGCGACTCCGATAAAAGTTGCCCGCCAGCCAAAATGCTGTCCGATAAACGTTCCAAGTGGAACACCGGTAACAATGGCTAAAGTGAGGCCTGCAAACATAATCGATATTGCCGTAGCTCTTTTTTCCTCAGGAACTAAAGATGCTGCGATCGTAGATCCGATAGAAAAGTAGACTCCGTGAGCAAATCCTGTTAAAATTCTGGCTAAAATTAATGTAATAAATCCAGGGGCTATTGAAGCTAATCCATTTCCGATAACGAATAGGATCATAATGGAGATCAAAAGCGTTTTACGGGGTACCTTACCTGTTAAAGCTGTCAAAACGGGAGCTCCTATGGCTACTCCTATAGCATACAAGCTTACCAATAAGCCTGCTGAAGGAATGGAAATACCTAAATCTCCTGCTACTGTTGGTAAAAGACCTACGATAACGAATTCTGTAGTTCCGATTCCAAATGCACTGATCGTTAATGCCCATAGCGCAGCAGGAAGGCCTTTTTTTTATCTTTTGGGTGACTGTTTTGTCAGAAACAGCTATTTCATTCTGATGATTCATTGTATTATGTTTTTGGTTGTTCTTTTAACAGGACAAAGTTCCGATGAAATTCTGTATTATGAAAATTAGTTAAATAGTAGTTATTTATTATAATTATAATAGTTTAGAGGTTGAATTTAACCGGATCCGAATTTGTAATGATGAAAAAATATTGTTTATTTGTAGAAAAATACCGGTTAGTATCTAATGAAAAAATCTGAAGCCACCCGACTAAACATTCTCCAGAAAGCATTTGAACTGATTTATTCCAATGGATATCAGACAACAAGCGTAGACGAGATCATAGCAACCACCCAGGTTACAAAGGGAGCTTTCTATTATCATTTCAAAACAAAAGATGAAATGGGGCTGGCCATCATCAATGAATTGATGAAAACTACCTTTCAGGATACTTTTATTGCTCCCTTTAAAAATACGGATGATCCATTGGATACTGTATATCAATTGATGTATTCCCTTCTGATGGATAATGAATTTTTAAAAGTAGAATACGGTTGCCCTGCTTCGAATTTCACACAAGAAATGGCTCCATGGAATATAGAATTCACAAAAGCACTGAACAGTTTGTCGGGCCAATGGGAGGAAGCAATGATCCAGGCAATTGAGAAAGGCAAAGAAAATGGAACGGTTAGTGAAAAAGCAGATGCTAAAGGAATTGCAGTCTATGTAATGTCTGGCTATTGGGGAATCCGTAATTTAGGAAAATTAGAAAACAACAAATCAGTTTATCTTGCTTATTTAAAGCAACTTAAGGTTTATTTACAAGGCTTTCAATAATTTTTTTACTTAAAAACATACTAATTAGTATGTTTTTATTATATCTTTGTCTGCGTATTAAAAACTACACATGTACCAGACGCTTACTTTTCTGCATTCCATCTTCCGGTGGTTGGTTTTAATAAGCCTTATATATGCAATATTCAGAGCTTATAAAGGATACCGTTCAAACAGCAAATTCTCTAAAACTGATGATTCCGTGAGACACTGGACAGCAACGATTGCCCATATCCAGCTTGTTCTGGGAATTATACTATACTCCAAAAGTCCTATTGTCTCCTACTTCTGGAAGAATTTCAAGGTAGCTAAAGATACCGGTGACCTGTTATTTTTTGGACTGATCCACATTTCCCTAATGCTGATTTCTATTGTTATGATTACGATTGGCTCTGCCCTGGCAAAACGTAAAGAAACCGACAAGGATAAGTTTAGGACTATATTCTTATGGTTTGGCGTCGGATTGCTTATCATTCTTATCGCGATCCCGTGGCCTTTCTCCCCTCTTGCAAACAGACCTTATTTCAGATAATTATGACAGATTTACTTAAAACCAAAATCGGACGCCTGCGGATCCTTGCTATTCTTGAAGGGATCTCGTTATTAACCCTCGTGTGCATTGCTGTTCCTATGAAGTATGGAATGGAAAATCCTTCTCTAGTAAAAATCATGGGACCGATTCACGGTTCTCTGTTTCTGCTTTTCCTTTTTAATACCCTGAGTGTGGGAGTTGAGCAACACTGGAAATTTAAAGAGACAACATGGAAAGTCTTAATAGCTTGCTTTATTCCTTTCGGAACCTTTTATATTGATAAAAAAATACTAAGCAAGCTATGAAGAACCTTCTTATTTTCTGGGGAATTTTGCTTGGGATTTATGTCATCTACCGGGTCTACAGATACCAGACTCTGGACAATGGTTTGCCCCAACTTATTAAAAACGGAGCCGTTATCCTGGATGTACGGACGGAGAAAGAATATGAAACCGGCCATATTAATGGTTCCGTCAATATTTCTTTAGGAACAATAAGGGAAAGGTATATCGAATTAGATCCCAATAAAACGTATATCACCGTATGCTCGCATGGGCTCAGAAGTGCAAAAGCTGAAAGTATTTTAAAAGAAAGGGGATTTCTAAAAGTTTATAATGGTGGAGCGTGGAGTGACTTGGAGAAGACCTTGAAACCGGATTAAAAAAAATCGAAAAGGTCCAAAAAGATCTTTTCGATTTAATATTTTAAAATTTTTATACTTTCTGCTTTGCCTCAGATAAGGTAACCAGTTTTCCCAAAGCACCGAATTCATGAAGGTCGCCAAATACTTCTATCCTGATCGATTGATCGATCCCTCCTACTCTTAATGCATTATAGCCGGTATCATGAATTAGCTTTTCTACCTGAGGATCGATACTGGTATCGTCTGTAGCATAGAATAAGACTGCTTTTTCTGGAGATTGATATGCTGCGTTGGACAACGTTTCGGCACCTAAGGTTCCCAGTGCTTTAACTAATTTTGCACCATGAGGAAGATAAGATGCATTGATTTCTCCTGCTGATTCATTTTCTCCGATAACTTTCTTGAATCCTCCACTTTCTGCTGGAGCAATCGGATTGGACGGATCAACGATGATTTTACCCTCCAGATCTGCGGAATAGTCTTTCATAAATCCACTGATGGTCCCAAAAGGAATAGCAAGGACTAGAATATCTGCATTTTTTACAGCACCTGGAATATCACTTGGTTCAGCATTCCATTTTTCAGAAAGTTCCTTTGCTTTTTCTAAATTACGATCTGCAGCAATAAATGAGGTATTGGACTTTGAAAGATTTCCTGCTACTGCCTGACCGATATTTCCCAAGCCGATTACGGCTACTTTTGATGATGTTGTCATGATGATTTCTTTTTAAATTGATAAGACAAATATCCATCGAAAAATGGTCTGTTTCCAATGAACTGCATCAAGAAATACGATTGATCTGGTTTAAGATTTTGATTTTACCAGTCTGTTTCTGAGTCTGCTGAGAAATTCAGGTGTAATCCCTAAAAAAGATGCAATCTGTGTTTGTGACAGACGATTAGACAAATGGGAATACGTGTGCATAAAGAAAAGATACCGTTCTTCTGCTGTAGAACTTATGCTTTGCAACAATCTGTTTTGTAATGTGATAAAACTGTTTTCCAGCAAAACCCTGAAGATTCTGTCAAATTTGGGAGCATTTGTATACAAAGTAACTAAATCCTCCCGGGTGATCTGCAAAAGCATGGTATCCTCCAAGGCATCAATATTAAGTTCTGAAGGCTGTTTCTTATGAAAACTTCCAATATCATTGATCCACCAGTTTTCTGCAGCAAATTGGATAATATGAGTATGGCCTTTTTCGTCTACCTTATACATCCTGAGGCATCCCCGGACCACAAAATTAAAATGAGTACAATGATCTCCTGCCTGAAGAACATATTGCTTTTTCCTGTATAATCTGGGCTTGAAAAGTTCAGTTACAAGTAGGCGTTCCTCCGCATTTAAAGGAATGCGTTGGTTAAAATAATCAATTAATGGCTCTACTGAAGCTTGTCCGGGATTTTCTTTCATAAAATGGATTCGTATGACAAATTTACTATTCCTTTGCTAATTTTATCCATTGATCAGCAATATTTAAGGAAATCATAATTCTTATTCAGTGAGTCCCGCATATTCCGGCAATAATACAACTGTGCAAATTCGTAGATTTTAATCATTTTCAGGATGTAACCAGATTACTTTCTGTTCAGGCTGATGCTCACGTCCAATGATATCCCGGTACAGATCTGGCCGTCTCGCTTTAATATACCGGTGTCCTCCTGACTGGAAGAGTTTTTCAGAAGTAATCAAAGCAGTTGCAAAGCTATCTTCAAATGAGCGACATTCTGCCAGAACATCTCCAAAAGGATCAATGATCATGGAGCAGCCATTTTTCAGCTGGTCATCATCCATTCCTATGGGATTGGAGAAAATAACATAAATACCATTGTCATAAGCTCGTGCGGGCAGCCATTTCATAAGCCAGTCGCGTCCTTTCATTCCATCAAACTCAAGGCGTAATGAAGTGGGATCGGCTTCCCGGTTTTTCCACAGTTGAGCATCTACAAAACCGGCTCCCGGTCTTGAGGAGGGTGTACACATGGTAACATGAGGCATAAAAATAATATCTGCTCCTAAAAGTCTGGTAGCCCGGACGTTTTCAATAATATTATTATCATAGCAGATCAAAATTCCGCATTTCCATCCATGAATATTAAAAATACAGTATTCCTGTCCCGGACTAAGATGGGGATTGATGAAAGGATGCAGTTTCCTGTATTTCGCTACCAATCCGTTCTTATCGACACAAACGTAGGCCTTGAACAGGTTATCATGCTCATCTTTTTCAAAAAGACCGGCTAATATGGTAATGTTAAATTTCCCAGCGATTTCCTTTAGTTTCTGTATACTTTTGCCTTTCGGAATGAATTCGGCAATATCGAGCATTTGTTCCCTGTTTAGTTTTCGGGCAAATGTATATCCTGTGATTGAACATTCGTGAAAGGCAATAACGTGTGAACCTTTATGGGCAGCTTTCTCGCTTAGCTTTTCTATGACTGAAAGATTGTATTCTTTATCTCCACTTTTGTTTTCGAATTGCGCGCTTGAAATTTTTAGATTGGTCATATTTTTTTTTCAGCAAAGCTATAAGCTTGAAGTATTCCGGAATTGTAAAAATCCGCCATTTTCTCTGTGGCGTTTTTATCTTAAAATAAAATTAATAGTTAAAAAAAAACACGTTCATTATATCCAGCGAGTAGAAAATGAATTGTTACTGTTTTTTATTTATTGTGCTTTAAATTGGGTTCAATGAAGCTCTATAAAATTAACAGCTAATTTATTCTTCGTTGTAAGATATTGTCCGGGAGTCAGGCCAATGATGTTTTTAAAATCTTTGATCAGATGTGACTGATCAGTATACCCTGCTTCATAAGAAAGACTTGTCATGGTGGTGTTTTCAGTGGTATTCTTCATAAGACTCAAAAAGTGATGAAGCCGTATGATGGTATTGTACCTCTTAGGAGATATCCCAATATGGTTTTCAAATGTCCTTTCGATATGCCTTTCGGAATATCCCGTAAAGCGTTCGAGCTTTTTTAAAGATACCGTTCCTTTATTTTGTAAAAGATATTGCTGGGCTTTTATCAGCCAAAGCTCAGACATATTTTTTTTTGGAAATCAGTTTTAAAAAGAAGAGATCCAAAGCATTGATTATCAATTGCGGATCATCTTTTTTATAAAGACTTTCCTGGAATGGAAGCAGCTGATTTTTTAAAATATCAGTTGCAGAAATGATTTCATTTTTAGTTTCTTTAGCAGGCACACCAAAAAGAAGATTGAAAAAATAGGGCTGAAAAACGACTGCCAATAAAGAAAACTCCCCTTTTGTATAAAGATCTTTGTAGACAGTTGGCTGACCATAAAAAAAAAGATGAGGGCAGGCTTTGCATTGAACCATCGGACATATTCATATCGGGTGATAGGATAAGCCCTGTATTCCCGTCAGCAAATAAACGCAAGTCTTTATGATCTTTTTCAGTGTTTTTTAAAAAGATGTAATGTTTGATAAAACCGGATAATTGACTGGAAGGAGAAACCTGCATGATCCAAAATTAGGTAAAAATAACTAATAAAATATGCCATCCCGGAAACGGGGTATCCAATCTACATAGTGTGTTGCAAGAGTTTGAGTGATGAAAACAAGCAATTAAAGCCTTTATTTGAATATGCTTATACCATTTATAATTTAAACTTTTTAACGATCCACGGTAACGTTAAACCTTGTCCTAATAAGGAGATCAAAACCACAACGACAGATAAAAAGATAATTTCATTACGCATCGGAAACGGTTCTCCTCCATTAATCGTTGTTGGAAGACCTAATGCAATGGCTAAAGAAACAATTCCGCGCATTCCCGACCAGCTAAGAATAAAGCTCGTTTTGGAGTCGAACAAAGCTTCTTCGCTGATTTTTCTTTTACCCTGAAATGCCTTTTGAAGGTTAAATTGCTGCAGATATACCCTGGCCATTCTGATCAGTAAGGTTACAATCACAATAATAGCAGCATAACCCGCATAGGTCCATACCTGGATTTGAGGCATTTTCTTCAAAATAACAGGGAATTCCAGTCCAATCAATAAAAAGATCAATCCATTGAGTAAAAAAATAATGATATCCCAGAAATTACGGGATTGTTCCTTTACATGATCAGGAAATTTAATCCTGCTCAGTTTAGACATTCCCAAACCTAACATAACAACAGCAATTACCCCGGAAACTTTGAAATGTTCAGCAATAAGATAAGTTACAAACGGCATCAAAAGGATCAGACTGTTTACAACCATGGCATCTTTACGGAAGAAGGCAATAGCGAATCTTAATGCTATAAAAATAATCCAGCCAATAAGAAATCCACCTCCCAGTACACATAAAAATTCAATGGACGCTTTCCAGGTTACAAAAGCTACTCCCGTTACGGCAGCTACGGCAAAACGATATGCTACCAACGCAGAGGCATCATTGATTAAACTTTCTCCTTCAAGTATAGTCATTGTTTTATGGGAGAGACCTAATCCTTTTGTTACGCCTAAAGCTGCCACAGCGTCGGTTGCAGATAGAATAGCGCCTAAGACAAAAGCCAATGGCCACGTCATTCCGGGAATTAGATAATAAGCCAGCACAGCAATACCTGCAGTAGTCATAAAAACAAGTCCTATAGCCAGGGTACCTATTGTATTGAGATTGGTTTTAAACTGCTGAAATGAGATATTAAATGCTGCATCATACAATAAAGGAGGTAAGAAAAGCAACATAATGATCTCCGGATTGATCTCAACCTCTGGCATAGCAGGAACAAACCCGATCATCACCCCGGCAATTAAAAGCAGCATGGGGACGGGAACCTTAAATTTACCCGCTAAACCGGACACCCCGATCATCAGGGCCATAATTACTAAAATGACTGCATAGTTCTCCATCAGGTTTGTTGTATTTCAGAAAATGTATCGTTTTAACTGTTTATTGAATGTATAAAAGTAACAAAATATTATTTCTGCTTATCAAAAGTCCTTTCATTTTCTTTGTATTATCCAAGACCAGAGGAAAATTTATTTTAGAAGAAGGGGAAAAAATATACCACAAATACAAGTTTTTAATAGACTAAATATTTCGTATTGGCATTTATGGTTAGATTTTTGAAGTGTAATACCTGAAATGAATTATCATTTTATTCAATTTTCTTAACCAATCACTTAAAATATAATATTATGTCAACAAAAGATCTTGTCCATTTGGAGGCAATCAAAAAGATTCAGGAACTTTCGACGAAAGCAAGAATTTGTATGTTTTGTACAGAACTGGAAACTGTTCCTGTTAATTCCCGTCCCATGACTTTGCAGGAAACGGATGACAGCGGGAATTTATGGTTTATAAGCAGTGAAACCAGCAATAAAAATTTTGAGATCAAAGAAGATCGAAGAGTTCAACTATTCTTTATGAATAATGATGATTCCCAGTATCTTTCTGTATACGGTGAAGCATCTGTATACAAGGATAGAGCTACAATTGAGGAAAAATGGTCTGCAATGGCAAAGGCCTGGTTCGATGGTAAAGATGATCCTAATGTGACGATTATCCGAGTGGAACCGAAAGAAACCTATTATTGGGACACTAAGGCTGGAAAACTGGTAAGTTTGTTAAGCTTTGTTGCTTCTGCCGTTACAGGAATCAAGACCAATAATGCTGATGGTGTGGAAGGCAACGCCAGCATTTGATCATAAAAAAGCAGACCGATTTCTCGGTCTGCTTTTTTAGTATTTTCCTTCTCTATTAATACAGGTTTTGACCTGTTTTCATTTTATTTTTTCACATCTTCCAGCGATGCTCCGAAATTAATATGAAGTACATTCCCGTTAGGAGTAATTAAAGCAGGTACAGACTTTACACCAGCTTTTTCTGCAGCATCAATTCTGTCCCTTTCCTCTCCAAGATGTACAACTTCTATATGGTCTTGACCGATCAGGTTAATGATATCGTGCTCTGCACTGACACATACAGGACATCCCGCATGATAAAAAACGGATTTTTTCATTTGATTAATTTTTAAGGTTATTAATAATATTTTTTAACTCTTTTATTTCATTTTCCTGCAAGGGTTTTAGAGGGCTTCTTAAGCAGCCTCCATCTTCACCCAGGATATTTAAACCAGCTTTAATCGCTCTCGGAAGTCCTTTGGAAACAATAAACCTGAGTAATTCCACCTGTTTATAAAAAATATCCTGAGCCTCCCGTAATTCGTTATTTTCAATGGCCTTGTACAAATCTATATTCAGTTCAGGAATTAAATTAGGAGCTGCGGTACACCATCCTCTTGCACCAGCCGCAAATGCAGCAAGCGCCAACGGGTTCGATCCGTTATAAAAAGCGACATCCTCTCCAAGCTCTTTTCGCAGGTAATGCATTCTTTGGATATCACCTGTGCTTTCTTTAATCATAGTGACATTGGGAATTTCCAACAACCTTTTCAGTAAGGCCGGGGACATATCTACTCCACCGGTTGCCGGATTATTATACGCCATAATGGGTATTGATATTTTACCGGCTACTTTATCATAATGAGCAACGATTTCGTCATCTGTTAATTTCCAGTAACTCATTGGAATGATCATTACAGCATCAGCTCCCGCCTTTTCAGCAAATTGTGCATGATATATTGTTTTTTCAGTGGTTAAATTAGAAACACCCACCAGTGTCGGGATCCTTCCCTTTACCTGCTTTAGTGTTGCTTCAGTAACGGCCTCTTTTTCTTCATCCGATAAATACGGCAATACACCGGTACTTCCCAAAGGTGCAATACCGTTACTTCCGGAAACAACAAGTCTTTCGACTAACTTTTCGAAAAGAGGGAGATCTACTTTTTCATTTGTATCAAATGGGGTTATAGGATAGGCAATGATCCCTTTAAATGGAACATTTTTCATGTATTTCTTCTTTTAAATGGTAATTTGATTTTACAAATCTCTTCCTTCTTCCTCTCTCAATGCTACTCCCAGGTTTTGTAATTGCGGAGCATTTTCACAGGCAATGTATTTTGCAGGTTCGGTATCACTGAGGTTTTGATGCTTGTGCCATCCCCACGATGGAATATATACAGCATCTCCGGCCTGCCATTCCACTTTTTCGCCTTCTATTTCCGTCCACCCTTTTCCCTCTATAACATACAGAACGGTTTCATAAGTATGACGGTGCCTGTTGGTTTGCTGCCCGGGTAATAATCCTCCAATGGTCATGCTTACATTTTTACTGGGCAGATCCACAAAGAAAACAGGATGTTTTCTTTCTGTTGAAAACTGATTATGCTCACCAGCTCTTTCTACATTTTTATGAATGAGATGACTGGGTTTTTGGAATTCTGGTCTTGCAAAAGTTTTATGAAAATCTTTTGAACTGAATTTTTCATTGTCCATGATGTAAAATATTTAATGTTTTTTGCATTATTGCATGACAAAATTATTTTATATTTGGACCAGTTAACTGATTCAGTTTTTATAAAAACAGGTAGTCCAGATGTTGCGTCCTTGGAAATTAGAATTTAAAATCGATAAAAAAAAGCTCAAAAGCAATATATCTTCAGATTGCAGATACCATCATAGCAGATATCCGTTCCGGAAGATTAAAAGCCGGAGATGTACTTCCGGGCAGTCGTATTCTGGCCTCAATGCTTGAAGTGAACAGAAATACAGTCGTTGAGGCTTACCAGGTTTTAATTAATGAGGACTGGGCAATCTCTAAAGAGCGTAAAGGTATTTTTGTTTCTGACAGATTACCTTCTTCATTTGAACTTTATCCCGTTGATACCAAAGCCCGTATAAATGATCATATCCCTTATGCAGATCCTTTTATCATTGACTTTGATGATGGGCATCCAGACAGTAAAATAGCTCCTATTACTGAATTGGCCAGAGCTTACCGTCAGATATTCGACAGGAAAGCCAGATGGCAGATGATGGGATATACAGATGTTCACGGCGACATTGAATTCCGGAGAGCAATTTCCCGGATGCTTAATCACCAAAGAGGAATGGATACCACTGAACATGAGATTTCCATAACCCGGGGAAGCCAGATGGCCATGTTTCTTACTGCAAAAAGTCTCCTAAATCCCGGAGATTATGTAGTGGTCGAAAATCCAGGATATAAGCCTGCCTGGAAAGCAATTGAGCATACAGGAGCCCAACTTTTGCCCGTATCCGTAGATCAAGAAGGTATAATCGTGGAAGATCTTATTCAAATTCTGAAAAAGAACAAAAAGATAAAAGCGATATATTTAACACCTCACAGACAGTATCCTACAACCGTTACTTTAAGTCTCGCTAGAAGGCTAAAATTAGTAGAGCTTTCCAATGAATATAGCATTACGATAATTGAAGATGATTACGATAATGAATTTCATTTTGGTTACCGGCCCATCCTTCCCCTTTCAAGTTTTGCAGAGCTAGACAATTATGTATATATCGGGACTATGAGTAAAGTTGTTGCTCCGGCTTTAAGAATTGGTTATTTAGTAACCAAGGACACTTTATTGCTTGAAAAGATCGGAGAATTGAGGAAGATCATTGATGTACAAGGCGATGTGATTATGGAACAGGCTGTTTTGGAGCTGATCAAGGAAGGAGCGGTACGAAAGCATATTAAAAGAGCTACTATTCATTACAGGAATAAGAGAGATTTTGTATACCGGCTTTTAAAACAACATATGGCGGGTTGTGCGGATTTTAATTTACCAGATGGAGGACTTGCTTTCTGGATTGTACCTAAAGCAGAATTGAACTGGGATATAGTAACTGATTTGTTATTAGATCATAAAATTAAAATAATTCATCCCAAGCATTATGGTTTTGATCAACATATCAATGGATTCAGACTCAGTTACGGTTCTCTTTCAGAGGAACAGCTGGAGCAAAGTATTAAGGTTATCGGGGAACTATTGTCCGGACTACATCAACAAAGCTCTCCCGTTTAGGAAAGCTTCGATGGTTATTGATTTTTAAAATGCCTATTTAAAAACTTTTCATTTAACTTACTTTAGTTCTTCTAAAATTTGAGTCCATTTCCGTTGGGAGGATGTTCAAAGGATGAAACATTTCTACTTTCCTTGCTGCATTAAGATTAATCAGGGATTTTCGTCATGAGCCATGTCAACGGGTTTAGATTCTGGTGACCCTTTCTCCCTAAGCCAGATGGATAGAATAACAAGAGAAAAAACAGCTAGAAATTCACTTTGCCAATTCTGAAATGATTCAAACCAGAAACGGGATTCTGTTATATAATTAAATGCTGTAATTACTGGTTTTTCCTTGGAGATCTGCTCCGTATTGTACTCTTTGAGACTACCGTAAAAATGCAGTGCGAAGCTTAAAAGAAATAAAATGGCAAAGGCTATGGATAGAGAATGCTTATACATCTTTAGCCAAATACCTCCTTTCTTCACAGGCCAGGGTGCTTTTGGATGTGGGACAGGTTCTTTGTCTACATCTTCTTTTTCTTCTAGGGATTTGGATTCGCTGGAGCCCTTTTGTCTAAGGGAAATCGTCAGTAAAACATAGATCATCATCTGGAGGAACTCACTTTCCCAGTTTTCAAAAGTCGCCTGAATGAAATGACCGCTGTATACATATTCACTCAGGCTGAGAGTAGCATTTCCTTCCTCCAGTAATTCTTTATTCTGAGTATTCCAGCCAGTTAAAAACTGCCCCAAAAGACAAATGAGCATTAAAGAAATTAAAACAATACTCAGACTATTCCGGTAAAAGAAATTATTTTTTGACATGACCGTAAGTTTTAAAATTAAGATTCTATTCTTTGCAAATCCTTCACGGCAGGGCCCGTAAGAAGCTTACCATTAACATTAAAACGGGATCCGTGACACGGGCAGTCCCAAGTGATCTCTGCACTATTCCATCTTACTTCACATTTTGCATGCGGACAGGTACTCTTTACCATATGTAAACTCCCTCCTTTCTCTTTGTACAGCGCATAAGACTCTCCTTCGTATCGGATCACCTTGGCTTCACCGTCTTTAATCTCCGAAAGTGAAGTTATTTTTTCAGTGAGTAATTTGTCTTTAATAAAATCAAACACTACAGTTGCCTGCTCCTGTACAAAAGTTGAAAATCCAGCGATCGGTTTGATCCTTCCGGGAGAAAAAAGCTGCTCATATTTATTAGATCCTTTTACAATTAAATCGCTTAAGATCTGTGAGGTAATGGTTCCGAAGATCATCCCATTTCCCCGAAACCCCGTTGCTGTATAAATACGACCTTTACTTCCCGGCAATACTCCGATATAGGGTAAGCCATCTACCGGCTCGTAATACTGACTGGACCAACTGTATTGAGCTGTCCCCACGTCAAAATACTGACGCACATAATTTTCAAGCCTCGAAAAACATACTCCTGTATCATCAGAATGTCCTGTTTTATGGTCTTCCCCTCCTGCAATTAGAAGGTTTTTTCCATCAATTTCCTGAATCCTGTAATAATGATACGGATCTACCAGATCATAACCAAGATCTTTCGGGTATGAATCACCTTTTAAGGTAAATGCAATGGCATAACTTCTATAAGGTGCATTCATAAAATGAAGCTGGTTAATCCCTGGAGGAATGTGAGTGGCATAAATTACATGTGTGGCGTTGATTATGCCTTTCGATGTATGCAATCTCACCATATCGTCAAACTCCTCATGGCTTTCACAAAGGCACTTTTCGATAAACGCACCACCGGCGGCGATAAAAGCTTCGGTAAGTTTTTTTATATATTTAACCGGATGAAATTGCGCCTGATCAGGAATAATTGCCGCTGCTTTAAACGGGATGGGAAATGGAATATCGTTAATAGAATCAATAC
This sequence comes from Chryseobacterium proteolyticum, assembly GCF_046591535.1. NCBI lineage: Bacteria > Pseudomonadati > Bacteroidota > Flavobacteriia > Flavobacteriales > Weeksellaceae > Chryseobacterium > Chryseobacterium proteolyticum. The sequence goes on along the minus strand of NZ_JBJLWK010000001.1, from coordinate 541,111 downwards.
GATGTCCTACTTTTGAAGAGCCTTCTATAATATCAGCGAGTTTCTTCTCCTGCTTTTCATCCAGAGCAAAAAGATAGCCGGTTTTCATCTCAAAATCGCAATCAATATCAAACTCATGGATATTGTTTTTAATAATATGAAGTGCTTCTATTCCTACATTTTTTAAGAGTATAGCATTATCTAATCCAAAATCTTTAATAGCTTCAGCATAGGTGGTATCAAAGAAATTATTCAGGTGAGCAGTGGTGCCTCCTGTTGTTCCAAAGCCAATATTGGAGGCTTCCAGGATAATGCACTTTTTGCCGGCCTTTCGCAGGCGCATTGCTGTTGAAATACCAGTAATACCGCCACCTACTATGGCTACATCATACAATGGGTCAGTATGGATTTTGGATGGGAATTTCCTGATTTCTTCCTGCCATATACTTTTTCGTACGCCGTCTCTAAACATAATAGATGTTTTAAGTTGTTATTCCAAAATATCAGATTTGTTTCCATTACTTATTAATGCACCCTACTTTTTAAGAGTGATGGTGTCATTTTCGACATCCGGACTTTTATATTTTGCCTTTGGCTCATCTTCTTCAAGATTGCATCTGCATGAAACCGTAGAAAAGAGACAAAAAATACCTAAAAGGATCGTTGCTGTTGTTTTCATAATACAAGTATTTGGTGGTTTATATTATTTTTGAATCCAGATGCTTACAGAGCGGGCATTTACTTTAAAAACGGCCCTTCCGTTCTCATCTGATTTTATTTTATCTTTTCTCTGTTGAAGAAAATCGAAATATTCGGAATTAGCATTTTCTTTCCCCAGATTAATTTCTTTGGCCCTCTCACCGTTGTTAGAAATGATGATGATACATCCTTTGTGTTTTTCATCGCCTTTTCTCATCCATGCAATGCAGTTCGGATCATCAAAATAGTTGATCTGCTCACCATGGGCAAATTCCTGCCGGGCTTTTAGAAGCAGTGGCAAAAGATGAACTTTAGGCATAGAAACTTTAATTTCTTTACCCTCTGACAAGTCAGTATATTCAGCACCGTATAGGTCCGGATAGAAAATACATGGATAAGCATTTTCGTTCATAAGGATCAATGTATAGGCAATCGGTTTAAACCAATCTTTAACGACAGATTCCAACGCCTGAAGTTTTTGGGTATCATGATTTTCTACAAATGAAACTGAGCATCTGGGGTTCTGACTTAAAAGAGTGCCATCCAGAATATTTCTCAGATCATATTTCTCCTCTTCATTGGAGGCATTATAAAAATGGTAATGCAACGGAACATCAAAATAACATAAAAGGTCTTCCATGAATTCAGAAAAGTCGTTGATTTTTACTACCTCATCTTTCCACAATTCCCCCATAATAAAAATATCAGGCTTAAGCTCCGTTTTTATGTAGATAATCCATTCTTTTAAAAAATCATAGGAAATATGTTTTAACGCATCAAGACGAAGTCCGTCTACTTTAGTCGTATCCACATACCATTTAATCCATCTTTTCATTTCTGTAACAACCTCCGGATTCCGGTATTCCACATCAGCACCCATCAGATAATCGTAATTTCCAAACTGATGACTGACAGAGTCATTCCATTCCTGCCCCGACGTATTGTGGATTTTAAAAACTCCCTGCTTTTCATTGTTGTCCTTAACAATAGTATCTATACCACTAAAACAGTGAAAATCCCATATGAAATCCGAGTATTTTCCATTTCTCCCGGGAAAAGTAAATTTCGTGAAAGCCGATGCTGAAAAAGAATCTCCTACCATTTTATTTCTGTTTTCTCCGTTTACTTCATGTACGATGATATCTTCTTTTTCATCCCCTCCTATCCTGTGGTTAAGAACGATATCCGCATACACCGACATTCCAATATCATGCGCTTTTTGAATTGCGGTAAGGTATTCTTCTTTTGTTCCATATCGTGTGGCTACTGTCCCCTTCTGATCAAATTCCCCTAAATCATATAAATCATATACATCATAGCCTCTTCCCTCTTTACCTAGCCCGCCTTTTGTCGCAGGAGGAAACCATACGGCAGTTATCCCAATTTCTTTTAGATCATCTGCTTTTTCTAAAAACTCTTTCCAGAGGTTTCCTTCATAATACCAATGGAAAAATTGCATAATAACTCCATTCATATCATTTATCCATTCACAATAAGTCCTCCGTTAGGATGTAAAACCTGCCCCGTAATCTGCGCAGATTCTGTACTGGCAAGGAATAAAAAACTGTAGGCAACCTCTTCGGGAGTTGCATTTCTCTCAAACGGAGGTTTGCTGGGATCCTCCTCTTCTTCACCAAAAGTTTCCTTGGTAAGAGGTGTTGCTACAGGTCCCGGTGCAACAGCATTGATCCTGATTCCTTTGGATTTCGACTGTAATGCCAGGGAACGGGTAAAAGATACAATTGCCCCTTTTGTAGCAGAATAGTCTACCAGTTCTTCGTGTCCCTGATAAGCCACCGCAGAAGTTGTATTAATAACACTTCCCCCTTCTTTCAGATAAGGGAAAACTACTTTTGTAAGGAGGATCATTCCGATGATGTTGGAATCAAATGTTTTTCTGATATTTTCTTCCTCCAATTGTTCGATATCCTCTGCAGGAAACTGAACTCCTGCGTTATTCAAGAGGATGTCTATGCCTCCGAATTCTTCAGCAACCTTCGCTGCCGTCTTTTCACAAAATTCATAGTCATTGATATCTCCCCTAAAAAGGATTGATCTTCTGCCGATCATCATAATGTCATTCTGTGTTTTTTCTGCATCCTCATCATCAGCATGGTAAATGATGGCAATATTAGCTCCCTGCCTTGCAAACAACAAGGCGACCGCTTTTCCAATGCCACTGTCAGCTCCTGTGATAAGAACCGATTTGTTGTTTAATCTTAATTCTCCCATGATCTTTAGTGTTTTTCTGAAACCGGCTCCTGCATGGCACCCATTCTCTGAGCAGCCATGCTGTCCGTCGATACATTAAGCATCGCAACGTTTAACTTATTTCTTGTCCCTGAAATGATCTTATCATCTCCTTTCATCAGAGCATTGAATCCATCCATAGCAACATCTGCCGGAGAGGAAAAATTTTCTTTATCTTCCATGATCTTGCTCCTGTTCATATCTGCTTTATTAAAGAAATCCGTATCTGTCGGTCCCGGTAAAAGGGCTGTTACAGTAATTCCGGTATCCTTCAGTTCTTCACGGATAGCTTCAGACCATGATAATATAAATGCCTTAGTACCGTGGTAAACGGAATGCCAGGGCCCGGGAGATTTGCTTGCAATGGACGCCAGGTTAAGTATTTTTCCACTTCCTTTGGATATGCGATCCTTTAAAAATAGTTTAGTCAGGATCACCACCGATGTGATATTGAGGTTGATGATGTCTATTTCCCTGTGTATATCAGTATCCTGAAATTTACCATAAACTCCCTGGCCTGCATCATTAACCAAAATTTCCGGACTAATGGCGTTGGCTTTGAGTTCAGAGTACAAAGAATAAGCTTCATCCTGCAGGAAAAGATTTTTGGAGATAGGGATCACATTCACTCCGTAGCTTTTAAATTCTTCTGCTTTAATTTTGAGCTGATCATGATTTCTGGAAACAATAACCAGGTCATATCCGTTTTTGGCAAAAATTTTGGCAAGCTCATAGCCTATTCCACTTGTAGCCCCTGTAATGAGTGCATATTGATTTTTACGTTCCATAAGTTTATTTTAATATTAAAACCTGGTTAAGCTCACTTTTAAAGCATCCTAGAATAAATTCGGTATAATATAACTGTGCATCCAATGCCTGAGTTTTAGGATGAAGTTCAAGCTTTTTACTCAGAACAATTTCTCCTTTGTATGAAAATGCGAAATATGAAAATATTTTATAGGATGAACTTCTCACCGGTGTACAATAACCTGTAGTTGCAATGGACCAGTCTGTATCAAATAATCTTGCGACACTCAGGGCCATGGTTTTGGCAATATTCTCAGATACGCAATCACATTCTTCGGCTTCTTTCTGATCCACATCCAGAAATATAACTTTCTGTGGTAAAGTGTAGGCGGTGATACCACCGTTATAGAATAGAGAAGCGTTTGGCATTTGTGAAAATGCAAGCTGTAATAAGCCTGATGTTACACTTTCTGCTACAGCAATTGTTTCTCCTGTTTTAAGTAAGGACTGGCTTATATATTGAAGCAAATTTTCTTGAAATTTCATAATCGTAAATTTTTAAGTGATTAATTGGTGTACCATGTCGTGTTTCATACTTTCCATGGGTCCAGGACGACTTTCACACAGCCATCTTCTTTTTTGTCGAAGATTTCATAGCCTTTGGCCACTTCATCCAGCCCGAGACGATGGGTGATAATATCATCGAGTTTTACTTCCCCATGTTCTACATGTTTCATCAGTTTGTCTATAATGGGATGTACAGGAGCCTGTCCTGCTTTTAAAGTGATTCCTTTATCAAAGATCTGTCCGAGTTTAAAATTATCGTAATTCACAGGATAGACCCCCAGAATAGATACGGTTCCTCCACGTCTTACCGCACTCATACAGGCCTCCAATACCTTGATTGATCCCTTTTCAAAATTCAGGACGGCTTTTGCCCTGTCCAGCAAATCTCTTTCAGGTTCGAAACCAACAGCATCAATGCAAAGATCGGCTCCCCGCCCGTCCGTCATGTCCCTGATCTGTTCAATGGTATTTTTGGCATCTTCCCATAAAATGGTTTCACAGCCCGTCAGCCTTTTGATCTGATCCAGCCTGTACTGTAAAGTATCAATTACAATGACCTTTTTGGCATTATGAAGAATGGCGCTTTTTACCGACATGGAACCAACGGGTCCGGCCCCAAAGACCGCTACTGTTTCTCCACCTTTTAATTCGCCCCACATAACGCCGGTATAGCCTGTCGGGAAAATATCGGTAAGAAATAAAACCTGTTCATCGGTAAGGTTATCGGCTACTTTTCTGGGTCCGAAATGAGCATAGGGAACCCTTACATATTGTGCCTGCCCACCATCATAACCGCCATAAAGATCCGTATACCCGAATAAGCCTCCTCCTTTTTCGGTAAGGATTCCGCCTTCTGGTCCATAATGTTCCGGATTACTGTTTTCACAAGCACCCGGCAGATCGTGCTGACAAAAAAAGCAGCCTCCACAGGCAACGGGGAATGGAACAACCACCCGGTCTCCAATGTTCAGATGGGTGATGCCTTTACCCAGTTCCTCTACAATTCCCATAAATTCATGTCCCATGACCATAGGACGAACTTGTGGTAATCCCCCTGAATACATATGAAGATCACTTCCGCAAATGGCTGTAGAGGTTACTTTTAAAATGATATCATTTGAATCCTGAATAACGGGATCGTCTACTGTGTCGCAGGTAATTTTACCTGGTGCTTGAAAAACTGCAGCTTTCATAATGTAATATTTTGGTGTGATGGTGTTGTTGGTGTGTAGTATGAATTTCTAAGAATTCCTTTCCGTTTCCAGATGCCACACCCTATGACGGGCAATAGCGTCGATAAACCGGTCTTCTGAATTCTGATCCGATGCTTTTATAATCGCAGGGTCTTCGTGCTTTTTATGAGCTACATTAGAATTAGCATAAAGGTTATCCGTTCCAGCTCCAAAATAAAGAGCTTTACAGTGTTGATACGCTTCGTTTATAAAGTTGAGGACTGCATGTTTGTTTTCAGGGCTCAAAAGCTCTTTTTCAGACAGTTCTCCCGGACAAAGCAATAACGCATCAAAACATACACTCTTTGTACTGGTGAGAGAATGCTTGGGAATAAAAGAAGTACCATCATCAGCTGTCACGGGTGCTACGCTCGGACCTATGATCTGTACCTGAGCACCATTCTTTTCAAGAAGGTTTTTCAGCCGGGTTGTTGATTTAGCATCTGTTCCGTTTCCCATTATAAATCCAATGATCCTGCTTTTAATAGTATCTTTAACCGTATTTTCCATGCTTAAGGCCTCTGATTTCGAAATTTCAGGTTCCCTTTCCTCGCTTTGCAATTCTTTCGGATCCGCATCTGCCGGTATACTTTGATTGGGCTGCTCAGGTTTTTTAACTTTTACCCCTAATTTATTTGCTACAATGGATGCCAGCTTTTCATCTATGAATGCTAGTTGACCCACTAACCTTTCCCTGATTGCAGGAATGGTTACTTTAGAAAGTTCAAAAATAAGAGCATTTTGCAAATGGCGCTGTTCCGGATCAGATTGACTGTTATAGAACAGCTTTGCCTGGGAATAATGATCAACGAAACTCTTACTTCTGGATCTTATTTTAGCTCCTGAGACAGGCTCCTGATGAGAAACAAATCCGCCTTCCTTCATCATAGCCTGGAAAGGACATCCACCTCCTATAGAATTGGGTTCGTAACTTACTTTTCCTTTAACGATCTGTTGTCTCATATGGCCGTCACGCTGATTATTGTGTACGGTATTTACAGATCTGTTAATAGGAATTTCATGGAAATTGGGTGAACCTAACCTGGATAACTGGGTATCTGTATATGAAAACAACCTACCCTGAAGCAGAGGATCATTACTGAAGTCTATTCCGGGAACAAGATGTCCGGGATGGAAAGCGACCTGTTCTGTTTCAGCGAAAAAATTATCAGGATTTCTGTTTAAGGTTAAAGTTCCTACAATCTCTACGGGAACAATTTCCTCAGGAATAATTTTGGAAGGATCTAAAAGATCAAAATCAAAACGATGCTCATCTTCTTCAGGCACTAACTGTACCCCCAGATCCCATTCAGGAAAACTTCCCGATTCGATGGCCTCCCAAAGATCTCTCCTGTGAAAATCCGGATCTGCACCTGAAATTTTCAAGGCTTCATCCCATGCAACAGAATGTACTCCCAGCCTTGGCTTAAAGTGAAATTTCACGAAATGGGATTTCCCTTCCTCATTAATCAGTTTAAAAGAATGGACACCGAATCCCTCCATCATTCTGAAACTTCTTGGGATGGCTCTGTCGCTCATCAGCCACATGATCATGTGCATGCTTTCCGGCATTAAAGAAATAAAATCCCAGAAAGTATCGTGTGCTGAAGCAGCTTGCGGAATTTCGTTGTCGGGTTCCGGTTTTACGGCATGGATAAGATCAGGAAACTTTATAGCATCCTGAATAAAAAATACAGGCATATTATTCCCCACCAGATCATAATTTCCTTCATCTGTGTAGAATTTTACAGCAATCCTCTTACATCCCTTGCCAGGTCTGTGCTTCCCCGGCTACCTGCAACCGTTGAAAACCTGACAAAAACTGGAGTTTCTTTACCTATCTCACTGAGGAATCTAGCTTTCGTGTATTGGGAAAGACTTTTTGTTAATTTAAAAACGCCATGAGCTCCTGAACCTCTCGCATGAACTATTCTTTCGGGTATACGCTCATGATCGAAATGGGTGATCTTCTCCCTGAGAATAAAATCTTCCAGTAAAGTGGGTCCCCTTTCTCCTGCCTTTAGCGAATTCTGGTTATCATTAATTTTAAGCCCCTGGTTCGTCGTTAACATTTCCTTGTCGTTAGAGGTACTTAATGATTCCAGTTGTTCAATCTTTTGATTATTTTGTGCATCTTTTTTCATAATAGTGTAATTGTTGATTGGTGTTACTCCGAAGAGCTGTTATTCTATGTGATTTATTTCTCTGTCCAGACTATTGATAAGTTTCTGAAGATATTCTTCTTCTTTTAAGACCTTATAATAAGCTGTTTTAGCATATAATGTAAAATTCATATTCCCTGTTGTTTCATGAATATTGGGATGGGTTATTGAACTTTCATTTTGGTATCGGGTGATGGAAGCAATACATTCTGTTGTATAATTATCCAGTGTTGTTTTCAATTGTCCACAGCTGGCATTATGTTTTATTTTTTCCAAAGATTTCATAACAAATGCACTTACCCCATAGGTATTAATGATACCGGGAAATAAAGATTCATTCTCAAGGATATTATTTTTATCATAGAGGCCCGAATGTTTTAATGTTTCATTTTCAAATATCATAACCGTGAATTTTAAATTTCTGGGACTTTCAGATACTTGTCAAAATAATGCAGATCTTCTTTGTTCTTTATGGAAAGATAAAACATGAGCTGTTTCGGTTCCTTTGATCCAATACTGTTAAAGTCGTCAAAATGGCCTATCATGGCTCTGATGCTTTCGGTTTCAATATTCTTCACCGTAATAAAAACAAGAAAAATATTCTGTCCGATTTCCTTGGCATATACAGTGGCACTGTCTTCCAGCCATTTCCCTTTATTGGTAACCTCTTTAAACTGATCACATTGTATTGATTTGATTATCGCCTGGTAATTCATTTTGCTATAAGGTATTAAATAAGCCAGATCAATAGAAGCATCCATCTGGCTTATATAGGTAAATGTTTAATCTTCCTGCTCAGCATCAAAATTGATGTAGGTCTCAGCGATCTCCGTTAAGGTATAATCTGTATCCTCTTCTTCTTCGAGAGTTTTCTCCAGAAGATCCGCTGCCTTATCATGTCCCATTGTTATAGCGAGCTGGGCAAGGCCACCATAGGTTGCTATTTCATAATGTTCTACTTTCTGCGCTGCAATAATTAAAGCTGCATCACGGGTCATCGATCCGTCTTTCGTGGATTTTATAATCTCTTCTCCTTCCTTAATGATTCCTTTTATAGCTTCGCATTCTTTCTTTTCAGGTTTTTCATCAATTAATTTAAAAACCTTTTCGAGGCGGCTTACATGTTTTTTAGTCTGTAACTGATGATCTTCAAAAGCATCTTTCAGCTCCTCTGTCGTAGCGGCTTCCTGCATTTTTTCGAGAGCATCAATAATTGCATTTTCAGCAAAATAAATATCTTTTAATGCACTTACGAAAAATTGATGGAGGGAAGAATCTTTCATCTCCTTTTCATTAACAGAAGCGTTTCCTACTGTTATTTTCTTTTCAGGAGTTGTTGTAGCTGTATTGGTTTCTGATGTTTTCGTTGCCATAATGTGTGGTGTTTAATAGTAAAGATTGCCCCTTCTATCAGGGAAGGGACAATCTGATTAATAATATAAATTATGAATTACGTCTGCCTCCGAATCCTGATCTTCCGGAACCTGATCCCGAACCCGATGATCTTCCACCTCCATGAGATGCCTGACCGCCCATACGGGCGATTCTTGTACGTTCAGCTTTGCTCATGGCAGCAAAACCTCTTCTTGAACTTCCGTTTCCGGAATTTGTCCCACGGCCAGAGGAATTACCACTATTTGATCTAGAACCTGAACCTCTGGAACTACTATTGCTTGATGATCTGCTATTGGAACCGGAATTTCCAGATCTGGAACCCGAAGAAGACCTTCCACCTCCATGCGAAGCTTCACCACCCATACGGGCAATTCTTGTACGCTCAGCTTTACTCATAGATGCAAAACCTCTTCTTGAAGTTCCATTTCCTGATGAACTCCCTCTTCCTCCGGAACGTGATCCGGAATTAGAGTTGCTACGGGAACCAGAGCTACCTCCTCTTCCTCTTCCTGATGTAAATCGGCCCTGACTGTCTCTTTGCTGATTTCCATTTCCTGACCTACCACGACCTCTGTTGCCACTGCCATTGTCATCGTCGTCGTCATCTTCATCATCATAATCCTCATAATCGTCATCTTCATAATCTTCATCTTCATCGTCGTAATCTTCATCATCATACTCCTCATCGTCGTCATCATATTCATTATCATAATAATCCTCATAATCTGAGAAATCATCATCATAATCCTCTTCTTCGGATGCGTCGTTATAACCATGGTCATAACCTAATTGATACACTTCTTCAAGTGTTGATCTTGACTCATTGGATGAATTACCTCTTGAACTTCGATTGTTTGAATTTCTGGTGTTCATAACTTTAAATTTTTGTAATTAATATTGCGTGATGTTATTAATTATTGAACGTGACTAGTATTGAACAACAATTAATGATTTGATGTTTTAAATAAATTGTACAGCAAAAAAAGGAGTAATTATTTTACTCTGGAAAAGGAATTACATTCCTTAGTTGTAAATTAGTATATCAAAGATAGGAGATTAAAATACCTATTCTTATGACTTGAATCATGTTACTAATATAAAATTCGTCTATTTTCGATTTTAATAGAATTTTCTTTTTCCATTTTCTTTAACGTTCTGATAACAGTCTCTACACGCAACCCGGTAAGGTTGGCAATCTGCTGTCTCGTCAGCTCTATGGGAAATTCAAACTGGCAGTCATTCTCCGAATAGCTCTTCAGGTACTCCATGAGCCCTTTCAATCTAAATACAGGATTCTGATATGCCATATACTGGGTCATCAGTATTTTATAGTACAGCCTCTGAGAAAGGCAGGCGTTCATTGTTAGAGAAAGATCAGGATTTTTTTCCAGTAACTTCAGGAAGCTTTCTTTTGATATCCTTATAATTTGTGTAGATGTTAACGCCGTTGCATTTGTTGGATATAATTTATCCAGAAAAAGTAGAGGATCTCCAAAACTCTGGTTTTTACCTAATATATTCTGGATAAATTCTTTTCCTTCTTCGTTATAATTATTAAGCTTTACTTTTCCATCAACAATCTGAAAATAATAAAGCGCATGGTCACCTTCTCTGAAAATCAATTCTCCTCTTTTATATATTTTATCTTCTGCACCAAAAGAATATAAAAGTTTTTGGTCAATATTCATGCAGCTTATTGTTTTCATTCTGTTTCCATTTGTACCCAGAAAAATACTAAAACTAAACCTTAATACAAAATTTTTCTGTTTTCAATCTGCACGGTGCATTCTTTTTCCATTTTTTTTAAAAGATCGTATGACTGTTTCTACACACAAGCCTGTAAGATTAGCCATCTGCTGTCGGGTTAAAGGAATAGAAAATGAATAAGGGCTCTTGTCATTATGAAAGCTCTTCAGGTAATCCATCAAACCTTTTAGGCGTGTTATAGGATTAAGGGAAGATATATTCTGCATCATTACATATTTATAATAAAGCCTTTGTGATAAAAAGCTGCTGATTTCGAGATAGAGCTCAGGAGATTCTTCCAACAATTGAAAAAAAAACATTTTTAGAAACTCTCAGGATATTACATTCCGTCAATGCCTCGGCATTCATAGGATAAGGCTTATCTATGAAGAGGATAGACTCGCCACAGCATTGTCCTTCTGATAAGATGTTCTAGATAAATTCCTTACCATCTTCATTATAATTATTCAATTTTACTTCACCCTCTACAATCTGATAATAATAGTGCGGAAAATCTCCCTCACTAAAAATTAATTCTGAAGGACTATAGTGCCTTATCTCAGCTCCTATGGAATATAAGATGTTTTCGTTGATTACCATAATATTTAGTTTTTGGTATTATTATATAAAACAAAGTTCACAAAAACACCCTAGTAAAATATTTTAATGGACCAATGCTTTTACAAGTGCAATAATTGCACCTATTGATTATTTTTTATGTTAATTATGATTTAATTAACTGATTGAAATACAAATTATTATATGAAAACATTTTACGTAAATCTATCAACAAAAGGCATTCGTGAGATATCACGAATACCCATTTACTTGAAAGAATTTTTACGTTAGTTTGAAGAATTATCTCTTTTTATTTGTGGTAGAATCCTGTGCAGGCATAGTGGTTGTGCCGGATTGGGCAGTACTGTCTCTGGAAGGCAATGATGTAGTCATCGTGTCAGAGGCTGGAGGAACAGCTCCCATCGTATCCCCCGGAACTGTAGTTACCGTGTCAACGCCGTTATTCATCTGATTTTCCTTTTCTTTTTTGCAGCTCAGGATAAGTAAACCCATGATGCTTAATGATAAGATCAATTTCATAATATTTTTATTTTGTGGTGTGTGGTGTATATAATATAATTTTAAATAAAAATTAATCATATTTATATATGAACGATTATTTAATAATTATATTTCAAATCTACAGATAAAACATTCATAAATTTATGACTTCAATCATAAGGTTTTTTGTGTGAAAGTTTAATTTATAATACCATAAAGCCTTACCAGAGTGATTTATATACAACAAAAAAGACTGCCTTACAGCAATCTTTTCTTGTTATAATATTTTAAACCTTTTATTTTGCAAATTTTTTGGTCCCGGCAACACATAAAATCACACCAATTGTCACTCCCAGCATTCCTATACTTACAGGTTCATGAAGCAGATAGGCGGCCAATGCAAGTCCAAAAAATGGTTGTAAAAGCTGTAATTGCCCTACACTCGAAATTCCTCCCTGCGCAAGTCCTTTATACCAAAAAATAAACCCGATAAACATACTGAATAATGAAATATAAGCTAGGCCAAACCATCCCTGTCCGCTTACGGTTTCAATATGGTTGGGAAAATAGATGAAAAATAAAGGGATCATAAGGGGTAAAGCCAGTATCAGCGCCCAGGATATCACCTGCCACCCTCCTAGTGTTTTTGACAACTTAGCACCTTCTGCATAACCAAGCCCACATAAAACAACAGCGGCAAGCATCAGGATATCGCCAACAGGAGAAGCCGATATCCCCTGCGAAACAGCATAACCTATAACCAAAAGGCTGCCGGCAATAGAAAAAAACCAAAATACAGGATGCGGTCGCTCACCACCTCTCAGTACCCCGAATATAGCCGTTGCAAGAGGAAGCATTCCTAAAAACACGATAGAATGTGCAGATGTGATATATTGAAGGGCCAGAGAAGACAACAAAGGGAAACCAATAACACATCCCAATGAGACCAGAGCTAATGGGAATATCTGTTCCTTTACCGGACGTTTTTCTTTATATATCAGAATGACAGATAAAGCCAATACACCGGCAATGGTTGCCCGCGCGATCGTTACGAAAATTGGGTTCATATCCATTACGGCTAATTTTGTGGCCGGCAGCGAACCGCTGAATAGCAATACTCCGATAAATCCGTTGATCCATCCGCTAAGAGCCTGATCTTTTGAAATTTTATTCGTTATCATTTTATATTATTATAAATCAAAATTAGAGAGGAAAAATAAATAAACACAGTCTCAGTTTTGTATATTTGCATGAGCACAGTTTAAGATATGAGTAAAAATTTTTTGTACACAGAGATCACCAATGGTTTTGTTTCACAGATTACAAGCGGCGTTTTGAAGCCTGGTGATAAGCTTCCGTCGGTAAGAAAATTATGCCTTGAGCATCAGATTAGCATGAACACGGCAAAGCGTGTATTCCTGGAACTGGAATCCATGTCGCTCATTGAACCCAAACCACAGTCCGGATATTTTGTAAGTCAGTTACTTTCGGTAAAACTTCCGCTTCCTGAAGTCAGCAGGCCATCACTGATTGCCAATAATAACGAACCCGATGAACTCATCAGTAAAGTGTATGAAAATATGGGAAAGAAAAATCTTACCCTTTTTTCCATAGCAATTCCATCCGGAGAATTATTACCGCATGCAAAACTTAAAAAGGAAATCATCCATGCCACACGGGAGCTTGAATATGGAGGCGCAGAGTATGAAGAACTCCAAGGGAATTTAAAATTAAGAAGAATGATCGCCCAAAGATCTTTATCCTGGGGCGGAAACTTTAGCGAAAATGACCTTGTGACGACCAACGGTGGAATGAATGCTTTGTCATTTTGTCTGATGGCTTTAGGAAAACCGGGAGATACAATAGCTATAGAAAGCCCATGTTATCCGGGCATCTTACAACTGGCTACCGGCTTTGGACTTAAAGTATTGGAATTGCCTACCCATCCTGCCCATGGAATTGAAATCGAATCCCTGAAAAAAGCTATTCCTAAAATTGACATCTGCTTATTGATCCCTAATTTCAATACTCCTTTAGGAAGCTGTATGTCTGATGAAAATAAAAAAGAAGTCGTAAAACTTCTTGCCGAAAATAACATTCCGCTTATTGAAGATGATGTGTACGGGGATATTTATTTCGGAACACACCGTCCAAAATGCTGTAAGTCCTTTGATACAGAAGGAAATGTTTTGTATTGCAGCTCTATCTCAAAAACGCTTGCCCCGGGTTATCGTGTAGGATGGATTGCTCCCGGAAAGTACAAAGACAAAATCCTCAAACTCAAACTTCTTCATTCCACCTCTTCTATTTCTATTGTAAATGAAGCCGTTGCTAATTTCTTAAAAACCGGGAAATACGAAAAACACCTTCAGGAACTACGGAAAACCCTGCAGGCTAATTATCAGAATTATGTCCAGACCATTGCGCAGCATTTTCCGGAAGGAACCAAAACAAGCAGGCCACAGGGAGGGCTTTCCCTCTGGGTGGAATTCGATAAAAAAATACAGACCCGGAAATTATACGACCTTGCCATTAAGCAAAGTATAAGCATTGCACCGGGAAGAATGTTCAGTCTCCAGGATCAGTTTGAAAATTGTATGAGAATGTGTATTGGGCTTCCCTGGTCAGAAGAAACCCAACAAAAGTTAATAGAGGTAGGAAAAATGGCTAAAATGATTGAGAGGGAATCTTAATCAACAACAAAGTTTTTCCTTGCTAATTCCTTTCTTACACGGCTCAGGCTTTCTGGGGTAATTCCTAAATAAGATGCGATCATCCATTGTGGTACCCGTAATAATAAATCCGGGTACATTTTAATGAATTTAAGGTATCTTTCTTCCGCAGTCTCGCCTAATAATGAGCTGATCCTGTCCTGAAGACTTCTGACGTGCTTTTGTAAAAGAATATCCCGTCTTTCTGCACTGTCCGGAAACTGGGAGACCAGTTTGTTAAAAAAGTCCGGATGAAGAAATAAAACTTCGGAATCCTCCACAGCCTCTATATAATACACCGATTGTTCGTTAAAGTAAATACTGGTGCGGTCAGAAATCAGCCAGCTTTCAGGGGCAAATTGTATGATGTGTTCTTTTCCGTTCTTATCGATAGAATACATCTTTAAAAGCCCTTTTTCTACAAAAAATACATAGCGGCAAATTTCGCCGTATTGCAGAAGGAACTGGTTCTTTTGAACTTTTTTTACTTCATAGTGCAAGCTACAGCCATTAACCTGTTCTGTGGGAACATTTAAAACCTGAGCTAGGTAGTTATTAATATTCTTCATTGTGCGATTTGGGTTATTGATATATTCTGATGCGAAGCATTATTTACGGCTTTTCCGTTTTCTACTACAATCAGTTGAGGACTTTGATGGGTTACATCAAGATCTTCTGCTATCTTATTGGAAATAGGTCTGTATGCCAGCAAATCAAGAAAATATAAATCTGCATTGGTACCGGCATCCTTAATTTCCGATTCAAAATTCCTGAGCACCGTCTTACTGATAAAACAACTGGTAGAATGTTTGAATATGGCAACCTTGTTATGGTATGATCTTTCTATAGCTTCTGCGAGATCTTTCTCGGATTCTATTTTTTTTCCAGAAAGATTTCTGTTCCGGTTTTTCTTCTTTTCCGCCAAATATTTTATCAAAAAAACTCATACATTAAATTGTTTTAGGTGATGATCGAGATGTTTATACTCCAGAAAACCCCAGTCTTTCTCTTTCATTTTTCCAAATAGAACATGCTTTTCCGGCAGGTTATCTTGGGTATAACATTCCCAGTATTCATTCATTGTTTCTAAGAGTCCTTTTCTGGCCTCAGTAAAATCACATTCAAAATTAACGATAAGTTTTCTAAAAGTAGGCATATTTCGGGGAATTCCGTTATTAAAGACCTGCATTTCTATTTTAGTGAGCACTCCTATTGTCTCAAAAAGGGGATTGATAGTGGAAAGCCAGGTTTTTCCCAATGCAATGCCAAGAATAAGGTCACAATGTTTTAACATTTGAGCAACATTCATCTTACCCCATTTTCCTGGAGAATTTTCAGTAAGCATAGAAATCCTGTTGAGGATCTCATCAAAATAGATTCGGTTATGCAGACTCTTTTTTACCAACCTCTCTCCTTCTTCAGATTTTCAATATGAGTAAAATGATGATTGCAATGCCAGCTATAAAATGCCAGATAGCTTCTAAGGTCATAATCCTGATGGTTTTCAGGATGATGAAATGTTCTTTCGAATTGTTTATTCGTGAGTGTTTTAAGGAGGATATACCATCTTTCGTGAGTTCCTTTGATCATTCTCATTGCCGGTTTCACAGGAGAACTTCTGCTGTCCTGGAGTTCAGCCCATTTTGCCTCTTCATAAGGTTTTATGGTTGGATTATTTTCCGTTAAAGCCAATTTAAAACGAATGAAACTATTAATATGGCTGTCTGCAATATGATTGACAAGCTGTCTTACCGTCCATCCACCTTCCCGATATGGGGTATCCAATTGATCATCCGAAAAGTTTTCAATCAGATTTTTTAGTTTGGCAGGAAAGTGTTTGAT
This sequence comes from Chryseobacterium proteolyticum, assembly GCF_046591535.1. Lineage (NCBI taxonomy): Bacteria > Pseudomonadati > Bacteroidota > Flavobacteriia > Flavobacteriales > Weeksellaceae > Chryseobacterium > Chryseobacterium proteolyticum. The sequence continues at coordinate 524,722 of NZ_JBJLWK010000001.1, read as the reverse complement.
CACTTTTATATATTCATCCAATTGGATATCATCGATGCTTTCCGGCTTTTCAAATGGTCCGATCGGATATTTTTTTAATTCTAAATTGCTCATTTTTAATTATCGTGGTTAATATGTTCTTCATCCTTTCAATAAATAACAGAAAGGTTTTTGCCCTTCCGGAATTTTTTCTAAAATTACTACAAGAAAAGCTATCAGCCAACAAAAAAATAGGGATTAACGGGATAAAATAAAACGCCTCAATTCTTAAAAAAAATTGAAGCGTTTTTATTGTTTCTAATAACCGTGAAGATCAATTCCTTCCGTCCTTTGTAATGTCACTTTTTTACCCATTTTCTTTTGAATAACCCTGAAATGTTGCAACTCATCATCCGTGAGGATTGAAATGGCGGTACCTTTTTCATTGGCTCGTCCCGTCCTTCCGATACGGTGAATATAATCCAAGGGTGAACGTGGTAGCTCATAATTGATCACACAAGGCAAAGACTCAATATGAATGCCTCGTCCCAGTAAGTCCGTAGCAACCAAAATCTGAGCACCGTTTACCTTGAACTCTTCCAGATTATTTCGTCGGGCACCCTGTGACTTCTGACTGTGAATGGCTACTGCTTTAATTTTATTCTTTTTAAGCTTTTCAACCAGATTATCTGCTGACTTTGTTGAAGATACAAATACCAAAGCTTTTTCAACCTTTTTCTCTTTGATTAAATAACGCAGGAAAGGCCCTTTGTGTTCAGGAGAAACATGATAAGCCAGTTGCTCAATATTATCAATTTCAACTGCTTCCTTTTTTATTTCAATAATAACGGGATTATGGGATAAACGTTCTTTTATTTCAGAAACTTTATCATCTACAGTTGCTGAAAACATAGTCGTTTGTTTCATAGCCGGCATTAAAGCAAAAAGCTTATTCATTTCGTCACCAAATCCAAGCTGAAACATTTTATCTGCCTCATCAATCACCAGGTGCTTTATTTCTGAAATGCTCAAAGCTTTATGTTCTATCAGGTCCAATAAACGTCCTGGGGTCGCAATAAGGACTTCTACTCCGAACATTCCTTTCATCTGAGGGTTGATAGAAACTCCACCATATACTGCCATCGTACGGATATCACGTTTCAGGTTTCCGGTAAAGGCTCTGAAAACTTCATCAATCTGGATTGCCAGCTCACGCGTAGGAACCAATATTAAGACCTGAATATTACGGTCTTTCTTAACTTCTGCATTCTGTAATTTTTCTAAAATAGGCATCACAAAACAAGCCGTCTTTCCCGAACCGGTTTGTGCAATTCCCATCAAATCCTTTCCTTGTAAAATAACAGGAATAGCTTGCTCCTGAATTGGAAATGGCTTTAAATAGCCTAGCTTTTTGACAGATTGAATAATATTATGTGATAATCCCAAAGACTCAAATGACATAAATACATATTTGCTGCAAAGATAAACTATTGATATTTGGTTTACACCCGAACCAGATTATTAATTTTACAGGTGAATGAGTCTGTTGGGATGGAAATTAATTATTTAAAAATTTAATCTATAATCAAGGACCATTTTCTGTGATGAACTCATCCATTGACAATGGTGAATTCTTTCATAAAGTGTCGTTTTGTCCGATAATTCGTGTTTGGACAATTTTTTGAGTATTAGTTTTTGTAAATTTATCAAAAATTCGAGATTTAAATATGAAAAAAGCACTAATAATAGTAGATGTTCAGAATGATTTTTGTGAAGGTGGAGCTTTAGCGGTTCCGGGAGCTAATGAAATTATTCCTTATATCAATCTTTTAATGGAGGAAAACGAATATGACCAGATTGTTTTAACCCAGGATTGGCATCCCGCAGACCATAAAAGTTTTGCCAGCAACAATGGAAAAAAAGTAGGAGAAAGTATTATTTTAGGTGGTGTTCCGCAATTTATGTGGCCGGATCATTGCATCCAGGGAACTTTCGGAGCAGATTTTCATAAAGATCTTAACAGGGATAAAGTAACACATATTATTCAAAAAGGAAAGAATACCGAAATTGATGCTTATAGCGGTTTTCAGGACAATAATCATTTTATGAAGACCGGATTGGATGACTTCTTAAAATACCATGACATTCAGTTATTGGAAATCGTCGGTCTGGCAATGGACTATTGTGTAAAGTTCACCTGTACAGATGCTGTAGCAAATGGATATGTTACCTGCCTTCATTTTAACGGAACACGCGCGGTTAATGTAAAACCGGATAACGGTAGAGACGCCATTTACGAAATGATCCAGAAGGGAGTTACTGTTTTAGGATAGTCTTTTATTATCATAAAAATAAAAAGCACAGTTAATTACTGTGCTTTTTGTGTATCGATTACACCGGAATGAAATCAGTATAAATGACACAAATAGTTTTTACTGAATGGTATTAAATAAAAAAGCGTGGTTATTCTTTTACCACGCCTATATTTTTCAGTTTAAAAACCTTTTTGATCAATTAAAAATTAATTTCTAAAGCATTTTTAAATTGTTAACTTCTAATTCCGTAAGAATTCTCCAATGACCTCTTTTGATATTTTTCTTTGTTAAACCTGCAAACATCACCCTGTCTAAAGCTTCCACTTCATACCCTAATCTCTGGAATATCCTTCTTATAACACGGTTCCATCCGATATGGATCTCAATTCCTACCTCATTTTTAGGCTTTCCTTCAATAAACGAAATCTGATCCACCGTAGCAACGCCTTCATCCAGACGGATACCTTCAGCAATAAGTTTCATATCTTCATGTGTCAGTTTTTTGTCCAGTGTTACATGATAGATCTTTTTAGCATCAAAAGACGGGTGTGTCAGTTTTTTGGTCATATGTCCGTCATTCGTTAAAAGAATAACGCCTGTTGTGGAACGGTCCAGTCTTCCAACCGGGAACACACGATAAGGAGACGCATTTGCAACAAGATCCATTACCGTTTTTCTCGCTTTATCATCTTTTGTAGTGGAAATATATCCTTTCGGTTTATTCAGAAGGACATAAACAGGTTTTTCAGGAGTAATATTTTGTCCATCAAAAACTACTTTATCACTTTTCTGAACCTGATAGCCCATTTCAGTAACCACTTTTCCGTTTACTTCTACAAGACCCTGTGTGATCAGTTCATCTGCTTCCCTTCTGCTGCATATTCCTGAATTGGCTATATATTTGTTAAGACGGATCGTATCTTTATGGACATCTTTTTCGATCTTGCTCAATCTTCTTTTCTGTACAAAAGATCTTGCCTTATCTTCATCTCTGTCATTGCCCGATGAAGGTCTTCTACCATATTTTAAGCTACCTCTCTCATATTTATCTCTTGCATCAAAGCTTTTCCCTCCTCTTTTAGGACCTGGCTTCCCATAGGTCTTTTTTTCTCGTCCTTCACTTTGATTGGTAATATAAGGTGTTCTCTCAGGTTTTGATTTACCTTCTTCAGCACGTCCTTCAAAACTTTCCTCACTCCTCTTAAACTTCGAACTGCTGCTTTTGTGGTCAAAATTCCTCTCTCCTGCTTTAGGAAAAGATTTCTTGAAAGAACCTGATCTTGAAGAATTTCCAGATTTAGAAGCACGAGAATCATCAGAATTTTTTCTGGTTGAAATTCTTGGTCTTTGTGGTTTCCCTGATTTATTATTATCTCTGCTCATTCTAAATATTTTTGCAAAGATAGTAATTTAGTTACGAGTTAAAAATTAAGAATCATAACTTTGCAATATTGTTCTACAATTAAATTTATATTATTCCAGAAATGATAACACTATTAAACGATCAGTTTTCCCAGCTTAATGATTTTTTGCATGGAAAATCTTTCAGCAAAATTTTCATATTGGTTGATGAAAATACACATGAATATTGCCTTCCGGTACTTTTGGGCAATATGGAAACGGATCTTGCTTTTGAAATCCTGGAGATAGAAGCGGGTGAAGAAATGAAGAATATTCAGACTGCCAATCAGCTTTGGGAGATTTTAACGGAAATGCAGGCAGATAGAAAAGCTCTGGTTATAAACCTCGGTGGTGGTGTTATTACCGATATGGGCGGATTTGTTGCCTCAACCTATAAAAGAGGGATCCAGTTCATTAATGTTCCTACTACTCTATTATCGATGTGTGATGCCTCTATTGGAGGAAAAACAGGTATTGACCTGATGCACTACAAAAATATGGTAGGTACCTTTACCTTTCCTGAACAGATTTTTGTATATCCTAAGTTCTTAGAAACACTTCCCTTCAAAGAATTACGAAGTGGTTTTGCTGAAATGCTGAAGCACGGGTTAATTGCAGACCGTTTACATTGGGAGAATCTGATCAAAATACAAAAGCTGGATGTAGAATCAGTACTACCACACATTCAGACCTCGATGGCGATCAAACAGGATGTTGTAGATCAGGATTTTCATGAAAAAAATGTCAGAAAAACTTTAAATTTCGGACATACTATCGGTCATGCTATCGAAAGTTCTTGTCTTGAACAGGGAAATCCGGTTTTACATGGAGAAGCAGTAGCTGCCGGAATGATCTGTGAAGCACATCTTTCTCACCTTGAAAAGTTAATTTCAAAAGAAGATTCGGAAATGATCATTGACCATATCAAAAGGTATTATCCATACCTGGATATCAGTGATTTTAGCGATGAAAATCTGATATCTCTATTATTAAACGACAAAAAGAATACGGAAAAGAAGATTAATTTCTCTTTGCTTTCCGGAATAGGATCGTGTGTTTTTGACCATGAATGCAGCCAGGAAAATATTGAAAAATCACTGCATTTTTACAGAAAACTGAATGATGCATAACATCCCTGTTTACTTTTCAGATAAAATTAAGAATCCTGATTGTTTGATCAGGATTTTTTAATGATCAGATCACCTCTACAGTGTATCATAAGTATTGAATTGAATATGCTTTATCAGCCGATGTCTGATCATTTGAAATACCTTTTCCAGGTCCTCCACATCATCATATAGAAAGGGTAAGTAAAAACCGATCCCTTCAATATAAATTTTTATTTTGTCTCCGTTCCAGGTGTTATTAACCTTTTCAACAGAAATCTGATCTGTAAAATAAGCTTTACGCATTTTTTTCTTAAAAAATATAGATAGCACACTTATGTTTCGGGTTGCAGTTCCAAAGTCGTAAACAGGGAGAAATTCGATGCTGTCATCATTGATAATTAACTGTACGATTTTCCTTCGTCTGATAAAAAGCTTAATTCCTGTCAAAAAACAATAAATAGATCCCATAAATAAAATAACATATAAGAGCATCAGAACAATTACGATTACCGAAGGTTCCATATAAATTTCTTCAATAATTTCAGGGAATAGCTGAGTGAAAAGATAAATGAAAATTGCGGACAAAAATATCATTGACATACTTAGCAAACTTGTCCGGAAAGTTGAAATATAGAAGATCTTTTGTCCAGGTTCATCGACGTATTGCCTGGATGATAAAGATTGATCTGCTTTGGATAGAAATAGATTATAGATTAATTTTAAACTTAATGCAATGATTAAAATACCCAGGCAGATCATTACCCATACGTTTAATGGATAAAAAGTTTTACCAGCCACCATAGTCAACAGCAGTAGAATAACCAATCCCAGAATAGGAAGTATAAATTTCAACTGCTTGTTTTGTTTCATTCCCAGATTAGTTTATTTTTCATTTAAGGTTCAATATAAACCCTGATCCTTAAGTTTTATAATCAAAATTACAACTTATATACTGTATTGTATTACAGACGATTAAAAATATATTAAAAGAATGATTTAAATTACTATTCATTAAAGGCCTTATGGTTTTTCATAAAGGAATTTTCATCCGGCCTTGATTTTAAAATAAATTCCATTTATTTCAAAAAAGGAGTAATATATATCAATTACGTTCAAGTCATTTGAGTATTATTTTCCTCGAAATAAGCCTAATTTAGAATTTAAACTGTTTTTAAGGAATGTTAAACAAATGTTTGTTTACCCATCGTAATGATATGATTTGAAGCATTTTATAGTAGTTTTCAATAGTATTTGTGAACCTGACTTTTGTCATGTTTTATGTTTTGGCATCTAATTTGAAAGATACTCTGCGTCAAACGAAAGTTGACAAGTAGTAAAATTTAAAATTAAGAATAGTAAAATATTAAAAAAATTAAGTTATGAAAAAGTTAATTTTAGGATTAGCAGTAACTGCAAGTTCATTAGCATTCGCTCAGACAACTTCTACTTCATCTTCTAACCCGGTTACATTTGGTGTTAAAGGTGGTATGAACGTTTCATCTCTTTCAAAAGGAGCTGACCTTAGTGATTCAAAATCTAAAATCGGATTCAATGCAGGGGTTTTTGCAAACATCCCGGTAGCGAGCTCATTCAGCATTCAACCGGAGGTATTGTATAATGACTTGGGTTCAAAAGTAACCAGAGAATATACAGTATTAGGTAATAATTTTAAGGATGAATCTTCAAGAAATTTAGGTTATATAGCTGTACCGGTAATGTTCCAGTATAATGCAACTCCTGAATTCTTCTTGGAAGCAGGTCCTGAATTCGGATTTTTAGTAAGTGCTAAAGATAAATTCAAAAGTTCTACGAATGATAATACAAGCACAAGAACGAGAAGTCTTGACAAAGATGCTTTCAACACATTCAACTTTGGAATCGGTATTGGTGCAGGATATTATTTCACACCAAACCTAGGAATTACAGCTAGATATACTGCCGGATTAACAGATATCTACAAAAACAACAATGGTGATGCGATGAGAAACAACGTATTCCAGGTTGGTTTAGCTTACAAATTCAAATAAGCATAAAACACATTCAGATAACAAATTTTGATTTCAATAAAATGGTTAGATTTAATGGTTAAATCTAACCATTTTTGTTATTTTAACATAATTTGGCAAGAATTTTGCAGCAAAACAGTACAAATTAAAATTAAATATAATCATGAAAAAATTATTATTAGGTTTGGCAATCGTTGCTGGTTCATTAACGTTTGCTCAAACATTTGGAGTAAAAGCAGGTCTTAATATTTCTACAATTTCAGGTGGTGATTCAAAATCAAAAGCGGGATTCTATGGTGGGGTTTTAATGAATGTCCCTGTAGCTCCTAGCTTTAGTGTACAACCCGAAATCTTATACAATGGATTAGGCGCAAAAGCTGATGGAAATAATGATGTTAAAGTAAATTTAGATTATATCTCTGTTCCTGTGATGTTCCAGTATAATGCAACTCCGCAGTTTTATCTTGAAGCAGGACCTCAGTTTAGTTTCCTGATCAATTCAAAATTTAAATACAATTCCTATTCTAGAGATGGAAAGGATTTTGTGAAAGGTTTTGATTTTGGTGTAGGTCTTGGTGCAGGATATTTCTTTACGAAGAATATCGGTGTGAATGCAAGATATGTTGCGGGTGTTATAGATATTGCTAAAGAAGTTAATAACGTACAGGCAGATGGAAAAAATAACGTATTCCAGATCGGTCTTACTTATAAATTTAATAAGTAATAATATACTTAATAACAAGATAAGCGGTTAGATTTAATAAATTTAACCGTTTTTTTATATCCGGATCTCCTGTAATGTTCTGTTTTCACATTGAATAATCATTGCAATGCATCCATTGATCAACAAATTATGATCATAAAAAATTATAAAAGTCTGATCAAAATGGTCACCTGCCATTTTTGTAAGCTTCAATTCATCTGGAAAGTTGGGTGAAAATGGTCATAATTAACGATGAATAAAGGGTGTTGAATAAAAAAAAATGAAAAAAAGTTTGCATTTTTTTTCAAGCAATTTTAACTTAAAAATTAAACAAATTAGATTGTTTTAACTAAAAAAATCCCACGTATGTGGATTATCACTTATTCTTTTAAAGAAGCGGCTCGCAGCTTATCTTTCTGCAAATCATAAAATTATAATTATGGCAAGCCTTTTGCAAAATACACCCCATCTGAATGAATAATTCGGATAACAAGAAATAGTACAATTTAAAAAATAAAATTATGAATAAGTTATTTCTAGGACTAGCAATAGTTGCCGGTTCATTAGTATTTGCTCAGGAAACACAAACAACAGCTACTATTACTACTGTTAACAAAGAAAAAGAACCAATCAGATTTGGTATTAAAGGTGGAGCTAACTCCGCTCAATTCAGTCAGCAACAATTAAGTGCAAACAATCAGAAAATAGGATTTAATGCCGGTGTTTTTGTAAATATTCCTCTTTCAAAGCAATTCAGTATACAGCCTGAAGCATTGTATAACCAATTAGGAGCAAGAAGTGTTCTTTCTTCTACTGAAGTTACTACGGGAGCTACTACTGTAAAAACTCAACGTGATTACAAAACAACATTGAATTATGTTTCAGTACCGGTAATGGTTCAGTTTAAGCCAGCGGATAACTTTTATGTAGAAGCAGGTCCTGAATTCAGTTATTTCATCGATGGAAAAAACAAAGGTGAAAATACTGTTACAAGCACTACAAACGGTATCGCTACCACTCAGAAAAATTCAGTTTCTGAAACGATCAACAAAGATGACATCAATAAATTCAACTTTGGTCTAGGTCTAGGTTTAGGATACTATTTCACACGTAATCTGGGAATCAACGCAAGATATGTAAATAGCTTGACTAAGATTGATAAAAGCAGACCTGCTGCTGAAAACAACAACAGAGTATTCCAACTAGGTTTGAATTATAAGTTTTAATAACAACAACCAATTTTTTAACCATAGAATGTAGTTTTCTGCATTATAAAATGGCTGGAAGAATAACTTCCAGCCATTTCTATTGTATGAGTAAGGCAAATCTATTCGAAAATTCGCGGGTCATCGCTGATCACACCATCTATTCCCATTGCTTTTAATTCCTGCAGTCTTTCTTTCGAGTTTACTGTCCATGGTATGACTTTCATTCCGAGTTTGTGACATTCCTGCACCAATCCGGGTGTGACAAGAGATTGATCCGGACTGTAAATTGTAGGAGTAAAACTTAAGAATTTCATATCACCCGATACTCCATTAAGATGATCGGGATACATTCTGAATTTTTCGACAGGGATATTTTTAAAATAATTCCGCTGCTGGGCAAGCTTTTTATCATCCACCTTCTCTACCAGTAAGGCAGTCATTATTTTAGGATATTGTGCATGGATAAGCTCTAAGGTTCTTGGATCGAAGGATTGAATAATAACCCGGTCCTGGATATTTTTTCCTACAATGATCTTCATCATCAGATCGACAAATTCCTTAGGTTCAGGATGGAAAATATCGTCCGAAAAAGGTCGCGTTTTAGTCTCTATATTATAAAACGGCAAAGGCCTTTTAAGTTCCCGGGCATAACTCTCACAGGCATCTATAACATCTGAAAAGAGCGGTTTTTGTACCCTCATTTTCTTTTGGTCAGGATAATTGGCTAGTGTTTTCATCCCTACATCAAAAGTTTTGATCTTTGCATAAGGCATTTCATAAATTTTGTAATAAAATCCTGAATCCCGGGGAATAAATGTTCCGTCAGGCTTTGTTACCAGTTCAGGTGAAAGAAATGCATCGTGAGAAAGAATCACCTGCTTGTCTTTTGTGATGGCAAGATCCATTTCAAGTGTCGTAACCCCCATCTTTAAAGCATTTTTCATTGCAGGGATGGTGTTTTCCGGATATAAGGATTTTCCGCCCCGATGCGCCTGGTTATCAAAAGACTGAGCTGAATATAGCTGAATAAACAGAAATAAAATACCTGTGATAAATGTACTTTTCATAATCCTGATCTTAATTACGCAAAATTAAAGCATACCGGCATATCCTGTACGATAATAGTATTAAGCTTTTGCTACATTTATATCAATTATTTTTTTCGACAATAAAAACGAAAAAGACCTGATATTATGTTATCAGGTCTTTTTATGTATTGATTGTTGAGACAATTAATTAAATAGCTCTACTTCCTCCCCTTTTGCTACAGGATATTGTTCTGTAAAACATCCAAAGCAGTGATTGGAAGATCCTAAGATTTCTTTAAGGTTTTCTGTACTGAGGAACTCTAAAGAATCTACTCCAAGGTAGTTTCTTAGCTCTTCAGTCGTCATATTGGCTGAAATCAAATCATCTTTTGATGGAGTATCAATCCCAAGATAACAAGGTGCAATGATCGGAGGAGAAACACTTCTGAAATGGATTTCCTTTACTCCGGCATCCTTTAAAATCTTAACCAGTCTTTTAGAAGTAGTTCCCCTTACAATAGAGTCGTCAATAATAACTACTCTCTTGCCTTTAATTTCAGATATAATAGGATTCAGCTTCAGGTTAACGATCCTTTCTCTCATTTCCTGAGTCGGAACAATAAAACTTCTTCCGATATATCGGTTTTTAATTAAAACCGGGCGGAAAGGGATCCCTGATGCTTTTGAAAAGCCAATCGCTGCAGGTACTCCTGAATCCGGAACTCCGATAACGATATCTGCATCCACAGGAGCTTGTTCCCAGATTTTTTCACCCGACTTTTCTCTGATCTCATACACATTAATGTTTTCTAATGTAGAGTCAGGTCTTGCAAAGTAAATATATTCGAAAGAACAGATTCTTTGTTTTCCTTTTTCATTCACCATATAAGACTGTAATCCGGTCTCATTTTCGTTGGTGTAGATGATCTCTCCAGGTAAAATATCACGAACATACTGTGCTCCCACTGCGTCCAATGCTACGGATTCAGAAGCCACCACATATGATTTTTCATCAATAGCTCCTAAAACCAACGGTCTGATCCCGTTGAAATCCCTGAATGCAAAAAACTTATTTCTCGTCATTCCTACCACGGAATAAGCTCCTTCGATCTTTTCCATTGTTGCTTTGATCGCTCCTCTTAATCCCAGATCAAGGTTTTTCTGGATTAATCTTAAGATAACCTCAGAATCTGAAGTTGCTCTGAAAACAACACCTTCTGCCTCCAGTTCGGCTTTCAGTTCTTTTGCGTTCGTTAAATTACCGTTATGTGCAATCGAAAGTATAATCTGGTCATATTCATTTTTCGCAAAAAATGGCTGGAAATTGTACTTCTTTTTGTCTCCTGCCGTAGTATAACGTGTATGCCCTATTGCAGAATTCCCCATAAAAGCTTCAGGATCCTGAATATCTTTATAAACGTCTAAAACCAACCCCTCGTCTTTCAGGTTATTGATCTTCCCGTTTTTAAGAACGGAAATACCACAGGCCTCTTGTCCTCTGTGCTGTAAAGCAAAAAGTCCGAACTGAGAAAGGGAAAACGTATCCAGATCATTGTCAGAATACAATCCGAAAATACCGCACTCCTCATTCGGAGCATCAAGTCTTTCCTCTTCTTTTGTTCTGAAAAGGTTTCTACCGTAAGTCTGGTTTTTAAACTGTTTTAAATATTCACTTTTATGAATGTCTAAACTTTTCATTTCTATTTTTTCTAATCTAGATTTTATTTTGATAGATTCTACAATTAGATGTGAAATTCAATATTATGTTAAATACAATCTCAAGTCTGATTATAAATCTTCCGTATTACTTATTTATTAAGTAAAGCTTTCAGTCTGTTATAGATTTCGACATACGCTTCAGTTACTTCACCTAAGTCTCTTCTGAATCTGTCTTTATCTAATTTTTTCATGGTGTCTTTATCCCATAATCTGCATGTATCAGGAGAGATTTCATCTGCCAGGATAATTTCACCATCTGATGTTTTCCCTAATTCGATCTTGAAGTCAACCAGGATGATATTCATTTTATCAAACAGATCGATAAGGATTTCGTTGATATCAGAAGTCAGCTCGTACATTTCGTCAAGCTCTTCATACGTAGCTGCACCTAAGAAAACAGCGTGGTGATCATTGATCAAAGGATCTCCCAATTCGTCTTTTTTATAGCAGATATCAAAAATAGTTACCGGAGACTTTATACCTTCCTCTACTCCTAATCTCTGAGCCATACTTCCGGCAGAATAGTTTCTTACAACCATTTCCAAAGGAATAATGGATACTTTTTTTACCAATTGTTCTCTTTCGTTCAATTGTTTAATGAAATGAGTTTTAATCCCTTTTTCATTTAAATACTCAAAAATTAAAGTGGTGATCGCGTTGTTCATTTCGCCTTTAAGATCAACCTGTCCTCTTTTCTGAGCATTGAAAGCCGTAGCATCATCTTTGAAACGCACTACTACTTGATCAGGATTATCGGTAGCAAACACTTGTTTAGCCTTACCTTCGTACAACATTTCTTTCTTTTCCATTTTCTAAATTGTCTTTATAGTTAGATTTATAATTATTTTATTAAAATTCCCGTTAAAACAGCCATTCCAAAACTTAAAAGCGTTCCTACCAATACATATTCAGTCAACTTTCGTTGTTTTGCCTGTGCAAGGTCACTGAATCTGAATACAGATTTGGCAGCAACCATGAAACCTACCCCTTCCCAGTGGTTTACCAGAATAAAAATAAATACCAGCAAACGTTCCAGGATTCCTATATATTTACCTGCACTCGTTAAAGATTCGGTTTGTATATTATTCTGAGCTTCAGCAACCGGAGTCCATGAAGACAGTAATATTTTAATGATAATAGATGAAGGCGTCGTTAAAAATAAAACAGCCATTACTATTTTCAGAAATTCCTGATTTTCAAATATCGTTACATCAAATTCTTTAAAATAAAATGAAACACCTAGAATGACCAGAATATGAAGAACCTGATCAATAAAAAACCATCTTTTCTTTGTTTTAATGTTTTGAAAGATAAGCTTAGCGGCATCAATGATAAAATGAGAAATACCTACCAAAGCTGCCACCCACCAAAGTTGAAGGTTCCAGAGGAAAATAAAAGTTAAAGCGGTATGTATGAGAACATGCAGGTAGAGATACCTACTTTTAAGTTTACGATTTTCTTTATCAGCAACCCATGAATTTGGCTGAAGAATAAAATCTCCGAGTAAATGTGCCAATATGAGTTTAGTGAAAATCATGTTACAGTTCTGAAATTTTCTTTCTAAAATATTGATTTGTCTCTACGATAAGGTCATAGTTCGCCCGTTTTAGCCTCTGGCTTACCGAAGATTGCGATATGGCAAACTTCCTGGCTAGATCTTCCTGGGTGATATCTTTATTCATAATCATTTCATGAATAATTTCTGCGGTAGCCATTGTCCAGTTATCAAAATCTTTTGAAGCCCACTTTAAAAGAATATTGAGGTCCCTGTCTACCGTTTCGTTCGATGTTTTAATAGCAACAGTATCACCATCACTCTTTAATCCATTCAGTAATCTTCCGGAATTAACGTAGGCCGTTCCATTGGATTCGGTAATCTTTTCGGATGAAAAGTTTTCCTCACCAATACCGATGGCTATCCTTACATCTAAATTTTCCTGACTTTTTATAATAGATTTTATGGCTAGAAAACGCCAGAAAACTTCATCGATAGTACACTTAAACTGAAATTCATCTCCTCTGTAAATTTCCCATGTGAGGGGTGAGCTCCCCCAATTCTCCAGGAGATTCTTTAGTTTGGTAATCCAAACTTCTGTGTCTGCATGTTGCGAATTTATAATATCACCGGTGATGACCGCTATCATTTTGCAAATATAAGCATAATTACTTATAAATAAAAGATATAAGCAGAAACACTTATAGATATTAATTATTAGTGAATCTGCTTATATCAATATCCTGTAAAACAGTAGATTCAACGGGATATGAGCGCTTTAAAAATTAATTTCCAAAACTATAATTTCATTACTTTTTAAAGTAAAAAAATCTATTTTCTGAATTTTATAAAGTTATTTCTTCGTAAGTTTAAATACTTTGTTATCCAGTTTTAAAAGATAATGACCGGATTGCAAATTCTGTACGGAAATATTATTTTTATTTAGGAAAGGTGTTTTTTCAGTAACCAATACCCTTCCGGACCAGTCGATGATCTGTGCCGTTTCTATGCCTTCTGTTTTTCCGGTTACAAATATATTTTCACTGACAGGATTAGGATATATTTTAAGTTCTTCCTGTCCAGCATACTGAATATCCTGTAAAAATAATGTTCCCGTATCTTCGCAATGATCAGCAGGATGTACATCCCATTCATTTATATTAAAAGAGGTTATGGGCTGAGTAACATTAGCTTTTCTGTAAAGAGAAACGTCAGTCAATTGAGATGAATTGGATTGGGACTTGATACCAATAGCATCAACAGTTGCAGATTTATAACTCAGCTCAATATACTGACTTCCTGAAAATGTCATTTGCGGGGCTGCAGTAACAAATTTAGCGCTTTCATTGCCAAAGCATGAAAAACTGGCGTTAGGATTTAAAATCATAAAAGTTTCATTATTCTGTACGGTCCCCTCCAGCTCATATGGAGCGGGAAAATAATAATTGGTACCACTAGGAAACTGAATAGTAAGCCTGTAATTGCTTAAATTCACCGCATGCCCCGTTCTGTTGGTAATCTCAATAGCTTTATTATTGGATGTTCCTTCTAAATATTTAGAAACAAAAAGGTCTTTGGAATATACATCGGAAGCAAGAGTGGTTACTGAAACAATATTACTGTCTGGTGAAAAAAGATATCCGTTATCATAGGCTTTAACCGTATAATTGTAGTTGGTAGAAGGAGAAAGATGATCGATGCTTATCGAGGTATTTCTTGTTGATGCCACCAGCGACCCATTCTGATAAATCTTATATCCGATAACATCTGAACTTGTACTTGGCATCCAGCTCAATGTTGTAAAGTAGGCGCTTGTCTGACTCACAGTTAGATTCGTTGGTGATTGAGGAGAAACCGTGTCAGGAACCTGTCCCCAGATATCATTTACCCATTGCGGATGATCAATAAATGGATTTCTGTTCTTTTGTATCATGTAAACAGAATTATTTCTGTCAATTTCTCTTTGGGAAACAGGATCCTGGGCATGCCACTGGAGAAGCATAGCTATATACGCATCATCAAATGCTTTTTCTTCCGTACCATCCAGAGGATTGGTATCCGAAGCCGGATTTGCATTATTGTTGAATTTAAAAGTTCCTAATTTTCCTTCATACCTCACTGCAAAATACAATAAGCTCCTGGCAACATCTCCTTTGAACTCATCTATCGGTTCGTAAACACGTCCTGTATAAACATAATTGGGAATGGCACTTCTTCCGATTTTGGAAGAATTGGTAAAGGTGTAAAATACATTAGAAGGTGTTGTAGTAGAAATTCCATACGGATAATTACTTCTCAACTGATTGATCCTTGCATCTGTTGGTACTACATAAAACAAATCCGAATACATGGGATAGTTACTGTAAAATGTACTTTGAGGCATCATATGCTCTCTGTTCCATCCGAGTCCTTCGGCCGACGAACTTCCTATAAGATTAGCGGTCGTATATTCGTAAGCATCCGGTCCTGTCGGAATTTCAGAGTACATATCCAATAATATCGTCGTGTTGCTTGCATCATGATCATAATAAATATCAAGATCCGTCTGATTATAATAATTGGTGAGATCACCATAATGCCAGCTTATGTTCTTAGTCGAAATAATGTCATGCAATCTGGACTTCAATGCAAATCCGGTAAGTCCCGTAGTTCCGTCATAATATCCGGCCGGAATTTGTGCTGAAACAAAAGAGGAAAATAAGATAATAGATCGTAAAAGTTTTTTCATATTCTAAAATTTGGTATTGTAAAGTAGATAAATAATCAATATCTCTTTACACGATTTTTATTAAAAAATTATTAAATTATATTATGTAAAAAACTGATAGTTAATTTATTGTAGACATAATATTACGCAGTGGATAATTTATTTTCGTATTTCTACAATTTAAGTATCTTTGAGAACTAACTATTTACTTATATAATGAATACCGAGATTGTTGACAACATCAAAATGATAGCAGAAACAGCAAAAGAATTTGCTGAAAAAAACATCAGACCCCATATTATGGAATGGGACGAGAGCCAGACTTTTCCAAAAGATCTATTTCATCAATTAGGAGAAATGGGTTTTATGGGAATTGTTGTTCCTGAGCAATATGGAGGTTCCGGGTTAGACTATCACGAATATGTTACCATTCTTGACGAAATTTCTCAGGTAGACCCTTCTATCGGACTATCTTTAGCCGCACACAACTCATTGTGTACGAACCATATTTACGAATTTGGAAATGAAGAGCAAAGACATAGATGGTTGCCTCAGCTTGCAACAGGAAAAGTACTTGGAGCATGGGGATTAACAGAACACAATACAGGTTCTGATTCGGGAGGAATGTCTACAACAGCTGTGAAGGATGGTGATGAATGGGTAATCAATGGAGCTAAAAACTTCATTACTCATGCTATTTCCGGAGATATTGCAGTCGTAATGACAAGAACGGGAGAAAAAGGAGCAAAGAATAATTCAACTGCTTTTGTTTTGGAAAAGGGAATGCCAGGTTTCACTTCAGGAAAGAAAGAGAACAAACTGGGAATGCGTGCTTCTGAAACGGCTGAATTAATTTTTGATAATGTACGTGTACCAGATTCTAATCGTTTAGGAGAAGTTGGAGAAGGCTTCAAGCAAGCTATGAAAATCCTGGATGGTGGAAGAATATCTATTGCAGCATTAAGTCTTGGGACAGCAAGAGGTGCATATAAAGCAGCATTAAAGTATGCTAAGGAAAGACATCAGTTCGGAAAATCTATCGCAAGCTTTCAGGCTATTAATTTCATGCTTGCTGATATGGCAACTGAAATTGACGCTGCTGAACTTCTTATTCACAGGGCTTGTACATTAAAGAATGCAAAACAAAAAATGACCAAAGAAGGAGCAATGGCGAAGTTATTTGCTTCTGAAGCTTGTGTGAGAATTGCAAATAATGCAGTTCAGATCTTTGGAGGTTATGGATATACTAAAGATTTTCCTGCAGAAAAATATTACAGAGATTCTAAACTTTGTACCATTGGTGAAGGAACTTCAGAAATCCAGAGATTGGTAATCGGAAGAGATATTACACAATAATTTATTTTCTACTATCATGATTAAACAGGCTCTTTTAGGTGAGTTTCTCTATGAAGCAGAGAATACCCGGAAAATTTTAAATGCAATTCCCGACAGTGTTCTGGACTGGAAGCCTTCCGATAAAAGCTGGACCACGGGCCAACTGGCTTCACATATTGCAGAGATTTACAACTGGTATGAATATACTTTCAATCAGAATACTTTCGATATGGGAATCTACCAATATGATAAAGGGGATATTTCCACAATTCAAAATATTGTAGCAAAGTTTGAAAATAATGTCAGTAGAGCCCAACAAGTAATAGAGGGCTCTGATGAAAGTACATATTTTAATGAATGGAAAATGGAAATGAATGGAAAAATTCTTTTCGCTCCTACTCCAAGAGTTCAGGTAATCAGAGGCTTTTTATTTAATCATTTATATCATCACAGAGGAGAACTGGTTGTTTATCTGAGATCAACGGGAAATAAAGTACCCGGATTGTATGGCCCTACGGCTGATGATAGATTGTAATGTAGAGTTAACTTATCAATAAATGAATAGCATGCGTATTTTACGTATGCTATTTTCTTTTTTTGATACAATATGAATTTTATTATTCTTAACATAATGCTTAATATATTTAAAATATAATCAAAAATTTTCTTAAAAAATTTTGTTTTCTGTTGTGAATTTTTTATTAGCTTTGACATTCCACAATCAAACAAATATTTTATGAAAAAACAATTAACTCTGATTGGAGTGCTTTTTATGACGGGCATTTCTTTCGCTCAGACCGATCGTCTCTGGTCTCAAAGTTCACAGAAAACATCTGCAAATGTTTTCGAGAATAAAACGAACATCAATAATCCAAAAGTCTATACACTGGACATAGATGGTTTGAAAAACGCGCTTTCAAGAGCTCCCAAAAGACTGGCTGCCGGCGAAAAATCACAAGTCATTATTTCTTTTCCTAATTCCGACGGGAAAATGGAAAACTTTAAAGTAAAGGAAAATTCAAATTTTGATCCACAACTGGCAGCCCGGTATCCGGACATCAAATCTTACGTTGGTGAGGGTCTTGGAGATTCTAATTCCACAGTTTATTTCAGTATTTCGCCCTTAGGATTATCCTCGATGGAAATTTATGGTGATAAATCGGCTGTGTTCATCGAGCCTTACACCAAAGATCTTTCAACGTATGTGGTTTATAAAAAATCAGACAAAAAAGACAATCTTAACAAATTTGAATGTACTGTTATTGATGTTGCCCAAAAAGGGATTGATAATACCAGTCTCGCTGCAAGACCTAACGCTGATGATGCCAAGCTGAGAACTTTCAGATTAGCACTTTCCTGCACGGGAGAATACACTACTTATTTTGGGGGAACAAAAGCCAATGCTTTAGCTGCAATGAACAATACAATGACCCGCGTAAATGGTGTTTTTGAAAAAGATTTCGCAGCAAGAATGGTTTTAATTTCTAACAATGATGCTGTAATTTACACTAATGCTTCTACGGATCCTTACTCTCCTTCAAGCAGCATGAATAACTGGAATTCGCAACTTCAAAATACCCTAACTTCTGTGATTGGCGAGGCTAATTACGACATCGGACATCTTTTCGGGGCTACCGGAGGTGGTGGAAATGCCGGATGTATCGGATGTGTTTGTACAAACGGCTCGAAAGGAAGTGGTTACACCTCCCCTGCGGATGCAATTCCTTCAGGAGATAATTTTGATATTGATTATGTAGCGCATGAGATGGGGCATCAGTTCGGAGGAAACCATACATTCTCTATGAGCAATGAAGGAACCGGAGCTAATATGGAACCTGGTTCAGGATCTACCATCATGGGATATGCAGGAATTACCTCTCAGGATGTACAACCCCATTCTGATGCATTTTTCCATGCAATAAGCATCCAGCAGATCACTAATAATATTAAAGCTAAAACATGTCCTGTAAGTACAGCAACAGGAAATGCAATTCCAACCGCTAATGCAGGATCTGATTACACTATTCCTAAAGGCACACCATTTATGTTAACAGGAACCGGTACGGATGCAGACGGAGATTCATTAACTTATGTATGGGAACAAATGGACAATGCTTCTTCGTCACAGACAGGAGCAAGCTCTGCAGCCAGCGCAACAAAAGCATCCGGACCTACTTTCAGATCATGGACTCCAACAACTTCTCCAACAAGATATTTTCCAAGGATGGCTTCTATCCTTGCCGGTGCTACCACAACCGCAGGTTCAGAAATTACTGTAGAAGCTTTATCTAATGTAGCAAGAACACTGAACTTCAGATTTACAGTTCGTGATAACAGAGCCGGAGGTTCAGGAAACAATTCTGATGATGCAGTGATTACGGTAAATTCTACAGCAGGACCATTTGTAGTTTCTTCCCAAAATTCAGCAACGACATATACAGGAGGAACTTCCCAAACTGTAACATGGGATGTAGCAGGAACTACAGGAAATAATGTAAATGCTGCTAATGTAGATATTCTTTGGTCAACTGACAGTGGAAATACCTGGACTACATTATTAGCCGGAACACCTAATGATGGAAGCCAGGCTGTTACCATACCTAATGCCTCTACGACAACAGGGAGAATTATGGTAAAAGGTTCCAATCATGTATTCTTTGATGTAAATAACGCTAACATCACGGTAAATGCAGGTTCAGGAGGAACTGATACTGTAGCGCCTACAGCACCTACTCTTGCTGCTTCCGGTACTACTGCAACCACAACCAATTTATCATGGAGCGGAGCTACGGATAATGTAGGGGTTACCGGATATGATGTATATCAGGGTGCTTCATTAATAGGATCTACTGCTTCTACTTCTTATACAGTAACAAGCTTAAGTCCATCTACCACTTACAGCTTTACCGTTAAAGCAAAAGACGCCGCAGGAAACACTTCAGTAGCCAGTAATTCCGTAAGTGTAACAACTCTTGCAGGAAGCACGGTAACTTATTGTTCAGCAAGTGCAAACAATACTGCTGACGAAAGAATAGGAAATGTGAAGTTTGGAACAATCAACAACACTTCTACAGGAACTGCAGGATACGAGAATTTCACATCTGTTTCCACTAATGTTACAAGAGGAACTGCCTATACAATTTCTATTACTCCGGTATGGACTTCAACCGTATACAGTGAAGCGTACGCAGTATATATTGACTACAATCAAAACGGAGTCTTTACAGATAGCGGCGAATTGGTATGGACCAAATCAGGATCTACTACAACACCGGTAACGGGAAGTATAACGATTCCGTCTTCTGCTGCACTTGGCTCTACAAGAATGAGAGTAATGATGCAGTACAGCTCTATCCCATCATCATCTTGCGGAACTTATACGTATGGACAAGTTGAGGATTACACAGTAAATATCGGATCAACATCTAAAGGAGACATATTAGGTGGCAATAATATGCTTACAGATATCAAACTTTATCCTAATCCGGTAAAAAATATCCTTAATGTTTCCAATACAACATCTGAAGAATATAAAATCTTCGATATGACAGGAAAATTAATCAATTCAGGAAAACTCGAAAGAGGATCTGTTAATGTAAATAATCTCGTAAAAGGAGCTTATATGATACAAATTGGTGAAATTTCAAGGAGATTCATTAAAGATTAATAATATTAAATCAGGATTAAATGAAAAAGCTACCTCACCAGAGGTAGTTTTTTTATTTGCTGATTTAGAAAAAAATTAATCATTTATTTTGTTTTAATTTATTTTATTCATTTTTTATTAAAAAATTAACTATTATTCAATTCGTAAATGAAAATAATAATTAATACCTAGTAAAAATATGAATTAAGTACGTTTTTCGTAATATTATTTTCGTTAGCTTTGGTATTCCACAATTAAACAATATTTTATATGAAAAAACAGTTATCCATGATTGGGGTGCTTTTAATTTCGGGCATCTCTTTCGCGCAGACCGATCGTCTCTGGTCTCAAACTTCACCAAAGACAGCATCGCAGGTTTTTGAGAACAAAACCGGCATTACTGATCCAAAAGTGTACTCACTAAATCTTGATGCACTCAAAAGCGTCCTTTCAAAAGCTCCAAAAAGATTGTCTGCGGGAGAACCATCAGAAATTATTATTTCTTTTCCTAATTCAGAAGGAAAAATGGAAAATTTTAAAGTAAGGGAAAACTCAAACTTTGATCCTCTTTTAGCTGCAAAATATCCGGATATTAAATCGTATGTTGGACAGGGAGCAGAAGATAAAAGTTCGACTGTGTATTTCAGTATTTCTCCTTTGGGGCTTTCTTCTATGGAAATTTACGGTGACCGCTCTGCTGTTTTTATTGAGCCTTACACGAAGGATCTTTCTACGTATGTAATTTATAGGAAGTCTGATAAAAAGGATGCACTTAATAAATTTGAATGTAAAGTGATTGATGTTGCACAGAAAGGGATTGATAAAACAACCGTTGTTGCAAGACCGAATGCTGATGATTCAAAGTTAAGAACCTTTAGATTAGCCCTTTCCTGCACCGGTGAGTATACGTCTTATTTTGGAGGAACTAAAGCAAACGCCCTGGCTGCTATGAATAACACAATGACCCGTGTAAACGGAGTGTTTGAAAAAGATTTTGCTGCCAGAATGGTCCTTATCTCAAATAATGATGATGTCATTTACACCAATTCATCCACCGATCCTTATTCCCCTTCATCACAGCTTGATAATTGGAATTATGAACTTATGCAAACCTTAAATTCAACAATTGGTGATGCCAATTTTGATATAGGACATTTATTCGGAAAAGATGGTGGTGGTGGTAATGCAGGTTGTATAGGCTGTATTTGTAGCAATGATAAGACTTTAGATTCTGATGGTTCACCTGAGAATTACAAGGGAAGCGGATACACCTCACCGGCAGACGGAGTTCCTTCAGGAGATAGTTTTGATATAGATTATGTAGCTCATGAGATGGGACATCAGTTTGGAGGTAATCATACATGGTCTTATCAGACCCAAACCGGATTGCAACCTGTAGAACCGGGATCCGGATCTACCATTATGGGCTATGCAGGGATTACAAGTTATGATGTGCAAGCTCATTCGGACGCTTTATTCCATGCTTTAAGCATTCAGCAGATTACGGACAATATTAAAGCCGCAACCTGCTCTGTAAATACAGCTACAGGAAATTCCATCCCAACAGCCAATGCAGGTCTTGATTACACTATTCCTAAAGGCACACCCTTTATGTTGACAGGAACCGGTACGGATGCTGACGGAGATACATTAACTTATATCTGGGAGCAAATGGATAAGGGAACTTCTTCACAAACAGGATCCAGTTCTGCAGCCAGTGCTACAAAAACCGCTGGTCCTACATTCAGATCATGGACACCAACTGCCTCTCCTACCAGGTATTTCCCAAGAATGGCTTCTATCCTTGCAGGTGCTACAACTACCTCAGGATCGGAAATCACAGTAGAAGCATTATCTAATGTGGCAAGAAAACTGAATTTCAGATTTACAGTTCGTGATAACAGAGCCGGTGGATCAGGAAATAATTCCGATGATGCTATAATTACAGTAAACTCTACAGCTGGTCCATTTAAGGTGAGTTCCCAAAATTCTGCCGTAACTTATGCCGGGGGAAGCTCTCAAACCATAACATGGGACGTTGCAGGAACTACAGGAAATAATGTAAATGCGGCTAATGTGGATATATTATGGTCAACCAATAGTGGAACTACCTGGACTACTTTGCTGGCGGGAACTCCAAATGACGGTACCCAGGCAGTAACAATTCCTAATGTTGCAACAACAACAGGAAGAATTATGGTAAAAGGAAGCAATCACATTTTCTTTGATGTGAACAATGCCAATATAAAGGTAACTGCATCTTCAGCCAAACAAAAAGACATCACTAAAGACCTGATCACCGAGGTGAAGCTCTTCCCTAACCCGGTAAAAAATATCTTAAATGTTTCAAACGCTACTTCAGAAGAATATAAAATTTTTGATATGGGCGGGAAACTAATTAATTCAGGAAAACTTGAAAGAGGAGCCATTAATGTAAGTGGCCTTATTAAGGGAGTTTATTTACTTCAGACTGGAGAAACAACAAAAAGGTTTATTAAAGAATAATTATCTTGATAACAATGATCTTAAGGCTACTCTTTTTAGAGCGGCCTTTTTTTTATTCAATTCATCTTATAGAAAAGTAATAAATTCTAAAATTAAAAACTAAAAAAGTAAATAATTCATTAATTATTAATTTTTAAAATAATTTATTCTTTTGTTATAGTTTTTTAATTTAAATTTATCGAATCATTGTACCGCCTGCCATCGGGTATTCGGATCGAAGATGCTATTAGTAAGCATTGCCTGATTCATATCACTTTGCATTCCATTACTTTGGATAAAGTCTTAATAAGCGCCTTATTTTACATCCAAAGTGAACCAATAAATTTATTCCGAAGATGACCGCCAATATTCACTAGATGAATATTAATGAAAAAGATATGCCTCCTGACACTAACTTAATTATAAATAAAAAACTAATTATTATGAAACATTTACTGAAGTATTTACTTTTTTTATCCGTTATCTTTTTCTCGACTGCTTGTAGTTCGGACAGGGATGATGAAATTGATAACACAAACGGAGTTACCCACGTATTTTATAAGAACGCTGATGAATTTGCCTTAACTTATGACACCGCGGGATTGGTTAACCAGGATATCCGGAATCAGGCTTTCGAATTATATAAACAGGGAAAATGGAGTGAACTGGAAGCTCTTTTTAAAGCCAATAATCTAAATGGAGGCTGGCCCCCTGCCAATGGGGGATACAATATAGTTGATAATGTTCCCTTTCAGGCCGGGCAAAAGTTTGACCGATACAGCGGAGCGATTAATTATAATGGAAGCGGAATTCCTACGTTAGGAGGCAGTTTTACAAGTCCTATTATAAACGGGTATGTGTATACTTTCTCTCAAAGAGCATTAAATCAACCTGAAAACACCTATGATTTTTATTATGAGATCGATGTTCTGAATAATTCATTACCTTTCACTTCCCAAACAGCTGATGTAATTCCTTGGTTTAATCAAGTAGGTGGCGGAAAACAAACGATGTGGAAAATCCCTATAGATCCGGCAACCGGCTATCAGAAAACCTGGAATAAGCTGGCGGAGGAAGGATATGTGAAAATAACCATAAAAAAAAAGTCCAAGCGGTCATTACAACAATTTAGTAGGTACAGTGATTCAATAAAAGACAGGTCCTGATGTATTCAATATCAAAAAAAAATAAGAATTGGCAGAAAAGCTCTCGTAGCAAAAGCAGTTTTTACCAATGGTGAAATTATCCCATCTGCAGTCACAACATTTACCTGTTGTGACTGCGGTTATGAAAATAAACTCGAAATTATCCCTTATCAATCTGGGTTCCCGATCCTTCAGATTTATCAGGGTGACAAAGTTCTTTCGAAAAACGAATTAACAGATAATGGTATTGTTGCACCCACCCTCCCCAGCATGTTGCATTTTGGAGAATTAACGGTTTCTAATTTACCTACCTTATACTTTGGTACGGATTGTCCATCCTGCCACTCCTCTTATATCTGTGTTTTCAGTTATGGTGAAAAACAACCGGGAGCAACGGTCTTACATATTTCAGGGGTCTGGAAATTTGAAAAAATGGAGTAATCTGTTTTAATCATCATTTTGATAATTTCGCATGGTTATTAATGAACATGATTACCTGCAAAATCCGCCAGAGGATCATGAAGTAGATTACGGAGAAGTAGTCTATATTCTACCGTTTTTAGGTACATTTTGCGTTGTACATTTTACCATTAGCAAATCGTTTTCTATCTTTGCTTTAAATAAAAAAATTCATGGATAAAATTGATAGTCTGAACCAAGTAGCAGAATTCCATACTACTTTTAAAGCCCCTATTTTAGAAACACCACAAATTCCTTCTCCTGAAAGATGTAATCTTAGAGTTGAACTGTTACAGGAAGAATTAAACGAATTAAAACAAGCAATCGCAGACAATGACATCGTTGAAATTGCAGATGCTTTATGTGATTTACAATATGTTTTGAGTGGTGCTGTTTTAGAATTTGGTCTTGGCAACAAATTTGTAGAGCTTTTCAACGAAGTTCAGCGTTCCAATATGTCAAAAGCATGTGACAACGAGGAGCAGGCAAATGAAACTGTTGAATTCTATAAAGAAAAAGAAGTAGAATCTTTTTATGAAAAATCAGGAGAAAAATTCAACGTTTACAGAAAAACCGATCACAAAGTTCTGAAAAACAAATACTATTCTCCTGCTGATTTGAAAACGATCATCGAGAAATAAAATATGAAAAAATTTATTACAAATACTGTTGCAATTTCAGGATTGTTCCTGGCTACCCAGCAGCTAAGTGCTCAGAAAGTGGTTGTAAACCGTGAGGTAGAAACCCAGAATGATGGCAAAATGCTTTTGGGTAACCAGTTAAAAGAACAGTTTTTAAAGGCACCTTATGCAGATTGGTATGTGAAAGAGCATGATGAATATGCTTTAGATCAGAAGGCCATTGCAGACTTGAAAAAAGCTAAAATAAGTTCTTATCACATTATCGTTTTCATGGGAACCTGGTGTGAGGATAGCCACAGGGACTTTCCGAGACTGATGAGAATTCTGGAAGAAGTAAATTTTCCGGATAACAGGCTGACCATTATTGCAGTCAATCGCAAAAAGGAATCTCCATCAGGAGAAGAAGGTATTTATAATATCCAGAAAGTTCCGACTATTATTGTTGAAAAATATGAAAAAGAAATCGGAAGAATTATTGAAATGCCCAAAACCGGTTATGTAGAAAGGGATCTGGTAGAAATTCTGAAAAAAGATGACAAATCGGTACTTAAAGAAATATTTAAAAAGTAAATATTGAAAAATAATAAGCTTATACTATCTTTTGTAGCAGGAATTCTTGTGATGCTTTTCCTGTTTTTCGGTCTTAAGTCCTGTTTTAATTTTGGAGGCAAAACGGAAAAATCGGATTATTATATTCTGACGAACCAGATTTCCAAAATGAATAAAATGGTGGTTTTGGAACAGAATATTTCCAGCATGCAGAAAACCAAAATGGGTTATGAAGTATTCGGAAACGAAGTATCCAGTAACAGTATAATCACCTATACCAAGACCAATGCCCAGGTTTCCTACGATCTTAATAAAATGAAGATAGAGGTGGATTCGATCAATAAAAAACTGGTTATTACTCAGCTGCCTAATGCCGATATCCGAATTACTCCAAGTGTGGAAATACAGTCGCTTGACGATTCTTTCTTTAACAGGATTTCTGAAAAAGACATTAAAAATGTAACCAACAAAGCAAAAGAAACAGCTATTAAAGCTATTGATGAAAATAAGCTACGAAATGAAGGGCGTAAGCAATTGATGGAAAATCTTAATAATATTTTTGTTTTGGCAAAGGCTTTGAATTATACCATTGAAGACAAAACAGGTCAACTCGGTATTTTAGAACTTTAAAATCTAAGCTATGAATTCAAAAGATAATGCTAAAAAGAAGGAATCTGCCAATGCTGCAGAATCGAAAAAACAAAACCAGGATTTCCCGGATATTCCTGCATCATCTAAGAAAACCAATCCACCGGATATCGATAAAGAGGATATTGAAAAATCTTCGAAGAATAAGTCCGGAAAAACAGATAATACCCGTCGGTAAAATAATGAAAGGTCTGCTTCTTCTGAAGCAGACCTTTTCAATATAAAAAAAAATAAAATCAAACTCTTAGTTATCACTATACAATAGTGGATTTTCCGATCTTGATATTCTCAAAATTGTAATATGATTTTTCGGAAAATCTGATATAGTCCGCAATGAAGTCCCCTACTTCGCTTGTAGAATAAGATTGCTTCGCATTAAGATCTACGGTTACATATTTGTTTTCAATGGCATGTTCTACCGATTCTCTCAATTTATCTGCTGCCTGATTCAATTTCAGGTGATCCAACATCATTGCCGTACTCAATATTGAGGCTACAGGATTAGCAATACCTTTGCCTTTTGCCTGCGGATAAGACCCGTGAATAGGCTCAAATAGTGCATTTTCATTTCCTATAGATGCGGAAGGCAGAAGTCCTATGGAACCGCCGATTACACTCGCTTCATCAGAAATGATGTCTCCAAACATATTCTCCGTTACGATAACATCAAATTGTTTAGGATTAAGGATCAGCTGCATCGCAGCATTATCTACAAACATAAAATCCAACTGA
Source organism: Chryseobacterium proteolyticum (assembly GCF_046591535.1). Lineage (NCBI taxonomy): Bacteria > Pseudomonadati > Bacteroidota > Flavobacteriia > Flavobacteriales > Weeksellaceae > Chryseobacterium > Chryseobacterium proteolyticum. Next base: position 497,434 of record NZ_JBJLWK010000001.1, on the reverse strand, counting down.
ACTTCAGGATATTCCTGGGCGATTTCCTTACAGATCTTTCTCCACAATCTTGAAGTGTCCAGAACATTAGCTTTATCAATAAGCGTTAATTTCTTTTTACGTTTTTGGGCTTCCTGAAATGCCATATGGACAATAGGTATAATATCTTCCCTGCTGTATTTACAAACATCATAGGCATAAGATCCTTCTTCATCGGTAAATTTTTCACCAAAATAGATCCCACTCACCAATTCCCTAAAAATCTGAATATCCGCTCCTTCAATGATTTCTCTTTTCAAAGGACTTTTCTCAATCAATGAAGAATAGGTTTTTAACGGCCTGATATTGGCAAAAAGCCCTAATTCCTTACGAAGCTTCAGCAATCCCTGTTCAGGCCTTACTTTTGCGTCGGGATTATTATCAAAAGCAGGGTCGCCTATCGCTCCAAAAAGCACGGCATCTGATTCTTTACAAATGTCCAGTGTTTGTTCAGGCAACGGATCTCCTGTCTGAAAAATTGCTTCCGCTCCCATCAATCCATAGGTAAACTGGAAATTGTACTGGAACACTTCACCAATTACTTTAAGGATTTTCACACTCTCACTGACCACCTCAGGACCAATTCCGTCTCCTGGAAGTACTGCTATTTTGAAATAATTATTGCTCATATACTTTTTGTGTTTTTAATTCAAATTCCTTTATGGCTTCTTTTTTACTGATCAGAAAATCAATGTCGTCATATCCGTTAAGCAAACATATTTTCTTATAAGAATCCAATTCAAAATATTCCGTTTTACCATTAAAACTTATAGTTTGCTGTTCAACGTCTATGGTAATTTCCTTTTCAGGATTTTCTGTAATGTCCGTTAAGATTTCCTGTAAGAATACATCAGAAACCTTTACAGGCAACAAACCGTTATTCAAAGCATTTCCTTTGAAAATATCCGCAAAATAACTGGATACAATCACTTTAAACCCATAATCGGTTAAAGACCAGGCAGCGTGCTCACGGCTACTCCCACAACCAAAGTTATTACCGGCTACTAAAATCTCACCGCGGTACTGGGGTTTATTTAAAATGAAATCAGCATTTGGCTCATTGGTATGAACATCATATCTCCAATCTCTGAACAGATTATCTCCAAACCCTTTTTTGTCTATACTCTTCAGAAACCTTGCCGGAATGATCTGATCAGTATCTATATTCTCTACAGGCAAAGGAATTGCACTTGATTTTATTATAGTTAGCTTTTGCATTGCTTTAGTTTACTAGATTACAATATGTTTTGGTTAAAAGCTGCTTTATTTAAAATGTATGAGAAATCAGTTCAAACAAAAGCAGCTATTTTTAACATCCTCTATTTGTATGTCTTATTATTAATTTAAATTTTCAAAAACGCTTATTCTGCCTTCTATGGCGACTTTAGCAGCAGTCAACGGACTTGCCAGAATAGTTCTGGCTCCCTGTCCCTGTCTGCCTTCAAAATTTCTGTTGGAGGTCGAAACGCAATATTCACCTTCAGGAATCTTATCATCATTCATGGCCAGACAGGCTGAACATCCGGGCTGCCTGATCTGAAAACCGGCATCATTGAATATTTTATCAAGGCCTTCTTCATAGATCTGCTTTACGACTAGCTGGGATCCAGGAACAATAAGCGCTTTAACATTTTGAGATTTATTCTTCCCCTTAATATATTGCGCTGCAGAACGAAAATCTTCAATCCTTGCATTCGTACAGCTTCCAATAAATACATAATTTACCTTAATATCAGAAGGAGACTGACCGGCTTTTAATCCCATGTATTGCAACGCCTTTTCCTCGGATTCATTTTGTGGAACAGGAATAATCTCATCCAAAGAGATACCCATTCCCGGGTTTGTTCCGTAGGTAATCATAGGTTTTATTTCTGATGCATCGAAACTAAATTCAGCATCAAATATGGCATCTTCGTCCGTTTTCAGGCTCTTCCAATAGGCAAGCTTTTCTTCCCACTCCTCTCCCTTTGGTGCAAAAGGTTTTCCTTTTACGTAGGCAAAAGTCGTTTCATCAGGAGCAATCATTCCTCCTCTGGCTCCCATTTCAATACTCATATTGCATACCGTCATTCTTCCTTCCATCGACATTTCCTCAAAAACCGACCCCGCATATTCACAGAAATACCCGGTTCCCCCATTAGTCCCTACTTTAGAAATAATATACAGGATAACATCCTTAGGCTGAACATCTTTTTTAAGCTTTCCATTAACCGTAATCCTCATCGATTTTGGTTTATTGAGCAATAAACACTGGCTCGCAAAAACCTGTGCTACCTGGCTGGTTCCGATACCAAAAGCTATTGTTCCGAAAGCTCCGTGTGTAGAAGTATGACTATCTCCGCATACAATGCTCATTCCCGGCTGCGTGATCCCCAGTTCCGGTGCAATAATGTGGACAATTCCCTGATAGGGATGCCCAAGACCATATAGTTCGATATTATTTTTGGTACAGTTTTCAGTAAGTTGTTGTACCTGGTTTCTTGAAGACTCATCGCGGATAGGCTGCTCCTGATTTAAAGTCGGTACATTGTGATCCGCTGTAGCTACAATCTGATCAGGCCTGAATATTTCAAGATTTCTGGATTCCAGTTCTGCAAAAGCCTGAGGGCTTGTCACTTCATGAATAAGATGTTTATCTATATAAATAATTTGCGGTCCGTCAGGAATTGTTTCCACCACATGAGCATCCCAGACCTTATCAAAAAGTGTTTTCTTATTATTGTTCATTTTTTTGTTTGATTTTATTGAGAAATGATGTGAAATGCCTAACTGATTTTTCTCGTTAATGCATTCATCATCAGGCTAAGATCATCATTATCCACTTCTTTTTTAGCATCTGCAATTTTTAAAAACTCCCCATACAAAAAGTCCAGCTCATTTTTGGTAACATCAAAGCCGATATGCTTAAAACGGTATGCAAGAGCAGAACGTCCGCTTCTTGCTGTAAGAATAATCGAAGATTCGGTTACTCCCACATCTTCAGGATTCATGATCTCATAAGTTTCCCTGTTCTTGATCACACCATCCTGGTGGATGCCCGAACTGTGGGCAAACGCATTGGCTCCTATGATCGCTTTATTAGGCTGAACAGGCATTCCCATAAGGTCTGATACCAAAGAACTCATTGTATTCAACATTCTGGAATTAACATCTGTATGAAGTCTAAGGTCTTTATGTTGCTTCAGAATCATGACGACTTCTTCCAAAGCCGTATTTCCTGCTCTCTCTCCCAATCCGTTGATCGTACATTCAATTTGTCTTGCCCCGTTCATTACTCCTGCAATGGAATTAGCAGTTGCCAATCCCAAATCATTATGGCAATGGCATGAAAGGATTGCTTTATCAATGCCTTTTACATTTTCTTTTAGGTATTTAATTTTCTGTCCGTATTCCTCCGGCAGGCAATATCCTGTGGTGTCAGGAATGTTTAAAACGGTTGCCCCGGCTTTTATTACAGCTTCACAAACCCTGGCAAGGTATTCATTATCGGTTCTTCCTGCATCCTCTGCATAAAATTCAACATCTTCCACAAAGCTTTTAGCATATTTTACAGCATCCACTGCCCGTTCAATAATGTCTTCTCTGGTAGAGTTGAATTTATATTTAATATGTGAGTCTGAAGTTCCTATTCCTGTATGGATTCTGGGGCGTTTTGCATATTGCAATGCCTCGGCAGCCACTTCGATATCTTTTTTATTGGCCCTGGTCAGTCCGCAAACTTTTGCATTTCGTACCAACTTGGAAATTTCAGAAACGGAATGAAAATCTCCCGGACTTGATACCGGAAAACCGGCTTCTATTACGTCAATCCCTAGCTTATCAAGCCTTTCGGCGATAATTAATTTTTGTTCTGTGTTTAACTTACATCCCGGAACCTGTTCCCCATCACGCAAAGTGGTATCAAAAATTTCAATTTTTTCGGAATTCATAATGAAGTTTTTACTTAATTTTGATCCAAAACTAAGGCTTGCATATTTTTTACATTTTCAATTTTAATGAAAATTACAATATTCAAATAATGAAAAACTAAACGTAAGTATAATAAAATCAATAATTTAAATTATTAAATTTTACAATGGCAGAATTGCAGAAAGACTTCTTATTTGTACTCATTAAATCATTAACCACTTCTGAGAAACGGCAATTTAAGCTTTATGTTAATCGTTTAGGAATTAATGTAGATGCTAAATTTCTACTACTTTTCTCTGAGCTTGACAAAATGACTGAGTATAACGAGTCTGTCATCATAGAGAAGAAAATTTCTACCAAGCAGCAGCTTTCTAACCTGAAAGCGCATCTCTATAAGCAAATCTTAGTAAGCCTTCGTATGAACCCGAGCCATCAAAATTACAGGATTCAGCTTCGGGAGCAACTTGATTTTGCCAATATCCTGTATCAGAAAGGACTATACAAGCAGGCTTTAAAAATATTGGATAAAACGAAGCAATCTGCCCTGGAACTAGATGAAAAAAGCATCGCTTCAGAGATTATTGACCTTGAGAAGGTAATTGAGTCCCAATTTATTACACGAAGTATAGACGGAAGGGCCGAAGAACTAATAAGAGAGTCTAAAGAAATAAGCAAACAAAACCAATACACAACTGAACTTTCCAATCTTTCATTGAAGTTATACAGTGAAATGCTCACCCATGGGTATGTGAAAAACGATGCGGACAGGCAAGAGGTACTGGAAATCTTCAACTCTCAGATTAAAAATATAAAACCTTCCAGTTTAAATTTTACTGAAAAACTTTGGTATTATAAAGCGCATGTCTGGAAAAATCAGCTATTGCAGGATTACAAATACACGCTGAAATATGCTTATCAATGGGTAGAGCTGTTTCATCAGAAACCCGAAATGATTTTTAGTCATCCGGTGTGGTATATCAAAGGCAATACTTATTTACTGAAGATCCTTTTCCTTTATGGTAATATCGATATTTTAGAAAAACAATTTGAAAATTTCACTAAAACGGTTTCTTCACCTGGATTTGCCCAAAATGAGAATTTACAGGCTCTTACATTCCTTACCTACTCCAATACTTTAATGAATATCCATTTCGTAAAAGGAGAGTTTTTCAGTGGAACGAAGCTTATTCCAGAAATAGAAATGAAGATGGAAAAGCTCCGGGATAAAATTGATGAGCACCATTTTATGATTCTGTATCTTAAGATGGCAGCTATGTTTTTTGGAAGCAAGAAGTATAATGAATCGATGCGCTACTCTATGAAGATCATCGAGTCAAAAGGCAACGTACAGGAAGATCTTTTATTTCATACGAGGATTCTGATCCTTATGTCCAAGCATGAATCCGGAAATGACGAAGATTACGATGAGTTTATTAAAGCTACTTTAAAGTTCGCTTTAAAGATGAAAAAGCCGGAAGAATTTCATTTTGAAAGCATCGATTTTTTTAAAAATCTCAATAACCTTGTTTTGGATGAAAGACAAAAAGCATTTGAAGCATTTGACCGGAAACTGGATCAATATGAAAACAATGAATATTACAGACGTTCACTCTTTTATATAGATATCCATGGCTGGATACAGTCAAAAGTTCAGCATGTGGATGTAATTGAAATTATAAAGAAAAAAGTGAAGTATAAAAGACTGAAATAATAAATAACACCAGATGGTAACCGACTTTTAAAGCCACCATCTGGTGTTTATTTTAAAGCTTTTTTATAAAATCCAGAGCATTTTTATGGCTTATTTTTTCCATTAGCTCAACGGAATAATTTTCGGAAATCTTTTTATTGATTGCTTCATAGGCGGTAGCATTCTCGAACTCCTGAAAGAATATGGGAAGCTTTGACGGATCCGGATAGTTTTTGCAGTAGTAAAAATCTGCACCAAAAGCAATTGAATTTTCTCCACCAAGATCAAGTCCATATTGAAGATGTTCATATAGCTTGTAAGGATCAGTTTCATCAACACAATTCCTGATAAAGTTAAGTCCGATAAGACCTTTTCTCCTAATCACTTCTTTTGCCAGTTCATCAGGAAGATTCCTCTTTTTATCATAGATAGTGCGGTAATTGGAATGGCTTGCCAGGATAGGAATATGATAGTTTCTCTGATCGATATAATTAAGAATATCATAGGCCAGCTGATCGCTTGTATGGGAAAGATCAATGGCAATTTTTCGGTCCGAAATATAGTCCAGAACTACTTTTCCGTCTTCTTTTAATCCTGTCCCTGAATTATTTCCGCCCCCAAATCGGTTTTCAGTATGATGCGTAAGTCCTATATAAAGGACTTTCTGCGTGTTATTAATAATGGCTTCCAGGTTTTTAAAACCTGTTTCGAGGTCAGAATCCTCTTCACAAAATGAGGATGCATTTTCTATGGAAGCAAGTACTCCTGCCCGATCCTTATTTTCGTCTGCTTCATAATTTGAAGGATCAAGCAGGAAGAAATCATCAGTATTCAATAAATCAGCGAATACCTCACTTTGCCTGATTCCTTCGGCCGTGCTGTTCTTAGCTGTAGCCGTGTAAATGGCCATTACCTGTAATTTTACATTTCCGTCTCTTAAATAGGGCAATGAACACCCCAACTCCCTGTCATCTGGTTTTGAATTTTTTCTTAACAGATAATACAATAAATCACAGTGTAAATCAAAATTCATTTCATTCATTATATTTTATCTTTATTTATGTCGAGTTCTTTATTAATCCACTTAATATCACTATTTTCAAATACTTTTAAGAGTTCCGGAACAAAATCTCCGAATTTCTTATATTTTTTTCTGTTAGCATTGTATTCCTTTATCTTTCTTTCTAACTGAGGGAGAAAAATAAAATGATTTCTCAGATGATAGGCCTCTAGTTTTTTAGCACGTTCAAGATCATTCTGTATAATGGCTGTTTCAATTTCCCCCAACCTTACCAGATGTTCTACCACGCAAGTCTGATAATCGGCAACGCCACCTGTTTTTGTCATGATTTCTTTTAAGTTTGATTTTTCAAACAAATCCTTAAACATATTGAGCTTATCCTTATTCTGATAGACTTCCTTATTTACAAATGCATGACCAAACTCATGAATAGTTAAAAACCTCGCCTGAAACTGGTTGTTATATCCAAATTCCCCTTCTTTTGCCACTCTCATAAAAGGGCTTGCAACTTCATAAATACTTTTCTTTCCTCCCGAATGTTGTATATCAGTACCAATGCCACGACCTTCATTATCTTCTATTGGCCACATCATCATTGGTGAAATGAAAACAGTATAGCTGCCAAATCTTTCTCCATAGTAATGTTCCATTGCTGAAACAAAATTCGCGGGAATCTGTTGGTAATATTCTTTAATTCCACCGTCATAGAATGTTTTATTCTCTGAAAAGAAATCCCCAATTTTTTCCTGTATATAAAATTGCTGCAATTCCGAGATGTAGTTTTTAATAAGGAATGTTATTTCATCATTTTGTACTTTGGTCAGCGTATTTTTTTCAAATAAATAGTCATCATTCCAGCCTTTTAATGGAAATTCTTTATGTGATAAAAGCGGTTTCATGATTGCGTCATTTCCAATGCCATATTTACTGAGTAGCGTATCATTAATCTGTGCAGTAAGATGAGCGATTTTAGAATTTTTCAGATGCCCATATTTTTCCAATGCTCTTTTTACAATAGGCTGGTAGGTTGAGCACTCTTTAATCTTGAATAATTCAAAATCTTTATTGATCTTCCTATGCTCAGCTGAAAGGATCTCAGCTAAAAAATAAGTATCTATATTTTTGCTGTAGGAAACCTGAAATTTTGGGGCTTTTTTTTGTGAAAAAGAGAATGTGAAAAATAAAACAGTAAATACCGTTAATAGGTTTTTCATTATTTTGAATTATTTATTTATTCAAATATACGTTAATATACTATTTTAAATAAAAAATGCGTATTTTTGCATCTTAAAATTTCATAGTAAACAATGATAAAAATTACACTTCCAGACAATAGCGTCAAAGAATTCGAGGGAGAAGTAACTCCTTTAGATGTGGCAAAATCTATAAGCGAAGGATTGGCTAGAAATACCATTTCCGCAGTCGTAAACGGCAAACAAGTAGAGATTACCACACCTATAACGACGGATTCTACGGTACAGCTATTGACATGGAATGATGATCTTGGAAAGAAAGCTTTCTGGCATTCTTCTGCCCACCTTCTGGCGCAGGCCATCCTTGAATTTTATCCTGATGCTAAGCTTACTATCGGCCCAGCCATAGAAAATGGATTTTATTATGACGTAGATTTTGGAGACGAAAGTTTATCTGAAAAGGATTTTGAAAAGATTGAAAAGAAAGTTTTAGAGAATGCTAAGAAAGGTTCTACATTCTCCCTCTATCCTGTTTCCAAAGAAGAGGCATTAAAAACTTATGCAGATAATCCTTATAAAGTAGAACTGATCTCCAATCTTAATGACGGAGAAATTACTTTTGTAACTCATGATAATTTCACGGATTTATGCCGTGGAGGTCATATTCCCAATACAGGAATTGTAAAGGCCGTAAAAATATTAAATGCAGCAGGAGCATACTGGAGAGGTGATGAAAAGAACCCCCAATTGACAAGGGTTTACGGTATTTCTTTCCCAAAACAGAAAGAGCTTACAGAATATCTGGAAAGATTGGAAGAAGCAAAAAGAAGGGATCACAGAAAACTTGGAAAAGAATTAGGGATTTTCGCATTCTCTGAAAAAGTGGGTGCCGGACTTCCGCTATGGCTTCCAAAAGGTACTGCATTAAGAAGAAAATTAGAAAACTTCCTTAGTGAGGCTCAGAAAAAAGGAGGCTATGAATTCGTGATGTCCCCGCATATTGGTTCAAAAGAGCTGTATGTGACTTCAGGACACTGGGATAAATATGGGGCAGACAGTTTCCAGCCTATTAAAACACCGAATGAGGGTGAAGAATTTTTGCTGAAGCCTATGAACTGTCCTCACCACTGTGAAATCTACAAAACTTCACAATGGAGCTACAGGGATCTTCCAAAAAGATATGCAGAGTTCGGTACTGTTTACAGATATGAGCAAAGTGGAGAGCTTCACGGCTTGACAAGAGTACGTGGATTTACTCAGGATGATGCCCACTTATTCTGTACTCCGGATCAGCTTTCGGAAGAATTTGAGAAAGTAATAGATTTAACACTTTATGTTTTTAAATCTTTAGGATTTGAGGATTTTGTTACACAGGTTTCTTTAAGAGATCCTGAAAACAAGGAAAAATATATCGGTTCTGATGAGAATTGGGAGAAAGCTGAAAATGCTATCATCAATGCAGCAGAGAAAAAAGGATTGAAAACCGTTATTGAATATGGTGAAGCTGCCTTCTATGGCCCTAAACTGGACTTCATGGTTAAGGATGCGTTAGGAAGAAAATGGCAGTTAGGAACCATTCAGGTAGACTATAACCTGCCGGAAAGGTTTGATCTTCACTACATCGGAAATGATAACGAAAAGCACAGACCGGTAATGATTCATAGAGCGCCGTTTGGTTCTATGGAAAGATTTATCGCTATTTTATTAGAAAATACAGCAGGAGATTTTCCTTTATGGTTGAGCCCTGATCAGTATATAATTCTACCGATTAGTGAAAAATATGTAGATTATGCAAAAAAAAGTTTCACAATTTTTGGAAAATCACGATATTAGCGGTCTGATTGATGACAGAAATGAGAAGACCGGAAAGAAAATCCGTGATGCAGAATTAAAGAAAATCCCTTTCATGATTGTGATCGGTGAAAATGAAGAAAAAGACGGAACCGTTTCAGTAAGAAGACGTGGAGAAGGAGATCTTGGCGTAATGAAGATGGAAGATTTCGTCAATTATTTTAAAAAAGAAGCAGCTATATAAGAAAGCTGTCAATAGAAAGTTAACCAATAAAATTTAAGACAATAGCACAAAGATTTAACAACAGAGGCCCAATGCGTCGTCCGGTACAGGAGGATTTGCATCAAATTAATGGTAAAATCAGAGCCAGAGAAGTTCGTTTGGTAGGTGACAATGTGGAACCTGGAGTTTACCCATTAGATAAGGCTTTGCAGATAGCCAAGGATCAGGAATTAGACCTGGTTGTGATTTCAGACAAAGCAGAACCTTTTATTGCAAGAGTATTAGACTATAAGAAGTTTTTATACGAGCAAAAGAAAAAACAAAAGGAACTTAAGGCAAAACAAATAAAAGTGGTTGTAAAAGAGATCCGTTTCGGGCCTCAGACAGATGACCATGATTATGAATTCAAGAAAAAGCACGCTGAGAAATTCCTGGAAGAAGGTTCGAAACTTAAAACCTATGTATTTTTCAAAGGACGTTCAATTATCTTTAAAGATCAGGGAGAAATTTTACTTTTAAAACTTGCACAGGAACTTGAGCATGTAGGTAAAGTAGACCAGCTTCCTAAATTGGAAGGTAAAAGGATGATTATGATGATGAGTCCTAAAAAAGCAGCTAAATAATCAATTAAATTCTGAATTTAATTTCCAATATAAACCTCAAAGAAATTTGAGGTTTTTTTTTATTCAATTCCAATAAAATATACTATGTTAAGAGTTGTGTTTATTAATAAATTTAATTTTGAATTAGAAATAAGATTAAAATATCATAGATATTAAAAAATTAAATTACTAATCATAAAATTAAAAACAATGAGTACAATTCAACTAAAAGACGGAACTGAAATTTATTACAAAGACTGGGGAAAAGGACAACCTGTATTTTTTCATCACGGATGGCCATTATCAAGTGACGACTGGGATGCTCAAATGCTTTTCTTTTTGGAAAAAGGATACAGAGTCATTGCTCACGACAGAAGAGGGCATGGAAGATCCGCCCAGACTGCGGAGGGACATGATATGGACACGTATGCATCAGATGTTGATGAGATTGTAACGGCACTAGACCTGAAAGATGTGATCCACGTAGGACATTCCACAGGAGGCGGTGAAGTGATCAGATATGTAGCACAGTATGGAAAAGGAAGGGTTGCCAAAGCTGTTTTAATAAGCGCTGTTACCCCGATTATGGTTCAAAATGAAAATAACCCGAACGGTGTCCCGATTTCTGTTTTTGATGATATCCGTAACAATACGGCACACCACAGACAGCAATTCTATATCGATATTACCTTCCCTTTTTACGGCTATAACAGAGAAGGAGCTAACATTTCCGAAGGTATCCAGAGAAACTGGTGGAGACAGGGAATGATGGGATCAATTAAAGCACATTATGACTGTATCAAAGCTTTTTCGGAAACTGATTTTACAGAAGATCTTAAAAGTACAGATGTTCCGGTATTGGTGCTTCATGGGGAAGATGATCAGATTGTACCTTATGAAACTACAGATGTGGTAGCCGCAAAATTAGTTAAAAATGGAAAGTTGATCACTTATCCGGGATTCCCTCACGGTATGCCAACGACTGAAGCTGAAACTATTAACAGAGATCTTCTTGCTTTTTTCCAATCATAAAACCTTAATTGAAATAAAAACTAAAAGGACTGATTCACCAATCGGTCTTTTTTTTGTTATAAATTTATCTTCCTGAAAATACGATTAGTAAAGAGAAAATTAAAATATATTAAGTCTTATCATTGTGAGTTAATTTAATTTTTTATTATTTTTGCGGCTCAAAAAAAATAATATATGAAGATAAAATTATTGACTTTTGTAAGTCTTTCAATGCTTTTAGCATCTTGTGGTCAGGACGATACTCTTGACAATGTAATTGTAGAAAATGGAAAGGTACAAACAACTGCGAATGCAAATAAATCTATTCCTGGTGGTGGTCTTACCACATTAACATTTATTTCGGAAACAACCAATCATCCTCAGGTATTAAATGCCGGCGAATCAATTAGTTTAGAAAATCAGGGTGTTACTTACCGTCTGGTAATGCAAGGAGATAGTAATCTTGTCCTATATGCTGAAACACCTAGCAGCTACAGAGTACTATGGGCATCTAATACGGTAAGAAGCGGAGGTACCCCAAAACTTATTGCACAAAATGATGGGAATCTTGTTATTTACAATAACGATACTCCTCTTTGGAATTCAGACAGCGCAGTTGCAGGGAACGTTTCCAACCCACATATTAAGCTTCAGCTTTATTCAAGAACCGGATATTTAATCGGTAGTGGTTTTAGAGTTAAAGTTATTCTGGGTGGAAATAATCAGGAAAGAAGAGAAATAACTCATAAGGATATCTAGTGAGTAATTTAATGATTTGTAACCACTTTTTATAGAAGTGGTTTTTTGAAAATACTATAAAATCACAATTTTGAAAATTCGAATTGATATTTTTTGTATCTTTGCACACTATTATTCCTAAGTGTCTTTGGGAAGAAAGTAAATCAGATATTGATAACAAAATAATAAAAAAGCAAGACAATGCCAAAATTAAAAACGAAATCAGGTGCTAAGAAACGTTTTGCTCTTACCGGAACTGGTAAGATCAAAAGAAAAAATGCTTACAAAAGCCACATCTTAACTAAAAAAGAAACTAAGCAGAAGAGAAATCTTACTACTACTTCTTACGTAGCTAAAGTGGATGAGAAAAGCGTTCAACGTCAATTAGCAATTAAGTAGTTTTTATAAATCTATATTCGGTTTATAGGAATTAAAACAATTCAGAATTTTTAACCCTGAAACGGAGCAGATAAGTGTAATGAAAAAGTTTACCGCCCTTTTCAAAAAAAACAATTTAAATTATGCCAAGATCAGTAAATGCAGTAGCTTCAAGAGCTCGCAGAAAAAAAAATCATGAAACAAGCTAAAGGTTTTTTCGGTAGAAGAAAGAACGTTTGGACTGTAGCTAAAAACGCGGTAGAAAAAGCAATGCAATATGCTTACCGTGGAAGAAAAGAGAAAAAGAGAAATTTCAGATCACTTTGGATCACGCGTATCAACGCTGGAACAAGAGAGCACGGAATGTCTTACTCTCAATTTATGGGAGCTCTTAAAAAGAACAACATTGAGCTTAACAGAAAAGTTTTAGCAGATTTAGCAATGAATCACCCTGAAGCTTTCAAAGCAGTTGTAGATCAAGTAAAATAATGTAAAATTTTTTGTTATCAATATTAAATCCTGAGTTTTTTGCTCAGGATTTTTTTATTATATACATTTGTTTCATTAAAAATATAATAATTCTGTAATTCTTTTATCAAGTGAAAAAAATAACTACTCTACTTCTTTTTTCCATTGCTATTTATAGCGCAAAGGCACAAAGCTTTATTCAGGCCTACCAAAGCAGAGCAACTCAGGTTTCACAAACCAATATTACAGCTAATTTACACGAGTTTGAAAACCTGGGTGTAAAAACAACAGGTTCTGTAAATAATACCAATACTTTAAACTGGATCAAAAATAAATATACGTCTTACGGATATAGTGCAAGTCAGATGGTTGAGGATCCTTTTACCTTTGGAAGTACCAGTTCTAAGAATTTAATTATTACCAAAACAGGAACTGTTTATCCTGATACCTATGTAATTATCTGCGGACATTATGATACCATAACCGGTTCCGGAGTTAGCGACAATGGAAGCGGAACGTCTATTATATTGGAAGCTGCAAGAATCTTAAAAGATATTCCAACAGAATATTCTATTAAATTCATTCATTTTTCAGGAGAAGAACAGGGACTGGAAGGAAGCTATCATTATGCAGACAATGTGGTTTTTCAGAATAATATCCGTCAGATGAATATAAGACTGGTATTTAATATAGATCAGGTAGGTGGTAAACTTGGCAATAACAATAATACGATAAAGTGTGAGAAAGGCGTTAACGGAAGCTCTGCCAATAATGCAACTTCAAGTGCGTTTACCCAACAGCTGGCCACTTGTACAAGTCTTTACTCCCCTCTTCAGACTGTAATTACTAACGCATATTCCTCAGACTATATTCCTTTTGAACAAAACGGAGATATCATTACAGGTTTTTATGAGAATATCAAAAGCAATAATGAACATACGGTAAATGATACCTTTGCCAATATAGATCCTGTGTATGTCTACAACGTAGGTATGGCAGCGGTTGGTGCTCTTCAACATTTTGCTGTAGCAACAACTCTGAATTTGGGAACAAGCGAAACAGAAGGACAGAAATCATTAGAATCTGTAAAGATCTATCCTAACCCGGCAAAAGATGTACTGACAATTGATCTGCCAAATACGATTAATGATTTTATTTTCGAATTAACAGATCTGCTGGGCCACACTTTAATTAAACAGAATAACAAGAAAACGATCCAGGTTTCTTCTCTGACAAACGGTGCCTATTTAGCTATAATAAAAACTGCAGATCATACTGCTGTACGGAAAGTAGTAATCAGCAAATAGCTCGCCGCTAAAAAAATAATTTAAAAATGCTTTTATTACACGTTATAAAAGCATTTTTTATTTATACTACAAAATTAATATTCTTTCATTGTGATTTTATTATTACTTTTGCAAAAATCACCAACTAATGAAAAATATAATTACTTTTCTAATTTTTTGCCTGCTAAGTCAGCAACTATCATCTCAAACATTTATTCAGGCCTATCAGAACAGGGCCAATCAGGTTACTCAAACCAATATTACAACGAATTTACAGCAATTTGAAAACCTTGGTGTCAAAACTACAGGTTCTACGAACAATGCGAATACTCTCACGTGGATAAAAAATAAGTACCTCTCTTATGGCTATACAGCCAGTCAAATCGTTGAAGATCCTTTTACATTTGGAAGTACGAGTTCAAAGAATCTGATCATTACGAAAACAGGGACAACATATCCCAATACGTATGTAATTATTTGCGCGCATTATGATACGGTAACGGGACCCGGCGTAAGTGATAACGGAAGCGGAACTTCAATTTTATTAGAGGCCGCAAGAATTTTAAAAGATGTCCCTACCCAGTATTCAATAAAATTCATTCATTTTTCAGGAGAGGAACAGGGACTTTACGGGAGCTACCACTATGCAGACAATGTAGTTTTTCAAAACGGAGTTCGCAAACTTAATATAAGACTGGTCTTCAATATTGATCAGGTGGGAGGTAAATTAGGAAATAACAACAATAAGATAAAATGTGAAAAGGGAGTTAACGGAAGCTCCGCCAATAATGCAACATCGAGCTCTTTCACCCAGCAGTTGGCAACCTGTACAAGTCTGTACTCTCCTCTTCAGACAGTGATGGCTACCGCATATGCTTCAGACTATATTCCTTTTGAAGAAAACGGAGATATTATCACAGGTTTTTATGAGAATATCAGGAGCAATAATGAGCATACGGTAAATGATACCTTTGCCAATATAGATCCTGTATATGTATTCAATGTAGGTAAAGCTGCTGTTGGTGCGCTCCAACATTTTGCCGTTGCATCTACAACCGCAGCAATGGTTCTAAACACAGAAGAAACAAAAGCTCAGGCATCAATAGAATCAGTAAAGATATATCCTAACCCGGCAAAAGATATTATAACTATTGACTTACCTGATACCATTAAAGAATTCAACTTTGAGCTGACAGATCTTTTAGGACATATTCTGATCAAAAAAGAAAATCAAAGAAAAATCGATATTTCCGGTTTGCAGGAAGGAGCTTATCTAGTCATTATAAAAGCCAAAGGTCAGACTACAACAAGAAAAATTGTTATAGAAAAATAAATCATCAAATATCTCTCAATTACAAAAATGCTTTTATTATCAACAATAAGAGCATTTTTTATTTATTACATAATATTTTTATTCTTTCATTGTGATTTTATGATTACTTTTACAAAAATCACCTAACAATGAAAAATATAATTACTCTTCTTTTTTGCGCTTTATTAGGCCAGCAATTACAATCTCAAAGCTTCATTCAAGTTTATCAGGACAGGGCAAACCAGGTTACACAAACCAATATTACAACCAATCTGCAGCAGTTCCAAAATCTTGGTGTAAAAACAACAGGTTCTACCAATAATGCCAATGCGCTTACGTGGATCAAAAACAAATATTTATCGTATGGCTACACAGCAAGCCAGATTGTTGAGGATCCTTTTACCTTTGGAAGCACAAGCTCTAAAAACCTGATCATCACCAAAACAGGAACAGTATATCCTAATAAATATGTTATTATTTGTGGGCACTTTGATAGCATCGTAGGTCCGGGAACCAATGATAACGGTAGTGGTACTTCAATTATACTGGAAGCTGCCAGGATCCTTAGAAATGTTCCGACAGAATATTCTATCAAGTTTATTCATTTTTCCGGAGAAGAACAGGGATTAAGAGGAAGTTCCCATTATGTAAACAATGTAGCTTATCAAAACGGTGTTCGAAAGCTGGATATAAAACTGGTATTCAATCTTGACCAGGTAGGTGGAAAAATGGGGAATGTAAATAACAGAATATACTGTGATGAGGATCAGGGAGGAGTAAGCAGCAATAATGTGGCATCAAGTGCGGTTACACAACAGCTGGTGACCTGTACTACTCTATATTCTCCACTACTTACAGGGATTGATCCGGCAGAAGATACGGACTATATCCCTTTTGAACAGAAAGGAGAAGTAATTACAGGATACTTTGAGTATAAAAGAAGCAGTTATCCGCATACTGTGAATGATACCTTTGCGAATACAGACCCTGTATATATTTTCAATGTAGGAAAAGCAACGGTGGGGGCACTTCAGCATTTTGCAGTAGCATCCACTACGGCATCTTTAGTTTTGAATACCAAAGAAACCGCCGCAGATAAGCTTGAATCCGTTAAAATTTATCCCAATCCGGCAAAAGATATTCTGAGTCTGGAATTACCATCTTCCGTTAGCAACTTCAGTTTTGAAATCACCGATCTGCTAGGTCGGTCTTTACTTAAGCAAGAAAACCAGACAAGAATTAATGTTTCTAATTTGCCAAAAGGGGTTTATTTAGGAAATCTTAAAGCCGATGAGCATACAGTAGTTAGAAAAATTATGATTGAATAATCACTTATACTATATATCTTAATACAAAAGCTTTCTAAAAATAGAAAGCTTTTGGTTTTTATAATTCTTTATTTTTTTGTGATCTTTATTACGTAACCTCCTCCTGACGCCATTGATACGGTCAATTTTCTATTGGCTGGAATGTCAATGACTTCCTTTTTGTAATCTTTAGCAACACGATTCGCGTTGATTCCATCTTTAAATACTTCACCTTTGAAATTGCCTTTTCCTAGGAATGATAAATCTAATTCTACAGTACGTGCATCCCAGTTGGTTAAAGCACCCACATACCAATCATCTCCTTTTTTACGGGCTATTGCTACATATTTTGCGACCTCACCATCTAAAGCTATGGTTTGATCCCAAATGGTAGGAACCTTAGCAATAAATTCTGTACATTCCGTTTCTGCCATATAATTTGACGGGCTATCACAAAGCATATTTAACGGAGACTCAAAGACTATATATTCTGCCAGCTGACGGCATCGTGTTCCCTGGCTCATAGCTTCACTATCAACACTTTTGAAATTATCTTTGGTTGCATTACGCATTGCTCCCTGAGTATAATCCATTGGACCTGCTATCTGTCGGATAAATGGAATGGTTACATCATAGGTCACCTGGTCAAGATGATCTGCCCATTTCATTTGCTCCAATCCGTTTACCCCTTCAAAATTAATAACATTAGGATAGGTTCGTTGTAGCCCTGTAGGTTTATATGTCCCATGATAATCTATCAACAACTTATATTTTGAAGCCATTGCTGCCCCTCGCCGGTGAAAGTCAACAATGATCTGATCATCCCGATCCATAAAGTCTACTTTAAAACCTTTGATTCCCATTTCACTATAATGTTTGCAAACAGCTTCCATATCACGATCAAAAGCATAATACCCTGCCCAAAGAATAAGCCCTACTTTTTTGGAATTTGCATAAGCAATCAATTCCGGCAGATTGATTTCAGGGACTACCTGAAAGAGGTCTGCTTTCTTATTCACTGCCCAGCCTTCATCAAGAATCACATATTCTATTCCATATTGAGCAGCAAAATCGATATAATATTGGTAGGTTTCATTATTAACCCCGGTCTTAAAATTTACATTGTACAAATTCCAATCATTCCACCAATCCCAGGCTACTTTTCCTGGTTTCACCCATGAATAATCTCCCTGAGAAGGAGTTGCCAATTTATAGACGATATCACTATCTGTCAAATCTGAGTCTTTCTCGGAAATAATAATGATTCGCCAAGGAAAGTCTGTCCCTTTATCGAATTGGGCAACAAAGTTTTCACGAGATTTTATAAGCATCTGCAAATTATTATGTCCCCCTTGCTGAACTTCTTTCGGGTAAGGTGCAAATACGCCTTTTAAACTATTGGATTTATCTCCCGGATATAAGAACATTCCCGGGTAATTGATCAGGTCAGATTCGGCAATACAAAGCTTTTTACCCTTTACCCCTTCTACAAGTAAAGGATTGATAGCGAGTCTTTTCTTATTCCATCCGGATAAAGGATAATGAAAATAAGGTTGTTCAAACGAGTTGAAAAATTGTTTTTCCAAAGGAGCTGTTTCCGGTTTATTGGTATAGTTGATAAAAGCTTTTTGATCTGCAGGGAAATTAAATTCAGCTTGTTCGGCCATTATTTTAAATGGCTTTTTAGCTAAAGACACAAATCTGTAAGCAATCCCTTCATCATAAGCTCTAAAAATAATATGATAATCTTTAAACTCTATTATCAATTCATTATAATAGTCTTTAATTTGCTGGCGTTTATATATCCGCACATTGAAAGCCTGATTAACTTTTTTTTTCCGACGATCTTAAAAGTTTTCCATTTTTCCCATAGAAAGATCCATCATCAAGTGTCATGGAGATAGCAGATTTGTCGAGCATTACATCTCCATTGTGTAATACGGAATACTCTACTGTTTTACCTATGTTGATGAAGGTTTTCAGTTTATTATTAGGAGAAGTGAGTATTAATTGTTTTTGAGCTGAAACCCCTGTAGGCAAAAGTATCAGACAGAATAAGATGAAAATAATAAAATCATTTTTTTTCATAAATATTACTGGGTATTTGTACAAATTCTGTTTATGACATACTCTTTAAGGTTGTTTTGAAAATAAAATGTAAATTATGAAAAATGTTTTGAAAATATCATCTGCTTTTTAAGTTTTTTTATGCCTAATACTGCTATGGCGCTCAGAATGCAAAAGATTACATAGGACAAAGAGGATTATTCTTTAAAACACAAAACCCTATCTAAAAGCAGATAGGATTTCATTATTCATATAGCTAAAATTAGTCTAGTAATTAAAATTCAGAGACAAGGTATAATACCTTCCGTTTCCTCTTACATACTCTGCATCTCGTGCAGTGTACATTGAAGTTGGAGTATAGTAGGTTTTATTCAAGACATTTTCTACTCCTAATCCTACCGTAATTACATTATTAAATTGGTAACTCCCTTGAAAATTAAAAAGGTTAAATTCCTTTACAGGACCTTCTCCTTCCTGATATTTTCCGGATACCGGTTCAAATTGTTCTCTTTTAAAGGAGTACATATGATAAACTCCCAATTGAAGCTTCTGGGATTTATTATTCCATTTGATATAAGAATTAAGTCTGGCTGGAGCGATCCTCAATCCGCTCAAATATTTATCATAGCTATTATCATTTTTCACGTCTACTTTTCCTTCCTGGTAAGTATAATTAGCTCCTATACTTAATCCTCTGGTCGGATATACGTTCATTGCCAGCTCTACTCCACTAATGTATTGTGGCGCCCTCAAAGGAGTCCAAAATCCGTTTACAGAGACCAAGTCTGCCCCCAATTTTGAATAATTATAAAAATAACTCGCTGAGAAATCAACAGCCCGGCCAATTTTACTGTTAAATCCAATCTCGTAATTATCAATAACAACAGGATCCGTATTGATTTCATTTAAAACATTAGTTTTAGCATCTCTCAGCACTCGTCCTAAATCATAAATATTAAATCCTCTTGAGTAAGAGGTAAAAGGCTGGAAAAAGTCAATTGCAACATAACTTACTCCTACATTATATGATATATTGGAATAATTTAACCGGCCTCCCTGCACATTAAATTCAGAGGCATTTCCAGAAGGCAATGTAGTATAATCCGGAACTTTTACAGACATCTTATCCCATCGCAATCCAGCTTTAACAGTTAAGTCTTTGGTGATAAACAATTTACCTTGTACAAAAGGAGCAGCCGCCAGCATATTCATTTCAGGAACCCATATTCGTCCATCTACCAAAGGCTGGCTTGTTTTCTCATTGAGTAAATCAAGACCATAGGTTAAAGAACCCATCAGCTCATTTCCTTTTTTAAATTCAGTATTAAAATCTACTCTGAATCCATATTTCTTTTCCAAAATAGCCGATTGTCCCCCTGTTTTCCATCTTGGTGGGTTACGATAATCATAGATTGTATAAAAGTCCTGAAAATAAATCGTTGTATTGAGGGAAGTCTGATGGAAAATATTTTTATTGATATATTTTAAATATCCGTTATGATTATATCTTGTTCCCTCTTTCACCCCTTCTCTGTTTCCTAATTTTCCTGTAGAAGGTCTTTCTCCATACTTTCCGATATCAAGAATATATTTAGAATCCTGTAAACTGGAATAATAATTATACATTAACTCCACTCTATTATCATCATCTATATTATATCCTGCTTTTCCGAATATGTTTCCTACACTGGTTTCTCCTAATCCATATCTTGGATTTTGAACCAAATCATCACCGTCTATTTTCACTCCATTCTGAGTAATTGTACCATTAATCAGGTAATCCCACTTTCCTAAGTTTCCAAAAAAACTCTGGGAAACCCTGTAGCCAGCGCCACCGTCCGATTTGAACATATTACTATTGAATAAATCATGACTGGTAAAGCCCAAAACTGTTTTTCCTGAAAATGGTTTGCTCTTAGTATTTTTCTGAGTGATATAATTGATGATACCGCCCTCTGCACCATTTCCATAAATGGATGTTGCTCCTTTAACAACTTCAATACGTTCAAGTACTGACGGATCAATACTTCTGATTTCCCTGTCATTATTTCGTAACGGACTTGATTGAGGAATACCATCGATCATGATCAGTACATTTCTACCCCTTAGGGTTTGACCTCTATTTCCTACGAGATTATTACCAAAAGCAAGTCCCGGAACTTTATATGCTAATATATTACTGAGATCTGGAGATATCAGAGACTGCTCTTCAATTTCTTTTTTATGGATAATATGTACTGTAGAAGCCGTCTTTTTTACAATTTCGGGGGACCTTGATGCTGTGATAATAACTTCTTCAAGTCTCCTTTGATCAAGTGAATCTTTTTTTTGTGCATGTATTAAGGAAGCTGCGATTATGCTTCCCAAACAAAAAATATTTTTTTTCATCTACGTGTTCTTATTTAGAATAATTAAAAGGCAAAAGTAATGCTTTTAATATTTTACTAAATTAGACAGATTCAACCCAGTCAGATAAAATGAAAAACGATTGACCTATAAAAACTTATTTTAATGTAAAAAATCCAAAAATTCAATTAAGTAATTTTATTTTTTACACATTAAAAGATAAATGTCATGTTTACTAGCTAACACAGATCTAATATAATGTGCCAAATGTTTTCATTTTCCATTCCTTTCCAACAAAACGCGTTCAATGTCTTTCAGGGAAAAGTTTTTGGCTTTCAACAGAATTAAAAAGTGATACATCAGGTCCGCAGCTTCATCCTTAAACAATTTTTCATTATCGTCCTTTGCTTCGATTACCAGCTCTATGGCCTCCTCACCTACTTTCTGGGCAATCTTGTTGATACCTCTCTGATATAGTGAGTAGGTATAAGATCCCTCTGTTTTATCATCAATTCTTTGTCCTATTTTTTCCTCCAGCTCATATAAAAATCCCTTGGAATCTTTTTCACCAAAACAGCTAAAGCTTCCGGTATGACAAACCACATTTTTAGGAGTAGCTTTTATCAAAACAGTATCCTGATCGCAATCAATATCGATACTTTTTACCATTAAAAAATTCCCTGACTCCTCTCCTTTTGTCCATAATCTGTTTTTTGACCGGCTGAAAAAGGTAACAATTCCTTCCGCCCTGGTTTTGTTCCATGCTTCTTCATTCATATAGCCGAGCATTAAAACCTGTAAAGTCCGTGCATCTTGTATAATAACCGGAACCAGCCCGTTTGTTTTATTAAAGTTGATCATTTCTTACCTGTATTTTTTTATATAATAATTCTTTTTTTACATCCTGAATATGAATTTCTCCAAAATGGAAAATGCTCGCAGCCAAACCACCGGTAGCTTTCGTTTCCTGAAATACTTCTGTAAAATCTCCTATTGTTCCTGCCCCTCCTGAAGCAATTACGGGGATATTGACAATTTCAGACACCGCTTTGGTTATCCTGATATCAAATCCCCTTTTAGTTCCGTCACCATCCATTGATGTCAGAAGAATTTCACCGGCACCTAAAACTTCAGCTTTTTTAGCCCAATCCAGAGTTTTCAGCTCTGTTGCTTCTCTTCCTCCTTTAATGTGTACCCAATCTTCATTATTCACCAATTTTGTGTCAATGGCAACCACAATACACTGACTTCCGAATTCATTGGCTAGATCTGTGATAAGCTGTGGTTTCTTGACAGCAGAAGAATTGATACTGATCTTATCTGCTCCCGCTTCAAGAAGTTTTCTTACATCTTCAATAGAATTGATTCCTCCGCCAACTGTAAAAGGAATGCTTAATTCTTTTGCGATATCCCGGACAAGTTCTACAAAGGTTTTTCTTTCTTCAATAGTAGCTGTGATATCGAGAAAGACCAGTTCGTCCGCACCGTCAATTTCATATTTTTTAGCCAGGCTGATTGGATCTCCTGCATTTCGGAGTCCTTCAAAATTAATTCCTTTCACGGTTGTCCCATCTTTAATATCAAGACATGGAATAATTCTTTTTTTAAGCATTTTCAATAAAGTTCTGAAGTTCTTTTAATTCAATTTTCCCCTCGTAAATAGCTTTTCCGATGATCGTTCCGGAACAGCCTATTTCTTTCATCCTATATACATCCTCGATACCTGAAATTCCTCCACTGGCAATCAGATTAACAGGAACATTCCCTAAAATATCCTGATACAGATCGATTGACGGTCCCTCCAGCATTCCGTCTTTAGAAATATCCGTGCAGATTACCTGCCTAATTCCTTTTTCTTTATATTGAAGGATAAAAGAGAGTACATCAATTTGACTTTCTTCAAGCCATCCAGAAGTTTTTATTTTTCTGTTTTCACAATCAGCTCCAAGAATAATTTTTCCAGGACCGTATTTGCTGACCAAAGCGTAACAGAGTTTCGGATCCTGAACTGCAATGCTCCCGATAGTCACCTGACTTGCACCAGCATTAAGAGCCATCTCAATATCTTCCGGTGTTTTTAATCCTCCTCCAAAATCAATTTGCAAGGAAGTCTCGCGAGCAATTGATTCCAATATTTTCTGATTTACAATATGCCTGGATTTAGCTCCGTCCAGATCTACCAGGTGGAGATACTGAATACCGGAATCTTCAAACTCTTTTGCCACCTCAAGGGGGCTTTCGTTATATATTTTCTTTGTGTTGTAATCTCCTTTAGAAAGACGTACACATTTTCCGTCAATAATATCAATAGCAGGAATGATCTTCATAATTACAGATTTAAAAAGTTTTGAAGTAATCTTGCCCCCACTTTCCCGGACTTTTCAGGGTGAAACTGGGTAGCAAAGAAATTGTCTTTTTGTAATGACGCACTGAATGGAAGTATATAATCACAAACAGAAGTCGTATACTCAGAAAGCTCACAATAGTAGCTGTGCACGAAGTACAGGTCATTTGTTTTTTCAATACCTGAAAAAAGAGGACTCTCCAAATCGTTTACCGTATTCCATCCCATGTGAGGAACGATATCATTCGCCGGAAATTTTTTGACATTGATATCAAAAATTCCCATTCCTGTAGTATTTCCTTCTTCATTATCCTTACACATCAGCTGCATTCCCAAACATATTCCCAATACCGGCTGTTTTAACCCGGGGATGAACGTATCAAGTCCTTTTTCCTTTAAAAGTTCCATTGTTGAAGATGCTTCTCCTACGCCAGGGAAAATCACTTTATCAGCCTGTTGAATAATAGTAAAATCATCACTGACCACTGATTCCACGTTTAACCTACCCAAGGCATTCTGAACTGATTGTACATTTCCGCCATTATATTTAATAATTGCAATCATCTTATAAGCTTCCTTTAGTTGAAGGTAAATTAAAATTCTGATCGGTCTGATTTACAGCCATCTTTAAAGCTTTGGCAAAAGCCTTAAAAACAGACTCGATCTTGTGGTGTTCATTGCTTCCTTCCGCTTTAATATTCAGGTTGGATTGAGATGCATCGGAAAATGATTTAAAAAAGTGGAAAAACAATTCAGTAGGAACATCTCCTATTTTTTCTCTTCTAAAATCAGCATCCCAAACCAGCCATGGTCTCCCTCCAAAATCCAGAGCCACCTGGGCCAGACAGTCGTCCATCGGAAGTAGAAAGCCATATCTTTCAATCCCTTTCTTAGTCCCTAATGCTTTGAGAACAGCCTGCCCCAGAACGATGGCCGTATCTTCTATCGTATGGTGTTCATCTACCTGCAGATCTCCCTTCACCTGAATACTTAGATCTAAATTTCCATGCTTTGAAATTTGCTCAAGCATATGATCAAAAAAGTGCAGTCCTGTTGAAATACTGGAATTGCCTTTCCCATCGAGGTTAACTTCAATTTCTATTTCTGTTTCATTAGTCTTCCTTGCAACTTTTGCTTTTCTTGGCATATCTTTTAAAAACTGATAAATTTCCGACCAGTCTTTGGTTGTCAAAGCAGCATTATCATCAGCCGTTTCACTGATAAAAATTGCTTTTGATCCTAAATTTTTGGCCAACTGAATATCTGTCAATCGATCTCCGATAACGTATGAGTTTTCAAGATCATAATTTCCATAGATGTATTGACCAAGCATCCCGATTCCTGGCTTTCGGGTAGGAAGATTTTCACGTTCAAAACTTTTATCAATTAATATATCATTGAAAATTATTCCTTCATTTTTAAAAGCATTCAACATTTTTTCCTGAGGCTTAATAAAGTTTTCGTAAGGGAAGCTTTCAGTTCCCAATCCATCCTGATTGGTTACTATTACCAATTCATAATCCAGTTCCCTGGCTATTTTGGAAAGGTTTTGAAAAACACCCGGATAAAACTCCAGTTTCTCCAAAGAATCAACCTGAAAATCTGTAGGTGGCTCAATAATGAGTGTCCCGTCACGGTCTATAAACAGTACTTTTTTCATAATTACACTCTATTTAAAACAGCAATTAATTTCATATTTTCTTCTCTTGTTCCGATATTGATGCGTACGCAATCGGGAATGGCCGGAGCCCTTTTATTGGTAAGTATTTCATTGGCCAGTAACTTTTGATGAACCTGGTCTGCATTGGTAAATTCAACCAGGAAAAAATTGGCATCAGTAGGGAAAATTTTGGTCACGCATTGAAGCTTTTTGAGCTCATTGTCTAACCAGGCTCTTTCAATTAATATATTTTCAACATTCTGCTGAAACAAATCTATCTGATCGATGCTTTTTAAAATCAAATCCTGGCTTAAAGAATTAACGTTATAAGGAGCCTTAACTGTGTTGATGAGATTAATGATTTCTTTAGAAGCATAGCCGATCCCAACTCTTGCTCCCGCTTTTCCCCAGGCCTTTGAAAAAGTCTGAAGAACGATAAGGTTTGGATATTTCATCAGCAATTCCAGGCTGGATTTTTTATCTGAAAATTCAATGTAGGCTTCATCGACTACTACAATTCCATCAAAATTCTGTAAGTAGAATTCAATATCATCGACACTGTTCCCCGTAGGATTATTAGGCGAACAAAGGAAAAATATCTTAGGCCGGTTTTCCATGGATATCTTGAGAAAGTTTTCCTTGATAATCTCGAAGTTTTCGTCAAGATCCATTTTGATCACCTTGTTTTCGTTGATCGTAGCATAAAATGCATACATCGCAAAAGATGGATTCATCATCATGATAGCGTCTTTTTTGGGCTCACAGAAAATCCTTATGATCAGGTCTATAAGCTCATCACTTCCGTTTCCGATTGCGATCTGCTCTGGAGATAGTTCCTTGAGATCTGCAATTTTATTTTTAAGCTTCTTCTGGGTAGAATCCGGATACCGGTTAAACTCTCCAAAAGGACTTTCATTGGCATCCATTAGAACCGGTGATTCAAATTCATTATGATCCCTGAAACTGATATAAGGTTGTAGCTCTAAAATATTCTTCCGTACAAACTGACTGACCGTTAATTGTTTCATCTATTTTTTATTTTTTAATCGTATTGAAACGGCATTCTTGTGGGCAAATAATCCTTCTGCCTCTGCCATTATTTCTATTGTTTTTCCCAAATTCTGCAAGCCTTTTGCTGAAAGCTCCTGAAAAGTGATTTTCTTCACAAAACTGTCCAATGAAACACCGCTGTAATTGCGTGCAAATCCGTTGGTAGGAAGTGTGTGATTGGTTCCACTGGCATAATCTCCGGCGCTTTCACAGGAATAGTTTCCTAAAAACACGGACCCGGCATTTTGAATTGAAGAAATAGATCCCTCAAAATTTTCTATTGCCAGAATAAGGTGTTCCGGACCATATAAATTGCTGAATTCTATTGCTTCTTCTACCGTATTCAGTAAAATAAAATAACTGTTGTTTAAAGACTCTTCTGCAAATTGATTCCTGGGAAGTTTTTTGATCTGGTTATCTATTTCTTTGATCGTTTCAGTAAATATTCCAAAATCTGTAGAAATAAAAACAACCTGACTGTCACTTCCGTGTTCTGCCTGGGAAAGAAGATCAGCCGCACAGAAAGCAGGCACTGCCTGCTGATCTGCAATAACCAGAACTTCACTTGGCCCTGCAGGCATATCAATGGCTACCCCATAGTTTTGTGCATATTCTTTTGCTGCCACCACAAACTGATTTCCGGGCCCGAATATTTTATATACGTTAGGTATGCTTTCCGTTCCGATAGCCATTGCCGCAATAGCCTGTGCTCCTCCTGCTTTAAATATTCTGGTCACACCACAAATCATTGCGCTATAAAGAATGGCAGGATTAATATTTCCATTTTTATCCGGAGGCGTGCACAGAATAATTTCTTTACATCCTGCTAAACGGGCAGGAATAGCCAGCATCAGAACTGTTGAAAATAAAGGTGCAGTTCCTCCGGGAATATAGATCCCTACTTTATCAACCGCACGATTTTCCCGCCAGCAAATCACTCCTTTTGTAGTCTCTATTTTTTTCGTTTCCGGTTGTTGCAGAGCATGAAATTTTGTAATGTTTTCGCTCGCCTCCTGAATTGCCTTTTTTAACGCTGGGCTGACCAAAGATTCCGCCTGTTCAATCTCGACTTGGGAAACTTCTATTTCTTCAATATCAGCAGAATCATATTTCTTCGTAAATTCAAGCAATGCTTTATCACCTTCCTCTTCTATCTTCGTGAATACTTCTGAAATAATTTCTGAGATTTCTTCTTTTTTCCGGGCCGGACGCTTAACCAGCTCCTTCCATGTTTCTTTTTTAGGATATCTGTGTATAAACATAATTAAATTACCATTTTATCGATTGGGATTATAAGAATATCTTGTGCTCCGTTGTCCTTGAGTTCATCAATGACGTCCCAGAACCTTTCTTCGTCAATAACGGAGTGAATACTGCTCCACCCTTTTTCAGCCAGGGGAAGTACGGTAGGACTTTTAAGAACCGGAAGTACTCTGGAAATATCTTTGATCTTATCATCAGGTACATTCATAAGAATATATTTGGAATTTTTTGCTTTGAGCACAGCCTTGACCCTGAATAAAAACCGATTCAGAATGTTTTCTTTTTCCTCATTCAACTGAAGGTTTTTAGCAAGTACTGCTTCAGATTTCAATAAGGTGATGGTCTCCCTTAATCCGTTTTTAAATAAAGTGCTTCCCGAACTTACAATATCACAGATCCCGTCTGCCAATCCTATATTGGGAGCAATTTCAACAGAGCCTGAAATAACGTGAATATCTGCTGATACAGCATTTTCTGCCAGAAATTTTTTAAGGGTGTTAGGATATGATGTAGCAATTTTCTTTCCCTGAAAATAATTCAGTTCATCGGTTTCTACATCTTTGGGAACTGCTAGAGAAACCCTGCATTTTGAAAATCCGAGCTTCTGAACAATTTCAATTTGCTTTTCTTTTTCTACCAGCAGGTTTTCGCCTACAATAGCGATATCCACCACACCATCTTCAAGGTATTGAGGGATATCAGAGTTTCTGAGATACATGATTTCAAATGGAAAATTGTCTACAGAAACCTTTAGCTGGTCTTTTCCGTTGTTAACGAAAATTCCACAATCTTTTAAAAGCTGTAAAGAATCTTCATAAAGTCTGCCGCTCTTCTGGATGGCAATTTTTAATTTACTCATTGTTGCACATATTGGGTCTGAGTAAATGAAAAGTATTTTTGAAAAGTTTCCGGGAAGAATTTAAAACAAAAAAACCGTCTGTTACTCAGACGGTTTTTAATTATTTTTTGATTTTAATACAGGCTACTATCAATCAATTCCGTCTTAGCAGAGATGATGATGATAATGATGTAGTGTTAAAAAATTCGGTTTCATGTTTGAAAATTGTGGTACAAATGTAGGACTTATTTTTAAATAACAAAATTTTTTTACAAAATTTCATGATATAAATTCATCAGTTCCTGTGCAATAGGTTCGTCATTAAACTTCTGAACAAACTCAAAACCCAGATCAGCACGACGTTTTCTTTCCGCCTGATTATCCCATAAAAATTGTATTTTGGATTGAATATCCAAATGATTTTCCGGATTAATATAAACGGAGTTCTTTCCTCCCGCTTCCGGCAGACTGCTTATATTACTTGTTATGGCAACGGTTTTTGAAAAAAGCGCTTCGATAACAGGGATTCCAAATCCTTCAAATAAACTGGGATAAATAAAAATATCAGCAAACTTATAGATAACGGCCAGTTCATCCATAGAAACTCCTTCTAAAAAGTGAACCTGATTTTCTAATTTATTCTTCCTGATGAAGGTTTCCAGTTTCTTATAATATCCGGTTTTCCGTCCTATAACAACCAAAGGAATTCCGGTTCCATTGATAGCCTTTAAAACATTTAAAAGATTTTTACGCTCCTCAATAGTCCCTACATTTAAAATAAATCTTTCCGGAAGTTTAAATTTTTCTTTTGTAGCTTTAATCAAATCTTCGGGCTGCTGTTCTTTAAAAGCCTTGTGACAACCCTGATAAATAACTTTAATTTTATTTTCAGGTACCTTCAGATATTGGATAATATCGTTTTTGGTCTGTTCTGAAATAGCAATAATTTTGTCTGCACTTTGCGCCGCCTTTTTAAATTTCCATAAATGAATCTTGCGGTCAAAAAATGAGTAATACTGAGGATATCTTACGAAAATAAGATCATGAATCGTTACAACCTTCTTTATTGGTTTTTTGTCCCATTTTAAAGGCAATTCCCCGGATAGACCATGAAAAATATCGGCTCCGCTTTTCTGGGTATCCTTTCCCATTTTGAACTGACGGGACATACTTCCTTTGGAGGTTTCAACAAACTGAACATTAGGGTTTTGAAGTATATCTGCCCCCCTGTCTGATTTATTTTTATTGAGTAACAGGTACTGATTATCAGGAAAATATTCTGAAAGAATTCTTACAAGATCCCTGGAATAATTACCCAGCCCGGAAGTATTATGGAAAAAACGTTTAGCGTCAAAAGCAATCTTCATGATTCTATCTTTTTTTGAAATTCCTGAAATGTTCCAAAGCTATACTTCTTATTTTTCAGCCATCCTATGAATTCATCAAACCTTTCGACCATATCAATTCCGGAATTTTTCACCGTAAAGCCGGGAAGTTTAAAGGCTACATCCTTAATTTCAGCAAACTCCCATGGGTGAAAGTATATATTAAGGTACTTATCTTTCTTCAGGCTATCTGAAGCTATTTTTTTATAGATGGAAAGGGGGAAATTATGGAAACTCAGCCAGAATAAAGGAATTCTGAAATTTGGAGAAACAGAAGCCGGAATCTGGGTAACATTTCCCTCTTTGAAGTAAGTCCTGGATACTTTCAGGTTATTATATCTTCCCGGTAAAAAGGTTGGATTAATCGAAGAATTATAAGAATAACCCGCTTTTTCCACTGCCATTTCATTAACAGGCATCATCCTTGGCATCCGCAGGCCGGTAACTTTTGCTGAAAATAACTCTTCAAGTTTCTCCCGGGATTCTTTTAAATGCTTTTCCTCAAATTCAGAATGAAACCATGTATGGGAAGCCAGTTCATGTCCTTCGCTTAACAATCTTTCGATTAAATGTTTACTGTTTTCTGCAAAGACAACAGTTGAAAAAAAAGTCGCTTTTACCTGATGTTTTTTCAAAAGGTCAAGTATTCTTTCCAATCCTTTCTGAGAAATAGAGATCTGCCTATCAAAAGGAATTTCTCCTTTATACTCTAATGGCATATCAAATTCCTCGATGTCAAAACTTAATAAAACCATTTATAATTTTTTATTTTTAATAATGTAATTAGGCCTTTCTTTAACCTGTTTAAAAATTTTGCCCAGATACATCCCGATAATTCCAAGGATGATAAGCTGTAAGCCACCAAAAAATACGATCGTCATAATCAAAGATGCCCAACCTGAAATTTCTGTATGAGACACAAAAGAATGAATCACATAGATTCCATAGCCGATCACTGATATTGCAGAAAACAGGAATCCCAAATAAGCCGCAATATAAAGAGGTTTTACGCTGAAAGCCGTTATTCCCGTGAAAGCAAAAGTTATCATCTTCTTGAGATTATAACTACTTTTACCAGCCAACCTCTCATTAGCCGTGAAATTAAGGGCTGTTTGTTTAAAGCCCATCCAGCTTGTCAGTCCTCTTAAAAATAAATCATCTTCATTGAATTGCCTCATTACTTCCACAGCACTGGCATCCAAAAGTCTGAAATCAGATCCTCCCCCTTTAGTAAGGTTTACATCAGAAAGATTAGATAACAGCTTATAGAAAAAATCGGAGGTTTTCCTTTTAAAGAAAGAAATTTCTTTCGGATAGGTCCTTACCGTTAATACAACATCATAGCCTTCTTCCCATTTTCTGATCATATCAGGAATCAGCTCCGGAGGGTGTTGAAGATCTCCGTCCATAGAAATCACAGCATTTCCGTAAGCCTGATCCATCCCTGCTTTTACTGCCGGCTGATGCCCGAAATTCCTTGAGAATTCAATAAATTTCACTTCATCATACAGCTCGGACAGTTCCTCAAGTTTTTGCTGTGTATTATCCCTGCTTCCGTCATTTACAAATATAATTTCGAAATCATAAGCCTTTAACCCGGAAAAAACCTCTTTGATCTTCTGATGGATCATAGCTACGTTTCCTTCTTCGTTATAGGCAGGTATTACAATAGAAATTTTTTTCATCGGATCAGTTCAGGCTATAATTTTTTTCAAAATCTTTGGTTAAAAGTTCATATACAACTCTTAGCCAAACAACAATGCAAGGTACCGCTTTTAATGAATATTTGATGATATAATCATTTTTGACTGATTTAGGAAAAAGATCTGAAGTTGAAAAACAAGTAAAAATGATCACAAAAATCAACAATCCAATGATAAATGGTGTTCTTTCTTTCTGAAGAAAAAACCAGATCATCACTCCTACAACAGCAATGATATACGTAGGTGATTCTGAACTTGAGCTGAATAGCACCAAAAACAATAATGTAGAAGCCAGAATCATTAGCTGAAAAGCATAATTTTTATATTGTTTTATTCGCACATATGGCAAAGCAAATAATGGTAAGCCAAAAGCTAAAAATATAAGATTGGAAATGGAGGCATCCCCAAGAACTCTTCTTACAAAACCCATTAATGAAATATCCTGCATATTTCCCAATACCTGGTTTTCATTATTCTTCTCTATAATAGAATGAAACCAATCTGCATAGCTCTGTATGACAAACTGAGGAGTAGAATAGATCATAGGAATGACAAAAAACAATGCGGCAATTACAATCCCCGAAATAATAAACTTCATCTTATTTTTGATGAAGAAAAACTGGCTCAATCCTACAATACCATATATTTTCACAAAAACACCAATGAGAATCGCTGTAGCCGAACGTACTTCTTTTCTTTCATAGATGTATACTGCAGATAATATCAAAAGCCCTGTAAGAGCTACATTAAACTGCAGACTTAATGCAGCGGTAATATACTCCTGGAGGCACAGCAATCCGAATATCGCCTTTTTGGAATCCGAAAACGGAAGCTTATAAATGGCAAATACAAATACAAAAGTATTAATCAGATTCCAGAGTGAAATTCCCAGCCAATCCGGCATAACGGCAAACGGAGCAATCAGTAAGCTAAAAAAAAACTCCATAATGATTCAAATCAAAATAGAGGTCAGGATAATGGATAAATAAATTTTTCTGATGAATGGTATTAAAAAATACATTTTTAAAAATCAGATAGTTGTTGATAGCATAATCTCCTCTCAGATATTTGGAAATTGCAGTAACTACCGATATAATAAGATAAACCCCAAATATATATTTAGGGTTTAGTATAAATTTTAAAACTTTATCTTTCAAAATTGTGCAGTATTAGATGGATAAGCGCTTATACAGCTACATTATTTTCCCTTAATGCATCATTAAGAGAAGTCTTCTTGTCTGTAGATTCTTTTCTTGTACCAATAATCAAAGCACAAGGAACCTGATATTCCCCTGCCGGATATTGTTTGGTGTAGCTTCCAGGAATTACCACTGAACGGGCAGGTACTCTTCCTTTGATCTCAATCGGTTGATCTCCTGTAACGTCGATGATCTTTGTTGAAGCAGTTAATACTACATTCGCTCCCAATACCGCTTCTTTTTCCACATGTACTCCTTCCACCACGATACATCTTGAACCAATGAAACAATCGTCTTCAATAATTACAGGTGCAGCCTGTAATGGCTCTAAAACACCACCGATGCCAACACCACCGCTAAGGTGAACATTTTTACCGATCTGTGCACAGCTTCCAACAGTTGCCCAGGTATCCACCATCGTTCCTGAATCTACATAAGCCCCGATATTTACATAAGAAGGCATCATAATTACTCCTGAAGCAACAAAAGCTCCTTCTCTTGCAATAGCATGAGGTACAACACGTACTCCTTTTTCAGCATAATTTCTCTTCAAAGGAATTTTGTCATGGAATTCAAATGGTCCCACTTCAATGGTTTCCATTTTCTGAATCGGGAAATACATTACTACAGCTTTCTTCACCCATTCATTTACCTGCCACCCGTTTTCCGTAGGTTCAGCAACACGAAGTTCCCCGGAATCCAATAAAGAAATAACTTCTCTTATCGCCTTCTGGCTATCTTCATTTTGTAATAAGTCCCTATTATCCCAGATGTTCTCAATAGTTTGTTGTAACGACATGTTTCTAATTTAAATTAATTTGAATAATTATACCGGCCAAAGATACAAAAAAGTTCAGCAAAACCTTTTGAAACTTAGTGAATGCAAAATGATTTAAATCAATCTGCCATCGTATAAAAACTGAAATGATAACAGAAAGATAATACAGAATATCTACTCATTACAAAACCCTTCGGGCATGCAGATACGCTTTATTCCAATACTTTTCATTTAAAGAAGAAATCATCACCCCTTTTGAGGTTGAAGCATGGATAAATCGGATTTCGCCATCGTTTCCGATATCATGAACAATGCCAACATGCGATACTCTGCTTCCACCTGCAGTTGCAAAAAACAGCAAATCCCCGGGTTTCACTTCACTGATGTCAATTTTCTTTCCCGTATCTGCCTGATCAGAAGATCTTCGAGGTAATTTCTGGTCGTTTTCTTCAAATACTTTTACCGTAAAACCGGAACAATCGAATCCTGAAGAAGTACTGCCTCCAAATTTATACGGAGTTCCAATGTACTTTTCAGCATCTTTCAGAATACTATTGATTGAGCCAGACACTTTCCCATTGAAATTTGAATCCAGACGTCTGAGGTTTTCAGATCTTGCCACTGTTTTTGTGTTACTCTTTTTTGAAGAAACACTTTTACTGCTTCCGCATGAAATCACAGTAGAGGTTACAATCAGCAAAGCAGCAATCTGCTTTATTCTCATTTTTCCAATAAATAATCCTGTTGTCATATCTGCTTGATTTTTACCGAGGTACGTAATTATCTACAAATATACATTTTATATTTTAATTATATAAAATCTATACTACAACTATATTATAAATATATGTTAAAATTTTGTATTTATTTAATTATCATTATATTTGGGTTTAATTTTGAGAAAATGGCCACATATGAAAGCATAATTAAAATAACAGGATCAGTTGGTGACCTTGTTTTTTACACTTTGAACGGAAAAAATGTCGTCCGGAAGAAAAGTGGGTTTAATAAAAGTGCTTTCAAAAAAAGCGCTTCCTACGAAAAAGTAAGACAAAACAGTTCCGAATTCGGACATTGCTCCAAAGTGGGGAAAATAATACGCCAGGCCCTGGACCATTACGTTAAAGCTGCTGGAGACCCGCTACTCTATCAAAGTTTCGCGAAAACAATGACGAGAATTAAGGATCTTGATCAGATTTCAGTAAGAGGAAACCGTAATGTGAAACATGGATTGCCTTTGGAAGAGGGAAAAAAAACTGCTCAAGGATTTTCAGTTTGGACAGATCCCGGTTATTTCAGACCATATTTCTGTCTCATTTGACCTTTGGGAGAACAATCTTCACATTCATAAAAAAAGTGAAGCTGATGAAGTTACCATTGTTACTTTAAAGGTAGATACTGACTCGTATTCGATTGAAAAGTTTGAACAAACCGAGGCTTTGAAACCTGACATGGAAATGATCAGGTTTGAAAAGCATTTTTCTGACGATGATCTTCTCCTCTATTTTATGGTTTTGAAAAGAAAAGGTGAGATTTTAAATATGGGGTTTGTGTAATGTAAACCATTCCTTTATTTATTTTTTCTAGCTCCCCTTTACGTAAAGGGGTTTATTTATATATTAAGTATACATCACGTCAGGATGTGACAAAAGCAGCAACCTAAAAAGCTATTGAAATATATTCAGCAACAGTAAAAAAGGAAACAAAAAATCCCTCATTTGAGGGAAGTATTTCTTAATCGTCACAGTGGGTAGTAACACAATAATTACCAGTTGGGTGATAACAACATTGATATTCTGCAGTTGGACAATGTGATCCTCCGCATGCTGGACCTGTTGGATCTGTTCCGATTCCGGTATCTGGTTTATCAGGGCCCCCTCCGTTAACTTGCTTTAGTTTCGCTCTTGAAACTTTTTTTTAGATTTTTCATAGTAGTTTTATTTTATGAATTGTGAATATAATAAAAATAAAGAAATATACAACACAAATAAATAAAATAAAGCTAATTTTAAATATAAAATAACAATTGTAAAACTTTATCCGTGCTTTTAACAATTTCTTTATGATGACTTTATTATCAGTTACAATAAATAATCTATTTGCTAAAACGGTAAAATAATTTAATGGAAAACATACTCAATGTATACGTAAAAACTTAAGCAATGAGCTATTTATGAGTTTATAAAAAATAATTTTGCTTTTGTGTATCAGGCTTATTATTGAAATAAAAAATCCCTTTATATAAAAGGATTGCTCATTGTTTGTGGAGAATACGGGGATCGAACCCGTCACCTTTAGACTGCCAGTCTAACGCTCTAGCCAGATGAGCTAATTCCCCATTTTTGTGAACTTCATTTTCTGAAGCGGTACAAAAGTAAGTATTTATAGCGCATATACAAATATTTTCTAAAATTTTATTTATAAACTTCTGTAATGAACTGAATAATAAATACAAAATTTAATAAGATCGGGAATAAATAGCTGTACCAGGATTACAATTCATTTTTTCCAAGGTCTATTTTTAACTTTTTTCTATCATCCGCAGTCTTTATGACTGCAATCATAAATGTATTATAAGAGTACACTTAAATTTATACTTATAATTTTTCATCGTTTTTACAGTCGTTGAGCTTCCCGATATGGGAAGCTTTTTTTTATTGAAAAAACATAGAAAATGACGTCTACATACCACACGGAGGTAAAAACTGGTTTGGAATTTGCTGAGAATTTTTCATCAATCTTTATAAAAATTATTCTTATAACCTAAAAGCTTACAATTATGATAATACGTGAAGATTTATTGCTGGCACATGGTGCGGTTTACAAGGAATTTCAACCAGATGAAATAATATTTGAAGAAGGCAGTCAACCTAAATATTATTATCAGATATGTACTGGTACAGTGGAGTTATTTAATTACCACTCAAACGGAAAAGAATTTATTCAGAACATTTTAAATGACGGACAAAGTATTGGTGAATCCCTGTTATTTACAGACAGACCTTATCCAATGAACGCAATTACAAAGACAAATTGCATTCTGTTATGTCTTGGCAAAAATGATTTTAATAATCTTGTAAGCCAGGATGCTAACGTAATGCAGAATTTATTACAATGTTTGTCTGAAAGGTTGTATTACAAATATTTAATGCTTTTTAATTTATCAGGCATTGAGCCTGCTACAAAGATTAAAACAGTTCTGGATTATATTAAAGATTATAATTTAAGAGAGGTATCTGATACTGTCCAGGTTCCGTTTACCCGTCAACAGATTGCAAACCTTACCGGTCTGACGGTAGAAACGGTGATAAGAACCATAAAAAAAATGGAAACGGAAAATATCCTGAAAATAGAAAGAGGAAAAATCCATTATTAACGGGTAAAATACCTAATGATAGAAAAAAATAATCTGTGGAGTCTTTCAAAAAAGAAAGACTCTTTTTTTATGGCTTGAAAAAGATTTAATAGAAAATCTTCCCATTTACGATTGAAAGCAGATTACGGCTCTCCATCCTTTTAACTGTCCTTATGACCGATTCAATAGTTAACCCCGTCAACGATGCCAATTGCTGTCTGGTATAAGGTATAATAAAGGGGCGGGTATCATTTAATGTATAAAACTCTTTAATATAATCTAATAAAATAGTTAATCGCTCCTGAGAAGTGACACATCCCAGTGTTGAGAGCATAAGATTTTTATAGTGGATCCTTTCTGCTGTATAGGCATATAAATTAACTAAAAGAGAAGGAATATTTTCTATAAGTTGTATAAACTGATTCTTTTCTACGCGAATGATCTTACAATCTGAAATTGCTATTGCACTAAAAGGATATTTTTTATCAGTAAATAAATAAGATTCTGCAATACAATGCCCATTGAAAGGCAGGCCATAAAAATATTCTTTACCGTCAAAATGAACTGAATTCATCTTTGCTGTACCTTTTATAATCTGTAAATAATATTTTGCGCAAGTAGCCTCTTCTACTATACATTCATTAGCCCGATATTCTATTACTTCTCCCCCATTTTGAAGTAACAGATTTTCGCATATTATCATTTCTTAATGTTTGGTCATTCAAAATTATAGGTATATTATCAATAATTAGTGAAATGTGGTATCAAAAAGTACAACTGAAGGCATTCCGGATAGTTTATATTCTTTAAAAATAAGGCATTACGAATAGCAGTTACCATCCGATTATCAACAAGAAGAAATTCTCCTGATAAAAAGTAAAAAAATACATACCACATTCCTCATTTTCTCTTTACTGTGGCACATTGCTTGATAATGGATAAACATATTTGAAAATAGCAATGGAACCTAGTTTAAATCAAGAAACATTAAGCAATGATGAAGTGACTGTAATACTTGCTCTTTTGGATAAAGATTTACAAGAAATGATGCTTTATTGTGTTGAACATCAATGGAAATTTGAAATGATTAATTCACATAACCTACAGCTTCGTATTCCCAAGGATTCTATTCATCTGCTTTTTTATTTAGGGCATAAAGTTTTATCAGGAGATAAGCCATCAATTTACAATTGATAGTTTAGATTTTTTATCTTTTTATTGATCTCGGTTATTAGATCCTACAAAACAAATATTCAATTATTTGTTTTACAAAAAAAAACACAAAAAGTGCACAAATTAAATAAAAAATTATATATTTGCGCTCAACAGAAACGAGGATTACTAACGATTTTAACTAAAAAGGAGAAAATGAAGATTCCCATATTCTCCACTCTTGTAAAACTATCAAAACTATGAAGAAACTTTTTTTTTCTTTTATTAGCAACTTTTGCACTAATAGGATGTAGCTCAGATGATGATACGATCTATGATTACATCGGAACCTGGTCAGGAACTTATGATGGAAGCGATAAAGGGGTTTGGAATATTGTAGTCGCAAGTGATGGAACCGTAAATGGAACAATGCATTCTGATGTTAATAATGAAAATTACAAGATTGCCGGTCATTTAAATGATTCAGGGGAGTTAAACGCTTCAGTTGGTCTTCCGTCTGATGGTTCTTTCAACGGAAACCTGGGTACTGATAAAAAAGGAAACGGAAGCTGGACAAATGCTGTTCCTACCCCTACAAGATCCGGATCATGGACTGGGGAAAAAGATAAAAGTCAATAAGGTTTATTACTACATATAAAAAGGTGGCCAGTGGTCACCTTTTTTTGTTTCTTATTTAAAACGTAAAAATCTCCGGTAGCATACCGGAGATTTATCTTAATAATATATAAAAAAATGATGTGGTGTGTTGCTTTTATATAATCAATTTTAAGGAAAACCTTAATATTTATCGTATGTAAAGCATGATTTGCGTGTGCGCTTTTGTTATCTGCAAATACTGTACCCTATGAAGTGATTTTTTCAATAAAATTTCAGGTTTAATGTCAACTTATAGAATATCAATAGATTAAATTTACATCATCTATCATATAAAAAAAAAGCCCGCAAAGCCCATTAACATTAAAAAAACAGAATTCAAAAAAAATCCTGCGTAGTGCAGGATTCATTTTATTCATATGTATAAGCTGTAAAATTGAGTACTATCAGAAATTTTACTTAGAATTTTTCAATTGCAAAGCACGTTGTAAAAAGGACTGATTTGCCAGTTTTTCTTCTGCTTCATCAATGGCTTTTAATAAGTGATTGTTGTTGTCGGCAATTTCTCCCAAAACAGTTGAAATAAGTTCCCATACGGGCTTCATTTTTTCGATGAGTTCAAGGCCTTTAGGTGCTAATCCGATCAAACGTTTTCTTTCATCCTGCTTATCCTTTTTTGAAATAATCATCTTCTCCTTTTCAAGTTCCTTAAGTAAGCTTATTGTAGAGGGATGGGTATACCCTATTTCATTGGCCAGCTCCACAACACTCAGGGGCTGTTTGTGATAAAGTGTAAAGATAACAGGAAACCACTTAGGCTCAAAATCAATATCAAATGCCTTATAAACCAAAGCTCCATCTTTACGGAGCTGTTCACTTAGCCTTTGCAATCTTGTGGATATCGCAAGAATTCCGGATTCGTTAATAACATTCATTAGATCTCATTTAAATTAAGAATATAAAAGACGTTATCAGCACTCATCAGAGGAAATGAAGGAGGGAGATCTTCTTTGGCAATTTTCTGAAACCGGTTACGTTCATAAAAACGCATGGCCGCATTCAGCACAGAAACTGTCCCCAGCATAATTTCTTCAATTTTATTTTCCCTGCAATACGAAATCAGGATATCTAATAATTTTTGTGCGATCTGATGCTCTTTTCCCCTGAATTCTTTTTTAACAAACATCTTTCTGATGGCTGCAGCCTTTTCGTCAAATTTAACTAAAGCAATGGTACCTACCAACTCTTTATCCAGAAAAGCGCCCCAAAAGTTTCCGCCCCCTTCTTTATAAAAGCTTTCAATCTTCAAAAGATCCGGCTGGTCTTCGATCGTGATAGGAATATTAAATTCTTTTTGCTGAATATTCAGAATCAAATCTATGACTTGTTCGGAATAAGTATTACCGATAGGTTGGATTTCTAATGTCATAATTTTTATTTAATGTACAAAACTACGTAGTTAGCTACATAAAAACAAATATATTTAATCAATCAACAATAATTTATGTTATCAATAAAAAGACGCATACAATATCTGCATGCGTCTGATCTATTTAAAAAGTGTCGGAGGAATTACTTCCAACCCCCACCTAGTGCCTGGTATAAGTCAACTGCAGCTTTCATTTTGTTGTATTCTGCATTTGAAATATTCAATTCTGCATTCAATGAATTTACACTCGCATTCAACACTTCAAGGTAATTGGCCATACCATAGTTAACCAATTCCTGGGAAAAATCTACTGATTTTTTATACGCGTCCAGTTCCTTTCTTTTAAGTTCAATAAAAGAATCCTGTACTCCAAATACCCGTATTGCATCAGATACTTCTTTTCCTGCAGTAAGAACTGTTTTTCTAAAATTCAGATAAGCCGTTTCCTGATTGGCCAGGCTCACGTCATAATTCGTTTTGATCTGTCTTCTGTTGAGAATAGGTTGCGCCAAGCCTGTTACTACATTGGCAAATAACGAATTCACACTGAATAAATGATCAATATCTACAGACTGTACTCCACCGGTTCCGGTAAGTTTTAGTGTAGGGTAAAACTGTGCTTTCGCAGAGTTGGTTAATTCAAAAGCGTTCATCAGATTGTATTCCGCACGCATTACATCCGGACGGTTGGCCAGTAATTGAGCCGGATATCCAAGTTTGATATCCTTCGGAAGGTTTTGGCCCTCTAGTGTTGATCTTTCAATAGCATGAGAAGGTTCTCCCATCAGCAGACTCATTGTATTCTCCAAAGACTGGATTTGAGTATCAATATCAATAAGTAGAGATTTCGCATTAAAAACCAACGCTTCACTTTGTTGAACCGCCACTTCAGTTACCGTTCCTGACTCTTTCAGAGCTTTTGTTGTTTCAAGGTTTTTTTCCCGGACATCAATGGTTTCCTGAATAATTCTTTTCTGCGAATCGAAAGTCAGCAGCTGATAATAAGCAGA
The DNA here is from genome assembly GCF_046591535.1 of Chryseobacterium proteolyticum. Taxonomy (NCBI): domain Bacteria; kingdom Pseudomonadati; phylum Bacteroidota; class Flavobacteriia; order Flavobacteriales; family Weeksellaceae; genus Chryseobacterium; species Chryseobacterium proteolyticum. The sequence goes on along the minus strand of NZ_JBJLWK010000001.1, from coordinate 456,293 downwards.
AGCTACTGAGGCTACCAAACTGCTTTTTACAGCCTTGTGTGCGGCAACTGTTCCTAAATAAGTAGCAAGCTGAGCTTTTTCCTGAGCTTTTAATTTACCCCAGATATCCGCTTCCCAACCTATAGTCGCTGTAATATCAAACTGATTTACATAACGTCTTTCTCCAATGATCTGACCAAACTGGGTATTGATGGATTGGGTTTGAAACGTGTAATTGGGCCCGATTGAAACCGTTGGCTGATATGCTGCTTTACTTTGTTTAAGATAAGCTTCGGCAGAGGCAATACTCTGTAGTGCAATTCTGATATCTAAATTGTTTTCTAAAGCTTTTGAAATATGCCCCTGTAATATGGGATCCGTAAAAATTTCTTTCCATGAGATATCAGCAATACTTGCACTGTCCTTAGGAAGCATATCAGTACGGAAAAGCTTTTCGTCAACGACATTTTTCGGTCTTTCATACTCTTTTCTCGCCATACATGATGAAATGGCTCCCAGTATGAAAACTGAAAAAGTTATTCCTTTTATGATGTTTATTAAACTTTTCATTGTTAAAAATTGGAAGTTAGAAACCAGAGGTTAGAAGTAAGATCGGAAATTCAACAATTCTTTTACTACTTCTACCTCTCTGGTTTTTATTTTTATTCAGCTAAATTGATGTCTTCTCTTTTAATCGGTTTGATTTTTTCCTGCAATGTTTCAAAGATCACATACAATACAGGAATTACGATAAGCCCTAATACTGTTCCTATCAATAATCCAATGGCAGCACCTGTTGCAATAGATCTGTTTCCTACCGCCCCGATTCCACTTGCCAGCACCAATGGTAATAGACCAAATATAAAGGCAAATGAGGTCATCAGAATCGGTCTTAATCTTGCCTTTGCAGCATTGATTGCAGACATGACAATGGTTTCACCATGATGTCTTCTCTGAACGGCAAATTCAACAATCAAAATGGCATTTTTAGCCAATAATCCGACCAACATGATCAAGGCAATCTGGAAATAGATATTGTTTTCCAAGCCCATGATTTTTTGTCCAAAATAAGCTCCCATTACCCCTAATGGAAGTGAGATCACAACAATCAGCGGAAGAATATAACTTTCATATTGCGCAGAAAGGATAAAGTAAACAAAAATTAAACTTAGCCCAAAGATTAATACGGTTTGAGATCCGGAGTTTAATTCTTCTCTTGTCAATCCGGTAAACTCAACATCGTAATTCTGATTCAGGGTTTCTTTCGCTACCTGCTGTACCGCAGTAATAGCATCCCCGGAACTGTACCCCTGGGAATTACCCCCTGTAATTTTTACTGATGTAAAAAGGTTATAACGACTTACAGACTGTGGACCATATGTTTTGTCTAATGTCACAAATTGCGAAATAGGAGACATTATACCCGAACCTGTTTTTACATAGAGATCGTTAAGATTATCGATGTTCTTTCTGTTTTCAGGAAGAGCCTGAACCATTACTCGGAATTGTTTTCCGTATTTCGTAAAGTCAGCTGTATAAATCCCTCCAATATATCCCTGCATTGTACTTAGGATGCTATTTACAGAAACTCCTAATTGTTTTGCCAAAGGAACATTAATTTCCATTTGATATTGCGGGTACTTTGTATTGAACGAGGTCTGTGCAAACTCTATCTCGGGTCTTTCCATAAGCTTACCGATGAATTCATTAGTTTTATCATCAAGCGCTGTATATTCACCACCGGATTTATCCAGCAATACCATCTCAAATCCTGCACTGTTACCAAAACCGGGTACACTTGGTGGCTGAAAGAATACGACTTTGGCATCCGGTACTTTCCCTGAAATTCCAAATAGTTTTTTCGTAATATCTTCAGAGGTTAAATTATCTTTTTTCCTTTCATCAAAAGGTTTTAATTTAATAAAGGCAAGACCATTATTACTTCCGTTTCCGGATAAGAAACCTCTACCGGTAGAAATGGTAACGTTTTGAACTCCCGGAATTTTCATTGCGTTAGCCTGTAGTGTTTTCAATGCATTATAGGTTCTTTCCATAGATGATCCCGGAGGAAGCTGCACATCAGTAAAGATAATTCCACGGTCTTCAGTAGGAACGAATCCTTTTTTCATCGTTGAACTTGCCCAGAATAAAATTCCTCCTGTAATGGCAAAGATGATCAGGGTAACCCATTTATGCCTTAATAAGAAAACAAATCCTCTTCCGTAACGTTCAGTGGTTGTTCTAAATGCTATATTGAATTTATAGAAGAACTTCTGAAGGATATTCATATTCTTGTATTCCTGGTGATGCTCAGAATGAGGTTTAAGGAATAGTGAACATAAAACCGGACTTAACGTTAATGCATTGATTGCCGAAATGATGATCGCTACGATAAGTGTAATACCAAACTGCTGATAGAATACCCCTGTCGGACCGGTAATAAAAGTTACCGGAATAAATACGGATGCCATTACCAATGTAATTGAAATAATTGCTCCTGTAATCTCATCCATCGCTTCTACGGTAGCCTTTTTAGCATCGGAAATACCATGCTCCATCTTAGCATGAACGGCCTCGACGACGACAATGGCATCATCCACTACAATACCAATAGCAAGTACTAACGCGAATAAGGTTAAAAGGTTGAGTGAATATCCAAACAAATTCAGGAAGAAGAATGCTCCCACAATAGATACCGGAACTGCAATAGCCGGGATCAAAGTAGATCTGAAATCCTGTAAGAAAATATACACTACAATGAATACCAGAATAAATGCTTCAATTAAGGTATGAACAACCTTATCAATAGAGGCATCAAGGAACTCATTGGTATCAAAGTTGAAAGTATATTTAATCCCTTTAGGAAAACTTCCCTCTGATGCTTTTAAGTATGCTTTAATATTCTTAATAATGTCCTGAGCATTGGAACCTGGTGTCTGAAAGAATCCCATACTGATGGAAGGATTATTTCCATTCTCCCCAATTCCGGTATAAGATTGCCCAGCCAATTCAACTTTGGCAACATCTTTAAGCATCAGATTCTGGCCATCGGCAAGAGACTTGATAATGATGTTATCATATTGAGATTTCTCGTTGAATTTCCCTACATATTTAATGATGTATTCAAAAGAACTACCACTGTTTTGTCCGATGGATCCAGCTGCTGCTTCTCTACTCTGCTCATTAATGGCCGCTGTAACATCATCCGGTGTTACTCCATAGGCTGCCATTTTCGCAGGATCCAGCCATATTCTCATCGAGTAGTTTTTCCCACCGAAAACCTGAGCATCTCCAACTCCATTAATCCTTTTGATATTAGGAATAATATTAATATTCAGGAAATTTTGAAGATAAACGTCATCGAGGTCCTTATTTTCGGAATAGAAAGACATATACATCAAGGCACTGGTTTGCTGCTTCTGAGTTACAACCCCTGAACGGGTTACTTCACTTGGAAGTAATGGTGTTGCTCTTGTAACACGGTTCTGTACGTTTACCGCTGCAATATCCGGATCAATCCCCTGCTTAAAGAAAACCTGGATATTGGCAGATCCATCGTTTCCTGCAGAAGAGGTGATATAATCCATTCCTTCTACCCCGTTAATCTGTTCCTCCAAAGGAACTACCACACTTTTCATCACCGTCTCCGCGTTAGCTCCCGTATAATTTGCTGTAACACTCACTGTAGGAGGTGCAATGTCCGGGTATTGGGTAACAGGCAATGAAATAAGGCCTAAAACACCGAGTATAACAATTAATATTGAAATAACAGTGGATAAAACCGGTCTGTTAATAAAGTTTTTTATCATTAGAATTTCGGTTTTATAGATTGAACGAGGCTATCCATTTTTATAGGTTTTGGCTTTACAGGAGTTCCGGATTTCAAACCACCGATACCTGCTGCCACTATAGTTTCTCCTTTATTTATTCCTGATTTTATTAACGCCATGTTGTCAATTCTGTCAATTACATTTACTACTACATTTTTAGCAGTATCCTTTTCAACTTTATACACATAAACAATTCCCTGTTGTTCGTATGTGGCACTTTCCGGAACAACCAAAACGCTATCATACGCTTTAGGTAATCTTATTGTTCCACTGTTCCCGTTGCTAAGTAACTTTTGGGCATTTGAAAATGCTACTCTGAACTGAATGGTTCCTGTAGTGGGATCAATTTGTCCTGTAATAGCTTCGATCTTCCCTTTTTCAGGATAAATACTTCCATTAGCCAACTGTAAATCAACCATAGGAAGATTTTTGATTTTCTCAGGCATTGTGGCTCCTACAGATTTCTCCAAAAAGTTGAAATATTCTTTTTCGTTCATCGAAAAATAGGCGAAGACCTCGGAAGTATCTGAAATTGTCGTTAAAGGAGTCTGATCAGTAGGTCCTACCAAGCTACCCACTTTTAAAGGAAGTTTTCCAACAACTCCCGAAATAGGTGCGCGAATAATAGAATATTCGATATTAGCTTCTACCCCTTTGTAATTGGCTGTCGCCTGACGTTTTGAAGCAACCGCCTGCTGAAGCTGTGCCTGAGCCTGAGCCAGGTTAGCCTGTGCTGTTTGAAGCTGTACGTTACTGATGATATTCTTAGCAACCAGAGGTTTAAGTTTATTCACTTCCACCTGAGCTGCATTTACCGAAGCCTGTGCAGCAGCCACCGTTGATTCGGCAGCACCGATACCTGCCTTTGCAGCAGCTGCATTTTCAGTAAGTATATTCGTTTCAAGACGGAATAAAGGTTGTCCTTTGGTTACATATTGCCCTTCATCTACTAATAGTTGGGTAATATATCCCTGAATCTTAGCCCTTACATCATTATTTACTCTACCTTGTATGCTCGCAGGGAATGTCTGGTATCCTACGATATTCTTTTGTTCCACCGAAATTACCGGGTAAGGTTTTGCACCATCCTGTTTTGGAGCTTCTTTTTTGCAGGCTGTCAGTGAGATAGCTGCAACAGAAAGTATGAATAGTTTATTTGTCATTTTAAATTATAGTTTATTAATAGATTCCTGAATATTTGAAATGTTTTTATTCAATAGCGCCTTATAAATACTAAGTTTTTCATTGTAATGTTCATCGTGTACCTTTCTAAAGTTATTTAAATCGTCTAGTAGTTTTAGTTCATCCTGTAATTTCTGGAGAATTTTTTCAAACCTTATCTTCATATGCTCATCATTGATAAAGAAATACCGCTTCCTCTCATCGATCTTATTATGGTCGATAATAAGCTGAGAGTTGAGTAATAATGAAATACTGGTGGAAACGGAACTTTTACTGGCTGAGAGCACTTCTACAAATTCGTCAAAAGTAATTCCTACTTTTTCAAAATCGAAGATGAGATAAGCATATATTTTTGAAGCTAATGGAGGAATATTCAGGTTGGTACCATAGAATTTTACGGCATCCTGAAAAATTTTTTCATCAACTTCTATACTTTTATGCATAATATACAAATTTGAGCAAAAGTATAAATTAGTTCAGAACTAAACGAACAAACGCAATAGAGTTTATAAATATATAGCGTTTTAAAAATTCAATGGAAAAGGATTTAACCTTTCGCTCAAATTATAATCTTCTCGAATGCTTTTCGGACTCCTCCGGCAAGAACTACTTCACCGCAATAGGAATAACCTTGCTTTTCAAGAATCTTCAGCATGGCAATATTATCATAATTAGTGTCTACTTTTACACTCAATACCCCCTGGATTTTTGTGTAATTTTCTATATGATCAAATAGTTTTTTTACAAGTCCCTGTCCGGCAAACTCTTCGGAAACAGCTACACGGTGAACAACAACAAACTCACCGTCACTAAGCCATGCCCCATCAATGGTGCTATAAGCAGGCTCGTCATTAAATATCAGGGCAACATAAACGGCAATAATATCATCTACTGTAAGAACAAAACCAAAACCTTTCGAAATATCACTTTCTATAGTATCTTCATTCGGATAACCATTTTGCCACTGAGTACTCCCGTCCAATCTTCTCCTTTCGATTGATTGCTGGATAATGTCCCAGATGATATTTTTCTCTTTAATTTCGGCCTTTCTGAACTTAATTTGCTGCGTCATAGATTCTTAATTGTTGTCAGGATTTAAAAGAAAGAAAATTAAGATTATTTTCAACCTTATATATTTCTTTAGCATTAAATTTAAATAAAAAAACCGAAAATTAATTGAATTAATTTTCGGTTCGAAGTAGTAAAATTTAAAATTATGAAATTGTTTTATTGGTTTGCACTTTGTTGTATATAAGTGTCAATAATTTCAAATGCTTTTTTCTCATCTTCCAGATCCACCATGAGCTTTAGCGATGTTGCCGTTGGCGTTGTTGTAAAAGTGAGATAATTATTTTCAACTGTGTTTGTGATTTGAGCGTCATCTAATTTAGACTTGATCAATTGAATTTCTGAAGGATTATCACTTTCAAAAACTGATACTCTCGTACTTCTTTCCATATTTTATCCTTTTTTGAATATCTAAATATAGTAAGATTTTTCCTAAATCACAAATCCACCGTTTTAAATTTTGTTAATATTATTTTCAATTTTATCGAGAGCCAATTGAATTTCTTCTCTCGAAACATTCAAATGTGGCCTGAAACGAACGGATTGATCACCGCATGGTAAAATTATTAATCCATCTTTGAAAAGTTCATTTACTAATAGATTTCTTTGTCCTCCGGAAGGTAAATCTACTGCACACATCAATCCTCTTCCTCTTGCATTGGAAATCTTTTCAGGATATTTCTGAGCCAGATTTTGCAACCCTTCCAATAGATATTCTCCGACATCCTTAGCATTCTCAACAAGGTTTTCTTTTTCAATCACTTCCATAACCAATTGAAAACGGAGCATGTCTATAAAGTTTCCTCCGAATGTAGAATTGATTCTTGAACTCTCTCTGAAAACATTGTTCGGAACTTCATCAAATTTTTCTTTATTTGCTAAAACACCACAAACCTGTGCTTTTTTACCAAAAGAAATAATGTCCGGCTTAGCCGTAAAATGTTGGAAAGCCCACATTTTTCCGGTAATTCCAATACCTGTCTGAACTTCATCAAAAATCAGCAGGATCTCATTCTGATCACACAGCTTTCTTAGTTCAACGAAAAATTCATCCCTGAAGTGATTATCTCCTCCTTCTGCCTGGATCGGCTCAATGATAATGCATGCCACTTTATCAGGATTGGAAAGAATTGCCTCTTCGATGTGTAATAACGCCATTCTTTCATTTTTAATGGTCTCTTCAAGATTTTCCTCTGTAATAGGAAAGCTTAATTTTGGATTAAGGATCCTTGGCCATTCAAACATCGGGAAATATTGATATTTTCTTGGATCGGAAGTATTGGTTAAGCTTAAAGTATAACCGCTTCTTCCATGAAATGCCTGTCTGAAGTGAATACAAATTCCGGCTTCTATCTGAAGTCCTTTAGCAAAATTTTTGCGGGTTTTCCAGTCGAAACATGCCTTCATTGCATTTTCAACACCTAGGGTTCCCCCTTCAATAAAAAACGCATATTGCAATTCTTCCGGAATAACCACTCTTTCAAAAACTTCTAAAAAATGAGCATACTCTTCAGAATAAACATCTGCCAGGGTAGGCTTATTAACCGCCATTTTACCTAGCCAATCTGATTTACTTACAAGATAAGGGTGATTGTATCCTATAGATCCTGAACCGAACATAGAAAACATATCCAAAAATTCTCTGTCAGTAAGTTTGTCATATAACCATGATCCATGAGATTTTTCGATATCCATAACGAAATCAAAACCATCTGCAAGTACATGTTTCCCTACTGTTTCTTTAACTTTATTTGCTTTTATATCAATTGTTTGTTCCATAATATTTTGATGTGATTTAAAAATTGAATGATTAAAAGGTTTAAGCATTCATGGATATTAATTTTTAAATTCTTAAATCTAAAATGATTTAAATGTTGTTTTTTATTAAATGTCAAATTTAATCCCTTGTGCCAAAGGAAGGTTTGTAGTATAATTGATGGTATTCGTTTGTCTTCTCATATAGTATTTCCAAACGTCAGAACCGGATTCTCTACCTCCTCCTGTTTCTTTTTCACCACCGAAGGCTCCGCCGATTTCAGCACCTGAAGTTCCGATATTTACATTGGCAATTCCACAATCTGAACCTGCATGGGAAAGGAATAACTCAGCCTCTCTTAAGTTTTGGGTCATAATTGCAGAAGACAATCCCTGAGGAACATCATTTTGAATAGCGATGGCTTCGTCAAGAGTTTTGTATTTGATCAAATAAAGATTGGTGCAAAAGTTTCATGCTGCACAATCTCGTATGAGTTTTTTTACTTCTGCGATACATGGTTTTACATAGCATCCTGACTCATATTCTTTACCGCTTAGAACACCGCCTTCAACGATGAATTTACCGCCTTCTTTTTTACATTTTTTTATTGATTCTTCGTATTGGGTAACAGCACCGGTATCGATCAATGGTCCCACATGATTGGATTCATCTAACGGGTTTCCTATTTTCAGCTGTCCGTATGCTTTTACCAATCTGTTTTTCACTTCATCGTAAACGCTTTCATGAATGATCAGTCTTCTTGTAGATGTGCATCTTTGTCCTGCAGTTCCTACAGCTCCAAATACAGCACCAATGATAGACATATCAAGATCAGCATCTTTAGAGATAATGATGGCGTTATTTCCACCTAGCTCAAGGATTGATTTTCCAAATCTCTCTGCTACTTTAGAAGAAACCATTCTTCCTACTCTTGTAGAACCTGTAAACGAAATTAAAGAAACACGCTTATCTTCAACTAATTTTTGCCCGATCTCATGATCTGAAATCAATACACTTGAAATCCCTTCAAAAAGATTATTTTCTTTAAGAACTTCTGCTAAAATATTTTGACATGCAATTGCACAGAAAGGTGTTTTTTCGGAAGGCTTCCAGATCGTAACATTCCCACAAATCCATGATAATGCTGTATTCCAAGCCCAAACAGCTACCGGAAAGTTAAAAGCTGTAATGATTCCCACAATCCCTAGCGGGTGGTATTGTTCGTACATTCTGTGACCTGGTCTTTCAGAATGCATCGTATATCCATGAAGCTGTCTTGATAGACCAACTGCAAAATCACAGATATCAATCATCTCCTGAACTTCACCAAGACCTTCCTGCAGGGATTTTCCCATTTCATACGAAACAAGTTTTCCCAAATCATCTTTATATTCTCTTAGTTTTAGACCTAATTGTCTTACGATTTCCCCCCCTTTTAGGTGCCGGGATTAACCTGAATTCCTGAAAAGCCTTTTGAGCAGACTGAATTACCTTTTCATAATCACCTTCATTCGATGTTTTTACTTTAGCAATTAATTTTCCATCAACAGGAGAATAACTTTCAATTACTTTCCCCGATGCAAAGTATTTCCCCCCTACAGAAGTTCCTTTGTTGTCATCTTTAATACCTAGATTTTTTAGGGATTTCTCGATACCGAAATCCTTGACTTTTTTAGACATAAAATATTCCTTTTCGTTTTCTCTAAAGATAAAAATATTATGCGAACCGCAAAAAATTAATTTTCCTAACGTTTTTATTTGGACTAATTATAAACATACCTATCTTTGTCATATCAATAGTTTAATTTCGGAAATGGAAAATAATAAACCACTAGACGAGCAGCCTGTAAAAGAGAATACTTCAAAATGGAAACAATGGGTTAAGCGTTTTGGGATCGGAGGGATTATATTCTTTACCGTAAAAGGGATTATTACGTCTACCCTGATCTATTTTCTCGGAAAAAATTTCTGGACTATCATCAGCAATTATTTTACCGCTCTATTCGATTAATAGTGTGTATTATTAAAATAAAAAAAGCAGAGAAAATTTCTCTGCTTTCTTTTTTTTGGAAGTTTAACTAAAAGCTAATGATAAGTTGGCAACTGGTACAGTTACTATCTATTCTATTGAGCTATCAAACCTATTGGTTACATTATATGCTTTATCTTTTACTATAATATCATAACCTCCTCTATCCAGAATAAGATATCCTGAGTCTTTATCACTCTGTAATTCTATCATATCCGCAGGTACACCATTATTGTCAAACTCTCCTTTTCTATAGGCAAAAATTAAAGAAGGATAACTTTTAATCTTTGATTTTGGTACTTCATAAAGTTTCCGGTTTTCATTAAGCATCCAACGAGGTCTATCTTTGATATATGTTGTAACGGGATGAACCACTTTTATATCCGTAAAAGGTTCAATTTGACTTCCTTTGAATGCCTTGTTATTTTCGTCCAGCAAAACGACAGGATCCTTCCCCTTTATAATTTTTAATAGAGGACTATTACGTTCGGTAACACTTTTTTCAGAAAACTCTGTTTGGTCAATTGTAAATGGGTTGATTTTTGTTAAGTCGGAAAGTCTTCCTGCCATGGTTTTTTCCCAATATGGATCTTTTCCTTCATATGCGTGCCCATAACCGCAGTAAATAATATATTTTCCATTTTTATTTTCCTGCATAAATTTATAGATGTTATCCGCTTGTTTTATCTCTCTGTCTTTTCCGTTTTCTCCTTGTACTGCTTCATATTTAAAGAGAGTAAAACCCAGATCTAAAGCTGTTTTAATAAAACTACCAAATTGTGGTTCAGAGGTGTAAAAACCACTTTTTGTTGTAGGAAACTTTCTAACATTTATTGAATCATCTCCAATAGCTTCTAAGCCCAAATAACGATAACCGTTTTCATAAAGTCCTTTTAAGAGGGATGTTGCAAATGTTCTATGACTTGCGTAATGATGTGCTTCATTAAGAATTACTATTTGCTCTTTTTTTGTTTGGTCTAAAATATAGTTTTTAGCATTTTCAACTTTAAGCTTTACTAATTTCAAACTGTCATCTTTAGATATTTTTTTTTCTTTTACGTCCAAGTTTATCCCAGGTTTGTAAACCCTTAATGTAATAGTTCGAAACGGAATATTTCATTGCTCCCACCTGATATCTGTAATCGTCTCCATTTTTATCATTCTGGATGTCATTTTCAATATCATTTGAAAATTTATATTGCTCTTGGGCGAAGGATTTTGTTGAAAATAGTATTACGAATAAGAAAAATGTCTTTTTCACCATATTGCTTTATGTATTATACTGAAAAATATTATTTGGAGTAGTTCATTACTTTATCACTCTAAAATAGTACTTTTATCTATAATTTAAGATTTATATTTTCATTATTAATATACTTATCCCTAATCCTGATTTTATTTTCCTTAGAAAGATTGTTTTACAGTGCAGGAAATCAAAAGCTATCAAAATTCCAGCTTTCAATTCCTTCACAATTATTAAACTTAGCAATTTTGCCTTTTAGCTATTCCATCGCTATTCCTTTTTCTTCCTTCCCGACTCAATAAGGCTCTGATGAAGCAAATACTCAATTTGTCCGTTTACACTCCTAAACTCATCATTCGCCCACTTCTCAAGAAGTTTATACGTTGATTCTTCTATCCTTATCACAAAGGATTTTTTGCCTTTTTGAGTGCTTTCAGAAGAATTTTGAGATTTTTGAGATTTCATTTTTTACTTTTAAATTTCATGATAAGATCGCCTATGGTTTCAGGTCGATTCTTTAACCAAAAAGAAGTTTTAATTGTATAAAGTTCCTGCATTAAGAACCGGAGTTGCTGCCTTTTCACCACAAAGAACGACCATCAGATTACTCACCATTGCAGCTTTTCTCTCATCATCCAACTCTACGATGTTCTCTGCCGAAAGTTTTTTCAATGCCAGATCAACCATTCCTACCGCGCCCTCTACAATTTTTGTTCTTGCTGCAACGATAGCTGTAGCCTGCTGTCTCTGAAGCATGGCACCTGCAATTTCGGATGCATAAGCCAAGTGTGATATTCTGGCCTCCTGGATTATAATTCCGGCTTTAGAAAGACGATCAGTAAGCTCCTGCTCCAGAATAGAATTGATTTTATCACCACCCTCTCTTAAAGTAATTGGTGCATGATCATCTTCTAAATTATCATAAGGAAAGCTCATAGCAAGGTGACGTACCGCTGCCTCACTCTGCATTTTTACAAAATCAGAATAACGTTCTACATCAAAAGCTGCTTTATAGGTATCCCCTACTTTCCATACGATGACAACAGCAATTTCGATTGGGTTACCCATTTTATCATTCACTTTTAATGTTTGTCCCTGCAAGTTCTCAGAACGAAGCGACATCTTCTGGGATGAGTATAATGGATTGATAAAGAACAGTCCGTTATCTTTCACTGTTCCTACATATTTTCCAAAGAAATTCAAGACTCTTGAGTGATTAGGCTGAATGATCATCAGACCTTTTAAGAAAAAACATGAAGTCAGAAAACAAAGCATGGCTAAAACAACATAAGTAATACTCTGATCTACTCCGCTGATAAAGAAGTAAACTGCAGCTATAAATAAACCTAAACAAATTACAAGGGTTAAGTAGCCGGACATAGGTTTTAAGATTTTTTCCATATAGATATTAATTTTAAAATGATATTATTTTGATATCATAAAGTTATAAATAAGTTTTGAATTAAAAATGACAATCTTAAATTTTTTTACTTAGTAATAATGTACTATTTCTATTTTCTTACAGATAAAGAAAAATCCCGGAAACTATCGTTCCGGGATTTAGTATGTGTATGTATTTACGCTTATTTTTTGTTCAGCATTTTAAACTTAAAGTAAGAAGCTCCAGACAATAATATCATTACTGAAAGTCCGATATATACCCAAGCCGGTACTGGTACCGGATCTCCTGCTGCATACGAGTGAAGTCCCGTTAAATAATAATTAACTCCAAAATAGGTCATAACCATTGAGCAGAAAGCAAACATTGTTGCTACATGAAACGCCCACTTGCTTCTTAATCCGGGTACCAATCTCATATGTAACACAAAAGCGTATACCATGATAGAGATAAATGCCCATGTCTCTTTTGGATCCCAGCTCCAATATCTACCCCATGACTCATTCGCCCAGATTCCTCCTAAAAAGTTCCCTACCGTTAAAGCAAACAAACCTATAGTAAGAGACATCTCAGAAACAATAACCAGCTCTTTTAAAGTAGTATCATGATGAATTTTGTATGTTTCTTTACTCGAAATAATATAGAATACCAGTGAGATGACAGCAATAATCATCGACAGGGCAAAGAATCCATAACTCGATGTAATGATTGCTACGTGCACAATCAGCCAGTACGATTTTAATACAGGTACTAATGGTGTGATCTGTGGATCAAGAGCAGATCCTCCGTGAGCAAATCCCATCATAATAACCGCTACCATAAATCCGGCTGCAGGAATCAAAGCATTGGAATTTCTATACAATAACAATCCGGCTGAAATACCTACCCATGAAATGAAAATGATCGCTTCATATCCATTACTCCATGGTGCATGTCCGGAAATATACCATCTTGCCACTAATCCAAGGAAATGGAATATATATCCTACCAGGCCTAAGACAATAATTACCTTGATAGTCTTGTTCAATATCTTATTAGGCTTGAATAATTCAACAAAACCTAAAATCAGTAATAGCCCTCCTATCAGTGTATAGAAAATCAGGAGTTTAAAGTTGATATTCACTTTATTCATGAATACCTCCAGATCAACTTTAGATTTAGCCGGAACTACACTTTTACCCCATTTTTGCTGGTATTCTGAAAGTCTTGCCAATTGAGTATCTGCTTTCCTCCAGTCTCCTGTTTTCTGAGCAGCTAATGCTTCAGCAAAATAAGGTCCCATTACCTGTTGAGATTCCATATCCGGTTCGAATTTCTGGTCCAGCCATGAATGCCATGTGTGGTTCGGATCATTTTTCACAGGCACAATTCTCATAAATTGCCCGCTGAAAAATTCATTGAAGATCTGAACCCTTTCATTTACAGAAATAACTTCTTTGTCATAATTGGTTTGCTCAGCCGGTTTTTTACGGAAAGCAATGTTATAGTCATGCTCAAGGATATAGGTAAGGTTACCGTTAGCATCCGCAGGAAACAAATTCATCAGGGAAGTATAACCATCTTCATCAGCCTTGGTTTTGTTCTTCAACTCATCTCCTCCTTTAGAACCTACTTTAATGATAGGAACCATTGTCCAGCTAGGAGTGTCGGTGTTAATGGATAAAAACCACTGATTTGCAGTAAGGTATTTTCCATCCGTTCCTTTAAATTCGTCTTTTTTATAAAGCTTTCTTAAAACATCAAGAGCTTCAGTATTGATCGGAACAATTCTTCCTTCAAAATTCTGTACCAAAAGATATCCGAATTTATCTGCATGTTCCTTGCTTATTTTGTTTCTAGCGATGATTTCATCTGCAGAAATTAATCTCATTTTAGAAAATGGAGCTGCCAGAGAATTTTGTCGCGGAGCAGTTTCCGTCTGTCCCATTTGGGAAGCCTGTGTATGAGCGTGATCATCACCTTCTACATGGATGTGCTCTCTGCTTCCGTCAGTAGTTCCATGGGTTTCAATTTTCTGAGCATTTAATCCTAAACTTAGCAATAATACAATCACCATGGTGGCTCTTTTCTTATTCACATCAGTCAGTATTTTATTTAATTTCCAGAAATGTGATCCTTTCCAGAAGAAAATTAAAAACATGCCTAAAAACAAAAACGTATATCCGATATAAGAAATCAAAGTTCCCCAGAAATCATGATTTACTGATAATACAGTTCCCATTCTGTCCGGATCAAAACTTGCCTGGAAGAAACGGTATCCTCCGTGGTTCAGAACGTGGTTCATATAGATTTTATAAGGTGTCTGCTTACCTCCGTCAATGATCTTCACATGACTTTCATAAGCACTAGGCGAAGAACTTCCCGGATATGTTTCCATCACAAAGTCGTCCAGCTTTAATGCAAAAGGAGTATTGTATACTTTAGGACCAAAACCTGCCATGATATTCAACCCGTCCATTGTGATCTGTTTGAATGCATTCGGGTTACCTTTTTCTACAGATAGCTCAACCAACTGTTTTGTCTTAGGACCCTGGATTTCTATTTTCAGCATATCAGGAACTGCCTGATCTTTCTTTCTGTCTCCTTCAATCGCGATCAGTTTTCCTTTTCTTAAACCTTCAGGAACAACCAATTTCAGATCATTGATGCTATATAAACTTCTCAACGCCAAAGGTTGGAATTCATCCTTCTTTGTATTTCCGGTCGCCTGAGTTGCCATCGTCATATACGTTGCATCAACAGGTGTTTTAACAAATAATTTTCCTCCTTCATTTTTAAATTCCACAGCTCCTTCAATCGCTCTGTTAAAAGTAACAAGCGTTCCATTAATGGATTTTGTTTCACCTGGCTTGATGTAGATATTCTGTCTTCCGGTCTGCCCCGTTGAAACCAAGTGAAGGTATTCAGTACCACTCGGGTCGGCCACAAGACTGTCTTTTTTTCTTTGAATATATTCTTTGGCAAAAATCTTTACTTCTTTTCCGTGAAAGTCATAGGTTGCGCTGAAATCTTTGTGCAAAGGAGACATCAGATAAGGAATATCCTGGTAGTTAAGCACATCTCCCTTCTCTTCAATCTGAATCTTAAAGAAGTTTTTATCCGTAACTATTTCATTAGAGGTTTCTCCTTCCCTGATATGCATAGTTCCTTCAAAACTCACATACCTTGTAATAGCTCCCCCGATAAAAATGAAGACAAATGCAAGGTGAAAAACCAAAACCGGCCACTTCTCTCTTTTCCAAAGTCTATATCTACCGATATTTCCAATGAAATTTAAGATCAGCAATACCATGATCAGCTCAAACCATTTTGCTTCATAAATTAATGCTTTCGCCGTAGGTGTTCCATAATCGTTTTCGAGAAACGTTGCATATGCCATGGCAAATGCAAAGACCAACAGCAAAACCGCCATTGTTCTGGTTGAAATAAGAATATCTTGGATCTTCTTCATGATTTATTTTACTTGACATGCAAAAATAAGCATGATTAAGTAAAAGGTCGATAAAAAAAAGATGTTTTTTATCATTTTAAAGCCTATATTACTTATTTTGAATTATTCTTAATAAGCCACAAAACATTAAAGAAAATTTAAAACTAAAAACTACGATTATAAGAATGAAAAAAAGCTATACAGGTCATCGAGTCTGTCTATTTTTGAAGGCTTATTTTTTTCCTTATTTTACTTAAAAATTCATGGGTGATACCAAGATATGATGCGACCTGTTGCTGTGTAATTTTCTGTTCGAGACCAGGATATTTTTCAAGAAATTCAATATATCGCTGATCTGCCGTCTTACCGGTCAAAGAAAGAATCCTCCTCTGTAGTGCCACTGAAGACCTTTGATTCATGATTCTGAAAAGCTTCTCTACCCAGGGAATGGTTTTGTAAAGATGTTCTTTATTTTCTTTTGAAACCATAAGAACTTCACTATTTTCCAGCGCTTGAATATTTAAGATACTGGGAACACGATTGATCATACTATCTATATCCGTAATCCACCATCCTTCCACTACAAAATATAATGTTTGCTCCATCCCTTTTTCGTTGAGATAGTACACTTTAAAACAGCCGCTTGTAACAAACCCTTCAAAAAGACAGTAATTTCCCTCTTTCAGCGCAAAATCATTTTTCGGAAATTGAACTTTATTAAAAGATTCGGAAAATCTTTTAAATTCATCCTCAGAAAAATCGACATATTGCTTGATGTAATGATAAAGTAGGTCAGACATCGTATAAAATTAAAACATAAAGATACCGATATTATGACCGGTATCCTTATTTTAAACTAATCTTATTTACTTGCCAGCAAATCCTCTGTACTTATGATTCTGCTGTATAAATTTCCTAATGAAGAAATACCCGCCAGGAAAGATTTCTGAATATCTGCTGCTTTTATAATTTCTCCATCCAGCTCCCTGTTCTTTGTTGCCGTTGCATCCCCCACAATCGTGTTACTGAAACCCAGATCAAAAGCTGCTCTTGTAGTAGATTCCACACATACATCGGTCATCATTCCGGTGATAATTAAATTTTTAATATTATACTCTTTTAAATAGGCAAGAAGTTCTGTTTCTCTGAAGCTATTTGGAAAATGTTTGATGATTACTTTCTCATTCCCTTTTGGTAAAACCAGGTTATGAATTTCAGCACCTTTTGTGTCCGGAAGGAAAAAATCAGCTCCTTCATTGGTTGCTATATGTTTAATATGAATGACTGGCAGATTATTTTTCCTAAAATATTCCAACACCTTACTGGTATTTTTACCTGCAGTTTCTGCCCCTTCTAAAACCATTTTTCCTCCGGGAAAATAATCGTTTTGTACATCGATGATTAATAATGCCGTGTTTTCCATTGTCATGTTATTTTGTTGTGCTTTTGCAGACGAAAGTGTAACGAATACTATACATATCGTCAGCATCTTTTTGAATATGTTTTTCATTTATTATAAATTGATGGTACAAAATTACAGGAGGTATCATCAAATAGCATTTGAACTAGTTCAAAAAAGAAAGTACAAGCCACAGACATTTCAAATTAATGCCGAATATCAAACTGTGTAGATCTACTATTTTTCTAAAACCAATTTGGAAAGTCTTATTAAATATTTCCAGGATTGGAAAAAAACATAAAAAATGCCCACAAGGATATAATGGGCAATTTTATAAATAAAGTAGAGGTCTACTCTTCCTATGAATTGAGTCTGATCATTTCCAGTAATTCCATTTCAAACCATCAAACAGAGCTATTGTCTTACTGACGGTATCATAACATATCATCCCCGGATACGGGGTTCTCACATTAAGATGAGGATTAGCTACCTTGGGTAAAATCAATGCTTTATTGGCAGATTCCAAAACAAGGACTCCGGGAGCACTTGTAGTAGAAGAGCCTATAATCACTCTGTTATTTCCCGCTGTTTCGGCACTCGTATTAAATATAACATTTGTAGTGGACCCGGGATCACTCATATTCACCCAGCCGGAGCCGATATTCATTTTTAAGACCTTATCATTCTTATCCATTAAAAGAGTTCCAGCAACAGCGTTACCTGGGAGAGTTTCTACAATAGGAAGTAAAATTCCGTTAGTTGTACCTGAAGCGAAATCAAGAATACCATCTCCGTCTACTGTTTGCTTACCGATCGCTATTTGGGCGTGGATAAAACCAATTCCAAGCAATCCTAATATAGCTAATATATTTTTCATGTTTTCTATTTTATAATTTTAAAATTTAAGCCATCTGTCTAGGGTTAGTCATTACAAGACCGAATAATACAGTTCCATGAAGTACCGTTATACAGTTTAAAGCAATTATCTGTAGTATCGAAAATCAGCATCCCTTCTACCGGAACAGCAATATTTGCGGAAGTTGTTCTGGTAATAACAAAACCTTTATCTTTTGACTCTAATGCTATAAAACCATTAGGAATATTGGTTGGCCAGTTGGGCAGGATTTCACGAAGTCCTGTAATACCAAATTTTGTCATACTGTTTGGTGTCCCTGTAACCGGATCTTTGGTACAATACGTTTGAATATTGGTTCCGAAGGTAAAATATTTATTAGCAGGAAACGAATAATTAAATACAGCTTTCCCTCCAGTAAAACTTGTTGCCGGAATAAATTGTACATTCTGTGAAAGTCCACTGTTATCAGCTACAATCATGTATAATTTATCTGTTGCCACAATACTGGTATAATTAGTAAGGTCAGCTTGCAGCCAGGAAGAACCCGTGTCATTCGTTTTTTGTGCTAACCACGTCCTCTGAATAATCTTTCCCGGAGCTATACCATAATTGAGTAAGGTTAAGGATTGATTATTATTATCTCCCATTATAAGAAAGGTTTTGTCTTGCGAAAAACTTGTTCTACCTGCAGCATTGTTTGCCGAAACAAAATCATTCGTGGTTGATACGATTAGCATGCTATTATTGTTTTGATTAACGCTATTTGTAACCACTTGGTTTAATGCTGTATCGTCATCTTTTGCCATCCCAAAAATGTTGTTATTGAAACTGGTATTCAGTCCAGAATTCCAGGTAACAGTAGTCTTGTCGGAGGCAATGTAATTGAGTGGTTGCTGCAAAGTAATTCCATATTTAACAGCTAAATAAGAATTTACACTTTGCCTTTCTACAGCTGTCTGTGTACCAGAATATAAAATAAATTCTCCAATCCTATCTCCTTCCAGCGAACTGCTACCAGATCCCCCGTCATTATCCATCAAAAGAACCATTCCCGGGTAGTTGCTTGTAGAAGATACATTATTGGAAGGATTGCCAAAAGCAAGCGCATTATTATCAAAAAAATAATTCATGTTTCCTCCGGACAACTCATTATAAAATGATTGTATACTTGGAAACTGTGTATTAACAGTATTTATAGTATTTGTTCCAAAAAACACATCCCCGGATTCTTTTTCATTATAAAATTCTGGACGATTGGTGCGGGTCCCGAAAAATGGAGATTGCCACACTCCTGCTATTGGAGATACATTGGAATTTCTTGTTACACCATTCATTACAAATACCGATCTATAGGTGGCAGAAGCGGTTCTTGTAAGAAATGTATAGGAGGTCAGTGCATTTGTGGTGTTATCTGGAAATCCTCCCGGAAATTTATATCCCGATCTATATTGATTGGTACTCGTAATTTCAATTGCAGGATTAAAATTAAAATTAGGAATAGAGGTTGCTGTCCTGTAGACTGGTCTTGCATTTACACCTGGATCCGCATAATAACCCGGCATCCCCTGGTTGGCAATACCATTAATTCCGCCTGATCTTTGATTATTCCATATAGCAACCTGCGTATTGTCTACTGTTGTATTCGTTCCGGCATCTGCTTTTACCCATATTTGAAGGTTAGCAGAAACGCCTCCGGGAGATTGAGACCACAATAATGAATTGAATATCATTGCTGTAAATAATAATTGCTTTCTCATTGATGTTTCTTTTAATTGTTTGTAAGTATATTCATTGATATGACCCGACTATCTCAAAAAAAAATAATCGGCAATGGTGAAACTAGAAATCAGCCAAAATACTCATGGTAAGTAATGTGGTCAATAATCCAGAATTAATAACAAGATCATAAAGAAGATAATAGTATTGAAATAATACTTATATGTTGGGAAGTATTTTTTGTTTTCATTTATATGTGTGTTTTTAAATTAGACAAAAATTGTGGAATATTTAAACAATAAGTAATGTCTGTAAATAATATCAACAAAATAATTAATGCTTCTTAATATTACCTTAGTGTAAATTTATAAATTATTTTAATAAAAATATACTTTTTAAATACAATTTAACCACAGAATAACCGAATGATTGTTAATATATTTGATAATGATTCTTTTTTTTTCAATTAATAATTTCATAATGATAAAATTTTGTCAATAGAAAATTATTCATTTTTATATGAGTTTTTAATTTCATTTGATATTATTTAGAATCAAATTCAATAATCAGGATTTTCTGATGTCTGAAAAGGATCATAGAGTTATTGTAAAATGCTTTTGAATAAAAAAAGATTATTTTAATATTGAAAAAACACTAAATTTGCCCACATTGATATTATGGACAAAAAGACACAAACAAAGCAGCAAGACATGTCTGAAAAAGGCAAAATTCTATCGAAACCCCGTATATTTTTCGGGCTTACTTTTATACTTTTTTCTGTCGTACTTATATTTTCATTCATTTCATATTTAATGAACTGGAAGGCAGATCAGAGCCAGGCAGGAACCATGCTTGATAAAAGTATACAATCCTCTAATATTTTTGGCAAAGTTGGAGATTGGCTCGGGAATATTTTCATTTTTGAAAGTATTGGCGTAGCTTCTTTTATTATAGCATTCCTCTTCCTTGTTTTCGGAACTTTAATTTTAAAAAAGAAAATTTTCAAACCTTGGAAAACAATAGGTCATTCGTTGTTTTTTATCTGCTGGGTTCCGATTTTCATGGGAGCTGTTACAAAAGGACAAGGTGTTTTGGGAGGCGTTTATGGCTACCAGATTATGGATTCGCTTAATGCAATCATAGGAACTGTTGGTCTTTGGTTGGTACTGGCCTCAAGTATAGCTTTATATTTTATCCTTGAGTTTAATTTACGTCCGAGTTCCATCAAAGCAAAACTTAATAATATTAATGAAAATACGATCGGAAAGGTAAAATCCATGATGCCTAGTTCTGACGAAAACTTTGAGGCTGATGAAGAGCTGGAAGAAGAAGCACTCGACAATCATCCTAATATTTCGGTTACGGATATGAGTGAGCCTGTGAAACAACAGGAACCGGTAAAGGTACCTAAAGGTTTTCCTGAGGTCCCGGTATCTACAAACCTGGAAACCATTACTACTCCTAATCATACTTCATTTGAAGATGATAACAATGCTAAGCCGATCAACCTTAATCTTAATACCAAACCAGGTCTTCCGGTTTCAACTCCGGAACAGGCCTTTGATCTTACACCATCTACTCCATCGCAGGAAAATATTAAGTTCAATGTTGAAATTGCTCCTGTAATTGATGTTTTAGATGACACAGAAAAGCAATCTCAGGAACTAGTAGAAAAACATGGTCTGTATGATCACAAATTAGATCTGGCCAAGTTTCAAATGCCTCCGGTGGAATTACTAAAAGATTATGGTAATGAGGAGATTTCAATCAATAAAGAAGAATTAGAAGAGAATAAAAATAAGATTGTTGGTCTTTTAAAGAACTTTAATGTAGGTATTGCTGAAATTAAGGCAACCATCGGACCTACAGTAACCTTATATGAAATTGTGCCTGAAGCAGGAATCAGGGTATCCGCCATTAAAAAACTACAGGATGATATTGCCCTGAATCTTTCAGCTTTGGGGATCAGGATCATTGCACCTATGCCTGGAAAAGGAACCATTGGAATTGAAGTTCCAAGAAAGAATCCTACCATGGTTTCTATGCGCTCTGTAATCGCTTCGCACAAATTTCAGAATACAGACATGGATCTACCTGTTGTTTTTGGAAAAACCATTTCCAACGAGATCTTCATGGCCGATTTATCAAAAATGCCACACTTACTGATGGCAGGTGCAACAGGCCAGGGTAAATCAGTAGGTATTAATGCAATTCTTACTTCTCTCTTATATAAAAAACATCCAAGCGAACTGAAATTCGTAATGGTTGATCCTAAAAAAGTGGAACTTTCTTTATATTCAAAAATTGAAAGACATTATTTAGCAAAACTTCCGGATACGGATGATGCCATCATAACGGACACCAATAAGGTAATCAATACACTGAATTCTCTTTGTATTGAAATGGATAACAGATATGACTTACTTAAAAATGCATTTTGTAAGAATTTAAAAGAGTACAATAAAAAATTTGCTGAAAGAAAATTAAATCCTGAAAACGGACACCGTTACTTACCATACATCGTTCTGGTGGTTGACGAATTTGCCGATTTAATTATGACAGCAGGTAAAGAAGTAGAATTACCGATAGCAAGACTGGCACAGCTGGCAAGAGCGGTAGGAATTCACCTCATTGTTGCTACCCAAAGACCTTCCGTAAATGTAATTACAGGGATGATCAAAGCAAACTTCCCTGCAAGAGCAGCATTCAGGGTAATTTCAAGTGTAGATTCAAGAACAATTCTTGATTCTACCGGTGCTGATCAGCTGATTGGTAAGGGGGATATGCTTTACTTTAACGGAAATGAAATTCTTCGACTGCAATGTGCCTTTGTAGATACGCCTGAAGTGGAAAGAATTGCAGAATTTATTGGCGAGCAAAAAGGATATGCTTCTGCGTTTCTTCTTCCTGAATACGTTTCTGAAGATGCAACAAGTTCAGTAGGTTCTTTCGATCCTAACGAAAAAGATGCACTGTTTGAAGAAGCAGCCAGAATTATTGTTTCTACTCAGCAGGGATCTACTTCCATGCTTCAGAGACAGCTTAAATTAGGATATAACAGAGCGGGAAGAATTATGGACCAGCTGGAGGCTAGTGGTATTGTAGGAGGCTTTAATGGCGCTAAAGCAAGGGAAGTGATTATTAGCGACCTTCATTCTTTGGAACAGTTTTTGGAAGATTTGCGTAAATAAAGGAAAACATGCCATAATGTTTAACTTTTGAAGTGGAAAAATGTCTAAAGAATATTAAAATAAAAAAATGAAAAACATAGTTTCGAAAATTATATTAGGAGGATTTGTGGTAGGAGCTGTTGGATTATCCAATGCACAGAAAATAGATGCAAAAGCTAAAAAGATATTGGATGATATCACCTCCAATTATAATTCTAAAAAGAATACCTATTTTAAATTTTCTTTTGGAAGCGGTGTCAATGGCAAGGTTGCTAAAACAGAGCCTGGAATCTATTACTCATCAGGTGATAAATATAAATTGAAAATCATGGATACAGAACAGATTTTCGATGGTAGCAAGATCTACAATATTAATGCTGACGACATGGAAGTAACGATTGCCAAACCTAACGGAAGCAGTACCATGTTCTCCCCTATCAATTACCTTTCTACCTACAGAAATGATTACAATGTAGCATATGGAGGAAAGAAAGTGGTCAATGGTGTAAGTGCTGATCTGATCAAGCTTACTCCGGTTAAGCCTAATGGATTAAGCTATGTTTATCTGTTTGTAGATTCAGCTAAGAAACAGATGGTGAAACTTGAACAGCATGGAAGCAACAAAGATGTTGCAGTAATTGCCATAAAGGAATACAAGGAGAACCAGGAATTAGATCCTAACATGTTTGTTTTCGATAAGAATAAATTTAAAAATTACGTTATTACAGAATTGTAATTAAAAAAGTAATAATTTATAAAGTCACAAAGTAAACTTTGTGGCTTTTTCATTAATTTTGGCGAATGTTAAAAATACTAGACCGATATATCATAAAAACCTTTTTCGGACCATTTTTCTTTATATTCAGTGTATTGTTTTTCATATTTATTGTAAACATTATCTGGGTTCAGTTAGGGCAGTTTATGGGAAAGGGATTAAGCTACTGGCAAATTATTAAGCTCCTTTTTTATTTGGGGGTAAGTGTTATCAGTATGGTTTTGCCTCTTACGATCCTTTTAGCAAGTATCATGTCTTTTGGTGAGTTTGGGGAGCGTTACGAGCTTGCAGCTATGAAAGCCGCCGGAATCTCATTAACCAGGGTTATGGTTCCTCTTTTTGGGGTCACCACCATATTATCTATAATGCTGTTCTTTTTCTCTAATAATATTATCCCGGATTTTCAAAGAAAAGCGAAAAATATGCTTTTCAATATTGCTCAGACAAAACCCGCTCTTAACTTTACTCCAGGGCAGTTTATTGATCAGATACCCGGTTATATGGTTAAGTTTGATAAAATCCACGAAGACAATAGTATTGAAGGTGTTTTTGTTCACAGAAAAGCTAGCACATTCGAAAACCAGCAGTCTATTGTCGCTGAAAAAGGGAAATTTATTCCCGCAGCTAACAACCATTACTTAAAACTTGAGCTTTATAAGGGCTATGTGTTTGAAGATAATTTTGCAGGGAAAGGTGAAAATGTGAGATTAAAGCAACCGGATCAGGCTATTAAATTTGATACTCTTGTTTCGCATTTTGACATTAGCGAGCTCATCAATAAAGCAATCGAAGAAGAGCAGATCACCGATGATTACCGTTTTCAGACATTCAATCAGCTTAATAAAACTATTGATCTTAATAAAAAAGACAACGAAAGATTCTTTTCCACCGTCACGGACGATGTTTTGAACCAGACCAACTCCACCGTCAGCTATATGGATAAAAACAATAAATCCAAAGCTCCGGTTAAACAACAACTAAAACTGGATACGGTAAAAGGAAACAGGAAGATGGAGATTATCTACAATGCCTATACGAGATTGGATAATCTGAAAACCACCCTAGACGGTAAAGCCAATGATTTCAAACCCAATGTTAAGTATTTCAGTAAAGTTGTTATTTATCAGCAAAGAATACTCTCCTATTCATTTACCTGTATCATATTCTTCCTTATCGGTGCCAGTTTGGGTTCCATTATCAGAAAAGGAGGAATGGGAGTTCCCGTAATTATTGCCATCGTTATATTTATTATTTTCTATGTGATTAATGTGGGAATGGAAAACCTTGCCTGGGCAGGAACATTAAATCCATATCTGGCAGCATGGCTCCCTAATATTATACTGTTCCCGTTTGGAGTGATTATGACCTATAAAGCATTAACGGATTCGCAACTCTTTGACGCTGAAAAATACAAGGCATTTCTCAAACCTATTACCAAAAGGTTTTCTAAAAACAAAGAACATAAAAGATATCAATAACAAAACGCTCCGGAATTCCGGAGCGTTTTTAAAAGGGAAAGGCTCCGGTTTCCAAATCATTCTAATGATTTTATTTTCAGATAGTAGAAATACCTTCAACCTTATTGACAATAAAAAAACAGGCCTCATTATGAGGCCTGTTTTAGTATATGTTATATGTTCTAAAGCGAAAGTTACACTTTCATAATTTCAGCTTCTTTTGTTTTAAGGTGGTCATCACAAGCTTTCACATACTTATCAGTAAGTGCCTGGATGTCCTCTTCAACGCCTTTAATAACGTCTTCAGAAACACCTTCAAGTTTTTTAAGTTCTTTCAAACCGTCCTGTCTTGCATTTCTTACGACAATCTTTGTCTGTTCGGTTTCTCCTTTAGCTTGTTTTGCCAGATCTCTTCTTCTCTCTTCTGTTAAAGGTGGAACATTCAAAATAATATTCTCCCCGTTGTTAGAAGGTGCAAAACCTAAGTTTGAATTAATAATAGCTTTTTCAATAGCATTGATTGCTGTTCTGTCCCAAGGTTGAATAGAAATCGTCATTGCATCAGGAACCGAAACATTAGCAACCTGGTTGATCGGAGTTGGAGCTCCGTAATATTCAACCATCACATCCTGAACCATTGAAGTAGAAGCACGTCCGGCTCTAATTCTTTGAAATACATGTTCAAGGTGCTTAATAGCCGCTTCCATGTCCTGTTTTACAGACTCTACTATTAGATCTAATTCTTCCATTATATATTTAAAATTTGATAAATTACACATTTATAAACGATGATCTTTACCTAGTGGTATGTGATCAACAATAAATAATTTTTAAATCTCTTTATCTATTTACTTTACTGACTATAAATCCACTAAAGTACCAACGTTTTCTCCGTCTACAATCTTTACTAAATTCCCCTCTTTATTCATGTCGAATACGATGATAGGAAGTTTATTTTCGTGACTTAAAGTAAATGCAGTCATATCCATTACTTTAAGATTCTTTTCGAAAACTTCATCGAAAGATAAAGAATTATATTTTACAGCGTCCGCATTTTTTTCAGGATCACTATCATAAATTCCATCTACCCTTGTTCCTTTTAAAATAACATCAGCACCAATTTCAATGGCTCTTAATGTTGCTGCAGTATCAGTTGTAAAATAAGGGTTTCCGGTTCCTGCTCCGAAAATAACCACTCTTCCTTTTTCCAAATGTCTTACTGCACGTCTTTTAATGAATGGTTCAGCTACCTTGTCCATTTCAATAGCAGATTGAAGTCTGGTTTTAATACCGGCGTCTTCCAAAGCACCTTGCAAAGCCATTCCATTAATCACTGTTGCAAGCATACCCATATAATCGCCCTGAACTCTGTCCATTCCCTTTGCAGCACCTGCTACCCCACGGAATATATTTCCTCCTCCAATTACAATGGCAACTTCACAACCTTTATCTACTACTTTTCTTATTTCAACAGCATATTCCTGAAGTCTGTCATTGTCAATACCATATTGTCTGTTCCCCATTAAGGCTTCACCACTAAGTTTTAGAAGGATTCTTTTATATTTCATCTTTAATTTTTAATAAATTTTAAATAGGGTTTATATCCCTGAAATTTGATTTTGCAAATATAATCATTAAAAATATTGAAAAAAGAAAAATATTTAGCTGTAAATAATGTTAGAAATATTTTGACAACTACAAAAAAGGATTATTTTTGCAATAATTATAAATTGAATTGAAGAAAATTATCATTCTTTCATTATTTCTGTCAGGAATTGTTTCTTATGCACAAACGGGAACAAATGTTTATCCTTTCTTAAACATTCCCGTATCTGCCAGACAGGCTGCATTAGGTGGCGATGCAATTACTATAAGAGATTATGATGTTTCCTTTGCTATAGCAAATCCGGCCTTACTTAATAAAGATTCAGACAAACAACTTTCTGTGAACGGAGCAGCATATCTTGCGGATTCCAAATACGGAACGATTGCTTTTGCTAAAGATTTTGATAATGGCCACATGGCTACAATCAACGCCAGATATATGAGTTATGGTGATATTCCAAGGACTGATGAAAGTGGTTTTGAAAACGGACAATTCAACGCATCCGATGTTGCCATCGGATCTGGTTACGCCTATCAGTTTGAAGAAGACTGGACCATTGGAGGAGGTATTAATTTTATTACTTCAAAAATAGATACCTATACTTCTTCTGCTATTTCAGGAACTGCCGGAATTACTTACCATAATAAAAAAAACAAAGAAGTTCTCTCTCTTGTCGCAAGAAATTTCGGATATCAGTTCAAATCTTTTAATGGCACCCGTGAGAACCTTCCGTTTCGTATTGATCTGGGATATACGAGAATCTTAAAGGCTATTCCACTTGCCATTACAATTACGGCCCATGATTTACAACAATTCGATATTTCATCTCCGTTTAACGTAGATGGTCAGGAAGTGAATGTGGGAAGAAAAATTGCAGATCACTTTTCTATTGGAGCAGAATTATTTCCGGAGAAAAACTTTAATATCAGATTAGGATATAATGTGAAAAGAGGAAATGAACTGGCTGTAGCTGACCAAAGAAATTTCTCTGGACTATCAGGAGGATTTGGAATTAAAATTTCAAGATTCCGTGTAGATTACGCTCATGTAAGATACCATAACTCTTCCAATGTGAATCAAATAGGAATATCTATGGACCTTAGCGGGCATCGCTATTAAACTTTTTCAATATTTAATTTTCCATTTCCTTGATTTTTTAAAAAAAATCTTGAACTTTGCAGTATGAAAAAACCTGTAATAGCTATCGATGGATACTCCTCTACCGGAAAAAGTTCAATATCAAAGGTCATTGCCGATAAATTAGGACTTATTCACCTGGATACCGGAGCGCTTTATAGAGGAGTTACCTGGTTTGCCCTGCAAAATTGTAAGGACGAAAAAGGTTCTATTGACCTTAATCGACTTTTCTCATCATTAGATCAGATCCAGCTTGAATTTAAAAATGATGAAGGTGAACTGGTTCTTTATCTGAACCATAATGATATCTCAAAGGAGATCCGAACTAATGAAGTTTCTGACAATGTAAGCCTTGTAGCTAAACAAAAGGAAGTAAGGGATTTCTTATTACAATCCCAGCGTTCCCTTGCCGAAAAAGGAGGTATTATAATGGACGGCCGTGATATCGGGACCGTAGTTCTTCCCAATGCTGATTTTAAGTTCTTCCTTACGGCAAGCATCGATGAAAGAACCAAAAGAAGATACAACGAACTTTTGAGTTTAAATATCGAAGCAAACGAGCAGCAGGTAAAAGAAAATCTTATCGAAAGAGACAAAATTGACAGTGAAAGAGAAATCGCTCCGTTAAGACAAGCTGAAGACGCCATTGTTATTGACAATACCGAACTTTCTAAAGAAGAAACCATCGAAGCCATACTGTCTTATATCCAAAAGATTTAACAATTTTTAATAGGGCCATAGGCTCATTTGGTATATTAATTGTAATATTTAACAAAGTAAAAACTAATATTATTTAACTATTAAAAAAAAACGAAAAATGTCTAGAAAAGGAAACAATACAGCAGGTATATTAGCGGGACTTCTAGCTGGAGCAGCAGCAGGTGTAGTACTTGGAATGCTTTATGCGCCGGAAGAAGGAAAAGAAACGAGAAAAAAGATTAAAACAAAAGCTAACGATCTTAAAGATCAGGCTAAAACAAAATACGGAGAAGTTTCTGAAAGAGTAAAAGATCAGTATGACAATATATCTTCTACTTTTAAAGAAACAGCAAACAGTGTTGCTCATACCGTAAAAGATGGATACGATAAATATAAAGATCAGATTGTTTCTAAAACTACAGATGTAGTAAAAGATGTAGAAGCAGAATTAAACGATCTTAAATAGTAATAATTTCAATTAATTTTTAAATTATGAAAGGGACTTTTTGCATTAAAGTTCCTTTTTTTGTAACTTTAAAGAAAAACAGATGATAGAAACTCTTAAAGAATATGCATCTAAGAGAATAGATCTACTTAAAATAGAAGCTACCGAAAAGTCATCACTCTCCGCAGGTATGATTACCTATCTGGTCGTATTGCTTGTTGCTTTTGCTTTTTTTATTATTCTTTTCAACTTTGGAATTGCATTTCTTATCGGTAAAGCGTTGGACAACTACTCCTACGGATTCCTTATTGTAGCTGCATTTTACTTATTGATAATGATTCTTGTTGTTCTGTTTAAAAAGAGAATTGTAAATACCGTAGCGGACCAGGTTATTAAATTTTTAAATCATTAAACTATGAGCAGAAACTATGAAAGTCTGAAAGAATTAAGAATAAAGAAGAAGTTACTGAAGGCAGAACTTGATGATTTGGAAAACCTTCTTACATTCAAGAATACAAAAGAAAGTTTAAGCGCATTTACCAATGGTTTAACGGATCAATATCTTCAGGAAAAAGTAGATGAAGACGGTGATGAAAAAATAGTCCTGAGAAAGGATGTGATTGCCAAACAGCTTACTTCTGAGGTGAAAGATATGTTTATCAGCAAAAATACAGCAATGGGTATTGCAAGCTCAGCGCTCAAGGGTAATGCACTGGATGGTATCATCAGGTTAGGTGCTACTGCTCTTGTTGGAAACTATGCAAAGAAAAATATGCGTAGTTCTAATTGGAAAAAGAAACTGCTTGGTGTGGCTATGATTTATCTTGCGCCAATTGCATTAAAATTTGTCAGAAAAAAGCTTGAAAGTTATCAGAAAAATAAAAGTGTGTCCAGCATGGAGCAATTAATATAAAAATAACAAACCAGAGGTTAGAAGTTAGCTAAAGGTTATCTTTAAAATTTAATCCAGCTAACCTCTGACTTTTGGAATCTATTTAGAAAACAATTGTCCCAATATAATTCCGGCTGCCATAGATACATTAAGACTTTCCGTTGACTGAGATGTACCAAACCTAGGAATACTAATACTTTTATGAAGCAACTTTTCCGTTTCCGGTCGCATTCCATTTCCTTCATTTCCTAAAATCAGGTTTAGTTTCTTAGGCTTCTCAAATTGGTATATATTTTCTCCCTCCATATCGGTTCCTATGTTTACATTCTCTGTATTCGAAAGATAATCGGTAAGATTACAGTATACCATGTTCACTCTTGTAAAAGAGCCCATACTTGCCTGAATCACTTTGGGATTATAAAAATCCACCGTATCTTCACTGCAAATAATTTGTTCTATCCCAAACCAATCCGCTAAACGGATTATAGTTCCCAGATTTCCGGGATCCTGAATCCCATCCAATACAATCTGTATATCCGGGTCTGCCATCTTTTTCTCAGAATTCATATAGCAAACGGCAACGGAATCTTTAGGTGTTTTAAGAAAACTGATCTTTTTCAGCTCATTTTCAGATATATGGATAATAGGAACGTCAGAAAATTTAATTTTCTCTGGATCTGTAGATAATATTTCTTTAATTTTAAAGTTAGAATTGGGAAGTTCACAAATGATTTTATTACCCTCAACCAAAAACAAATTGTATTTTTGTCGGAACTTCTTTTTATCTAAAGACTGTAAAATTTTTATTGTATGAGCTGTAAGCATTATAAGAATTCTCCTCAAAAATATTATAAAATTATATCATTTGCAACATTTGTTACTCTTCTTTATGCTTGTAGCACCACAAAGAAAGTTCCCGATGGCGAATATTTGCTTACGAAGAACACATTCACTTTTACTGATAAAAAAGAACCATTTGATGGAGAGCTAAAGGGTTATGTTCAGCAAAAACCCAATAAGAAGCAATTCCTTTTTATGCCTTTAGGCTTATTATTATACAACGCCGCCAATCCTAAATATGACACTATTCTTAATGAATACATGACCTACCCTAGCGAAATGCGAACGCAAAAGCTCAGGGATTCGCTCTTCATTAAATACAATATGAAAAGTAGTGTGGGAAAAAGCCTTTTATTAGACAGGTTATACCACAACTGGGGTTCACCTCCTGTTATCCTGGATCAAACAAAAGTGGAAAAAGGAGCCGAATCCATTGAAAAACGACTTACTTACAAAGGGTACTGGGATGCAGAAGTAAAGTTTAAAACCAAAATAGATTCTGCAGCAAAAAAAGCGGCTGTTACGTATTTCATTACACATAATGATCCTACTTATATTAAAGAATATTATTACAATATTCCGGATCCGGTTCTCCATAATCTTTACCAGCAGAAAATTAACGGAACCCTCATCAGATCCGGACAGGTACTTGATCAAACGGTTCTTGAAAAAGAAGTTACCAGACTTAATGAAATCATGAGGGATTATGGGTATTACAGATTCAATAGTGCCAATGATGAAATTTATTTTGTCGCCGATTCACTTAAAAGCAGAAAACAGGTTCCTCTGACCCTTGAAATTCATAAAGATTCCATTGATACTCCTTATAAAAGGGCAACTATTGGTAATATAGACGTAGCGATCGTTAATGAAGCATCAGAATACCGTAAAAATACAACCAAAGACAGCTTAAGAGGAATACGGTTCCATAAGGTTGATAATAAATATACAACCCGTTCCGTATGGAGAAATATCATAGTTGGAAACAAACAGATTTATGATCAGAAAAAGCTTGACCTTACCAAAAGGAATCTCCTGTCTATGAATAACTTTAGCATTCTGAAAGCAAAAGATTCCTTAAGACACGGAGGTGAAGGCTCTCCGAATGATAGTATTATTGATGTATTATATATACTTAAACCGCTTCCGAAATATGAATTAAAAGTAGGAACGGATATCAATTATTCGCAGTTATTAAATCTTGGGATTTCTCCCTCCATAGACCTTACTACCCGAAATGTTTTTAGAGGAGCAGAAAACCTTTCGACAAGTCTGGCGGGTACTTTTGGTTCTATCAGAAGCACCAAAGATATCAGTCAGCGGATATTAGCCTATGAATTATCAGCACAGGCTTCCCTGAATTTCCCAAGACTTTTACTACCTTTTGATTATTATAAATTGATTCCTAAAAGATACAGCCCTACATCATCAATTGTTCTGGGGGCTACTGTACAAAATAATATCGGTTTAGGAAGAGTTAACTTCAATACCGGCCTTAATTATCTCGCTACGGTTAATGATAAAGTATCCCATAGGCTGACCCTTTTTAATACACAGTTAAGTTTAACAAAGAATAAATCGGCTTATTATGATTACTTTACAAACGATCGTGATCTAAAAGATGAAATATTTGAGAATTACTTTCAAAACAGCCCGCAAGGTGCAGCAACGAAAGCCAAGCTTTTATCCGGACAGCTTTCAGTAGATGAAGTATCTCAACAGATTGTCACTGATAATGCCTACCGTAATTCTTTAGATCAGGCAGGTGCGGATCTTTTTACTGCATTTACAGGAATTCTTGTCAATAAAGACAGGCAAACCCAGGATGTTCTGATTTCTTCCATGATCTATAATTATGTGTATAACGAAATCGGTAAGAAGGATTATCCTAACGCTTTCTACTTTAATGGAAAGGTAGAGTTGGCTGGTAATATATTAAGCATTTTTAATCAAAAACGAAATGATGGCGGAGGTGTAATCACAAGTCCTCAAAGAACAATTTTTGGAGTGCCTTATGCACAGTTTGTAAAATTTGATATTGACGTAAGAAAGTACTTTAAGTTTAACGGGAATCAGACTTTAGTACTTCGTCAGTTCGTAGGAGTAGGAATACCTTACGGAAACTCTTCATCGATGCCTGTTATCAGGTCTTATTTCAACGGAGGATCCAATGATATCCGGGCGTGGGTTGCTTTTGGAGGCTTAGGTCCTGCTGACTCTCAGATTGATGAAAGAGTTCGTACTTATATGACAGATAATTTAAAGCTTACTACAAATATTGAATATCGTCTGCCTTTCAACGATATGTATGAAGGGGCGCTATTTACCGATATTGGGAATACCTGGAGTCTCAGGGATTATAATGATGGATACGGCGATGAGTTTAAATTCAATAAATTCTTAGGCCAGGTGGGTATCGGTAGTGGATTCGGATTAAGGGTGAATATTGCATACATCACTTTAAGGCTTGATTTTGCATATAAAATCTATGATCCTAATAAACCTACCGGTGACCGATGGAGATTCAAAGATTTCCAGCCTTTTAAACCTACATTGAATGTAGCATTTGGATATCCTTTCTAATCAGGAGAAATTCCCAACAGGAAATAGACTACAGCGATCATTCTTGCGAAAATCTCCCTAAACTGATTTCTGTAGTAGCTTTCGGGTTTATTTACATCCTGTGCATCAAATCCCAGTGCATTCATATTATTGTTTCTTGCGAAAAATAGGGCCCGAAGGTTATGAAACCCCTGAGATACTATAATAACATTACTTTTTTTGTAAACATCTTTACAACGTAAAATACTCTTATATGTGTTGAAGCCTTTCGGATCTTCAATAATGATTTCTTCAGGAACTCCTTCCTGATAAACAAGATAATTTTTCATCGCAGCCGGTTCATTATAACCTTTGCTTTTTTCACCGCTTACGATTATTTTACGGATTTTCCCATGATGATACAATAATGCAGTAGCATCCATTCTTTTCGTAAAATAAGGATTGGATAGTCCGGATCTCATCTTAGGTGAAGTACCTAAAACCAGAGCGACCTCACGAGGTGGTATCTTTGATATTTTGGTATAGGTCCTCCCATTAGTAAGGGCAAAAACCCAGGCATTAGCCAAACATATCACTAGAATTCCAATTTCTATTGATGTGAGAATAAGATTGAATATGTTTTTTACAGCTCTCAAATGAGATCAAAGTTAAGCTTTATTTTCTTTGTTTTTGCTATAGACATGCATGCTAATATTTTCCCTTGCAACTCTTCTTTTTCCGTTAAATATTCATTCTCTAGTAATTCAACTTCTCCTTCTTCCAAATAACATTCACAACTTCCGCAAATTCCGGATTTACAGGAATAAGGAACAGGAAATTTCTGAACCAGCAATTGCTGCAGAATTTTATCCTTGTTATCCGGAAGATGGGTACTGTAGTCTTTTCCCAATATTTTAAAATCGATTTCCACATTTTCAATCAACGGAAACTCTTTTTCTATAGGATAAATATCATCATTAAACTCTTCAAAAAGTTCAAAATGAATATTTTTTTTCGGGATTCCATGATGGTAGCAGGCATTGGCCAGTGTTTTTATCATCTCCCCTTTTCCACAGATCAGAACTTCATCTACTGCATCCCAGATGGTGGATTCTTCGTCTGTATCATCAAGGTGCAAAATCTGATTGATAATCAGGTTTAACTTTTTCGCATCTAGCCTTCCATAAAAAAGCTGATCCAGTGTTTTTTCCTGCGAAAAGAAATAAAATATCTGTAATCTGTCGCCATAAGTTCTGGCCAGATTATCCAAAAGATCCCGGTAGATTAATTCGTCAGAATTTTTATTTCCAAAAAACAAAAACAGTCGCGTTCTGGGCTCATTATGAAGAATATTTTTAAAATGGCTTAACACAGGGGTTATCCCGATTCCTGCAGCAAAACCGACTATCGTTCTGAATTCACTGGGTTTAGATATTAAAGTAAATCGACCTCCCGGTTCACTTACCAATAGTTCATCTCCAACCTTATAATTTTTAAACAGTTCTGCTGTTGCTCCTACAGGAGAATTTACTTTTATGCCCAGGCTAATTTTTTTCTCGTAAGGAGCCGATGTCATTGAATAATCATTGATGATATCTTTTCCATGGGACTGAAATTTAATACTGACAAACTGACCCGCTTCAAATTCAAAAGTCTTCTGTAAATTCCCGGGAATCTCAAATTCCAGGGAGAAAGTATTTTTGGTCAGTTCTTCCTTTTTCGCTATTTTTAACCAATGAAACGTTGTGAGTTTCCCTTTATAGATTTGTTGTTCCATACTTCAAAATCAAAAATACTAAAATAATTATGAAGAAGATCATTTTATCAACCCTAGTTATATTTGCGCTGACCAGTTGTAAAAAAGAAAGTTCAAAAATTGATGACAAAGGGATATCCCAGGATTCAGTAGCTGTTGCAGAAAATACTACTTCTGCTGATCACACAGCTTATATTTCAAAAGAAATTTCTCCCGAAAATATTGGAGACTATCTGGCAAAAAATAATGACACACTGTATGTTACTAATTTCTTTGCCACTTGGTGTGGGCCATGTATTCAGGAAATTCCACATTTCAGAAAAAAAAATGGGAGAACTGAAAGGAAAACCTGTAAAGTTTACTTTTGTTAATCTGGATAAAAAATCTGATTGGAGTACTGCAGTTAAAGATTTTGCAGAAAAAAATGATCTTGCAAAAAACATAATCTTACTGGATGGCCAAAAGCTTGATGAGAATTTCTTTCCGAAAAATTTTAAAAAATGGGACGGTGGTTCTATCCCTTTTACTTATATGAGAAAAGGAGCAAAAACTGACGAATATCTTGGAATGATGAATGAAGAACTTTTAAACTCTAAGATCGATTCATTCTTAAAATAAATTGTACAGAATCACTTCTGAAAATGTCAAAAAAATTCAAAATCCTGTGTTTTTTATTTATAATCGCTATTATTCTAGCTGCGGTTATTAATCTGAATACAGGATTTTTAAGTTTAAACCTAAAGGATTTTTTTTATAGCTCAGCCAACGGCCAGATTGCAGACATTCGTATCAACAGGGTTTTGGTAATGCTTTTAGCCGGAATTTCCATTCCCACATCAGGTTTTCTGATGCAGGAATATTTCCAAAATCCATTAGCAGGGCCGGATATATTAGGTATTACCTCCGTAGCTAGTTTATCTGTTTCATTTTATATTTTCTTTTCACATGATATTCTGCTTCCGGATTATCTCCAGAACAGTTTCCTGAGCTTATCAGCGATTATCGGCAGTTTCTTCCTGATGATCGTACTTTTATCCATTTCTAAGAAATTTCAGGACAAATCTTATCTTATTATCTTCGGGTTTTTAGTTTCCGCACTGGCCGGAGCAATTGTTTCTTTACTTCAGTTGTATGCAGAAAATCAAAGTCTGAAAAATTATATTCTATGGTCTTTCGGCGCAAATAATATGGTCACCAGAAACCAGATCCTTGTATTATCTGTTTTGGTCATTATCGGCTTATATATGTCTTTTAAAACCATTAAACCATTAATTGGAAATTCCTTGGGAAGCTCCTATGCACAGAGCCTTGGAGTAAACTTGCATCATTTAAAGCTGTTCATCATCATAGCCGCTTCGCTCCTATCAGCATCTATAACGGCATTTTTGGGGCCTATTTTGTTTATAGGCATTATTGTTCCTCATTTTTGCAGACTTATTTACAATCCTGCAAAACTATGGCAGCAGTGGATCTTGAATGTGATGCTGGGAATGCTGATGATGTTACTGTTTTCAATTATTGCAGAGAAAAGTCAGATTCCGTTGAATGTGATAAGTTCTATTTTTGGAATCCCCGTTATCCTTGTGATGCTTTTGAAGCAGAATAAAGTTTAATTCGTTAATTGCAAAAGACACAAAGATTAAGATAAATACTGTATATTTTTAAGACGCAAGAAAACTGGATATAGATAAATTTCATTGCTTCTTTACAAGTAACAAAAACAAAAAAATGCATCTACAAATCAAACAAGCCCATATTGGTTATAATACCACCCTGATTTCAAATACTAATACCCATTTGAATTTAGGAGACGTATGCTTGTTGATTGGAAACAATGGTGTAGGAAAAACCACTCTGATTAAATCAATTTTACATCAGATACCACTATTACAAGGAGAAATTTTAATAAATGGTAAGAATATAAAGAAACTGTCTGTTAAAGAAATTGCAGAGAATATTGCCATTGTTTTTTCTAAGGCGGTTATTCCACAAAACTATACGGTGGAAGATCTTATTTCGTTAGGAAAATATATTTATTATCCATATTATTTTGAATTAAAAAAAGAGGACAGAGATGAAGTTTCACATATCATCAGTGAACTGAATTTGAATCAGTATAAGGATATACTCCTGAAAAATCTTTCTGATGGAAATCTTCAGAAAGCATTTATTGGACGTGCTTTAACACAAAACTCCCCTATTATTATTCTAGATGAGCCTACCACTCATCTTGATGAAAAAAATAAGATTATCATCCTTAAAACATTACGCAGGCTGGCAAAGGAACAAAACAAACTTATCCTTTTTTCTTCCCATGACTGGCGGCTGGCAAAAGAATTTGCTGATAAGATATGGTACATAAAAGACAATCATTTGTATTCAGGGATTGTTGAAGATATCCTCCTCCAACATGATGAACTGACCAACGTTTCTTTATTTCAGGTTAACGAAAGTTTTGCAGCACCGGAAATTTCTGCCCCTCCGATTTACAAGGAGATGCTGTATTCACTGCTTCAAAAAAACTTTCAAAAAGACCTCTCATCTTTTAAATTTGAGTTTCAAAACAAGTTTTGGGTAATTTATTACCATAACACAAAACATCAATGTGAATCATTCGAAGAAATCATTGATTCCATCAGAAACATTCATTAATACGTACTTTTTATTATTTATTTCACATACTATGCATGCATAGTATTATGCTAATCATACAATTTAATCGATTTACTATCAGATTGTTAACAAATTTTAACGTTAATAAATACTATGCATGCATAATATTTACTAAATTTGATAAAAACCTATTACCAAAAATGATGGATAACAACAA
This sequence comes from Chryseobacterium proteolyticum, assembly GCF_046591535.1. Classification (NCBI taxonomy): domain Bacteria; kingdom Pseudomonadati; phylum Bacteroidota; class Flavobacteriia; order Flavobacteriales; family Weeksellaceae; genus Chryseobacterium; species Chryseobacterium proteolyticum. The sequence goes on along the minus strand of NZ_JBJLWK010000001.1, from coordinate 418,258 downwards.
AGAAAAAATAGAAAATGTAGATCTGGTTCTAAAACAAACCTGGCTTGCTGTATCCAAAATGTTCACAGAACTTGCCCAGGAGCACGATTCTACAGCCGTTCAGGCGCTCACACTTCTTAAAATAGATCCTAAAGAAGGGACAAGAAGCACAAATTTGGGACCCAAGATGGCCATTGAGCCTACTTCTCTTACAAGAATTATAAAACTTCTGGAAGATAACGGCTATATCTATAAGGAGAAAACCACTACCGACAAAAGAGAGGTTATCATAAAACTTACAGACAAAGGGCTAAACTCAAGAAATCTTTCAAAAGAAGTGGTCTTAAGTTTCAACAAAAGGGTCATGGATAAAATTGCTCCGGAAAAAATGGAAATTTTTAAGGAAGTAATGAATGAAATCATGAAAATTGCCAACGATCTGAATAACAGAAAATAAATTAACATACAACCGAAAGGTTACGTCTGACCCAATAAAAATAAATAATAAATAGTTTACAGATGAAAAGAAGAATCAAACACGTTACGGTTCTTGGTTCAGGAATCATGGGAAGCGGTATCGCAGCTCACTTCGCCAATATTGGTGTGGAAGTTTTGCTTTTAGATATTGTTCCCTTTGAATTGACTGAAGCAGAACAAAAAAAAAGGTTTGACCAAAGATGATAAAGCAGTAAGAAACAGAATTGCTGCAGAGAACTTTGAAAAACTTAAAAAAGCGAGTCCTGCACTACTCTATTCTCCAAAATTTGCAGATAGAATCAAAGTAGGAAATTTTGATGATGATTTACAGAAAATAAAAAATACAGACTGGATTATTGAAGTGGTCGTTGAAAGACTGGACATCAAAAAATCTGTCTATGAAAAGATTGAACAATTCAGGAAACCAGGAACTTTAATTTCTTCCAATACATCGGGAATTCCTATCCACTTATTAACGGAAGGAAGAAGCGATGACTTCAAGAAGTATTTCGCAGGAACCCACTTCTTCAACCCGGTACGTTATCTTCCTCTTTTGGAGATTATCCCAACCAATGATACGGATCCTGAGATCGTTGATTTCTATATGAACTACGGAGCTAAGTTCTTGGGTAAAACTACCGTTTTGGCAAAAGATACACCGGCATTCATTGCCAATAGAATCGGGGTATTTTCTATGATGGACCTTTTACATAATGTACAGAAGTTAGGTCTTACCGTTTCCGATGTAGATAAATTAACAGGACCGGTGATCGGCCGTCCAAAATCAGCAACCTTCAGAACAGCAGATGTGGTAGGTTTGGATACTCTGGTTATGGTAGCTAACGGTGTACGCCAAAGTGATTCAGAAGCCAATGACTTTAATGATGTGTTTGCGCTTCCCAATTATATCCAGAAAATGATGGATAATAAATGGTTAGGCTCTAAAACACAGCAAGGATTTTACAAGAAAGTGAAGAATGCGGATGGAAAATCTGAAATTCATGGATTAAATCTGGATACCTTAGAATATGAACTTCAGGGAAAATCATCTTTCCCTACCCTTGAGCTTACTAAAACCATTGATAAACCTATCGACAGATTCAAAGTTTTAATCGGCGGAAAAGATAAAGCAGGAGAATTATACAGAAAATCTTTGGGTGCGTTATTCGCTTACGTATCTCATAAAGTCCCGGAAATTTCTGATGACATCTATAAAATTGATGATGCCATGAGAGCTGGTTTCGGATGGGAAAACGGTCCGTTTGAGATCTGGGATGCCGTAGGTATTCAAAAAGGTATTGAACTTGCGAAAGATGCAGGCTATGAGGTTTCTGATTGGGCTAAAGAATTGGCGGAAAAAGGACAAACATTCTATAAAGTTAATGATGAAGGTCAAAGTATCTATTATGACAAAAACTCAGGAAATTACAACAATATCCCGGGTCAGGATGCCTTCATTATTTTAGATAATATCAGAAAGAATAAAACACTTTGGAGCAATTCAGGCTCAGCTATTGAAGATCTGGGAGACGGAATTATCAATTTTGAGATCCGCTCCAAGATGAACTCTCTTGGCGGAGAAGTTCTTGACGGACTTAACCGTGCGATCGACTTAGCTGAAAAAGAATACGATGGCCTTGTAATCGGTAACCAGGGGACCAACTTCTCGGTAGGTGCCAATTTAGCTATGATCCTTATGATGGCTATCGAACAGGACTGGGATGATCTGAATATGGCTATAGCTTATTTCCAGAAATCAATGATGAGAGTTCGTTATTCTTCAATTCCTGTCGTAGTGGCTCCTCATGGAATGACTCTTGGTGGCGGCTGCGAAATGACCATGCACGCTGACCGTGTAGTTGCTGCTGCGGAAACTTATATCGGCCTGGTAGAAACCGGAGTTGGTGTAATTCCTGGTGGTGGTGGTACTAAAGAATTAACTTTAAGAACCTCAAGAGAATTCCACACCGATGATGTGAAAAACAACAGACTACGCGAAGCTTTCATGAACATTGCCATGGGTAAAGTAGCAACTTCAGCCTACGAAGCCTATGATATGGGAATCCTTGAAAAAGGAAAAGATATTGTTTCCGTAAGTAAAAACAGACAAATTGCAGAGGCTAAAAAGATTGCAAAATTATTAGCAGAGCAAGGATACACACAACCTATTGAACAAAGCGTAAAAGTTTTAGGAAAAGATGCATTGGGAATGTTCTATGTAGGAACAGACCAGATGTTAACCGGAAACTTTATTTCTGAACACGACAAGAAGATCGCAGATAAACTGGCCAATGTAATGGTAGGTGGAAATCTTTCCGAACCAACTGTTGTAACCGAACAATACCTATTGAATCTTGAAAGAGAAACTTTCCTTCAACTTTGCGGAGAAAGAAAAACCCTGGAAAGAATACAGTACATGTTGCAGAATGGAAAACCACTTAGGAATTAGAGGTTAGATATTAGATGTTAGAGGTTAGAGATGAAAGCACATAAATTACATAATCTGCTAATTTGGAAAAAATCAATGGCTTTAGTAAAGGAAGTTTATCTTTTAACAGAAAAATTACCTTCAGACGAAAAGTATGGACTTATTTCCCAGATAAGAAGATGCGCTATTTCAATCCCTTCTAACATTGCCGAAGGTGCAGGAAGAAATAATGTAAAAGAATTTAATCAATTTTTACGTATTGCCACAGGATCCAGTTACGAACTTGAGACACAATTACTATTATTGGTTGATTTACATTTTAAAAATCAAGACGAAATTGCTCCTTTATTAGATAATCTAAATGAAATTCAGAAGATGATTTATAAGTTCAAAAATAATTTAACATTAGGTTAGAAATCTAAATTCTAACCTCTAAATTCTAACTTCTATTAAAATGAAACAAGCATATATAGTAAAAGGATACAGGACAGCGGTGGGTAAAGCGCCTAAAGGTTCCCTTCGCTTTACACGTCCGGATGTAATGGCGGCTACAGTAATTGAAAAATTAATGGCTGAGCTTCCGCAATTGGATAAAAACAGGATTGATGACCTTATCGTAGGAAATGCAATGCCTGAAGCTGAGCAGGGCTTAAACGTAGCCCGTCTCATCTCTTTGATGGGATTGAATACGGATAAAGTTCCAGGTGTAACTGTAAACAGATATTGTGCATCAGGAAGTGAGGCAATTGCTATTGCTTCAGCTAAAATTCAGGCCGGAATGGCGGATTGTATTATTGCCGGTGGTACTGAATCAATGTCTTATATTCCTATGGGAGGATACAAGCCGGTTCCGGAAACTGATATTGCCAAAACAAACCCTGACTATTATTGGGGAATGGGTTATACTGCGGAAGAAGTAGCAAAACAATATAAGATCACAAGAGAAGAACAGGATCAGTTCGCTTTTGAATCTCATATGAAAGCTTTAAAGGCTAATGCTGAAGGTAAGTTTACCAATCAGATTGTTCCCCTTCCTGTAGAATATAATTTCCTGGATGAAAATCAGAAGATGCAAACCAAAAAGTTTGATTTTTCTGTTGATGAAGGACCAAGAAAAGATACTTCTTTAGAAGGCTTGGCTAAACTAAGACCTGTATTCGCCAACGGAGGAAGCGTAACAGCCGGAAACTCTTCTCAGATGAGTGATGGAGCTGCTTTCGTAATGGTTATGAGTGAGGAAATGGTAAAAGAGTTAGGTTTACAGCCGGAAGCAAGGCTTGTTGCCTATGCTGCTGCAGGACTTGAGCCTAGAATCATGGGAATGGGACCTATCTATGCTATTCCAAAAGCACTAAAACAAGCAGGCCTTGAATTAAAAGACATCGAATTAATTGAATTAAATGAAGCTTTCGCTTCCCAGTCAGTTGCCATCAAAAAAGAATTAGGTCTAAACCCTGATATCCTTAATGTAAACGGAGGAGCAATCGCTCTGGGGCACCCTCTTGGATGTACCGGAACAAAGCTTACTGTACAGCTTCTGGATGAAATGAGAAAACGCGGAAATAAATACGGTATGGTTTCAATGTGCGTAGGAACAGGACAGGGAGCAGCAAGTATTTTTGAATTATTATAGATAAAAGAAAAAAGAATAAAGAGAAAAGACTTTGATGAAACATAACTTTAAGAATTTAAATATCTGGAAATTGGCAATTGAATTAGCTAATGATGTTTATATACTTACTGATATTTTTCCAAAAAGTGAAGAATTTGGACTAAAATCTCAAATTAGGAGATGTTCAGTTTCTGTTCCTTCAAATATAGCTGAAGGTTCAAGTAGAAGTTCCAACAAAGATTTCAATCGCTTTTTAGAAATAAGTCTTGGCTCTCTTTATGAATTACAAACACAGATTATCATTTCTTCCAATAGAAGTTATTTTGATTTGTCCCAACTTGAAAATATAGAAAATAAAATCACAGAATTACAGAGAATGATTTCTGGCTTTCAAAAGAACTTAAAGTTGTAAGTCTTTACTCTTTTCTCTTTATTCTTTAATCAAAAATTAAAATTATTAATAATGAGTGATACACTTAATAAAACACGAAAAGGCGGTGAGTTTTTAATTAAAGAAATTCCTGCTAATGAGATCTTCTCTATTGAAGAACTTAATGAGGAACAAAAAATGCTTCGTGATTCTGCGAAAGAATTTATTGACAGAGAAGTAGTTCCGCAAAAGGAACGTTTCGAAAAGAAAGATTATGCATTTACAGAAGAGACAATGCGTAAGCTTGGTGAAATGGGTATGCTTGGAATTGCTGTTCCTGAAGAATATGGAGGACTGGGAATGGGCTTTGTAACAACCATGCTTGCCTGCGATTATATTTCGGGAGTTACCGGTTCATTAGCTACGGCATACGGAGCGCACACCGGAATCGGAACATTACCAATTGTTCTTTACGGTACAGAAGAGCAAAAGAAAAAATATCTTCCGGATCTGGCTACAGGAACTAAGTTTGGAGCCTATTGTTTAACAGAGCCGGATGCAGGTTCTGATGCCAACTCAGGAAAAACAAGAGCTAAATTATCTGAGGATGGTAAACATTATATCATCAACGGACAAAAGATGTGGATTTCCAATGCTGGATTTGCCGATACTTTCACTCTGTTTGCAAAGATCGATGATGATAAAAATATTACAGGCTTTGTAATCAACCGTTCTGAACTTGAAAATCCTGAAAGCTTAACTTTCGGAGAAGAGGAACATAAATTAGGGATCCGTGCATCCTCTACCCGTCAGGTTTTCTTTAACGATATGAAAATTCCTGTTGAAAACCTTTTGGGAGAAAGAAACAACGGATTTAAAATTGCTTTGAACGCATTGAACGTTGGTCGTATCAAATTAGCTGCAGCTTGTCTTGATGCTCAGAGAAGAATTACCAACCACTCTATCCAGTATGCTAACGAAAGAAAACAGTTTGGCGTTTCTATTTCAACTTTCGGAGCGATCAGAAAGAAGCTTGCTGAGATGGCAACAGGAATTTTTGTAAGTGAGGCAGGTTCGTATAGAGCGGCTAAAGATATTCAGGATAAGATTGATGAACTGGTAGCGGGAGGATTAGATCATCAGGCTGCAGAATTAAAGGGTGTTGAAGAATTTGCTGTAGAGTGTTCAATTCTTAAAGTTTTCGTATCTGACCTGGCGCAACATACAGCTGACGAAGGAATTCAGGTATACGGAGGTATGGGATTCTCGGAGGAAACTCCTATGGAGGCAGCTTGGAGAGATTCAAGGATTTCAAGAATCTATGAAGGTACCAATGAGATCAACAGACTACTTGCAGTAGGAATGCTGATCAAGAGAGCGATGAAGGGTGAATTAGACCTGTTATCTCCTGCTATGGCAATCAGTAAAGAATTAATGGGTATCCCTTCATTTGAGGTGCCGGATTATTCTGCCTTTATGAGTGAGGAGAAAGCGATTATTGCAAACCTTAAAAAAGTATTCTTAATGGTTTCAGGAGCTGCCCTTCAAAAATATATGATGGATATTGAAAAGCAGCAACACTTATTGCTAAATGCTTCAGAAATCCTTAATCAGATCTACATGGCAGAATCTGCAATCTTAAGAGCTGAAAAACACTTTACTCCTGATTCTGTAGAAGCAGCTATGGCTCAGCTTAACCTTTACAAAGCAGTTGAGAAAATCATCGTTGCTGCTAAAGAAGGAATTGTTTCTTTTGCTGAGGGAGATGAGCAAAGAATGATGCTTTCCGGATTAAGAAGATTTACAAAATATACTAATCATCCTAATATAGTTGCTCTTACTGAAAAAGTTGCAGCACACTATATTGAAAAAGGACATTATTAGTCTTTTCTAAAATAAATTTGATGTTAAAGCACTTCACTTTGAAGTGCTTTTTTGTTTTATAAATTTTTGTTACTTTTAAATAACCGAAACATCATCATAAAACAAATAAATTATGGGAAAATTTATTATTTCTACAAGAACAAACGGGGATTATCAATTCAACCTGAAAGCAGGAAACGGCCAGGTAATCTTAACAAGCCAGGGATACAGCTCCAAATCAGGATGTGAAAACGGCATAGAATCCGTGAGAATCAATTCTAGAGACGACTCTAAATTTGAAAGAAAAACTTCTTCTAATGAAAAGTCTTATTTTAATCTAAAAGCAGGGAATGGCCAGATTATTGGAACCAGCCAGATGTATGAATCTGAAAATGGTATGGAGAACGGCATAGAATCAGTAAAAAACAACGCTCCCATTGCATCTGTTGAAGACGAAACACAGGGATAAAATATTTTAAAATAATTAAAAGAAATGTCTTATTTATTTAAGGCATTTTCTATTTTTGCACAGAATCTTTTCAAAAAAAATGACTAAAGAAGAACTTTTACACAGAGCCATAAAGATTGCTGATAAAGCGCATAAAGGGCAGACCGATAAATACCATGCACCCTATATTGCCCATGTAATGCGTGTTATGGAGTACGGAAAAACAATGGATGAAAAAATCGTAGGGGTATTGCATGATGTCGTAGAAGATCACCCTTCTGAGTTTAGTCTTGATTTTTTACGAAATGAGGGCTTTCCGGAATATATCCTGTTTGCCATTAGTTGCCTTACCAAGTTCGATCCCGAAGAGGATTATGACGATTTCATAAAACGAACCGAAAGATCTCCCCTTGCTGTAGCTGTCAAATTAAACGATCTGCGGGATAATATGGATTTACGAAGAGTAAACAGGGAACTTACTCCTAAAGACATTAAAAGATTTAATAAATACCTTAAGGCATATCATTATCTGATCGAAAAATATTAATCCGCTCCCGGGAATTCATAAGTTTTTGTATGGTGATCGGTGCCATCGATATTAATGTTCAGGGCTAAGTAAATAAAATGAAGGTTTTTGTTTCCGGTTGCATCGAATTCTCTTTGCCAGAGGTAACCACATAAAACACCGAAATATTCGTCAATCTGATAACCGAATCCACCGTAAACCCTGTTTCGGGCAAATGTAGGTTTCATAGGGCTTACAAAAAATACTTCGTCATAAGCATTGGCAAATACAGTTCCTTTTTCGATTGTTTTCGCATTAAGAGGTACGCTTACATTCAAACGGTAACGATAACGCATCCTTTGAGATGTTTTATCTGTTTTAGGTTCGTAAAACCAGCTCTTTTCCGCGCGAAGACGATTCTCAAATTTTACAATCCCTTTCTTAACGTCGATAACGTCCTGGAGCCATACCCTGAATTCCTCTCTGCTTAAGCTCTGGGATTTATAGTTCACATATCTTCCAAGACCTATAAACGGTTTGTGGTTTTTTGTGAGATTATATCCCAGCCCTCCTTTTATTTCGTAATAATCGGGATAAGTATAATCTTCATTTCCTCGAAGCTGACCTTCTGCATACAGGAAAAATTTTGGATGAAATTTATAGGTGAGGGTTACAGCATTAAAGCTTGAAATATGCTCTTGTGCCTTTATAAATGCCATGCTACATAGCAAACTTAAACCTAAGAAAAGTTTCATCTGAAAAAATTTTTGCAAAAATAAAATTAATTAACCACTCGTTAATATTAACTTTACTTAATATTAATATTGTAGGTAAATCCTATATGAAACCATCTGTTAGGCATCTGAACACCAAAGGTTTCGGTATATTTCGTATTCGTAACATTATTAATCAGAACATAGACTGAGAAATCCTTTTTAACGAAACTAATTTTTTCGTCCAATAAATTATAGCTGCCAAGATTCACTCTGTCATTATAACGGTATACTAATTCATTAGTGAAATGTTGCAGGAAACTTGTCTCAAGTTTGGCAACCAACTGATGTTTCAGATTATCGAGAACATATCTTGAAACAAAATCATTAGACTGTTTAAATTCGGTATCCAGGTACGTATACCCCAAAGAATATTTTATCCAAGGGAATAATCTGTGATTAAATTCTATCTCAACTCCTTTCGTATCAATTTCTCCTACATTTTGAGCATACCATACAGGGTCCTCCAAGGATTTCTTTACCCAATCGATAGAATTCTTTGAACTGCGCATAAAACCACTGATTTTTGCCAGTAATATTTTATTCTGATATTGATATCCCACTTCTGATGAAACAGCATTCTCAGGCAAAAGACCAGGGTTTCCCTGCTCTGTTTTACTTATATAATACAGATCTGTAAATGTTGGCACCCTGTGCACTCTTGCCACATTCGCATAGACCTTGTTGTTTGAATCAAAATTATAACCTACATCCAGCCCAGGATAGAAGAAATTTCCTTCCTTGGAGTAATTAGCCCAGGAAATTCCGGGACTGATATTTAGTTTTTTGTCCAGCAATGAAAAGTGATGTTCAAAGAGTACCTGGGTGACAAAACGGTTTCTGTCTCCAAGGTTATTACTCACCAGAAACTCTTTTCTCAGTTCGACACCAACCCCTGTCGTTCCCAATCCCCATGTATAACTTGAATTAACTTCTCCTCCAACATTATTTCCGATATGCATGTTCCTGTACAGAGCAGGATTTTGCCTGTTATATAAATACATATCCTGTCCCCTTCTCCAATATACATTAGAATTAAGTTTCAGTTTCCCAAAAGTTTGCTGGTGGGCTAAACTGATAATGGAAGCCTGCATCTCCTCATACTGCTCTGTAGCCTTAGGTGATGAATAAAATCCATTGGCTCCGAATTTCTTTTCTGAAAAACCTGCCTGAAGTCTTATATCTCCATTTCTAATCCCTAATTTGCTCTGGTAAAACACATTCCGTATTTCATAATCCGTATTATGCATATATCCTTGGGAAGTGGATGAATTAGCTTGCAGGGAGTTGGAAAACTTTTCATTTCCCAATTGGGCATTCAACCCGAAACCATAGGTCTCATAATCTCCGCCTTCCGCACTTATTTTTACCTTTTTACCTAAAATTGTTTTGGTGATGATATTGATGACACCCGCATAGGCATTTTGGCCAAATCTACGTGCTGCGGGACCTTTAATAATTTCTATGCGCTCAACATCTTCCAGATCCACCGGAATATTTAAAGAATTGTGCCCCGTTTGTGAATCATTCATCCGAATCCCGTTTAATAGTATAAGGACTTGTTCAAATGAGCTTCCACGAAATCCTACATCACTCTGTACACCATTGGCCCCTCTTCTTCTGATATCCATTCCAGGAACCATCTGAAGAATTTCATCAATACTTTTGGCCGCAGCATTTGCGATCTCTTCTCTTGAAATTATGGTAATATTCTGATTGGCACTCTTATAGGGAGTAGCTATAAATTTTCCCTGAACTTCTATCGTTTCAATATCTGATGCTTTTTCCTGTGCTTGTCCCATTACAATAGCTCCCAGAAAAAAAAACGGCTCCCAGCTTTTTCATTCCTTAATTTAAGATTTTTTTAAGATTTCCAAAATTAGACGACTTGAACAACACTTACAAATGATTATTATCATAAACTTTAATTGATATAAATAAAAAAAAGATGCAGTGGACTGCATCTTGTGTGGGGAAGTAATTACCTTTTTCTCATTAAATGTGTAACAAGGTCTCTGAATAACTTTACCATTATTATATACATTTATACGCTGCAATGTTAAATAAATTTAAAATACGAAGCAATACTGCAACTTAAAAAAAACATAAAAATTCATAAAATTTCTTTAACATGCTAAATAATATATTGCATCTTTCCTTCTTTGTTTAATAATTAATGCTGATGAACAGATTCATTGCTATCATTTTATAACTTATCGTTTAATACACCGCAGTAATAATATTTTATTATTGAAATAATCAATTGGTCTGTTTAAAGTATTTACATAAGTGTTTTTTTATCAAAAAAGTACCAAAGCAATGACCGGGTCAATGTTTTTATTTTGTAAATATTAACAGTCTGTTTAATAGATTTTTTGAATAGTAAAAGCGATAATTAGACGAAGAAAATCCGTTAAAAATTCGTATTTTTGTTGGTCTTAATTTTACTATGGCATCAATTACAGAAATAGATATAAAAAAGCAGGTATTTGTTAAAAATGCACATCTTAACAACCTGAAGCACATCGATGTATTAATCCCGAAAAATAAACTGATCGTTATCACAGGAGTGTCCGGAAGCGGAAAATCATCACTCGCTTTTGACACAATTTATGCGGAGGGACAAAGGAGATATGTTGAAAGCTTAAGTTCGTATGCACGACAGTTTTTAGGGAAACTGGAAAAACCAAAAGTGGATGATATTAAAGGACTCGCTCCTTCAATTGCTATCCAGCAAAAAGTTATTTCTTCCAACCCCCGTTCAACAGTCGGAACTTCCACAGAAATTTATGATTACCTTAAACTTTTATTTGCCAGAATCGGGAAAACATTTTCCCCGGTTTCAGGACAGGAGGTAAAAAAAGATTCGGTGACAGATGTCGTGGATTTTATTAAATCTTCAAAGAAGGATTCTTCTTTTCTTTTAACGGCTCCACTGGAATATGATATTGACAATTTTGCAGAGAACTTAAATGTCCTCAAGCTAGCCGGTTTTACAAGATTGGAGATTAATGATAACGTTGCGGGAATTGAAGATCTCGAAAGCTTTGGATTTACTCCTGAAAAAGGAATGGTCATTAATCTGGTGATCGACCGTTTTGCTTATGAAGAAGATGAGAGTTTTCTTCAAAGATTGGCAGACTCTATTCAGATGGCTTTCTACGAAGGTAGAGGGTATTGCTCGCTTAAAAATATTGAAACAGGAAAAGTCAGAGAGTTTTCCAATAAATTTGAGATGGACGGGATAGAATTCCTGGAGCCCAATGTCCATTTTTTTAGTTTTAATAATCCTTATGGTGCTTGTCCTACCTGTGAAGGTTATGGAAAAGTAATAGGAATCGATGAAGACCTTGTAATTCCTAACAAGACCCTTTCCGTTTATGAAGATGCTGTTGTGGCATGGAGAGGAGAAACGATGAGTGAATGGAAAAAAGCATTCATCAAAAAAGCGGGGGACTTTCCTATCCATAAGCCTTATCATCAGCTTACGAAGGAGCAAAAAAAATTATTTATGGAAAGGAGATGGTAACAGCAGTTTTCCATCGATCAATAATTTCTTCAAAATGCTTGAAGAAAATTTATACAAGATCCAATACCGTGTCATGCTTTCCCGTTATCGGGGTAAAACACTTTGTCCAACCTGTGAAGGTTTAAGGCTTCGTGAAGAAACAAGCTGGGTAAAAGTTGACGGGCATAATATCCAGTCTACGATTGAATTACCGCTTGACGAGCTCTTCCCTTTAATCAATTCTTTACAGCTTTCGGAACATGATCAGGAAGTAGCTAAAAGGCTTCTCTATGAGATCACTACCCGTCTGGAATTCCTATTAAAGGTGGGATTAGGATATCTTACCCTTAACAGAACATCCAATACGCTGTCTGGAGGAGAAAGCCAGAGGATCAACCTTGCTACCAGTTTGGGAAGTTCATTAGTAGGTTCCATCTATATTCTGGATGAACCTTCAATCGGGTTACACTCCAGGGATACTGAAAATTTAATCGGAGTTTTAAAAAATCTGCGGGATTTGGGAAATACCGTTATCGTTGTTGAACACGATGAAGATGTAATGAGAGCTGCAGACTATATTATTGATATTGGTCCTGAAGCCGGTTACCTGGGCGGTGAACTTGTTTTTGCCGGGGATTACAAAGAATTAAAAAATGCTGATACCCTTACCTCTCAATATTTAACAGGCAGACTGGAAATTAAAGTTCCCGAGAAAAGAAGGAAAGCTAAAGAATGGATCCATATTAAAGGAGCCAGACAAAATAATCTCAAAAATATTGATGTAGATGTTCCTTTGGAAAACCTGGTTGTTATTTCAGGAGTTTCCGGAAGTGGCAAATCTACACTAATGAAAGAAATTCTCACAAACGATATCCAGATACAGTTGGGAATGGGAGGAAAAAAGGGAGATTACGATACAGTGGAATTTCCTAAAAAACTGATCAAGAATATTGAACTCATCGATCAGAATCCTATCGGGAAATCTTCACGTTCAAACCCTGTTACTTATCTTAAAGCTTACGATGATATCAGAGATCTTTTTGCCAAACAAAAGATGTCTAAGATGATGGGCTATAAACCGAAACATTTCTCATTCAACGTAGATGGTGGAAGATGTGATGAGTGTAAAGGAGAAGGGGTCATCAATGTCTCTATGCAGTTTATGGCTGATATCGAGCTGGAATGTGAAACCTGTAAAGGAACCCGTTTCAAAAATGAAATTCTGGAAGTAAAGTTTGATGAGAAGAATATTTCTGATATCCTCCATATGACGGTGGATGAAGCTCTTGAGTTTTTTAAAGAAAATCATGAAGATAAAATTGTTACGAAATTAAGACCTTTGCAGGAGGTTGGTTTAGGCTATTTGCAGCTTGGGCAAAGCTCTTCTACCCTTTCGGGAGGTGAAGCACAGCGTGTAAAACTTGCTTCTTTCCTGGTAAAAGGAGTAACAACGGATAAGACGTTATTTATCTTTGATGAACCCTCAACCGGACTCCATTTCCATGATATCCAAAAATTACTGAAATCTCTTCAGGCACTGATTGATCTCGGGCATTCTGTAATTGTTATAGAACATCAACCGGACATCATCAAATCTGCAGATTATATTATTGATATTGGTCCTGAAGCCGGAAAATATGGTGGTGAAGTAGTTTTTGCCGGGACACCTGAAGAACTGGCAGACAATAAAAAGTCGCATACGGCCAAATATATCAAAGAAAAATTAGAAAATTAATATGAACAGAGAGTCAAATTTGACTCTCTGTTTTTTTAATCTTATTAAATGATCTTAAAGTACATTATACAAAAAGGGGCTTTCCCTGATGTATGTTGTATCTTCAATTTGTGAAATCAGAAATTCCGCCAGGTCTGCTACGCTGATATTTTCACCCTTACAATCTTCCAGATTGGTTTCCACATTGAAATGTTCATCGGTCTGAATAATTAAAGGAAGTCTTACCAATGTCCAGTCCAGATCTGTTGTCGTAAGCAATTCATATTCTGTCTGCTTGTCTTTCGTTGTTTTCGGATAGTTTTGATACATCCAGTCTGTTGCCTGTTTCACCTTTATATTTTTTTTTATCAAAAGGGGTGTTAACATTCAATCCGGTAGTTACAATATATCTTTTAAGACCGTGAAAGGTCATCGCCTTTAGAATATTTCCCGTGGCATCACTGAATATAGGATCTTCACCAACCGGCTGCCCTAAAGTACTGATAACACAGCTGCAATCTTTAAGTAAAGCATGAACGGACTGATAATTTCTGGCATCCCCTTTCATAATTTCTATCAGAGAATTTTTTGATTTAAAATTCTCGGGATTTCTGAGCAAAAGTTTAATGGAATAGCCTTTTTCCAAAAGCTGACGAACAAGATATTTTCCGGATTTTCCGGTACCGCCGATCACGGCTATTGTATTTGTTTTCATAAGAATCTCTTTAATGTTATAAACTGTACACGCCGGTAATATAATATTACCATTGGTTTTGTTTTTATGTAAATATAAAATGACAAGGAGTCCAGGAGCCTGAACCCTTATAAAGCCCGGTTATAGAATCTTACCGGTAAATACTGATGATATTTATAAAGAGATTTTAATAGGATAAATTTACTTATTTAATTTAAAACAGCAGTATAAAAATTTATAAATATCTAATTAATACGACTTTACAAACAATTAAAGAATTATATTTGTTAAGAACCATAATGCAACTCATACAACCAAATTCAAATCATATGAAACCATTTACCGTAAACATTTCAGAGACTGTTCTTACAGATCTGAAAAACCGAATTCAAAACACCCGATGGCCCGGAGAAGCTGAAGGTTCTGACTGGCACTTCGGAACAAGCGAAAAGTACCTGAAGGAAATTACAGACTACTGGATCAATGGATACGACTGGAAAAAACATCAAGACCAGTTGAATCAGTATCCCCAATATACAACTGACATTGACGGCATTCAGATTCATTTCCAGTATATAAAAGGAAAAGGAAGCAATTCCATCCCTTTATTGCTAACCCACGGCTGGCCGGATACCTTTTATCGTTTTCACAAAATAATTCCTCTGCTTACGGAGGGTGAACAAACTTTTGATCTTATTATTCCTTCTATTCCCGGGTTTGGCTTTTCTGATAAGATTGCCATTAGTAGTGAAGCCGTAGCAGATGTATGGATCAAATTAATGACGGAAACATTAGGGTATAATAAATTTTGTGCTGCGGGTGGAGACGTGGGAATGGGAGTTACCAAAGCTTTAGCTTCCAAATATCCGGATATTATGGAGAGAGTTCATTTTACGGATATCGGTTATCCTATGGGACAGGAAGATCCGAATACAATGACAGAGGAAGAAAAGCTATTTGCCCAGTTTGTACAACGCTGGTGGTATTCCGAAGGTGCTTACGCTATGGTTCACTCTACAAAACCACAATCATTGGCTTATGCACTCAATGACTCTCCTGTCGGGTTAGCGGCATGGATCATTAGTTTTGGAAACGCCGGTGCTCCTCCTGAATTAATCGAAACAGCTTTTGGAGGACGCGATGAGTTGCTTACGAATATTATGATCTATTGGGTCACCCAGACCATCGGTACATCCATGAGAATGTATAAAGCCGATGCTATAGCACAATGGGGAGGATCTCAGCCATTGGAAAAAACCGATGTTCCTGCGGGAATTGTAGTGCTTCCCCGTGAGGCCCAGTTTCCCAGAGAATGGGCAGAACGATTTGTCAATGTTGTCTCTTTTAAAAAACTGGATAATGGCGGCCATTTTGCAGCATTGGAAATACCCGAGGTATTTTCAGATGAATTGAGATCATTCTTTTATTCTTTGTAGCTGCGCTAAGAATTGGTTCTCAAAACACCATGATAAGGACAAAAACCTCAAATTGGTTAACTCAATAAATATATTGAAAGACCGAATCACAGACTTATCCACAAAAAAATGTGGATAACTTGTGAATTTTAACATTTAATTCATGTTTTGTATTAAAATTATTCCTACATTTACTATGTAATACAACTGAAATGAAATCGTTTTTTGCTTTTTTCAGATTTGAAATTGCAATTAAATTTATAAAAATTTAAGCACAGCATTGTCGGCTGTGCTTTTTATTGTTGTCTAATTAAAAAAATGAGATGTATTTATCTACTGGATCCGCTCCTAAAGAGCGGATTCTTTTATATTATACCTCCTTACTACTCTCTCTCAAATTTTTTTAATGTTCCGTTTTCGTTTAGCTCAATTGAATAGCGTTCCCTGCTTCCGTTAATGCTTGAAGGATACCATCTTATCATATTGTTCCAGACCGAAATGGAAATATTTGTAACAGGCTTTGCTCCTTCAACGCGAGCTGTTTTTTCATTATAGATTTCTGCCGCTTTGGCAATATTTACGAAAGGAAGCTTTCTTAAGGGGATCAACCTGGTTTTAATATTATCTTTAACGGATAATTGTTCCGGGCTGGGATCAGACCATTTACCATTTTCATAACGGTAATTGTCTATGTATTCCGGGTTCTGAGGATGCTGAAGCATCAGCCTGATATTGCCATCGTTATAAAAATAAACGGAAGAGTAGATAAAGATCTCTTTACCCATGTACTGAAGCAGCTTTTTCAGTGCTTCCTCAGCTTTGATTAATTTTTCTTCGTTGCTGAGAAAGTCTGTGCTTTTACCTTCCTGATGAGTCTGAACATGGGTTTTAGTATGTTTTTCCAAAATAGTATTGACCATATGCTGCGCTTCTTCTATCTGCCGTTCTACTGCAGGATCAAATGGGCTTTCAGGAAAAGTTTCTTCCTTTTTTACATAGGTAGAGATACTATCTTTTGGTACAGGCTTAAAGGTATCCTTAACACTCTTTGAAATCTGTTCGCAACCTGTAAAAAGAGTACTGCCTGCAATTATTATAATGATTGATTTTTTCATGGTGTTAACTAATTTGATCCAAATCAGAGGCAAATGCAACAAGGTCAGGATTTTCTTTGAGGTAAAAAATATCTATGTTTGCCTGTTTTACTATATTCAAGTCAAGAAGATTTACAATTTTTTTTGAGCTCTGCCCTTCTTGTATGATTTTGGAAATCTATATATTCTACTTTAAACAGAACCATAGGCTGTTCATTAATATAGGTTCCTGTCTGGTTGGCGCTCAGTAATCTGGCTGTAGTTTTTATCCCTTTCAATTTAATAAGCGCTGCTTCACCCTTTTTTTTTCCTTCAAATACTCTTATAATCAAAGGAAATCCTACTCTATACAGCAAAAGAATGGCTGGGCAAAGAATAAGAGGATGCCAGAAAACCATAAACCTCCAACCCATTCCCATACTTTCCGTATGATAAGAGTAGATATAATACCAGGAAATAATTGCAACAAGCGCAAGCCATCCTAAGCAAATAAGAGAAATAGTCAGGATACTGATCTTCGCTTCAGTTCCTGCAAAAATAAAATAAGGTTCTCTTTTTACTTCTTTGTCAATAAGAATATCAATCTTTTTCCCGGCTTCAAATCGATGCTGCTGAGGTTTTGAATCGTTTACCGTTGTTTTCTGGACAATTTCAGTATCTACTAAATTTTTAAATAATAGTTTTAGGTCATAAGAGTTATATTTACTCTCCTCCTTTATTTTTATAGCTTCAATTATTTCGGCTTTGCGAGGGACTCCATTTTTGTTTAAATATTCAATATTCTTTTTTGCTGTAAAATTAGACAGGATCCATTTGCGAAAATACCCGGTAAGAATAATGATCCATAATATAAGAGAAACGGCTAAAATACCTAAAGCAAGCCATGGGTTTACAAAGCTGAGATCAGTAGGATCATCCCCCCCTGATGTTGTAATACAAAATCATTGGAAATGGGATTGCAAAAAACAACATATACAGTATCCAGAATATAACAATCTTTTTTTTCATATTGATATGTATTTGGAGTGACTTTAGATTTAAGGATTATTTACAAACTCAAGAATAGGATTCAGTATCTGTTCTACGTATTCATCCTCTCTCCTATTACTTCTTTTACTTCCGGAAAAGGTATCACTAATAGGATAATTTCTTAGAAACTGTTTCTTCTTTTTACCTATGGCATAAGCCCTGTCACCATATTCTGCAGTATTGATAATTGTCATTTCATCAAAAGCCATTAATCTTTTTCTTACCGACAATGGGTAAATCTTGTAAATACTGTTTGTTTTTTTATCAAACAGGAATTTTATACCGGCCCAAAAGATAAAATCATATACCGCATACAATAACATGATCCCACCAAGGCCATGCAACGTATATCGGATGTTATCATTCAGCTGAGTGAAAAAGGGAACAAAACAGAATATAACAATAGCCAGAAAAACGAATATCTTTATCTTTGGTAAATATCCGAAATAAGGTTTTATACTTAATTCAGTGGAGGTTATTTCCAGTTGATATTTATTCGATTCCATTATTTTTCTGCAATATTCATGATTTCGCTTACTTCATTAATGGCATTTTGTGGAGTTCTTGAACTAAAAAGCCCTACAACGACCGGAACTCTCTTCTCTCTGCCATTCTGATCAAATATTAAGAAAGCTGTACTGTCCATGGTGATAAAAAGATATTTTCCCACGAGTACATAAAATTGTTCAAAATCTTCAAAACGGTAAACAGCTTCTCCACTCAATATATTATTTTTATGAATGATGGTTCTGGCCTGTGTATCGATGATCAATTTTTTTGTTGTCCTCAACAAATTAACCAATGCAAAGAACACGAAAAGAACAGCTGACCAAAGCCTTATCTTATTTTCCGGAGGGATTATGTAATACAAAACAACAGCTATTACTACACATAATATTGTTCTTAGAACTGCAGTTGAGACTTTGGTTTTAAGATGAAACTGATTGCCTTCACGGATGAAATATTTATAATCGTCCATATTAATTTTCCTGCTTGTGTTAACCAATGAAATTAAATTTATCTTCAAACATTTTTCCGAATACGGGAACCGGCTTTTCTGCTCCGTTTGCGGCATTAATGATTCCCAATATCCAGAATATGGTAATAAGAAGTCCTGCGATACCTAAAAAAGATAATGCAGGTGTCACAGAAACCAGTATTCTCATTAAAATATTGAAAAGGATACTTATAATCATAAGTCCTAAAGACTGTCTTAAATGATATTTAAGTAGAGCGTCTGCATTGTCTTTTCCTGATAGATAGGCTATAATCCAGCCTATAGGAGTAATATAGGAAACGATAGATAAAGTTTTGTTGTTCATAAAAATCTGTGATTAATTATACAGCAATATTGCTAAGACAAAGATTCGTTTGAATGGCGCGTATTTCCAAACTTTATGATGCTACAAAACATCTACTTCTCTTATAAGGGTGTCTACAATATGACTACAGGAATCAAACAGCACTGGTTTCCAGCACCTTGCTATTCTATATATTCGTCCATATTTACAAACTTTTATGCGGGAATCTAACAAATTATCTTAATTTTAAGTATATGAAATCTGTATTCTACAAAATATTTTTATGGACCTGTTTAGGAATAAGCTGTCATGTTTTTCCTCAAGGTGTGTATACCGACAGTCTTCAATCGGCAATTAATAATCCGGCCACTGAGGAAAAAGAAAAGCCCTTTTTATTAAATCAACTTGCAGAAGCTTACAGAATAAACAGAAACTATTCTGCTGCCGAAAATAAGGCAAGGCAGAGTGCCCGTATCGCCTTAAGGAATAAGAATTACCTTGAAGCAACAAAAGCTTATACACTTCTCACAGTTATAAAAGCCAATGATCAGCAAATAGCCTCATTAAAAAAGATAAGTGATTCGGCTTTAATGATTGCCCAACAATCTAAAAATCCTCAGGCAATGGCTTCCGCATATTATGCAAAAGTGTTCTTGTATAAAACTTTGGATGACCACGAAAAAAGGATAAAATATTGTCAGCTCGGGTTAAAAAAGCTGGAAAAATCACCGGACCCTTATATTGCAGCCTGTTTTTATTATCAGCTTTATGCTTCATATTCAACATGGAATAATGTACCCCAAGTCAATAACTATGCGCACAAAACAGTTGAAAATGCAAAAAAAAACAAAAAATTATAATCTTCTCAGTAATGCGTATGCAGCCTTATCCGTTGCCCACGAATATAATTACAATTCTTCCAAAGAAAAAAAAAGGACTGGACAGTGTTCTCTTTTATTTAAGAAAGTCTGAAGATCTTTATCTGAAATATCCAACAAGAGTATCCAGATATACCTATGCCATCACTTGTAACAATATTGCCAATGTATATTTAAAATATTTTCCAGCCAATGATAAAGATGCAGAAAAAAAAAGCCATTTATTATGCCGAGACAGCGGGGAATATATTAAAAGATAATCCTAATGCTTCAGAAGTTAAAGCCAGTAGCTTTGGGATATTAAGTGAATATGCCAAAAGAGATGGTAATACTCTTTTAGAAGAAAAGTATCTATTAGAAGCTTATCATCTGATGAAAGCCGATAAAGCCCCATACTATTATACTTTAATCAATATTACCCAGGCTTTGTCTAACTTTTATAAAAATCAGGGCAATTTTGAAAAAGCTTTGGATTTTCAGGCGGAAGTAACCGAATACAGCGACAAGAATTTTAATCAGCAGCAAGCCCTTAATGCACAGAAGCTTGAGATACAATTTGAAACAGAAAAAAAGAATAATGAAGTGAAAATACTCAAAGAAAGGGAGGAAAGCCGTAAACTTCAAAACTATTTATATGTTTGCATTGCTATCGCTTCATTACTTGGACTCCTTTTTATGTTTCGTTCCTACCATTTCAAACTGCGTCTTTCCTTAGAACGGGAGAAACAACTTGAATTCGAAAAACATGAATCTGAAATGCAGGTAAAACTGGAGAAGGAAGAACAGGCAAGATTAAGGGCAGAACAACAACTGCTGGAAGCCCAGCAGCAGCAACTCCAAAAAGAAGCAATGGCCAACGTCCTTCAGCTGGAACATAAAAACCGCATGTTGCATAGCATCAAAGATAAACTTGCCGATGACAGCTCTCTGAATATGCAGAAGATTATGAAAGAAGAGCTCGTTCTTGATAATGATTTTGAAGATGCAAAACTCCAGATCCAGAGAGTTCACCCCGATTTCTTTAACCTCATCAACGAAAAAGCCCATAAAAAGCTTACCCTTCTTGATATGAAGCTTTGTGCTTACCTTTATCTTAAAATGGATACCCGCCAGATTTCCCAATTGATGCATATCGAGCCTAAAAGTGTAAGAATGAGCCGCTACAGGATCAAACAAAAATTAGGACTGGATAAAGAGGAAGATCTTAACCTTTTCCTTCAGAAATTAGGTAATTAGAGAGTTGTATATTTTTTAAATATTCCTATTTTTAGAAATCAAATTTAAACCATGAAAAAAATTTCCATTGGTATTTTTCTTTTGGCCGGTAGCATCTTTGCGTCAGCCCAATTACAAAATCCCGGCTTTGAAAAAACAGAAAACAATTATCCTTCGGATTGGAGCCATAAAGTCCTCGACCCATATGAGATGAAATATGATGGTGAGGTTAAACACTCCGGTAACGGCTCATTACAAATCTTCGGTAAACAGGATCATGTTAATGAATTACAAACTTTCTCTCAAAAAGTAAAGATTCCTGGAAAAGGATTAAGAAAAGTTGAAATCGGTGCTTTTATAAAATCAGCAAATATCCAGGGTAATATTTCTCTGTGGGCACAGGTTTGGGATGGAAAGAATACTATGGTTGATTTCGGAAATTCTTTTTCCCAAAACCGTAAAATAGTCCAAAATGAAGATTGGAAAAAGTACACCCTGGAATTTATACTTAATGATCAGGCAGACTACTTTGTATTGGGTGGCTTTTTAAAAGGAAGTGGTAAAGTTTGGTTTGATGATTTTTCTGTCACGGAAATCCCATTTTCCGATAAGGAAGCTTCGAAGACCGCTTTGAAGTATATCAATCAATTTAAAAACATCGTAAAGAAAAATTCGATTTTTAAAGATAAAATAGACTGGAGTTCACTTGATAATAACCTTCAGAAACTTTCCGGAGGTATGGTAACAGAGGAAGATACAGCTCCTGCTATTCAACATATTATAAAAGTGTTGCGGGCTGCAGGAGATAATCATTCTTTCGTGGACAATAGACAATATGCTGAAGAAAAAAAAGAGTACAAAAAGTTCTCCTATCGAACCTGAATATAAATTATTGGACCAAAAGATCGGTTATATTATGGTCCCCCCATTTTCATCTCTTAACAAAGAAGTAGGTAATGCTTTTGCTGAAAAAATACAGGGTATGATTAAAAAGCTTGATTCAGAAAACACCCTGAAAGGCTGGATTGTAGATCTCAGATCCAATACCGGAGGCAATATGTATCCCATGATAACGGGATTGGGCCCCTTAACAGGAGAAGGAGCTTTGGGTTATTTTACAAAAGATGGAAAAAGCAAAAGTGCCTGGAAATACAAGGATGGCAGTATGTATAGTGTTTCTGTTTCAAAACCCTATACGCTACATGATCAGAACCCTAAAATAGCAGTCTTAATAGGACCTATGACAGCCAGTAGTGGTGAGGCGACCACTATTTCCTTTATCGGAAAAAAGAATGTTAAAACCTTTGGTCAGCCTTCTGCTGGACTTACCAGTGCAAATCAGGGATACAAACTGAGTGATGGAAGAACACTTTACCTTGCGGTTTCCTACGAAATGGACCGGACAGGAAAAGAATACAAGGAAGGCATACAACCGGACATTATGATTATTCCTTCAGAGGATAAAAATGCTGATGTCGTTCTACAAAAAGCTACCGAGTGGATCATGGAATAAATATTAAAGCTCCGGATTTACCGGAGCTTTATTTCTTTCTGGCACAATTTCTATTCTTTTTTGAGCACGTACATGCTTGAAAACAATTTATTATCATCAAATATTAAATTGATTTTATAAGCAGGATTTTTAATCTCTAAATAATTGGAGTACTTTAATCCCGGATCTCCTACAACATCATTTTTACCTATGATCTTTAATACATCCTCTCCTTTCATTCCTTTTTTCAACTGATTCTCAAAGGAAACCTCCACCGCTTCAAAATCATTGATCGCATAACCTTTCAAAATGTTATTTTCCTGATCATTTTCACCGTTTTTTCCAGCTGTGAAATAAAAATGAAAATTATTATAAGTATTTTGCTGCATCAATTCTTTGAGGTCTCCTTTTGAATCTACGGTGGTTATTCTTTCAAAATTTTTGTTGAGTGAAGATTTAACAAAATCCGCTTCGGTTGAAGTACCAAGTGTAAGACCATTTATATTCCAGTTTTTATCAATTTTGATAACAGGTTTATCTTTGATATCTTTAGAATCGGTTCTGTTCTTGGTGAGTTCCTTAGTATAAGATTCATTGTCACATCCGCCAAAATCTATAAGTCCGTTCATAGCATCCCAATAACATGTTTTTGAAAGGTTTATATTATTCAGAATAATTAGCCTGTCATAGTCCGGTGCATAGAAAATATATCGATTGTCTTTTTTTACATTCCAGTATAGCCCATTATCCGTATTAGGATTTTTAATTCCCTTTCCGTAACGGCTTTCGAGCTTTTTTAGGATTTCTTTCTTCAGGGCAGGAGTTTTCATTTCTATCCTGAATCCATATATTGTGGGATCTGCTTTTTGTTTTTTCAGAATTGCAGCAAGTTCTTTTTTATCTTTAAAACCCTGCATATCAAAATGACCTCCACCAAATTTTGTAATACTGTCTGTTTTCAATCGCTCGGAATTAATCTGGAAAAATACTTTTTGTCCTTTTAAATCTATTCCGTCAAACGTAAACTTCTCTGAATTATCTATTTCAATAAATAAACAAAAGGGATATTCAACAGTATTTACTTCAACCATATTTTTATTTTTAAAGTCGATCAGATCTTCAATGGACTCATTCAATCTCAATGTTGAAAGATCTGTTTTTCCCTGTCCTTTACAGGCAATAATTAAAAGTGAGCATACTACTAAATATAGGTATTTCATGATATTAGGTAACAATTAGTGAAAGACCAATATAGCAAGAAATAATGATTAGTATCCTATATCATGAATATTATACATTAAACTGCCGTAAATGATGATCCATGTGTTTATAAACAAACATGCCCAAATCCTCTGTTTTCATTTTCCCAAAGAAATTATGGATAAAATCAGGATTTGAATAGTTTTCATAAGCAGCAATCTGCTCCAACCATATTTTTTTATATAAGTCCGTATCTCCTGTTTTTTCTTTAATGGCAAATTCACCTGCCGGTACATTTTTATCCATGACAGCTCCTTCCCGCAATAATCTTTTTAAAGCCATTCTCCCAAATAGTTTTCCCAAAAATTCCTGTTTATACTCTTGTTTATTTCTTCCTAAAATCCAATCATTCCAAACGGTACAGTGTCTGATCATCTGATAAAGATTCATTTTTCCCCACTGTGCAGTCTTATTATCTGTTAGTGCACTGATCCTTTCGATCAGCTCCTGCCTGTCTTTATGTTCAAATATTGTTTTCATAACTGATTTTTATGTAAAATTAAAGAGCCTCTTTTTAAAAGGGGCAACGCATAAATGACAACATGCAGTGCATTTTGTGCCATTTAATTATGTACTTTTGAGTATACAAGCACTGATATTATGAAACATATTTCAATTATAGTGTATGAAGATGCCATGCCTACAGCAGTCTCCACGGTAACAGCACTTTTTAGCAGTGCCAATGAGATGGCATTAATGAATGGCAGGCCACTTCCCTTTCATATAGAACTTATCGGGGTTCATCATAAAGAAGTTTCATCCGGGCTGCCTATGCAGTTTTGCTGTAGCAGAACACTGGCAGAAAAATTCGATACGGATGTGGTGATTGTGGCTCCTATGAAATCCGGACAGGAAGATGTGAATGCCATATTAACAAAAAATGCTGTACTGACGGGATGGATTCTGAAAAAGTATGAACAAAAATGTGAGATCATCAGTCTTTGTACCGGAGCATATTTCCTTGCTGAAAGCGGACTTCTTGATCATATGCCTGCGACTTCACATTGGAACGCTATAGAAGATCTTCAGTATCGATACCCTTTGATCGATTTCAAACCGGAGCATGTGGTTACCCATTCTAAGGCGATCATTACAGGCGGTGGCGGATTTTCATCATTGAATGCAATTTTGTATTTCATTGAAAAAAACTGCGGTAAAGAAGTGGCGGTTTCTTTAAGCAAATTCTATGCTCTTGACTATGGACGAAGCTCCCAGGGCATTTTTACGATCTTTTCCGGACAGCGCAGGCATAATGATGATGAAATCCATAAAGCACAAAGTTATATTGAAAAGAAATTTACAACAGAAATTTCAGTAGAACAGATCGCCAGCCAGGTGAATATGAGTCGCAGAAATTTTATCCGCCGTTTTAAAAATGCGACTTCCCTAAATCCTATAGAGTACATCCAGCGTGTAAAGGTAGAAGCTGCAAAGAAAGCTCTTGAATCTGGAGAACACAATATTGCTGACGTTACTTACAGTATCGGCTATAACGATCTTAAAACCTTCAGAACGGTCTTTAAAAGAATCACAGGACTCACTCCCGCAGATTACAGGAACAAATATAAAAGCCAGGAAATAGATTAAATCATTTTCCTTCTAAAAAACTCCATAAAAATGGGAACGAAATACCTTAGGAACAACTTTTACATCATCACCGGTGGTCCCGGTGTTGGAAAAACAACTCTACTGAACGAGCTTGAAAATGCAGGATATCGGACAGTAGAAGAAGATGCAAGACAAATCATTAAAGAACAGATAAAAAATAAAGGAAATGGACTTCCATGGGGAAACAGAGAACTCTATACGGATCTTATGATCAGTGCATCTTTACAAAGTTATGAGGCTGTTTCTGCTGTTCGGGATGAGATTGTTTTTTTTTGATCGTGGGATTATAGATGCTTTTTGCTATGCACATATGATTCAATTACCTGTTACCTCTGAAATGAAAAATATTACCACAAACTATCTCTATAATCCCCAGGTATTTATTCTTCCACCCTGGCCGGAAATCTACAGAACAGACGGCGAAAGAAAGCAAACCTGGGAAGAAGCAGCAGAAACTTATGATGTGATGAGGTCTACCTATATTGATTATGGTTATACGCCTATAGTTGTACCGCCTGATACTCCGCAGGCACGGGCAAACTTTATTCTCAGGAATATCATACAAAGTGATTTCCAACAATAAAAAGCAACCATTCTTACATTACAGCCCTTTGCGATAATCAGTTAAACGATTGCTTAAACATAAGGGGTGTGATATTCATTTTCTTTTTGAATAATTTATTAAATGATTGTGAATGCTCGAATCCCAGCTGATAAGCTATTTCTGCTACAGATAAGCTGGTGGTTGTAAGATATTCTTTCGCTTTTTCAATTAATTTTTCATGGATATGTTGCTGGGCATTTTGACCTGTAAGGTTACGAAGCATATCACTCAGGTAATGGGGTGACAGGTTCAGTCGGGAAGCCAGAAACTCAACGGTAGGAAGTCCATTTTGTAAGGTCTCCTGATCTTCAAAATAATTCTCCAGGATCTTTTCCATCCGGGAAAGAAGATCATTGCTTACGGTTTTGCGGGTAATAAACTGACGCTTATAAAATCTGTTGCTGTAATTGAGTAATACTTCAATATAAGATATAATGACATCCTGGCTGATATCGTCAATCGCAGTATGGAGTTCTCCATTGATATTATCCAGCAATCCTACGATAAGCTTCTTCTCTTTGTCGGATAAGTGAAGCGCTTCATTTGTATCGTAAGAAAAGAAGCCATATATCTTTATATTCTTAGCCAAGGGATAATTCCTAATAAAATCAGGATGTATGAATAAGGTATATCCATGGTATTCTGCTTCTTCGTCAGTGGACAGGATCTGGTTGGGAGCCGTAAACATCATTCCACCCTCGTTAAAGTCATAATATCCTTGGCCATATCCCATTTTCCCGTTCTCAGAAAATTTATATGATATCTTGTAAAAATTCAAGACAAAATTCCGGTTTAGTATTTCTTTATTTACGCTCATTGTGGTATTATCCACAAGACTGATCAGAGGATGTAGGGGTTTGGGAACCTGTAATATATCGTGCAGCTCGGAAATAGAGGAAATTTTCAGAGGAGCATTATCTTTCTTTTCCATAATATAAATGTAAGCATTATTTAAAGTTAAAAAGACAGTGCAGTCGTTATATCTGCACTGTTCTTTGAATGAATATTTATATAAATTGCTTTCCGAATTGTTCACGGAATGCTTCTGCTCCCATCTCCAGACGTTGTGCATACAGCTCATTAGCATCTTTACCTGCAACATAGCGAAGTTGCTTTTTACCGTCGGTAGCAGCTTCATATACTACTTCAGCAATTAATTCAGGCTCTGAAGCCCCTTCCATCATCGCTTCCGTATTGGAAAACATAGTATTGATCATTGGTTCATATTCCGGTTGGGTACCCATATCCAGCGACCTACTGATAAAATCTGTTTTAATCCCGCCTGGAGAAACGGTTTTTATATCTATCCCGAAGGTATTCAGTTCAAATGCCAGGCTTTCGCTCCATCCTTCCAATGCCCACTTCGTGGCATGATAGGTAGATCCTAATGGAAAAGCAATCAAGCCTCCAATAGAAGTTGTAGTAATGAACATTCCGCTTCTCTTTTCCCTGAAATAAGGAATAAAAGCCTGTGTAACACGGATCACTCCCAAAAGATTGGTATTTAATTGTTTTACGATCTGATCATCTGTTAAAGCTTCCAAAGGTCCTATTAAACCATATCCCGCATTATTGAATACAAGGTCTATCGAACTCATCTCCAATGCCTTTTTTACTGTAGATTTGATCTGTTCCGGATTGGTAACATCCAAAGGAAGTAACGTTACATTTTCTAAAGTATGCAGTTCGGTATCAGATTCCGGATTTCTCATCGTTGCTATTACATTCCATCCTTTGCTTTGAAATAATTTGGCACTCGCTTTTCCAAGTCCTGTAGAGGCACCTGTTATAAAAATTGTTTTCATTTTTTGTTGTATTAAAATTACAATACAAATGTCCGTACTCGGAAAATGACTGAAGTTGCCAAAACGGATATTGATGTAGCCAAAATGGAAATCAGCCTTTTTGAAAGAAAAAATGGCTGAACATGGCTTATTTTTAAATGGATATTAATATATTTGACCCACTAAGGCCTCATAGTTCAATGGATAGAACAAAAGTTTCCTAAACTTTAGATCCAGGTTCGATCCCTGGTGAGGCTACACATCACCTTTTGTTCAAAGCTCTAAAAATAGTATCCCCCGAAACATTCAAAATCGGAATTAAACAAGCGGCAACTTTATTTGAAGTGAAAGTTCTTTTTTTTCAACTATGAAAAAAAGAACTTGACGCTACTTTGGTAAAGTAAGTTTCATAATTATTTTTGATAAACGACTAGTATAATTCACCACTTTATGATCATGATCATAAAAACAAATGGATAGCAATCACTATTTTTGAATACGAAACATCACCTTAATAATAATTTTCATCATTTTAGTCTAAAGCTTCCCTCCAGCGGGAAGCTTTTATTTAATAAATTATTACATGCTTATATGTAATGCATTTGCAGCAGGGGCTTTTCATTTATGAGAAGCCCTTTTCCCTTATTTCAGAATTGTAATAAACATAATTATAATTACCTGGAGTCTTACAAAACATAGATTTCTTTAATTTGTTTTGTGATCGCTATGTTTTAAATTAAATTTGTATTCCCATTATTCCTCATAACAATAACACGTATTTTACATGATAAAACAATTTTTCAGCCTGGCTATTATTTTGTCGACAGCCATTTGTTCCGCACAGAACAGCTTCAAAGTAATCCCATTGGGGATTTATGGTGGAGGTGATGAAAGTAATTTATCCAGCTACATGGCTGCTCCGGTGCATTCTGACAATTATATTACTCTTGATGCCGGAACAATACGTTCCGGAATTGAAAAAGCAATAGAGAAGGGAAATTTTAAACAAAATTCTGCATTGCAGGTGATCCAACAAAATATCAAAGGCTATCTTATCTCCCATGCACATCTTGATCATGTAAGCGGATTGATCATCAACAGCCCGGATGATACAAAAAAGTCCGTGTATACACTACCTTCTGTTGGAAACATCATTACAGATAAATATTTCTCGTGGCAAAGCTGGGCTAATTTTACCGATACCGGAGAAACACCCAGGTTAGGTAAATATAAAATGATCAGTCTGAAAGAAAACAGGGAAATACCTCTAACAGACACAGAAATGTTTGTGACAGCTTTTCCGCTTAGCCACGTCAACCCTTATGAAAGTACAGCTTTTCTTTTACGGTATAATGACGATTACCTTCTTTACCTGGGAGATACGGGAAGCGATCGTATAGAAAAAAGCAATAAGCTCGAAAAACTCTGGAAACAGGTTGCTCCATATGTAAATAAGCAAAAGCTAAAAGGAATTCTAATAGAAGTTTCTTTTCCAAATGAACAACCGGATAAATCATTATTTGGACATCTTACCCCAGCGTTATTGGAAAATGAATTGAATATTCTAAATGGTTTTTGTCAACACGGAAAACTAAAAAACGTCCCTGTAATCATTACCCACCTGAAACCTGTGGATGATAACATAGAGAAAATCAAGAAGCAACTGAAGGAAAAAAATACTTTGGGAATTCGGTATATTTTTCCTGTACAAGGAGAAAAAATCACTTTGTAAAAAGATAAACAGGTTATTTTAAATAACAGATAATTTCCTATTACATAATTCATTACATTTGTTTTACAACTAAAACTATGTACTATGAAAAATTTAAAATCATTGGAAAGAAGTGAACTAAGACGTATTAATGGTGGATACCTGCAATGTCCTGCCAACCTGAAATGTGGTGATGACTGGTGCTGCATTAACGGAGCATGCCGTCCAAGATCACAAGCAGGGCCTAATGGGTTATGCATGGCCATTATTATCGATTAGAATTGATCAAAAGGCAAAGAAAGTTATTCTTTGCCTTTTGATTTTACCGTACTTCTATACCCGCTTCTATATAAGGTTTTAAATAATCAGAATCGGGATCAGCTTCTGTGATGATCACATTTAGGGAATTCGTGGCGCATATGTAAAAGGATTCCGATTTTCCCAGTTTATCTGAGGTCGATAAGGCAATCGTACATTTTGAAGTTTCTATCATTACTCTTTTAACCAGACTATCTTCGTAATCATCTCCCGTCACACCCATCTCCAGATCAATACTGCAAACACCCAGTAGACAGATATCTGCCCTGATATTTCTTATACTTTGTATGGTTTCGTATCCTGTTGTAGAGAATGAAATTTTATTCAGCATTCCCCCCATAAACAAAACTTCAATTTCTGTATGGTCTTCCAAAAGGGAAGCCACAGGAAAGCTATTGGTGACAACAGTTAAAGCGATATCCTTTGGCAAATTCGCTACTACAGCCAATGCTGAGGTTCCTGAATCCACAAGCAGAACCATTCCGGGAGTGATATATTCCAAAACCTTCTCTGCAATCATCTTTTTGTGGGCCACATCAATATTCTGCCGGTCCTTAAAATGCAACGGCATTGATGACCGTTGAAGAGCACCACCACGGACAGCTTTAAGCAACCCTTTATCGGATAATTCTTTAATATCCCGGCGTATGGTATCTTCAGATACTTTAAGGGTTTTGCTCAATTGATCAAGCAAAACCTTTTTGTCCTTGGCCAGATATTCCAGAATGCGATCCTGTCTTTCAGCTTTTATCATAACACAAATATAGAAAATATTTATTGCAAGATAATGCAACTTTATGCAATATTTAATATATTTGTTGCAAATAATCGCAAAATGAAAAATAAAAAAGAAACGATCGCTATAGATATGGATGGTGTAATAGCAGATGTAGAGGCACAATTAATCGCCTGGTATCACAGGGATCATGGCATTTTAATCAGCCGGGAAGATATGATTGGTAAACCGGAACCGGACGCTTTTCCCAACAAAGAAGTAATATTCGAATATCTGCAAACTCCGGGATTTTTCCGCACCTTGCCAGTGATGCCTGGTGCCATAGAGGTAGTACAGGAACTGATGAAAGATTATGATGTATATATTGTGACAGCAGCAATGGAGTTTCCGCTTTCATTATATGAAAAATACCAATGGCTGCAGGAGCACTTCCCTTTTATTTCATGGAAAAATATCATTATGTGCGGAGATAAGAGTGTAATCGATACGGACTACCTTATTGATGACCATATTAAAAATCTGGATTTCTGTAAGGGAAGACCAATTATGTTTAACGCAGGACACAACAGTAATATAGATCACCATCAAAGAGTAAATACATGGGGTGAAGTACGGACATTATTCAATGATATCAGGAATTTAAGTAAATCTGAAGCTGTTTAAGCCATCAGGAATAATCGTACCGATTTGATTTATCTAATAAACTGAAATAATTTACTCTAAAAACTAACCCTTCCAATAATAGGAAGGGTTTCTTTTTACAGGAACATTTATCCTATAATAAAAGAAAACCGGTGAGATATGGCCTCACCGGTTAAAAAAACAAAAATTGATATGGATATGATTAGTTGTGTTATTTTTATTATACTTTCCAAAAAACAAACCGTAATAATTGAGAGTAATTATCTCTCTATTTCTTATTGTTATTTTGCTACAACAAATTTATATTTATTTAGAATGAATAAAAATAATAAACACCATGACATTTATCAGTTTAGCCTTATTTTAAGTATCCATAAGACTATAAGGGGTATTTATTACCGGTCAAAGCTTATGTTTACCAAATAATCAAGCCACTTACAAAAGTGGCTTGATTCATTAATCTAAATTAAAATATTCATCATATTGGGGGAATCATTGAGATATGATTCATAATACCCTGCCTGCTTCATTCTCTTTAATAATCCTTCAAAGTCTGAAAAAGAAGGAACTTCAATACCAACGATCGCTGAAGCAGTTTCCCGGGAATTCCTTTTGGTATATTCAAAAAAAGTAATATCATCCGATGTTCCCAAAACACTCAGAACAAATTCTTTAAGAGCACCCGGTCGCTGAGGAAATTTTACAATAAAATAATGTTTCAATCCTTTATAAAGCATTGCCCTTTCTTTAATCTCCTCCGTCCTTGTAATATCATTGTTACTTCCGCTTACAATGCATACAACATTTTTTCCTGCTATCTCTTCTTTACAGAGCTCCAGTGCAGCTATCGTCAATGCACCTGCAGGCTCAAGCACCATTGCATCCTTGTTGTAAAGTTCCAATAAAGTTTCACATACTTTCCCTTCATGAACAGCAATACACTCATGGATATGGTCCCTGCAGATTTCAAAAGTAAGGTCGCCTACCTTTTGAACAGCAGCTCCATCTACAAATTTATCAATTTGCAACAATTCGATATTGGTTCCGGCTTTTACAGATGCCTTCATCGATGCAGCTCCCTTTGGTTCTGCAATAATGATTTTCGTTTGAGGTGATAAAATCGAAAACACAGTGATAATACCGGCTGCTAAACCACCTCCTCCAAGTGGTACAAGTACAAAATCTATAGGATCCTTTGCTTGTTCCAGAATTTCCATGGCCAAGGTAGCCTGCCCTTCAATGATTTCCACATCATCAAACGGATGGATAAATTCAGCTCCCGAATTTTCACTGTATCCTATGGCCGCATTCTTTGAGTCATCAAAAGTATCGCCTATAAGCTTTATTTCAACATACTGTTCCCCAAACATGGCTACCTGCTCCAGTTTTTGCTTAGGAGTCGTGACGGGCATGAAAATCGTTCCGTTGATCTTTAGTTTCCTGCATGCAAAAGCAACGCCTTGGGCATGATTTCCTGCACTGGCACAAACAACACCATTTCCGGTTTTATCATTTCTGTGGAGGCTGTAGATTTTATTATAGGCACCCCTGATCTTATAGGAACGGACCGGTTGCATATCTTCCCTTTTCAAAAAAATATTCGCTCCAATCTGTCTGGAAAGTCTAACGCTTTCCTGCAGTGGTGTTGTATTGACAATATTTTCCAGGGTTTTCCGGGCCTTTTTTAACAGCATCTAAGGAAGGGAAAGTAATGGTTTTACTTTTCATATTCATATTCTCTATCCGGACGTAACGATCTTACGACTTTCCCGGCTTGCCATAATTCGCTGTTTCTCAATTCTTCAAGCTCTTTATTAAGACCTTCCCTGTAATTTTCTTTACTGTTACTTGAAATTGATTTTTGTGATTCAGTTCCTTCTTTCACACTTTGATATAGTTCTTCAAATACAGGTTTAGTAGCATCATAAAACTTTTTCCACCAATCTAAAGCTCCTCTTTGGGCTGTCGTTGAACAGTTGGCATACATCCAATCCATTCCGTTCTCTGCCACCAAAGGCATTAAAGATTGTGTTAATTCCTCAACGGTTTCATTAAAGGCTTCGGAAGGTGAATGTCCCTGAGCTCTCAATACTTCAAACTGAGCTGCAAAAAGTCCCTGTATTGCACCCATCAATGAGCCCCTTTCTCCTACCAGATCACTATATACTTCTTTCTTAAAGTTGGTTTCGAACAAATATCCGCTACCTACCGCAATCCCTAATGCAATTACTTTATCCTTTGCATTTCCCGATGCATCCTGATGGATGGCATAACTGCTGTTCAATCCCTTACCTTCCACAAAAAGTCTTCTTAAAGATGTTCCGGATCCTTTAGGCGCTACCAAAACCACATCTACCTCTTTAGACGGTACAATGTTAGTCTGATGATTATAGGTAATTCCGAAACCATGTGAGAAATATAATGTTTTTCCAGGGGTAAGGTGTTTTTCTAATGTTGGCCAGAATTCGATCTGTGCAGCATCACTTAAAAGATAGCACAGAATAGTTCCTCTTTGTGCTGCTTCTTCTAATTCAAATAATGTTTCACCAGGAATAAATCCATCTTGTACTGCCTTATCCCAACTTTTAGAATTCTTACGTTGTCCGACAATTACATTGATTCCGTTATCCTGAAGGTTTAAAGCCTGACCAGGTCCCTGGATACCATATCCTAAAACCGCTACAGTCTCATTTTTTAATACATCCTGCGCTTTTTCAATTGGAAATTCTTCTCTTGTTACTACATTTTCTTCTACTCCTGCAAATTTAATTAATGCCATAATTTTGTTTTTAATTGTTATTTTTCCGGCCAATTCTGGCCACATTATATATATTGAACTTGTGTTTTTTATTGATAAGCCATTTTTTCAAGGGCCGTCAGCTTTTTATGGAAAGCTTCATTGGATTTAATAACTGCTACTCTTCCGCTTCTGATAAACTCTATAAGACCATGGGGCTCCAGAAGGTCAAGGAAACGGCCTATTTCTTCATGATGTCCCACAATCGTAAAAACAGTATAATCATTTCTTACACTTACGATGGTTGCACCATATTGTCTTAAAATCCTTTCAACATAGAATTTTTCAGAAACGACATTGGTTTCTATTTTAAAAAGTGCCAGTTCCTGCCATACGATTTCTTCATTGGTATTGTAATATACTTTTATCACTTCTACCAGCTTCTGAATCTGGCGGGATATTTTCCTTACAGTTTCATATGTAGTTTCCACTACAATGGTAAACCTGGAAATACCTGTAATTTCTGTCGGTGAAACATTCAGGCTGTCTATATTAATCCCCCTTCTTGAAAAAACCGTTGCTATTCTGGCGAGTAATCCTACCTGGTTTTCTGTGAAAACGCTTATGGTGTATTCCTGTTTATTCATCATATTTATTTTTATTTTAAGCGGATTTCACTTACGCTGCATCCTTGTGGAACCATCGGGAAAACATTATTTTCTTTCCCTACTTTTATTTCCAGAAGATAAGATCCCTCTGTTTCAAGCATTTCTTTTAATGAAGATTCCAGGAAAGCTCTCTCTTTTACATGCTTTGCTTTAATGCCATAGGCTTCAGCAACAGCAGAAAAGTCTGGACTGGTAATATCCACGAAAGAATATCGCTTGTCATGAAAGAGTTCCTGCCATTGACGAACCATCCCGAGAAAAGAATTGTTCAGAACAATCATCTTTACCCCTATTCCGAATTGTGAAATAGTTCCCAGCTCCTGGATGTTCATCTGAAAACCACCGTCTCCGGCAATACAGATCACGTGCTTGTCAGGATTTGCCATTTTTGCACCTATTGCTGAAGGAAGACCAAATCCCATTGTTCCAAGACCACCGGAAGTGACGTTTCTTTTTGATTTTTTAAATTCAGCATATCTGCAGGAAATCATCTGGTGCTGTCCCACATCCGTACAGATGATGTACTCGCCATGGGTGAGTTGGTTCAGGTATTTTAACACCTCTCCCATGGTAAGTTCTTCTGTTTCCGGATTCAATTCCTTGTGTACAACCTCAAGATTTTCTTCACGATGCAGTTCTTTAAACTGATCCAGCCACTCTTTATGTGAGTTTTCTGAAAGAGCCTGAGTCAGCAGAGGAAGTGTTTCTTTACAATTACCAAGAACAGGGACATCCGCTTTTACATTTTTATCTATTTCCGCAAGATCAATATCGAGATGAACTACTTTAGCTTGTCTGGCATATTGATCCAATTTTCCGGTTACACGATCGTCAAATCGCATTCCTACAGCGATAATCACATCACAATCATTGGTTAATTTGTTAGGAGCATAATGTCCATGCATTCCTAGCATTCCTACATAAAGGGGATGTTCTGTAGAAAGTGCTCCTAAGCCCAAAGCAGTAGAAGCCGCAGGAATGCCGGTTTTTTCAACCAAATCCTGTAACTCTTTTTCTGCCTGTCCTATAATCACTCCTTGCCCGAAAAGTAGGAATGGTCTTTTAGCAGCGTTGATCAGTAAAGCAGCCTGCTCAATATATTCATGCCTGATTCGGGGTTTAGGATGATAAGACCGGATGGAATTACAGGCCTCATATCCTATAAAATCCATTTCCTGAAGTTGTGCATTTTTAGTAATATCCACCAATACAGGACCTGGTCGCCCTGATCTTGCTATATAGAAAGCTTTTGCCAAAGCTGTCGGAATATCTTTAGCATCGGTTACCTGACAGTTCCATTTGGTAACAGGAGCGGTAACATTGATCACATCTACTTCCTGAAAAGCATCAGATCCCAAAAGGGATGCATATACTTGTCCGGTTATGCAAACAACCGGTGTGCTGTCAATCATAGCATCTGCAAGTCCTGTTACCAGATTGGTTGCTCCCGGGCCACTGGTTGCAATAGCTACCCCGGTATGGTTCGAAGACCTGGAGAACCCCTGTGCTGCGTGGATTGCTCCCTGTTCATGTCTAACGAGAATATGCTTTAAATCGTCTTTGTAATCATATAATGCGTCATAAATCGGAATAACAGCTCCACCAGGATATCCGAAGATCGTATTGACGTTTTCAGCTTTCAGGATTTCCAAAATAACTTCTGCCCCTTTCAATTTTTTTTATGGTCTGTGTAGACCTTTCTGTTTCTAATGCATTAAATGTTGATTCCATTATATTCAATTTAAAAATCTGTTATACATCCCTGAGAGGCATCTGATACCAGCTTTGCATACTTGTATAACACCCCTGTTTTTACTTTATAGTCCGGTTGTTTGAATCCGGCTTTTCTTTCTTTTAATTCTTCATCTGATATAATCAGGTTGATGGTATTCTTTACAGCATCTAGTTCGATCACATCATTGTCTTTAACCAAACCAATTAATCCTCCTTCAAAGGCTTCAGGTGTAATGTGCCCTACCACAAAACCATGAGTTCCCCCGGAAAAGCGCCCGTCAGTAATTAATGCTACATTCTTACCTAGTCCGGAACCCATCAATGCAGAAGTTGGTTTCAACATTTCAGGCATTCCAGGAGCGCCTTTAGGGCCTTCATTCTTAATCACAACTACATCACCTTCCTGGATTATTTTGTCTTCAATACCTTTGATAAATTCTTTTTCACCATCAAAAACCCTTGCTTTTCCTTTAAAAAAATTTCCCTCCTTACCTGTAATTTTGGCCACACAGCCTCTTTCCGCCAGGTTGCCGTACATAATTCGGATGTGGCCTGTTTCTTTTATAGGATTGCTGATATCTCTGATAATATCCTGTTTCCTATCTATAATTGAAGTAATATTTCTAAGGTTTTCTTCCATTGTCTTTCCGGTTACCGTAAGGCAGTCTCCATGAAGAAGTCCGAGATCCAATAGATATTTCATCACAGCCGGTACTCCTCCTACCTCATGAAGATCTTTCATCAGGTACTTGCCGCTAGGTTTCAGGTCAGCCAGCAAAGGTGTAGTATCGCTAATCTTCTGAAAATCATCCAGCGTTAAATGATGACCAATACTCTTTGCTATTGCAATGAAATGGAGGACTGCGTTCGTGCTTCCCCCTAAAACCATAATGATTCTCAAGGCATTTTCAAAAGCCTTTGGCGTCATGATATCGGAAGGCTTGATGTCTTTTTCCAGCAATATCCTCATATAATGTCCGGCAAACTCACATTCTTCCTTTTTCTCTTTGCTTAGAGCCGGATAAGAAGATGAGTATGGTAAGCTCATACCCAGTGCTTCAATCGCCGAAGCCATTGTATTGGCTGTATACATACCACCACAAGCCCCCGCACTTGGACAGGAGTTTTTGATGATTCCATCATAATCTTCATCAGAAAGCTTTCCTGCAATCTTATTTCCCAATGCTTCAAAAGCAGATACGATATTGAGATCATTGCCTTTATAGTGTCCTGCTTCTATGCTTCCCCCATATACCATGATCGATGGCCTGTTTAATCTCGCCATTGCCATTAGGGAACCAGGCATATTTTTATCGCATCCCGGAACTGTAATAAGACCGTCATAGTACTGTCCTGCACACACCGTTTCAATGCTGTCTGCAATCACATCCCTGCTGACAAGAGAATATCGCATTCCATCTGTCCCATTGGTCATTCCGTCACTGATCCCTATGGTATGAAACATCAGGCCAACAAGATTCTGTCCGTTTACTCCCTTTTTAACCAGTTCTGCCAGCCCGTTAAGGTGCATATTGCAGGTATTTCCGTCATATCCCATACTCGCTACTCCAACCTGGGCTTTATCGAAATCCTCTTTTTTAAAGCCGATTCCGTAAAACATCGCCTGGGTTGCCGGTTGAGTAGGATCCTGAGTGAGAACCCTGGAATATTTATTTAATGTTTCACACATACAACGCTTGTTTTAAATAGGAATAATCTTCTTCAAAAACCAGATGTCTGTAAGCTTTTTGAATCAAAGCAGACACACTGTTTTCCCACTTCAGTTTAAATGGAATATTATTCAATGATTCTAACGCAACCACTTCCGCTGCAGTACCACAAAAAAATCCGGCATCTGCTCCTTCCATTTCTTCAGGTTTAAAGAATTTTTCTTCGTAGCTAATCCCTAGCTGATCGCATATCTCGAACATTGTAGCTCTGGTTATCCCTGGAAGAATACTCCCTTTTGCCGGTGTATATAATTTTGCATCCTTTTCATAAAAAATATTGGCTCCTGAACTTTCCGCTACATTTCCATTGCCATCTAAAAGCATTGCTTCGTCAAATCCTTTATCTTTGGCTTCCTGCGATGCAAGAATAGAATTTACATAATGACCACTCGCTTTTGCTTCTATTCTAAATGCCTTCGGATTGGGGCGCTCAAAAGAAGAGGTCATTATCCTTGCATGGTCGGATAAGTATCCGTTATCCCAACTCCACGCTTCAATAATCAAAGAACTTTTGTTTCCTTTTGAAAGGCTCATATTTGGAGAGCAAATTACTAATGGCCTGATGTATGCATTACTTAAATTATTCATTTCCAAAAGCTTATAGGTCAAGTCAATCATCTCTTCCGTAGAATAATCAAAAGGAATCATCATCAATTCTGCTGATTTTTTCAGGCGGTCATAATGTTCTTTTGCCTTAAAAATTTTGGTCCCGTTCTTTGTTTTGTATGATTTAATTCCTTCAAAGACAGCATATCCGTAGTGAAGTGATTGTCCGTAAAGACCCGTAGAAGCAGTAGTAGCCTCCTGGAACTTTCCGTCATAATAAAGCATCGTTTTCTCGTTGTAATACATATTTATTTTTTAAATTATTTTAAGTTCAGACATAAAAAAAGCCATTCTCATCAGTCGGGTCAACATGGTAATAAACCTTACTTAACCTGTTCCGATTCCAAAAGCAGTACATGAAGTTCTTTTCTAATTTTGATTCAAAACTAAGGCTTGTATATTTTCTATCTTTCATATTTCAATTAAAATTACAATATTCAAATCACGATAAAATAAATACAAAACACTAATAATCAATAATTTAAATTATCTAATTCTACAATAGCAGAATTATAAAAAGACTTCACTTCTGCATTATAAAATCATTAGTCCTACAGTACTTTGATTTGTTAGATAAAAAGCACCGGATGTATCATTGCTATCCGATTGAAAAGAATGATTGCAAACTCCGAATGATTTCAGAACCTTTTTCAGATTATGGAGTTTAAATTTTTTTGTTGTAATACATATTTTAATTTTTTTAGATTTTTTAAAATTCGGGCATAAAAAAAGCCATCCCGGATGAGGATGGCTTTCTAATAATTTTATAGAGTTTCAACAATACCATCGCTCATCACCGGAATCCGATAATGACAATAACGATAGTAATAATATTGTTGAATGTACTGTTCACTTTTATTTTTTGATGTGACAAATGTATAAACTTTTTTTAATTAAAAAAATATTTTATCATTTTTTTAATTAAATCTCAATAAAAAGCAAAATGATTAATGGCATCAATAATCCCTGATAGAAAAGCTTCAGATGCAATTACAGACGGGAATAATTATTTCATTAAAGCATCGATTTAAATTCTGTTGGTCTCATATTAGTCAGTTGCTGAAATGTATTGCTAAATGCTGAAATATTGGAATAGCCAATTTCATAAGCAATCTCACTCATACTCAGAGTGGTATCTTTTAGTAATTCCATTGCACGAATGATCCTTACCATCTTTACATACTGGATAAACGAAATCCCCAATTTATTGGTAAATATACGGGTCAGACTTCTTACACTAAATCCAAATTTACCCCCTACTTCTTCTAGTGTGAGTGGGTTTTCTAAATTGTTTCGAACAAATTTTATAATTGCAGTAAGACGTTCATCACTGGTGGTAGGCAACTGGATAGAAAATTTTTTCAAATTCTCCTTAGGAAGTAAATGTTTCATAGTGAGAAGAAATTCATATTCCCATGAATCTGGAAAGAAATCTCCATTCCAATCCTTTCCGAAATTCAAAAGCTCAGAAAGTAGATTACTAACAGGATATATCCCCAGATCATCGTAAAATGGATGATTAAATTTTTCTTCCTCCGGAAAGTAAATATTAATGATATCAAGATCCTTAGAATTGAACATCAAATTATGCGAATACATTTTAGGCATCCAGATATAGTGACTGCGTGGAATGTAAAGATCTTTTTCTTTTGTTCTCAATTTTGCCATTCCACCAATAACCAAAAGCAACTGCCCTTTCTGATGCCTATGCATGGGTAGTCTTTGTTCCCATTGCTGACGGATCATCAATATGGATGCAGGATGAGCATCTACTTTTTCTCTTACTTCTTTTATCGTTTTCATAGGCAGGAGTCGATTTTAAAATTTTACAACAGAACACTGATAATGACTTATCAAATAGAGATAAACTTAAAAATATTGGCCAGAATAAACAAAAATAAGGCTAATATTATAAAAAGACTCATTTTAATCCACAATAATTTTGCCAGTATAAAAATGTAATCTGACAATGAAAAGATATATCATACTTCTGTACCTGGCTGTTTCGGCTGGTATAAAAGCACAAATAAAGGATAATCCCTCCGTATTGACATTGAATGAAATCTGGAATATATCAGAGTCACAAAACAAACAATTGAAACTTGCAGAACTGACAAAAGAAGAAAGCGATATCAGTATTTTAGAAGCAAAAGATAAGCAATTACCAGAATTGTCTGTCGTTGGAGATTTTCGTCTTAACTCCAAGTTTCTTCTGTATGAAAATGGTCTGTTTTCGTCACCTCAAAGTGTTCCAATTAAGGGATATGGTTATGCATTGGGCTACAATCTGGATTTCAATCTTTATAGTGGAGGAAAAGACAAAAGAAACATTGAAATTAAAAAAGAAGAGAAAATACGCAAACAATATGAGTTTGAATTACAGAAAGATAATGTAAAATATATGATCGCTGCATCCTATTACGATCTGTACAAATTCCAGGAATTTGAATCATTTATTTCCTCCGAAATTTCTAGCGAAAAGAAGCAGCTATCCACCATTGAAAATCTTAACAAGAATGGTATTGTATTGAAGAGTGATGTATTA
The DNA here is from genome assembly GCF_046591535.1 of Chryseobacterium proteolyticum. NCBI lineage: Bacteria > Pseudomonadati > Bacteroidota > Flavobacteriia > Flavobacteriales > Weeksellaceae > Chryseobacterium > Chryseobacterium proteolyticum. Next base: position 376,780 of record NZ_JBJLWK010000001.1, on the reverse strand, counting down.
AGAATCTCAGTCAAACTATCTCAATTGCAACTCAGTGATTCGGATGTAAAAAAGAAAATTGATCTTACCAAGCAACGACTCAACATTCTGATGGGAAGAAGTAGTACTGAGCCACTGGATATTTCTTCTGAAGATATTCTGGAAAACAACAATTTACAAGGATCTAATTATGAAGACTATCTTGCAGCTGCACTCGATAATTCACCTGATCTTAAGATTGTTAACACAAATCAGACATTAAGTGAGCTTAATATTAGGCAGGTAAAATCAAGCCTATTACCAAGGATTTCTTTATACTCCAGATACAACTATACGTATCCTCAAATTTCATTTTATCCATACTCCAATGATCTCTGGGGATTTGGTCAAATAGGTTTAAAGGTAACCTACTCTGTAGACAATCTTTATAAGAGTAAACACACTATTGCTCATGCATATAACCTGAAAAAACAGGAGATTGAAAAGAGCCGGATAAAACAAGACGACCTATCGATTAAAGTAAGAGATGCTTTCCTTGAAAGAGAACAGGCAAGAGAAAGTGTAGAGACAGCAGAACTTACCATCCGTCAAAGTACTGAAAGTGTGAGAGTAATCAGAAACAGCTACCTCAATCAGCAATCTCTTCTGACCGATCTTTTAGATGCTGAGAACATTCTGTTACAAGCTAAATTCAATCTTACATCTGCTGAAGCAAATTTAAGACTAAGCCATATAAAACTATTGATTATCACAGGAACACTTTAAAATAAAATTATGAACAAGAATAAAACAGACCGTATTATAGTAGTAGCAACACAATGGTTAGGAATACTATTATTAATCGTAATCATCACTTGGGCTGTACTTCATTTCTGGAAAGGATATTGGTATGAGCAGACCAATGATGCACAGATAGAAGCTTATCTATCACCTATAAATGCTAAAGTTGGGGGATATATCAGCAAAATTTATTATCAGGATAATCAGGAAGTCCATAAAGGAGATACTCTCGTACGTATTGAAAGGGATGAATATGATCTTAAAAAAGAAACAGCTTTAGCAGAATTAGCGACATCGGAGGCCAAACTCCCTATACTAAGCGCCAGTGAACAAACCCAGATCAAAAATATTGATGTCATAAAAGCCCATATTTCAGGAATCAAAGCTAAACTGGATCAGCAGCAAAAGGAATACGATCGCTATAAAAACCTTCTGGCAGATGAATCGACTACTCAACAAAAATTTGATAATGTACATACTTCCCTATTAACCAATCAATCGGATTACAAAGAAACGCTCGCATCTCTTCGGGTAGCAGAGTCAAAACTCAATGATATACAAGCACAACGTTTCGCAATAAATGCTGAAATAAAAGTAAGACAGGCATCTATAGAAAGACAGGATCTCGATATACGTTATACGGTAATCACGGCTCCATTTGATGGTAAAATAGGAAAAAAAAACATTCAGGAAGGACAACTGATTCAACCTGGGCAGACTCTGGCATTTCTTGTCAATAAATCGCAGGAGAAATGGGTGGTAGCCAATTTCAAAGAAACACAGATCAAGACATTCAAAATAGGCCAAAAGGTCAATATAGAAGTGGATGCTTTTCCAGGAGAAACATTTTCAGGTGTCATAGAATCCTTATCTCCTACTACAGGTTCCCGCTATTCTCTTCTACCACCAGATAATGCTACAGGCAATTTTGTAAAAGTAATACAACGTATTCCTGTAAGAATCAAACTTACAGAAACCAAGGAGAAACTGTCCGGGCTATCTGCAGGAATGAATGCTAATGTGTATATCAACAAAAATTAAAGCTAATGGAAGCCCACAATATGCCCATATTTAAAAGTTGGATCCCTGAATGGCTGGCCAGAAGCATTATTTTTACCATATTAATGGTCTCCTTATTCAGCTTTGCTCTGTACGGAAGGCCTATCAGTATGGCAGGATATTATGGAGTCCAGCCAACAGATGTTCAATATGCTATGGTACTTACCTATTCTTCTGCAGTCACTTTTTTTAGCTTTAGATTTTCGTATTACTAAATATTTTGCACCCAGGAAATATCTGATAATAGGATTAGCATTAAATTCGGTGAGTTCACTCATCTGTTTTTATTCTAAAAACTGGGGATTATTTCTGGTATGTGGAGTCGTTCAGGGAATTGCCTGTGCACTCATTTGCAGTATCATCCTCAATATGGTTTTTTCCCGTTTATCTTCCACGAGAGCAAGAGTTATCGGTTACAGTATTTTCTATGCAGCCATACAGATCGCAGTTCCCGTATATACTATTTATAGTAGTATTTTACTTGATGTCTTAGACTTTAACTGGCTGTTTTTCGGATTGATTTTAATGCTCATTACTCTGCTTTTTGTGATTTTAATAGGCATGAATTCAAAAGCCAGGTTTTCAAAAAAGATTCCTCTCTACAGAGTAGATTGGATCGGGTATCTCTACTATCTTACATTTTCCTCTGTTATCGGATACATTTTGATATATGGACAGCAGCTCAATTGGTTAGATAGTCCAGTTATTGTTCTGTTGGGCATGTTCTTTATCATCCTATTGTTTCTTTTTATAGTCCGGGAAAACAGGTTAAAACATCCATTGATTAATTTACAGATCTTTAAAGCCAAAAATTTTGTCATCGGTTTATTATTGCTTTTTGTTTTTTATATTTTTAAAGGAACGACCGGCCTTACCTATGGCTATATAGAAGTTGTCCTTGCCACTGATCCTCTCCATATTATTCCTGTCTGGATAGGCGTTATCTTAGGTACAGCAATCAGCATGGCAATCACTGCTCGTTTTATCTTAATGGGGATTTCCTTGATAAGAATTATTATCACAGGATTTGTCATCATGGCCTGCTATTATTTCTACATGTTACAATTTGTATCTTCTACGGGCGAAACAAAAGACTTTATTCTTCCAATGTTCATCTATGGAGTTTCTACAGGGGTCTTGTTTGTTCCTATTGTATCATTTATGGTTTCTTCAGCACCTCCAAAGGTTGCCTTCAATGCTGCTTTTCTTGGTATTTTTGCTAGATTCTTAGGATTTAGCAGCAGTATGGCTGTAAACAATTATACACAATTATATACCAGATCTGAAGCCAATGATAAGCTCAGAGAATCATTGACAGAAACGAATCCCCAATTATCAATTACCCTGCAGAATATTCAACAAGCTTATTTGAATGCAGGCAACGATATGTATACTTCCAAAGGAGCCTCAAATGCTTACTTCAATTATTTTATAAAACAACAGATATTAATACGCTCAACAAAAGATTATTATGATATTATGCTGATCGGATTGCTTGTTGTAATTGTTATTTTGATATGCTTACCTGGAATTCAAAATATTGTTCTCAGATTGCGAAAAGGAAATGTACCTTATTAAACTGGTTCGTAAATTCCGTTTATTATGGACTACATTAACGAAATAAGAAGCAGAATTATATATTCTGCTTCTTATCCGTTTTTATCCTTTTATAAAATTTAAAATTCTGACAAAGTCCTCACCTAGCTGTAGATAAGAAGGTTGTAATTAAGCAATTCTTGTCAATTGATCTAGTTTTTTCAACAATGTCGGTATTCTGTACAATCCGTGCATTTTCTCTATTTTATTTTTTAAGAAATCCACATCAACTCCTTTCGAAGTAAGAAATAATGGTGTTTTACTTTCCCCCCTATAGATTGTTCTCCGCTGAGAGTCAGGAGCAGAGAATTCATTTTTTGCAATTCCCACAACAGGATATTTTTCTTCTAATTTTTCATATAAATATCCTCCGAGTCCAATCTTACCTTCATTATTGAGAGTCACATAACCATCTACTAACAGAATATCTCCATTTTTGAGATCAATCTTTGATAATAAACTTAGAATACATGGAAGTTCCCGTTTGTAAAAAGCTCCACTTTCGTAGTCAGAAGTTATAGGAGTTTTTTCACTGTAAGCTGCTGTTTCCAGATCATCTTCCCAGTCTTTGAATGCCAGACAGACTGTGTAGGCGTAATTCTCATAATAGTAGGTATCAAAAGCGTAAATCATCTTCAATTAATGGTTGAAAAATTCTCCAAAATGCCATAAAATACCAGAAGGATCATGCACGAAACATTCTTTTCCCCAATTCAGGGTTCTTACGGGCGTTAGTTTTATAGTATTATATTTCTCTGTCAAGTTCAAATCCAAAAGTTCCTGCCAATATTCATCCACATTTTCTACTTCAACAAAGATCATGGTATTATCAATCCACTCTTTCACATATGCATCCTGAAGATAGAATGCAATATCTTGTTTTTTAAATAATGATAATTTTTCTTCTAAAACAATTTCCTCAAATCCCAGATCCGTATAAAAAGATCTGCTTTCCATAAAGTTTTGAGCACCAATAAATGGTCGAATTGATTTCATTTTTTGTTTCATGGCTTTATTTGTTTCCAGGTTTTATAAGTCATTTCAAATTTAATTTCGTGCTTTCCATGAGTTCCTGTTTCATTCCAGCCTATCTTCCGGTAAAACTTTTCAGCTCTTGTATCAAAAGCTGTTCCCAGCCAAACACTTTTTTTTAGTTTGCTGAAAATACCAATCCAGCATGATGTGGTGAAGCTTTTGTCCTACTCCAAGACCTTCAAAATCTGGGTGAACAAATAGTGCCCAAATGTTATTTTCTTTCAAATCAACAATTGAAAAACCGACAACCTGATCATTGATTTCACACACCCAACCTTTCCCTCTTTCAAATAAAAATTCTTCGCAATCTTTATCAGTAACAAGATCAGGATTTGACAATCTATTTTCTTTTACAGCATTTCTCACTATATGTATCTGAAAAATATCTTCTGATTTCGCCTCTCGAATTACCATCACGTAATACTTCAATAAAAATAAATAAACAACTATATAATAAATAATTACATCATTTATATAAAGTAATTAATTATAGTATTTTATTATTATCTATTATTTTCTATCAACCGTAATTCTCTCCGGTCTATTGGCAATTTCCCACGCTGTTGTAAATACCAGCTGAGCTCTTTTTTGCAATAAACTGAAATCAATCTTTTCAACATCATCGGTTGGTTTATGATAGTCTTCATGGATTCCGTCAAAGAAAAAAGCGACAGGAATATTATTCTTTGCAAAGTTATAGTGATCCGATCTGTAATACAATCTATCAGGATCATTAGGATCATCATATTTATAATTAAGTGCTAAATTATTGGTCTTTTTATTGGCAGCTTCATTAATTACTTTCAGCTGTGAACTCAGCATTTCCGAGCCTATTACATACACATAGTTTTTTCCTCTGTTTTCAGGATCATCCCTTCCGATCATATCGATATTCAGATCTACTACCGTATTGGCTAATGGAAACACCGGATTGTCCGTATAATATTCTGATCCGAATAATCCATGCTCTTCTCCCGTTACATGCAGGAATAAAATGGATCTTTTGGGTCCGTTACCGGCTTTCTTAGCACTTTGAAAAGCTTTGGCTATCTCCATCACAGCTACAGTTCCACTTCCATCATCATCAGCCCCATTGTATACGATACCGTTCTTCGTACCTACATGATCATAATGCGCAGAAACCACAACTATTTCGTCAGGCTTCTCAGAACCTTCAATAAATGCAAGGATATTCTCAGAATCAGGAAGATTTCTCCCTCCTCTCTGTTGCATGAAAGATGCGGGTACTTTCTGATAATATGAACCTAAAGCTTTTGGATAAGAAATTCCGAGATTTTTGTAAAATTTAACCATATACTCTCCTGCTTTTTTCTGTCCCGGGCTTCCGGTATCCCTGCCCTCCATTTCATCGGAAGCAATCACATATAAATTTTGCTTCAGGTCATCTAGCTTAATTTCTTTATATGCAGATTGAAAAGCTTTCTCAGACTTAGATATTGCCTTTGAAGCCGATTGCCCGTTTTGATTTTCCGATGTCACTTTAGCAGTTTCGCAAGCAGATAATATCGCGACAGCCAATAGTGGAATAAGTATTTTTCTCATTACAAAAATAATTTTACTAAAAGTAACAAAATTTATTTAATCTATAACCGATTCTAAATTTCCTTATATTTGATATAAACACGCAAAAGGTGGAAAATATTTACGGATTTACACATTATTCTTTTTTTACTGATATGTCTGAGCTGGCCGCAAAGCATAACAGTTATGATTTATCACTAGGGTTACCTGATTTTGATATTGATCACCGCCTCAAATATTACCTTAAAGAATCAGTTGATCTGATTCACCATCAGTACGAACCGCTTGCGGGTAGCCCGTCTCTTATAGAATCCATCATCAGGTTTAATGAAAAACGTAAAAATCCGATCCATCTGAAAAAGGAAGAGATCACCATAGTCCCTTGTACAACCTTTGCCTTATATACGGCTTTAAAAAGCATTATAAATCCCGGAGACGAAGTGATTATTATCCAGCCATCCTATTACACTTATGCTCCTTCTATTGTTCTCAATGGTGGTGTTCCTGTATATCATGATCTTGGAAATGATTTTGATATAGATTGGGATAAACTTCAATGCTGTTTATCGGAAAAGACCAAAGCGATCATTGTGAATTCTCCACAAAACCCCACCGGCAAAATATGGTCAGAACAGGATTGGAATCATCTTTATGATCTGATCAGTCATCAGGAAATCTATCTTATATCGGAAGAAATCTACGACACCTATTGCTATGATGAACAGGAACATTACAGTTCCTTTTTACACAAAGAGCTTAGAAAAAGAACGTTCTGCATTTTCTCCTTTGGTAAAATGTTCCATACAACAGGCTGGAAAGTAAGCTATTTGCTTACACCGGAACCTCTATCCTCTCAATTCAGATGTCATCAACAGTATATTTCCTATAGTGCCAATGGTCCTGCTCAATATGCTATTGCAAAATACCTTGAGGTTTTTGATCCCCTGGAAAACAAGCTCCTTATGCAAAAGAAGAGAGATCTGTTGAATGAATTAATTAAAAATACTCCTTTAGTTGTTGAACAGCGATCAGAAGGAAGTGTCTTTCAATTGGTTAACTTTAGAAACGTTTCTAAAACCATGACAGATGTTGAATTTTCAAAGTGGCTGACCACTGAAAAACAGGTCGCATGCCTTCCTTTGTCAGCCTTTTATAATTCAAGGCAAAACTCTGACTATGTAAGATTTAGCTTTATTAAAAGCGATGATATGATCATCCGGGCGATGGAACATTTAAAAAAGAACCTCTAGTTAGATTGCTCCACATAAAAAAGCACCGCAAATTGCGGTGCTTTTTGTAGATATTTTTTCGAATTATAAAGAAAGGACCCTTACGTCAATCCTTCTGTTCTTTGCTTTACATTCATCGGTATCATTTTCTTCACAAACAGGGAATTGGGAACCATATCCCTCTGCTTCTACTCTATCTGACGGTATACCCATTTCTAAAAGTTTCAGTTTAGCTGTTTGAGCCCTTAAGTTGGATAGTTTTTTATTACTGTCAGGATTTCCTGTATCATCTGTATAACCACCTAATTTTATCCTAAGACCCGGAAAAGCATTCAACAGTTCAGCTAAATTAGCCAGCTGAGCATCAGAACCCGCCTTAAGATCACTGGAACCACTTTCAAAATAAAGATTTTCAATTGTGTACCAATGATTAGGATCCAGAACAGATTGATTTTTGTTTTTTATGCTGTTATACATCTCAAACAGACGGCTGTTTTCTCCAAGTGAAATGGTTTTTCCATTGTTCAGCTTGATTTCCTTGATATTTCCGGTTTCATATACAAAATCTCCGTTTTCATTCAAATGTCCTTTGATTTCGGCTGGAGTTACAGTAATTCCAGAAACTCCCGGATCCATATTTTCAACACCTGAATGTGCACCGGCTTTGCTCAATAAATTTTCAATTGTCGCTTTTCTTTCAGCTTCAATCTTATCTTTATGTAAAGTGGCCAATGTAGGCGCAATCACCAAAGAAACAATAGACATTAATTTAATTAAAATATTCATCGATGGTCCGGAAGTATCTTTGAACGGATCCCCCACAGTATCACCGGTTACAGAAGCTTTATGAGGCTCTGAACCTTTATAATAAGTCTGACCGTTGATATCTACACCTTTTTCAAAAGATTTTTTGGCATTATCCCACGCACCTCCGGCATTATTCTGGAACATCCCCATCAGAACACCACATACCGTAGCTCCGGCTAAGAATCCACCCAATACTTCAGGACCAAAAATAAAACCTACTAATAAAGGAGATATAATCGCTATGGCTCCCGGAAGCATCATTTTTCTTATCGACGCATCCGTTGATATGGCAACACATTTTTCATATTCGGGTTCAGCAGTCCCTTCAAGAATTCCCGGGATCTCTCTAAACTGTCTCCTTACTTCTTCCACCATGGCCATTGCCGCCTGCCCCACCGCTGTGATTGCCAGTGACGAGAAAATAAAAGGGATCATTCCCCCTACAAATAAACCGGCTAAAACATCAGCCCTGTATATATCGATTCCGTCAATTCCTGCAATTCCTACGAATGCCGCAAATAAAGCCAGGGCTGTTAATGCTGCAGAAGCGATAGCAAATCCTTTTCCTGTAGCTGCGGTGGTATTTCCTACGGCATCAAGAATATCTGTTTTCTCACGAACTTCTTTCGGGAGTTCACTCATCTCAGCAATTCCTCCGGCATTATCAGCAATGGGTCCAAAGGCATCAATCGCTAACTGCATAGCTGTTGTCGCCATCATTCCGGCCGCTGCAATAGCCACCCCATAAAGACCGGCGCATAGATAAGATCCGTAAATACCTCCTGCCAAAACAATAATAGGAAGTAAAGTAGACTCCATTCCTACAGCAAGACCTCCGATAATATTCGTTGCGTGACCGGTCGAAGATTGTCTCACAATACTAGAAACCGGTCTTTTACCAATCGCTGTATAGAATTCAGTGATGATACTCATTAAAGTTCCTACCACCAATCCTACCATAATAGCCCCGAAAACACCCATTTTGGTAAATTCATGACCTCTTAATACCATTGTTTCAGGTAAAATATAAGTAACCAGGAAATAAGAAGCTACCGCAGTAATTACGATACTTCCCCAGTTCCCCAGATTCAATGCATTCTGCACACTGGAAGTTGAAGCTCCTTCATTGTCATTAATTCTGACAAATAAGGTCCCTATGATGGAAAAAATGATCCCGGTTCCTGCAATAAGCATCGGAAGCAGAATGGGAGCAAATCCCCCAAAAGAATCCACCGAAATTGTCTCTCTTCCCAGTACCATTGTTGCCAGAACAGTGGCTACGTAAGAACCAAATAAATCGGCTCCCATTCCTGCCACATCCCCTACATTATCTCCCACATTATCTGCAATGGTAGCCGGATTCCGGGGATCATCCTCAGGAATTCCTGCCTCCACTTTCCCTACAAGATCCGCCCCTACGTCGGCCGCTTTAGTATAAATACCGCCGCCCACTCTGGCAAACAATGCAATAGACTCTGCGCCTAAAGAAAATCCGGTAAGGATCTCAATCGTTTTTTCCATCTCATGAGAATCAACCAGAGCATCAGCAGCAAAGATCTGCTTAATGATCAGGAAAAGAGCTCCTAAGCCCAGGACGGCTAATCCTGCAACCCCCATTCCCATTACTGAACCTCCTGTAAATGAAACTTTTAAAGCTTTAGACAATGAAGTCTTCGCGGCTTCTGCAGTTCTCACATTGGCTTTGGTTGCTATTTTCATCCCAATAAAACCAGCAGAAGCAGAAAAAATAGCTCCTACCACAAAGGCAATCCCGATACTCCAGTGGGAATTAGAATTACTCATTCCCATTACGGCTAATAAGATCGCCACAACTACTACGAAATAAGTTAAAATCTTGTACTCGGCCTTTAGAAAAGCCATCGCACCGTCAGCGATATGCCCGCTGATAATTTTCATTTTTTCATTTCCGGCATTCTGTTTTTGCACCCAATTACTTTGTATAAAAGTGTATAGTAAAGCAATAACACCAAAAACCGGAATTAAATAGAACAAATCCATAGTTTATTATTTTTATATTAATAAATAGTAATTAGTTTTATAAATATAACAAAAATTCTTATGGTTTATTAAGACTAGGCCGATAATATATTTATTCGTAAATTTAAGAACACCACAAAAACACGATATTGTATGAAAGCATCAATTTATTTACTATTTTCAGTAATTCTTATTATTATCAGCTGTGCAGGAAGACCTCAGAAAGAAAAAGCAGAAATTCTTTATTTTGGAGGAACAATTTTAACAATGGAAGATACACTTCCCCAGGCGGAGGCAGTAGTTTTAAAAAAATGGTAAAATACTTTTCGCCGGAACAAAGGCAGAAGCCGACCACTATACAGATGAAAAAACGAAGATTATCAATCTTGAAGGGAAAGTTTTACTTCCCGGTTTTATTGATGTTCATAGCCATCTCACTTCAAGAGCGGGGATGCTGCAGGCAATCGATCTGTTTCCTGAACCTTATGGTACGGTTAATTCCATTAAAAACCTTCAGAATACCATCAGAAAATACCTTAAAGACTATGCTATTCCTGCTAATCAACCAGTCATAGGCAATGGGTATGATGATGCCATCATGACCGAACACCGACATCCGACCAGGGACGAACTGGATGCTATAAGCAAAACCAATCCTATTATTGTTATTCATACCTCAGGTCATGCAAGTGTAGCCAATACCGCCATGCTAAAGCTTTTAGGGATATCAGATTCTTCAAAAGATCCGGAAGGAGGCCATTACGGGCGAAATAAAAAAACAGGAATGCTTAATGGAAAATTAGAAGAAAACGCAAGCTTTTCAGCGCTTCTTTCCCTTACAGAAAAAATGAGTAAACAAACAGGAAATGCTCAGGAGCAAGCCATGCAGAATCTTAAGAAAGCTCAGGATGAATGGCTCAGCTATGGCCAGACCACCATCTGTGACGGAAGGACAATGGGCGAAAGTGTGGCCCTTCTGGAAAAAGCGGCATCCGAACACGTTTTTAAAGCAGATGTTGTGTATTTTCCCGATTATGAGTATTTCAAAAAGGAGCTGAGTACCTTTAAGCCGAAATATATGAAATACAACAATCATTTAAAACTTGGCGGTTTTAAATTTTCAGATGACGGCTCGCCACAGGGAAAAACGGCCTGGCTTACCCAGCCTTATCTCGTTCCTCCCGAAGGCCAGTCAGCAGATTATAAAGGCTTTCCGATATTTTCTGACCAGGTCTTATACGAGGATCTGAAAACTTTATTTCAAAACAATATCACCGCACAGCTTCATGTAAATGGTGATGCTGCTATTGATCAGGCATTACGGGTGATCGGAAAACTGAAAGAGGAAAATATTTACAGGCCGGAACTTCGTGTCACCCTGATCCATGTTCAGAACAGCCGTCCGGATCATATTCAGAAAATTAAAGATATAAGGCTTATTCCTTCTTATTTTTCTACTCATGTATATTTATGGGGAGACTGGCATTACTCAAGCGTTTTCGGGCCGGAAAGGGCATCATTCATCAGTCCTGCAAATTCAGCGTTAAAGGCAGGAATTATCTTCACCATGCATCACGATGCTCCCGTTACGCCACCCGATTTGATTACAGCAATGTATTCTGCAGTGAACAGGAAAACCCGTTCCGGAAGGATCCTGGGTCCCAATGAACGAATAACCCCTTTTCAGGCATTAAAAGCCATCACGATTAATGCAGCTTATCAGCTTCAGGAAGAAGAAAGGAAAGGCTCCATCAAAGCTGGAAAACTTGCTGATTTTGTCATATTAGATCAAAATCCATTAACCATTGATCCTGAACAAATCCGGAATATTAAAGTATTGGAAACGATTAAAGAAGGAGTTTCTGTTTATCAAAGAAAATAGGAAGTTCTTATAATAAGATCAAGGGTTATATTTAATGACCGGAGGTCCTTTTCCCTCTTCATCTAATTAAAAATATAAAGAAGGCAGATGAAAATTCATCTGCCTTCTTTATATTGTGTTCCGGATGCTGTTTTATTTTAGCCACCGAATTTTTCTGCGTAGTCTTTTTGCGATGCTTTTATTACTTTTCTTGCATGCTCTACTCCGTAAACTTCCTGGATTCTACATTTTGCAGGCTCATCCGGTAAGTTTTTGTATGTTAAGAAGTAATGCATCAATCTTCTTACTTCGGCTTCCGGTAATTCAGCGATATCCCTGAAATGTCCGAAAGCATGATCACCTACCATTACAGCAACAATTTTATCATCAGCCTCACCTCCATCAATCATTTTGAAACCACCGATTGGAATAGCTTCCATCAACATTCCTCCTGAGTGGATGTTGTGTGAACTTAATACACAAATATCCAATGGGTCATGATCTCCCATTGTTACATCATCAGCACCGCTTTCAACAGCAAGCTTCATAACTTCATTATGGCAATATGTTCTTGGCACAAAACCATACAAAGCAGGGATAATATTTGAAAATTTCTGAGGACGGTCTACTTTTAAATATCCAGTTTCCTTATCAACTTCATACTTAATCGTATCTGAAGGAACAATCTCCACAAATACATTTACAACATTTGGCGCATCTTCTCCTGCAGAAATTCCATGCCACGGATGTGCTTTAAAATTTGGAATCATTATTTATATTTTAATTTTTTTGTTATGATAATATTAAAACTTCTCTTCTTAAATCTTCTATGGTAACAGCAATATAATCTTCAGCATTCATGTAATTCATAATAAAAACCGTTTTAAATTCATTAAGATCGGCATTATTATTAAGACCTTCATACGTCTTATGAAGCAAATCTATAATTGCATTTTTACAATCGACAACATTCTTCCATGAATTTTTCGTTAAATAAAGCTGCTGAGAAGAATTATACTCGAACTCTTCATTGATCGTTTTTTCCGTAAGAAAAATAAATTCATGAACTGCCAGATCCTTATCAAACCGCTGAACAATATTCGAAGGTTTGATCCTTTCCAGAAACAACGTCATTCTTTCATATGAATGGCTTTTATTCTCTGAATTAGATTTGACGGACAGAAGCTTTATTTCCTGGTTTTTAAGGGTAATATAGGTATGTACAAATTGTCTCAGCAAAACCAGAAAAGGAATTGCAATAATTAGAGCAAAAGCATACGGCAGATATTCTGAAAAACTTGTCATAATTCGATGTGCAAAATTACTAATAATTTACTATTCACTATGCAAGTTTAAAGCTTTTATTTTTTATTTTACTATCAAAAAAATAGTGAAATAAACATAAATACCATTAATTTGTACTGTCAACCATCTTATAATTTATAATGTCTTTAAAAAACTACATTTCAAAGGTAATTTTCAATAAAAATATGAGCGGTACTCTGAAGACCTTTTTTACAATTATTGTGAATTCAAAAAGGTACAGTTCCAAATTCAGAAAGAACGATCTCAATTTTAATAACAATGAGACCTTTGTATATAATTTTAAGAAGAATAAAAAAGAATTCAGCCTGTATTTGAGGACCTTTAAAGGTGATATTGATATTTTCTACGAAATATTCTGGAAAGAAACCTACACCGATCATCTTAAATTCTTAAACAAAAGCCCTGAGATTATAGTTGATCTCGGTGCTCACATCGGAATGACCTCCATTTACCTGTCTCTGAAATATCCTAACGCCAAAATTTATGCAGTGGAAGCTTCCAGCGATAATTTTGAACTGCTAAAAGTCAATACGCAGTCATTTAAGAATATTATTTGTTTACATGCAGCAGTCCATTTTGAAGATGGTGCTTTACACTTTGGTGGAGATGAACTTTCTTACAATCAAAAAATATCTGAAACCGGTATTCTTACGGACGCTTTATCTATTGTAAGCATCATGAAAAATAATGGTATCCAAAATATTGATCTTCTTAAAATCGATATTGAAGGAGCGGAAGCTGAACTACTCAGCAAGAATAATTCATGGCTTCAAAATGTAGAGAATATAGTAATTGAAACTCACCCGCCTTATGATTCCATTACGTTAAACAAAGATCTGAGTCCATATGAATTTACCATAAAAAGCCAGAGTAAAGATGTGTTTTTTGCATGCAAACCAGTCGGTTTATAATTCAAAAAGTGCGGGACGTTGGGTCACTTCATGATAGCAAACACTGTTTTCATCAAAATAATGATAAACAAGACTTTTGCGGGTTCTGCTTTTATCCAGGTGTGGTTCCCCTCCATGGAGAATGTTCGCATGCCATATTAAAAGATCTCCCTTTTTAGCTCGAAAAACCTCTTTCTTTAATCCCAGCTCCTGAACTTTATTTTCTAAAAACTCCTCATAAGCCTTATAACTTTTTTTTACCGATTTTAAAGACACTTCCTTCATTATCATAATCAGAATTCAGGAAATAAGGTAATTGATGGCTTCCCGGAATATAGTGCAATGCTCCGTTATTTTCGTCTACATCTTCCAAAGCGATCCATACGCCCAATAATCCTCCCAGAGGATAGGTAGTCATGTGGATACTATCCGAATGTGTTTTTTGCTGGCTCCCGTTAATAAAATTGATACTCTGGAAAAGTTTGGCCTGCCCGTCCAGTAACACCGATAGAAAATCGAGAAACTCCTTATCATTACCAATACTTCTGATAATTTCCGAATGATGGATAGCAAACATCAGCTTACCGCCGTAACGGAATTTCAAAGTCCCGTCATTCATTAATTTTTCGATTTCAGCATTGATCTGGTCCACCGTTGAAGAATTAAGGTAATTTTTTAAGATCAGATATCCATTATCATTATACCTGGATGCACTTTCCTTATTTTCTTCCGATAGGCTTTTATAAAAATCCGTATTCATCATCTTTTCCTGATGCACTTCTCTTTTGCTTGCAGGAAGATGCGAAAAATCTTTACTTGAAATACTTGAAAAGTAGTTCTTTTTCACACCATACTTTTTATAAAGCGGAATATTATGTTTTAATTTATTCTTATTGAAAAAATTATAAATAACGTAAGGTAATTTGTAATTTCGGATCTGCTTGAACATCGCTAAATAGGTTGTTAAAATAACCTCATAAAGGTACAAATAATATTTAGAACGAATCTAAATGAGATACAGGTCTTGTCATCTATTTTAATGTTGAGAATTTTCCTTTAATAATTAATCTCACTAAATTCTCAGCCAAAGATTTCACAGAACTCTGCAGAACCCCATAAGGTCTTAATTCCGGACGGAATCCTCTGAAAAACTCTTCAATATTAGGTAGCTCTCCTCCTTCAAAATCAAATATTTTACTTTCAATATGATTCCTGATTGCATGATCGATGAGAACGGATGCGCCAGAAATTTTCACATGTTCTTTATCGTTAAATGTTCCAAGTAAGGCAACAGTACCTAAATCTTCATAAAGCGCAATTATATTAATGATCTGATCTTTAAAATAAAAAGCTGAAAATTGAATTTTACCCAGCTTATAAAATACTTCAAAAATCCTTAAAAAGCCGTTAAGATCACCTTCTTTATCAAGTCCAAGCATATTGGCCGAAATAAAACTTCGGGCCTCTTCAAAGCTTACATTTTTAATCAGGGAATTCTCCAGTACATTTTCGTCAAGCCTTAACTTCCTTTTCCTTTTAGGTGAATATTTGGCATACACCCTTTCGTATGCATCAGGTAGAATAAGGAAATTTTTTCTCAGTGGTATTGTAGATTGAAACTGATTACGATCATTGAACTGGTAAATTCTTATCAGATAGTTTTCCTTTAAAAATTCCAAAAACGCCTGGTTGATTGAAACATCATCTTTCTTTGAAAAAACGCCTAGCTGCTGACAAAGCATAGGATTGTGAACAATTTTTATTCCGTATTTTTTTACGTACGGAACCGGCATTACTGCTTCATAATCATTGTAAACAAGCAATTCCCATTTATCCAGGGACGTGATATCTAAAAAAGTTTTAGAAGCTGAATATTTCCTTTGTTCAGAGCCTTCCAGGCATTGGGTATATTTTTTAAAATCAATTTCAGGGTATCGTACTCTCTTAATCATAATAATCCTTCGTCTGAGAAACTAAAATATGCATTCTGGGTTATTATTAAATGATCCAAAAGCTGGATACTTAAAAACCTTCCCGCTTCCTTTATCTTTTGGGTTATGGTGAGATCTTCACGGCTGGGTTTTAAACTTCCGGAAGGATGATTATGTGCTATAATTACACCTGTAGAAAAATTATCCAGCGCTGTTTTGAAAAGAACCCGTACATCAACGATAGATTGACTGATCCCACCCTGTGTCAGCTGTGAAATCTGGGTAACTTTGTTACTTTGGTTAAGGAACAGTGCCCAGAATTCTTCAGTTCTTAAATCCGATAAATGATTTTTAAAAATGACATAAGCATCATTACTATTCGAAATAACCGGCTTGTCTGAGATTTCCTGCCGGGCACGTCTGCGTCCTATTTCAAGAGAGGTAGCAATTGAAAGTGCTTTTACTTCACCTATCCCTTTAAACTTCATAAGCTCTTTAACGGACAGCAAACTGAGTTCATTCCAGTTATTATTAACAGATGATAAAATCTTCCTTGCTAATTCCAGGGCAGATTCATCTTTATTTCCACTTCCCATTACAATGGCCAATAATTCAGAATCGGAAAGTGAATCTTTACCTTTTCGTAAAAATTTTTCCCGTGGCCTGTCATCCTCAGCAAGAAATTTAATGGACATAATTGAAGTTTAAATTAAAAGTACAAAGTACGAATTTTTAATAAAAAGCATACAATATTACCGGTAGTTTAGATGAATCAATAAAGCGGGCGGTTTGTTGAAAAGCACCAAACGATAACATCGGACAGCCAAGGCTCAGACAAGCAGGAGTTTGTGATTCTTTATCCGGTATGCATCCGTATGAATGAATAACAATAGCTCTGCCCATTGCATTATTATTGCTTGAGTCAAGACCGTTTAACCGGTAAGATTTCCCGAACTTCCCTATATAACTTTCTTTGATTTCAAATTTCCCCAAGGAAGACTGATAAGAGCCTTCAGTATTACTAAAGCTAAGGACGTCCGTGTTTTTATTAACGGAACCACTTCCATGAGAAACAATAGCCTGCTGAAGTATTTTATTATTTTTCAGGTCGTAAACAAAATAACGGTATTTACCGGAGTGGATTTTATAATTAATGAATATAGCGAGGTTTTGATTATAACTTTTCCCGGCTAAGAATCTTTTAATTTCAATGATCTTTGCTTCCGGCAAATTAGAATTGATCTGTGACTTAAAGCCCACAAAAATAAATAATACCAGAAAAAAGAGCATTCTTTTTTGCATGATTGAAGCAAACTATTCTATAATCATTCCATCTTTCATCACCAGCTTACGGTCTGTAATCTCCGCGAGATTGGGATTATGGGTTACAATAACAAAGGTCTGATTGTATTTATCCCTAAGATCAAAAAATAAACGATGCAGATCATCCGCATTTTTTGAATCAAGATTCCCCGTTGGTTCATCAGCAAAAATAGTTTTGGGAGAATTGATAAGTGCCCTTGCTACCGCTACCCTTTGTGCTTCTCCACCAGACAACTGGTTCGGCTTATGATGCAATCTCTGTTCAATTCTTAGATCTTCAAACAGCGCATAAGCTTTTTCCAGCGCTTCTTTTTCATTTGCTCCTGCAATTTTGGTAGGTAACAAAACATTTTCCAGTGCTGTGAATTCAGGAAGCAACTGATGGAACTGAAATACGAAACCAATATTCTGGTTTCTGAATTTAGAAAGCTGCTTATCTGTCATATTGATAAATGACTCGCCAGCCAATGTAATTTCGGTGTCGTAAAGTTTTGAATTAGTAGGTGAATCCAATGTTCCCAAAATCTGTAATAGAGTAGATTTTCCGGCTCCGGACTCTCCCACAATAGAAATTACTTCCCCGGTTTTGATATGAATATCAACCCCTTTTAACACTTCTAAATTTCCATAAGATTTATGGATATTTCTTGCTATAATCATGTTTCAAAAATAGTGAATATAAATAAAATTCTAATGATCTTACATTAATTTTTTAATGATTGAAATTCTATTGAGTTACAAGATCTGTAAACAAAAAAAACCTCTCGTAACGAGAGGTTTTTATCTATATCATCCGGATTTGTTACAGTAACAAAGTCAAAGGACTTTCCAGATATGTTTTTAAAGTCTGTAAGAATTGAGCTCCTGTAGCACCATCTACTACTCTGTGGTCACATGCTAAAGATAGCTTCATAATGTTTCCAACTACAATTTCTCCGTTTTTAACAATCGGTTTTTCAATGATTGCTCCAACAGAAAGGATTGCAGAGTTGGGTTGGTTGATAATACTTGTAAATGTTTCAATTCCGAACATTCCAAGGTTAGAGATAGAGAATGTAGAACCCTCCATTTCATTTGCTTTTAAGCCTTTAGATTTAGCTCTTGAAGCCATATCTTTCACAGCCGCAGAAATCTGATTGTAGTTCATCTGGTCTGTATTCTTAAGAACAGGAACTACCAAGCCATCAGGAATCGCAACGGCTACTCCGATATTGATGTTTCCTCTGTGAATGATCTTATCACCTGCCCAGCTTGAATTTACCTGCGGATGTTTTCTTAACGCAACAGCTGTTGCTTTAATGATCATATCATTGAATGAGATCTTCGTGTCTGGTAAGGAATTGATTTCTTTTCTTGCCTCAATTGCTTTATCCATATTGATCTCTACCATCAGGTAATAGTGAGGTGCAGAGAACTTACTTTCTGCAAGACGTTTTGCAATTATGCTTCTTACCTGAGAGTTTGGAGTTTCCGTATCTTCTCCCTGAACAAAATTCAAAGCAACCTGAGCTGCAGGACTTGCTGTCGGAGCAGATGCTGCCGGCTTAGCCTGAGAAGGCTGATAATTTTCTATATCTTTTTTTACAATTCTTCCGTTTTCTCCGGAACCTTGTACACCATGGATATCCACCCCTTTTTCCTGAGCAATTTTCTTAGCCAAAGGAGAAATAGCAATTCTATCCGTAGATGATGAACTCACCGCCTGAGCAGCTGGTTTATCTTCTGCCTTCACTTCGGATTTTTGTTCAGCTGGTTTTTCTGAAACAGCACCCGATGATTTTGCAGCACCTACTCCTGAAACATCTGTTCCCGCAGGTCCTATAATTGCCAATACCGAATCTACCGGAGCTGCTCCGTTTTCCTCAACACCTTGCTTTAATAATACCCCGTTGAATTCAGATTCAAAGTCCTGAACAGCCTTGTCAGTTTCGATCTCCGCAAGAAGATCTCCTTCTTTTACGGTATCTCCTACGTTTTTATGCCATTTCGCTACCTTTCCTTCTGTCATTGTATCAGATAGTCTTGGCATTGTAATCACTTCCACTCCTGCAGGAACTTCAGAAGAAGCCTGTTCTACACTCGTTTCTTTATTTTCGGTTTTAACCTCTTCTTCGGATTTTTTCTCTTCAGATCCTCCCGCTGCCGGAGCGCTTCCTCCTTTCAGTGAGGATATATCTTCACCTTCATTACCAATGATTGCAAGAACAGAATCTACAGCTGCAGCACCGCCTTCTTCTACACCTACGTACAAAAGGGTTCCTTCTATCTCAGATTCGAAATCCTGAACAGCTTTATCTGTTTCAATTTCAGCTAAAATATCTCCTTCTTTTACTTTATCTCCAACTTTTTTATGCCATTTCGCCACTTTCCCCTCCGTCATTGTGTCGGAAAGACGAGGCATTGTAATTACTTCTGCCATAATTTTTTAATATGATAATGAATTAATTTGATAATTTGATAATGAAAGGGATATGATAATAACTCCCGGTCATCATCATATGATCTCCTATTATGTTTAGTTTTCCAGTTTATCTACGAATGGGAAATCTTCCTGTGCATATACATACTCATAGATTTTTTCCGCGGTTGGATATGGAGAATTTTCCATAAATTCCACACATTCGTCAACAAAATCTCTGGATTTATTTTCAATAGTTTCCAATTCTGCTTCTGTAGCCCAGTTATTCGCAAGGATTCTTTCTTTTACCAATTCGATTGGATCATCTTTTTTATGGATAGATACTTCTTCCTTGGATCTGTACGGCTCAGCATCCGACATCGAGTGACCTCTGTAACGGTATGTCCTTGCTTCAATGAATGTAGGCCCATCACCTCTTCTTGCTCTTTCTATAGCTTCATAAGCTGCCTCAGCCACTTTTTCAGGATCCATTGCATCTACTGCAAGACAAGGCATTTCATATCCTAATCCTAATTTGTAGATATCTTCATGATTGGCAGTTCTTTTTACAGAAGTTCCCATCGCATACTGGTTGTTCTCTACCACAAATACTACCGGAAGCTTCCAGTTCATTGCCATGTTAAATGTCTCATGTAATGATCCCTGTCTTGCTGCTCCATCTCCAAAGAAACAGATATTTACAGCTTTTCTGTCAAAATACTTATCAGCGAAAGCAATACCAGCTCCCAAAGGAATTTGTCCTCCTACAATACCATGACCTCCGTAAAAACGGTGCTCCTTACTAAAAATATGCATAGATCCACCCATACCTCCGGATGTACCTGTAGCCTTTCCGCAAAGTTCCGCCATAATTCTTTTAGGGTCTACTCCCATTGCCATTGGATGAATATGACATCTGTAAGCAGTAATCATACTATCTTTGGTTAAATCCATTGCATGGGTAAATCCGGCTGGAATAGCTTCCTGACCGTTATACAAATGTAAAAAACCTCTGATTTTTTGTTTTAGATAAAGAGAACGGCATTTGTCTTCAAACCTTCTCCACATTGTCATATCTTCATACCACTTAAGGTATACCTCTTTAGAAAATTCTTTCATGTGCTAGCTCTTGCTTATTTATTATGAAATAGTTGAGCAAAATTATAAAAAAAAACTTTGTTTTTATTGTATACATACCAATTGTTTTTTTTACTTATAATGTTATATTTGAGTTTTTAATTTAAACATGGAAGAAAAACAAACATCCGCATTGCATAAAATCTCCAGAATTATCTCAGAATTTTTCAGTCCGCTGGTATCTTTATTTTTATTCTTTGTTTATAAAAGTGTTCATGAATATTCCCTTAAAGACTCAGTTACTTACTTTCTTCCTATTTTACTTATCATTATAATTCCTATTATAATCTGGTTGATCTGGAATGTAAAAACCGGAAGATATACCAATATGGATGTTTCAAACAGGGTTCAGAGGAAGACATTTTATATATTTGCTGCAATTGCTGTGATTGCCTATTTACTTTTTCACTATATCAAATATGGCTCACTGGATTTTCTAATGCTTTTTATCCTTATTCTCCCTTTTTTCCTTACAGATAAGTAATTTTTTTTATTAAAAGCTCTATGCATACGGCCTTCAATGTTTTTGTCGCCGGCTTATTTTATGCCATTAGTTGGAAAATGGGACTTTTATGGCTGGGAATAGCTGTTCTTGTGGGAATTACAAGAGTAATATTAAAGAGGCATACTATAAAAGAAGTATTTATGGGTGCGGCAATAGCATTTTTAATTTCTTTTCTTTATCTTTATTGCAGTATACACTTTCAACATTAGAATATCTTATGAAAATAAATCATCTTACAACTGCAGAAGAAAACTTAATGAAGCTATTTTGGAAGCTCGATTCATTCTACCTGAAAGATGTTATGGAGCAGCATCCGGAACCAAAACCACATCAGAATACTGTATCCACTTACCTGAAGATCCTTGTTGAAAAGGGATATCTTTCTACACAGAAAGAAGGCAGGATTTTTAAATATTCAGTCACCATACCCTATGAACATTATAAAAAGTTTTTGCTAAAAGAACTTTCGCATAACTTCTTTCATGATTCGGGAAAAGAGATCTTACAATTCCTATTGAATGAAAAATTAATATCACAGGATGATCTAAAAGAGTATTTCGATCTTAAAATTGAAATAAAACCGGTAAAAACCAAAATACCGAAGCTGGAGATTGCCAATGAGATCCTTAATCCCAAAAAGGATAAGAAAAACAGGGATAAAAAGAAAAAGAAGAAAAAAGATTAGCCCCCGAAGAAGGCATATTTATAAATAAGTAAAACAGTATCGTATAAATTTATTTATATTGATTAATTAACAAGGAACACGAAATAAAAAGACATAAAAAAAGCGGCTTAAAAGCCGCTTATATTTTTTACCAACGATTTCCGCCGCCGTTTCCACCACGGTTGTTACCACCGCCGTATCCACCGCCTCTGTTGTTTCCATAACCACCACTTCTGTTGTTATCGAAACTTCTTCTTGGCTTCTCCTCTCTTGGTTTAGCTTCTGAAACGTTAAGTGTTTTTCCGTTAAATTCTTTTGCGTTTAATGCTTCAATAGCTTGCTTTCCTTCTTCTTCTCCCATTTCTATGAAACCAAAACCTCTGGAACGTCCAGTTTCCTTGTCTGTAATGATTTTAGCAGAAGATACTTCTCCAAATTCTGCGAATAAATCTTGTAATTCGTACTCTTTAGTTGAGTAATTGATGTTTGAAACAAAAATGTTCATTGTTAAATAAAATTATAATAATTAATAAAAATTTGGTATATAAAAGAAAAGCAACATATATTAAATGAACAAATATTGATTCCAAATATAAACGTTCGCAAGATACAATTTAAAATTTCAAATCAAAGCGTTTTTACAAGTATTTTATCACCCACATTTGATCTATTTACAAAAATTATCGTAAAACAATATTTTATATATGTATATCAATAATATTATAAGCAATATTTGGGAAAATTAAATATTTTTTAACACTAGATCTTATAGTAAAATGACACTTATATAGCAACAAATACTATTAAATTACTAAAATACAAGTTAAAACCACATCTTTTTAACCTTATCATTGAATATTTTTTAATAAAAACAACTACATATTTATAAAATACTATGTATCAAATCATTAAACAAAACGAAAATAATAAAAAATAGAAAAAGATGACAGGATGAGTTTTATATTCCGAAATGATGAAATTTTCTGATCGAGAAAATAAATATTTCTCTTTTGATAACTAAATCCTATTCGTTTGATTAAGCCAGTTTTTAGCGCTAAATTTGTGGGGCAAATTATTAAGGTATGAACTATCACACTAGAAAATGGGTAAAACCCGAAGATCTGAATCCTAATCATTCACTTTTTGGAGGCAGGTTATTACAATGGATCGATGAAGAAGCTGCTCTCTATGCTATCATTCAGTTAGAAAACACAAAAGTAGTTACGAAGTTCATTTCGGAAATCAACTTCGTTAGTTCTGCCAAACAGGGAGATATTGTTGAAATCGGGATTGAAGTAACAGCATTCGGTTCGAGTTCTATTACATTGCGATGCGAGGTACGAAATAAAATGACGCATCAAACTATTATCACGGTAGATAAAATTGTAATGGTCAATTTAGGTGAAGACGGAAATCCTCTTCCTCATGGTAAAACACAGGTTGAATTCGTAAAGGACCGATTAAATAACCAGCTATGAAAATTTTCATCAAAAATATGGTCTGCGGCAGGTGCATTTCTGCCGTTTCTTCTATTTTTAATGATTTTGGGATCGGAATACAATCCATACAACTTGGGGAAGTGGAAACGGAATCAGATATTTCAGATCATGATATGCGTTTCATTGAAACAGAATTGGAAAAAACAGGTTTTGAAAGAATAAAGGATTCCTCCCATCAACTTGTTGAGAAAATCAAAAATCTCATTATTACCAAAATCAGCGAACTTGATATTGATGAAGACTTTTTATTATCAGAATTTCTGGCTTCAAAAATACATAAGGATTACAGTTCCCTTTCAAAAACCTTTTCCCAAAATGAGAATATTACTTTGGAGCAGTTTTTTATCCTTCAAAAGATAGAGAAGGTAAAGGAGCTTCTTTTGTATAACGAATTTACGTTAACAGAAATTGCTGGAAAGCTTGGTTATAAAAGTGTACAGCATTTATCCTCACAATTCAGAAACAGCACAGGATTCACCCCTACTGAGTTTAAAAAACTGAAAGTCCATAACAGAAAACCGCTTGACAGTTTTTGAATGAAGTATCAGAGCGTATGGGATTAATTAGAGCTTACATGTTTGACGGTTTAAGCATATAATTGGAGATGATAAAATAGCCTTTAAGCAGATAAATGCTTCAGTACTACAAGATAATAAAATCCCAAATAACTCAATATTACTCCATTATTCAAAACCCTAATACCCTAACACCCTCCGACTCTCAAACATCCAAATACCCGATTTCCCAAATTCTATAACTATTATCCTTAAATTTATAACATACATTATTTTCCTTTACGGAATTTTGTATTATAATTTAAGATCATGGAACAACAATATAAAATACTCGGAATGAGCTGTTCCGGTTGTCAGAAAAAAAATCTCTGAAAAGCTAAATTCAATCGAGGGAATTACAGCAGATATCAGTCTGGAAAATAATCTTGCAACTATTATCTCAGATACTCCTATTAATCTTAATACGCTAAACAAGGCTTTAGCCGAGATTGGTCATTATCAGCTGGAGGATCAGACGCAGCCGGAAAAAGCTTTCATTAAACCTCAGGATCGTGTTTCTCCATCTTCAGTTTACTATTGTCCTATGGAATGCGAGGGAGATAAAGTATACTTCAAACAGGGAGAACGATGCCCGGTTTGTCATATGTACCTTGTTCCTATTGAAGAAAAGCAGGCTAAGGACCCTAATTACAAACCGGCCTATTCTTCCAAACATTTGCCGGAAAACTTCAAAGACCATATTGGAAAATATTATTGTCCGATGTTTTGTGAAGGAGATAAAATATATGATGAAAAAGGCGACTGTCCGGTTTGTCATATGCACCTGGAAGAAATTACACAAGAGCTTGTTAATAATTCATCATCAGAACATACCCATCAACATTCTCATTCTCATTCTCATTCTCATTCTCATTCTCATTCACATTCTCATTCACACACCCACCATCATCATGAAGCTCCTAAAGTTACGGATGATATGGCTGGAAGATACTATTGTCCGATGTATTGCGAAGGAGACAAAACTTATGACAGCAACGTAGGGTGTCCTGTCTGTGGGATGGATCTTGTGAAATATCCTGAGAAAAAGACCGCAAAATATACCTGCCCTATGCATCCTGAAATTATACAGGACGAGCCTGGAAGCTGTCCCATATGCGGAATGGATCTCGTAAGAATGCCTGATACTGGAGAGGAAGAAGATGATGAAACCTATAATATATTAAAAAGGAAATTCATTATTTCATTGCTATTTACCGTTCCCGTATTTATTCTTTCTATGGGAGGTATGCTGATTAACTTCCCGTTCTCTCATCAGATTCAGGGCTTTATTGAGCTGGCTTTAACACTTCCTGTGCTTTTCTATTCTGGGTGGTTTTTAATGAAAAGAGGCTGGGTTTCATTTAAAACATGGAATCTGAACATGTTCAGTCTGATTGCCCTGGGAGTTTCTGCAGCATTTATTTTCAGTATTGTCTCTCTTCTTTTTCCGGATATCATCCCACATGAAATCCGCGGTCACAATCATGAGATCCCTCTTTATTTTGAGGCGGTCTGTGTTATTCTTACGCTGGTTATCCTGGGGCAACTCATGGAAGCCGCTGCTCATAAAAAACTGGAAATGCGATCAGGGAGCTGATGAATCTTTCACCGGATGAAGCCAACCTGATCGTAAATGGAGAAGAAAAAAGGGTTCTTCTTTCTCAAGTAAAGATCGGTGATTTTTTAAAGGTAAAGCCCGGAGAAAAGATACCGGTAGACGGAAAAATAACGGAAGGCAACTCTATTGTTGATGAAAGTATGATCACCGGAGAACCGATTCCTGTAGAAAAAAATATGGATGATAAGGTCTCATCAGGAACAATCAACGGGAATCAGGTTTTTATTATGAAAGCTGAAAAAGTTGGTGATGAAACCCTATTGTCCCAGATCATCAAAATGGTGAATGAAGCAAGTCGTAGTAAAGCACCTATTCAAAAATTAACCGATAAAGTTTCCAAAATCTTTGTACCGACGGTTATTCTTATTGCCGCTTTAACATTTGTCGGATGGCAATTCTTCGGGCCCGAAGGGAAAAGAAGCTTGTTTGCTTTCGTCAATGCTGTAGCTGTACTTATTGTAGCCTGTCCTTGTGCATTAGGTCTTGCTACTCCAATGTCTTTGATGGTTGGAATAGGAAAAGGGGCTAAAAACGGCATCCTGATTAAAAATGCCGAAGCTCTGGAACAAATGAACAAAGTAAATGTTCTTATTACGGACAAAACAGGAACTCTTACCGAAGGGAAACCATCTGTAGAACACATTGAAACAGTGGATAACGGAAATCAGGATCAGATTTTAAAATTAGCCTATTCATTGAATCAGAATTCAGAACACCCCCTGTCTAACGCAGTCATTAAAAAAGCTAAGGATCAAAAAATCTCTTCCGCGAAGGTGGAAAAGTTTGAAAACATATCCGGAAAAGGGGTAAAAGGAATCATCGATGGAAAAACGGTGTATGTTGGAAACGAAAATCTCCTGACCTCTCATCAGATTGCCATTCCTGATAGTTTAAAACAGAAGGCAATTGAAGTTCAGTCCAAAGCGCATACGATTTCATATATTGCCGAGGATCATAATGTTTTAGGGTTCATAAGTTTTAGGGATAAAATCAAAGAAAGTTCTAAAAAGGCCGTTGAGCTCTTAATGAAAGAAGGTCTGGATATCGTGATGATGACCGGCGATAATGAACATACAGCTAAAGCTGTAGCGGATGAGCTGGGTATCATACACTACAAAGCCAATTGTTTACCTGAAGATAAATTAAATGAAGTTAAAAAACTTCAGAAAGAAGGAAAAATTGTCGCAATGACAGGTGATGGAATCAACGACTCTCCTGCTTTGGCACAATCCGACATCGGAATTGCTATGGGAACAGGGACGGATGTCGCTATTGAGAGTGCAGAGATTACTTTATTAAAAGGAGATATCATAGGTGTAGCCAAAGCTAAGCTTCTGAGTGAAAAACTATTGAAGAATATTAAGGAAAACCTCTTTTTTGCTTTTATCTATAATGTATTAGGAGTTCCTATTGCGGCAGGATTATTGTATCCTTTTTTTGGAGTTCTGTTATCTCCGATGATTGCAGCCGCAGCTATGAGTTTCAGCTCTTTATCGGTGATTCTTAATTCATTAAGATTAAACGCTGTCGATCTCGACATTAAATAATCAAATTTTCCTCCGGATTCCAGGTTTATAGAACAAATCCGGAGGAACTTTATAAAACCATGAAAAAAGAAATGTATCATATCGGTTGCTCAGGATTCTATAATAACGATTGGAAAGGCTCTCTTTATCCACAAGATGCATCTGCTAAAAATTTCCTTACGCTCTATTCTCAAGAATTCAATGCTGTAGAAATTAATTCTACCTTTTATAGAAAACCGACTCTGAAAACTCTTGTAAAATGGTTTGATGAAACTCCTGAAGAATTCAGGTTTTTTATTAAAATCCCCAAAACAATTTCCCACGAAAAAAGAATGAAAGATTGTAAGGACGAGATCGAAATCTTTTGCCGTCACATCCATGAGGGATTAAAAAATAAACTATCCGGATTTTTATATCAGTTTCCGCCTTCTTTCAAAAATACTCCCGAAAACCTTGATTTGGTACTAACACATCCAGACTTTGATTTTGTAAATGTAATGGAATTCAGACATATTTCATGGTGGACTGATGAAGTCTTAAAGGCTTTAAAGCAAAAAAACATTATTTTTTCCGGTGTCAGTTTTCCCGGAAATCTTCCGGAAGACTTAATGAGTAATCATCCTGAAATCATTTATTATAGACTTCACGGAAAGCCTGTGCTCTACAAATCTGAGTACACTCACGAATTTCTCAATCATTTGGTCGAAAAAATACAAAAATCACAAAAGAAAGCGTTTATATTTTTCAATAACACCTGGGGAACTGCCGCAATCAAAAATGGCCTGTATCTGAAAAAAATATTATCTTGAAAACCCTTTACAATTAATAGATTAAAATATTATTAAAACTTATTTTTTTGTAAGAATTGGTATGTATATTGTTAACATCTATTTGTAAATTTTAACGACAATTAACATTTAATCTCCAATTTTTTTATGAAAAACCTTTTTGCGGAAAAGTCGCGAAACCTGACTTTTCTTGGGATGTTTGCATTGCTGAGTGCAACTTCAGTTTTATTCAACAGCTGTAATGAGAAAAAAGACGCGAAAGATTCTGAAAAGATGATTTCCAAAGACCATCCCGTCGCAAAAATAGTACCCGAATTGGAGGATGACGAAGCACCGACAGACAAAAGAGTTATTTATCTTACTTTTGATGATGGTCCTAATCGCGGGACCGAAAACCTTCTGAAAGTTTTACGCAAAAGAAATGTATGTGCTACTGCATTTATAGTGGGAAAACACTGCTATGACAGCAACAGACAAAAGAATGATATGGAACTGCTGAAAGCAGACCCATTGATTGAACTGGCTAATCACAGCTTTTCGCATGCCCACAACAAATATTCCAGTTTTTACAAAAATCCGGAAGCAGTTGTTCATGATTTTGACAGAGCAAAGGACAGTCTTACACTGCACAATAAAATCGCCAGAACTCCGGGCAGAAATATCTGGAGGCTCAACAACATCAATGTTACGGATATTAAAAGTTCTTCGCTGGCAGCCGATCATTTAAAAAAGGCAGGATATAAAGTAATCGGCTGGGATCTGGAATGGAAACCCACAAACAGAATGGTCCTTAAAGGAAGTCACGAAGCCATGTTGAAAAAAGTAGACAGCATCTTTTTTAATGACCTTGAAAAAACATCAAGACATTTGGTGTTCCTTACCCATGATCAGTATCTTTCGGATACCGATTCAATTAATGAGCTCGACCTGTTTATTGAAAAACTACAGAAGACCAATCGCTTTGTATTCAGAAAGATTTCCGCTTATCCTAAAATCAATGAAGTTTTAAATTAAAACATGAAACAAGGCTCATTCTGAAATTTCATAGCAAAAAAATAACTCAGACCTATTTAAAATTTTATAAAATCATTAGCTTTTTGCTATAAGAATTCAGAAATTTGCAATTATGGATATTAAAGAAAATTACAACAATATAAAGGGACAGCTTTCCGAAGGAGTTCAATTGGTAGCAGTTTCAAAAACCCATCCTGTTTCAGCTATTCAGGAGGTTTATGACCTGGGACAGAAAGTTTTCGGTGAAAATAAAGTACAGGAGCTTATGGAGAAATATCCTCTGCTTCCGAAAGATATTCAATGGCACCTTATCGGGCATCTGCAAACGAATAAGGTAAAATATATTGCTGAATTTATCGACACGATCCAGAGTGTGGATTCTGAAAAAGTATTGCTGGAGATCAATAAAGAAGCAGGAAAACATAACCGAAAAATTAAGGTTCTTCTGCAGGTAAAAATCGCTGCTGAAGACAGTAAATTCGGTCTTGAAATATCAGAAGCCAGAGAGCTCTTCCAAAGATACATCAATGGTGAATTTGCTAATATTCACATTACCGGACTTATGGGGATGGCTACATTCACTGACGATCAGCAACAGGTAAAAAAGGAATTTTTAACCTTAAAAAAAGTTTTTGATGAATTAAATCAATTAAAAAAAACTGGATACCTTATCAATGGGAATGAGTGATGATTTCCGTATTGCCATTGAATGCGGGGCAAATTCCGTACGGGTTGGCTCTGCAATTTTCGGGCGAAGAGATTATTCTAAATAAAGTATTTAGGTATAGTTTTTGCTAATAATTCAATCAAAAAATCTAAATTTGCAACTATGCAAAAAATCCTTATAGTAGAAGACGAAAAAGCAATCTCAGGAGTACTGCACAGTATTCTGTCTGATGAACTTACCAATTATGAATTTGTAGTAGCCGAAGATGGTTTAGAGGGTTACAAACACCTGGAAAAAGAAGATTTCGCATTAGTGATTTCCGATATAAAGATGCCAAAACTTTCAGGAACAGAGCTTTTGAAGCAGACTTTGGTGTTAAAACCCGAAACTACTTTTATTATGATCTCAGGGCATGCAGATATTGATTCTGCTGTTTCTTGCTTAAAGGATGGAGCATATGATTTCATTTCTAAGCCTATCGATATCAACAGACTGATCACCAGTGTTAAAAATGCCTTAGCGAAAGAAACCCTGAAAAAGGAAAATAAGACGCTACAGAGTGAAAATAAAACACTTAAAAGAAAAGTCAACAAAAAATACCAGATGATCGGTGAATCTCCTGCATTACAGAAGATTCAGGATATGATCGAAAAAGTAGCTGTTTCTGATGCAAGAGTTCTTATTACCGGGCCTAACGGTGCAGGTAAAGAGCTGGTAGCGCATGCTATTCACAATCAAAGTGAACGGGCAAAGGGACCTATGATCGAAGTAAACTGTGCGGCGATCCCATCAGAACTGATCGAATCCGAACTTTTCGGACACGTAAAGGGTTCTTTTACCGGAGCTATCAAAGATAAGCAGGGAAAATTCGAACAGGCAACAGGAGGTACTATCTTCTTGGATGAAATCGGAGATATGAGCCTTATTGCACAGGCAAAGGTTTTAAGAGCACTTCAGGAAAGCAAAGTTTCTCCTGTAGGAAGCGACAAAGAAATAAAAGTTGATGTAAGGGTTCTTGCTGCCACGAATAAAAATATGCAGAAAGAAATTGAAGAGGGGAAATTCAGAGAAGACCTTTACCACAGGTTATCTGTAATTGAAATCTATGTACCACCATTGGATGAAAGAAAAGAAGATATCAAATTATTGGTAGAACATTTCTCAGGAATGATTTCAGACGAACATGGTACAGCCGTGAAAAAATTTGATGATGAAGCGATTGAAGCGCTTAAAGCCCTTTCATGGACTGGAAATATCAGAGAATTAAGAAATGTTGTGGAAAGATTAATTATTCTAGGTGGAAGCACAGTTTCCAAGGAGGATGTTGCAAATTTTGTAAGAAAATAATTTAATTATAAACTAAATAAATTATAAAAAATTTGCAGTAGTAACACTGCAAATTTTTTTTTTGTTAAAACTATGAGCTTTTTAAATAAAAACTATACCAAAGAATGCCTTACTTTGGCGCTACCCGTAATGCTAACGCAGGTAGGACAAGTATCTGTTAACTTATTCGATAATATTATTGTCGGAAAACTATTAGGTGCAGATGCTTTAGCTTCC
This sequence comes from Chryseobacterium proteolyticum, assembly GCF_046591535.1. Taxonomy (NCBI): domain Bacteria; kingdom Pseudomonadati; phylum Bacteroidota; class Flavobacteriia; order Flavobacteriales; family Weeksellaceae; genus Chryseobacterium; species Chryseobacterium proteolyticum. Next base: position 345,491 of record NZ_JBJLWK010000001.1, on the reverse strand, counting down.
GTTTCTCTAGGAAATGCAGTATTTTTCTCGACATTTGTACTGGCACTGGGATTCTCTTTTGCGATCCCTCCCCTTGTTTCGGAGGCACATTCAAGACACGACCATGAAAGAATTAATTCCGTATTCAGCCATGGATTTGTGATCAATATGACTGTAGGAATTATTTTAATGGCAGTCCTGTTACTCGGATTACCTCTACTCTATCATTCGGGACAGCCTGCGAAGATCGTTCCTGATACAGTTCATTTTTTGGGAATTATGGCGATCAGTATGATCCCCTTTATGGCGTTTCAGACCTTGAGAGAGGTTTCTGAAGGGCTATCCTACACGATTGGTGTGACCAAAGCAACCATTATTGCAAACGTTATTAATATTGTTTTAAATTACGTTTTTATCAAGGGTCTTTTCGGATTACCTCCGATGGGAGTAAAAGGATCTGCTTTGGCCAGTTTGATCGCCCGGATTTTTATGGTGGTTTTTCTTTACTTCGTTTTATTAAAAGAAGAAAGAACAAGACGCTATATCAAAGATTTTTCATTAAAGATCCAGGTGTTCTCCAGAAGTATGTTCGATAAAATGGTAAAATTAGGACTACCAACAGCTTTGCAAATGTTCTTTGAAGTAACTGCCTTCGCGGGAGCCGCTTTCATCTGTGGATTGATTTCAGCTCACGATATTGCCTCTCACCAGATTGCATTAAGCATGGCCTCGTTTACCTTTAATTTATGTGTAGGATTCAGTGTAGCCTCTACCGTAATGATCGGAAGGAAGATGGGTGAACAAAATTATGTAGAGCTGAGAAAAGTTGGGCTTAATAATTTAAAAATTGCCTTTATCTTTATGTGCATCTGTGGAATTGTATTTATTCTGGGTAGAAATATTCTCCCAACATTCTTCACGAAAAAAGAAGAAGTTGAAGTGATAACACTGGCATCAAAACTAATGATTATCGCAGCATTATTCCAGTTATCTGATGGAATTCAGGTTACAGCATTGGGGATGCTTAGAGGAATACAGGATGTGAAGATCCCTTCTATTTACACTTTTATAGCATATTGGGTGATTACCGTTCCATTGGGCTACTTATTGTGTGTTACGCTAAATATGGGGGCATTCGGAATGTGGATTGCTTTAGGATTGGGATTAACCATTTCTGCGATCTTCCTGGTCAAACGTTTTTTAAATATGTCTGCAAAGAAAATCAGGCAGAATGCATCCATATAAAAAAAGCGGTCTTGTAAGACCGCTTTTTTAGTTATTATTCAGACTTTTCAACGCCCTGTTTAGGCTTCTTATGGTCACTCCTAAATAAGCAGCCATATCTTCTTTTGAAATTTCAATCTCCTGTTTGGATTGTAGCTTCAGAAGCTTTGCCAGATTATGTTCAGTGGTGTACAGCTGCTGGTAAGACGCCCTAGTCGATGTATTTACGATACGTTCGGCAAATACATCCAGCAAAAGGTTATTCAACGTAAGGTCATTTTTAATCACCGATCTCAAATAAGGGATGGAAATAGCGTATACAGAAACATTGGTCATAGCTTCGATGGAGCAAAGGCAATTAATATTTTTAATAAACTCTATTTCACCTATAATTTCACCTTTTCCCAGAAACTCCATAATATATTCCTTTTCATTTTCCTCTACAAAATAGCATTTTGTAATTCCTTCACGAATAAGCATTACTTTCGACGCCGCTTCGTTCTGGGTAAATATTTTCTGCCCCTTTGAAAATGATTTTATAACAATATCTTCTTTACGCTCCTGATTTACGTATAGCTGCTCTAAATACTTTAAAAATGCTTCGTTCGTTCGTAACATATAGGGTCCGGGACAAATGTCCTTTTCTGATGTATTTTTTATTCTGATTTTTGCCTTCAGAAATGTACAAAAGTAAAATGAAAAATCATATAACAACAATAGCATTTGATGCAGACGATACGCTCTGGATAAACGAGCCGTATTTTCAGGAAACGGAAAAGGAATTTTGTGCTTTACTGGAAGACTACCTTCCACATCACTCCGTTTCTCAGGAATTATTTAAAACCGAAATGCAGAATCTTCACCTTTACGGTTATGGGGTCAAAGGTTTTATGCTCTCTATGGTGGAAACCATCTGCAGAGTCTCAAGCGGAACAGCTTCACTCCAACTAGTCAATAAAGCAATTGAATTGGGGCATAATTTACTTCAGCAGCCTATAGAACTTCTTGAAGGTGTAACAGAGACTTTAGAACAACTAAAAGGAAAATACAGGTTGGTTATGGCTACAAAAGGAGACTTGCTTGATCAGGAACGTAAGCTTAAAAAATCCGGGCTCGAAAAATATTTTCATCACATAGAAATTATGAGTGATAAGAAAAATAGTGATTATCAAAAGCTATTGAAGCATCTGGATTGCAAACCTGAACATTTTCTTATGTTAGGAAATTCCATAAAATCAGATATTTTACCAGTCCTTGAGATGGGAGGCTATGCAGCTCATATCCCTTTCCATATCACCTGGGCTCACGAGCAACATGAACATCAGCTGAAACATGAAAGATTTGTTGAACTTGATGATATCAGTGGGGTTTTGAAATATTTGTAATAATCAGTTGATATTTTATCTTGCAAATGCTTATTGTAATAATAACCATATTAATTCAATGATATTAGGTTTACTATAACAAAAAACTCGTCCCTTTGGACGAGTTTTTCAATTTATTTCTTGAGACATTTCTCCAGAAACTGATCTTGTTCCCATAGCAAATGAAGAATATTTTCTTTTGCGACATATCCGTGGGCTTCTTTAGGTAAAAGAACCATCTTTACGGGAGCACCCAGATTTTTCAGTGCCTGGAAATATCTTTCCGTCTGTAAAGTGAATGTTCCCGGATTATTATCCGCATCACCATGGATCAGCAATAATGGTGTTTTCATTTTATCAGCATTCATAAATGGTGACATTGTGTTATAAATTTCAGGTACATCCCAGTAGTTTCTTTGCTCACTCTGGAAGCCAAACGGTGTTAATGTCCTGTTGTAAGCTCCGCTTCTGGCAATTCCACACGCAAACAATTTAGAATGGGTTAAAAGGTTAGCGGTCATAAAAGCCCCGTAGGAATGCCCTCCTACGGCTACTTTTTTCTTATCGATATAGCCTAACTGATCTACTGCATTAATTGCTGCTTCTGCATTCGCTACCAATTGCGGAATAAAAGTATCATTAGGTTCTGTTTTTCCTTCCCCTATGATCGGGAATGCAGCATCGTCAAGAACAGCATATCCTTTTGTGGTCCAGTATACAAAGGAACCGTAATAAGGGAAGGTAAAGTCGTTAGGATTCTGAGTATTCTGCCCTGCCGTATTTTTATCTTTATATTCTGTAGGATAAGCCCAGATCAGCAAGGGAAGTTTTTCTTTTTTTGCTTTTCTGTCATAGTTTGCCGGAAGATAAAGAGTTCCCGTTAGCGTTACACCATCATTTCTTTTGTAAGTAATCACTTCCTTATACACATCTTTGATGCTTTCGAAAGGATTGGCAAAAGTAGTTATAGCTTCTGCTTTATTAGATTTGATGTTTTTCCTGAAATAATTAGGATACTGGCTCGCAGACTGCTGGATGGTCAGTACCTCACCTTTTGCGGGATTAAGGATATCTATAATATCTTCCTTAGCATTTTTTAAGTTTGAAGTGTAAAGTCTTTTCTTTTTTTAATGTTTTCACATCCATTTCATCGATAAAAGGATGCTGTCCGTCCTTTGTAAATCCTGCTCCGATGAGATAAGCTTTTCCCCCTTTCATATCAATTACAGTTCTTCCGAATTCATTTTTTGTGGTATTGAAATTTCCGGGATCGCTGTAAACGTCCTGATAGTTTCTGTCATCAATTACTTTTGACTCCCCATTGTTCAGGTCTACTAAAAATGACTTGGTATTTCTTGTATCATACCAATCTTCAGAAACGATAGCATAATGATCATTGGTCCAGCTCGTTCCTTCATATCTCTGCTTCGTTTTAAAGAACGATTTTGCCGCATTGTTAAACGGTGCTTCCCAGGTGAAGATTTCATCTCTGTATTCAGCAGTTCTAGCCTGATCACCTCCATCCAGCGCTTCTGCGTAAACAAGTGTTGCCGGGGCATCGCTTCTCCAGCCCATATCTCTTTTACCTGTTCTTACTGAGGCAAAACCTTTAGGCATAATCTCATTTAAAGGGACTTCATTTACGACTTTCACCATGCTTCCTTTAGCATCATATACAGTTGTTATCATGGGAAACCTGTTCAAAGGAACGATATATGAGAAAGGCTTTTTGATTGTTGTAACCATCAGGTAATTCCCATCCGGTGAAAAGCTCAGACCTGCATACATGTCCTGATCTTTCACTTTTTTTACGTTGCCGGAAAGATCTACGTTATAAATATCTGAAGCGGTAAGAATTTCAAAGTTTTTTTCATCCTGAGGATTTTTAAGAAGATCCTGATACGTTCTGTTTTGGGATACTTTTCCATCCGCAGTAGATACAATAGGTCCTGTTGGCAGATCCTTGCTTGAATCTATCAATGCAGGTCTGTTTTGCGGAAGCACTTTTATCAGTAAATTCTGAGAATCTTTATACCACGTATAAGGACTACCCAGGTTAGCGTTGAGATTATCATTGGTAACTTTCTTAGCCGTTGCCGTTTCAAGGTCCACGATCCAAAGCTCTACTCCTTTTGCTGTTGTATTGGTAAAGGCAAACTTTTTTTCATCGGGAGAAAAAGAAGTATTGGTTATTTTAGGATTGGAAGGCAATCCTTTTACCTGAGCCTCACTTTTATCATTGATTTTTCTAACCTTAAGGTTATTGGAGTAAGTTGCTGAACTAGAAATATTCGTCACGGGATTGATTCTGAGACCACCTAATTTCATTTCCTGCTGACTAAGATCTTCTAGGGTTTTATAGGTAGGACGGTAAGTAAAAATTACCCAATCCTTTTTACTGTTCATTAAAACACTTGGAGGTCTTTCGTAGTCTGCAAGTTTAAGAATTTCAGCAGACGGCTTTTGATAAGTAACATTTTCCTGCGCTTCATAAAAATTAAGGAACGCAAGAAGGCAAACGGTTAGTTTTATCTTCATTATATACATTTTTTACGAATTTAGTAAATTTTGTTATTATAAAGGGTAAACAACAATCATTTAGCCTGTCCTGCAACTTGTAAAATCCGATAATTACCTAATGATTTTTACAACATAATCGAGATTATAAGGTGAAGATACATCGTGAATTTTATCTTTTATAAAACAAAAAGAGGGCATACAAGTATGCCCTCTTTATTTATATCGGTATGCATCTACCAATCGGATGCCCTTTTTCGTTTTTCTATCATGTAATCCACCGAGATCTTTCCGGCTCCATAAGCAATTAAAAGAAGATAAACAGAGAGGTAAATAAAAGCCAGCTCTCTTTTCTCAAATGGATCGGATCCATGAACTACAAATCCCGCAATAATCATTGTAAAGATAAGGAAACCCAGAGCTACTCTGGTAAATAATCCTAAAATAAGGAGTATTGAGCATACAAACTCTGCTATAATGGTAAGAATTAAAGAGATCTGCGGACCAAGTCCTAAGAAATCATAAAAATCTATCTTTCCGCCTTCCAATAGCATCTGGAGTTTGGGATATCCGTGTGAAAGCATGGCAAATCCAATAAAAACTCTCACAATTAACAGTATAATATCTCTAAATATGGGATTAGAATTTGAGTTACTATAATTCATGTATGAAAAATTTAGTTTAAAGATAGTAAAATCTTTCTATACAACGATGATTATTGATGTTTTAGTTTATCTGTACCCAAAATTCTTTAGATCCCTGTCGTTTTTTCTCCAGTCTTTTTTCACTTTTACGAACAGGTTCAGGTGAATTTTTTTATCGAAAAATTTCTCTAGATCCACTCTCGCTTCCGTACCCACTTTTTTTTATTGCTTCCCCTTTGTGGCCAATGATAATCCCTTTTTGGGTATCTCTTTCCACATAGATAATAGAGTCTATAAAAATGATTCCTTCCTTTTCTTTAAATTGTTCGGTAACCACTTCTACGGAATAAGGAATCTCCTTTTCATAATTCAAAAGGATTTTTTCACGGATTGCCTCATTAACAAAAAAAACGTTCCGGCTTATCTGTATACTGGTCCTTATCATAATAAGGCGGGTTTTCCGGAAGCATCGATTTTAGCTTTGGAAGGATAACGTCCGTGTTAAAGGCATTTAATGCAGAAATCGGTAAAATTTCGGCCTTAGGAATTCTGTTATGCCATTCTTCTACCAGCTTTTCAAGACCTTCCTGGTTGGTCTGGTCTACCTTATTTAATAAAAGTAAAACCGGAACCGGAATTTTATTCAGTTTTTCAATGAGAAATTCCGAAGGTTCCGCTTTATCTGTAACATCTACAATGAATAAAAATACATCGGCATCCTGTAAAGAGTCCTTTACAAAATCCATCATCTTCTCCTGCAGACCATATTTAGGATCCAACACCCCGGGAGTATCGGAAAATACAATCTGTAAATCCTCTTCATTATAAATTCCAAAAATACGGTGACGTGTTGTCTGTGCCTTCTGCGTTACAATCGCAAGCTTCTCTCCCATCAGCTGGTTAAGGAGCGTTGATTTTCCTGCATTAGGTTTTCCAACTATATTTACAAATCCTGATTTGTGCATAAAAATTATATTACGGACTGCAAAGTTAGTAAAAGAAAACTGGTCTTTAGGATAAATTTTAAAGATTTAAGTCTTTAATGCCGGTCCCTGAACTTTTGAAATTCTTCATATTCATACTCCGGACATGCTCCTTCTTTTGACGTAATGAATGCTCCTAATGCAACAGCTTCTTTCATAATGATTTCCGGAGCTTCCTGCTGTATTCTTTTGGATATAAATCCCGCCAGAAAAGAATCTCCACTTCCTACAGTGTCTGCAATGGTGATCGGAACAGCCGGGCAGGTATAGCTTTCTGTCCCTTTAAAATACCTGGCACCTTTGCTTCCTTTGGTAAGAACTATTTCCTTAATCTTAAAATAATCCTGAATTAAAGCAGCACTCTGATCTTCATCAATATATTCTTCATTAAGAAAATCGATGATCTGTCTCATTTCTGCTTTGTTCATCTTTACAATATCAGCTTGATGAAGCAAATCTTTAATGAGCTGTACCTCTATGAACGGAGGTCTGAAATTGACATCAAATATTTTAAGTTTCGCATGTTCCAAAAGCTTAAAAAGAGTTTCTCTTGTTTTTTTATTCCGTGCGGATAAACTTCCGAAAATAAATGCCTGGGCATGAGATACCAATTCAGTAAGCTCCGGAAGGTTTTCTATATAATCCCAGGCTACTTCATTAATAATTTCATAGCTGGCTTCATTATCCTCATCAATAGTAGCTACAACTGTACTCGTTGGTTTATCAGCATCGACCTGAATATAGTCCGTTGTCATTCCCCAGTTTTTGATCTGACTGACCAGCTGGTTACCAAGATCATCGTTCCCTATTCTGCTGAGTACCTTCGCATCAATTCCCGTTTTAGAAACATGATAAGCTACATTGAAAGGTGCTCCTCCAGCTCTGGATCCTTGTGGAAATATATCCCAAAGAACTTCTCCGAAACATACTACATACTGATTATTTTTTTTCATTAGGTTAAACGTTTAATATATAGGTTAAATTTTTTATTTGACTGATTTTTTTATAATTAATTCTGCTTCACAAACTACTGTTTCTCCCTTTTCAGAGAATTTTTTTGTTTGTTCGTCGAGGAGTTTTACAGCTTGTCTGGCCATTTCTTCCAACGGCTGTCTTATATAGGTAATTTCTGTAGGAAATAAATTGTAGGCATCGGTTTCATCAAAAGCAATGACAGAAACATCTTCAGGAACCCTGATCTTATTTTTGACAAGATAATGCAATCCTGCATTTCCTATTTTATTGTTTAAAAAATATAATCCTGTTTTTCCTGCACCTATTTTAAGATGTTCATCTCATCCTGCATGAACTTTTGAGGTAACATTTCCCATTTCTACCAGCACTTTCTTTGATGCAATACCGTGTTCCTTGATTTTTCTCTCAAACCCTCGCTGTCTGTCAAGCAAATGCGGAAGATGGGTATTGTATCCCACATAGATCAATTCATCAAATTTATGCTCCATCAGATAGTTGAAAACCTGCCCGGAAATTTCAAAATTATTCAGCGTTACTGCGGGAAGCTCAACATTTTCGAGATAATAATCAATAGACACAATAGGATATTCGTCCTTTAGCAGTTTTTTAATGATATCATCAGAGCCTGCTACAGGACTTACAAGCATTCCGTCCACCTGTTGCTGAGAAAAAAGCTCCGTAAGCTTTTTAAACTTATCAGGGTTTTCATCAGAACTTCCGATAAGTATGGTATACCCCAGCTTCATGGCTTCATTTTCTATACAACGCGCAATATTGGAATAAAAATCATTTGAAATATCCGGAACAATAAGACCTATTAACTTGCTTTTGCTCATTTTTAAGCTTCTGGCAATCTTATTGGGTGTATAATTGATTTCTTCTGCAATATCCAGAATTTTATTCCTGGTTACCTCACTGATTCTGCTTCCCTCCTTTTTGTTGATCACATAAGAAACAGTTGCAACGGAAACTCCGGCAATTCTTGCAATGTCTTTGATGGAAGCTCTCTTCATTTTGTTTATTTGGCGTACAAAAATATTTTATATTTACTAAAAATGAAATAAAAACAGAATTTATTTTATATCAAATTACAGATGCCCATAATTTCTTGAAAAATCACAAATTTATCTTATATATAACTATAGATCAGAAATATACAACTCTTATTTTCATTATTTCTCAGCTGTTTAATCCTAATTGACCAGAATAGTATTTTGTGATATACTCATTTTAAAGATCGCAAATGTAAAAATTAACCATAACATCTTCATTAAATCAGTAAAAACAAATAATTTTGACTGATTAGAATTTGCCTTCATGACTATAGACGAAATCATCGATAATTTACTGATTCTTCCTGAATCTTCACGGGAAAAGCTTAAAGCTCATATTACTGAAGCAGCTTATCCCAAAGGATTTTGCCTTATGGAAGCAGATAAAATCATTCCTTATGTTTATTTTATTAAAAAGGGAATTGTTCGTGCCTATGCCTCCACCCAGGATAATGATATTACTTTCTGGTTTGGCAGTGAAGGAGAAACGATCGTCTCCATGAAAAGTTATGTAGAGAATAAACCGGGTTATGAAAGTATCGAGCTGCTGGAAGAATGTGAGTTGTACCGATTAGAAACAGAATATCTCCGAAAACTTTTCAATGAAGACATCTATATTGCCAATTGGGGCCGTAAGTTTGCGGAAAGAGAGCTTGTAAAAACAGAAGAGTTAATTATATCCAGACAGTTCAAAACTTCTACCGAACGCTACAAAGACCTGATGCGTGACAAACCCAATCTTTTGAGAAGGGTTCAGCTGGGACACATTGCTTCTTATCTCGGAATTACTCAGGTAAGTCTGAGCAGAATCCGCGCTGAAATTAAGTAAAACTGTATAAATTCAGCATTTTAAAGTCGACATATCATAAAAATTTTGACCTACTAAAACTATCTTAGATCACAAAAAGCTTTAGAGCTTCATTTTTTAACATTTGTAAAATTATTTTCCCCTTTAAATACAGAACTTTGCATCAGAAAAAAATAAAAAAATGAACTGGATTATTTTAATTATTGCAGGGTTGTTTGAAGTAGCTTTTGCTTCCTGTCTTGGAAAGGCAAAAGAAACATCAGGATCAGAAATGTATTATTGGTTTGCCGGTTTTTTGGTTACCATGACCATTAGTATGCTTCTTTTAATCAAAGCAACGCAAACTTTACCTATCGGAACTGCATATGCTGTATGGACGGGGATTGGTGCAGTAGGCACTGCTTTAATGGGAATGCTCTTTTTTAAGGATCCGGTAACGTTCTGGAGGATATTCTTCTTGTCAACGCTGATTGGTTCCATCATCGGATTGAAAGCAGCATCTCACTAATTAAAGCTGTATCTTTAACCAAATAAAAATGTCTACATTATGGTGTAGACATTTTTATTTATTTTTTGAAAACAACAGGTAAGATCTCATTGTATCTTAATCCGTATTTTTTAATTTCTTCTTCGGTAAACTTTTGTGAATAGAAATTGATATCAACATCAAATCCGGCCTTTTTCAACCTGTCGAAATAATCCATTCCATACCAACGTACATGATCATACTGCCCGAAATGTTTCTGCCGCTCTTTAGGATCCTTTATGGTAAAGTCCTCATAGGTTTTTCCAGTGAATTCTTCATGGGTACCTGGAAAATACCCCATCCTCCAGGTCTCATTACCCTGTATAATTCACTGATTGCTTTTGCATCATCTTCAATATGCTCTAATACATGGTTGCAGAAAACAATATCGAAGCTGTCATCAGCGAAAGGAAGGTTCAGGATATCTGCTTTCACATCTACAATAGGAGAATATAAATCAGCAGAAATATAATCCAGGTTACGCATCCTTTTGAACTTTCTCAAAAATTCCTGCTCAGGAGCGATGTGCAAAACTTTATAGTTCTTAATAAAAAAATCGGTTTCATTCTGAAGGTATAACCACATCTGACGATGTCTTTCCAGACTTAAGGTTCCCGGAGATAAAGCATTTTCCCTTTGTTTTCCATAGCCATACGGAAGAAACTTACGGTATGATTTTCCATCAATAGGATCGAAAAATTCATCTCCCTTAAAAAACTGGTAGATAAGCGGCCTTGCCCAGATGCTCATCGTAATAAGCGCAGGACGCGGAATAGTATTCAGTAAAAGCTTGGTTACTTTTTTCATTAGAAATCCATTTGAAAAGGCTTCTCCTCATCACTTTGAATACCTAATGCTTCATATACGTATTTGAAAGTAGATAGCAATACAGGTTTCCCGTTGATCACAGCCACATCATGCTCAAAATGTGCTGATGGCTGATTGTCCAGGGTAGTTACCGTCCATCCGTCATTATGGAATTTTACTTTTTCAGTTCCCAGATTAACCATAGGTTCAATAGCAATGGCAAGACCATCCTTGATCACTTTTCCACTTCCCTGTCTGCCATAATTCGGAACCTGAGGATCTTCATGCATCTTTCTTCCTAATCCGTGCCCTACAAGCTCTCTTACCACTCCATAGCCTTCTTTTTCACAATGAGCCTGAATTGCATGAGAAATATCTCCAATCCTTTTCCCACGGATACATTGTTCAATTCCTTTATAAAGGGATTCTTTGGTAACCTGTAACAGTTTCTTAACCTCAGGCTTCACTTCCCCTATCTCGAAGGTATACGCGTGATCTCCCACAAAGCCATTTAAAACAGCCCCGCAATCTACAGAAAGAACATCTCCTTCTTTAATAATGTCATTATTGGGAAAGCCGTGAACCACCTGTTCATTCGGAGAAATGCACAGCGAATTGGGGAATCCCCCGTATCCTAAGAATGCCGGTTCTCCTCCATGATCTTTAATGAAATCATGGGCTAATTTATCTAAATACAAAGTCGTAATTCCCGGTTTGATTTCTTTCGCTAACATTCCTAATGTTTTGGAAACCAATTGAGCACTTTGTTTCATAAGACGAAGCTCGTCTATTGTTTTTAATTGAATCATTTTTATACGATGTTAGATAGTAGATTTTAGAAGTTAGATTAATGATTTAATCTTAATAAAAGACATGCAAAAATCTAATTTCTAATGTCTCCTTCTCATATCTATTAATTTACCAGAAAAGGCCTTTTTTCTTTTCTTTCTTAAGTTTGGAGTATGCTAAAACTTCTTTACCTTCCACACGGAATTCTATCCTTTCGTGGATAATATTATAGATTTCTCCCCATCCCGGAAAACCACCTAAATTTCTGTCATCAATAAACCAGTCTGCATCTATTTTTCGGGATTGTGTTTCAGGGTCGAAAACTTCCCCTTCAAAACTACCGTTTACAGAATAAAATTCTATTCCGTTTTTCTTGCAGAATTCTACTGCCTCATCTAATGTTTTTCCGTGTCTGTATGTCCAAAGAATTAACCTGTAACCCTCGGATTGAAGTTTTCTTAAAGTTTCAAATGCAAAGATCTTCGCTTTTCCGATCCCCGGATAAGCATCGTCAACGATGGTTCCGTCGAAGTCTACAGCAATTTTTTTTATTATTTAACATTTTCTGCGTTTTTAGCTGTGCAAAGATAAGAAATAAAAAGAGTGCCAAAAACACTTGGCACTCTTACTTTTATTTTTTAAGTATTCCATACCTAACTTTTCACCCAACTGAACTGGAATTGTAAGTCAGGAGTAGAAACTCTGTCTGTAATTTTCTGTAATCTCGCCGGAAGCTTCATAAGGTATTCCTGTGCTTTTTCAGCCTTTTCAGTAAGACCTTTGATGTGTTCTATTTTCCACTCGTCAAGCAGATCTTTCATGATATTGATATAATCCTGACCGGTATATACCATGCATCGTTGTGCTGCATCTGAGAAATGCCCCCAAAGCTCACCAGCTTTTTGCCCAGACTGTCTCATTAAATGAGCAGGCATTACAATTTTTTTACGCATCATATCTTCAAATGCCAGGATCATTTCGGAAGGATCCAGTTCCAGGATCTTTGCAACGAAATGTTTGTATGCTTTAGCGTGTCTGGCCTCATCTGCTGCAATCACTCCACACATCTTTGCCAATTTTCCGTTTCCGGATTGTTTCGCTAAAGTTCCTACTCTTCTATGGGAAATATTAGTGGCTGTTTCCTGGAAACTTGTATATACAAAATTCCGGTAAGGATCCATGCTCGTTCCAAGATCAAAACCGTCACTGATCAGGTACTGAGTAGTGATCTCAACTTCTCTCATGTTTACCCTGCCGCATAAATAAAGATATTTATTCAGCAAATCTCCATGCCTGTTTTCTTCACCGGTCCATGATCTTACCCAATTGGCCCAGCCTACCTTTTCTTCCTGATTGATCCCCTCTACACCCATTAACCATGATTCATAAGATGGCAGAGCTTCTTCTGTGATACAGTCGCCAATAAGAGTCACAAAAAGATCATAAGGCATTTCACGGGCAAAAGTCTGAATTTCTTCTAAATCGTATTTGAAATTTTCACTTGACGGATCCGGAAGATAATCTGAGGGTTGCCATATTTTTTCAATGGGCGTCAAAAACTTTTCCAGAAAAGAACTTACTTCCTTTTCTAAAATACTCATCACTTCCTTCCTTACCAGTGTTTGATACATTTCAGCTATTTAGATTTATTATAATTAATATACAAAGATATGATTTATTTATTATTTAGAGCATAATAACATATGTCTCTCATAATATGTATGACATATATCATAAAAAATGCCATTATTAAATATAACGACATTTTAACTTTTTTATTGGTAGACTAGCTTACTAAAACATCTCCTGTCATACTTTCCGGAATATCAATCCCCATTATTTTTAAAATAGTTGGAGCTACATCTCCCAGCTTTCCGGATTTTCCCGGTTTTAAATTCCAGGTATAGTCCTTATCCATTATGATGAGAGGTACCAGATTCGTGGAGTGCTGTGTATTCGGTGTTCCATCAGGATTAATCATTACATCCGAGTTTCCGTGATCTGCAAGGATGAACACCGCATAACCATGTTCATAAGCCGTAGTAGCAACTTTTTCAATGCATTTATCTACTGTTTCAGCAGCTTTTACAGCAGCTTCAAATACTCCGGTATGTCCTACCATATCGGTATTGGCAAAATTCAGACAAACAAAATCTGCTGTTTCATTTTCCAGTTCCGGAACAATAGCATTGGTGATATCATAGGCAGACATCTCGGGCTTAAGATCATAAGTAGGAACATCTTTAGGGCTTGGGCAAAGCAATCTTTTTTCACCAACAAATTCTTTTTCTCTACCACCGGAAAAGAAAAAGGTAACGTGGGGATATTTTTCTGTTTCTGCTATACGGATCTGTGTTTTACCATTTCTTTCAATGATTTCCCCCATAGTTTCTTGTAAAACTTCTTCATCAAAAACCACCTTTACATTGTTAAAGGTCTTGTCATAATTGGTAAGTGTAACATAGTACAGATTCAGCTTACGCATAAAGAATTCCGGAAAATCCTTCTGTGACAGAACTTCTGTAATCTCTCTTCCCCTGTCGGTACGGAAATTAAAGCAAATGACTACATCATTATCCACTATTTTAGCTACAGGAACTACATTACCTGTCTCTGTGGTGTTCATCATGATGATTGGTTTTAAAAACTCATCCGTAACATTATTATCGTAAGACTGCTGAATTGCTGCTATCGCATCGGTTGTCTGCAATCCTACTCCTTCTGTTAGAGCATCATAAGCTAATTTAACCCTTTCCCATCTCTTATCCCTGTCCATCGCGTAATATCTTCCGACAATTGTTGCCAGTTTTCCGGTCGTAGCCAGCATATGCTCATCGAGTTCTTTGATGAATCCCAATCCGGAATGAGGATCACAGTCCCGTCCATCTGTAAAAGCATGAACAAAAACATTTTCATTCAGTCCGAAATTTTTAGCTGCGGTTAAAAGGCCTTTTAAATGATTGATATGAGAATGTACTCCTCCATTGGAAACCAATCCGATAAAATGTACTTTTTTATTTTCTCTTTTAGCATATTCGAAAGCTTCCTGAATAACTTTTTCCTCCCCGAGGGTCCCATTTTCTACAGCCATATTCAGTTTTACAAGATTCTGGTAAACCACTCTTCCTGCTCCAAGATTCATGTGTCCTACTTCTGAATTCCCCATCTGCCCGGCAGGAAGACCTACCGCAGTACCGCTCGCTTCAAGTGTGGTGTGTGGAAATTTATGAAAACAACTATCTATAAATGGTGTATTGGCTTTATCCAGTGCTGAAACTTCAGGATTTTTTCCTAATCCCCATCCGTCAAGTATCGCCAGTATTGCTTTTTTCGACATTTTCTGTAACTTTTAATATACAAATTTACCTATTTTCCTATGAAACTGATTCTTTTAAAGACTTAAATTTTTATTAAAGCTTTTATTTATTTTCTTTTCAGTACTGATTTTTTGAGTTACACATTTTGCAATTCAACAACTTTATAATTAGACTATAACGGAATCTGTATAATTGCTGTTATAAAGATCACATGGCTGAAAACAAAACAAATTCAATTCTATAAAAGTTCGGACACGCTTACGCTTTAAAAAAAATCCTCGAGCTTTTTGTTGTTCTGCTTTATATATTCTTTGATGTATTGATCTAAAAAACCGCTTTCTTTTAAAAACAACAGAGGATCTTTAATATTTAATATATCATGGATTGCTTTATGCTTGTCTGCCTGTTTATTAAAATAAGCTTCAGAAATTTTATATCCCATCCAATATCCCAAATCATTAGGACGATCGTCTTTTTTACTGGTTTCATAAAGCCAATCTGTAGCGTTGTTCCCCTTTAAAAGAGTTACAAATTCCTTCTTTAAGGGATCAGCATGTGCTTCACCGTATTGAAAAGCGTTGGTATTAATATTTTCCCCTGATATCAGTTCACTCACAAAATCTGCACCTCCTTCAAGTAAGGTATATTTTAACAGCATATCATTTCCTGTAATATTTTGTTGAAAATGAATCAGTTCATGGGCAATAAGTCCGGTAATACCATCCAGATTTTTAAGCATTTCAGTGCCAATTATAATACCATCATTAGAGGTTGTTCCTCCTGAATTAAATCTTCCATAGACAAAATATACCGGTGGAAATTTAGCTTCAGGATACCAATATTTTAGTGCGCTGTAAATTGCCCTCGTTCTTTTTTCTTTTTGACTGATTCCACTCAGAACATTCCGACTCTTTAAATAATCTTCCCTTTTCTTTTTTACTTTCGAATATAAAGAATCCGCATTGATGATCCTGAATTGCATAAACCCCTTTACTCCGGGAGATCCGTTTTTCACATAATCTACAAAAGGGTTTTGCTTTGATGTACCTATCAGATCAAAGGCTTTCCAGAATTTGTCAGTATCTTTTGTTTCGAAGACAGCATCCAGGGGATTTGTGGAAAAATTTGTCTGAGCATTTACTCCTCCAAAAATTAAAGTGAATGCAATAATAATAGTTTTTGCTTTTATTTTCATGGTCTCATTTTAGCTTAATGAATTTTATGAATTTCAAAAATATAAAAATCAAACTTGCTTTTTGCTGTAAATAAATCTATTCCCCAATATTTGTTATGATCCAATACTTTTGTGAAATGATTATGAAAACTGCGACGCAGAATTAATTATTATTTTTAATTTTGTTTTATGGATTTACGAGATCAACTAAAGAACCTTTTTCCTGACCATGAGGAGCAGGATTTTGAAATGCCTGAAGAAAAATTCAAGCAGAAAGAGCCCTTAGTATGCAAGTTTGAAAAAAAAGGAAGGAACGGAAAACCCGTTACCGTGATTGAAGGATGGGAAGGCAGTGAAGAAGATTTGAAAAAAATCTCAAAAAAGATCAAAACCACTTTAGGAATAGGAGGTTCGGAAAAAGACGGAACCATCATTATTCAGGGAGATAACCGTGATAAAATTATGGATATCCTTAAAGATATGGGCTATAAAACCAAAAGAGTCGGCGGATAGTTTAGAAATAGATCTGCGTATCAGGTAAAAGTTTCTTATATTTTTCAATGGTTGTCTTATCCATAGGATTTCCTGTCAATATTAATGTTTTGAGATTTTTCAACCGGGAAATATCTTCAGGCAGTTCTTTCAGGTTATTGTTTGCAAGATTTATACTTACCAAATTTTTCAGTCCTTTTATTTTTGCGGGAATTTCGTGAATATTGTTCTGGCTCACATTAAGAAACTCCAGATTCTTTGACTCAAAGAGGGATTCGGGTAGTTTTGAAATAGCATTCTGCTGCAATTCCAGATATTTCAGATTCTTTGGAAACTCAATATTGCCAAGATCATTAATCTGATTAGCTGCCAGATTCAGGTATTTTAGATTTTTAATATGATTGAGACGTTCAGAAACAAAACTGATCTGATTATCCTGAAGATTAATTTCTTCCAAGGCAGGAATTTGCGTCAAAGCTTCGGGGAAAACATTCAGATTGTTAGCATCGAGATGAATTACTTTCAATTGCTGCAATCTGGCAATATTTGGATTAACCGACGTCAGGCTGTTCAGATTCATTGAAAGGGTTTTCAATTGGGTAAGCTCTCCCACCTCATCCGGAATGAATTTAATACTGTTTTCATTGACATTCAATATCTCAAGATTTTTCAATGTAAATAATTCAGGATCCATCTTTTCAAGATTATTGCCCATGATATTAAGAAAGAACATGGACGAGAATTTCCTGATATCAGAAGGAAGGTTAAATAAGCCTTTACCTCTGAAACTTATACTGTATACCGGCTGGTCACTTTTCAAAGCGTCTTCAATATTCGTATAGGTAGGATATTTTACAGGATCGATCTGAGCATAGCTATAGTTCAGCACGAACAAAGTAACCAATAAGGAAAGTTTTTTCATAGACAGATAAAAGCTGCCGGTAACAGAATTACCGGCAGCTATTGAATATTAATATACTACTTTTTTACAACTTTTACTGTTTTCTGGAATCCGTCAGCTTCGATATTTACAATCAAAACACGGGATGCTTCAAGCTGGGATGTAAAGTCTACATCCAATGAAGTATGAGAACCCGTAAATTTCCTTGTGAATACAATTTTACCATCCAAGCTATAGGCTGTTACAGAAATATCTTTCAAGCCTTTAGAAGAATTAATCTTCACCATTCCTGATGTCGGGTTAGGAGCAACAGTAACTGAACTTTCTGTTTTAGCATCAATTGTTGCCAAAGTTCCGTTTTGCCCAAGGTTATTTTTAAGAGCTACAACAATGGTAGCAGATTTCCCTCTGTAATCAATTGTGTTTCCAGTAGCATCTACATCTGTAGAGATCGTTGCATCCGGATGCTGAATGGAGAAGAATCCGAATTTATGATCTGGTGTAAAGGTAAGTCCCGTAGGTTCAGAACCGGCAGGCATTGAAGCAAAAAGTCTTACTTTAGGATTGGCCTGTGTGTGGTCTGGAGCTACTACCCAGATATAATTTTTTCCTCCATCTTGTAATACCCAAAGGTTTCCAAGTTCATCAAAAGTCAGATTGTCATTACCATCCCCCCATGCTTCGGATTTGATTCCTTGCGCAGTATTGAAAGAATATACCGTAGAAAGCCCTCCAACAAATGTTTCTACCTGTGAAGCCGTAGTTCCGTTATCCTGCAGACGATATACTTTATTCAGACCTTTAGCCGTAAAATAAATCTTTCCATCCAATGGACTGATATCAACATCCTCAATTCCGTTGAACTTTGTTCCACCTAGTGAAAATGCCAAGTTATTCGTATTATTCTGGTCTGCTTTTGTCTTATTTGGCACCTGGATCCATGTTGCTGTAGTTACTACAGGATCTCCTGAGCTGCTTAACCCCTGGTCCAGTTTCAATACATAAAGATTACCCGATGAAAGGTTGTTTGGGGTATCCATTACATATTTATAAACCAGATGGGTTCCTCCATCCTCTCCATAATAAGCTGTTGTTCCGGCATTATTGATCACCACATTTTCGTGGTTCATAATACCCATCTGCCATAATTTTCCTTTAGAACCATCCGGATTCTGTGAAATTACCTGAGCTGTGGCAGGATCAATTTCTACCAGCCAGCCATAATCTTTATATCCGTCAGCATTCGTATCACTTGAGGTTACAGATTCTTCAGCGGTAACCACAGTTCCCCAAGGGGTAATCCCTCCCGAACAGTTTCTGATCGTCTGTACCAGGCTTGGTGTAGAGAAATCCACAGCCCTCGATTTGGTCAGCTGCCAAAGTTTCGTTGATGCATTATAATTAATTTCAGCCATCGTAACGCCACCAGGATTTGTTTCATGATTTACTGAAAGATAACCGTCGGTTGAACTGGCGTTTTTAGCAACATAAGCAGTAAAATCATTCTGTCCCCCTACTAATCCGCCTCCTTGTGTATAGGCATCTCCTTCTTTTAAAATAAGCTGATATTTATGCTCAGCCGGGATGATCAATTTATTGGTTTGTGAAGTAGGAACAATAGAAGTAAAACAACTGATGTGGGCAGCATTACAACCAACAGGGTTCGTTGTTCCGCTTACCGTTTTCAGATAAGCATCAATTCTCAGGTCTGAGCTTTGTCCGCTTCTGTTATGCAATTCAATAGATATCCTGTTGTT
Organism: Chryseobacterium proteolyticum; assembly: GCF_046591535.1. Taxonomy (NCBI): domain Bacteria; kingdom Pseudomonadati; phylum Bacteroidota; class Flavobacteriia; order Flavobacteriales; family Weeksellaceae; genus Chryseobacterium; species Chryseobacterium proteolyticum. Next base: position 326,182 of record NZ_JBJLWK010000001.1, on the reverse strand, counting down.
TCCGTTAACAAATTTTGACTTTGGAATTGAGAATACATTATACACATTCTCAGCAGCACCGTCAATTGTTGTAACGGATGGTGTATTGAAAGCAATAGTTCCTGCAGGCATATTGTCCCTTACCTCTTCTTGTCCGTTTAGGTATACTACAATACCATCATCTCTCATCACTCCTAATTCCATCGTATCGGAAAGATCCGCAAGATTAACACTAAAGTCTTTTGCAAAATAGGCTGTAGTAAGACCTGTGTTAATCGTGGTAGTGACAGGATCTCCATATCCTAAAGGACCGTTTCCTGTAGACCAGGAAGAAACATCAAAATTGGTATCTTTCCACTGGGTAACCTGCGCCTGGTTGTTGTCGATATACCTCCATGAGGCATTTTTATTGAAAACAAAGGTCTGTGCCTGAAGGGCAGAACCTGATACGAGTGCAAGAGCTGCAACTGTTAGTAGTTTTTTCTTCATAATAATTTCGATTTATTAGATGTTGCAAAACTATTTTTTTATCACCAGCCCTCTATTAATAGAGTTTTAAATAAAGCATCAGCAATGTTACAAAATTAAAAACCCAATGTTAAGTGAATTAAGTTTGTGTTAAATATGATGCAGATTTGAAATTCGTGGTTATGGGATAATTACCATATAAGTGGAATATTAAACTTAATACGATTACTTTTTAAGTATAGCACGTTCATTTCGAATTTCGAAATTCATTTATTAAATCAAAATAAGCCTTAGCCCGCTCATTATAAACACTTCCCTGTTATCTTTTGCTTACATCCGTCAGAGCGTTTAGAAATGCAATGATCTGCTTCATTTCAGTTTCGGTAAGATTAAGTTTATCCGCTGGTAAAGTCTGGTTATTTATTTTTAACCCCAGACCTTCTCCTCCTCCTTCATTATAAAAATCCAGCACTTCTTCCAGAGTATTAAATGCTCCATTATGAAAATAAGGCTTTGTAAGCGCAATATTTCTTACTGTCATGGTTTTAAAAGAATTTTCATAGATCCAGGAATTTTCTTTTTTCACCGGGCTTTTCACTCTTCCCAAATCAGAATCCAGTTCTAAAGGCAGTTTACTGATCGGAGCTTTTGTAACCCCTAACACTTCCGATTCATTCTCATTATAGAAGGGAGGAACCAATCCTGAGAAATGAGGGCAAAATGACAGGTTGCACAATTGGCTTTTCCCATGAATAAATTGAATCCTTTTTTAGCATCATCTGAGATTTCTTTCTCATTTCTCATAAAGCGATCAAAATCACTTTCAAAAGAATAAAGGGAAGCTACATATGAACTCAATGCTTTGGAGAAATTTTCTTTACTGATCTTCCCATCTTTAAATGCTGTACGGAATGCTCTTTTATATTCCGGCTTTTCCTTTAATTTTTTAATAATACTTTCATAGCTCGTATTGAATTCCTGTTCATTGTAGATAACATGCTCTGCCTGTTGCTCGATATAAAAAGCACGCATATCGTAAAAAAAATCTTTTAGCAAATACTGCGTTGTATAAAGAAGGAGAATTCCGCAACACGGTTTTTCCTTCAACATTACTTGGCGACTTTGCTTTAAGGTCTGTAAAAGCATTTTCCGGTAAATGGCATGTAGCGCAGCTCATTTTTCCATTTCCGCTTACACTTTGGTCATAGAATATTTCTTTGCCCAGTTTCTTAAGCTCAGGATTATCTTCAGATACCTTTAAAAGGGTATAAAAATAGGGATCCAGAAAATCGCTGCTGAAAAAATTTTTGTTCTGAGCGTTCCATCCCGAAAACGCCTTGAGGTCATCTGTTCTTCCGTCCCAGTTTCCAAATTCTTCATAAAGAGGCTGGATGTATTTTTTATAAAATTCAATGCGGTCAAATGTTTCAAAATTTTTATTAACTGCAAGGTATCCGGTTGCATCAGAAAGAATGGTATTTGCTTTCTGAATATTATAATTCCTAAAATAAGGATCATCATTAATGTATTTTTTTATTCCCAAAAGCGCATACGCTGCTTCTTCAGAAATATTTAAAGAACCGGGTGTATCAAAGCCTGTAACTCCCAAGCTATAAATCCTTATTAACTCTATACGGAGTGGTAATGTTTTATTGACACCTTTGCTCAATCCGTTTTTTACCGAGCTTAAATAAAAGTTAGAATAACTATTGTACAAAAAATCAGTAATGGATTTTATTTTCTCTTTCTGTTCAGCTGCCTCTTCCGAGTAAATCAGTTCATCCAAAACCTGTAATCCTTCCGGGGGCAAAGTATAGGCGGACGTTCCTGCTGCCTCAATATGAAATAAAGGAGCAGCATTAAGATGGGTTTTTGTGAATTCAGGGTAATGATAGGCAATATAGAATTCTATTTCCTTAAAAGAGTTTCGGGTAGTACTCAATGATTTCTGCAGATCTTCAAGAGATATTTTGTCATCCCCAAACAGGTAAACATCTCTTTTCAACTGTTCAAGCTTATTTTTAAAGTCAGTTAACCCGTTATTGATAAAAGTATTTTCATTTTTCGTCCCTTTATCTGTAGGATTAAATGACATGATTGCAAAACCGAAAGTTAAAATAATAAGCAGTAAAGAGTATTTCATGAAATTTTTAGCGGCAAATGTAATCACCATACATTATCTCAGTTTTAAATCTGGATTAAATAATGTTTATATTTTAATTCATGAATTTTTATTAATTTTAAACCCCGAAACCAAATTCATTATACTGAAAAGCCGGATATACTGCCTGTTCTTTTTAAAATATGATGTGAGATTAATGGGATGAGGATTTTATATATTTACAACTAATCAAAAACGAAATATCATTATGAAAACAAAATTACTACTGGCTTTTGTAGCAAGTCTTTTCTCATTTGGGATTTTTGCCCAGAAATTAGGTCAGGAAATGGCAGTATATGCAGAAAAAAAGGGTAATGATTATTACCTGATCCGTCTGGTACAGGATCAGGCCGTACCTAAAGTTTACGTTTACTCCAACGGCGAGACCAAACCTTATAAAACTTATACCGAATTAAAAGATGTTGTAATGGATTTTCCGGGAATGATGTCTTCGAATAATTCAACTAGAGAAGAGTTGGTTTCTGTTTTGAAAAAAGATAATCATTTTTATGAAATTACCTCCCAGAGAAAAGATCCTAAAAACTTTGAAAAAACAACAGTAACCGTTTACGAAGTTTTCAATGGCCAGAAAAGGATCGTAGAAGAGTACGGCTCTATTTATGAGCTTGTAAGTTCTCCTTATAAAGATGCCATTTTCATTGACATAAAAAAATAAACATAATATGCTAAATAAACTTGCAGCTTCCGAGCTGGTACTAAATGATGACGGAAGTGTTTACCACTTAAACCTTTTACCTGAAGATATTGCAGATAAAATTATCCTGGTTGGTGATCCTGACAGGGTTCCGAAAGTATCTCAGTATTTTGATAAAGTAGAGATTAAAAAGAATAAAAGGGAATTCTATACCCACACAGGAGTTTTACGCGGTGAAAGAATTTCAGTAATGTCCACCGGAATCGGTACGGAGAATATCGATATTGTAATGAATGAGCTGGATGCCCTGGTTAATATCGACCTTAAAAATAAGGAAATTAAAACCGAACATAAGGCGCTTGAACTTTTCCGTATGGGAACATGTGGTAGCGTGAATCCAGATGTACAGGTGGACAATATGCTGGTAACCCAAAATGTTGTAGGTTTGGATGGTCTTATGCACTTTTATAAGGATTACCATTTTGAAAATGATTTTTCAAAGAACTTTATCGAAAAGTTCCCTTATGAGAAAATTAAGCCAATGCTTTATTTTGCTGACTGGGCTGAAGATATTGCTGAATACTACAAAGATGCCAGATATCATGGAAATACCGCCACATTCCCTGGATTCTATGCTCCACAGGGCAGACAACTTCGTCTGAAATCCCTGGATGATAAATTCCTGGAAACATTGAACGAACTTGGCATTACTAATTTCGAAATGGAAACTTCGGCAATTTATGCGTTCTCAAAACTATTGGGACACAAAGCAATTACTGTAAATAATGTAATAGCCAACAGAAGACGTGGGGAATTTTCCTCTGATCACCATGCATCGGAAAAGAACCTTATTGAATGGGTATTGGAGAGAATAATCAAATAATAAGAAAAAAACAAAAGGATTTCAAAATTGAAATCCTTTTGTTTTATGGACAATTCTTTTCATATTCATTGATGATCTTCACAAACATTTTAATATCATATTCGGATCTTTTTCGTGTAACATAATTGAATCTATCTTTTTTATCAAGACTTTTAGATTCATCAATCGCTTTTTGGTAATTGTCTTTAATGTCCTGCTTCATTTTTTTCCTAAAATCCCTGTCCTGTAATTTTATATAAAGATTATCCAGATACTTTACAAATTCAGGGCAATCCCCACCGGCATATTTAAAAGCATTAATTAATTTTTCATCGAGGCTTCCCAGGTTAAACAGTGAAACTTCATCCACATCAACAGGCATTACAGCAAAATCTGATTTGTCATTTTTAATATACATAATCGTGCCTGCGTACATGCATCCCATGCCATTGCCACAAACTGTATATTCATACCCGTAAATATCTATTTTACCATCGTAAAGAATGGGAAGGATGGCTGTATAATTTTTATCTTTCACATCATTATCCTTACTCACTTTTTTAATGCTCAGCTTTTCATAACCTATAACTTCATCATCATACTTATCTACTACCTTTATTTTTTGAATATCATGATACCCTATTTTCTTGATCTCCGACGCTTCAGAAGTTTTGTATTCAAATAATTGTTCATTCTCAAAAACAGATTTATTTTTATTTTGTGCTACAATCCCCATAAAGGATTCAGCTTTTGGGAAATAAATATCTCTTAACAAAATATTTTCAGTAGAACCATCAGTTTTAGTAATTTCAACCGGAATAAAAGGCCTCTTTTCAAGTGACTTCTTGGATTGCCCGAACATTAAATTTGCGCAGATCAGACCTGCCATAAGTAAAATTCTATTCATCGTTTTTAGTTTTATATAATTTTGTTATTGTATCAGGACTGCAGCCTCAGAAAACAGTTCTCGATGTGATCATTTACCATACCGGTCGCCTGCATATGGGCGTATACTACCGTTGATCCCATAAATTTAAAACCTCTTTTCTTGAGGTCTTTAGATAAAATATCGGAAATTTCAGTAGTGGCTGGAACATCTTTCAAGCTTTTGGGCCTATTGTCAATAGGTTCACCACCTACAAAACCCCAGATATATTTGGAAAAAGTTCCAAATTCTTTCCGGACTTCCATAAACTTCTGTGCATTGTTGACCGTTGCTAAAATTTTCAACCTGTTTCTTATAATGCCGGAATTCTGCATAAGCTCCTCAATTTTTTTTATCCTCATATTTTGCAATCTTTTTATAGTCAAAGCCATCAAAAGCCTTCGTAAAATGTTCTCTTTTGCTTAAAATGGTATACCAGCTTAATCCTGCCTGGAAACTTTCAAGGATCAGAAATTCAAAAATCTTTTGATCATCATAAACAGGATTCCCCCATTCTTCATCATGATATTTCCTGTACAGATCATCTTTTTCACACCATCCACAACGTATTTTTTCCATATCTCAAGATTGTATTTATCCCTTTAAAGATAAAACGGATTTAGAAAACTATAACAAAAGATTATGAAAATTTTAACAACAGAGCCCGATTTTAGGAATGGTTATTGTTTTACTATAAACAACACTAAATAATAAATGTTATGAACAATTCGGATTACAACAAAGCAGAGGACGCGGTAAATAAAACAGAAAACTCTTTAAAAAATGCAGCGACCGATGCGAAATGGAAAATTAATGATTTAGCAGACAAAGCTAGGGATTATATCAATGAAAAAAGAAACAATGACGAAGAAGCTAGTCAGGAAGATTGGCTTGACAGGGTAAAAGCTAATATTTCTGACACTTGGGAAGACATCAAGGATAAGGCGGATGAAGCCTGGGAAAAAACCAAGGATGCGGCTGAAGATGTAAAAGCGGAATGGAATAAAAAAAACCAATTAAAATTTCAGTCATATAAATATTTTCAAAAAAACGGAACCTTTTTATAAGGCTCCGTTTTTTTATTATGTTCTAAACACAAATTATCGCTACATTTGTAATATTAATAAACATTAAAAAATTATGTCATACGGTTTACTTAAAGGCAAAAAGGGAATTATTTTTGGGGCCCTTAATGAACAATCGATCGCATGGAAAGTTGCTGAAAGATGCCATGAAGAAGGAGCTGAATTTATTTTATCTAATGCTCCTATTGCTTTGAGAATGGGAGAACTTAACGGTTTAGCTGAAAAAACAGGCTCAGAAGTTATCGGAGCAGATGCTACTTCTGTTGAAGATCTTGAAAAACTTTTTGATGCTGCGATCGCAAAATTCGGAAAAATAGATTTCATCCTTCACTCCATAGGAATGTCCGTAAATGTAAGAAAAGGAAAACATTATACAGAAATGAACTACGACTGGTTGGAAAAAGGATGGGATATCTCCGCTGTTTCTTTCCATAAAGTAATGCGTGTGGCATGGGAAAAAGACTGTATGAATGAATGGGGAAGCATCCTGGCACTTACTTATATTGCTGCTCAGAGAACATTCCCTGATTATAATGATATGTCTGATAACAAAGCTTATCTTGAAAGTATCGCGAGAACATTCGGAAACTATTGGGGGGAAAGAAAAGTTCGTGTAAATACGGTTTCCCAGTCTCCTACTCCTACCACTGCCGGAAGTGGAGTAAAAGGTTTCGGAGGTTTCCTTGGATATGCAGAAGACATGTCTCCACTTGGAAACGCTACGGCACTTGAATGTGCAGATTACTGTGTTACACTTTTCTCTGATCTTACCAAAAAAGTAACAATGCAGAATCTTTTCCATGACGGTGGTTTCAGTAGTTCGGGTGTTACTCAGAAAGTAATTAGTAAATATGACGTTGAGAAATAATCAACTTTCTTAATAAAAAATTAAACAGGTTGTCTTTTTAAGACAGCCTGTTTTTTTTTTACTTCCTAACTTACTATTAATAACGTAAAACATTACAGCTTTAACTCAATAGGTTTATTTTACAAAAGATGGGATAAAAGTGTTTTGGTTATGTCAAACATAATATATTTAATTCGTATTTTTTCTCTTATAATTGAATTAATTTAACTTTGCCAAAAAGCAACAAATTATGAAGAAGTTAAAAATACTTATTTTTATAAGCATTATGCCACTTGCGTACTCGCAAACTGGACAGGTAGGAATTAACACAACAGCCCCAACTGCTACTCTTGATGTAAATGGAAACACAAGAATCAGGAAAGTAGACAGTATTGCATCCGCTCCCAAATATATCTTAACATCAGATGATAATGGGATTGTTCAAAAAGTGAATGTTGAGAAATTATCGGACAGTAATCCTGAAGTGATCAGAAGAAAAATCTATGCGGTACTTTCCAAAAACTCATCGCAGTTTCTTACTACAAAAGGGACTGACTACAATTTAACATATGATGGTGTGGTAAGCGGTATTAATACAGATCACCTGTCCTTTAATAGCCAAAAAGACAGAATCAATTTACCCCCCAATAAAACATTTAAAATAACCGGATACATTGGAATTAAAGGAAGTACCACTGGTAATAGCAATACTACTCCCGGTTATATCACATCTCTGTTTTCAGCCGGTGGTGACGCTGAAGCAATCGTAACAACCCAGGGATATACGGAATCGTCTACAGAAACCTTTGATGACGGGGGTGTTACTCCTCCCATTATCATCGTAACAACAGGCTCCGCTGGCAACGCGTATGTTGAACTCAAGGTACGTTATGGAGGAAGTAATGCCGGAAACTCAGGATATTATGTTTCAGGAGCATCTACAAGAACATCTGTAGGAACCTATGTTTTACTGGAGGAATTATAAATATCATTTTTATTTTTTTAATAAAAAAACAATGTAGGCTGTCTAAAAAAAGACAGCCTACTTTAATAAAAAAAATATTAATATGAAGTGTATTATAGAATTACTGTTTGTATGGAATGCGCTGGCGCAGGAAGTTTGGCAGCCATTCCTTCGATCCAGAGGCTCGCATTGATATCACTATCTGTATTATTCATAATAACGGTAACCAACTGGCCGTTCTCATTTATGAATGAGGTAGAAATCAACCCTGATGTATTGGTAGAGCTTCCAATTCTTTGTGCATTGGGTTTAATGTATTTTGAAACATGCCCTACATAATAATATTCGTAGGTATAATGTACTTCTCCTGACTGGGTATCTGCAATAATCGGAGCAAAACATAAATTTCCTACATGATTCGGACCTCCTGTTTCGTCAAGCAAAACATTCCAGTCCGTCCATAATGATGTACCTCTGTTAAAGTCATTGATCATATTTTTTCCGTACAATTCACCAAGACTTACATCATTGATCCTTGACATATTGAAAACTTCCTTACATCCTTCTGTAAAAGCCAGGAACTTATCCGGAAATGCCCTGTGTGTTTCCCCAACATTATCAAACAACTGGGTCTTATTGTGCCAGGTCTCATACCAATGATAGGCAATTCCTGAAGCATACTTTGAAGTCTCAGGATCACTTAAAGTTGTTGTGGCTCTTTGAAAGATCAGATCTCTGTTATGATCCCAGATCATTACTTTTTTATCTTTAAATCCGTTTTTCCATAGAGTGGGTCCCAGGTTATTCTTCAGGAAAGCGGCCTCTTCTTCAGCAGTGTACAAACAAGATTCCCAGGTTTGTTTAGCCATGGCTTCATTTTGTACAGTTAATCCCCAGATTTTGATTCCTCTTTTTTCATATTCCCTGATGAACTTTATATAATAATCCGCCCAGGTCTGATAATACTGGTTCTCAAGCCGGCCTCCATTAAGCATATTTTTATTCGATTTCATCCATGCCGGTGGGCTCCATGGTGAAAAATACAATTTGAACTGATTCCCTATCGCCTTTTGAGCTTCCTGGATCATCGGTATTTTATATTTTTCATCATGAGCAACGGAGAATGATTTTAATGAGGTATCATTATCTTCTACATACGTGTACGAATCACTTGAAAAATCACATGAATTCATATTGGTACGCACTACAGTATAGCCTAATCCATTCTTACCATAATAGGCTTCTATGATTTCTTTCTGCTTATCCTTCGGTAGTTTATAAAACGTCTCTGCAGCTGCATCTGTTATTGCACCTCCGATTCCGATCAGTTTCTGATATTTAAAATCCGGGTCTACAAAAACACAGGCTTCATTTTCTTTAGGCTGGTCAAATTTTGCAAACTGCACCATTCCCTTATCTACCATCTTTTCATCAGTTTTGGAATTCGTCAGTATAACCCTGGCCGATTTTCCGGCATTCTTCTTCCAGTAATTCTGCGCATTGACATGACTGGCTATCCCTGCAATAAGACAGCTTACAATTAGTTTTTTCATTATTATTACTTCCTGTTTTTACGGAGCTGTGCAACTCCCTTCATTATTTATTCTGATAAACCCGTACATAATCTATATAGTACTTCTGAGGAAAAATAGAGTCATCAATTCCTTCTTTTCCACCCCAGAATCCACCTATAGCCAAATTCAAAATGATATAATACGGCCGGTTAAAGGGCCAGGCTTCGTTTGTTTTTTCCTCGTTCTCGTACGTGAAAAATTTTTTATCGTCAATATAAACCTCTATTTTTTCCGGCGTCCAGTCTGCTTTATACACATGGTAGCGTTCACTGGCATCATTAACAATCAAAGTATCTGTTTTCTGAGTTCCCTTGATATGATTGTATTTTTTCGTGTGCACTGATGCATGGATGTATCCGGGATTGAATCCCACATGTTCCATAATATCAAGTTCTCCATCATCCGGCCACTTCTTCATATTCTCACTCATCATCCATATGGCAGGCCACGTTCCTCTTCCTTTGGGTAATTTAGCCCTTACTTCAATTGTTCCATATTGAAAAGAGAACTTCCCTTTGGTTAAAAGTCGTGCAGATGTGTATTTATTTTTATCCCATGCTTCTTTTCTTGCTTCGATCACCAGATTCCCATTTTCGATTCTTGCATTTTCAGGACGGTCTTTTGTATAATACTGAGCTTCCTCATTTCCAAAACCACCTCCGCCTACATCATAATTCCATTTTGATGAATCAGGTAATCCCTTTCCATTAAATTCATCACTCCAGATCAGCTTCCTGCCGGAATCTGTTTTATATGAAGCACAATCTAACACTGAAAACAGCAGCATCCCTCCAACCCATACATGTAAACTATTTCGAAAAAAAAAATTTCATATGCGTTAATATAAAGCGGGCTACTACCCGCATTAGTAATCCTGGCTATTTAATCCAATTAATTTTCTTTGTCTGAACTTCCTGAGAGTTTGTTCCTACCATAATTTCAAATTCACCCCCTTCCCAATCAAAATTCAACTTGTCGTCATAGAATTTTAAATTTTCAGGTGACAGTGTAAAACTCACAGTTTTCGTTTCTCCTTTTTTCAGGAATATTTTTTGAAATCCTTTTAACTCCTTTACCGGTCTTACCACTTTTCCGAATAAGTCTCTAATATAAAGCTGCACGACTTCCTCGCCGTCATAATTTCCATTATTGGAAACATTAACTTTAATTTGTAAAGATTGATTTCCTCTAAGATTTTCAGAACTTAATGTCATATCGAAATATTTGAATTTTGTGTAACTCAATCCATATCCAAAAGGAAATTTAGGGTCATTATCCAGATCGATATATGCTGAAACATAACTCCTTTCTTTATTGGTTTTTGCCGGTCTTCCGGTATTATAATGGTTATAATACACAGGGATCTGACCTTCAGTTCTGGGAAAAGTCATCGGAAGCTTTCCACCCGGATTTACAGAACCAAAAAGAACATCCGCAATTGAATTTCCTGCTTCAGTACCAAGCCACCATGTGTATAAAATTGTTGGAATATGGTCCGCTGCCCAATCAAAAACCAAAGGCCTTCCTGCATTAATCATTAAAACAACTGGTTTTCCTGTTTTTGCAATTTCCTTTAATAATTCTTCCTGAACTCCAGAAAAGTGAATATTGCTTCTGCTCTTTGCCTCTCCACTCATAGCATGCCCTTCACCCAAGGTCATAATAACCACATCCGCTTTTTTTGCCGTCTCTATTGCTTCAGCAAACATAGAGCGATCCTGGTCGTCAACATTACATCCTTTGGCATACAATAATGTGGAACCTTTATCCAGTTGATTCTTAATTCCATCAAACTGGCTCACAATTCTTTGATTGTCATCTTTGAATGCTACAGACCAGAAACCATGATTCGCAACAGTTTCTTTCCCGAAAGGACCTATCAAAGCTACAGTTTTTGTAGATTTTGAGAGAGGCAGAACGCTATTCTGATTTTTTAAAAGGACGATACTTTTTGAACCGAACTCTCTTCCAAACTTCCTGTTCTCAAGATTATCTGTTTGTTCTTTTTGTCTTTTCTCATCACTAAAACGGTAAGGATCATCGAATAACCCCATTTCGAATTTTTTAATTAAAATTCTTCTGGCCGCATCATCAATAAATTTCGGGTCTACTTTTCCGTCTTTTACAAGTTTGGGAAGTTCAGCCATATAAACACGACTTTCCATATCCATATCACTTCCTGCGATAATAGCCTTTTCAGCAGCTTCCGCTTTATCCTTTGTATATCCGTGGTTCACCATTTCACCAATGCTGCCCCAATCTGAAACCACAAAGCCTTTATAGTTCCACGACCCTTTTAACAGGTCTCTGAGAATGTATTGGTTTGCCGTCGCAGGAATTCCATTAATGTCATTAAATGAATTCATAAACGTAGCAACTCCGGCCCCTGCTGCTGCTTTAAAAGGGGGTAAATAAGTTTCATTCAATTGTCTGGGGCTCATGTCCACAGAATTATAATCTCTACCACCCACTGCAGCACCATAGGCTGCAAAATGTTTGGCACAGGCCATTATAGCATCAAGGTTTCCTAAACCTTTCCCCTGAAATCCTTTGATTCTTGCCAGGCCAATTAAAGTACCGAGATATGTATCCTCACCCGAGCCTTCCATTACCCTTCCCCATCTCGGATCTCTGGCAATATCGACCATCGGTGCAAAAGTCCAGTGGATACCATATGCTGAAGCTTCCGTTGCTGCAATTCTTTCAGACTTTTCAATTAATCCTAAATCCCAGCTCGCAGCTTGTCCGATATTCACAGGGAATGTAGTTCTATATCCATGGATCACATCCTGGCCAAATAATAATGGAATTTTCAACCTTGATTCCAATGCTAATTTCTGAAAAGCTCTTGTTTCTTCTACACCAGCTACATTGAGCATGGAACCTACCTTACCTTTTTTTATTTCTTCAAGAACAGTTGCCGAATTGGAATTCTGGGGTCCTGTTGCATAAGCAAAACCACTATATTGAACCAATTGCCCTACTTTTTCTTCTAATGTCATTTTAGACAAAAGCTCAGAAACTTTCTGGTCGATTGTTTTTTGTCCGTATATATTCAGTCCGAAAGTGGCAAATGCCAGTAAGAAATAAACTCTTTTCATAATTTAGAAAATATAGGTTGCAACAGCGTTTCCGGGTAAACTTACCTGAGCTGTTTTTTGATTAAATTTAAGAGAGAAGGTCTCTTTTGTTTTACTATTATTCTGTACGATCAAAACTGTTCTTCCTTCAGGTGTTCTGAATGCTACAGTCGACAGATTATCAGTTTGAGATGAAGCTATCCTTTGCGAGTTTGCCGGAATGAACTTAGAAGCGTGCGCAATAATGTAATACGAAACGTTTCTCGTGAAATTTTCTTTATCGGAAACTGTAATGGCTCCTTTACATTCCGTACAGCCACCTTCAGTGTGCGGCTTATACTGCGGATCATTAGCAAGGTTCCATTCCAGAGCTATTTTACTCCAGTTTCTCATAGAACCGATGATCACATTCTTGGTATGCCAATTCAGATCTTCATTAAAGTTGCTCCTGGAACCTGTCCACTGCTCTGTAAAATAAAGGTTTTTATCAGGATAAGCATTATGGACAGTACTTAACGCAGAAATATCGCCTTCATAAAGATGGAATGCAGAACCATCCACATATTGATAAGCTTCGGGATCACTCAGTATGTTGGTTGCGTATTCAGGTTTATTACAATTGTGGTCGTACACAACAATTTTAGTTGTAATGCCTTTAGATTTAAAGGCAGGTCCCAAATGATTTTTAATAAAATCTTTCTGCTGATCAGAGGTCATATATAAACTCGGATTGTTTCCCGGGTGTAAGGGTTCATTCTGAGGAGTAATGGCATCAATTGTAATCCCTTCTTTTTTCATTCCCTGAATGTATTTTACAAAGTAATCAGCATATACCTTATAATATTCAGGCTTTAAACTTCCCCCTTTTGACTTTCCGTTATCTTTCATCCAGACAGGTGCAGACCAGGGTGCCGAAATAAACTTAATTTTAGGATTAATTGCTAAAATCTCCTTTAGCATAGCAATCAGATCTTTGTCCTTTGCAAGGCTGAAATGTTGTAATGATGGATCTTTTTGTCCTTCCGGTAAATCGTCATAGGAGAAAACTTCACCGTCAAGATCTGAAGCTCCGACACTCAATCTTATATAAGAGACTGAAATGGACTGATCCTTTTTACCAAAAAGCTCATATAATAATGCTTTTCTTTTAGTTTCTGAAAGCCTGTTGATTACTTCCACACTTCCTCCTGTCAGCGTATATCCGAAACCGTCAATATATTGAAACTTTTGCTGGTCATCAATTTCAATATTCTGACTGCTACCCGGATTGTTTGTAAAACCAATTGAAGGTTGCTGTTGTAATTTTATACTCTCATCTCCTTTCGTAAGCCATATCTGAACTTCGTTTCTTGTACTTACCGAATGTGACTTACATGCTGATAAAGATAAAAGTACCACACCACAAAGTGGTGTGATACTTCTAAAAAAGAAACTATATAAACTGTGAAACTTCATGTTTTTAGTAGCCAGGGTTTTGTTTTAATGCTGTATTTACTAGTTCATTAAAAGGAATTGGCAAAATTTCATTTTTACCTGCTGTAAAGCCTCTTGCTCCCAATTTTGCCGGAGCATCCCCCCCATCTTACCAGGTCAAACCATCTGTGTCCTTCACCTGCTAGCTCTCTCCTTCTTTCGTCTTTAATAGCCTGCATAGAAACCGGAACTGAAGGCAATCCTACTCTATCCCTTACAGCATCTAGTAGGGCCTGAGCTCTTGCTCCGGAACCTCCTAAAGCTTCTGCTTCCATAAGATAAGTATCTGCTAGTCTGATGGCAATAAAGTTTTGACGGTAATTCAACTCAGTTGGCCCGGGTTGATTAGATTTATCAGCAGTTCTTGGTACATATTTATTCAAGAAATACCCTGTATCTTTAAATCCAGGTGAATAAGAAATCTTATTATCTGCTTTTAACTGTTTAGCATTGAATATAGTAGCATCTAAACGAGGATCTCCTTGCATAAAATTAAATAAATCTTCTGTAGCAGGATTGAACCCCCAGCCTGAAGAAAGATCAGGAGCATTGTTTGGTGGACTACCTGCCGGAGGAACAATACGTCCATAAGATATGATCCCTACCATTTGATTGATCGTATTTCCTTCATCTTTCCCAGTCCCCCAAAATGGCCAATCCGCATTACTTTTATTGGTATGCATTACCTCTAAGATGGATTCTGTAGTAAATTTATTATCTACTTTCCATAAATCAGCAAAATTAGCAACTAATTTATATCCATACTGGCTTGTAGTACCTGGATCTCCATTTACCATTGCAAATTGGGCAGCTGCTTCAGTATTCTTTTTATCATATAAATAAATTTTCCCTAAAATAGCACGTGCAGATCCTTGAGTAATTCTTCCTACTTCACTTTTATTACTAGACGGAATAGATAAAGGAAGATCATTAATAGCTGAAACAATATCCGATTCTATCTGAGCATAAACATCCGCTGGATTTGCTTGAGGAATATTATAGAAATCGTCGTTTGCTAATATTGGCTTTAAGATGAGAGGAATGTTTTTGAACATTCTCAACAATTCAAAGTAATACAAAGATCTTAATACTTTAGCTTCAGCTATAAATCTTTTTCTGGTCTGGTCATTCATATTTGCATTAGGAATTCTATCTAATAAAAGATTTGCTTTTGCAATTCCCTGATAATAATCTTTCCAGTAGCTGAGTGGCATAATGATAGGATTGATCGTATAATTAGAAAAACCCTGAATACCGGCACCATCCGTAGAGCTTCCACCTCCTGAGAAGAAGTCATCAGATGCGCCATTAAAGAAAGTAACCTCATTTTCAAATCCACCAGAATACTTTCTTAGCATGTCATAAACAGCAACTAAACCTGAAAAAGATTGTTCTTCATTTTTAAAATAGTTATCGGAGTCAAATGTCCCAGTATTTTGCACATCTTCGAGATTGCTATTGTTACAAGATATTGCTCCATAACTTATACCTGTCAATAATAAGACAGATAAACTCTTATATATAAATCTTTTATTTTTCATTTTTCTTTAAATTAAAATTGAACATTAGCACCGAAAAGGAAAGTTCTTGCCTGTGGATAGTATGCTCTATCGATTCCAAAGGTATCACCACCTGCAATCTCAGGATCATAACCTGTATACTTAGTAAATGTTACCAAATTTTCTGCAGTAATATAAAATCTTACTTTACTTGCTCCGATTGTTTCTGAAAGATTTTTAGGAAGTGTATATCCTACCTGTACCAGTTTCAAACGTAAGTAATCACCCTTTTGCAAATAATAATCAGACATTCTTGTATAGTTTTGATTAGGATCATCTTTAGTCACCCTTGCAATGGTGTTGGAAGTTCCTTGTCCTGTCCAACGATCAAGAATGGTTGTTTGATAATTAGCCTCCTGAATATCCAATCTTCTCAAGCCCTGGAATATTTTATTTCCTGCCTGCCCCTGAGCAAATACCATCAGGTCAAAGTTCTTATAATTCATATTCAAAGTAAGTCCAAATGTGTATTTAGGTACAGAGTTTCCAAGGTTTACGTAATCGTTCTCATCAATTTTCCCATCACCGTTTGCATCCAGACGTTTAAAATCTCCTGGTTTAGCATTCGCTTGGATCAATCCTCCGTTTGCGTTTCTGTAAGCATCAATTTCAGCCTGGTTCTGGAATACACCCAAGTTCTGATATCCATAGAATGAACCATATGATGAACCAACCTGTAATCTGGAAACTGCTCCCATAGACTGGAATGAAGCAAAATTCACATATGGCTTATCGCCCTCTAGTCGTGTAATCTCATTTTTCAGATAAGCAAAATTACCATTCGCTGAAAACCCAAAATCCCCCCCAATTCTTTTTATATCCTAAACTAACCTCTACCCCATCATTATTCATATCTCCAATATTTCTAAATGGATTATTTATTAAGCCAAGGTAACCAGGAAGATCAATTCTTCTCAAAATATCAGTACTCTTTTTTCTGTATACATCAACTGATAAATCGAAATTCTTAAAGATTTTTAAATCCGCTGCAATGTTAAACTGTGATGTTCTTTCCCATTTCAAATTTGGATTTTCTAATGTACTTGGTGCATATCCAATGTGAATGATATCATCTCCAAAAGTATAATTACTTCCCGGAACCAAGAAATTGGCAAACTGGAAATCATCAATAGCATCATTTCCTAAAACTCCATAACCTCCTCTTAATTTAAAACTATTTACGACATTGTTCTGAGGCCAGAATTCTTCATTTGATACATTCCATCCCAAAGACATTGCTGGGAAATTCCCCCAATGATTATTGCTTCCAAATTTTGAAGAGCCATCTCTTCTGATCGTACCAGTGAAAAGATATCTATTGGCATAGTCATAAACTACTCTGGCAAAATAAGATGTCTTGTGAGTTTCTTTTCCATCCCATGCATTAGTAGCTCTATCTGATTGTGGAATTTCAAAATTGAAAGAAGCTTCCTGCCAATCATTCGTAGGTAAGTTTTTATAAGTGGTATTTTGACCTGAAGAAATATTATATTCATAATAGCCCTGCCCTAACAATACATTTAAACTATGTTCGCCAAATTTGTTTTGATAAGTAAATGTGTTTTCCGTACTCCATTCAAACTTCTTTTGAGTTTCTCTGAACAAATTATTAAAATCATTTTTACTGGCTGGACTCAAATATGATACCGGAGTAAACGCTTGATTCCCCCAATAAGAAAGTTTTCCGTTAACACTTGATTTAAAACTAAGATGTTTATAAATTTTTAAATCAGCAAATATATTAGCTACCAAATCATCTGTCCACTTGTATCTTCCTAATTGAGTTTGTCTAAATGCTAATGGATTAGTCATCTCTTTATTTACAAAATGAGAAATTCCATAAGGGTTTCCATTTGGATCTCTTACAATATTAGGACTATTGTAATCACTTGGAAAAGGCTGATTGGCAATACCATTTGTAACTACTACAGGAGTGGTTGGATCAAGATTGATCGCTGAACTTAATGGTCCACCAAATTCATTATTCTCATTAATTCCTTGTGATTTTGTGTGTGTATAAGCAAAGGTCTGTCCTATCGTTAAGAAATCAAAGACTTTATGTGTTGAGTTGATTCTTCCGTTAATTCTTTTATAATTAGAAATATCTCTCAATACAATACCTTGTTGATCGTAATATCCGAATGAAGTATAAAATGTGGATTTATCACTTCCTCCACTGATACTGAATTCATGAGAAGATCGTTGGGCTGAATTAAAGATCTGCTTTTGCCAATCTGTTCCATTTCCTAACGCCGATGGGTTTGAAAAAGTAGCAGGTTTTCCATCGTTCATATTGGCTTCATTCATAATCATCCCATATTGTGATGCATTCAAAAGATCCAATTTTTTGGATGCACTTCCAACCCCAAAGAAACCATTATAGGAAAGATTTAATCTTCCTTTTGCACCTTTCTTTGTCGTAATCAAGACAACCCCTTTTGCTGCAGAAACCCCATAAATAGCTGCAGAAGCACCATCTTTCAGAATTTCCATTCCCTCAATATCAGATTGATTCAACCAACCAATGTTGTCAACAACAATACCATCCACTACCCATAGTGGATCGTTACTTCCAGCTCCAAAGCTGGTAATACCACGAACTCTGATTGTTGCAGTAGATCCCGGTTGTCCAGAATTTGAAATTACAGAGACACCAGCCGCTCTACCTTGTAGAATTTGTTCTGGTCTTCCTGCTGGAACGTCATCAATATCTGAAGCTTTAATACTTGAAATTGCTCCAGTCACATTACTCTTTTTTTGAGTACCATAACCAATCATAACTACTTCCTCTATTTTTTGTTCTTTCGGAAGAGTATCATTGGTTGTTTTTTGGGCACTGAAATTAGCTGTAAAATATAGTACAGCAACTACTCCCAAACCTCTTGATATTCTAATATTCATATACAGTTAGTTTTTTTAATTCTCATTTTGAGACAATAAAAATATATTTTTTTTTTAAATAGTTAACATTATATTAATAAATATTTTAATATTTCTTTTATTTTTGGGGTTCAAAGCCCTTTTTTTTGATTAAAATTTCATAAAAACTCATAAAAATTTAATAAAATTAATCCCCAAAATGACGAGCAAGCTTCACAATATTTCACTTCCGTTAAAACTAACCTTCCTCATTTTCTCCATGGTCTTAAACTGCATGGGTATTGTCATCTTGCAACTTTCCGAAGCCAAAATTACTTATGAAAAATTAGGACTTTTGGAATCTTTCAAAGATTTACCAATTGCCTTTTTTTCTCTTTTTGCCGTCAATTTTATAAGCAGGATCGGAACAAAAAAAGCTTTGATCTTTGCTCTGATTATTGTAGGAATCTGTTCATCAATTCTCCCCTTCGTAAAAGTATTCTGGTTTTATAAGCTTTGGTTTGCTATTATAGGAACATGCTTTGCCATAGGGAAGATTTGTGTTTTCGGAATTATCAGAAATAATATTTCCGATGAAAAATCCCTTACCAAAACCATGAGTAATGTAGAAGCATCATTCATGATCGGGATCTTTGTGGTCAATACGGGGTTTGGGTGGCTGATCTCCAGTCAATATTCGGAATACTGGAAGTTTGGGTTTATCGGAATTTCCTTACTCTCCTTTGTTACCATTATTTTGTTTTCAAGATTGGAGATCGCTGAACCGGAAAAGAATTTTGAAAATAAAACCTTTCTTTCCGACCTGTCAGGATTTATAACTCCTTCTATTGTTGTATTTCTGGTTGTTGTCTTTTCCATTGTATTTGTTGAACAAAGCTTTAATTCCTGGTTACCTTCATTTTATAAAAACCATTTGAAGGTCAATTCGTTCTTTGCTCTTCAGGCGTCTTCCTTTTTAGCTCTTTTCTCTTATGTAGGAAGAACAATCACCGCGAATGTTATCCATCGTTTTCATCTTTCAAAATATTATATCTTCTGCTTACTGTTTATTATTTTCGTGTTAGCAGGTATTTTAGGAATACAATACCTTGATTCTGAAGATTCAAAGGTCATTTTATTTTTATTTCCTGTTATAGGATTGTTTCTTTCTCCTCTCTATCCGGTTCTTAATTCCAAAATGATTGTTCAGGTGGATAAAGAAAAAACGAATCTTTTTACTTCATTAATCGTTATTTTTTCGTCTTTGGGAAGTTCAGTAAGTTCTATCGTTATATCACTACTCTTTGAAAATCAATTACTAACGTACTATCCACTATACATTTTATTTATTGTAACTGTCCTTTTTTCAATAAGTTTGATTTATTTTAAACTTATTAAAAAAACATATTGAAAATAATTTTATTTTTACTCCCATGGAAATCAAGGATTCAAAAAATAAAGAAACGCTTAAGGAGCTTATTGATACTAAAGACTTTGTAGCCCACATTTCAGTGGACTGTACCATATTTGGTTTTCACAATAATATCCTGAAAGTTCTGCTCTTAAAATATCATGATTTAGATCTCTGGTCACTTCCCGGCGGATTTGTGTTTAATGATGAAGATCTGAGAGAGGCTGCTCAACGTGTACTTTACGAAAGAACCCACCTGAAGGACATTTTCCTGAAACAATTCCATACCTTTGGAAGGATAGACCGTACGGAAAACAATGTCCACCAGATCCTCCTTAAAAATAAAGGCATAGAAGTACCAAGAAATCACTGGATATTTCAAAGGTTTATCACTGTCGGATATTGCAGTCTTATTGACTTTTCCCTTGCCAATACTTTTCCGGACGCTTTTAATGAAACCTGTGAATGGTTTGAAGTGAATAACCTGCCTAAAATGGCATTTGATCATGATAAAATTATTGAAACAGGATTGGAATACCTTCGAATGAATATCAATACCGAGGTGGCTGCCAGCAATTTATTACCGTTGAAATTTACCATGAAGGACTTGCAGTCATTGTACGAAACCATTTTAGGTCAGAAATTCAGAAGGAATAATTTTCAGCGTAAAATATTAAGCTTAAATATTCTTGAAAGACTGGAAAAACTATATGATGGCTCTGCCAACAAAGCGCCCTATCTCTATAAATTCAAGAATAAAATCCATAATTCCGCCAACCACTATCCTATTTCCAACGAAGAGGAAGAGGAATAATTCAACAACGTTCTTATTTAAAACTTAGATTATCGTCATCTTAAAAAGTTGGCGTAATTCTATATGTCCTGCAGGTACATTAAAAAAATAGGCTGAAATAAAGCAAGTAAAAAAAAATTTTTCTGAAATCGCGAAAAATGCTATTTTTAGGAAAATTTAAAAAATGTCATATTATCCTCTTACAAGTATTCCTGACTATTACGGAATTGATGCCTTACTTACCGAAGAACACAAGCTAATCCGCCAATCTATAAGGGATTGGGTAGAAAGCTTTGTAATGCCTCAGATAGATCATGCTGCTCAAAATCATACCGATTTACCTGGTTTAATGAAAGAATTAGGGAAAATAGGTGCGCTTGGTCCATATATTCCGGTAGAATACGGTGGTTCCGGATTAGATCAGATCTCTTATGGTCTTATCATGCAGGAATTGGAAAGAGGAGATTCAGCAGTTCGTTCTGCCGCTTCTGTACAAAGTTCTTTGGTGATGTTTCCTATTAATGAATTTGGTTCTGAGGAACAGAAAAGAAAATACCTTCCTCAGCTGGCATCCGGAGACATGATCGGATCTTTTGGATTAACGGAGCCTAACCATGGATCAGATCCCGGCTCTATGGAAACCTATTTTAAAGATATGGGAGATCATTATCTTCTGAATGGTGCGAAAATGTGGATCACAAACTCTCCTTTATGCGATATTGCGGTAGTTTGGGCTAAAAATGAAGAAGGAAAAATTCAGGGATTAATCGTTGAAAGAGGAATGGAAGGATTTACGACTCCTGAAACACATAATAAGTGGAGTTTGAGAGCTTCTAAAACCGGAGAATTGGTATTCAATAATGTAAAGGTTCCAAAAGAAAACCTTCTTCCTGGAGTAACAGGATTAAAGGGACCTCTTTCTTGCCTTAACTCGGCAAGATACGGGATTTCCTGGGGAGTAATCGGGGCAGCAATTGACTGCTACTGTACTGCTGTTCAGTATTCTAAAGAGAGAAAACAATTTGGCAATCCAATCGGATCTTATCAGCTACAACAGAAAAAATTAGCTGAATTTTTGACAGAAATTACAAAAGCACAATTGCTTTGTTTACAGTTAGGAAATCTTAAAAACGATCACAAAGCAAGTCCTGCACAGATTTCAATGGCTAAAAGAAATAACGTAAAAATGGCTATAGATATCGCCAGAGAATCCCGTCAGATTTTAGGAGGAATGGGAATCATGGGGGAATTCCCAATGATGAGACACGCTGCAAACCTTGAATCGGTAATTACTTATGAGGGAACCCACGATGTTCACCTGTTAATTACCGGAATGGATATTACTGGTATTAATGCTTTCTAAGTATAAAATAATAGAGATGTATAAAGCGTCCGGTCAGCTGACCGGACGCTTTTATTTTGTAATAATTGCAATACTACTATTCAATGAATAATTATTGATATCTCAACAAGGTGAATTTAATTTTAAAAAATTCTATATTAACCTAACCAAAAATTGTCATTATGAAAAAAATTACTCTTTTATTGCTTGGACTTGCTGCTCCATTTTACTTTTCCCAGCAGGCAGGAGACGTTGCCAGTTTTGAACAAAAGCTGGATTTAACTCCCCAGGGAGTTATCAATTTTATCGCCAATAACCTTGGAGAACAAAATGCTCCTGATTTTGTAAGCTATCTTAATGGATTTAACGTGGGTTTGAAAGCGTACAAAATTACTTACTACACTAAAAATGAAAACAATACACTGGTAAAAGCAACCGGTCTGGTTATGTACCCTAACGTTAACTACAAACTTTCTACCGTTGTTTCCGACCATGGAACAACAGACAGCAGAAATAATGTTCCTTCTAATTTAAGGGGTGTATTATACGCAGGATTTGTTGTTGAATTATCCTATGTACTGAATGGATATATCCTTATGGCTCCGGACTATGTGGGAATGGGAAGTGGTGATGGCGTTCATCCTTATGTCCATTACCCTACTGAAGCCAGCGCAACTATCGATTTTGTAACAGCTGCCAATAAAGTATTAGCACAGCTAGGGATAAAGAGTTATGATGAATATTTTCTGACAGGATATTCCCAGGGAGCACACGCTGCAATGTCTACTTTAAAAAAGCTGAACGATTCGAATCCCACTCAATTGAAATTCAAGTATGCCTACATGGGTGACGGGCCGTATGATTTTTCAGGAGTTACACTGCAAAAAGGGGTTTTAGAAAAAGATGTCTATCCATTTACTTCTTTCCTGGCCAACGTAGTAAATACCTGTAACAACATAGGATATAAAACATATAACACCAGTATTTCAGAGGTTATCTCCGCGGAATATATGGATAAGTATAATTATCATGTCCTGCAGGATAATGGAGGGTTATTATGGGGACCCCTCATCTGGAGAAAACTTTTCACAAATAATTTTGTGAATGACGTTACTAATAACAACAATAATAAACTCAGACTTTGTTTAAAATCAAATGATGTTTATGACTGGTATAACAAAACGCCTATGACTTTAGGGCACTCAAGTGTAGATCTTGCGATCCCACCTGAAAATACATCAAAAACAATTGATGTACAAAGAGGCTATTACTCATGGTGGGATCTGGATAAATATAAGCTTCAGTCTTTTTACTGGGGCCCTCTGGGACATGTTGGAGGAATTGTTCCATTTGTTCTGGCATCTAATGCAAAATTTAATACCCTCAGGAGCGGTGGGCTTTTTAATGAATGGGCAAAAATCACTTCAAAGTCCGCTGATTCACAACCAAAACTAAATCCTCTTTATTCGTCACAGATACAACCTAATTCAGGATCCATGGAAGTGATTGAAATAAAAGATTTTAACAAAGATAATTCTCAAGGAAAATCATTAACTCATCAGAATTTAGCCACTTTACAAGATGGTGTATATCTACTAAAAGTATCTCAAAACGATGAAAATAAATGGATCTCATATATCAAAAATGCCCCAACTCCTATTAGCGAAAAGGATATTGTAAATTCCGAAAACAATAATATAATCAGTTTAAAGATCAATCCTGATGAGTTGATGGCTATTAATATATTTGATGAGAATAAAAGCCTTGTTAAAACAATTCCTCAAAAAGAATATACAAGAGAAGGTGGAATTAACACAAATACTTTAGAATCAAAAAATTACACATTTGAAGTCTTAACAGAATTCTATGGTCTCCAGTTCAATAAGAGCATCACCGGAAATAATGCAGAAAACAGTACTGATATATTCTCTCAAAATAATCAGATTAAAGTCCGCGCCAAAAATGGCCTGAAAAACATCCATATTTATTCAATTTCAGGAACATTAATACAAAATGTGGATCTTACTGCCTCCAGCTTTGAATCCAAATCTTTGGAGCCGGGAGTTTATGTAACGCAGGTAACCCTATCTGATGGAAAAACTATTCACAAGAAAATAAAATTATAACATTACTTTCTTCATTTCAAATTATATTGATTCCAAAGCTGCCTTATATTACATATATAAGGCAGCTTTTTTTATAGGAAGAACTCCGTAAACATCAGCATTCATTCAGCTTAATTAGTAAATGATTTGATGTTTTCTTTAAAGCTAACCTCAGGGTTAAGAATTTCAAGAATAAGACTACGTACCGATTTCATAGCTTCATCAATACCACCTTTTTCAAATTGCAGGGAAACAACCCCTTTTTTTGCCTCTGCGAAACTCCAGATCCCGGTTTCAACAGGAAAACCCCAGAATTCAGAAAGACTTTGAATTACATACTGATAAATACACAACTGAAGAGCCTGTTTTCTGTCGCTGTTATGAAAATAGGCATCTACATTATCAGCATCAATTTTTACGATCAGATTTTTAATTTTTGCGGTCTTGTAATCGATAATCCTTACAGTTCCGTTAAGGCGGTCTATGCGGTCTATAAATCCAAAGAAAGAAACTTTATCTTTTGTGATGTCGTCCAGATAAAAATCCACATTCTCAAACCTTCTTTCGATGGCAATAATTTCCAGTTTGTTTCCTGACTTTACAAGATCCAGATCGTAAGTAAGAATGCTTTCAATTACTTTTTTTGCAATTGCTTTATGGATAAAATTCATTCCCTTTTCATAGAATTCCGGCTGGTGTTTAAGCTTTTCAATTGCTATATCGATATATTGATCTATTGCTTTAATTGATTCTATTAAATCATTTTCTTTTAATATCTTACCTTTAAGTACTTCATATACTTCTTGAAGTGAATAATGAACCAGATTTCCGTAATTTTTAACAGACAATTCTTCTTCGATTTCATCAGTTTCCGATGTATTTAAAATCTTTGATAAATAAAAATCGATAGGATTATAAAGGTAACTCGTCAAATGGGAAGCAGATACTTTTTCTTTCCATTTTTCAAGTCTTTCCAGAACAATATCCGTTTTATTAATTTCAATAGGCTGAGAGGAAATGGGTTCAGAGGAATTTTCTATAATCAGGTGCTCGATATTGTGAGAGCTTTCCATTTCAATCTGGGTAATAAATCGGCTTTTTTCACCACTGTTAACGCCTGAACTTAAAGCATTGAATAAAAGATGTACATTCTGAGCATCCTGAATCAGCCTGTAAAAATGGTAGGCATAAATACTATCGTTTTCCAAAAAGGTGTGAAGATCAAAGAACTTCCTTATATCAAAAGGAATATAAGTATTCTGCGAATTTCCTAAGGGCAGCTTTCCTTCATTTACAGATAGCAGAATCACGTTCTCAAAATTTAAAAGCCTGGTTTCCAGCAATCCCATGATCTGTAATCCTCTTAAAGGCTCTCCCTGAAAGTCGATACTCTCGGAATTAATATGCTGATTAATAAGTATTTCAAGCGTTTCCATCTTAATCTCAAAATCATAAGGGGTCACCTGATTTTTAATGATCCTGAATGCATTTTCAAAATGGGAAACATTTTCATATTGGATATCATCTATTTCCAACCATTTAATCTTCTTACAAAAATCTATAAGCATGTCAAGGTAGCATCCTGTTGAATCTGCTTTTTGAAGTAAATGAAAATAAGAGAGTCCGCTTAAGAGTTCCCGTAATAGTTTCTGGGATATATAAACGATATTTCTCTCTTCTATCCTTGTTTTAAACTGATTGATAATCTGTTCATCTTCAGGTGATTTCGGGAGCTCTTCGAGGATAGGAAACAAATCCCTGTAATAATATGAGTATTTATTTTTTTCCAATTGTTTCTGGAGATAGAAAAGCTGTTTGACAGCATTGGAAAAAGAGAGATTCTTCAGAGGAAACCCCATGGTAATATTCAGATGGTCAATACCATGCATAACATCCAGACTTGCCGGAAGCAGATTTTCATCCAGCAGCACCAATGCAGTATTCGAATAGGTTTTGTTCTCAATTTCACTGAATATCTCAGGCAGTATTTTTGTTTGAGTTACATTACCGGATACTTCATAAACTTTGATGTTTTTAGGTTGGTTAAAATCATCTTCGATCCACTGAAAAGCCCTGCTGTCATTAAACTCCTTCCACAACTTATGATTTCTCAGAAACTTTCCGGCTTCTTGCCTTTCATCATCGAAATAGTAATGATCCGCCTGGAAAAAGCACTGTCCTTTATCCCATTGGAGCAAACTTCTCACCAGCTTTTCTTCCACCGGAGTGAAAGCATTAAACCCACAGAATACAAACTGCTGGTCGGTGGCCTTGGCGAAATCGTTTATTTTAGCTTTAGCTGTTTCATGGATCATTCCTGAAGTTGCCCAATTCCTTTCCTGTAATTTCTTTTTTAAAACAGGAAGAAAAATATTCATATTCCTCCAGAAATTAAGGAACTTTTTCCTTGGAACATCATCATCTTCTCCTAAATTCTGAGCCCATTCCTTGATCCTCTCTTCATCAAACATATACT
The DNA here is from genome assembly GCF_046591535.1 of Chryseobacterium proteolyticum. NCBI lineage: Bacteria > Pseudomonadati > Bacteroidota > Flavobacteriia > Flavobacteriales > Weeksellaceae > Chryseobacterium > Chryseobacterium proteolyticum. The sequence goes on along the minus strand of NZ_JBJLWK010000001.1, from coordinate 299,564 downwards.
GGAGTACTACTTCATCACTATCTGAAAATTTCAAAATATCATCCCAGTCTTTTTGTAAAGTAGGAAACCACTTCAGAAAGTCAGAGAAATTATCGTTGGGAATCAGGTTAAGACTTTTATAGACATCAAACGCAAAAAGCCACAGGGCAATCCCCTGAATGGGTTGCTTATCCGCAATACGGTCAATAAGTTCCTCTATCGTATAAAAGTTGGGCAGAAATCCTGAATAATTATTTTCCTCAAGGATCTGACGGATAAAAACAATGGGTCTTTTTCCGGGAATAACAATATTAAATACGGATAAATCTGTATTTTGGGCTAAGAGTTCGTGAATGATTTTATTGAGAAATTTCAAGACTTTTTATAGCTATTTAATTGGTCTAACTGTTCCGTTATACTGGTATTATATTCAGCTTGCTTTTCCTTATTCATTCCATTTTGTGTTTCTTTGTCATAGGCAATCTGGAAATCTCTGTATTCATGCAACACCCTGTCATAAATAGCTTTGAATTTTTTCTGGTAATCACCTGCGGTTTTAATGTTTTCCATTACTTCTTTCCGAAGCTTTCTGGCATATAGTTCAGCAATATCAAAATGCTTTTGCTCGTGGAGTAACACATAATCATTGATCCTTTTTACATCTTTCCACGACTTATCTTTATTGAAAATAGTTAGAACTTCAATTTTCACAGGAGATGCAGGGTTGGAGGAAGTGACAACGGAATATTCCCAACCACAATGGGTATAGGCAACTACATCTTTATTGCTTTTTCTGCTCACCTGACTTTTAAAATCATCCCAGGTAAGCTTCTGATCTTCTTTCCAGATAATTTTCTGACCGAATATCTGAACGGATACCAAAAGACAAATAAAGATGGTCCACTTCATTATTTCACTACGATTGTTTTGGTGATCCAGCTGTTCGTTCCCTGCCAGAATTTAAAGGTATAAGTTCCGGTCTGCTGAGGATTGAAATTGATCTGATTCATACCCTGGTGGGTAGATTGTGAACATTGAGCATCAGTTCGGAATTTATAAGCAGTAACCGTTCTGGTTAAATTATCACTGTGAATGTAATCATAGCCATAGAAGCCTTCACATTGTGACACATAAGAAGAATAAGTTTTTATATGCTGAATATCAAAAACGTTCATCGTGTCTTTAGAAATTTTTACACTATCAATTTTTACCTTATCAATAGATTGTATGGATTCATAATCATCATCATGACAGGAAGCAACAACTATCCCTAAAATTATTGCAGAAAACCCAATATTTAAAAGTCTTTTCATAACACAATATTTTTCGATTATTAATAAATATTTAGCAAAAATTATTCCTTTGTTAACGAAAATTAAGAATTAAAATTCCCTTTCGATAAGTAAACTACTTTTTTGGTATCAAAAAACTCTTCTTTAAAATAAGTATTAAGATTATAAATTTCACACTTCAAACCGGCAAGTTCTTCAGCGAGATCTCCTCCTTTCAGATATAGCACCCCATTATGCTTTGCATTAAATTGTTCTTTTTCAAATTTACCTTTCAACCATCTTAGGAATTCAGGCATTTGAGTAACCGCCCGGCTTACTACAAAGTGAAATTTTTCTTTTAATTTCTCAGCTCTACCATGGATTGCAGTAACATTAGTAAGTCCTACTCCTTCTGCAACAGCATTTACAACACTGATCTTCTTACCGATGGAATCTATGAGTGTAAATTGAGAATCCGGAAATAAAATAGCTAAAGGAATTCCGGGAAAACCACCTCCCGTTCCAATATCAAGAACCCGGGTTCCGGGAGAAAACTCCATTACTTTAGCAATCCCTAATGAATGCAGGATATGCTTTTCATATAAAGATTCCATATCTTTTCTGGAAATCACATTGATCTTTTCATTCCACTCATTATAGAGACTTTCCAATTGAGTAAATTGTTGTATCTGATTTTCTGTGAGATCCGGAAAATATTTTAATAGTAACGATATAGACATAAGAATTATTATAATTTGCAAAAATAAGTTTATTTCACGTTGTATTCAAATTAAGTCGCCTAAATCAGGGTTTTTAAGCCAATAAGATTATTTTGCAATAGCGGGTATCACCGGTACACTTACGTTTCCGCTTGTATTCACGGTTTGTACTGCAAAAATATAGTTGTCTTTTGAGAGCGGGATTTTCAGTGAAAGCTCCTTGGTAAATATTTTCTTCTGCCACAAGGGATTATCTGTTTCTCTCACTAACACATAGTAGCCTGCAGCCAGTCCTGATTTTGGTTTTTTCCAATGCAGAACAGTAGAGTTGGTAAGTTCTTTAACTTCTATTTCAACCTGCTCGGGCTTTGATGCAGATTTAGCAAGACTGGCTAATACAGCAACATTGGCAGCTACATTCTTTCGCAAATAATTAAAGTCAATAAACTCAGGAAGATCACCATATTGCTTATTATTTTCTTTTCTTATATCCTGATGCTGATGATCATAATTTTCATAATATTCCGTCAATCTTACAGAAGGAAATCCATAGTTCACAAAGCTCGAATGATCTCCTCCACGTAAAAACCTGTCATTTCTGTAGATCAGCTTTACTTCAAGTTTTTTCACATATTTTTCAGCAACCTCCTTAATGTATCTCGCTAACTGACGGGATTCGCCATCATTTTCCAAGCCCAGATTTCTTAATCCCAAAGCTTTTTTATCCAGGTCAGCATAAGGCAATCCTTCACTGAACACCCGCAGTGTGTGATCATTGATTTCACCAGTCTCTCCCGCTTTGGCATTTCCTATCATATCATTATTCAAAACAGCTTCTAATTGCACATTCTCCTTTTTCATTTTCTCTGCCAGTAATTTAGAACCAAGCAGCGACTGTTCTTCTCCGGAAAAAGCAACGAAAATAACAGATGCCGGAAACTGGGATCTGCTGAGAACCCTTGCCGCTTCTATCACAGCACTTACTCCACTTCCATCGTCATTTGCCCCTGGAGCAAACGATGTCCTGTTCATCACATCCGTAACACGAGAATCTAGATGTCCTGAAATCAGGAAAACCCTTTTGTCATCAGGGTCTGTCCCCCTTAAAAAAGCACACGCATTCCCAAGGTTAGTAACCTGATCTACCCTTTTTCCATCCGGCTGAATATCTTGCTGCTGCAAATAAACTTCCATTCTTCCCCCTGAATTTTTTGCAAATTCTTTAAACTTACTTAAAACCCAGGTCCTTGCCGCTCCTATCCCATTTTCCGGATCATTTATCTTGCTTAACGTATGTCTTGTATTAAAACTTACAAGACTGTTGATATAACTTTTCAGGGAATCCGAGTTTACCTCGGAAACATATTTTTTTTATTTCACCGTCTTTTTCAGGTATTTGTGAAAAACCTATAAACGGAATCAACAGCAGAAGAACAGAATATTTCATAAGATTAAATGTAAGATGATTTAAATATACAAAACGTACAGCTTGAGAAGCTTTTTTTATTTTAATATTATATTTAAATTAAGTTTTATTATATATTTTTGTTACAATACAAAAATATTACATGGACAAACTTTCAGATAGAGTAAAAAGACTTGGATACTCGCAGACTTTTGTAATGTCTAATAAGGCTAGAGAAATGAAAGCCAACGGAATAGACGTTATCAGCTTAACACTTGGCGAACCGGATTTTGATGTTCCCGACAATATAAAACAAGCGGCTTTTGATGCCATTAATCAAAATTACAGTCATTACTCTCCTGTTCCGGGCTTTCTGGAGCTTCGTGAAGCTATTGCATACAAATTAAAAAGAGATAATCATTTAGAATATAAACCTACACAAATATGTGTTTCCAATGGTGCCAAACAAGCTATTTTAAATGTTCTGGCTGCCATCATCAATGACGGAGATGAAGTGATCCTTCCAACACCGTATTGGGTAAGTTATGACGAAATGGTAAAAATGATGGGCGGAAATTCCGTTATGGTTCCAACCTCTTATGTAACTGATTTCAAAATCACTGCCGAACAGCTTGAAGAAGCAATTACAGATAAAACCAAAGCTGTTTTATTCAGTTCACCTTGTAATCCTTCCGGTGGATATTACACTTACGACGAATTAAAATCCCTGGCTAAAGTCATTGCTAAATACCCTCATGTTACTGTGATTTCTGATGAAATCTACGAGTTTATCAACTATGAAACTAAAACAGCATCTATAGCCCAATTTCCTGAAGTATATGAGCAAACAGCCGTAATCAACGGAATGTCCAAAGCTTTTGCGATGACAGGCTGGAGAATAGGATATTCCGCATGTCCTGAATGGTTGGCGAAAGCTTGTGAAAAAGTTCAGGGGCAAATGACCAGCGGAGCCAATACAATGGCCCAGAGAGCTTCTATTACTGCTCTGAAAACAGATCCTTCAGAATACAGATACATGATCGATGCCTTTAAAAAAAGAAGAGATCTTGTCTATGATCTGATCACTGAGATCCCGGGATTCAAGGTTCTTTTGCCTAAAGCAGCCTTCTATTTCTTTCCGGATATTTCTTACTATATAGGCAAAACTTTGAACGGAACCGAAATTAAAGATGCTGATAATTTTGCTATGTTTATTTTAGAAAATGCTCATGTAGGATGCGTTGGCGGAGTTTCCTTTGGAAGCCCTGAATGCATCAGATTCTCTTATGCTGCATCAGAAGATGATCTAAGAGAGGCCATGAGGAGAATCAAGGAATTATTAGAAAAATTTAACTAACAATACCAACCGATGAATTTATTAAAGAGAATCACTATTGCAACAAGCATTGCAGCAGCTAGTTTTACGGGCTATGTTTATGCACAGGATTTCCAGTGGAAAGAAGCTACGGCCAACGGTTATACTTACCGATATGTAACCAATGACCCAACCGCCGCAAGATATTATAAACTGAAAAACGGCTTAACTGTTATTTTAAGTCCAACCAAAAAGGACCCAAGAATCCAGACGTATATTGCTACCAAAGCAGGAAGCAAAACCGACCCTGCTGATCATACAGGTTTAGCCCATTACCTTGAACACATGCTTTTTAAAGGTACCGACAAGTTCGGATCCAAAGACTGGGCAAAAGAAAAACCTCTGCTGAATCAGATCGATGCATTGTATGAAAAATACAATCAGACAAAAGATGAAGCCAAGAGAAAAGAGATCTACAAAGAAATAGACAAAGTATCCGGAGAGGCAGCGAAATATGCCATTGCCAATGAATATGATAAAATGATGTCAGGAATGGGAGCAGATGGCACCAATGCTTTTACATCATTTGAACAAACGGTGTATACGGAAGACATCCCTTCAAATGTTACCGATAAATTCTTAGCTGTTCAGGCAGAAAGATTCAGACAACCCATTTTAAGGCTTTTCCATACGGAGCTGGAAGCAGTTTATGAAGAAAAGAACCGCGGCCTGGATAATGATTCAAGAAAAGTTTATGAAGCGATGTTCGCGGCCATATTTCCAAATAACAATTACGGGAAACAAACTACGATCGGAACCGTTGAACACTTAAAGAACCCTTCTCTAAAAGCAATCAGAGAATATTTTAACAATTATTATGTTCCTAACAACATGGGAATCATCATGTCTGGAGATTTCAATCCTGATGAAATGATCGTTAAAATCGATAAAGAATTCTCCTATATGAAACCTAAGGAGATTCCTGCTTACACTGTTGGGCAGGAGCAGCCTATTACTGCACCGATCACTAAAGAAGTATTTGGCCCTAACCCAGAAAACATTACGATAGGCTTCAGATTTCCGGGAGCGACAACAAGAGATGCCAGACTTCTGAATCTGATAGGAAGCATGCTAACTAACGGGCAAGCGGGACTTATTGACCTTGATCTTGTGAAAAAACAAAAATTATTAGCCGCCTATGCTTTCCCTTATGTTTTAAAAGACTACTCTGTTCTCTTCCTGCAAGGAAACCCTACAGAAGGTCAATCTTTAGATCAGGTTAAAACATTGTTACTGCAGGAGATTGATAAATTAAGAAAGGGAGAATTCTCTGATGATCTTATACAATCTATCGTAAATAACGAAAGGAAGAATATCATTCAGAATAATGAAAAATACTCTTCAAGAGCAAGTACTTTAATGGATGAGTTCACTTCTGATATTGACCACAAAGCAGCTTTGGAATATGTAGAAGAGATATCGAAACTTACTAAAAAAGATATCATGGACTTTGCTTCCAAATATCTTCAGGACAACAATTACGTTGCCATCTATAAGAGAAAAGGAGAAGATAAAAACATTGTAAAAGTAGATAAGCCTACAATTACTCCTGTTTCTGTAAACAGAGACGACCAGTCTCCTTTCCTGAAAAAGATCAACGAAATGCCTGAGTCGGCCATCGCACCGGTTTGGCTGAATTTCGATAAAGACATCGCAAAAAATAAATTAGGCGGTATTGATGTTCTTTCTGTAAAAAATACAGATAATGAATTATTCAGGCTGTATTATCACTTCGATTCAGGAAAATGGAACAACAAAATGCTTCCTTTGGCAGCAGAATACCTTCAATACCTCGGAACCAAAAATAAATCGTCCGAAACCATCAGCAAGGAATTCTATAAACTTGCATCAAGTTTCAGCGTAGGTGCCGGAAATGAGGAAACCTATGTAACCATAGAAGGTCTCAACGAAAATTTTGATAAAACATTAGCTTTATTCGAAGACCTGATCAAAAACTGTGAAGCTGACCAGGCTGCTTTAGATTCTTATAAAGCAAGATTGAAAAAAGCGAGAGCCAATGCAAAACAGAATAAAGGCAGCATCATGGCTGGATTGAGAAGCTATGCACAATATGGCCCTCAAAATCCATTTAATAATGTATTGACAGATGCAGAACTTGATGCCTTAAAAGCAGAAGACCTGATCAAAATACTTCACGATTTGTTCAACTACAAACACAAAGTATTGTATTACGGTCCGAAATCCGGAAGTGAAGCCGTTGCATCCCTCACTCCCATCCACAAGCTTCCGGCTACCTTAAAAGATATGCCGAAGTCTAAAACTTTCACCCAGGTACCAACAGATAAGACCAAAGTATTATTTGCTCATTATGATATGGTTCAGGCTGAAGTTTTCTGGGTAAGAAACGGAGAGCAATACAATGCAACGATTACTCCTACGGTAAGCTTATTCAATAATTATTTCGGAGGTGGAATGGGATCAATTGTATTCCAGACCATAAGAGAATCCAAAGCCCTGGCTTATTCTACTTATTCTTACTTCTCTCTTCCAAGCAAAAAAGAAGATAAAGATATGATTACTGCTTATGTAGGAACTCAGGCAGATAAATTCAATGAGTCCACTACAGCGATGAATGAGCTTCTCACTACTTTACCACAATCTCAACAACTATTTGAAACAGCTAAAAGTGGTTTAAAGAAATCTATCGCTTCGGAAAGAATCACCCAGGACGGAATCATCTTTACTTATTTAAGAGCTCAAAAGCTGGGCAATTCTACTGATATCAGAAAGAATGTTTATGATCAGGCTCCTAAACTGTCATTTGCAGACATTAACAGTTTCCACGATAAGGAAATGAAAGGTAAAAATTTCACCTACTGTATTGTAGCATCTCAGGACAAAGTAAATGAAGCCGACATGAAAAAATTAGGAGAGGTAAAAAAACTCAACTTAAACGAAATTTTCGGTTACTAAATATAATGAAAAAGCTCTGAATTCAGAGCTTTTTTCTTTCTATCGGTTTGAAAACAATTATAGATTTTATTAATCGATTTACATTTGTTCGATAGACAAATCATTCCTATATTTGCAACAGAAAATTTAAATATAAAAACAGAAAAATTATGTCTTTAGTAGGAAAAAAAATTCCCGAATCTAACAATCGATGCGATGTCTGAAATGGGTGATGATTTAAGAATCAACATTTTTGAACAAACGACTAAAAATCAGGAGAAAGTTATCTTATTCTGGTATCCAAAAGATTTCACTTTTGTTTGCCCTACAGAGCTCCATGCTTTTCAGGATGCTTTAGGTGAATTCGAAAAAAGAAACACTAAAGTAATCGGAGCTTCATGTGATACTAACGAAGTACACTTTGCATGGTTGAACACTGCAAAAGACAATGGAGGTATCGAAGGTGTAACTTATCCTCTTTTAGCTGATACTCACAGACAATTAGCAAACATCTTAGGAATTGTAGATCAGGATTTCGAATACGATGAAGAAGGAAATGAAAGCTTTACAGGTTCTAATGTAACTTACAGAGCAACATATCTTATCGACGAAACAGGAAAAATCTTCCATGAGTCTGTAAACGATATGCCACTTGGAAGAAACGTGAAAGAATATTTAAGACTAATAGATGCTTATACTCACGTTCAAAAGCATGGAGAAGTTTGTCCTGCAAACTGGGAAGAAGGTAAAGAGGCTATGAAAGCTGACAGAAATTCAACCGCTGAATATTTAGCTAAAAACTAAAAATAATAATGGGGTTTGAATTTTCAGACCCCATTTTTTTTAAATTAAAATCACAACAATTATGTACACAGAGTTAACAGAAGATACATTACAGAATATAGTAAACGATAATGAAAAAGTAGTCGTTCAATACGGTGCTACATGGTGCGGAAACTGCAGAATTATGAAACCAAAGTTCAAAAAACTGGCTTCTGAAAATGAAGCAATTCCATTTCTTTATGTAGACGCTGAGAAATTACCTGAAAGCAGAAAATTGGCTAAAGTAGATAATCTTCCTACGTTTGCAATCTTTAAAAACGGAGCGCTTGTTAACCAGGTTCAATCCAATCAGGCAGAAAGTTTAATTAACCTTTTCAACGAATTATAATTATGAAGTTACCCGTAATCAGACAATTTTATCAGAATCAGACCCCTGAAAACCTGGAAAAGACCCTTGAAGTATTGGAAAGCTTCAGTGAATTCAGAGGAACAAGTGAAGAAAATTTAAATGTAGCAGGAGAGCTTATTACCAATATCTGTGGAGCGTTAGAAGTTCATGCTAATGTTCAGAACGGAATGAGCGAAAAAGATGCTTTAAACTCTTTTGCACAAAAGGTATTAGGATCTATAGATAAATAGTTTTAATTTATTTTAAAATTAAAAGATTAAAGTATTTAAAGATTAGATCACCTGATGTCTAAATACTAAAAATCCCGATGATAATACATCAGGATTTTTTTTTAGTTTACAGCCTTTGACAATATCAATCACGCTGTTTAATGATAAAAACCGTCCCTGCCGGATCTGTGATCCAATGCATATTATCAGGGATTTTTTCAAATTCATCACATGTTTCTACATGATGATCCTTGAGATGAGATATCGCTGCCGGTACATCAGGCACATTAAGCTCAAGCCATGTTTCGGAATGGGTATAATTATCCACACAATCAAGCCACACTGTATTCCCGCCAAACTTCACTTCGTGAGTTCTTGATACTGTAGGGTTGTCGATAGGCTTCTCTTCAATCTCCATTTTGAGAATATCTTTATAAAAAGAGATCGTTTGTTCGTATTTGTTTTTAGGAATTTTTATGGCAATATTAACTCCTCCTTCAAATTTTGTTTCCATAATTAAGTTTTGGTATTAAGTTGTTGCACCCAAAATACAAAAAAATTGACATCCTATATTTTTTAAGACTTTGATATACTAAAAGATCCCGATGCATAACATCGGGATCTTTCAAATATATTGTGTTGATTATTTAGCTTCTTCTGCTCATCAGGATGCTTAAAACATACCAGAATAAAAGCATGATTGAAGCGAAAAGTTGAAGAGCCGCACCTACATATTGATCTGTAGCATAAGAATCTTTAAGTTTACTTGTCTGGTATAGAATGGTTGCAGAAGCAAGAATCACCATACCTACAGAAAACCAAAGTCCAAGATTGAACCCGAAAATCATTCCGGCTACAATAAGGCCAATTGCTATAAATCCACCGATCACAATGATGTTTCTCAGGAATGAAAAGTCCCTTTTGGAGGTAAATGCTACGGCCGATATACCAGCAAACATAGCGATGGTTAACATAGCCGCCTGAAAAATAACATTAGGCCCAGAGTATATCATTGCAATATAAATCAAAGGCAGGAAAATAACAGCTTCCAATAAAACATAAAATCCAAGCCCTAAATATTGTGTTGATTTGCTTTGCGACAACGACCATTTGGCTGCCAAAACGGAAGCAAGCCAGAAAACACCGATAATCAATAACCATGCATACTTCTGAGCAAACATCATAAAAATCAGCTCCTGTGGAACTGTTTTCAATAAGATCGTTTCAACCCCAATAAAAGCAAGGATCGAAAGCGCAACATGCAAATAGGTTTTTTTGTAAAAAGCAGCCTTCTCTACATCGGTAGACTGTGCTACTAAAACGTCTTTAATCATAATTTATATTTTCTTTAAATATACTGAATTTATTTATTTTTCTCGACAGGTTTTACTCCAATAATCCTGCCATCTTCCTCAAATAAAACAGTAATGAGATCTTTTGGCAAAGGGGATTTATCATCAGAATATTTATACTGAATAAAAGGATAGCTTACTCCATCCATCAACGTCTGATGACCTGATTTAAAGACTTCAGCTTTTTTCTCCAGCTGAATCCCGTCTTTAAGCTTCTGCAATACCTTATCAGTCACGAGGGTCTTTACCTTTTCAGAAAGTAAACCATCGATTATTGCGCGATCAGCAGAAGTTTTCAGAGCCTGTATAAATGCAAAATACTTTTCATTATATAATGCAATTTTATCCTTATCAAGCTCTACTGTTGATTCCTTTCTGTTGTCATTTTGAATTTTTAAGCCTACCACTTTTTGTGAAAATAAAAATGACGCGGTAAGGAGGCTTATGGTAAAAAGCAATTTTTTCATACTATGAGATTTGGTGGCTTAAAGTTAGACTATTTCCAGGAACTTCATGGTATCCACATTATCTGCATATGTATTCAATCCCGGATTCTGGGCTTCTCCAAAACGAATAGAGTCTAATCCTAATTCATCTTTAGCCACAATACATTGGATATTTTCTTCATTTTCCGCAATAAAATTTCTCACTTCATCCATTGAAGAATACCTGCTGAAATTGATAACAGAAAGAGGACTAAACAATTTATCGTCTTCTTTTAACATCACAAAATTATTATCCCAGAACTTATCCTGGTTCAATAGATAAATTGCGCGGTTATAATCATAATTATTAGCATACTTATGATGATTGATGATATCTTTATGATCGATAAAACTTTCAAAAAGCCTGTCGATCAGGAAATCTTCAGGAATTAAAATCCTCGTGACATTTCTGCAACCTAATCCGAAATATTGGAAAATATCATTAGCGAGAAGCTTAAGCTCTTCTTCTGTTTCATCTCCTTTCAGAACAGCAACCGATGTCCTGTTTTTACGAATGATATTCAGATGATTTTTAAAGTAGTATTCCAGGTACCTCGCGGTATTATTGCTTCCTGTAGCAATTACAGCATCAAAATTGTCTAATCTTTCAACAAATTCGTACTCCACGTTATTATCAGAAAATTCCCTCCATTTTTTTAATAAAAAAGGAATTATATATTGATCTTTTGACGATAATTTGATCACCGGAATATGATTACTTAATACAACAGAGATCACATCGTGCCAACCTACAAGAGGAATATTTCCTGCCAGGATAAGCCCTACCCGCTTTGAAGTTTCAGATGCAGAATAGTCTTTAAGCCAATCTTTTATATTCGTTTCGGTAAGCAATTCAGCCCATTGCCGGAAAGCAAATTTCTGATTATCAATAGTAAACCACGGGTTCTCTATTTCCGACTTTCTCAACAATAATTCAAATTCAGAATCACTTTCGTTGAACTCCTCCGTACTTTTTGCTAAATACGCTCTTATATAATCACTTAGTTTAATAAGTCCTAAAACTTGATTTTCGATATTCATAATTACTGCAAAATTGGGGAATATTTTGTAATTTTGTGCAAATTTAAAAAAAAATTAGCGATGGCTATTAAAATAACTGATGAATGCATTAATTGCGGAGCCTGTGAACCGGAATGCCCGAATAATGCAATATATGAAGGAGCCGTAGACTGGAAAGCTTCCGAAGGTACTGAGTTAAGTGGTACTGTAACATTGCCATCAGGATTAACGGTAGATGCGGATGCACCTCAGGAACCTGTAAGTGATGATGTTTATTTTATTGTTACTGATAAATGTACAGAGTGTAAAGGATTCCACGAAGAACCACAATGTGCTGCAGTTTGTCCTGTAGATTGCTGTGTTCCGGATGAAGATCATGTAGAATCCGAAGAAGCACTACTAAATAAAAAAGCGTTCTTACACGGTGAATAAAAAATGCCGTCTCATCAATTATGAGACGGCTTTTTAATTATAATTTCTATAAATCTATTTAAGAATATAAAGTGAAACCACAGGTTCTAAAAACACCTGTACAACCAAAAAAATAAAAATATGAGCAAAAAGCACAATTTCAGCGCAGGACCATGTATCTTACCAGAAGAGGTATTTCAAAAATCAGCAGAAGCTATTCTTGATTTCAACGGTATCGGGTTATCTATCCTTGAAATTTCTCACAGAAGTAAGGATTTTGTTGCGGTGATGGACGAAGCACGTGCCATTGTAAAAAGACTGATGAACCTGGGTGATGATTATGAAGTATTATATTTAGGTGGTGGTGCTAGCTTACAGTTTGCAATGGTTCCATACAACCTTATGAAAGTAGGTGGTAAAGCTGCTTACCTGGATACAGGAACTTGGGCTGCCGGAGCTATAAAGGAAGCTAAAAAAGTAGGAACTGTAGATGTTGTAGGTTCTTCAAAAGAGGAAAATTACTCTTTCATTCCAAAAGACTATACTGTTTCTTCAGATTATGATTACTTCCATTGCACATCCAACAATACTATTTATGGAACTCAGATGAAATCGTTTCCCGAAGTGGATACATTGATGGTTTGCGATATGAGCTCAGATATTTTTTCAAGACAACTGGATTTTACTAAATTCGATTTAATCTATGCCGGAGCTCAGAAAAATATGGGACCTGCAGGTGTAACACTGGTTGTTATAAAAAAAAGAAATCCTGGGAAAAACAGGAAGAGAAAACATGCCTTCTTATTTTGATTATGAACAACATATCAGTAAGGAATCAATGTATAATACACCACCGGTTTTCCCGGTATATGCGTCTTTATTAACACTTCAGTATCTTGAAAGAAACGGAGGAATTGCAGCAGCAGAAAAAAGAAATGAGGCTAAAGCTAAACTTCTTTACGACGAAATAGATAACAATCCTTTGTTTGAAACGTTCTGTGTAAAAGAGGATCGTTCACTAATGAATGTTTCTTTTAGATTAGTCGATGAGTCTAAAAAAGAAGCTTTTGATAATGCATGGAAAGCAGCAGGAATCAATGGGTTAAACGGACACCGAAGCCTTGGAGGTTACAGAGCAAGTCTATACAATGCATTGCCTATTGAAAGTGTTCAGGTTCTTGTTGATGTCATGAAATCCATTAAGTAATTAAGGCATTAAAAAATTGAAGAATTGAAAGATTATAATGCTAATTATAATTTTATTAATTTGCGAACCAATTCTAAATATTTAAATTTTTCAAATCTTTAGATTTTTAAATAAAAGAAAGTATGAAAGTTTTAGCTAACGATGGAATTTCCAAAGCAGGAGAACTCGCTTTAAAAGAAGCTGGAATTGAAATTCTGAACAACCGTGTTGCGCAGGATCATGTCATCAATTTTATTAACGAAAATAATGTTGATGTTCTGCTGGTAAGAAGTGCCACCAAAGTGAAACAGGATCTTATTGATGCCTGCCCGGGTTTGAAGATCATTGGAAGAGGCGGGATCGGAATGGATAATATTGACGTAGAATATGCCAAAAGCAAAGGAATACAAGTCATCAATACCCCTACGGCTTCTTCTAAGTCTGTAGCCGAGCTGGTATTTGCCCATTTCTTTTCCTTAGCAAGATTTCTTCACGAATCCAACAGATTAATGCCTTTGGAAGGAGAAACTCATTTTGATGCAATGAAAAAGTCATTCAGCAATGCCTATGAGCTTTCGGGAAAGACATTAGGCGTGATTGGTTTTGGAAGTATTGGTCAGGAAGTAGTGAAAATGGGAATTGCATTAGGAATGAAGGTTAAGGTATTGACGAGAAAACCTAAAACAAAGACCCTTTCGTTATCTTTTTTTGACGGACAAACCCTGGATTTTGAAATTACATCTACCAACGATTCTGATTCTTTCTATAAGGACACTGATTTTATAAGTATCAATACTCCTAAAACCAATGAATATATTATAGACACCGATCAGTTCAAGAAAATGAAAGATGGTGTTTATATCGTAAATACTGCAAGAGGTGGGGTAATCAATGAAGTTTCCCTTCTTGATTTCATTGAATCCGGAAAAGTGGCGGGAGCTGCACTGGATGTTTTTGAAAATGAACCTACTCCTGAACTGATCTTACTGATGAATCCATCTTTGTCCCTTTCTCCTCATGTAGGAGGCAATACAGTGGATGCCCAGGAAAAGATCGGGGTAGAACTTGCAGAACAAATTATTAAGCTACAAAAAGAAACTATAAAATAAATATGCCTGTTTTTAAACCATTTCGCGGAATTAGACCTCATAAAGATCTTGAGCAAACTTTTCCTACCCATCCATTAGACAATTTCACCCAAGAGGAAATTGCAGAAAAAGCTCAGGTTGAAAATACTTACATCAATATGATAAAGCCCTATGTTGTAAGTAAATCAAAAGATATTGACCGGAACCTAAGGAAGATCCGTTCTACGTTTGAAGAACTTCTGGAAGAGAAAAAACTCGTTCAGGACAGTTCTGCATACTATCTTTATGAACAGATCTACCCCAACAAACAGGTTTTCAGAGGATTACTTGGTCTAACAAGTCTTGAAGATTTTTGGAACGGAAAAATCAAAAGACATGAAAGTACCATCCCTCAGAAGAAGGAAAAGCTGGCACATTATCTTGAAAAAGTAAACTTACAGGCAGAACCGGTACTTCTTACCTACCCTGCCAATTCCAAAGTGGAGCTTCTTATGAACCATGAGGAGAAAAACGTGCCGATCTTCAACCACGTTGACTCTAAAGGGATCAGACACAAAATCTGGAGAATAGACAACCGTCTTAAATTACAGCAATTCAAAGAGGTCATCGAGCAAATAGATTCTTTTTATATTGCCGACGGTCACCACAGGATCGGATCGACAGCATTGAATGCAAAGCATCAGAAAGATAAAAACAAAAGGCATAACGGTACGGAAGCGTATAATTTTGTATTCAGCTTCATTGTCTCTAATCAGTCTATCAAAATTCACGATTACAACAGAATTGTAAGTGACATCAATGACCTGAGTGCTGAAGATTTCCTACAACAGCTTGAACACTATTTCCTGATTCACGAAAAAGAAGAAACGCCATACTACCCTTCTCAGAAATTCCATATTTCGATGTATCTGGATGGTAAATTTTACTCACTGCATGTGAAGCATGATCTCCGTTCACAGGAAATGTCGCTGGATAACCTTGACCACCATTTGTTGGATAAATACATCTTTAAAAATATATTAAAAATAGAAGATCCGGATAGTTCAGATAAAATTTCCTATGTGAAGGGAACTTCCAATCTTGAAGGTATCAGTATTTTAAAAGAGAAAATAGACAATGGTGAAGGACGCGTAGGTTTTGGAATTTATCCGGTAAGCTTTAATGATATGATTAAAATTTCAGACCTTAAATTGAGTATGCCTCCAAAATGTACATTTATTGAACCCAAATTGGTTACAGCACTCTTAATGTACGATATGAAACCTTAAATTATTTCCATTTTTTTCCTACTTTTATACGCGGAAAAGAAAAGGTAAATCGAAAAATGAAAAAAATATTCATTATTATACTTCCACTCTTTTTGAGTGGATTTTTATTTTCTCAAAAAAAAAACTCAAAAAAAGCCTCAGAAAAAATTAACTACAGCCAAATTCAACTACCCGGATGAATTCAAACAAATCTCTGATGAAATATTAGTCAATGGTACTGCCTACGAGAATTTAGGAGAATTAACTAAAGGTATAGGTCCTCGTTTCAGTGCTACGCAGGGTTATTCAAAAGCTACGGAATGGGCAGAAAAAAAAACTGAAAGAAGCAGGTGCCGAGAACATATGGAGACAAGAGGTTAAAGTCCCTGTCTGGATCAGGGGAAAGGAATCTTTACAGATAAAAACCAGCAATGGAGAATGGAAGAATATCAGAATGCTTTCATTTGGAAACTCTGAGGGAACTGGCGGTAAAGACCTCATAGCAGATATTTTGCTTGTGAACGATATTCCGGAACTCAACACCCTTACTTCTGCACAGGTGAAGGATAAAATCATTTTCGTGAATTCCCCGATTGATCAGAAGATCATTAATACTGTAGATTCTTATCTTATTTCCGCAAAATCTAAATTGCTCTCCGCTTCTGTAATTGGCAAAAAAGGAGCAAAAGGCCTGATCATCCGGTCTCTTACTACGGCATCCGATGATGTTCCCCACGCCAAAATGATCTATTATGAACCCGATGATAAGATAAAAATACCAGCAGTAACCATAGGAGCTAAATCAGCTAATGAGCTGGAAAAGCTGTTAAAAAAAACAGGCCGTAAAAGCAAAGCTTACGATGTCTGCAGAATCGAAAGGAGAAACAATTAATCATAATATCATAGGAGAAATTCCAGGAAAGAAAGACTCCAAAATAATACTTCTAGGAGCACAGCTGGATTCCTGGGATTTTGCAGAAGGAGCCCACGATGACGGCACAGGAGTCGTGCAGTGTCTCGAAGTATTAAGAACAATTAAAGCTTTAGGTATTGATAATAACCACACCATAAGAGTTGTTCTGTACGCCAATAGTGAAAACGGTGGCCAGGGAAGAGAAGGCTATGCTGCATATGTTAAAAAGAAAGATGAAAAGCACATTTTTGCTTTAGGGACTGATTCCGGAGGTTACTCTCCGAGAGGATTTTCATTAGATATGGCTCCCCAGCGAAGAAGGCTTATATTTGAGTGGAAAAACTATTTTCTCCCTTATGGAGTGTATGATTTCGATCAAACCTACGCTATACAGGACATTTCACCACTAAAAAAACTGGATATCCCCCTAGCAGAATTAGTAGTAGATACCCAACGCTATTTTGACTACCACCATTCTTCCGAGGACACTTTTGACAAAGTGAACAAAAGAGAGCTTCTTCTCGGAGCTGTTGCTATGACACAAATGATTTTTATGATTGATAAAAATTGGTAATATGAAAAAATTAATAGGAACCACATTAGCACTTCTAAGTATGGCAACATATGGGCAGGCTAAGGAGGATTCGATACAATTCCGTACAATTTCAACAGAAATTTTAAACAATGGAAAGGGATATGAAGAGCTCAGGGATTTAACCCAAAATATAGGAAAACGTTTAAGTGGTTCGGAAGCCTACGAAAAGGCGGTACAATGGGCTGCCAAAGAGCTTCGCAATGCCGGGGCGGATAAAGTATGGCTACAGGAAGTCATGATTCCGGTCTGGAAAAGGGGAAAAGAATCTTTATATATAAAGGCAGGTTCAGGAAAGCCTCAAAGTCTCAAAATGCTTTCTCTGGGAAATTCTGAGGGAACAGGGGGAAAGGATGTATCCGGAGAAATCATTATGGTAAAGTCATTGGAAGAATATGACAGACTTCCTGCTGAAAAAGTAAAGGGCAAGATTGTTTTCTTCAACCACCCTTTTGACCAGAATTATGTACAGACTTTTATAGCCTACAGGGAAGCCGGCGCTTACAGGCGTTCTGCAGCAACACTTACAGCAAAGAAAGGCGGTAAATTCGCGATCGTCCGTTCTTTGTCCTCTGCATTGGATGATGTTCCGCATACCGGAGGAATGAAGTATGAAGATAATATGGAAAAGATTCCGGCAGTGTGTATAGGAAATACAACTGCAGATCAACTGGAAGAGCTTTTAAAAAACCAAAAGGTAATTGCAACACTCAACTCTAACTGTGGGATGAAAGGAGAAAAGCTCTCCCACTCCGTTATCGGGGAAATTACTGGTAAAAAGGATCAAAGTGTAATTGTTGTAGGCGGTCATCTGGATTCCTGGGATGTGGGCGAAGGCGCTCATGATGACGGGGCCGGAATTGTACAGAGTATCGAAGTTTTAAGGACATTTAAAAAATTAGGAATTCAAAACAACCACACGATAAGGGCAGTTTGCTTTGCAAACGAAGAAAATGGAACCAAAGGCGGTAAGCAATATGGAAAAACCGCAAAAGATACCAACGAAAAACACCTTTTTGCAATAGAATCCGATGCAGGAGGATTTAGTCCCAGAGGAATATCCTTAGAAATGGACGATACTAAAAGAAAGCAGATCCAGGGCTGGGGTAATTTGTTTTTACCTTATGGCGTTTATAATTTTGAGGGAAAATATTCAGGATCAGATATCGCTCCTCTTCATGATATGGGAGTACCTGCTGCTGAACTGGTGCCTGACCCTCAAAGATATTTCGACATCCACCACACGGAAGAAGATACTTTTGAAAAAGTAAACAGAAGGGAGCTGCTTCTTGGATCTGTAGTAATGACACAACTTATTTATATGATTGATAAAAACTGGTAAATATGAAAAAAATAGTAAGCACTTCTTTATTCCTTTTAAGTATGACCTTATTTGGTCAGGTAAAAGAAGATTCAATACAGTTCAGTACAATATCAAAGGAGATCCTTAATAATGGAAAAGGATACACGGAGTTAAGAGATCTGACCAAAAACATTGGTCACCGTTTAAGTGGCTCTGCAGCTTATGAAAAAGCAGTTCAATGGGCAGCTCAGAAGCTTCGTGATGCCGGAGCTGACAAAGTTTGGCTTCAGGAGGTCACAATTCCTGTATGGGAAAGGGGAAAGGAATCGTTAAAGATCACAGCAAACAGTGGAAGATGGAAAACCCTTAAAATGCTTTCTCTGGGTAATTCTGAGGGTACCGGTGGAAAAGATGTTTCCGGAGAAATCATTATGGTAAAATCCATGGAAGAATATGACCGTCTTCCTGCTGAGAAAGTAAAAGACAAAATCGTGTTTTTTAACTATCCTTTCAGTCAATCGTTTATAGAAACCTTCAGAGGCTATGGTGATGCCGCGAAGTACAGAGTAACTGCCGCAACTTTAACAGCGAAGAAAGGTGGCAGATTTGCTATCATCCGTTCCCTTTCATCAGCATTTGACGATATTCCTCACACGGGAGCCATGCGATACGAAGACAATGTTGATAAAGTACCGGCTGTGGCAATCGGAAATACTACAGCGGATGAACTGGAACAGCTTTTAAAAACCCAAAAGGTACTGGCCACACTTAATTCTAACTGTGGAATGAAGGGGGAAAAGCTCTCCCACTCTGTTATCGGGGAAATTACCGGTAAAAAAGATAAGAGCGTAATCGTTGTCGGTGGGCATCTGGATTCCTGGGATGTGGGCGAAGGTGCCCATGATGACGGAGCCGGAATTGTACAGAGTATCGAAGTTTTGAGAACATTTAAAAAATTAGGTATTCAAAACAACCATACGATCAGGGTAGTATGTTTCGCCAATGAAGAAAACGGATTAAAAGGTGGTTTACAATATGGAAAAACCGTTAAAGACACCAATGAAAAGCACCTTTTTGCTATAGAATCCGACGCCGGAGGTTTCAGTCCAAGAGGAGTTGCTCTGGAGATGGATGACGCAAAGAGAAATCAGATCAAAGGCTGGGCTCCACTATTCATTCCTTACGGTGTCTATAACTTTGAAGGAAAGTATTCCGGAGCTGATATTTCTCCTCTTCAGGCTATGGGAGTACCTACTGCAGAATTGGTTCCGGACTCTCAGCGATATTTTGATATTCATCATACCCATGAGGACACCTTCGAGAAAGTAAACCGGAGGGAATTGCTGCTGGGAGCGGTAGCAATGACCCAACTTATTTATATGATCGATAAGAACTGGTAATATATCAAAAAAAACCGCCGTACGGCGGTTTTTTTTTTTATTGAATAATTTAAATTCTCATTATTAAGATAACGAAGATCAATGTTTTCGATCGCTTGCAGCAATTTCGAAAATAGTATATTAAAACCTAAACCTATTTTAGAAATTCTTTTTTATCAACTCTCAGATCCATAATATTACCCGCTCTTTTTACTCTGATTCCAATAGTTTTATAATCCCTCTCCACCCGATTCATCATATAATGGCAAGCAGATTCTTTATTCAAATGATCCAGGTCCACATCATTTATGCTTAAGATTGAATCACCAATTTCTAAAGAAGAATTTCCCCCTTTAAATATAAACGCGACGACCGGTTTGGCATCAATAAAACGGTATCCAAAACCAAAAGATTCCAGTGTTGGAGGATCATTTTTAATTTTTTTTCATGTAGATCTTTTTATTCTGCCAGTCCATTACAAATACGAAGTCTTTAAAAAAATCATTTCCTATCAATCTTGAATTTCCGGTCATGATCATTTCATTATCAAAGCTTCTGTTTCCTAACTCCAATGCGGGAGCTCTAAAAATAAAACCTGAAACCGGCTTTCCAGCACCAAAGGCCCCCACAGAACTAATTCCGAAAGTTTCAACATATTGTTTTATCTTTTTTTGATCATAATCACTTTCTAAAATCTTAAGCCTTCCCGTAAATCCGGTATCAAAAGTAAGCCTGATATTTTTATCTAAGATTTTAGTTTCCACGACCGGTGTTTTCTGATTTTGTGAATCGAAAGGGACTACTGTCTCATAATCATCGAATTTAAAGTTCGAAAGATCTTTTGTGGCTTCAAGCAAATTCTCAGAATAATTCACTTTCCAGAATAGCTTTGCCATTTGATTAGCACCTATAATACCATCAATTTTAAAACAGCCAAGCTCAGAACCATTAAGGTCCATTACAACAGCACCTATATTTTTAAAAACAACCTTATCAATGGTCATCTGTGGTAATTTTGTGAAAATTTGTTCCTGCTTGTTTTTCTGAGAATCCTTTACTTTACTGGTATGCTCTTTCTGCAGATTGAGTTCAGTGTAAATGGTATTCGAAATAACGGTAGGAGCTCCGGAGTCAAACAAAAAATTATATAATTTTCCATTGATATTCACCTGTACAAGGGGTAAATCATTAATGAAATTCAGATTGATTTTCTCAACCGGTTGTGTTAATTGTACCTCCCCACTTTCAAAGAATCGCTTTCCTTGAGCTGAAATTATAATTAAAATAAAAAGGAAAAATAGGGAGAATACTCGCTTCATTACATTATTTTGAGCTAAAATAGTGATTTTACCATTGATCATGAAATAAAAGCACCATCCTGCTGATATGGTTTTTATCTGCATATAAATTAATAAAAAGCTTACTTGCCGGTTGTATATTCATTGTAATACTTTTCATCTCAATAAAAAAGCCGGCTTTTAAGCCGGCTTTTTTATATAATGGTATTTGAATTATTTCACTTTTACAAGCTCAACATCGAAAACTAACCATGCATTTGGTGGAATAACTCCTCCAGCTCCTCTTTCTCCATAACCCATTGCTGGCGGGATCAATAAAGTAGCTGTTTCTCCTTCTTTTAATAAAAGAATTCCTTCATCCCATCCTTTGATTACTCTCCCCATTCCAATTGGAATTTCGATCGGCTCATTTCTTTTGAAAGAAGAATCGAATTCACTACCGTCTACCAGTTTACCTGCATAATGTACAGATACATTATCTCCTGATTTCGGAGCTTTTCCATCCGTAGTCTTTGTGATCTTATAGTATAATCCGGACTCAGTTTTCTGCATCCCGGCCTTAAGGTTTTCTATCATCTTCTCCTGATTAGCCTTAAATTCTTCTTCTTTCTTCTTTCTCTCAGCTTCCTCTTTTGCTAAATAAGCTTTGTTGTTTTCCTGAATCTTAGCTTTTCCTTCATTGAAAGTTTTAGCCGGATCATAATTCTTGTATTCATCTCCTTTGCTGAAAACGTTTACCTTTTCTAAAACAACGTCTGTTTTAGGTTTATCCTGAGGTCCTTTTTCTACATTAGCGATTGCATCAATTACCTCCTCTCCTTTTACTACTTTTCCGAAGATTGTATGCTTTCCATCTAACCATGGAGTAGCTACTTCTGTAATGAAAAACTGAGAACCATTTGAATTAGGTCCTGAATTAGCCATAGATAAAATACCTTTTCCTGTATGGCGAAGGTCGTTTCTCTCGTCTTCGAACTTATATCCCGGATCTCCCATTCCTGTTCCCTGAGGATCTCCCCCCCTGAATCATGAAATCTTTGATAACTCTATGGAAAATAGTCCCATCATAAAAAGGAACCCCTTTAGCTTTAGATTTGTTATCAATTTTCCCTTCTGCAAGACCAACAAAGTTAGCTACAGTAACAGGCGATTTTTTATCTTCAAATTTTACAATCAGGTTTCCTTTTGATGTTTGAAGATTAGCATAAAGTCCGTCTTTAAGACCTTCGTAAGTTTCTTTGTCTACGTTCATTTTTTTATAAATTGGTGTACAACTCATCAGCGAAATACTTGCCGCCGCCAGAATTATATTCTTGTTAAACAATTTCATTTATTGAGCTTTTAATTTTATGATTAATGGGATATCGTTATCTATTTTTTTTTTCGTCTCCATAGGTACCATACGCCAGAGAAGATGGAACCAAAATCGTAACTTCCTCACCATCATGTATAAAACGCAAAGCATTTTCTACCGCTTTTAATTCATCAAAGTGCCCGAATTTGGCATCTCTTCTTTCAACGGGCTGATCATAGATCTTGGTCTGATCAAAATCATAAAGATCATAAGAATAAGAGATCAGAGAATTATCCGGTCTCCTCTCTCTTGCATCAAAACCTTCAGCATTGACCCAATAGTTGAGCTTGGTAGGATAAAATTTCACCGGCTGATTATCGATCCACTCCTGAATATGCATTCTTTCCGAAGCATTAAGGTTTTTCATCCTTGCTTTTGAAATATCCAGATCTTTCTGGCTCAAAACCCCACCCAATGGAGGATGTGTCTGTGAATTCCTGTTACAGCTCAGCAGTCCCAATACTGATATGAAGAGTAATTTTTTCATAAACTTTTGCGAAAATAAGCATTTCACAGGATATAATAAACAAAAAAAGCCAAGAATATCTTGGCTTTTATATAATTTTCAAAGTAGAAATTAAACGGTTTCCAACACATTTTTTTCTACCAGCACTCTCCATCCGAAAGAATCATCCGAAAGATTCGTCTGTATGCTTACCAAATCATTTTTAAGGATTGCTGCAAAGCTCTCTTCATCGGATAATTTTGGTAAATCCAATTTTTCTCCCTGGTATCCTAATGCCTGGAAAATAGTTGTTACAACAGCAGTTCCTACTCCCCATACCTCTTTCAATGTACCATTTTTCTGCGCTTCAATTACAGCTTTTACAGGGATTGGTTCAACTTTCACTTCAATCCCTCTTTTTTTAGCCAGTTGAATGAAACTGTCTCTGGTAACACCATCCAATATCTTTTCTGAAGTGGGTGGCGTAAATACAGTATCGTTAATTCTTACGAAAACATTCATTGTTCCGCTTTCTTCAAAATATTCGTGGGTAGCGTCATCTGTCCAGATAATCTGATCATATCCTTCTTCTATTGCCAATTGCGTAGGATAAAATGATGCGGCATAGTTTCCTGCGGCTTTTGCAGATCCTACACCTCCGTTAGCAGCTCTTGAATAATGATCTGAAATTTTCACTGAAACAGGTTCAGTATAATAACTTTTTGCAGGTGTTGCTACGATGGCAAACATATATTTTTCTGATACTCTTGCTTTCAAAGCCTCCTCAGTAGCAAAGATCAAAGGTCTGATGTACAAAGACATCCCTTCTCCCTGAGGGATCCAGTTTCTGTCCATATCTACCAATGCTTTCAGACCATCCAAAAACATTTCTTCCGTTACCTCAGGCATGGCAAGACGCTTAGCCGATTTATTGATACGTTCAAAATTCTTTTCAGGCCTGAATAGGAAAACCTGTCCCTCCTGATCTTTATAAGCTTTCATTCCTTCGAAACAAGCTTGTCCGTAATTTACCCCCATCATTGCAGGCGTAAAGGCTAAAGGCCCATAAGGCACTAATCTTACGTCCCCCCACTTTCCATTCTCATACTCACATATGACCATATGGTCTATGAAAGTATTCCCAAAAGAAAAATTATTTGGGTCGAATGATGAAAGTCTGGAATTCTCAGTTTTTTGAATTATCATTTCTAAAATTTTTTATGATGTTCTACAAATTTAACATAATTTTCTAAATATAAAAATTTTAGACTAAATTTGACAAAAAAATAGGGTGAAACGAGAGATTAAGACCACAAATGACGGAAGTAAAACATTGTTTATCAATGCCTTAAACGAAAACTACCATTCCCATCATGGAGCATTACAAGAAGCCGAACACGTGTTTATCAAAAATGGACTAATTTTGATAAATGATTACGAAATTAATATTTTAGAACTCGGTTTCGGAACAGGTTTGAATGTTTTAGTTACAATTAATGAATATTTAAAAACTGATAAAAATCATGTCATCAACTATTTTTCTCTGGAAAAATATCCCATAAATGAATCCGAAATTAAAGATTTGGCCTATTTTGAGCTTTTTGATAACATTGAATTCAAAGAAATTTATCATAAAATTCATGCTGCAGACTGGGAAAAATCAGTGGAAATAGTTAAAAATTTTAATTTAAAAAAAATAAAATGTGATTTTTTTGAATTAAAAAATATTGATTTACCTAAAATAAACCTTGTATACTACGATTGTTTTGGTGCGCGCGTACAACCTGATCTATGGGAAAAACCATTATTTGAGATGGTTTCAGACAAAATGAATGTGAACGGATTATTAACAACCTACTCTTCCAAAGGAAGTGTCCGAAGAATCCTTCAGGAACTTAATTTTACTGTAGAGAAGAAACAAGGTCCGCCAGGGAAAAGGGAAATGCTGAATGCCATAAAGAGAGGGTGATCAATAGAAAATCGAAAGTCTGAGGTTTTGTAATATAAGAATTGCGGGTCAGAGGTTCAGGATTTACAACATCTGAGATCTTATGACGCACCTTTCATTTTTCAGCTTTCAACTTTCAATTCACTTCTTTTTTTTTCACAAATTTCCTTAATTTAGCTATACAAAATATATATATGATAGATAAGATCAACGTCAGAGTATATGCCTGTGCGATAAAGGAAAAAAAAAGTACTTACCTTATTTGAAGAATATGCCGGAGACCAGCTTGTAAAATTTCCGGGAGGAGGTTTGGAGTACGGAGAAGGATTACTGGAATGTCTCCACCGGGAGTTTGATGAAGAGCTCAATGTAAAAATAGATATCGTGGAACACTTCTATACACAAGAAGATTTTTTAGTATCCCGTTTCAGAGAAAATGAACAACTCCTTACCATATATTATATAGTTAATATTATCAACGAAGAAGATTTCCTTATTCTGGATCCTTGTATAGAAAAAACGGAATGGATTGATATCAACAGACCGGACAATCCATTTCCTTTACCCATTGATCAAATCGTATTTGATAAACTGAAAGAAAAATACCTGTAATTACTTACAGGTATTATTTTTTTATTTTAAAATCACCGGCTCCCGGATATGGCTGAAGATAGCCTGAATTCCAGTTGGATTGTAATAGTGATTCTATGAATTCATCTGTTCTGTTTCTATGAGGATCATATTGATCTTTAAGATCGATACTGGCCATTTTACCTTTAACATTCCACCAGAAAGCGCTCCATCCTCCCCTTAGTTCTTTAATAATCTCATAAACATTCTTTCCTGTCGCCCTGTTCATAAGCTTGGCAAAAACCTGACCTTCGGTTGTTGTAAGATCGCGTAACTGCTTTTCGTACTGATCAGCCAGAATATTCTGACGGTCCCTTACATATTTTCTTTTTGCCTTACTGTCGAGATTGGTCATTTCTTTCTGAATATCCCTGTACTGTTGTAAAGCTGCTACAAATAACGGATATACCCTGTATAGTTTTTTATTTAGAAAATAATAATAATTCCTGTCCAGCTGGTTATTGAATTTAGGTTTGTTGAGAAGGACAAGTTCATCCATCACAACAACTGTCTCTCCATTTATTTCATAGAATTTGGCTTTCTGTCTTTCATCATAGTAATATTTATTTCCAAATTCATCTACTTTTAACTCCTCCGGAGGGTATTGGCTCAGGGGTTTAGCAATAATAGAATCCGTTTGTCCAAAAACACCAATCCCAAAAAAGAAAAGAAAAAGACAAAAAATCTTGCTAAAATTCATTATTTTTACGCGTATTAGAGCTAATATTGAACGCAAAAATCATTCCTTTTTATGAAATTTGAAAAGAAATCTTTAAAATTTTTAGAAAAATACCTAAATACATCATCTCCGACGGGTTACGAGCACAAAGGACAGGAAGTCTGGATGGATTATATCAGACCTTATGTAGACAAAATTGAAGTTGATCACTATGGAACCTGCTATGGAATTATCAATCCTGAAGCTGAATTCAAGGTAGTCATTGAAGCACACGCTGATGAGATCTCATGGTATGTGAATTATATTACGGACGACGGATTAATTTATGTAATAAGAAACGGAGGTTCCGACCAAACGATAGCTCCTTCAAAAGTAGTTCATATCCATGGAGAAAACGGGATTGTAAAGGGTGTGTTCGGATGGCCTGCAATTCACACCCGCAGCAATAATCAAAATGAGCCTACTCCTAAAATTGAAAATATCTTCATCGATTGTGGGGCAACTTCTAAAAAAGAAGTTGAAGAGATGGGTATCTATGTAGGATGTATGATTACTTATCCTGACGAATTCTTCGAAATGAATAACCGCTATTTCGTGTGCAGGGCTCTGGATAACAGAATCGGTGGATTTATGATTGCAGAAGTAGCCAGATTATTAAAAGAAAATAAAAAAACAATTCCTTTCGGTCTGTACATTACAAATTCTGTTCAGGAAGAAGTAGGCTTGTACGGTGCAGATATGATTGCCGATACTATAAAGCCCAACATCGCCATCGTGACAGATGTAACACATGATACAACCACTCCTATGATCGAGAAGAAAAAAGAAGGTGATCAGAAGTGTGGTAACGGGCCGGTGATTTTCTTTGCTCCAAGTGTGCATCATACCATCAGAGAACTGATTATAGATACTGCAAAAACAAAGAAAATCCCATTCCAAAGAGCTGCAGCCAGCAGATCTACAGGTACGGATACTGATGCATTCGCCCATTCAAATGGTGGTGTTCCCAGTGCATTGATTTCATTACCTTTGCGGTATATGCACACAACAGTAGAAATGGTTTCAAAAGAAGATGTAGAAAACGTGATCTCCCTGATCTATGAAACTATTTTAAAGATCCAGCCGGAAATGAAATTGAAATACCATTAATAAAGACATCAGATAAAAGATGTCAGATGTCATACTTTTTAAAAAACAGGTCTGATATCTGGTGTCTGGCATCTGATATCTTTAATAAATCTAATATAAAAGTAAAAATGAAAACTAAGCTAATTGCTCCTTCCCTTTTATCAGCAGACTTCGGGAATCTGCAAAGAGATATTGAAATGTTGAACAATTCTCAGGCAGACTGGTTCCATATTGACGTGATGGACGGGAGATTTGTACCGAACATTTCATTTGGTTTTCCTGTAATGAAAACGGTTCAGAAGCATGCCAAAAAATTTGTTGATGTTCATTTAATGATCGTTGAACCGGAAAAATATGTTGAGGAATTTATTGACCACGGAGCAGATTTGATTTCTGTACATTATGAAGCTTGCACACACCTGCACAGAACGATCCACCTTATTCAGAGCAGAGGCGCTAAGGCAGGTGTTGTACTGAATCCTTCCACTCCGGTTTTAATGCTGGAAGATATCATAGCAGATGTAGATCTGGTATTGTTGATGAGTGTAAATCCAGGATTCGGGGGACAAAAATTTATTGAGAACACCTATAAGAAGATTGCTGAGACCAAAGACCTGATCTTAACCAATAATTCCACTGCTCTTATTGAAGTGGATGGTGGTGTTAACCTTGATAATGCATCGAAATTATTCGAAGCAGGCGCAGATGTTCTGGTGGCAGGAAATGCTGTTTTCTCTTCTGAAAATCCTGAGAGAACAATTGAGCTGTTAAAAATTTAAGTAACGTCTCATTATTAAAGCTATATAAAAAAGGCAGCCCTTCAGGCTGCCTTAATTCGTTGAAAATCTGAGCTTACGATGGTTATTAGTTTCAGTCATTCAGACTTTAGCTTAGATTTTCGTTGTTCTATGCTTGTGTAAAGATGCTAATAAAACACAATACCGTGCATCCGTAAAAATACGGAATTTGCATTAAGTACTAATACTGAACATTATTCCGTTTTAGCCCATATACAGGCACAAATAACCAGAACAATACTGATGGTAGAACATATTGACCTGATGTTATTGAGAAGATTCCATCTGTTTTCAAAAGCTTCACGCACTTTTTTTTAATGCTTCGGCAGTAGCATCTCCGATATTAAACTGATCCAATTGATCATTCATAGGTACATTACCTACCACGGTAACCCCGAAAACGCCAACCAGATAAATTATTGTAGCCAATAAAAGCATGAGAAAAGACGGATGCTGCCCTCTGAATATATAAGTACAAATAGGAAGCATCGCTGCCGTTCCCATAAAACTCAGGAAGAAGACAGGATTGAGAATTTCACGGTTTATAGACTGCATT
Organism: Chryseobacterium proteolyticum; assembly: GCF_046591535.1. Lineage (NCBI taxonomy): Bacteria > Pseudomonadati > Bacteroidota > Flavobacteriia > Flavobacteriales > Weeksellaceae > Chryseobacterium > Chryseobacterium proteolyticum. Next base: position 270,690 of record NZ_JBJLWK010000001.1, on the reverse strand, counting down.
GCTTTCAGGTACTCCATGTCGGATAGTTTCCCTAATCCCAGTACAACCGAGCAGGAATAAGCATAGAATAATCCTGCAATAAGGGCTGTAAGTGTTCCAGTAATGATCAGAATAAGTGTTGTCATTTTCATGTCTTTTGTTTTGGTGATTATCATTTTGTTTATTTTATAAAATTAGCTTTATTCTGAATACAATCACTCACAAAATGAATATGCGCTCCAACTAGGAAATTAAGGAAGACTTTTGTTATTTTAGTACACAAAAATATAAGCATGAGAAATAAGTGGATCATTGCCTTTTTGTTGGGAACTTTGGTTGCAGGAAATAGCAATGCACAAAATAAGTCCAACCCGAAAAAAATGGAATGGTTTCAGGATGCCAAACTGGGGATCTTTATTCACTGGGGAATCTATTCTGTAGATGGAATTTCGGAATCCTGGTCATTTTTTAATAACTACATTAACCATGAAAATTATATGAAGCAGCTGAATGGATTTTCTGCTGCGAAATATAATCCAGCCCACTGGACAAAACTTATTAAAAATTCTGGGGCACAATATTCCGTAATCACCACAAAGCACCATGATGGAGTTTCTCTCTGGGACTCTCAGGCCGAAAAAGCGACTACTATTGCGAAAAATTCAATAGCCCGAAAAGATGTTCTCTCACCCTTTATTGACGAACTTAAAAAATCAGGGTTAAAAACTGGTCTTTACTATTCTCTGCCGGACTGGAGCCATCCTTATTATGATATCAACACCAGAACAAAGAAGAGATATGAAATTAAGAATGATCCAGGACGATGGCAAAACTTCATCCAATATTATCAGTCACAACTCAATGATCTGTCAGACCATTACCACCCCGATCTTTTATGGTTTGATGGCGATTGGGAACATACTTCTGAGGAATGGCAGGCATCAAAAACTTTAGACAATTTAAAAAAATATAATCCAGATATTATTATCAATTCAAGGTTAACCAATCATGGAGATTACGAAACTCCGGAGCAAGGAATCCCGGTCATCAGCCCTCAAAATGAATACTGGGAATTATGTTATACCATGAATGATTCATGGGGATACCAACCTTTTGATCTCCATTATAAAACTCCTAATATGATTATCAGAACATTGGCAGATGTAATCAGTATGGGTGGTAATTTACTTCTGGATATCGGCCCTAAAGCAGATGGAACCATTCCGGAAGAGCAAGTAAAAATCCTCCAAAACCTGGGACGCTGGACCTCTAAATATCCTGAGGCTATATATGGAACACGCCGGGGCTTGCCTTTTGAAAACTACAAAGGAAAATCTGCAATATCTAAAGATCATAAAAAACTGTATCTGTATCTTGAGGAAGCTAAAAATTTCACAAAAATATATGGGTTAAAATCCTTCCCGGTTTCTGCAGAAGTTCTTAGTGATCCCAATGCAAAGGTAAATATGGTAACGGATCCTGCAGGAAACCTGACTTTACATTTTTCTAATGTACAATTTGATCATGATGTGACTGTTATTGAGATTACTTTTAATAAGGAAATTCAGTTTAAAGCCCCCCATAAAAGAGATATTCCATCTTTAAAACAACTCACTGATCATTCCGATACTTCTGCCGCTGTCTATGAAATTGCTGAACAAATTCATAATGGCAATAATCTCCTGGACCATTCCGGACTTACCGCAGATGGGATGGATATGAGCATTCCAAAGACTTCAAAAACGAATGCGAAAACTTTGTCATGGATCAGCGATCATGCCGAAGCTCTTTTTGAAACCGGAAAAGGATTACCGGATGGGCATTATGCAGGTATGAGTGCCCTTTCAAAAGATAAACAAACTCTTTATCTTTTTGTAGAAGGAATTCCCACGGGGCAGGTTGCTTTAAAAGGAATTAAAAATGGCATTTCAAGAATTCGTATTGTTGGGGAAGGTTCCATGATCGACCATACTGTTTACAATAAATTGTACTGGAGTGACCGGCCTGGAATTATCTATATTGACATTCCAAAAGAAAGGCTGGATAAAGAAATGACAGTCATTGCTATACTTCTGGATAAACCATTGGAATTATACCGTGAAAAAGTAGGTGCTATAGAAAGTAATTTATAGGATCTGAGATTACATCATATTAACCGCTTCTAAAAAACTGCTATTATAAAAGTTTCCAATAGCAGGGTTTGAAAATAAAAAATCCGGAGAATTATCTCCGGATTTATATTTTGAATAAATTCTGGTCTTAAAAGATCTCTCTTCCGGAAAAATGGAATTGTGCTTCGATAAGAGCATTTTCGTCAGAATCTGAACCGTGAACGGCATTCTCTCCTATGCTTCTTGCAAACATTTTTCTGATAGTTCCTTCTGCAGCTTCAGCAGGGTTTGTTGCACCGATAAGAGTTCTGAAATCTTCCACTGCATTGTCTTTTTCTAAAACAGCTGCAACAATTGGTCCTGAGCTCATGAATTCTACTAATTCCCCATAGAAAGGTCTTTCAGCATGTACTTCATAGAATTTTTTAGCATCAGCTACAGTAAGTTGAGTTAACTTCAAAGCTTTGATTTTAAAACCTCCTTCTGCAATTTTACCTAATATAGCACCGATATGTCCGTCTGCAACTGCGTCAGGCTTAATCATAGTGAATGTAATGTTAGACATAAACGTATATTTTTTTTTAATGCCGCAAAATTACAAAAAAAATCCTTATCTCCATTTTAATTTTTTTTTTAACATAAAAATAACTTTTATTAAGAAATAGTAAATTCATCTTTGGCACAGTAATTGTTTATTCTATTGCGATTCTCATGTTTAATTTGAGTTTTCATGGTTATTAGTTTTTACCCAGCTTCGGCTGGGTTTTTTATTGTTAAAATCTATGATATCTCCCTTATTTTCTCAAAAAAAAAATCCCCAAAATCATCACCAAGAACCCCAAAAAGTAAAAAAACGATATTTTTTCGCAAAAAATACCACTCCAACATACATGTCAAAGTGGCATTTTTTTTATTTTAAAAATCTTATTATCAACAAGATCGAAATGAGATATTTCTAAGCGTAAACCTTTTTTGCCAAAAAAGTTCTATAAGCAAAAAAGACAGCAACCCCTGCCAGTGCGATCCGCGCTATAATCATGGGCATAATGGATTGAGATTCTAAAAAACCAACTATAGCTGACATGAGGAAGGTAACCATTAACTGAATAAATCCCATCAGGGCTGCAGCTGTACCACGACCCTCTTTAAAAGGAGATAATGCATGGGCAGTAGTAATAGGAAAAAGAAGTCCTATTGCTATAAGAGAAGAAAACAGAACCGCAACTTCCAATCCCACGAACAATTGGCCCAGAGATATAAATAAATGTAAACAGCTCATTGACAACAACAGGATAGCAGCAGAAAATAGAATTCGGGTATCCTTAACTCTCTGGGTTAATTTCGGAGTAATATAGGCTGCAAATATTAATGCCATGGAATTAAAGGCAAATATAAAGCTGAATACTTCACTGGAAAATCCATGAATTTCCATAAAAAGGAATGGAGCATTGGAAATATAAATAATCAGTGATGCAAAAGCAATACTCCCGATAATAGTATTGTTGATAAAATCTCTATTGGAAATAATAACTTTCAGCTGATTTTTTAATTGGATTTCAGTTTCCGAAGTTTCAGGTGATGCTATCCGGGAATTGGTTTCCGGAATATACTTAACAACAAGAAATAAAGTGATAGCTCCTAAAATGCTTAAAAAGCTAAACGCACTATTCCATCCCCAAAACCTCAGAAAAATACTGCCCATTAATGGTGCTACAATGGGAGCAATCCCGCTTATCTGAGATTGCTTGGAAAAGATAGTTACCGCTTTTTCTTTGTCGTAGAGGTCTATTACAATGGCTCTACCAATGACAATCCCGGCACTTCCTCCAAAAGCCTGAAGAAAACGCATGATCCACAACACATATATATTTTCGGTAAAGATAATAGCAACTGCTCCAATCATAAATAGGATTAATCCGCAATACAGCATAGGCTTCCTCCCCTTTTTATCAGATAAAGGTCCCCATAGTAGCTGCCCGATAGCAAAACCGGCAAAAAAAAATGGAAATGGAAATCTGGATATGCCCTATATCGGTTCCGAAAATTTTTGCCATAACAGGAAAAGCAGGAAGATAAAGATCTATACTTAAAGATTCAAGCGTGTTTAAAAGAGCCAGAATAAATACAATAATACTCAGTTTTTTCATAATTTTTTTTAAATCATTACATGCCAACATTGACTTTTACAGCATGCAAAATTCTTATAAAATTAAAGGTCATCCAATGAAACTATTGAAGGCTTACCAGGACAAACTGAGGATTATCCCTGGAATCAGTCATTCATATTTTTGAATTGTTCGGGGCTGTACCCTGAATGCTTCTTAAAAAAACGGGAAAAATAAGAAGAATCATTAAAGCCTAATCTGAAGGCTACTTCTTTTACTGTCAGAGCTCCAAAACTTAACTCTCTTTTTGCCTCAAGTAAAAGGCGTTGAGCGATCATTTTTTTTTACTGTTGTCCCACGTGAAATCCGCACAATGTCATTAAGATGATGAGCGCTTATGCTAAGTTTTTCTGCGTAGAATCGGGTTTCTTTTTGTGTAATATAGTAGGTATCGATCAGCGTAATGAGCTTTTGTATACGTTGCTTGTCATGGAGTAAAGGCTCTTGTGAAGTAAGATCCTCTGTGATAATAATACAAAAAGCTTTTAAATAAGCTTTGATTAAATTCATCCGGCAATTTCCATGGTATTCGTCCTCAAGCAGCTTAATGATCCCCTGGCAATTTTTCCGGCTTTCATAATCAGAAAAAAAAAGGAGCTGCCCCATTGGTAAGGATGAGTTCCACGTCACAAATTTCCTGGAAGATTTCCCGGCTTATGGCAAAGACGTATCCTTTTTCACCCCGGAGCTTCATATTGAACACTTGTCCCGGAGCTATAATGCAGATCTGATTACTTTTGAGGTGATAATTTTCAAAATCAAGTTCAAGATGACTATCATCTTTTACCTCTTTGAACCACAGGATCTCAAAAAAATTATGCCTGTGGACGTCATTAAAATTTTCAGGATGTCCATTTTCCAAAGTGGTCAGCTGAAATTCCTGATAGGTAAGGTTATGAACAGGAATATGCTTTTCCTCACTCATGAATAAGACTATTTTTGAGAAGCTTCTTCTGCTTCATCCATTAATTTTATATAGGTAGAATATCGGGAATGCTGAATTTCTCCTGTTTCCAGGGCAGCCACTACTGCGCATTTAGGTTCATTGATATGCATACAGTTATGGAATTTACAGTCTTCCCTTTTTTTGAAAATTTCAGGAAAGTAATGTTGTACTTCTTCTTTTTCTATATCAATCATCGCAAATTCCCTTACTCCGGGTGTATCAATAACATTTCCTCCAAAATTCCAAAAATGCATTTGGGCAAACGTAGTCGTATGTTTTCCTTTCAGATGGCTATCTGAAATTTCTGAAGTCTTTAGATTTAATCCGGGCTGCATTGCGTTAACCAATGTGGATTTCCCACAACCAGAATGGCCGAAAAATACAGAAGTTTTATCTTTTAAAATTTCCTGAAGCTGATCCAGATTAAGTTTGGAGTAAGATGATATCTCAAGTGTATCATATCCGATTTCCTGATACATAAACTCTATATCTTTTACGATCTCTATTTCTTCTTCATTCAGGACATCAATTTTATTAAATAAAATAAGAGGTACAATATTATATGCTTCACAACACGCTAAAAAACGATCTAAAAATCCCAGAGAAGTTTCCGGATACCGAAGTGTAAAAATGAAACATGCAAGATCAATATTAGAAGCTATAATATGAGCTTCTTTGGAAAGGTTTACCGATTTCCTTATCAGATAATTCTTTCGTGGTTCTATTTTAGTAATCCAGGCAATATCATCCTGTTCCAGCTGAAACTCTACATAGTCTCCCACAGCCAAAGGATTCGTAAGCCGGGTTTTGATAAGTTTAAACTTGCCGCGAATTCTGGCTTCGAAAATTCTACCGGTTTCCATTTCCAGAACCTGGTACCAGCTTCCTGTAGATTTAATAATTTTTCCTTTCATACGTATAGAATGCAAATATAAGGAATTCGGTGATAGGTAGGAGGATGTATAGTACAGAGTTTAAAATGGAACATTCAAAATACAGAGCTGGGAAAAATGAAAAGCTAAAGTAAGACTATAAGGCTTTTGAAAATGAGAAAATATATTTTCCGATTTCATCATAAGATCAATATTAAAAAATTCAGGACTTAAGATTCAGTTTCGTAACGAAGTTTCTGTTTCGTGCACGTCTGATTCTTAAGCCCTGAATCCGTTATTTATTATTTTATAATTGTTATTTCTCAATCATAATATTGTTCTGTACTTCAATCGACTCTTCATGTATCGCTTTGAAAACCTTTTCAATAAAATCCTGTGACATTCCTGTTTCTTTTGCTTTTTGAGTAGCATATTCGGTAATCACTTTCCAACGCTCCGGCTGGAAAATAGCGATATCATTCTCTTTTTTAAGCTTGCCAATTTTCTCAGAGATTTTCATCCTTTGGGAAAGAAGCTCAATTAACTGAAAATCGAGATCAGAAATCAACGTTCTGTGTCTTCCCATTTCACCGTCAAATCCTGCTAATCCTGCATTTCTCATTTTTAGATTACCAATAAGTTCAGCTAAAACTTCCGGTGTAATCTGCTGTGAAGCATCGCTCCATGCTTCATCTGGATTACAGTGACTTTCAATGATAGCTCCCTGGTAACCTACGTTCATTGCCTCCTGAGTAATATCTGCCAATCCAGTTCTGTTTCCGCAAATATGGGAAGGATCAATCAGCATCGGAATATTCGGGAACTGGCTTTTGAAATCCAGAGCAATCTGCCAGTTCGGATTGTTTCTGTATTTTGTTTTCTGGTATGTAGAGAAACCTCTGTGTATAGCTCCCAGATTGTGAATCCCCTGCCCTACAAGTCTTTCCAAAGCTCCGATCCATAATGCCAGATCCGGATTTACAGGATTTTTAACCAATACAGGTTTATCCGTTCCTCTTAAAGCCATTGCAATTTCCTGAACGGTGAATGGATTCACAGTAGAACGGGCTCCGATCCAAAGAATATCCACATCTGCTTCCAAAGCGGCAAAAACGTGATGTGCGTTGGCTACCTCGGTAGCTGTTTTGAAGCCGTATTCTTCTTTTACTTTTTTCAACCAGTTTAATCCAATAACTCCGACTCCCTCAAATCCATTGGGTTTTGTACGTGGTTTCCAGATACCTGCCCTGAAAACAGGCACCTGCGCATTGGTTTCTTTTATCCTTCTCGCAGTTTCCAACATCTGAGCTTCACTTTCAGCACTGCATGGCCCGGCAATCATTAATGGCTGTGAAAACTCATTAATCCAATCGTTTTTTAAATCTTTTAAATTCATTCTGTTAATTTATTTTATCTTATTTTTAATTTATTATAATGCACAAACGGTTCTTCCCTTATAAAGTTTCTTTATAATTCTTTTCAAAAAATGCCGTTTAAAAATTTTTTATTGGGATGAGGAATTAATGAGAGAAGATCCGTTAATTCCTATTTTTTGGAAAGAAATTTAATTAGTAGTACCAGTAAAATCGGTAATAACTTCTAAAATTTCTATAATAAGTAGCCGAAAAGCTAAAATAACCGCTAAAATAATCAGCGGGTATAAAACCAAAAAGGTTTAAAGTAGACAGAGATGGGACTAATAATTTTTCCACTTTATTCTGTAATTGTCTATTCTTTAGCTTTACAATTAAATCATTTGTTTTTGTCAAAAATCCATTTTGAACAAAAAGATTTGACAAAGATATAAAATTATGTCAAATCAAACTTCATTAAATCATCAAGATCTTTTAATAAAGGATTTTTCTCAACGAACTTTTCAAATATTTTTTTCTTCGTAACCACCTCTATTTTAAGGTTTTGAACGTCTTTTTTATAATCAATTTCAATTGAATAATTAAGTACTTTTCTTTTAAAATGATTGAAAAATTCTCCACTTATTTTATCAAATTCAGCTTTTGCTGAGTCCGAAGGATATAAAACCTGTACTGTTGTCTCATCAATTTTAACCAGTTTAAAAGATTTTATAGCATTGAAAACTACTGCTTGTTTGAACTGGATTTGTTTTAAAAATAAATTCCATTCCATTAACAAATCCGTTTCGGTAAAATGATGCTGCGGAAGATTATCAGCTTTAGTAACAACAGCTTCTTCCTTTTCTTCTTTTTCCTCTTTATTTAAAAAAGAATTAATGCTGAATCCTGAAGAAATACCTTTTGATAAAGGTTTGGATGTTTTTCTTATCGTGGGTTCAGCCTGATGACCTACGGGAGTCGAAGGTTTTTCAATGCTGTCCTGTTTTACGGGCTCTGTTTTTTCCTGCTTGGGAAGTTTTATTTCCTGTTTCTCACTAAGAAACGGAGCCAGTATTATAAACTTTTTTTTTTTAGCAACGTCTGCCTGGGCAGTCAATGAACATAATTGCATTAATGCAATTTCTACAGTAAGTCTCGGGTTTTTGGAATTTTTATAGTTGATGTCTGCATGGTTGCAGATTTCAATGGCATCAATCAATTGCTGAACATTCCATTTCTGGCTTTGCTCTACAAATTTAGTTTTTGTTTTCTCTCCAACCTCAATTAAATCTATCGTTGAAGCATTTTGAGCCATCATGAGGTCCCTACAATGGTTTCCAAGTCCTGCGATAAAAATATGCGGATCAAAACCTTTTTTTACAATTTCATTGAATGCGGAAAGGGTTTCAGGAATCTTATTGTCTTTAGCCAGGTCCAGAATATTGAGATACTGATCGTAATCAAGAATATTAAGTACTTCAGCAGCTTTAGCCAATGTAATATTTTTCTGGGAGAATGTAGAAAGCCTGTCGAAAATCGAAAGGGCATCCCTTAATGCACCGTCTGCTTTCTGCGCAATAAGATATAAAGCATCATCTTCATATTGGATATTTTCTTTCTGGGCTATATTTCTTAAATGCCCCTGAATATCCTCAATAACGATCCTTTTGAAATCATATATCTGGCAACGGGACAAAATCGTAGGAATGATCTTATGTTTTTCCGTTGTTGCAAGAATGAAAATTGCGTGAGCGGGCGGCTCTTCCAGTGTTTTAAGAAAAGCATTGAAGGCTGCAGAAGACAGCATATGCACCTCATCAATAATGTATACCTTATACTGGCCAACCTGCGGTGCAAAACGAACCTGGTCGATCAGTTCCCGAATATCATCCACTGAGTTGTTTGAGGCAGCATCGAGCTCATAAATATTATAAGCAAAACCGTCTTCTGAAACGGAACCATCCTTTTCGTTGATCTTTCTGGCCAGAATTCTGGCACAGGTTGTCTTACCAACACCACGAGGCCCACAAAATAGTAGAGCCTGTGCTAACTGGTTCTCTTCAATTGCATGTTCTAAAGTATCTGTAATATGGGATTGTCCAACAACAGTGTCAAACTCTTGCGGGCGGTATTTTCTTGCAGATACGATAAAATTTTCCATTGGTCAAAAATAAGAAATATAGTTCTAATTTGAAAGTCAAAAGTCTTCAAATTATCCACAAAAAATATATCTCACATCAAACAGGAAAATTTTTACTGAGCAGCTTTTTTCTTGTAGGCGTTATCTATTAACTCCACAATCACCTTTTCAATCTCGGCTCTTCCTTCAGTCGTTCTCATATCAAGACCACAAAATTCGGTTCCGTTATAGGCCGGGAAAAGATTAAGATAGTAAACACCAGCTACAATTAAAGCCAATAAAGCTCTAAAACTTGTTGCATCTTCTCCGAAATATGGGTCTGTAACATTTTCAAATAAATTAGCCCCAACATCTTCTCTTTGCTTTAAGATATTTTTAAGGATAGGCTTACTTTCAGAAAGTTCCCACAGAATGATTTTCTGTAATTCTTTATTTTTCTTCAGACTCTCGAATTGCATAAGAATTCCTTGAGTAAGGGCTTCTTTACCTTTTCCAACCTGTACTTCCTCCTCAATATTCGGGCTGAATTTACTCCAATAATCCTGAGATTTAATATATTCGTCAATAAGCTTATCTGTACTGCCAAAGTATTCATAGATAAGTTTTTTATCAAAACCGGCAACCGCTGCAATTTTACTTACTTTCAGTCCGGCATAGCCTTTTACTCTCAGAATTTTACCCACTGCAGCAAGCAGTTTCTGTTTTGTTTTTTCTTTGTCCCTTATAGGACCTTGCACCACTTTTCTAGGCATAATTATTATTATTTTTTTCGCAATATGCATTTTTTTTATTAATATCATCAAAGACATTAAGCGTTTTATCTAAATGTTCTTTTTCATGTCGCGCTGTTACCGTCATCCGGATACGGGCATCTTTTCTCGCTACGGCCGGATACATAATAGGATTCGTGTAAACTCCGTTTTCGATTAATATTCTACCGATATCCCACATTTTATTTTGATCTCCAATCTTTACCGGGATAATAGCAGAACAGGTAATTCCTGTATCCAATCCCAGATCATTAAGACCTGTTTTTAGATAATTGATATTTTCCCACAGTTTATCTTTCCAAATGGGTTCTTCATCAACAAGATCAATTGCTTTTACTATTCCGGCGGAAGAAGGTGGCGCTGTAACAGAGAATATATGTTGTCTCGATTGAAACTTTAGGAATGATGCTATTTTTTTATTTGCAATAACATATCCTCCCAGGTTACCGAAAGTCTTACTCGAAGTTCCTGTTATAAAATCCACTTTATCCAATAAACCGTCATCCTCTAAAGCTCCTCTTCCTGTTTTTCCCAAAACTCCAACACCATGGGCATCATCTATCATAAGATAGGCATTGTATTTTTTCACAAGATCATATATTTCCTTGGCCCGTGAAGTATCACCCTCCTGAGAGTAGACTCCGTCAATGATAACGAGCTTTGTACGGTACATACTCTCAGACATCTTCAAAATATGTTCCAAAGCTTCCAAATTATTGTGAGGAAATGTTTTTTTATTGGTAAAAGCACATCCTTCATGTACGCTTGCATGCACTCCCATGTCCAGTATAGCAATATCTTCCTTCTGCATTAAAATCTGCAAAGTCGCACTATTAGCTGCATATCCGGTAGTAAACAAGACTACTTCGTCTTCATTCCTCCCAAAAAAGGCAGAGATTTTTTTTTTCCAAAATATTATGATAATCAAAGTACCCCCCAATAAGCGGTGAGGCTCCTGTACCCGTACCATATTTTTCAATTCCTTCAATAGCTGCCTGCTTTACTTTCGGGTGTTGTGTAAACCCTAAATAATCACTTGATACAAAACTTACATACTCCTTATTGCGATCTGCAATGCTGATATTTAACACTGCATCAGCTGCTGAAGTATTTTTCAGTCTATAATTCATGTGTCCCCTGGTTTTCATGTGATCCAGGAATTCGTAAAAATATTCTGCCCTCTGAGCGATATCATAATCAGGAATATTCTCAAAATCCTTAAATGTCGCTGTTGTAAAATCGATACTCATCCTTTATATTATTAGTTGTTTAGCAGGCAAATATATAAATAATTCACTCTTCTTGATTTTAATTTTCATCGAAAATTTATTATAAATACCATATTTCGATCTTACCACTTAAAAATCAAATAATTTTACAACAAAATCCATTTATAATAATTAATTATAACATTTATAGGCTAAATACAGAGTCATACTGAAGAAAAAGAAAAAGGTGATTGCATAAAACAATCACCTTTTTTATCGGTTGAATAAGAGATCTACCTTGTTGTGTATCCTCCGTTTGCAAATATGGTCTGACCCGTAATCCACCATCCGTCACTTACCAAAAACTCTACAAGAGGTGCAATATCTTTTATATCTGTTAGCCCACCTAAAGCAGAAGCAGATTTATGATAATTAACAGCATCATCACTTTCCTGTCCATAAAAGAACGGAGTATCCATTGGTCCCGGTGCAACAGCAGTTACAGAAATACCACGATCACCAAATTCTTTGGAAGCCATTCTGGTAAAGTGTTCTACCGGGGCTTTTGCTCCTGCATATGTGGAATACAATCCGGTATAAGCAGCCAGCAATGATGTAACGATCGTACATATTTTCCCGTGATCATTTAATTTCTTTCCAGCTTCCTGAATAAAGAAATATGCCACTTTGGAGTTGATGTTAAACATAGAATCATATTCTGCTTCTGTCGTTTCCACAAAAGGCTTCTTAAGAACCATACCTACAGTATTGATCGCAATGTCAATTCCACCGAAAGTTTTTATCGTTTCGTCGAATAATCTAGTGATGTTTTCAACTTTTGTAAGATCTCCCTGAAACAGGAAAGCTTCCGCTCCCAACGCTTTAACTTCATTTAAAGTCTTTTCACTTTCTGCTTTTGAACTTTCACTGTTATAGTGAATAGCAAGCTTTGCTCCTTTTGAGGCAAAATCTCTGCTTAATAATCCACCAAGATTTTTTCCTCCTCCGGCGATTAAAACCACTTTTCCTTTTAAATCATTTTTTGACATAATTATGTTTCTTTTTAATTAGTTATGTCTTACAAATGTGAGCATTAGGAATAGTTTTTTTATGGTGAACTTTTTGGAACTTTTGTCTTTGTTCTTTTTCTGTATTCTCCAGGTGTAATTCCTGTAAACTTTTTAAAAAATTTTGAAAAGTTGGACGGATCATAAGTAAATATCCTGGCTATTTCAGCAATTGAAAAATCGCTTTTTGCAAGCATTACCTGTATCTGCTCTACGATTTTAGTATCATAAAAATAACAAGGATGGTTCCCGGTTTCTTTCTTTACCGTATCTGTAAGGTGGGTGTGAGAAACAGCCAGGCTGTCCGCAATCTCATTCACTTCCATAAATTCAGATACATTGCCGGAAATAACATCCTGAATATGCCTATCTAAGAATACCATATAACTATTGGTGATTTCTTCTCCCCTCTTCAAATTTCTTACGTCTTTTTTCATATAAGTATCGTTATGTGTTTTACTAAAAATACCAATTTAAAAAGATATTACGCAAGTTTATGGTGAACTTTTCGGAAGATTAGCCTTCATTAATCAATGAAAGCTGTCATTGAATGCCTGTATTGAATTTTTTACTTTCAGCTTTTCAAGGATATTTTGCCTGTGACGGCTTACTGTATTTACACTAATAAAAAGTAAGTCTGCAATTTCCTTACTGGTAAAACCCTCTCCTACATATTTTAAAATTTCCATTTCTCTCTGCGATAAAATATTTCTGTAGTTGAGTTTATCCTCCGCAACAATCTTCCCCTTTATTGAATTAATGATCAGAAAGTCCGGAGGTAAAAGTATAGACTGATCAATAGCGATACTATAAAGACAGAGGGCAAATCTCAGTTTGTTATTGTAAGGAGAATAGAAATAAAACATACGGTGCTGCACAAAGACATATTCCCCATTCTTGTCTTTCATCCTTATTCTGGATAAAACGTTATAATGGGTTCTTTCTTCCGGTTTAAAAGAATCCATCAGCTTGAAAAATCTCAGTTCATGAATGTATTTTTTAACCTTATCATCAGGATGTATTCTCTTCAGGATTTCCTCTTCCCAGATGGAATTTATGATTAGTGGCTCTATCTCCCTTTCCAATCCAAGTTCCAGGGCAGTATCGGATTTATAAACGTAGCTTCTGTTTTCCTGCATATCACTTAATACAGAAATGGTATTTTCCATTTGGGTATACACACGAGCTATGTTTTTATACACATCAATATCTAATAAACATTCATTGCTTTTATTTATCCCTTTAATCAGCAATGTTTCATTCAATGTTTCTACAATCTTCATAAAATGGTTATTTATCAGTATTGATGATACTATTGTTAAGTTTTACTTTTGCTAAATTAATAATTTACATTCAGTTATATATTGATATGAAAAGATATTTTGCGTCATGAGGAGAATCATTTTAAGTTTTTGCACCCTATTGTTTATCAATACAACTTTCGCCCAGACATTAGAAAAAATGATGTGGTTTAATGAACCTGAAAAATGGGATATTAAGGGCAATACATTGTCTATGTTTGTAACTCCGCAAAGTGATTATTGGAGAATCTCTCATTACGGCTTTACAGTAGATGATGCGCCTTTTTATTATACCACTTATGGTGGTGAATTTGAAGCTAAAGTAAAAATAAACGGAAACTACAAGGCCAGATTTGATCAGATGGGTTTGATGCTGAGGGTGGATAAAGAAAACTACATCAAAGCAGGGATCGAATTTGTAGACGGAAAGTATAATCTAAGTACGGTCGTTACTCATACGACGAGCGACTGGAGTGTCATTACCCTGGATAAAATCCCTTCAGCAATATGGATAAAGGCAGTAAGGAGACTGGATGCAGTAGAAGTATTTTATTCTTTCGACGATAAAAATTACATCATGATGCGTAACGCCCATCTACAGGACAATACTCCGGTAATGGTCGGGTTAATGGCTGCATGTCCTGACGGAGCAGGATTTAATGCTGTTTTCGAAAATTTTAAAGTTAAGCATTTACCCGATGAACGACGTTTACAATGGCTTGACAATCATCAATAACGATTGAGTTACATTTCAATATACAGTCAATTTTTTAATACCTCCCATTTTTGGGAGGTTTTTCATTGACATATTGATATTTCAGTTTCATTTTTTCAATAAATTTCAGAAAATATATGGTAGCAATTAGGAACTAAACTAAATATATGTTTAACATTTTTTAAAGCTTTTATAAAAAGCGATCTCGGAAGCCTTCTTGTTCTTGAACCTGATTGACAAAATAATTTTTCTTCCAATCCAGGTTTTCCCTACCTCATAGGTCCAGATTTCATTATGCGGAAAATTAAAACCATCACCTATTTCTTCTACTATTTCACGACGTGTTTTTCCAAGCAAATGCTTAAATTTTTCTTTCATCATTGTTTTGTGTTTGCTTGTTAGCATCAAAAAAGAGACCAAAAATATAAGCTTACTTCCTTCTTAAAAATCCATATAAATAATTAGTATGCAATTGATTAAACATATATTACTCTAACACAATCTACATGAATATATTTAATCAAAAACTTTGCTTCATTAAATAAAAGATAAGGCTGAAAATCTCTTCAAGAGGTTTCCAGCCTTAAACACTTGTACTTAAAAGTATGTTAAATATTGTTATGCTCTATAATTAATAAAGATTATCCTTCTAAAATGAACCTTATCGGGATTATAAAAGCAGTGTAACAAAAATAAGACTCCCTTACTTTTTATTAAAATAAATTGCATAGAATAAAAAATCACAATACGTAGAAATAATTCTACATTAGCTATAGATTTTATTGGAAACCGGTAAGCAACCACAAACAATCATATAAAAAATTCTGAAAAAACTTTTTCCATCATTATTTATATATTTTGGTCAGATTTTTGAAGTGAAAAATTTAAACACAAATAATGGAATTGGTTTAAAAAATTCTAAACAAATTAAAAACTATTGCCAGATTATGATTTTTGAAGATGAATCCCACTACCAATTGCAGGATAAGCATAATTTATCATTTGTGAAAAATATCATTAATTTCCATGGAGATAAATCTCTTATATTAAATTCTCTGCAGAAAATAAGAAATTGTACTTTATGTGAAATGAAGAAAAGAATTATTGATAAATATATTAGCGATTACTCCGTTCACCTCAATCAAGATATTGAAACCGAAGAGTTTCACACCATCACGGAAGTGTATAAGCTTTCACCTTCTTACGCGAGGCAGTCCTATCAAAAGGTATTAAAGGAAAACGAATATTTGCAGAGGCTTCTTTCCTCATTGAACATGGATTGATTAATGGGTGTATCTTATTCTTTCTTCTTCAAGATCAATTCTCATCAGATGCTTTCTGATAATGTCTTCATCATAGCGGTCACCATGATTCTGATCTACCAGCCAGGTCCGTTGTTGGTTTAGGATATCCATGTATGCAGATTTAACTTCCGGAGAAATCCTGATCTGAGCATCATCTCCTATTTTTCCCTGCCACTTGTCATGTATGTTTTGTAAGAAAGGACTTGTCTTCAACATTTCTCCATAATTATTCGTGATATGTTCAAGCGTATATTGAGCCATTTCTCTTTTAATCTGTTCATCGGCTTCTTCATCCGGAAGATGATCATTAAAGGAGGGCATATTTACTTTTCTGATTATAAAAGGCAGGGTCAGGCCCTGAAGCAGTAATGTGGTCAATATAACAATGAAAGTAATAAATAAAATCAGGTTTCGCTGAGGAAAATCAGGACCACCAGGGTATAACTTAATGGGTATTGAAAGTGCTGCTGCTAAAGAAACTACCCCACGCATTCCCGTCCACCCCATGATTAATGGAGCTTTGAATCCGGGGCTTCTCTTATCCGCTACCGTAATATAATTTCTGGCAATAAGAGTAATGATCACGGCTCCGTAAGCAGACAAAATCCGGACAACTATCAACACACCCGTTATTAAAAGGCCATATCCTATTGCTGCAGAAAGACTTACTCCTTCCAGTCCTGAAGTAATTTCAGGAAGGTCTAATCCGATCAGCACAAACACCAAACCGTTTAATACAAAGGCAAAACTTTCCCAAACATTGATTCCCCGTAAACGTGATGAAGCACTTAATACACGATGCCTGTGATTAGAGAGTAGCAGACCGCCGCTCACTACCGCAAGTACACCGGAACTATGCACTTCTTCAGCACAGATGTACATAATGTAAGGGGCTACAATTGTAAGAATGGTATCCATATTGGCATCTGTAGGCAGGTATTTATGGCACTCCATGAAAATCCATCCTATGACCAGGCCGATTCCGAGTCCTCCTACAACCATCCAGGAAAAGCTTAACGCCGCTTCATGCCATACAAATTGCCCGGTAGCTACAGCTACCATTGCAAAACGTAAAATAATAAGAGAAGAAGCATCGTTTAAAAGGCTCTCCCCCTCCAGGATTGATGACATCCTTTTGGGAACTTTCACAAATTTAAGAATGGCACCTGCACTTACAGCATCCGGCGGAGAAACAATTCCTCCCAGCAAAAACCCTAATGCCAAAGAAAATCCGGGTATGAAATAATTCGCTACAAAAGCGACGGAAATTGCAGTAAGAAAAACAACAACGAAGGCAAAACTTCCGATAATGCGCCGCCATTTCCATAATTCCTTCCAGGAAATAGACCAGGCTGCCTCATAAAGCAAGGGTGGAAGAAAAATGATAAAGATAAGTTCCGGATCCACCTTTATGGCGGGAATACCGGGAATAAAACTAATCAGTAATCCTGCAATTACCAAAAGAACAGGATAAGCCACCTTTATTTTATTGGCCAGCATTATAAGTAATACGATAGCAACAATAAGTGACAGATAAAAGGGGAAATTTTCAATCATTTTATCATGTTTAGAAATACAATGATAATGATTTGCTGACTTTTAATCCAAAAAAAAAATTGAATTTATAAAACGTTTACAAGAGGTCATTCCTTAAAAAATCTAACATTTGTTTCTATTTCATCGCTTTTAAAACCGTTAAACAGAAATCACTGTTGATGATAAGAATTCCTTGGTCCGTTGATATTATTTAGAAGATATTCAAATTTAAAAAAGAGCTTTTTTAATCAGAGTGTGAAGAATATATTTTTCATGATCGCTTATAACGATTTATATTATCAAAAATAAACGTTTTTCAAATTGAAAATTTATCTGGAAATTTGTATAATCCTTTATGGTTATGAAGTAAAGGAATATGTATCCCATGAACTTATCTGAAAAAGCAGAAAGAAAAAGCAAACGTTTTCATTACATTAAATTATGTATTTTTCTTTCCGGATTATCTGTATTTGCCCAACTTTATCTTTTCCAGCCATTGCTTCCTTTGGTAGCAGATCATTTCCATACGACCGTAGGAGACAGCTCTTTGCTCGTTTCTTCTTCTACAATAGGAATGGCAGCAGGCCTTTTTTTTCTTTGCTTTTAATGCAGACAGCTATTCAAGAAAGGGATTAATGGCATTTTCCCTTCTGTCTTCAGCTGTTCTCACTATTATTTCGGCATGGATTCCAAGTCTTACCGTATTGATATTCATTGGCATTCTAAAAGGTTTTGTGATTTCCGGTGTGTCCGCGGTAGCTCTGGCCTATCTCACCGAGGAGGTCCATACATCTGTGGTTGCCCTGGCTATCAGTATGTATCTTAGCGGGAATACAATAGGAGGAATGAGCGGAAGAATATTGGCGACACTTCTTTCAGGAGAATTGGGTTGGCAGAAAGCGGTCCTGATCATAGGCATCGAGAGCCTTATCCTGGGCTTACTATTCTGGAGGCTTTTTCCCGGATCAAAATTTTTCAATCCGCAAAAAGTAGATTATCACCTTAAAATAAAACAGATGAAGAGATTCCTTACAGACTCTTATATGCTAAGGTTGTATTTTGTTGCGGCGCTGTTGATGGGAGCTTTTGTAAGTGTATATAATTATCTTACATTCCGTTTGGAAGCCGCTCCATTCTCGCTCAATCATTTTTATATTGCATTTATATTTTTGATGTATACATTCGGAGTGTTCGGAACGATGATAACCAGCCGTTTATCAAAGAGAACGGAACAGAAGAATATTCTGAAAGGATCAATATTATTTATGATTGCCGGCGTTATCCTTCTTCTTTCGGAAAATATCTACATTGTTATTTTCGGACTCGGATTATTTACACTTTCTTTTTTTGCGGCCCATACTATGGCGAGCCAAATGACAGCGCTCCGTGCAAAAGAAGGAAAATCTTCTGCAACTTCTATGTATTGGCTATTTTATTATTTTGGTTCCAGTATTCTAGGGAGTGGCACCGGTTATTTACTACACGGTACTTCGTGGAGTTATTTTATCATATTCCTTATTGTAGCTATACTTACAGCCTTTCTGCTTGCATCCTTAAAATTTAACGATATCCACAAAGTATCGTAAGTAAAAATCATTTATTTCAAGTAATATTTTATAATCCATAAATATTAACCTAATACATTAACATATATTTAAATAAAATATATTCTGTCAGGCATAGTATTTGCAACTCTATTTATTAACACACATCATTTTTAATAACCTCCTTAACACTAAATATTATGAACGTTGCAGACTTAAAGATTAGAAATTTAGTTGAGTACAAAAATCAAATTTTCACAATCACAGAGATCTTCCAAAATAATGCAAAAGATTATTTTGTAAAAATTGAAAATGATATCCAAAGTATCTCTGCCCCGGCTGATGCCATCAATCCAATCCAGATCACTGAAGAATGGTTGGAAGAATTCGGTTTTTCAAGAACATACAGTTCTGAACAACGCATCCGGTATGAGCGACCGGAAGAGTTTATTAAATATGACATCGATCTGAGCCCCAAAAAAATCGTAGAAGGTTTAAAGATCTACGGCAACTCAATCCGGTGCAGATACATTCATGAGTTTCAGAATATTTTTTCATGCCTTTTCGGAAAAGAGGCCTTTACACGAATGCAATATCACCAATAATGTAAACAACAACTATATATAAATCCACAGCTTTCTGAAGCTGTGGATTTTTTTTGTTTCTGTTTTATCCCATTTATTTTCTTAAAGGCTTAAATGCCGACCGGAGTTCCTGTGCAAAAATCTGGGACTCTTCCCAGGATGCAAAGTGTCCTCCTTTTGTAACTTCATTAAAATACATCAGGTTAGGATATGCCTTTTCTGCCCATGTTTTGGGAGCCTGATAAATTTCTCCGGGAAATACAGTAATGGCTACAGGCACTTTGATGTCTCTTGTTTTCTGCTCTACGACATTAAAATTGTTATTATTATTTTCCCAGTATAGTTGTGCAGATGAAACAGCGGTATCCGTGAACCAATATAAACTGATATCATCAAGCATCTCATCTTTCGTCAGGGATTTTTCAGCATTTCCACCACTGTATGTCCATTCATTGAATTTATCCAGGAAAAAAGAGGCTAATCCTGCCGGTGAATCTGTTAGTCCATAACCAAGTGTCTGAGGACGTGTTACCATCATTGCAGCATAACCACCGCCGCGGGTATATAATTTATTCAATGAGGCAAAAGCTGCTTTTTCTTTTTCTGACAGACTTTCAGGGGCCGGACCTCCCGCTTTTAGAATATCAGCTATTTCTGCAGGCACAGTTGCAGGCATATTGACATGGATTCCCAGAAGCCCTTCCGGAGCCTGACGGCCCATCGCATCGGCAATAACCGCACCCCAATCTCCTCCCTGGGCTACATAATGATGATAACCCAGACGTTTCATCAGAACATCCCAGCTTTTGCCTATCCTTTCAACACCCCAACCTGTTGTTTTAGGTTTTTCTGAAAACCCGTAACCAGGCATAGAAGGAATTATTACATCAAAAGCGTCTTCAGCTTTTCCACCATATTTTACAGGATCTGTAAGAGGTTCAATGGCTTTTAACTCTTCAAATACAGACCCTGGCCAACCATGCGTAATAATCAAAGGCATTGCATTTTTATATTTCGATCGTACATGAATGAAATGAATATCCAACCCATCTATTTTAGTTATATACTGTGGATAGGCATTTAGTTTATTTTCCGCCTTATGCCAGTCATAACTATTTCCCCAGTATTTTACAAGATCCTGAATCTGGTTTAGTCTCACTCCTTGTGACTGGTCTGTTACCGTCTCTTTACATGGCCATCTGGTCGCATTGATCCGCTGGCGAAGTTCTTTGATGGCAGCTTCGGGAATACGTACATGGTAAGGGCGGATGGTTTCAGTTTCTTTTGTTGTATTCTGTGCAAAAGATGTTGCTGATAATAACATAAATACACCTGCTGTAATAGTCGTTTTTAAATTGTTTGCTTTTGTTTCCATTGTTTTGATTTTAAGAAGTTGATTTTTTAATTATTTTTTCGGCAAATGTATTGTGCTGCTTGTCGCAGATCAATCATCATCAGGTCCAATAAGACTAAACGAACGATAAACCGGTCATTTCAAAACTTAAAATCTACACCTGCTTTTTGAGTACTTATTCTGATCATTATTTTCAGCTCTAATCATAGTATATCCTTCAAAATTGTTCTTCCTAAAACCCCTGAAAAATATCCCTGATCCTATTTGCCCGCCTCATCCTCCAAAATGTCTGTTTCACCCTTATGAAGCTGGTAACCGAAGAAGATTCAGACTTTCTTTGCAAAGTATTTCAACAATCATTAACTAAAATTTACACTCATGAACAATGATCAAAAAACAGCAGAAATAGAAAAAGTACTCTATACTGCAAAAACAAAAACTACGGGAGGACGACAAGGCAACGCTAAAAGTGATGATGGAAATCTGGATCTGTTGTTATCTCCTCCGGGATCAAAAATGGCGGGGACAAATCCGGAACAGTTATTTGCTGCAGGCTGGTCTGCCTGCTATATCGGAGCTTTAGGTCTTGCTGCCAAAAAATTGGGAGTACTTATTCCTTCTGAGACTTATGTGGATGCCGAAGTAGATCTGGGAATGAATGGGGAAGACTTCCTTTTACAGGCCAGGCTTTCCGTTAGTCTTCCTGGTTTGGAAAGAGAGATTGCACGGCAATTAACAGAACTCGCTCATCAGACCTGCCCCTATTCTAAGGCAATACACGGCAATATCAAGGTAAGTACTACCCTTGTTTAAAAAAGAAAATCCACAACATTGAAGTTGTGGATTTTTTTAGAATTTAATCAATTTACCTTTTTAGTTTTAAGATGTAATCCATCCGATATCATCTCGAGTTCATAAATTCCTGTATCTTTGTTTAAGGTAAATATCAGTCCGTCATTTGAGGCAGCATCAAAAAAGAATGTAAGTTCAGAATCAGGGACACCTTCTGAGGTCTCGCCATCTTTGTTAGTAATGTACAATTTACCCTCCTTAATGATAATGACTAAATATTGAGATTGGTCGATTTCGAGAATGTATTTCCCTTCATACCGCTTCATTACATTTTCAGATAGACTAATCTTTTGTCTTTTTATTGCTCGAGGAACATGGTATGCTTTTCCTTCAAATATCTTCACAATATCTTGCGTCACCTGTTGAAAAGGAACTCCGGTGTAGTTGCTTAGAAAAATGAAATCAAATCCGGTTTTCCGGTTTTTATAAAAATAAGCCCGGTATCCAGGTCTGCCGCCAGCTTGTGCCAATACATCATTTTCGTCAAACAATTCTTTAATAAGATCTTTTTGAAGATGTTTACCATTAAAACCTTCTTGGGAGAAATGGAAAAGATCATCAATCGTTGAGGCGTAATTGCCGGTTTCAAACCGATCGAGTTCCTTTGCAGAAGCTTTAATTATTTTCCCATCTTCTATATCAAATCCATTCACAAAATTTTTAACCGGACTCTTTCCATTATATTCATTGGTATTGTGAAGACCAATAGGGTCAAATATTTCTTTTTTTATGAATTTTAGATAACCCTCAGAAGCTACTTTGTTAATAATGTTATGCAATAATAAAAATCCAATATTGGAGTATAATGTCTGGGATCCGGGTTCAAATAAAAGTTTTTCCTTTTTAGCCAATTCAATGATCTGGTCACCGGATAATTTATCAAACTTTTCATAATCTGTAATTTCCCTTGGTAAGCCAGACTGATGCTGCATAAGATGGCGGATGGTGATTTTTTCTCCTTCCGGAAAACCAAACAAAAACTTTGACAAATGATCGTTAAGCGATATTTTGTTCTGTTCTACCAATTTCAGGATTCCATATTTTACAAAAACCTTTGAAACAGAAGCAATAATAAATGTACTGTTTCTATTGATCAGCATATCCTTAGGTCCGTTTTGTAAATTGTATGTTTTATTGAGAAGTACCACTCCATTTCTTGCAATTATAACATTTCCATTAAACTGCCTTAGAGCTGTAAGAGATGAAAAATATTCATCTGCTTCCTTTTTTATTGTAGTATTTTCCACACCTACATTTAGCTGCGAACCTTCCTGGCTAAAACCCAGTGAAAAGAACAGTAAAAAAAGCATCAGCGAAAATTGATATTTCATAATTATTGTTTTTTTGGTGGTAAGGCTTTACGAATAATCCGATTTAAAGTTAGAAAAATATAGTAATAAGTTTATTTTTTTTTACCTGTACCCAGCCTTATCCAAATCCTCTATTTTGATACTAAAATATCTTCCTAAGCTGTATTCCATTTAAAATGGCTTCGCCTTCATGAGGAATAAAACCAACTGTTATTCCCTGTCCTCTATTTACCAAAATAGTAGTTTTTGTACTGTATGCTGTAATAGGAGCAAGATGATTATCGTCTGAAAGATTTTCAAGAAAAATAAAACCATTCAGGGAAACATCAAATTTCCGGGTATATCCCAACTTATTTTCTGACCGGGTATTGCTTTCAAGGTTATACACCAACTTTTCCTGTTCCGTAGGGGTAAGGAGCTCCGCAAAGTGCAGTGTAATTTCGTAAAGTCCGTCAGGGACATCAGCTTTAAAGCTTTTCAGACCAACACACTGTGTTTCATACATTGCATCATAAGTAGTTCCCAGTATATTTCTTCTTGAACCGTACTTTTCACTTTTTTCATCTTCCCGATACACTTTTCCGCCTACATATCCCCAGCTTCCCGGTTTATACTCCTGCTCAGGCACCCAGCTTTCTTTCGTTACTTCATCTTCAAACATTCTCTGATCTCCCAAACTTACATTTAAAGTTGTAAATGTATTTTCCGTATTTTTCAACTGATTGGCAATTACATGAAAATCAATGGCTATTAGATCTTCGTCACCTCTGTCCGTAACAGCTTTGAGGGTGTTAAGTCCATTTTTAAAACTGCATGCAAAGACAGCTTTCCCGTCTTTCACATTTTGTATGCCAATCAATTGTCCGTTATTCCAAAGCTTCACTTCTTTCTGATTGCTATACACTGTTACCGGTTGAGTGGCTTCTGTATTACTTCCGGGGTCCGCCTGCTGTGCCCGGTACAACCAGTCCGAGCCTCCAATTTTCACAAAAGGCTGTTGAGCCAATGCTGCTTTGTATATGAAATAGCTGTCTTTTGGTTTTCGGTCCGTCGTAAGTAATCCTTTGTTGTTAATATGAGGAACGGCTTCCTGACGGCTTTCGTTTCCAAACTCTGCAAGATTCCATACAATAGCACCTGCAATGAAGGCGTATTTTTTAATGATCTTAAGATAGGATTCATGATAAAGATTAGCATATTCCTGGGTTTTATCAAAAATTACAGGGCTGAAACTGTGAAGCCGGTAATCTGAATCTGCTCCTAACTCGGAAATAATCAAAGGTTTTAAAGGAAATTCTTTATGATGCTTTAAAACAAAAGTTTCAAAGTCTCCGAATTTCCCTCCATACCATCCCTGATATAAATTCCATCCCGCGATTTTAGGTATATCGATAAGTCCAACTTTTTTGTACAAATCGAAATCTCCGTGAAATGCAATCATAGTATATCTTTCCTTATCTTCATCCTGGCAGAGATTTTCCATTTTCAGAGCAAGCTCATGAAGATTTTTCCAATACTTTTCTCTTTCCGGTGTTTTGTCCTTATACAAGGGCTGAATAAGAACCTCATTCATATAACTCCATATAATTACGCTCGGATGATTATAATTCTGCCTTATCATTTCACGTTGCATATCGAGCATATTATGAGTGTAACCTTCACTTTCGGTGATCTGATTGTTACCCGGTGTTTCCACAGCGGTTAATATTCCAAGGCGATCACATGCTTCCATAACAGCAGGATCCTGGGGATAATGAGAAACCCTTAAAAAATTTCCACCCATATCCTTCAGCCACTGCACATCATTGATATGCAAGGCGTCGGAAAGAGCAGATCCCATGCCTTTAAAATCCTGATGCCTGCTCGCTCCCATAATTTTATAGGGTTTACCGTTCAGGTAAAATCCTTTTTCAGCATCGAAATGATACCATCTAAAACCTAACGGATTGACCACCTCGTCATATACGATCTCATTTTTTGCATCTCTCAATACATTCACAACTTTATACAGGTAAGGATTTTCAGGACTCCATAAATTTGGTTTTTTGATGTGTTTTACCTGAACCGTAAAGCTTCCATCCTTATCAGGATCCGTTTCTGAAACGGCGACCTCTTTGCCTTCTTTATCATAAATGGTTGTTGTAATTTTAACCTTTTTGCTGACAGAAACTTTCCCCCTGATCTGAACACTGGCAGATTCTTCACTTACGGAAGGAGTAGAAATAAATACACCGCTACTTGCATAATTATCCATATCGAAATGGTTTTTGTCTGCTGCAATGAGATAGACATCCCGGTAAATACCACCATATACGCTGAAATCTCCTCCAAGCGGGGGAATATCAGGATCATGGCTGTTATCCACTTTTACCCTGATTGTATTTTTTCCTTCGTTTAAAAGGCTGGTAATATTGAAACTAAATGCAAGATAAGATCCTCGATGTACCCCCGCCCTTTTACCATTTACAAATACTTCTGCAACCTGGCTGGCCCCTTCAAAATAGAGGTATATGTTTTTATCCTTCCAACCCTCAGGAATGTACAATTCTTTCTGGTACCATCCTATTCCCCGATAGTACCCGGGTTCATCATCCATAACATCTTCAACATTCCATGTATGGGGAATATTTACCTGCTCCCAATATCCTTTTTTATTATCATCTTTTTCAGCTCCTCTGTGAAATTGCCAGGAAGTATTAATACTTTGCTTGATCCTTTGTGAAAAAGACACAAACGGAATTAATGACAGGAATACTATAATCAGATTTCTTATCGAATAGGTCATACTTCGGGATTTTGGAAATAATTATTTGTTACAATGTAATTATTGTCTCAAATAGAGACAAATACAAATTTAATAGAAATTATCGTGCTTTAGTTTTTTTTTCTTTCTTTTAGTTAATTCACATTTTAATATTTAATATAAAAACCATTCTTATATTTCATTGTAAGACATTCCAGATGCTTTTAGTTCAAGTCCTATTCATTTAATTAAAAAACAACTTTATTTGTTTATAATTACATTAAAATTTAAACATAAAACTCACATATTATTAATAATTTATTAAAACAACGTTCATCTTAATTTCAGCCCGTTCCAAGCTTTAGAACCTATTTTTACACTGAGAATTAATATACTAAAGTGAAGAAAATTTTAACGTCTGTTCTATTGTGTGCATCCATCTATTTTTATGCACAATCCGGGACCGTTTCCGGAAATATCAATGATGATTCGAAAATTACATTACCGGGAGCAAAGATCTCCCTTGCACCTGGAAACATTTATACGACATCGGATGAGCATGGAAATTTTGTTTTCCTGAATGTTCCTGCGGGAAATTATACAATGAAGGTAGATTATATGGGATATGGCAGTAATGAATACAACATTGTGGTGGAAGCAGATAAAAACACCAGACAAAACATCATTTTTACCAGAAAAGAAACCCAGATTAAAGAGGTTGTGGTAACCGGGGCCACTTTACGGAACCAGGCCAGAGCCCTGAATAAACAAAAGAATAATGCCAATATTACCAATGTAATCTCTTCTGATCAGATTGGGCGTTTTCCGGATGCCAATATTGGGGATGCTTTGAAAAGAGTTCCTGGAATTACGATACAGAATGACCAGGGGGAAGCAAGAAATCTTATCATCCGAGGGCTCGCTCCCAATCTGAATTCGGTGACTTTAAACGGTGACCGTATCCCATCTGCAGAAGGTGATAACAGAAATGTTCAAATGGATCTGATTCCGTCTGATATGATTGCAACAATTGAAGTCAACAAAACATTGACGCCGGATATGGATGCGGATGCAATAGGTGGATCTGTAAATCTTATTACAAGAGCTTCACCTAACGGGCAAAGAATTTCCGCAACATTAGCAGGCGGATACAATCCGATTCGTGAAAAGGGAAATTATACCGCAGGCTTCGTATATGGAAACCGCTTTCTGAATAAGAAACTGGGTGCCGTTTTTAGTTTTTCCTATAATAATAACAATTTCGGATCGGATAATATAGAACCCACCTGGAGCCTTGCCGAAGATATTGCAAAGACAGCCTATGTCAGTAAAATGGGAGTTCGTTATTATAATGAACATCGTATACGACATAGTTTTGACCTGAATATGGATTATGAATTCAATTCGAAAAACAAAATTTATGCTTCTGCAATGTATAATTTCAGGAATGATAAGGAAAACAGATATGCTTTGGGCTACAAAATAAAACCTGTGTATAATACGGATGAAACTGAAATCACAGGATGGAGCGGAAGTATTACGAGACAAGATAAAGGTGGAGATGCTGCTAACGATAATACGCGTCTTGAAAAACAGAAAATTCAGAACTATGCATTAAGAGGAGAACATCTCCTGGGCTCCAAAATTGATCTGGACTGGTCTATGAATTATGCTAGAGCCAGTGAAAAAAAGCCTCATGAACGACATATTGAGTTTGAACGTAAAAACGTAAATTTCCTGAGTGACCTCAGTGATCCGGAAAGACCAATGATCAATCCTGCAACAGCAGATAATCTCGGGAGTTATAAATTAAGTGATCTTTCTGATTCCAACAGTTTCACCCAGGAAAAGGAATTCGGAGCAAAAGTAAATCTACGTTTCCCACTTTCTGTGATTGAGGATCAGAAAGGAAGATTACGTGTGGGAGCGCGTTTACGTATAAAACAAAAAGAAAGAGAAAATGATTATTATGCTTTTGAACCGCTTAACAGTTTGGGAAGTCTTTTAACGGTTCCAACTACCTATTTTGATGGCTATAACTTTCAGCCGGGGAATTATGTTCCGGGGGCTTTTGTAAGTACGTCGTACATGGGAGGACTGGATCTGTTTAATCCCAATCTATTTAAAGGAGAACTTAAACCGGAAGAATTCCTTTCCAGTAACTACAGTGCAAAAGAGCATATATATGCCGGATATATCCGATGGGATCAGGATTTCAGTAACAAATTCTCTATGATTGCCGGTGCGCGTCTTGAAACGACCACAATTGATTATACAGGAAACTATGTAATGGATGAAGAAAATCTTGTAGGAAAGATCAATAATAAAAACACATACACTAATATTTTACCTAATATTTCCTTCAAATATGTTCCGGAACAGAATCTTGTTCTCCGGGCTGCCTTTACTACGGCTTTGGCACGTCCTAATTATTATGCACTCGTACCTTTCTTAAACGTTATTTCGGCAGATGAGCTGATATCCGCAGGAAATCCAAATCTTAAAGCAACATATGCGTATAATTTCGATTTCATGGCAGAAAAGTACTTTAAATCGGTGGGGATTCTTTCAGGAGGTGTCTTTTATAAAAATCTGAAAGACTTTATTTATACCTATTCCAGAAAAAACTATACAGCGGCGGATTTTTCACAAGATTTTACAGGTCAGACCAATCCTATTCCTGACGGGGAGAGTAACTGGAGATTTACGCAACAAAGAAATGGAGATAATGTAGACATCTACGGTTTTGAGGTCGCTTTACAGAGACAGCTGGATTTTATTCCGGGAGCATTCTGGAAGGGTCTTGGAGTATATGTTAATTACACCTATACTAAATCCAAAGCCAAAGGAATTACCAACGAAGAAGGTGTGGAAAGAACAGATGTAGGATTACCGGGAGCAGCTCCCCACATGTTCAACGGATCTCTGTCGTGGGAAAATAAACGTTTTTCAGCAAGGGTTTCTATGAATTATGCATCTTCTTATATTGATGAACTGGGTGGAAATTCGTTCGATGACCGCTATTATGACAAGCAGTTGTTCCTTGACGCAAATGCCTCATTCAAAATTACCAGCCAGCTGAGAGTATTTGCTGAAGCCAATAATTTAACGAATCAGCCGTTAAGGTACTATCAGGGAATTCAAAGCAGAACAGCTCAGGTAGAATATTACAGGCCCCGCTTTACGATGGGTGTAAAGTTTGATTTTTAATGTTATACAGAATGATAAAGATAAATACACGTGTTGCTCTCATTATGTTACCTTTGCTCATTAATTGTGCAGGACAAAATGAATTGGGAAAAAAAATAGAACCAACTGTTATTACAGAACAGGTCGGTTATGATACCGATGACCCGGCTATCTGGATCAATCCGGAAGATGCTTCAAAAAGCATTATCATAGGTACCGATAAGGATACCAATGGCGGGCTGTATGCTTTCGACCTGAATGGAAAGATCATTAACAAAGTTACGGGCTTAAAACGTCCGAATAATGTAGATCTCGAATATGGATTTTATTTACACGGAAATACAATAGATTTTGCTGCCGTTACAGAAAGGGAAACGAATACAGTTAGACTTTATTCTCTTCCTGAATTAAAGGAAGTTGGTGCATTCCCTGTTTTTGATGGTGAAAAAGAACGATCTCCCATGGGAATTTCTCTTTATAAAAACCCTGAAACAGGCGATTTTTTTGCTGTTGTCGGAAGAAAATCCGGACCGGCAGATGGCTATTTGTGGCAATATAAATTAACCGAAAAAGAAGGGAAAATTACGGGCGAGGTTGTACGGAAGTTTGGAAAATACAGTGGCTTGAAAGAAATAGAAAGCATTGCGGTGGATGATGAAGCAGGATATATTTATTATTCTGATGAACAATTCGGGGTGCATCAGTATTATGCAGATCCATCTAAAGGAAATGAGGAACTTATGGTTTTCGGAAAGGGTGATTTCACATCTGATGTGGAAGGAATTTCCATCTACCCTACTTCTTCAAAGAATGGATATATCCTTGTTTCCAACCAGCAAAAAGATACTTTCAACGTCTACATGAGAGAAAATCCGTCAAAAGGCAAGATTGCAGAAATTCCGGTTTCAACCAGTGAAAGCGATGGTTCGGAGGTTACAAACGTAAACCTTGGTCCAAAGTTTCCAAAAGGGATGTTTGTAGCAATGAGCAACGGAAAGGTTTTTCATCTGTATGACTGGAGAACGATTGAAGATAGAATTAAAAGCCAGATGAAGAACTGATTTTTAGTATGGATAACTGATGTAAAATATATTCATCATTGAAATACCACGGTTGAAATCTATTTTTAATATAGAAAAACAAGAAGCCTTTACTATTACGTAAAGGCTTCTTTCCACCAAAAGATATAAATATGAAAAAAAAAATATTTATTCTGAAATCGGGATACCGAAGATCAAAGCTTACCGGTATGTGCTGAAAGCTCTGTGGCTTCAAGCATGATATAATGTAAATCTGTGTTTTTTACGAAAGGTTTTAGCAGTTCACTTCCCGGCCCGTACATGGCAAGTTCCACATAATCACCCGAGTGATCCATGCTGATCCAGCCAACAGAATTATGCTTTTTCTGAATTTCCGAATACAGTTTAAAGGGAAGCTTTTTATAATTATATAACCCACCTTCTTTATCAAGACTGGTGTAGAAACTTAAAAGACTTTTAGCTTCATCATCAGCCAGGCTTATGGCATTGGTCTCATAGATCCAGTCTTTCGTTTGCTGCAGGTTAAAATCGGGATGGATTGCATTCAGGATATATTCATTGGTGAATTTATAATGGGCAATAGTATTGAAGTTTCGGGTAGCATCAGCGCCATAAATTGTTCCCGGATTGGCATTGCCGTGATCTGTGGTGATAATAACCAATGTGTTCTTATCTTTTTCAGCAAAATCAACAGCTACTTTTACAGCTTCTTCGAAAGCAATCTGATCATGGATAAGTGCCGCAACATCATTTGCGTGTGCAGACCAGTCCACCTTACCTCCTTCAATCTGAAGCACAAAACCTTCTTTATGATCTTTCATCTTGTCTATTGCCGTCTTTGCCATCTCAGCAAGTGTTGGTGTAGACTGTAAAGCTGCTATATTAGCCCTATCAATTGCATAAGGTAGCGCTCCTGTATTGAATACTCCT
Source organism: Chryseobacterium proteolyticum (assembly GCF_046591535.1). Lineage (NCBI taxonomy): Bacteria > Pseudomonadati > Bacteroidota > Flavobacteriia > Flavobacteriales > Weeksellaceae > Chryseobacterium > Chryseobacterium proteolyticum. The sequence continues at coordinate 239,678 of NZ_JBJLWK010000001.1, read as the reverse complement.
AATACCGGTTTGCTTTTATCGATATTCTGCAGATCCGAGCGGTTTTTTAGAATCTGATATCCTTTTTGTTTATACAAACCGTATACATCTTTTTTGTCTTCTCTTTTCGCGGGGTTAAAAAATTCATCTCCTCCCCCCATCATCACGTCAAATCCTATTTCCGCATACATTTCCGCAATTTCAGGCTCGGCATTCCTGCTGGCTGAATTGATACAAAACCCGGCAGGTGTGGCATGGGTAATGGTTACAGTAGTGACACATCCTGTTTTTTTACCCGCTTTTTTAAATTTCTGCCAGATGGGAACATATCTTTCACCATTAGCGCCTATATTCAGTACGCCATTCTTTACCCTGAACCCACCACCGAAAGATGAGCTTGCAGCAGCAGAATCGGTAACAATTGAACTCGCAGAGGCAGTATCCATCAGTGCTCTGGATACTTTATTTTCTTTATACAAATTGATCCAGTTTCCACTTTTCCCAAGGATATTCTGGGAGTACAGGTTCGCTAAAGCCAGTGTTCCGGAACTCATGCCATCGCTTACCATAAAAATGATATTCTTAGCTTTTTTGTAAGATTTGGGTTTTACAACAGGTTCGGTGGCCAGAACATTAACCGGATTAATTGCAAACAATCCGGAAAGCAATGCCGAACCTTTTAGAAACTTTCGTCTGTTCATTTTCATTAACATTTCACGATGCAATATATATAATTAAAATTTAATAATGAAACAATGTTGCATTAATTAATTGTAAATTTAATTTTAACAGAATTGATCATATATTCTGCGGAAAAGGATCCTGAAAAATTACAGATTCATCAAACATTTTCTTTTCATCTCCGTTTAAGAGACAATACTCCAGATCTGCCATCATCTTTTCCTGATCTAAATTCTGCCCGATAAAGACCAATTCATTAATGCGGTCCCCCCAGTTTTTATCCCACCGGCTTTCTATAAATTCCTGATTTTGCAGAAATGAAGAGTACTGCACTCTATTGCTCATAGGCATACTGGACCACCATACTCCTGCTTTTTCAAGACGGAAAGAACCGCCTGCCTGCGAAAAGTTCAATGCGTCATCAGGACGTGAAGCAAGCCAGAATAAACCTTTTGCCCGTAAAGCACCTTCCGGATATTGCTCGTTTAGATAGGTCCAAAACCTCATCGGATGGAATGGCTTTTTGTTTCTGAAAACAAATGATCCTATTCCATATTCTTCAGTTTCCGGAGTATGATGTTCTGCTTCCAGCTCTTTCTGCCATCCGGCAGATTGTTGGGCTTCTTCAAAATCAAATAAATGAGTATTCAGTATTTCCCCGGGAGCTACTTTCCCAAATTCAGAAGTGATAATCCTTGCAGCAGGATTCAACTTTCCGATGGTTGCTTTTAAAAAGCCCACCGTTTCTGCGTTGACCAAATCCGTCTTATTCAATATGATTACATTGGCAAACTCTATCTGATCCGTCAGCAGGTTTACGATCGTACGGAAATCACCTTCCATATCCGTAAGATCGCGGTCCATTAATAACTCGTTGGAGCCAAAATCTTTAAAGAAATTAAAGCAATCCACTACGGTAACCATTGTATCTACATAGCTGAATGCGGAAAGATCAATCCCGTTTTCCTCATCTGCATAGGTAAAAGTTTGTGCTACTGGAACAGGCTCGCTGATACCGGTGCTTTCAATTAAGAGATAATCAAATCTTTTCTCTTTTGCCAGCCGTTCTACTTCAATCATCAGATCTTCGCGAAGAGTACAGCAGATACAGCCATTACTCATTTCCACCAGCTTCTCTTCTGTACGGGATAATGTACCCTGATTTTCTACAAGGCGTGCATCAATATTGATTTCACTCATATCGTTAACGATCACCGCTACTTTTAAACCATCTTTATTGTGTAAAACATGATTTAGTAATGTCGTTTTTCCGGCACCAAGAAATCCGCTGAGCACGGTTACGGGAAGTTTATTCTCCATAATAGGTTAATGTTGATGATTATTAAAATTGAAAATATGGCCTGCGATTAAACCTGCAGCTCCAATATATATTAAAGGAATATGGATTTCAAAAATCAGGTCTACCAATACAGACACGGAGATTAATAGAATGGAGATCCAAAACCACCATTTCAGCCATGTTTTTGAGATTTTCTTCGTGACTCTATAAACTACGATGGCTCCGATGAGCAGAAACGCCAGATCGATATAGGGATTGTGGGATATTCCAAGGGGAATGATCATCAGTAAAGGAAAGACAATACAATGAATCAGGCATAAAACCGCTGCGGAAATACCTACTGCATCTAAAATTTTTGATTTCATAAATGATATTTAAGTTTAAAATACTTATCGTAACTTTGTTGCAAATGTAGATATTAATTTTAATTAATGCAACAAAGTTGCAATAAAATCATGAAACAAGTCAGAAACACCCAGGCCAAAACAGAAATATTAAACATTATTAATAGCTCTGACAGCGCATTATCTCACACCGCTATCCAGGAAAAAATCGGGGATCTGTGCAACCGTGTTACCACTTACCGCGTGCTCGACCGTCTTGAAGAGGAAGGAAAAATCCATAAGATCGTTAATGTGGATGGTGTTGTGAATTACGCAAAATGCCATCATTGCACAGAAAATGATCACTCTCATAATCATATTCACTTTAATTGTGAAAAATGCTTGTCTGTAACATGCATAGAAAATGTGGTTCCTGAAATAACACTCCCTAAACACTTTGTTGCCAAAAGTTACAATTTTGTGGTAAGTGGAATCTGTCCGAAATGCTATCAGAACTAACAACAGATTACTTTAAATAAAGTAAAATATCTGTGAATTGCTACACGTTTTTTATTTATTTTTGATTTCAGGACATTTCAGCGTAAAAAATGCATGAAAGGGTTCTATATCACGAATATGAAAAACATAAAATTTTCAAAAATCTTCAGGCTGGTTCGTTGGAAAGAAGTTCTGGCAGTTATTATTTTATTACTGGCCTTCGTATTTTTCCGCAGTGAAAGACACGAACTCGCAACCATAGGCCCTCAATTGCAAAACTCAAAATTAAGCTGGGTTCTGACAGGTATACTTTTAACACTGATTTATGTCCTGCTCCAAGGTTTAATGTATGTAACGAGCTTTCGTGCAACCCAACTGAATGTAGGGATATCTGATGCCACCGTTTTATTTTTAAAACGAAACTTTCTTAGTGTATTTCTTCCTGCCGGAGGTGTAAGCTCGCTGGCATACCTTCCCAGGAATATCAGAACAAAAGGATATAAATCCTCCAAGATCCATCAGGCAAGTGCAATTTATGGATTTGTAGGATTACTAACGGTAATGATCGTAGGAATCCCGTTAATTGCTTACGCAGTCCTGATCAATAAAAGCTTCAATGACAGCTGGGTGGGGATTATTGTCTTGGCTGCTATTCTTTTAGGCAGTTATTCAGTATTCGTTTCGTTCCGTAAGAAAAATTCCCTCTACCGGTTTCTGGATCGGAAATTTCCTAAATTCATTGCTTCCATAGATGAGATATTCAATAATGAAATCGACAGAAAGTATTTCTGGATCACTATTTTAGTTTCAGTACTTATTGAATTCTGTGGTGTTTTCCATCTCCTGATTGCCATGTATGCTTTCGGAGTTCCGGCATCATTTTCTGCTGCAGCGATATCGTATGTTGTTTCGATTTTACTGATGATCGTCTCCCCTTTCCTCCGTGGCTTGGGAGCCGTGGAGTTTTCGCTTACCTATATTCTTACGAACTTCGGATACAGCCACGCTGACGGTTTAGGCATTACTCTGCTCTACCGTTTTTTTGAATTCTGGATTCCATTGGTTCTTGGGATTTTTGCTTACCTATGGAGCGGACGAAAACTATTGGCCCGTATTTTACCTGTAGTTATGATTTTTTTATTGGGCATCATCAATATCCTTTCGGTAATTACTCCAGCCCTTACGGATCGTTTACACATCCTGAAAGGGTATCTGCCCTGGGAGCTGATCCATATTTCCAAAATGATCACGCTCATTTCCGGGGTCTTGCTGCTTGTAACCTCCGCTAATCTTTTCCGGGGATATAAAAGAGCCTGGTATTTTGCAGTAGTACTCACCATAGTATCCATTATTTTTAATTTGTCTAAAGCACTTGACTATGAGGAGGCCTTATTTTCTGCATTTACTTTGGGACTTCTCTGGTACAGCAGAAAGGAGTATATCTTTACGACTAAAATCGTTTCTTTACAAAGAGGTTTCAGCTGGTTTTTAGGAATATTCACCATTATCCTTATTTTCAACTATTTCAGCTTTTATTTTATCAGCAAATCCCATTTCGGCATTGATTTTACAAAGAAAGAAGCCCTTTATTATACATTATACACATTCCTGCTGTTCAAAGATTCGGGACTTACCCCTCTTACCGGATTTGCACGGGATTTCCAGAACCTTAACTATATTCTTGGGGTAATTTCCTGGTTGGTGCTCATTCTTTCGTTTTACAGAACTCATTCCTGGGTCGTGAAAGATGAGAAAGAAAATGCCATTAACGCTAAACAGCTGATAGAAGAATTCGGAACATCTTCATTGGATTATTTTAAGTTGGCCAAAGAAAAGGAGTTTTATTTTTCTGAAGAAATTAATGGGGTTGTGTCTTTTCGTACGGCGAATGGATTTGCAGTTGTTCTCGAAGAGCCCGTATGCGCTGAACATCACAAAACAGACTTGATCAGGGAATTCGATCTGTTCTGTAAGAAAAACAATTTAAAAACCTGCTATTACAGAGTGAGTGAAAGTGGTATCATTTATTTTAATCCCTTAAAAAAACAAAAATTGTTTATCGGTCAGGATGCCATCCTGGATGCAGAAGGTTTTACGCTTACAGGAAAAGATAAAAAGACGATCAGGAACGGCATCAATGCGGTTGAAAAGTCCGGTTATATTACGGAAATACGATATGCGCCTCAGGATGATAAAACCATAGACCAGATCCAAAGTGTTTCTGATGAATGGCTCAGGGAATTTGATAAAAAGGAAATTGTTTTTGCAGAGGGAATGTTTGATCGCGATACGGTAAGAAACCAGGATCTTATTACCATTTCTGATAATAACGGACGATGCGTTGCATTTCTGAATATAATTCCCCATTGTGCTCCTGACGAGTGCAGCTATGATATGATCAGAAAAACTGAAGATGCTCCCAACGGCAGTACTGATGTACTGATCGTAAAACTTGTAGAATATGCCAAAAGCAAAAACCTGAAATACATAAACATGGGAATGACCCCAATGGCAGGGATACAACAGACCCATAATACGGCTGAGGATATCATGAAGTTTGCATATCAGAGGGTCGGTAGCTTTAAACATTATCAAACACTGCGAAACTTTAAAGAGAAATATGCCAGTCTCTGGGAAGATCAGTATCTTGTTTATAACAGTGATTTTGAACTGCTCCAGATACCAACGGCATTAAATAAAGTGATGAAACCACAGAAAAATGAAGAATAGACTACGAAAATTCGGCAATCTCCTATCATTATCCCTACTGACCATTTTTTCAGGCTGTCAAAAAGATAATGACTTCAAAATAACGGAATGGAATTCAAACACCGACAAACCTGTTATCTTTTACATCAGTGGCGACGCCGGCTTTAATACTTTTACAAAAGGCCTGGGTACAGATCTCCACAAATTAGGGTATGATGTGTTTGCTTTGGACACGAAGGCTTACTTCTGGAATAAAAAAAACACCGGAACAAACTTCCGGAGATATAGAGAATTACATCAACCAGCAATTGCAGGGACGGAAAAATCAAAAAGTAATTCTTCTTGGGTTTTCATTTGGTGCTGATGTAACTCCATTTGTATATAACCGTTTTACTCCTGATCTGAAAAGCAAGATCCAAAAAGTCTTTATTATGGGGCCTTCTAAAAGCAATGACTTTCAGATTCACCTGGATGAATATTTTGGAGTTGAGCCCAAAGGAAGTTTACAGGTCATCCCGGAGATCAACAAAATGGGAACAGTTCCTGTACTGCTTATTGTAAGTGATTTTGAATTTGCCCATTTTCCGTATTATGAAATAAAGCTGGGTAGTAATTATAAGATGAAACATATTCCGGGAAACCATCATTACGGAAATAATACGAAGATGCTGGCCAACTTTATCAATCTTAATTTATAAATACAGCGACCGCACCGGTTGGAAAAATTAATAACCTTGAAGTCATCAACAAAAAATAACATGAAAAATAAACCAATAACAGAATACACCAATGAGGAACTTATTAATCAGGAAAAAAATTCAAAAGCAATAACCATTTTGCTTATGGTTGCTATTCCACTTTTATTCTTTAGTAATCTTTTTCTAACATTCAAACACAAATTCAGTGCTTTGGCCGTGATTCCTATCGCTCTGGTTCCTATTTTAATTGTAAATATTAATAAATGGAAGCAACTTAAAAAAGAAAAGGCCGATAGAAATCTATAAAATAAAAGCCTTCCAGAATTATTGAAAGGCTTTTAAAATAGGAATATAAGTTAATCCTGTCTCTTATTGATATATTTTTCAAACCGTTTTAAACCTTCTTCCAAAACTTCTCTGGGACAGGCAATGTTCATTCGCAAAAAACCTTCCCCGGAACTGCCATACATTGTTCCCGGATTCAGCCACAATTTTTCTTCCTTAAACAGGAGTTTTGAAAGCTCTTCAGATCCTTTACCCAAAATCCGGCAATCCAGCCATACAAGGTAGGTCGCCTGTAATGGGCTAATGGTTATATTGGGTAAATGATCTTTGCAGAAATCTTTTAAAAACAGATAATTATTATACAAATATTCTTTTAATTCCTCCATCCAGTCCCTTCCATGTGTATAGGCAGCAATTAAAGCTTCAGCCGCAAATGGATTGATACCATAAGTCTCCTGTATGGATAATATTTTTGAAATTTGTTTTTTAAACTCCTGATCTTTAGTAATAACATATGACACAGGCAGGCTGGACAAATTAAATGTTTTACAGGGAGAACCGCAGGTTACAGAAAGTAGATCATAATCTTCCGCTACAGAAAGAAATGGCACATGCTTGTTTTCTTTATACACGATATCGGCGTGAATTTCATCAGAGATAACCATCACATTATGTCTCGAACATATTGAAGCTATTTTTTCCAGTTCCTGTCTTGTCCATACTCTTCCTACAGGGTTGTGGGGACTACAAAGCAGCAGCATTTTATTCTGAGGGTCTGAAGCCTTCATTTCGAGGTCTTCAAAATCAATCTGATAGTTTCCGTTTTCGTAGATCAAATGATTTTCAACCGCATGGCATCCGCAATTTTCAATCAGTAAAAAAAAATGGTTGTATACAGGTGATTGTACTATAATATGATCTCCCGGCTGAAGGTATGTTCTTACAATAGCAGAAATTACCGGAATCATTCCCGGAACAGGAAGCAACCATTCTTTTTTTAAACTGACCTCATGACTTGTTTCCCACCAACTGATAATTGCATCATAAAGTGCATGGGGAGTAAAGCTATATCCAAACATTCCCTGTTCAGCTTTCCGTGAAAGAGCATTTATGATTTCAGGAGGGGTTTTAAAGTCCATATCAGCCACCCACATGGGGAGTACATTATCATCTGCCACAGAATCCCATTTGATGGAATTGGTGCCTCGTCTGGAGATTATTTCGTCGAAATTATAAGTCATTGAATTAAGGAGTATCTAGATAGTTTTTGAGATCTGAAATATTTTTTATGTTTAATTGCCGGGCATGTTCCCGTCTCATCATCAGGGCGTAGGAATTATTAAACCCTAAAGGCTGAAGCCATTCTATACCATATTGTTTTTTAAATTCCGCGTTTACATAGTTGTAGGTTTTTTCAGGACTTGGGCTCACCTCTTTTAAAATTGTTTCCGAAGGTTTTAAAAGGACCAAAAGGCCTGTTCCCGTATATTCAGGATAGAAATCAATGGCATCATTAACTAATGCATCGAAACAAATTTTCGTTCCTCCCAAGCCTGTTTTGGTTTCTACTTTATAATCCGTATTGCCTTCAATAAGCATCTTATACATTTCTGTAAGAATATATTGCTCTCCAAAAATTTTGGAGCCGATCCGCACCGTCCCTCCATTCCCTTTTCGGGAATTTTTGAAAAGATCATGCTGCTTCAGGAAGTCCTTTGCAATTTTTTCCGGGGTTTGGTGGAGGTAATCAGACCGATAATTGAGATCCGTCATGACAGAGTCATTGAATTTTCCTGCCAGCAAATTGAGCGTTTCTTGCAGCTGCGGAAACTTTTGTAATGTTTTTGTCTTTATAATGGGTGCGGCAAAATACGGTGGAAATATTTTTTTTATCGTCCTCCAGTACATACAGATCATAGGCTTTAATCCTTCCGTCTGTAGAATATCCACTTATGAGATCCAGTTCCTTATCGTAAGCTGCTTTATACATAATGGCATCACTTACAATAAGTGGTTTGGCATTAAGCCCGTATACTGATCTCAATCCAATATCTCCATCCTGCCTTCCCATAAATTCAGGCGTAAAACCTGCTTTAAGCTTGGTTCCGGAATAGGAATTAAACACATATACACCTCCAATAATAACCAAAACTATAGGAATAATGAACAGCATCTTACGAAGCCTCCTATAGCCGGATTTCTGTAAAACAGCAATCAGCTGATCCAGGATAATAGCCAGTAACGCAGCCGGGATGGCGCCTGCTAGAATCATATTGGTATTATTAAGGGAGATTCCTCCAAATATAAATTCTCCCAATCCTCCTGCCGCAACAAATGAGGCTAAAGTCGCCACACCCACATTGATTACTGCAGCTGTCCTTATTCCTGCAATGATTACAGGCATTGCCAATGGAAGCTCTACTTTGAACAAGAGCTGTTTTTTGTTCATTCCCATTGCCTGGGCAGCTTCTACAACCGAAGCATCTACTCCCGTAATTCCCGTATAGGTATTCCGTATAATTGGCAGAAGGGCATATATCAGTAATGCTACAATGGCTGGTGTAGCCCCGATGCCAAAGGCAGGAATCATAAATCCAAGTAAAGCTATACTCGGAATGGTCTGCAGTATACCGGCAGTTCCCAGGACAGGGTTGGCAAATAATTTCTTTCTGGCGATGAATATTCCTAACGGAACACCCACAATTATTGCCAGGAGTAATGATACAAAAGTAAGCCCAAGATGCTGTATAATCTGGAGAAGAAGTTTATCCTGCTGTTCGGCAATAAATTGCCAGAGGTTCTGCTGTGTCATTATGCCTGTGCTTTTCTGTAAAGGTTAAATGCCTCGCTCAGTTTTTCGTACTGATCCGAATAGCTTTTATCTGCACTGAGTTTCTGTAAAATATTCCACACATTTTCCTTTCTATCAAATTCTTCTCTGAAACTTTCGTTCTGTTCAAGAAAAGGACTTATATTATCCAGGGTGGCAACTTTATATTCAAGCAAAAGCCTGTTTTCTGCAAAGAAATTTTTCACAAAATCCCCGGCAGGATGATAGAGCATTTCCTTGGGAGTCCCGATCTGGACGATCTTTCCTTCATTCATAAGGCAGATCCTTTGCCCCAGCTCGAAGGCTTCCTGTACATCATGTGTAACAAGAATAATGGTTTTATTTTTAAGTTCCTCTAATGATTTAAATTCAGAATGAATATCCGCTTTAGTAATATTATCTAATGCTCCAAAAGGCTCATCCATTAATAATATCGGGGTATCTGCTATTAAAGCTCTTGCGATCCCGACCCGTTGCTGCTGTCCGCCGCTTAATTCCTGGGGAAAACGGGAAAGCAGTTCTTCCGGCAGGTGAAGCTTTTCCATAAGTTCTTCCGTTCTGCTTCTGATCTTCTTTTTCTCCCATTTGAGCAGCTCGGGAACCACAGCAATATTCCGGCGTATGTTATAATGAGGAAAAAGCCCGGCATGCTGCATAACAAAGCCAATGTGCATTCGGAGCTCTTCCGGTTTTTTTTTCAAGAATATTTTGTCCGTCAATCCAGATATCACCAGAATCAGCTTCTATCAGGCGATTGATCATTTTCAGGGTTGTGGTTTTTCCACAACCGCTTGTTCCGAGAAGCACCAGAATTTCTTTATCCTGTGCTTCGAAAGAGATATGATCAACGGCAATCCGGTCATCAAATTTTTTAGTGAGTGATTCTACTTTAATCATAGGCAGGACTTATCTTGCTAATCTTATTCCTGTAAACTGCCACTGAAGATTTGCATGAAAGAAATTCCTGTATGTATTTCTGCTGTGTCCTTTCGGTGTAGCTTCGGAAGCCCCTCTTAAAACCATTTGATTGACCATAAACTTTCCGTTATACTCGCCAACGGCACCCGCTTCTTTTTTAAATCCGGGATATGGTAAATAAGCACTTCCCGTCCATTCCCACCTTTCTCCCCACTGAAAATGTACGGAAGCAACCTCCCACTCCGCTTCGGTTGGAAGACGCATTCCTTTCCATGCTGCAAAGGCTGAAGCTTCATAGAAATTGATGTGGCAAACCGCTTCGTCAGGATCTACTTCCTGTAAACCATCTAAAGTATAATACATCCATTTTTCATCGATCCAATGCCAATATAGCGGTGATTTCACCTCATTTTGTTTCACCCAGTCCCAACCCTCTGCATGCCAATGTCTGAAATCCCTATATCCGTTGTCATTTATAAATTCCAGATATTCGCCATTGGTAACCAGACGGTCACTTATTTCAAAATTGTTGAGGTATACTTTATGTCTTCCCAGTTCGTTATCAAAGCAAAAGCCATTACCATTAAAACCAATTTCATACACCCCTTCACCTAATCTGATCATTTCATCCGTCCGGACCATTTCCTTGTTTTCTTCCTTATCTTTCCGGTACGCCGGGAAAAGAGGATTGTGACCTAAAATATATTTGATGTCCGTAAGCAACAACTCCTGGTGTTGTTGTTCATGATTGAGTCCCAGCTCCAAAAGCGGCTCAATGGAAGGGTTCATAAATTCACTCTGAAGAAAAGCAGTCATCTGGCGGTCCACATATTCCCTGTAGCGATACACATCTGCCACTGAAGGGCGGCTCAAATTACCCCGGTCTGTACGGATTACTCTTGCTCCTATGGTTTCGTAATAGCTGTTGAATACAAAATTATATTGAGGATCAAAAACAGTGTACCCCGGAAAATTCGGAACGAGAATAAAGGTTTCAAAAAACCATGTGGTATGTCCTAAATGCCATTTTGGCGGGCTTACATCCACGATAGGCTGTACGACAAAATCTTCAGTCTCAAGAGGAGCACAAATAGCCAACGAATGGCTGCGAATATTCCTGTAAGTCGTTACGGCATCAATAATCTTAGGATTTGCTATCATCTTTTTAGATTTTTTATTATTTATTTAAACTTCCAGACGGAGTCAATAAACCATTTCTTCGAGTCTTTAATTTCTCCGTCAATCTCAAAGCCCGTTTTCTTTGCCAATTCTTTTATATCGGCCTCAGAAAATTTCTGTGAAACCTCCATATCTATCAGTTCATTTTCCTTAAATATAATCTCCGTATGATCTATATTTACCACCTGATCGGCCAGACTCACAAGATAACTCCTGCATGCTCCGCTTATAGGATCATACGTCTGATAATGCTGAAATTGCTCAATATTAAAATCAGCATTAAGTTCCTTATTGATACGCGTAAGAAGATTAAGGTTAAAAGCTGCTGTTATACCGGTGGCGTCGTTATAGGCATTTAAGATGGTGTGAGGATTTTTTTTTAAGATCAAACCCTATCAGAATCCTGTCTCCGGGATTCAGGTGATCTTTCAATCCTATACAAAATGCATTAGCCTCTTCGAGTTCCATATTACCGATGTTCCCTCCCAAAAACAAAATGACTTTTCTTCTTGAGGAAAGCGAGGCCGCTTTATTGAGCATTTGAAAATATTCTCCCTCGAGCTGGGTAACTTTTAAATCAGGTATCTCCTTTTTTAATTTCTGATCCAGGACAGATAAAATATTACCTGAAATATCAATGGGCATATAAGTAAAATCCAACCCCTTATCTATCATATATTTAAGAAGATAGGTCGATTTCATAGCATCACCTGCCCCCAGTTCGATCAGATCGAAAGGAGTATTGTCAAAACCTATCAGATTAGCGATATCGGCTGTTTTATTTTGAAATATATCAAGCTCACATTGGGTAAGATAGTATTCAGGCATTGCCATTATCTTCTGGAAAAGCCGGTCTCCTACTTCATCATAAAAATATTTTGAAGATAATCTTTTGGGATTGCTATCCAGTCCTTTTTTTACATCGAGGAAAAAATTTCCGGTCTTATTGTGATTGTTTTTTATTTGTGAATTGGTGTTTGAGTTCATTTTACGTTTTCATTATAGTTCGGTAAGCACTACAAATTACCGTCCTCCTCATTACTCTTCATAAAAGTAGTTGCTTGGCGCATTCAATATAATTAAATGTACACTTAAATTTTGATTTAGCTATTCTATTTTCCATCTTTTTAATAAAATTATGAAAATTTAAAAGTCAAAATTCATATTAAAAAGTTCTTATTAATAGCAGGTTATTCACTCCCAACCCTGAAAAATGTCCGTCAAATAAAATATACCTCAGAAATATGATTTTAATATTTTATTTTTGGTCATTACTCGGTTTGGTATTGTAACATGTTCTATTTATTAGGAATCTTTATTGCTTATTTTTCTTCTTTTCTCATTTTAGGTAAGAAAAGGAAAATGATGGCAGATTACCTTTTGGCATTATGGTTCTTTATCATTGGGATTCATTTGACATTATTTTATTTAAATTTTTCCGAAAACAATATTACTACTCCTTATTTATTGGGATTAGAGATTCCTCTTCCTTTGATACATGGACCTATGCTTTATGTATATGTCCTTACGCTTACTCAGCAAAACAATCGCAGATATCTGAGGATTCTGCATTTCATTCCTCCTTTGGTCGTGTATCTTATTTTGTGGGATTTCTATTTACTTTCGACAAAAGATAAGATTTTAATTTATCATAATGGCGGAATGAGGTATCAAAACATAAGAGAAAATATCAATATACTTATTTATATTTCCGGAATTACATATATCATACTTAGTATCAGATCATTAAAAAAAATACAAAGACAGTATTGCAAAACAGTATTCTAACATTGAAAGGATCAACTTGAACTGGGTATATTACCTTATTTTTGGAATCGCTGTAATCTGGATCTTAGTTATCCTTAAAGATGACAGAATCACATTTACCTCAGTTGTAATTTTTATATTACTGGCGGCTTATTTCGGAATTACCAAAGCAGGAATTTTAAATTTACCAGAGCCAAAAATAAAAGATACTGAAAAAGATGATACCACACCGCCTAATGAAAATCAACAGATTAAATATCAGAAATCGATTTTAAACGAAGCCTCAATCCAGGAAATCTACACCAGGCTGACTTCCAAAATGCAATCTGAACAACTTTTCAAAGATCCCGAATTAAACCTGGCTACACTGGCCGGCAGTATCGAAGTACATCCCAATACTCTTTCTCAGGTTATCAATACCATTGAAGACAAAAACTTCTACGATTACATCAATATACAAAGGATTGAAGAATTTAAAAGAATCGCTATCCTTCCGGAAAATCAAAAATTCACTATTCTTTCACTGGCATTTGAATGTGGGTTTAATTCCAAAACTGCTTTTAACCGCAATTTTAAAAAATATATGAATTGTTCCCCGAGAGACTTTTTAAAGGAGCAGAATCTTGAGATTGGAGGTTAGAGGTTAGAGGTTAGAAAGAAAATAATTATTCGACTTCCACAAAACAATCCGCTCAATCAGTTATTTTATGTGTATGAAATTAGTTCCACCTTACATTCTGGGGCATTTATTTTTTTAACAATCCGCACTTTTGCTAAAAAAACAACATTTAACACCCTATTGTTAAGCCATTTAACTCAAGCTCTTTTACTATGAAAATATTTTTGTTCGTTATCCTGGTTATTTTTGCATTATTAATCGGACTATATCCTTTAATTTATCTTTTTGTTGATCACAAACATACTTTTTTACAAACCAAGCTTCCTGAAGTTGTTCATGATACAGTCTGGAGAGCTCTTTTCTTTAGCCATATAATCTTCGGGGGTATCTCTCTTTTTATTGGATGGAGACAGTTTGGGGCAACATTTAGGAATAAGCATAAAGTTTTACACAGAATAATAGGTAAAACATATATATTCTCAGTAATTATCAGCTCAGTATCGGGTATATATATTGGCTTCTTTGCTAATGGAGGAATTATTTCTTCATTAGGTTTTATAAGCCTGGGAATGATTTGGTTTTCTACAACCGTTGCCGCATTTTTAAAGATAAAAGGAGGAGATGTTTTACAGCATCAGAAACTGATGACTTATAGCTATGCCTGTACTTTTGCAGCAGTAACACTAAGACTGTGGATGCCTTTATTAAAAATAGCTATAGGGACACCGGATATATCCTACCTTATTGTTGCCTGGCTATGCTGGGTTCCAAATCTCTTAGTAGCATATTATATTAATAAAACTCACTCATTGCAGAATCAATAATGTTTTGAAAAGATGTCTCATGAAGGCTTGAGTTGTTTAACCAGATAAAAATCCACGAACTGCACTTAAGTATCTACCATTTAAATGGTGATAAATGTATATTTGTATAAGTAAGAATTTTATTTTTGCTGCACCAAAGATCACAATTTATACGTATGAAAAGAAAATTACTCCTGTTGCTGGTATCTTTCACTTTCAGTTTTTCTTATTCTCAAAGGTTTTACACCCTTGATGATGACGGCTCATATATCGACAGCCTTACTCATGTTATACAGACAACCAAGTCAGACAGCATACGAGGAATAAACAGTTTTAAGCTGGCCGATCTGTTCAGAAGGAGTAAAAAGAACGAGCTATCTGACAGATATCTCCTTACTGCCAATAAGATAGCACCCAAATATCCTTTCTTAAAAGCTGCGGCTATTTATTATAATGCGGCAGGATTAGTAAGCAAGGGAGATTTTGACAATTATGGTAAGCAGCTCAACCTTGCTCTTACTGAGCTCAGGAAATATAAAACCAAGGACTCATATTCATTACAGGCTTTTATCCTGAAAAACATATCTCTTATCAAAGTTTTACAGAACAATGAGCTGGAAGGGATGAAAATTCTCATCAATGAAGCCATCCCTACGGGTAAAAAAGGAAACGATCTGGAAACTCTGAGTATTCTTTACAAATCCGTTGCAACCATTTTCATGAACTATGATGAAAGGATTAAGGCAGACAGCTACCTGAAAACCGCTAAGGAATATATTGAACAGGCCTCCAGATCTTCATATACTTACCAGGAAACAAAGGCCGACATCTATATTATAGATGCTGAAAACAAAAGCCGCCTTCATATGTTGGCGGAGGCTAAAAAATCTCTTGATATCGCATACAATATTATTAGAAAATATCCGGATTCTAATCTCAACGGCAGCTATTATACAGCTGAGGGCTTTTATTTTTACAGACTCGGACAGTTTAATAATGCTTTAAAAAGTTATGATAAAGGGATTGTAAACAGTACCCTCCATCAGGATATCCTTTTAACCAATCGACTGAAGTTTTCCAAATATGAACCCCTGAAAGCTCTGAACCGGCTTGAAGATGCTAAAAACCTGCTGCTGGATCTTATAGGAAGCACGACCCATTTTGCCCTTGACCAGAGAAACTATACCAAGGAACTGGCGCAGACCTTTGAAAGTCTGGGGGATACCAAAAATGCTTATAAATACCTGTCCAGATACAATACAATCAATGACAGCCTCAACCTGAGTGAGTATCAGGGAAAAATAGCAGCTCTTGAAGCCAAGTTTAACCGGGCGGAAAATGAGAAGAAGATCAGCCAGCTTGAAGCTCAACGCGAACGTGATCGTTTGGTTGCACAGAACAATAAACTTTACTATGGTTTGCTGGTTGCGGTTTCGGTTATTCTGTTATTACTTGTTATCTTCCTTTGGATCAATTCAAAAAATCAGAAGAAAATAGCCACCCAACAGTCCCTTAATTATGTACAAAACCTGGAAAGCTTAAAAAATCAGAAGGAAATAGAAGTCATGCAGGCGGTGATCAGAGGAGAAGAAGATGAACGTAAGAGAATAGCCCGGGACCTCCATGACGGCGTGGGAAGTATGCTATCTTCCCTTAGAACCAGATTTTTAAAGATAAGTAGTTCTTCGGGACCTGCATCGAAGGATGAAATTGAAAATATGAACGGAATCCTGAACAATTCAATTACTGAATTACGGCAGATTTCTTTTAACCTTATTCCGGAAACGCTTCTCAAATTAGGTCTGGAACATGCATTAAATGACCTCTGCCATATGTTGGAAACCGATGACATCCGTATTTATTTCCAGGCCAATCAGATCCGGTCTGATATTCCGGAAAATATTCAGATTATGATTTACAGAATTATTCAGGAATTACTGAACAATGCTTTGAAACATTCATCCTGTACAGAAATCCTGGTGGACTGCAGCCAGAATCAATCCCGTTTTTTCATTACGGTAGAAGATAATGGTAAAGGTTTCGATACCAGTCAAATCAAGAACTTTACAGGACAGGGATTGAAAAATCTCAAAAGCAGAGTGGAACTTTTTAATGGAAAAATAGACATCCAATCTTCTGCAAATCATCCTACTACTTTTAATATTGAATTATCCATTTAACTGCACCCATCATGACAAAACCCTACAAAACAATTATTGTTGATGACCATCCTATTATCGCTGAGGGACTGCAAATGCTTTTTTCGAAATCAGATGATGTGGAAATTGTCCGGAGCTTCAATACCGGTGAAGCCCTCCTCAATTATGAGCATCTTGGTAAAGCAGATGTTGTTCTGCTGGATGTATTTCTTCCGGACATCAATGGCATCGATCTATGCCTGAAAATAAAAAAAAAACCATCCTAAAATCATCGTATTGGCAATGAGCAGCCAATCCGAAAGAAGCATTATTTTACAAATGATCAAAAACGGAGCACATGGATATTTGCTAAAAAATGCGTCACTCGAAGAATTCAAATCCTGCATTAATAAGGCTGTATCCGGAGAAATGGCTTTTAGCTCCGAAATTGAAGCAATTGTTGAAAAGACCAGTATTTATGATCTTAAATCGGTTCCCAGGTTAACCCAAAGGGAGAAAGAAATTCTAAAGCTGGTATCGGAAGGTAAATCGACACAGGAGATCTCGGATATCCTTTTCTTAAGCTATCTTACAGTACAAACTCACCGGAGAAATTTATTGAACAAATGTGAGGTCCGTAATGTGGTTGAACTTTTAAAATTTGCAAAAGAAAACGGACTTTGACAAAAGGAAATGATCTCCACATAAAATAAAAAGTACTATCCAAAGCGGATAGTACCTTTCCATCATAAAAAATGAAAAAAATTACTGTTTACTGATTTTTTTCGAAATAATTTTCCCACTTTTTAATTCTCCCTGAACCACATATATTCCATTAGGCAGCTCTGAAACATCGATCATTCCGGAATTCTGTGTTTTCTGAACAACTTTACCATCTAGGCTGATAATACTGATATTTTTAATGTCATCTTTAGATTTTATTGTGATGAATTTTGATGTCGGGTTAGGATAAATCACAATCTCATCTTTTTTGTTATCCATATCTATCGTAGATAATGTAGACGACGGTGAAAAATATGCCAATGAAGGCTGGGTCGTGGTTTGTCCGTTAGTTGTAAATGTATTAAATGCAATTACCAGAACTGGTCCGTTGGATTCAGTGACCCATTGATACGATTCATTATGATAGTCCTGAGATACTCCGCCGCTGGTTTGGGTTGCCGTTCTTACTCTCTTAATCCTCAAAGCATTCTGAAAAGTTCCGTTAGGTGTTATCACAGTGCCATATCCGTCTACTTTAAAGTTTTCCTGTCCGTTCTCTACCGTACCAGGAATATTGATCTGATAAGTATCTGTAAATTCCTGAAGGTAATTAACAGGAAATTTGTAATTGATCAAGGGATCAGTATAGGTCATCATTACATCTCCCGGTGTACTGTAATTACCAATAGTTGTGGCTTCCGTATCACTATTGAGAAGATAATCGTAAGTACTTCCTCCTACCAATTCGCTTATTCTGTTGGCCGTTGGAAATTTAGAACAATTAGCATGCCCCGGACACGGATATAGTTTAGTACTGATTACGGGTGTGCCTACATAAGATGAGAAATCCCAGGTTTGTCCGGCTCCGGAAGGTCCCGGATTCAAAGATGCCGAAACATTGGCATGATAAACATCAGTGGTAATGTTAATTTTATCAAGTGCCGCTCTCGTCACTGTGGGTTGTGCCGCAATGCCCAACCCTGTTAAAAATAAAAAAGTACAGATTAATTTTTTCATTTTATTATTGTTTGGTGTTAAAATATATACTGTTAAATCCATGAAATGAATTCCAGATCCAGTGAAAATATGGTTACAAGCTCTTACCCTTCCTTTCATCAATTATAAAAGCAAATTTACCTGCATAAAGAGGCCCCTCCAATACCTGCTGGAGCGTATTTTTTTCTACCTGACAGCAGGTATATACTAAATAAATTGATTAATTTCACCTACTTAAAAAAAATAATAGTACACAAGTTCGAATTCACATCATTATAATTAGGAAGAAGATAAAAAAAAAGTTAATATGAAAAAAGCAGGAATAATCGGTTGTGGCTGGCTGGGATCAAGGATTGCAACAAAATTGTCCGAAACCTTTGAGATCTATACAACAATAACAAGTCCGGACAAGGCTAAGCACTTGGAAAAACAGGGATTTCATCCTTACCTTGTCAATTTTCCCGATTATCTGCTGACCGAAAAAATGGATCAATGGCAGATTATCAATGAGCTGGATGTCCTGATCATTACTATTCCTATTTCGGGAAAAAGCTGCTGTGCAAGTTCTTTATACAACAGGATCCAGAACCTTTTTTCATTTATAGAAGATTATGACGGACAGATTTTTCTTATGAGTACAACAGGGGTATATCCTGATCACAATAAAGAATTTACCGAGGAAGATGTATCTCCTGATCAGATTTCCGGAGAAAGAATGATCAGAACCAGATATCCCCAAACTAATATTTTAAGATTAGCTGGTCTCATGGGAGATGATCGTTTTCTAAGCAAATATAATGTCTCAAATCTCAATTTTTTTGTCAATCATATTCACTACAACGACATTTGTTCGGTTATTGAGAAAATGATTGAAAAGCAATGTTCTTCCAGAATCTATAATGTGGTTGCCCCACTTCATCCTACCAAATCAGAAGTCATCAGTATTCAGAAAAACATATTGAACACAGATACCGCAAAACCGGAAGGAAAGAAAATCTCTTCAGCCAGACTGATCGCTGAACTGAATTTCGAATTTGAATATGCTGATCCCAGGTACTTCCACCCTCCTTTTTCAGCAGTTGATGTGTAGCTTCTATAGTAGACTTCCATTTTATAAAAACAAACACCAAGCAATATATTATGAAAGAAAAAACTTCACTATGGAAAAAAATAACAGGTTGGTTTCAACGTTTAGAAAACTCGATTGCTCCAAGCCGTCAGACATTAAAAGCAAGCGGGTATGGCATTCTTTTGAGTTCCTGTATTTTTTTCATTCTGGTATCCGCGGATAAATTCCTTCCTGCCATAGGATGGGGAAATTTCATTTTATTTCTGCTGATTTCACTTCTGGTAAGTTACCTTATTGGCGGATTAATAGGCTGGTTGGCCGGCTTAATAGGCAGAACACCTTCTAATTTCAGACATGCAATCGGTTTTACCCTGTTTTTTTTCTTCTATCTTATTTTAATTACATCTACATTTCGCTGGGTATTGATTGTATTTCTTGTTCTTTTTCCTTCTCTTACCTTTGGAGCTTTGTTCTATTGGAGATCCAAATCTAAAACAAGCTGGTCATTGCGTCAGAAAATACTTACCGCAACTTCACTTTTTATTGGAATTCTTGGAATCGTGATTGGCGGTTATATTTATTTGGATTCGGGGAATACTCCTTCAGCAGTTAAAAATTATAAAATGTCCGGGAAACTTCCCCTCCCGATCAATGCTCCTGACCCTTCCCTTCCGGGAAAATACAAAGTAGCTTTCCTTACTTACGGATCGGGAAAAGACAAACACCGTACGATCTATGGCCGGGATGTAAATATTAAAACAGCTTCTGTAGACGGCTCCCTACTTCTTAACTCATGGGATGGAATGTCCGGTAAACTCCGTACACGCTATTTTGGATTTGATAAAACGCAACTTCCCCTGAATGCAATGGTTTGGTATCCTGAAAATCTCAATGGAAAGGCTCCTTTGGTATTGATCGTTCATGGCAATCATCTGGCCCAGGACTGGTCTGAAAAAGGATATGATTATCTGGGTAAGCTTCTGGCAAGCAAAGGGTATATCGTAGCATCCGTTGATGAAAATTTCCTGAATACAAGTTTTACGGATATCGACCAAAAAGGATTCAAAGACGAAAACGGAGCAAGAGGCTGGCTGATGCTTAAACATCTGCAGCTTTGGAGAAAATGGAGTCAGGATCCTCGTAATCCGTTTTTTAACAGGATCAATATGGATCAGATTGCGCTTATAGGACATTCCAGAGGCGGGGAAGCCATGTCACACGCTGCGCTGTTCAATAAGCTGCCTTATTTTCCTGATAATGCCAATGAAAGATTCGATTTTAATTTTAATATAAAAGCTTACATAGCTATTGCACCGGTGGACGGACAGTATCAGCCGGCATCTATTTTAGCACCCCTGGAAGACATCAATTATTTTGTCATCCAGGGAGTTCATGATATGGACATGCAGTCTTACGGCGGACTTGCCACATATAAACGGA
Source organism: Chryseobacterium proteolyticum (assembly GCF_046591535.1). NCBI lineage: Bacteria > Pseudomonadati > Bacteroidota > Flavobacteriia > Flavobacteriales > Weeksellaceae > Chryseobacterium > Chryseobacterium proteolyticum. The sequence continues at coordinate 218,723 of NZ_JBJLWK010000001.1, read as the reverse complement.
TTCAGTATTCACCGGATTATAAGGGATTCAAAGCTGGATTGTATGTTCATCAGGCAAACCACGGACAGTTCAATACTTCATGGGGAAGCTATGATTCCAGCAGTCCGTATATCAATCAGTTCAATATGAAAAACCTGATGCCTGAAAAGGAACAACAACAGATCGCAAAAGTATACATATCCGCTTTTTTAGATGTTAACCTGAAAGGAGAAAACGTCTACAAACCTCTTTTTACAGATTACCGGTATGGACGAAAATGGCTTCCGAACCATGTTTATTTCAATCAGTTTGAAGATAGTGAAACGACATTTGTTGCCCGTTATGAAGAAGATCTCAACCTATCTACTGCCACTTTAAAAGGTGTACAGATCACGGGTGAAAACCTTAGCTTATGGCGGGAAGCCCAGCAGAAGCTGATCTGGAACAGTCAAATTTCAAGAGCTGCTTATATCGGCTGGAATCACAGTGAAACCGGTAATAAACCAGGAAAATATACTTTTACTTTCCCTGACAGCCTCCGCCAGGATTTAAAGGGCAAAGCATTGGCATTTAATCTTGCAGAGAGCGATGAATCTTCGGTAGCAGCCCGGAAAGGAAAAAAAGAAACTAAAAAGGAGGAGTCCGTAAAAAAAAGATCTGCAAAAAAAAGGCCATCGATTTCAGTATTGAGCTGACTGATCAAAACGGAAAAAAAGCACATTTCCTTTTGAGTGACTGTGCACCTTTACAACCTCAACTGAAAAAGAACTTAACCAAATTCAGTTTTTTCAATGATAATCCTGATGCAGAATCTATTCCAGACTATTTTTATTTTGACCTTGATACCGTCAGAAAAAAGTATCCGGAACTGGATCTGGATAGGCTGAAATCGATCTCATTGATCTTTGATAAAACTCCGGAAGGCGTAGTTATTCTGGACGACATCAGCTTTGTTAAACTTCCTACTTCTGCCCGTTAATCTATTGACTCTAAAAAACTAAATATTCTATGGACATTAAAAATTTTGCCAACCTTTGGATCAATTCCTGGAATTCTCATAATTTGGAAGACATCCTGAGCCATTATGCAGATGATATAGAGATCACTACTCCGATGATCAAAACATTCACATCAGGTGAAGATACCCTTAAAGGAAAAGAAGCTGTTAGAGAATATTGGGGACGTGCTCTTGAGAAGGTACCCGATTTGCATTTTGAGCTGTATGATGTCACTTACGGTATCAATTCCGTTGCATTGTATTACCAATCTATTATGAACAAAAAAGCAATTGAGGTGATGTTCTTTAATGATGAGGGCAAGGTGAAAAGGATGCATGCATTTTATACTGATTAATAAAAATAAACGGGCTAAAGCCCGTTTTATTGATTTATAAAAGTCTGATTCTCTCTTCTTCCAGATCGATCTGATATATTTGCCAATTGATGTATTCTTCATGCAATTCAGGATCTTTGTTAAGTCCCGATAAGAATTTACGCTGATTTTCCAGCAATTCAAGGTAATTCTGTTTGGTCCGTTCGGTCATTCTCAAATGTTCCGGCTGGCTTATTTTATATTCCCACTGGTCGATCATCTTTTGTAAATGAGGATCTTCATACTCCCCCATTTTTTGTTTTTCTTTTAACAAACGTATTGTTTCTACCACAAGATGGTTTTTTACTTTCATTTTTGCTTCATCCTCCGGTAATTCCCTGCCGTAATCAAACAATTTTGAGCGTTCAATGATAAGAGGAAGAGTAAGCCCCTGGATAAGAAGTGTAAAAAGTATCACTGTAAAGGTGACGAACAATATCAGATTTCTATGTGGAAAAGCTTCTCCGGTCGGTAAGGTCAACGGAATAGATAAAGCAGCGGCTAATGACACCACACCCCGCATTCCTGTCCAACCTAATAACAGCGGTAAGCCAAGTATTCTCCGGCGGCTTAAACCTCTTCCGGGAGCAACACTGGGCCTGAACATAACAGTTGCAATCAGTGCGGCATAAGAAGAGATCATCCGGGTAGCAATTAAAATTACCGTAACAAGGGCTCCATAAAAAATTGCTGTTCTTAAAGGAATCCCATCTGCCCTAAGCCCCTTCACAATTTCCGGAAGAGCTAATCCGATGATCATAAATACGATACCATTTAAAATAAAGATCAGCGCTTCCCAAAAACTGAGCCCTTTGATCCTGCTGGCACTACTGAGAAAAGTAAGCCTCCGGGTGGATAAAAACAATCCACCGGCGACTACGGCCAGCACACCTGAACTATGTGCCTGTTCAGCCACCCAATACAGCAGATAGGATTCCACCAGTGTAAACACAATATCTGAAGGTGCATCCGTAGGCAGTCTTTTATGAGCCTGGATAAAGAGCCAGCCTCCTAAAAGTCCGATTCCTATTCCTCCTATAACCATCCAGAAGAAATCCGTAATCGCCGTCTGGAAAATAAATTGTCCCGTTCCTATAGCTACTAAAGCAAAGCGGACAATAATAAGCGATGAGGCATCGTTCAGTAAGCTTTCACCTTCCAGAACTGCGGAGGTGGATTTTGGAATTCTCACAAACTTCATAATTGCTCCCGTACTAACCGCGTCGGGAGGCGATACAATTCCTCCTAACAGAAAACCTAATGCAAGGGTAAAACCCGGAATAAAATAATTAGATATCAATGCAACTGTGAGCGCGGAAAAAAATACAACCAGAAAGGCAAAACTTCCAATGATCCGCCACCACTTTTTCATTTCTTTAAATGAAATACTCCATGCAGCTTCAAAGAGAATAGGCGGCAGGAAAATAAAGAATATAAGGTCCGGATCAATCTGTATGCCTGGCAGCCCGGGAATAAAACTGATCAGCAGTCCGGCAACAACAAGAAGTATGGGATATGCAATTCTCAGTTTTTCAGCCAACATTTCGATCAATACAATTGCTATAATCAAGGCTAACATGAAAGGTAATAGTTCGTGCATATTCGTTACTCGTTGTTTGAAATAGTTATTTGAAATGAGACAGATTTTAAAAATAGTATTTTCGGAGATTACTTTCAATAAAAATTATGTATAACATTTAAAATCAAGGCAATTCTTCTCTTATTAAAAAAATTATGGCTTACATTTATTAAAAATTTTTATTCACTATTTTATCAAAAACCTCTTAATAATGAGAAATCATTATTTATTCAAACTACATAACCAAATATGATGAAAACAGTAGAAATCAAAACCAATGAAGGGTATCGTGTTTCTGCCCATATTTACGAAATTCCTGACAGTAAAAATATTCTGATCATATCATCAGCTACCGGAGTAAAACAATCTTATTATAAAAAGTTTGCACAATTCCTTTCTGATCATGGAGTTTCAGTCATTACTTTTGACTACCTTGGTATAGGAGAATCTCTTAAAAAGCCTATTCAAAAACTGAATAATGGTGCTTCAGACTGGGGAAAAACCGATTTGCATGCTGTAACGGAATACACTAAAAAGAATTATCCGGACCAGAATATCATTTTATTGGGGCACAGTATCGGAGGGCAGCTCATCGGGTTATCATCATCTTCCACAGAGGCTGGTAAAATTATTCTTGTCGCAGCCCAGAGCAGATACTGGAAATTCTGGAAAGGGTTTCAAAAATATAAGTTATGGACTTATTGGAAAGCGATGTTTCCTCTAGTGATCAACTTTTTTAATTATCTTCCCTCCAAAAGAATCAGCGGTATGGAAAATTTACCTAAGAATGTTGCCAAACAATGGGGAAAATGGTGTTTGTCGCCTAATTATCTTTTTGATCATATTCCGAAGCAGGATCTATTTTTCAAAAACATCACAACCCCTTTAATTTCTGTTAGCATTGAAGATGATCATTTTGCCCCCAGAAAAGCCGTTGACTGGCTCAGTAAAAAATATGAAAGGGCAGATCTGACCAGAATTCATCTGGTTCCAAAAGATTTTAATACTGATACTATCGGGCATTTTGGCATTTTCCGTGAACAATTCAAAGACAATATATGGCCGTTATTTTTACGGGAAATAATTTAAGAAAAGTACAGTGTTAAAGTCCGTCCATAAACATACAAATCAGACACATAAAGTACATGAGCATTTATTTGTTCAACTTACTATACACTAAGTCCGTTATTTTTGCTATTACATCATCATTGGTCTTATTGTCTTCATGGGAGTCGGATATAAATACGGCAATACTGAAAGATTTACCATCTTGAAGATTTACAATTCCAATATCATTACATGCCCGGAGCACACCATTGTCCCTGCCTGATGTTCCTGATTTATGAAATGATTTTGTTTTATTTTGTATCAATCCCTGTATTCTGGTATTTGTTACCGAATGTTCCATTCCGTTTTTTAGCAGATCAAAACTTTCGTGAGATAATATTTTCTTCTTTTCAACCTGATAAAGGATTTTTGTAGCAAAACCAGGGGTAATCCTATTTGATTCAAAGTCTTTTAAAGGACTGGTATAATCATACATAATACTGAAATCTCCCGGATTTCCCATGTGAATTTCATGGATAAAAGTATTGAGGCCGTCAAAGCTTCCGGGAACATGATTCGCAAGCTTATCGAATATATTATTATCACTACGTTTAAGCATAAAAAAGACGGACTGTTTAAGAGACATTGTTGTTCCCTGGGGAATACTATCTCTCAGAGGGCTATAGGTATCTGGTCTTAAATCTTCTTTAGAAAATACAACCTGTTGATTCAGATTCATCTTTCCCTGATCTACAAGATGTAAAATATAAAGACCTAAAAAGTATTTTGATACACTGTATAGCCTGTATTTCTTATCATTATTAATCTTAACTAATTCATTTCCTTCATTATTTCTGACAGAAACTCCTATGTCCATTTTTTTGCCATCTATCAATTTATTGATGTCATTTGTTAAATTTGTTTCCACAGAAGTACTCCTGCACGACGTCATAAAAATGACCAGCAAAAAATACATAAACGCTTTTTTCATCTGAATGTGTTTGTTTTTACTATTGTTTTCTATTTTAAATTTTTAGTTTTTCCGGATTCCATTCAACCTATCATCTAAAACATTCGTATAAGATTCACAAAATCAAAATCTTAAAAACCTCTACCTTAATCAAACTAAAAACTATTCATAATAATGCCCTACCTCTATCATCAGGTTTTCATAGCTGAAATAAAAACCAAAGCTATCCCTTATTTTGCGAGGTTCCTGTTCTCCTACAATACCTCCCGTTTTTAAACGTTGGTATATATCATTAACCTGTTCTATGGTGTCCAGCATAAATCCTATGTGAAAGGCTTCGGGGTAAGCAGGAGTTCCTTCTCGGTTTTTCATCAATACCAGTGTAAAATTACCTTCTCCCTTTAATACACTAACGATATAATCTCCTTTTACATCTACACATTTAAAACCGAAATAGGTCTGAAAGAATTTTGTTGTCTTTTCAACATTGGCAACAACTAAATTGATATGATTAAGCTTCATCTTCTTTTTGTTAAAAAGTGAATTTAGCTATTATTTTTTAATTTAAAATATAGATTCAATAGATTATTTAATAATCAAGCGCTAACGATTACGCTTTTTCTCTATTGCTTATCCCTGTATTTGTACGTGTTCAGCCTCATTTCATATCTATTTTGATCAGGAAGTAATATTTAAGATCACCTATATTTTGCTTTATCACAATAACCAGGTTTTATCTAATTTCCAGTATTAATATTTCGCAAACTAACCATGAATTATGGTTTTGATATTAAAAATTGTATTAATTTCACATTCAATATCGCTTAATGAAATTTTGAAAGAGGATTTTCTAAACTAAAATTTGAATCCATCCTTATCTATATTTGACTTCAACAATTATAAAATGCCTAAAAAATATATATTTCCATCCGAATTGTCCTGGTTATCTTTTAATGATTGTGTTTTACAGGAAGCGGCTGATAAAACCAATCCTCTGTATGAAAGAATAAAATTTCTTGCCATTCATTCTTCTAATCTTGATGAATTTTATAGGGTAAAGATCAGCGATCTGCATTCTATTCCTGAAAAAAGCAATTTGTTTGAGAAGGTTAATAAGGAAATTAACCGCCAGCAGAATACATTCGGTTCGATATGGAAAAAGCAGATTATCCCGGAACTTCAGGAAAATAAGATCATCTATTACGAAAACCAGTCGTTGCTCCCCCTGCATACAGAGGAGATCGACAGTTACTTTAAAACAACCATCCTTTCTTATATCCAAATTGTTTATTTGTCAGAAGACGAAAATCAGGAGTATTTTTTAAATAACAGGCAGCTTTACTTATTGATCCGGCTAAAAAATACAAATGGCGAAATCACCTATTGTTACATCAATATACCAGCTGATAAGCTGAACCGGTATAAATTACTGAGCCCTGTAAAAGGAAAAAATTACATCATATCCATAGACACAATAATTAAAAAATGTCTGCATTATATATTCCCTGACCAGAAAACCTCTACAGCATTTGCTATTAAACTTAACCGGGATGAAAATTACCTGATTGAGGACGAAGCTAGCGGAAATCTGGTTTCCAAGATCAAAAAGAAACTGCAGGAAAGAAAATCGGGTTCATCTACAAGATTCCTGTATGATTTTAATATGCCCGAAGTAATGAGAAAGCTATGTAAAAATGCATTCCATCTGAAGGACTACGAAATGATTGAAGGTGGCACTCATCATAATTTTTTTGATCTGTTTAAGTTTCCTAATCCCAATTTTCCGGATCTTCAGAACGAAAATTTCCCACCGCTGAAATATTTTCCGTTTGAAACCAAGAAATCAATATTTGAAGTCATTGGTGAAGAAAACCAGCTGCTCCATTTCCCATATCAATCTTATCATTATGTCCTACAGTTTTTTAACGAGGCTGCTATTCATAAAGATGTAACGGAAATAAAAGTAACCCTGTACCGCATATCTTCACAGTCCCTCATTGCTAATGCTCTGATCAGCGCTGCAAAAAATGGAAAAAAAGTAACTGTTTTTGTTGAGGTAAAAGCCAGATTCGATGAGAATAATAACCTTTTCTGGGCCAACGAGATGCAAAGGGCCGGAATCAGGATCATTTACAGTATGCCTAATCTTAAGGTACATGCCAAGGTGGCTCTATTAACCTTAAAAAATGCAGGAAAGACAAAGAATTATGCTTACCTATCAACAGGAAATTTCAATGAAAATACAGCAGAAACATACACCGATTTTGGCTTTTTCACCTCTCAAAAAGAATATACGGATGATCTGAAGCAGGTATTCAGGTTTTTTAAAACCAAAGAAAAAAATTACCCTATTTCTAATTTATGGGTTGCAGGATTTAATCTTAAAGAAAATATCCTACAGCATATCGATATTGAAATACAAAATGTTGAGAATGGCAAGAAAGGAGCAGTATTCATGAAGATCAACGGTCTTAATGACAAGGAAATCATCAGTAAATTAATTGAAGCCAATAATGCAAAAGTTGAAATTACCCTTATTGTGAGGGGGATCTGCACTTTGCTGCCGGGAATTAACGGTTATACGGAAAACATCAAGATTTACAGGATTGTAGACCGTTATCTTGAACACTCCCGTATCTATCGATTTCACAATGATGGAGCAGAAAAAATTTACCTTTCTTCGGCAGATATGCTTAGCAGAAATCTCAACCGCAGAATAGAAGTTGCCTTTCCTATAAAGGATAAAAAAAATCATGCAGGAGATTAATACCATTATCGATATGGAGCTGAATGACCATACCAAAAAGAGGATCATTAACAGTAAAGGCCAGAGTATTTCCGAAAACCAGACCGGGCAACCGGATAGCTCATCTCAACAGGCTACTTATCTTTGGTACAAAAAGAAAAAGAAAAAGTCAAAGAAAAAATAACTGTTCTACAAACACAATCGTGAAATCACTGCTGTATCCAAACTACTTTTTTTAGGTAATACAATGGACCATGCATGTCCTTTTGACACCCAGGATATGGATTGATATTGAGGAAAATTGATAAAGCTGCAAACGATAACATTTCCTTTATGCTCAATATCCTCAATTTCATATAAATGAAAAGGAGTCATAAGACCGGTTTTCAGGACTTTGGACAGGGCTTCTTTAATCGTCCATAAAACAGTAAGACTTTTGTTTTCATCAACATCAATATCCAAAAGCTTATCTTTCTCATGAGGAGTAATAACTCCTTTAATGGTATCTGATTGCTCTGCACTAACAGCTTCTACGTCTACCCCCATCGGATGTCCTTCCGGAAATACCACAGCTATCCCCATTTCTGTAGTATGAGAAATACTTAATTGGATATTTCCCGCTCCGGATAAATGAAGAACCGGTTGCTGGAATATTCCGGAAACTATTTTTGTATCTGGTAAAACAACCTCATTCATAAATGCACTTAATGCCGTTTTGGCAGCGTATCTACCGAGTAAATAACTGTGCTGAACTTTAGGTAACTTTAATGTACCAAAAAAGTCCAGTTCTTCCTGATGCAAAAAAGAATGTCGTATTTCTTTCAATTGAGCCAGCGAGTGCTGTGTTACTGCAATAGCAGCAGGATACAAACCATCTGCTCTCTGTAAAGCTAATTTTTCAACTGCACTATTATTTTGTATGGATACATTCATAGCAATAAGTTCATCGTCAATAAACGCATAAAATTAGCATTATTATTTGAAAGAAAAAGGGTCTGGCTGATTCTTCCGCATCCTGAAATCTGTAAAAGCATCTCTTCTGTTCAAAAGGAAATAGATGTTGTTCTGCAGTAGAAAACTTAGTTCTTTTCCCGGCTGTTCACCAAACGAATGTCCCGGCCAGATTAAGGCCTGCTGGGGTAAATATTGTTTTATAAACTGTACGGAATCATAAAGGGAATTGATTCCACTATTGTCACAGATGCCCACTCCTTCAATAAAAATAGTATCTCCTGTAAAACAATGCTTATCAATGAGATAGCAAACACTTCCTTTCGTATGTCCCGGAGTCAGTAAGGCCGTTACACTAAACTGACCTACCATGACATCCTGCAAATGCTGGATAGCGATGAGATTAGGGCATGTAAATTCATATTGTCTGATTTCAATGGCTGACATATATACCGGTACCCCATAATATACTGCAAAAATGGAGGCCAGATCTGTATGATCGTAATGAGAGTGAGTCAATAAAACCCCTCTCAATGTAATATGGTTGTCTTTCAAAAAACTGCTGATCAACTCATAGTCCCATGCCGGATCGATCAATATTCCGGAATGGTTATCGTGAATGAGGTAACATTGATTTTTAATACCTTGACCAGATACGAGGAAAACTTCTACTTTCATCTGTTTATATTTATTTTTTTAAGATCAGATGGAATGCCCATCATCAATTCCCAGGGTGTCAAAGAATTTTTGACATGGGTGTTCATACTACTGTATCTTTTATTTTTTGCTGTAATTTTTCCAGCTGCTCAATTTCTCTTCTGTAAGGACTCATAATGGTTAGTACCTCAGAAGAAGTTCCGGGTTGCAGATTGTATTTAACAAATGCAGCACTGGTTCCCGAAGGTCCCATGTCTATATACAGACAGGGACCTTTGGCTTCCAGAAGATCAATTATTTTTGTAAAATTAGAGTACTGACTTATCGCCTGCCAGAAATAATCAGCTGTCAGCTCATTGATTTCTATCGCTTCAAAACCCGATATAAATCCTTTGGATGGAGCTTTAAAAGCACTAGCTGAACTGCTGTACTGATCGAAATCTGCTTTTGCAGCTTTCATTAATGGAGAATGAAAAGGAACATTGACAGGAAGCCGAAAAGTACTTATTCCTTCTTCAGACAATTTGCTTTCAAATACTTCTAAGTGAGACGTTTTACCTGATAAAGTAAAATGTCCTTTAAAATTATCTGATGCAAGAAATAGCTGATGTTGTTTATAGAGACTTCTCAATTTTATTTCTTCGGCAAAAACTACCATCATACCGCCTTCAATATCAGCACGGCAGATGGATTTAGCCTGTTCTATTGCAGCTTCAACAGCATTGGCAGCATCCCATACTCCATTAGCAACACCTGCCGCAAATTCACCCAAACTGTTACCCGATATAAAATCCGGTTTAATTCCCATTTCCAATAGAACTTCATACAAAGCAATCTCAACAGCAACAATTGCAGGATGGGTGATCAACAACTCATCGAACGATTCTTCTGTGTTGGTATACAGTTCATCAATCAATGAGTAGTTAAGCTGCTTTTGTACCATTTGATCCAGTCTTTCAAGACAGCTTTTAAATTTCGGGTGCTGTTCGTACAATTCCCGTCCCATCCCGCGATAATGGCTTCCTTGTCCGGAAAATAAGAATACAATATGTTTTTTACACTCGTTTTCTGTCATCTAATTATTTACCATTAATGCTGTGTTTTCTAATAATTTTGCTGCTCCTACCATAATATTGACTCCAATCTCGTCAACATGGCGTTTTTTCCAGCTTTCCATCGGAGTACCTTTGACCCACTGATTAAATGCTCCAAGTGCAGAACCTGTATGGATCTGGAAATTGGCTTTATTCTCAATATTTCCTTCAAAAGCCAGTCTATTGGTATACCCAAAATACCAACGGAAGACCAAAGCCATTTTATTTTTAGGATTCTGTTCCGCTTTGGTAATCTCTGCCTCAGCTCCCACATTTCTACAATATTCGCGTACTTCGTTCCATATTTCACTAATGTTTTTTTCAAAATACGTTTTTTCCAATTGTGTTAAGGTCTTTTCAGGGATCTCGTCTAAACTGTTGTACTGATTGTATAATGCGTATAGTTTATTTGCCCTTGCAGCAAACAACACTCCCCTTCTAAGCACTTGTACTTTAGCACCAATTTCAAACATATCTCCTGCCGGCGCATAATCGGTATCCTGTACATTGATGTCCTGTAAAAGGTCTTTTACAGCATCGCTGGTTCCTGCTTCTACCGTACATTGATTCACAGAGCCTGTTACTATAAAGTCGGCTCCCATGATGTACGCACATGTTGCTGCCTGAGGGGTACCTATTCCTCCTGCCAATCCAACTCGTATTCCTTTATCATAAGCATATTCCGCCATAATATCTGCTCTTAAACGTTGGATAGACGGTAACAAAACCATAGCAATTCCACGATCGGTATGCCCACCTGAATCTGCCTCCACACAAATATCATAACTCATCGGTACCTTTTTGGAAAGTGCTGCCTGTTCGGGAGTGATCAACTCTTCTTCCAGAAGATGTCTCACAATTTTTTCAGGGGCGGGACGCATAAACACTTCTGCAACCTCTGGTCTGGAAACTTTGGCAATAATGTTATGCTTACATATTACTTCACCGTTTGGTCCTTTCTGTAAACCTTTTAATCTGTAATACACCAAAGCAGGCATCATCTGCATATAGGCCGAAGCTTCAATATTCGTTACTCCATAAAGAAGTAAAAGCTCGATAGCTTTCATTTCAGAAGCCGGATCATTTAAATTATGAAGGAAGTTAACGCCATACGGTTCTCCATGGGTCAGTTCTTCCTGAATTTTAATAATATTCTTTTCTATTTCTGCCAATGGCATTCCTCCTGTTCCCAAAAATCCCATGAATCCGTTTTTTCCCAAGCGTACTACTAATTGAGGTGAAGCAATTCCTCGGTACATAGATCCTGCAACGTATGCGTATTTAAGACCATAATCTTTACGGAATTCATGGCTTCCCAAGCGGGTGGAAAGGCATTCTCTTTTTGAAGCTTCCCCATTTACCTTACCATTCACTGATCCGTTAACATGAGGTTTTGCTGTTTCGATTACAATTTCCTCTTCATGGATCAATGGCGTACAGTTTTCTGTAATTTCATTAACCATTTTAGTCAGGATCACACTTCCGGTTTCTTCATATTCGGTAACTCCCTTCCCCATTAAAGTCCGGATGGTATCTGTCCACTGTACAGAGCTTTCAATCTGCTGAGCCAAAAGCTCAATGATCTGTCCATCAGGATAAGGTTTTGCTGTAACATTTGCAATCACAGGAGTCTTTAAGGCTGAAAAACTAAAGTTTTGAAGATAATCTTTAAATTCTGTAGCCGCAGGTTTCATATATCTTGAATGGAAAGGAGCGCTTACAAAAAGAGGAAATATTTTAATCTTGCGTTCTTCAAATTCCTGCACGATCCTGTCAATGGAATCCTGAGGTCCCGCTATTACAATCTGAGTCGGAGTATTGATATTGGCGATATCTATATCGCTGTATCCTCCTTCTGCTAAAAGTTTTTGTACGGCATCCACTTTAAGTCCCAATACCGCTGCCATTCCACCTCCGGATGCCGCAGCCATCAAAGCTCCTCTTTTATGGACCAGCTTTAATCCGGTTTCAAAGCTGAATGCTTCTGCTGCTAACAGGGCATTATATTCCCCCAGACTGTGCCCAATGAAAAAATCGGGTTTACTTCCTGATGAGTTGGCATAATGTGTAAATGCATTTACCGTATATAATGCAGGTTGTGTGAATTGTGTTTTCCCCAACTGACGTTCAGGATCTTTGATGCATAATTCTTCAAGGTCGTACCCTAATATTTCTGATGCTAAAATTGTTTCTTTTCTGAACTGATTGAACAGATCTTTTCCCATTCCTTTGTATTGGGATCCCTGCCCCGGAAACATTACTGCTTTCATATGCTAATATTTATTGTTTTTATGGTCATATGGAACACCCATAATCATTTTCTTGTGTGTTAAAATAATTTTTGGCATGGGTGTTTCATATGTCTTATTGTGTGTTTATTGTGATTATTAAAGTGTCTGTTTTATATTTTCTTCGGTATTTATTTTAGTTAACCATTCTGTACAATATGGTGTATTCACAATGGTAAAGTGATTGGCCTCTGTAGGGATGATCTGCACATCGCTGAAATATTGATCCCAGCCTGCAGCAGCTCCCTGATCTCCCCAATCTTCGCCTGAAAGTTTCGTATTATCTGCCTCTACGAAAATTAAAGTTTGATCCAGCTTTTCTTCCATCTTGTAAACCGCTGAAATAGAGGCCCGGAATACCTCCCACATTCTGGCTACTGTTTTAGCTGGAAGTGTATGGACTGTATCACAGATAAATGGCATATAATCCTCTTGCGGCAGTTGTTTCACAAGCTCTTCTACGGCATCGTCACTCAACCATGGCTGACTGAATTGGATCAGTGATCTGAAATAAGTTCCCAATTTTTGAGCTTCCTCTAAGGAATTGAAAGAAGAAAGCGGATCTGTGAAGCAATCCAGGAAAATAACCTTGTCGATTTCGATGGCCAATTCCTTCGCCTGTCTGATCATCTCATAGATTACAATACCACCATAACTGTGTGCCAATAAATTGATACCTCCAATGACTCCCGTCTGTTTAATCTGTTCCAGGTTATAAGATGCCATTGTTTCAATACTTGTATTAGGAGCTTCATCCGCTGTGATCCCCTTCATCTGCAGTCCATAAACAGCTCCTTCCCCAGGTAAATTACCTGCCAGGGTAAAGTAACCTTCTGTTGACCCAAGCGCACCTGGAATAACAAAAGTTACTTCTTCCATATTTCCTTCTCTTAATGTTAAAACAGATTCTTCACAGGACTCTTCATTACCATTGATCAGTATTTTAATTCCTGCAATCGTTGGATTCTTCATGATGTGGATCAGCTGAATGTCTTTATCAAATGCAGTATTGATCTTATGGGCCAACTGAATCATCGTTAATGAGTTTCCACCCACATCGAAAAAATCATCATGAATACCTACCCTATTTAATTTTAATAGCCTGATCCATATCTCCGCCAGCTTATGTTCTGCTTCATCCGATGGTGCTGTAAACTCACTTTGATTAATATCATTTGGATCAACGCTTGGCAAAGCTTTCCGATCAACCTTACCGTTAGAAGACAACGGAATTTTATCTATTTCAATGAATATGGAAGGAACCATATATTCAGGCAGATGAGCTCTTAAATGCTTTTGCATTTCTTCTTTGTCAAAAACATCATTCGCTACGACATACGCGACCAGTCTTTTATTTCTGTTATCATCTTCTACTGTTAGAACCAAGCCTTGTTTTACGAGCGGCGATAACTGCAAAATAGTTTCCACCTCTCCTAACTCAACTCTGAATCCATTGATCTTAACCTGTCCGTCCTGTCTTCCAAGGAATACAATAAATCCGTCAGGATGCTGACAGCCAATGTCTCCGGTACGATATAATTGTTTCTGCATTCCGGGATGTTCAATAAAACTGGCAGCTGTTTTTTCTGGATCCTGGTGATAGCCTTTAGCTACCCCAATTCCGCCGATATAAATATCTCCGGGTACATTCACAGGACAAGGAGAAAGGTTGGTATCTAAAACATACATTTCCTGATTGCCCAAAGGATACCCATAAGGAATACTCTTCCATGACGGATCGATCTCACCGATCGGATAATGAATAGACCATATAGAACCTTCTGTTGCTCCACCAAGGCTGATCACAGCACTGTCCGGATTGATCTTTTTTATTCTGCCCGGTACATCCAAAGGAATCCAGTCTCCACTCATCCAGTACATTCTTAAGCTGGAAAGATGCATTTCAGAAGTATCTTCCTGTCTTTCTATCAACAAATTCACGATCTGAGGTACTGAATTCCAAACGGTCACCTGTTCTTCTTTCACATAACGAAGCCAGATATCGGGATTCAATCCTTCTGTTTCCAAAGGTAGGATCAATGTTGCTCCACAGGCAAATGTTCCAAAAATATCGTAAACAGAAAGGTCAAAGTTGAGATCGGATATTCCAAATACCTTATCGTCTGAAGTTATACCAAATCTTGCATTCATATCATACAAGGTATTGACAGCCCCACGATGATCGATCATTACCCCTTTCGGTTTTCCGGTAGATCCTGAAGTAAAAATAATATAAGCCAATTCTGTATCCGGAACTTTTACGGTTTCATGATCCGATGATTCTTCGGCAAAAGTGCTTTCTTCCAGAAGGATTATTTTCACTTCCTCAGAGCAGCTTACCTTATCCATATAATCCGGTTGTACCAAAACGATAGTGGATTCCGTCTGTTTAATCAATTCATTCATCCTGTTTTCAGGCAGGCTGCCTTTAACAGGAATATAATGTCCACCAGCTTTCAGAATTCCCAATACGCCCCAAACCTGCTCTACACTTTTATGAGAAACCATCGCTACAGGAGCATTAGCAGGAAGGCCTGATTTTACAAGTGCCCCCGCTAAACGATTCGCCATTTCATTTAATTCAGCATACGTAATTCGTCTTCCATCGTGTACTACTGCAATTTGATCGGGAGTTTTAAGAACCTGTTCTTCGAAAAGATCAGATAATGTTTTATGTTTCGGATATTCAACCGCTGTGTCATTTCTTTCGTAAAGGAAGTAATTGATTTCTTCTTTAGATAGAACTTCATACGTTTTTATCTGTCTTGCTGTATTTTCCAGAACACCATTCATTAGCTCCATGAAATATCCCATATGTTGTTGTATCAGCCCCGGACTGAATACATCCTGATCATATTTCAGGCTTACAATGATTTCTTTTCTCAGATCCTGTATTTCCAAAGAATACACGTGAGCCGTTTCCTGATATACTTCATCATAAATTTCAATACCTGAACCACCTCCCGTTAATATTTCATCAAAGATGTTCTGATAAATGAATGATACTTTGAATGGTGTTTCTCTATTACCGGAACGGTCTAAATTCAGATCTGATAATAATTTAGGCAAAGGATAAGCTGCATGAGACATTCCATTGATCATTCCTTTTTGAATATTTTTCACCAACTCTGCAAAAGTCTGGTTTACAGACACTCTGTTACGCAATATCATCATATTGACATAATAACCAATACTGTTTTCATACTCCTTTTTAGGACGTCCTGCAGTCGGCATCAAGATCAATAGGTCTTCCTCTGTGGTCAACTTATGAAGTAGCATTGCATAGATCCCTGAGAATAAGACAGAAAGATTGACTTTCAGCTTTTTACCTAATTCTTTGAGCTGATCTACTTTCTCCTCACCAAGCTTTATTCTTTCAATACCAATCGTAGTTGTTTTGGTACTGTTCTGCTTGTACAAATCATAAGGCAAATTAATTATGGGTAGTGTTCCAGATAAGTTCTTTTTCCAATACGCCAGACTTTTCTCTCCTTTCTTACTTAGAATGAAATTCTTTTCCCATTCTACATAACTGAAATAGGCAAAATCAGGTTCTTTAGCCACTATTTTTTCTCCGTTTAAAAGTTTTTGGCATTTTTCAAAAAGAGAAGCTATAAACACAGAGCTTGACATTCCATCAAAAATGATATGATGAAATACCAATAGAATATAATTATTATGGGCTGCAAGGTCTCTTCTGACATATAATCTTACCGGTAATTCTGTCTCCAGATTGAATGGTTTTCTTACCAGATTCCATGAAACTTCATTGATGTTCTGACCTTCAGCAAGCTCTTGATCATCCACTTCAACTTCTGATACATTTTGAATTTGATTATAAATCTCTCCGGTTTCATCAGTAAGAAAACGGGACTTAAGAACCGGATATTCATCAAGCGTTAGCTGAAATGCTTTTTTCATGACATTATAATCGATGGTTCCCGGAATAATAAACGATACAGGAACATTATAATTTGTATTTTCAGGTTCCAGTTGCTGTATAAACCAAAGTCCTTTCTGACCTTCTGAAAGCGGATATCTTGGTGATTCTTCCTCCTGAATTTCTTCTACATCAGTGATGGTACTATCCGATAATGCTTCAGGCTGATGAACGGCTGTTATTTTCTCCTGATATTCTTCGAGAAGGAAATCAGCCAGATCATTTATCGTTGGATAATTATAGAAAACAGCAGGAGTCAGGTCCGTATCATAGAAATCATTGAGTTCATTAGAATACTTGATCAGTAAAATGGAGTCAAATCCGTAATCACTCAGTTTTTCATCCCTTTCAATATCGCTTTCGGATAATTTCAACAGCTGAGCCGTGATCTCCAATAATTTTGATGCGACCTTATCCTGTAATTCAGCACTTTTAGGCATAGCATGCGCTTGTACCTGTTTCTGTTTTACTACTAATCTGTTCAGTAATTGAGATCGTATTTTATCAACTTTTCCATAGGTTACGATTCCCTGGGTGTAACGGCTTCCTAATAACTGATCAAAAATGTTAATTCCAACCGACTTAGGTAAAGGAGACAATCCATATTGTTTGTCTAAATATTCCTGACTGGTCTCGTCCATTACCATTCCACCTTCTTTCCAGAATGGCCAATTAATGCTGATCGTTTTCCCTTGTCGTTTCCCTTTATTGCGCTCAGATTCCCTGTACACGGCATAATTATCCAGATAGACATTAGCGGCTGCATAATCTGCCTGGCCTGCATTTCCTGTGATGGCGGCTAATCCGGAAAACAGCACCATAAAATCAAGAGCTTCATCTTTGGTCGCTTCGTCAATGTTCTTAACGCCATTTACTTTAGCAGCAAAAACTTTTTCAACTTCATCAGGAATTTTATTGACAATCAAACTGTCCTGAGTTACCCCTGCACTGTGGATGATTCCATCTATTCGGTGGTATTTTTCTTTAATCTGATCCAGTAAACTCACAACCTCTTCTTTATTATTCACATCACAACTGAAGTAATCTCCATGAGCAAGACCCGCAATGAAAGCTTCTTTTTCTTCATCTAGCTGACCTCTACCTGTTAAGATTACTTTCGTTTTTGGTATTTTGTTGATGTGGGTAGCGAATAATCTGCCTATTCCTCCTGCTCCCCCTATGATCAGATACACTCCGTCTTCTTTAATTTTTAATCCGTCATTATCCGAAATATTAATTTCGTTAATTTTTTTCACTTTTCTAAGCCCGGACTCATAACGGATCTCTGCATCGGCAGTACCTAGTTCTGTCTGTAAAATTGAGGTCAGTTCCGGTGCATCTTTTACAGAAAGTCGATCCACACTGATGATCTTCCCTGTGATTCCCGGATTTTCAAGACTTGCTGTTTTGAGCAGTCCCGATATAAAGCCGTAATCCAGGTAATCTGCAATACAGCAAACGATTAATAAATGGGACGTATTTTTCTCTAATGCTCTTTTTTTAATTACAGACATCACATCAATCAGGTAATCTTCGGCAACTGCCCCATCGATCGTTGTGGTTTCAATTCCCAATTCTGTTTTAAGATTTTCCGCAAGTTGTGCCGGGCTGTCTACCAACAAGACCATTGGAATCGCTTCGTTATCATGTCCGGCAAAGCTTTCTGCAGCACATTCTTCCCAATTCATCGTAAATATGCAGGCATCTGTTGCAGCATCCGACCATTCTGTTTTCTCAGTTCCATCTACCGGAAGGGTAACAAAATCATGGAAACTCATCAATACTTTTCCATGATCATCCAGAATATCTACATCATAGATAATTACAGCTCCATTTCCCTGATTGGCTTTGCTTTTTCTGGCATAACTCCAGATATTAAGAGGCAGTTCTTCATAGAATACAACTTCTTTAACACTAAATGGAAGCTGAGTAACCGGTTTTTTATCGATAAAGCCCATTCCCATACAGGTTTGCAATGCACTATCCAAAAGACCCGGAGAAACACTGAATCCTTGTAATTTTGGTAATGTAATCTTCGACAATGCTTCTGTGGATGAGAAATACATATGCTCAATTCCCATGAAACTATCTCCGTATTGAAGTCCCATCTGTCTGAAAATATCATAACATGTTGCTCGGTCCACACTCTCTGACATTCTGTTTTGAATAGATGTAAGATCAAATGAACTCTTCACTGGCAAAGATTGCGTTGAAATACGACCCTGGCTATGAAGCTGCTCTTGTCCATTCAATGAATAGATATCATAACTAAGTTCTTCATTAATGCTTTTCAAACGAATATGCACCTCTTCTGCCTTTCCATTGACGCGTACAGGACTCATCCATGCGATATTTTTAAGAACGGTTATCTTTTCTGATAAAAGCTGGGTTCCTGAAATTCTTGCCATTTCAAGGTAAGCTACACCCGGTAATATGATCTCATTCTGTATTTTATGATCACTTAAAAATTCTTCGTTTCCTGTAAAAGTACTGGAGAACTGGAAAGATTTAACTGTTGAGGTATTACGATGGATCAGTGGATGCAGATAACTTGTTTGCTGACGGTTGACAGTAGATTTAACCTCCGGAATCCAGTAACTCTGACGGGCAAAAGCATATGTAGGAAGACTGATTTTATTCGGACGTTGTTCCTGGTACAATAAATCCCAGTTGATAGTTATTCCTTTTGTCCATAACACTGCTAACGATTTGATCTCACCATGGGCAATAGCATAGTCAATATATGCCTTACCAGCTCCGCCTTCCAGTAAAAAGTCTGCTTTATCCTTTTTGATGTTTCCCATCATCAGGTTTTCAGTATTCCCTTTCAGGAATCCATCCAACTGAAGCATCAGATCGGCCTGGTCTGCAGCAAGTAGAGCAAGACGTTCTTCCATCGGTTCTCTTCCGACTTGCAGGGTATAAGCTATATCCTGAATATTAGTTCGTGGATTTCTTTCTAACCAAGACAGCAATTTACTAACCTGATTTTTAAGTCTTTCTGCATTTTTTGCAGAAATAATGATCAATGCCGGTTCGGTAGAAATTGATGACACTTTATTTTCCGGATACTCTTCAATAACCATATGTACGTTCGTTCCACTAAAACCAAAACTGCTGATGGCTGCTCTTCTTGGTGCCTGATTTTCTGTTTTCCAATCAGTTAATTCACTTCCTACCTGGAAAGGGCTATTGACAAGATCAATTAAAGGATTGCATTCTTCAAAATTCAAGGTGGGTACCAATTGTTTATGTTTTAAAGAAAGCATGATCTTCAGAACACCTGCTACTCCTGCAGCAACTAATGTATGACCAATATTGGTTTTAACGCTTCCGATTCTGCAATACTGTGTTTTTTCTGTATACTTTCTGAAAGCATTCGTCAAGGCATCCAACTCAATAGGATCTCCCAGACTGGTTCCTGTACCATGTGCTTCTACATAGCTGATGGTCTCAGGATTGATATTGAACTTTTTATAGACTTCCTTTTCAAGTTCCTGTTGTGCCAGAACACTTGGTGCTGTAATTCCATTTGAAGCTCCATCCTGATTGGTTAAGCTGGCTTTGATCACTCCATAAATTCTGTCTCCATCTCGTTCTGCGTCCGCAAGACGTTTCATGATCACAACTCCTACCCCTTCACCCGGAACAAATCCATCCGCTTTTTTATCAAAAGTATGGCATTGTCCTGTGGAAGACATCATTCCGGCTCTGCTGGCCAGAGAATAAAAACCAGGCGTTGTCATGATATTGATTCCTCCCGCAATAATCAGGTCGGTTTCTCCTTTTTGTAAGCTGCTGCACCCCATATCCATCGCCAAAAGAGAACTTGAGCACGCTGTATCCACAGAAATTGCAGGTCCCTTCAGATCTAAGAAATAAGATATTCTTGCTGCTAATACAGCACTGGAATTCCCCCACATTACTGAAGCTTCCTCACATTCCCGGATATTGTAATCACTTGGAGCCACTCCTGCATATACTCCACACTTGCTGCCTTTTAAACTTTTCGGATTAATCGCTGCATCTTCAATGGCTTTCCAGCAATGCTCCAGGAACAAACGCTGTTGCGGATCCATCATTTCGGCCTCATTTCCTGAAATCTTAAAGAAAACAGGGTCGAATTTATCAATATCCCGTAAAAAACTGCCTGTCCATTTTGGTCCTTCATTGTGAGTATATCCCTGCCATCTGTCTGCAGGTACATCACCGATCAGACTTTTTCCATTTTTCAAAACTTCCCAAAATGCATCCAGATCGTTGGCAGCTCCAAACTGTCCGCTCATCCCAATGATGGCGATATCATTTTCATGGCGATATACTGGTTCCTGAGCTTTAACAGGGGCAGTAAATCTTGTTTTCAAAGGTGTTTCCACTTCACGAACTGAAGCTTGAACTGAAGTTTCAACAGCCACTTCAACTTGTAATGCTTCGCTAAAGTTCTGCATTAAATGCTCAGCAAGCTGCTGGATGGTTCCATAGCTGAAAATATCTGTAGATTTCAGATCCACCTTCAGTTTTTCATTGATATTTTTGATGAGTTCCATACTCAGGATGGAATCAAAACCATAATCCATAAACTGGCATTCTATATCAAAATCACCTGGTGGAAGTTTGATTAAATCGGCAGCTATTTTGGTCAGCTGTTGGATCAGGCTATTATTATCTATTGTTTTTTTCATAACAGGCATTTTCTGTTTTGGTGCTGCTGTAGTCTGTTGTATAACAGGAGCCACCATTTTGATTTCATGTTTTTTTTTCTGGTTGTTTTATTTCGGAAATGATCTTTCCATCGCTGGTAGCACAAATGATCTGTTGTGAAAGGACTTCTCCCTGAGGATAGCTTATTGCTTGAAGATAACCCGTTTCTTTCAACACATTTTGCCAGCTTTCTGATGATAGTCCAGGACTTCCGTTTAATCGTATTCCGCGGTCTTCATACAGCCACCATCCGTCTAATAATCCGAAAGTTAATGTGGTAAATATTTCTGTGCGTGCTATTTCATTCATGATCAGTAGGCCATCCTGTTTTAATAAAGCTTTGATATTATTCAGGGTTACGGCCATGTTTTTAGTGGCATGCACTACGTTAGCACCAATCACGATATCATAACTGCCTAGTTCTATCTGCTGATCGGAAGGATCCGATTCTATATTCAAAATAGCTGTTTCCAGATACGGTGCCATTGTTTTAAACTGTTGCTCTGCATAATGAAGGAAACTGTGTGAAAGGTCCGTGTATAAGTAGAAAAGATGGTCTTTATAAGGTTCCAATGCTCTAAAAACAAATTGGCTTGTTCCTCCTGTTCCTGCTCCTACTTCTAATATTCTGATCTTTTCACCCGGTTTCAAATAAGGAATACTGGCAGCAACACTATTTTTGATGATCCCTGTCAACAAATCGTTAAAGTAATCGGATTGCGCATTTCCTTTATAAATACCGCTTACATAGTCCATGCTTCCTCCAGGAAACATCACTGAAGTAGCCTGTATCTTTCCTGTTATGATTTCTATGAAGGACTCCAGACAAATCTTAAGCAGTGTTCCATGAGGACGGTATTCCTGTCCCTTCATCACAAGCTCACTCATCTGCTGTTCGAAATCAAAATCATTAAGAGCGTCTTTTGTTTCTTCAGCCACAAAAATCTGAGTGTCTTTTACGGTTACATATCCTTTTGTCTCCAATAAATGAATCAAAACAAAAAATAACTGTTCGTATTTATCACTAATGGAAAGTTGAGATCTTAAACTACTGATTGTTTGACCCGTAGTCTGCTTTTCTTCCAGTCCAAGTTGAAGTAATACTTTCAAGATTCCTTTACAGCAAAGCATTTCAAATATCTGATCCTGCTCATCTGCTTTTGGATAAATAAGAGCATCCGCTTCTTCCATTTGTAATACGGAACTGGATTTGACTTGTGAAATCTCCTTCTCATGATGCATGGTAGGCATAGCAGCAGCCGTTGCAGCAGAGAGTTTCAAAGCAACGATCTGTTGTTCATTGTTGTTTAACACGGTTTCAAGCAAGTGCATTCCCTCTTCCGTCTCTATGCTTTCAATACCTGCCTTCTTCATTTTTTCTTTATAACCATCGGCTGCTACAATACCGATCTCGCCCCAATATCCCCAATTGATGATCCTAACAGGGATATTCAACAGATGGTTCACATTAAGCGCATAACTATCTTTAAACGAACATCCTGAAGCATAATTAGCTTGTCCAGGAGCATGTACCAAAGATTGTGCTGAGGAATAGAAACAGATAAAATCAAGGGGTTCGTTTTTGAATGTCTGTACCAAATTCTGACTGGACAGAGATTTAGGCATGAACGCTTTTTTAAAATCATCTTCAGTCATATTTTTCAAAAGCATATCATGCAATACAATCGCTGAGTGAAACAGACCGTGAATCTCGCTGTGATTTTCTTTAATTAATTTATAAGCTCTTTCAACCTGTTTTGGGTCAGTAGCATCACATGAGTAATAATCAGGTTTTTGTCCCAGTTTGGCAATTTCTTCCTGAGCCATCATAATTGCTTCATCAGCGACTCTTCTTCCCAACCAGATGATCTTCGCCTGATAGTTCTTTGCCAGGTATTCTGTAGTTGCTTTTCCTAATCCTCCTGCACCCCCTAGCAATACATAAGTTCCCCCGTTTCTAAACGTTGAAGCATTTACTTCAGGTAATACAATAGGATACAAATGCTGTCTGTAATAATGCCCGTTTCTCAAAGCAGTAACTGCATTTTCTTTATTATCAAGACTGATTGTAAATAGATCTGTCCAATTAATTTCCGCAGGATTTTTCAATGCAGATACATCCAGATCAATCCGGTTAACTGACCATTGAGGCTGTTCTTTTATCAAGGCTCCTGTCATTCCTATCATACCACTTCCTGCAGAAGTTACCTTACTATCCGGCAAAACTTTCTGTGTATTAGAAGTGAATACGGTAAGTTTCAAGTCTTTGATTCCTGCATCTAATAATTGTTTTATGCTAGTAAATACGGCCAATTCTCTTGCAGAATGATCATCCATTAATGCATCATCACCTATTTCAGTTAATCCCTGTAAAAGATAAACACCTGCTACATCATCAGGAATTGCATCTAAAGTTTCTGTAGTGGTCACCTCCGCACCTTGATTCATTAGCCATTTTCCAAGTTCTTCACCAAATACCGGAACTGAACCTCCGGTAACAAGGATCTGTTTTCCTTCAATTAAAACTGAAGCTTCCGGCTGGGTAATTATCCTGTCCCACATAGGTTTGTGAGCAATGGATGAAGCTTTACCCGAAGTGCTTTGAAAGGTAACCTGAGGTGACAATACCAAATCCCTGAAATGCAGTAAAACAGTTCCCTCTTCATCCATAATATCCATTTGGAAACAGAAAGTTCCACTTTGCTTTTTCTCAAATGTTGCATGGCACCAGATCACTGAAGGTAATGTTCCAAAAATGGTTATTTCAGCAGCATCTGAAGGCTGATAAAGAGATTGTTCTCCCTGACTTAACAGCCAACCCGTACTGGTTTGTACGATATTATCCAATACTCCCGGAGAAAGAATAAATTCATCAGTAACCGGTAATACGATTTTTGCCAATGCATCAAGTTTATCGAAATACAATATTTCCACTCCCTGAAAGTCAGCTGCATAAGTCTTACCTGCTTTTGCAAACAAGCTGTAAAGTGCCTCTTTTTCAAGAGAATACTGATAGTATTGTATTAAATCTTCAATATTCTTTTGATCATGGGGCTGTTGAAATTCCGTATTCAGTAAGCCCTGACCATTAAGCTGTGGTTTATTTTCTTTATGTTTTGTGTAGATCTCATACCCGATTTCATTTCCTGCATTAAAGAGGTTAATCTGAACATTGGCAGGAACTCCGTTTACTCTGATCGGATCAACCCATGACACATTCTTCAATTGGGTAATACGCTGACGTAAACTTCTTTCCCCGGCTTCTCTTGCCAGCTCTAACAAAGCGGAAGATGGCAGTTCTTTATAATTGGTGATCTCACATTGTGTCAAGAAATCTTCTTTTCCCGTATAGGTGCTGATAAATTTCTGCTCATTCAGATCAGAATCATTGCTGTGCAATAATGGGTGCAGATTATTCTGACCATATTGTACAATTCCGTCGTTAACGATAGGAATCCAATATCGATCTTTTATAAATGGATAAGCCGGCAAACTGATTCTTGAAGGAAATCCTTTAGGATAAAGAGAACTCCAGTCTGTATCCACTCCATTCACCCAAGCCATTGCTATAGAAAGCAAATCTTTTGTGTGCTGGATGTAGTTTTCATCTTTTTTACGAATATTTCCTCTGATTGGATTCATTGTTTTTTGATCCAGATAATCGCTTAACTGAACCATCAGATCTTCTTTATCAGTCGCAATGAATGCCAGCCTTTCCTCCATTTCCTCTCTACCTACCTGTAAGGTATAGGCAACATCATATAAATCTGCCTGACTGTTTTTTTCTAAGAAATTTTTCAGATTCTCCACCTGGATGGCAATTCTGCTGGCATGTTTTGCAGACAATGCAATGATCACAGGCATTTTATAGTCCAATTTCCTGGCTGGTAAAGCTGCATATTCTTCAATGATGATATGAGCATTGCTTCCTCCTGCGCCAAATCCACTGATCCCGGCGATACGAGGTTTCCCTTCATTTGTTGGCCATGCTTCAAGCTCCTGCTGTACTTTAAAAGGACTGTTTTCAAAATCAATATCCGGATTTAGAACAGCGGAATGTAATGAAGGAACCAACTGCTGATGCTTAAGCTGTAAGATCACTTTGGTTAATCCTGAAATTCCTGCTGCCGATTCACAATGTCCGATATTGGATTTGACAGAACCGATGCTGCAAAACTGTTTTTCTGTAGTTTCAAATGCTCTGTTCAGTCCTGCTATTTCGATCGGATCTCCAAGACTAGTTCCTGTCCCATGGGCTTCTACATAGCTTAAATCACTTGCCTTAACTCCACTTTTCTCGATCGCAGCTTTAATTACTGCAGCCTGAGCTTTTGGATTTGGAACGGTATATCCATTCGTTTTACCGCCGTGATTTAATGCGGTTCCTTTAATTAAACCATAAATATGGTCACCATCTTTAATCGCTTCGCTTACACGCTTTAATAATACCGCTCCAACACCTTCTCCAGGTACATATCCATCTCCACCCATACCAAAGCTTTCACAACGGCCTGCACCAGACACAAAACGTCCCTGGCTCAGCATCAGATATTTATTTGGATGTACGCTAATGTTTACTCCTCCGGCAACAGCCACATCGGTATTTCCAACAATCAGATCATTACATGCTAAATGAATAGCCGTTAAGGAAGAAGAGCACATCGTATCAACGGCCATACTCGGACCATTGAAATTAAAGAAGTATGAAATTCTGTTGGCAATACTGCTTGCTATACCGGCCGGCGTTACAAAATTCCCTTTCATTCTTTCCTCAGCACCAAATAACTGGTATTCTTCATACATTACTCCGGCATAGACTCCGATTTTCTTAGCAATTCCGGTTTCGGCATCTTCTGAACGTATACTGTCACGGGTGTATCCCGCATCTTCTATCGTTTCCCATACGGTCTGCAGGAAAAGACGTTCCTGAGGATCCATCAATTCTGCTTCTCTTGGTGAGATACTGAAAAATAAGGGATCAAACTTATCAATGTCATTCATAAACCCACCCCATTTGCTGTAGCTTTTTCCAGGGCGACCTTTTTCTTCATGATACATTTCATCTGCATTCCAACGGTCCGCCGGAACCTGTGTGATACAGTCTTTTCCGATTTTAAGATTCTCCCAGAATTCTTCCAGGTTATTGGCATCCGGATAACGTCCGCTGATACCGATAATGGCAATATCTTCGTTGATGTTTTTATTCCCAGATTGTTGTTGTACCATTGAAAAACGCTGGCGTCTGTTTTGAACATCAACAGGTCTCTCAGTTTTTATAACTTCTTTTGTCAAAGGTGCCGAAGCTTTAACTACAGCCAATCCTGTTAATTCTAAAAGTAATGAACGATGAGCTTCCATAAAGTAGCCACAAAGCTCTTTCAGGGTCAGGTATTCAAAGAATAAGGTACGGGGTAACTTACCAAATACGTCCTGCAGGCAATTAGAAAGCCTGATCACCAATACGGAATCAATTCCGTACTGCTCAAAAGGAACTTCAGCCTTTAATTTTTCTTCAGGCATTCTCAACTCTTTTGCCAGAAGGCCACGCAGATAGATTATGGACGCATTGTAAAGACTATCATTATTGACAGAAGTTTCTGTTGGTGAATAGGATATTTCTTCTGGTTTCTCCACCAAAACCTTCTCCTCTTTAGTATCTCCAAACAGTACCATTCCCTGGGTAATTCCACTATTCATTAAGCTTTCAAATGCCTTAATACCCACATCAGTTGGCATCGGTGCCAAACCAAAGTGTTGCATCATATAGATTTCAGCTTCAGCACTGATTTGCATTCCGCCTTCTTTCCAGAGTGGCCAGTTAATGCTTAAGGTCTTTCCATAACATCTGCCATTCATACGTTCGCTTTCCCTGTAATGGGCATAATTATCCATCCAGGTATTTGCTGAAGCATAATCCGACTGTCCGGCGTTTCCATTGACACCCGCTACGGAAGAACAAGTGATCATAAATTCTAAAGGAAGATCTTTCGTTGCGATATCCAGATTTCTGGTTCCTTTTATTTTAGCGGCAAAAACTTCTTTTACTTCCTTTTTTGTTTTCTGAAGGATCATACTGTCACGGATCACTCCTGCGCTATGAATAATACCATCAAGCTTCGTATGTTTTTCAATAATATGTTGAATAAGATCATTGGCTGCTGACTCATCACTGATGTCACAAGGATAATACAATGCATTATCTAATTGATCAACAGCTTTTTGTTGAGAAGGGTTCAACTGTGGACTTCTGCCAGTTAAAATTATTGTTACCCCTTCTGTTTTATTAAGATATTCTGCAAAGATCAACCCTAATCCACCAGCCCCGCCAGTAATCAGATATACTCCGTCTGACTTGATGTGAACGGGAGCTGTGTAAGAATCAATCAACCTATTTTCCATTGATCTTACCTCGCGCTTTCCTGCTGAATAACGCACTTCATGGTCTGGATTCTGTTTTTCATTCATCAAAATACCACCCAATTCTTCAAGATTTTGAAATGCCTGATCTTCTATGCTGATCAGTTTTCCCGTAATTCTAGGATTTTCCTGGGTTAACGTTTTTAGTAAACCAGTAATAAAACCATACTGATAATACTGATCCTGACTACAAGCAACGACAATATGAGTTGCCTTTTTATGAGGCATTACTGTTTTTGCCAGAGAAAGCATATCCATAAAGAAATCTTCCTCTTTTACTGTATTAATGGCCGTAACCGTTAATGAGAAATGATTGTAAAGATCATCGGCCATGGTCCCGGATCCTCCTGCCAATATGATGATCGGCATTGTATCTCTAAGAGATTGTACAGGTTCTGGCTGATACTTCCAATGATCAGCTAATAAGCTAAGTCCTTTCGGAGCCATTTCGGTATCATTAACACTATCATTGGCTACAAAACCATTCACAGGTAACAATACCAATTCTTTGAAACGAAGAACAACCTGTCCTTGATTATTCAAAAGATCAATGTCATAGCTGCTAATTCTCTTCCCTGCTTTATTTTTCTTAATGTGACACCACAATTCATCTGTTAAATCCTGATACAACTCTATTTCAACTACGCTAAATGGCAATAAAATCTCTTTGGTGCTTTTTGCCAGCTGCATTCCTATGCATGATTGTAATGCACTGTCCAGAACTCCCGGAGTTAAAACCAAAGCTCGATCCTTTGGTAAGGAAACTCTTGATAAAACTTCGTCTTCATCATAATACATCTCCCGGATGCCACGGAAACTTTTACCATAGTCTAATCCAGATTCCTGGAATAAAGTATAACAGTCACTTCGACTTATTGTATGGGCTAATCCTGCTTTGATTGTTTTTATATTTTTCTGTTCAGGAATGAACAATTCATCAGTAGATAAAATCCCTCTGCAATGTACCTGTTCGGCATCGTCCTGGGTATAGACTTCAAATTCTATTTCATTCTCTGAAGTAAACACACTGGTAAAAACAGTTTGCACCTTATCGTTGATCTGAATTGGATGTAACCAGCTAACCTCTTTTAATTTTGTAATTTTTGCCTGTAAAGATTGCTCGCCTGCTTCTCTTGCCAACTCCAGATAAGCAACTCCCGGTAATGTCTTAACATCATGTACCAGATGATCCGTTAAAAACAATTCTTTCCCTGTAAAAATGCTGGTAAACTGCTGTTCTTTAAGGTTAGAAGTATTAGTATGCAATAAAGGGTGAAGTTTTGAACCTGCTTTTAATACTAATTCTCCGTCTCCTTTTGGAAACCAGTAACGTTCATTCGCGAAAGGATAAGATGGTAAACTAATAACAGACGGCTTGGCATCATTGTAAATCAGATTCCAGTCAATATTGACACCTTTCACCCATAACTGAGCTAAAGAATGACTCTCTTTTTCTCTAATGATGCTTTCCAGATAAGCCATCCCAGACTTTCCTTCCAGAGAAATTCCCAGTTGATCATTGTGGATATTCCCGATGTATAAATTCTGTGTATTCTTTTCCAGATAACAAGACAGCTGAGAAAGCAAGTCTTCTCTATCTTCTGCAATAAAAGCCAGTCTTTCTTCCATTGTTTCTCTTCCCGTTTGAAGGGTGTAAGCAAGATCATCAAGATTGATTTCGGAATCGTTTTCAATATGCTTTTTGAGGTTCTTGACGATAACCTGAAGCCTGTCTTCATCTTTGGCTGATAATACAATTACCAATGGCATTTGCTGTCTGTAAGCAACATTTTCACCTACATATTCCTCTATGATCAGATGTGCGTTGCTTCCTCCTGCACCAAATCCACTGATTCCGGCAAGCCTTGGTTTATTATTTACAACAGGCCATTCTTCAAGTTCTTGTTGAACTTTAAATGGTGTATTTTCAAATTTTATGTTAGGATTTAGTATCGTAGAGTGCAGAGAAGGTACCAGTTGGCGGTGCTGCATTTGTAACAGAACCTTGGTTAATCCCGATATTCCTGCTGCTGATTCGCAATGCCCAATATTAGATTTTACGGAGCCAATGCTGCAGAATTGTTTGTTTTTAGATTCAAAAGCTTTATTTAATCCTGCTATTTCAATAGGATCTCCAAGACTTGTTCCGGTACCGTGCGCCTCGATATAGCTGAAATCTTCAGCCTTTACACCCGCCTTTTTCATGGCAGCTTTGATGACGGAAGCCTGTGCTTTTGGATTCGGTACAGTATATCCGTTGGTTTTACCTCCGTGATTAAGAGCCGTCCCTTTAATTAAACCATAAATACGATCTCCATCTGCTAATGCCT
Organism: Chryseobacterium proteolyticum; assembly: GCF_046591535.1. NCBI lineage: Bacteria > Pseudomonadati > Bacteroidota > Flavobacteriia > Flavobacteriales > Weeksellaceae > Chryseobacterium > Chryseobacterium proteolyticum. Next base: position 188,653 of record NZ_JBJLWK010000001.1, on the reverse strand, counting down.
GACTGTAAGATTTTAGCAATACAGCACCCACTCCTTCACCTGGAACATAACCTTCTCCTCCTTCTCCAAAGCTTTCACATCTGCCTTTACTGGAGACAAACATCCCTTGGCTCAGCATCAGATATTTATTCGGATGTACACTGATATTTACTCCTCCGGCTAAAGCCATTGTACAATTACCATTCTGGATGCTTTCGCAAGCAAGATGTATTGCTGTTAAAGAAGAAGAACACATGGTATCTACTGCCATACTTGGCCCATTCAGATTGAAAAAGTAAGATACCCGGTTGGCAATGCTGCTGATGCTTCCGCCAGGATTTACGAAATTACCTTTCGCATTTTCTTCAGCTCCAAATAAAGGATATTCTTCATACATCACCCCTACATACACCCCTACTTGAGGCTGGGTAGCATCTTTATCTCTTCCTCCTTCCAGTTTCTTTTTAGGATATCCTGCATCTTCAAATGTTTCCCAGGCTGTTTGAAGAAAAAGACGTGCCTGTGGATCCATTAATTCTGCTTCACGAACAGAAATATTAAAAAACAATGGGTCAAAATGATCTATTTCATCAATAAATCCGCCCCATTTGCTATAGCTTTTTCCTGCTTTTCCTTTTTCTTCGTCATAAAAATCTGTAAGATCCCATCGGTTGGCAGGGATTTCTGTAATACTGTCTTTTCCTGATTTCAGGTTATCCCAAAATTCTGAAAGATTTTTAGCCTGAGGATATTTCCCTGAAAGTCCGATAATGGCAATAGGCTCATTAACAACCGATGAATTTCTGCTTGTAGATTTTTCCACAACGTGAAAAGCAGATCTTATATCGCTTTTAACGCCCTCATTGATAGATTTGGAAATAACAGTAGTTTCTTCTGACAATACTGTTTTTACACCAGTAAGCTCGATCAGTTTTTCAGGGTAAGCATCAACGAAAAACTCGGTGACTTCAGCTAATGTTTGGCATTCAAAAAATAAGGTCCATGGGATATTGTTGAAGATGCTTTCCAGACGATTGGTCAGTTTTGTGATCATGATAGAATCGATTCCATACTGTTCAAAAGATGTATCCGGTTCCAGCCTATGATTCTTCATTCTGAGTTCTTTCGTCATTACATCTCCTAAATAGATCATGGACGCGGCATACAATGCTTTATCATTTCCGTCCATTTTCTTTTGGCTGGTCTTAGAAGTTGAAGCCCCATTCATCCATGAGTTCAACTTATCTTCTTCTCCATATACCACAACGCCTTGCGATGAAATGTTGTTCAACAAAGTTTCAAAAGCGGAAATCCCATCAGAAGTAGGCATTGACCATAATCCAAAATGGCTGGCCATATATTTTTCCTGGTCTGCATCGATCTGCATTCCGCCTTCTTTCCATAAAGGCCAGTTGATGCTTAACGTTTTGCCTGTTCTTTTTCCTTGGTTACATTCTTTCTCTCTGTGGTTGGCAAAATAATCCAACCAGGCATTAGCAGCGGCGTAATCTGCCTGTCCTGTATTTCCAAATACACCTGCTAATGATGAACAAAACATCATAAAATCAAGTTGCTCATCTTTTGTTGCTTGATCTATATGCTGAGCTCCGGTAATTTTAGCAGAGAAGACATCATGAATTTCTGATGTAGTTTTTTTGATAATTAAGCTATCCCGGGTAGTTCCTGCACTGTGAATCACTCCATCCAGATGACCATAGGTATTTTTTATCTTTTTAATTAAATCTGTAACAGACTTTAAATCCGTAACATCACAACGCTCGTACTGTGCATTTCTAAATCCTTTAATTTTTTCCTGTTGCGTAAGGTTTAATTCGCTTCTGCCTGTCAGGATTAATTGTGTTCCCGGTATTGTATTCAAATAATCTGCGAAGATCAATCCCAATCCGCCAGCTCCACCTGTGATCAGGTACACTCCATTTTCTTTGATCTCTGTTTTTAATCCCGGATTTTTATCAGAAATTTCTGTTAAGCTTCTAACTTTTCTTTGCCCGGATTGATAACGTACTTCCGGTTCATGGTTTCTTTGTTCTTCCTGTAAAATCTCTGTCAATTCATCCAGTTCATTGATCGAAATACCTTCTACACCGATTGTTTTTCCCTGTAAAATTTGATTTTCCTGCACCGCTGTTTTTAACATCGCTGAAATGAAACCATATTCAAGCTCGTCTGCAATAGGATAAACAAAATGAATCTTCAGTTGAGCAGACTTTTTATTTTGTATTTCTTCTAAAACCTGTATAAAAACAGACTCTGGTATTCCTTCGTTAATTGTTTTTACTTCACATTCCAATCTTTCGCTTAATTTCTCAGCCAATACAGCAGATCCACCTGCCAATACTACCAATGGAGCATCACCTGTTTCAGTTTTTGATAATCCTGCATTGACCACATCTAAAGCTTCCGCTTTCCAATTATAATTGTATATGTGGAGCTCTGGAATTACATTAACGCTATCATTTGTTTTAGCATTCTTTTCCATAGGTACTACAACAAATTCAGAAAAACGAATTACCAGTTCTCCGAAATTGCTCAATAATTCAATATCATAGCTATTAGCCAGTTTACCGGATCTGTTTTTGGTGACATAACACCAGATCTCTTCCGGAAGCGCCTGGTAAATATTCATTTCTCGGACACTGAAGGGCAGCATCAATTGTTGATTCTGATCCGCAAGGCTAATTCCCATACAGGTTTGCAGCGCACTATCCATCATTCCAGGAGTCCATACAAAGCCTTCTGCCGCTGATAAAGCTATTCTTGATAAAGCTGATTTTCCATTGTAAAAAATTTCCTGGATCCCCTGAAAGGTTTTCCCATATTCAAGCCCAATGGAATTCATTATTTTATAATAATCTGCACCTTCTTTATGGCTTCCGGAATCTTTAAAAAGATCACGAAGATGGTTGATATCTCTTATTTCCGGAAACTGCTGGTCAGCTGTCCCTAAAATACCTTTGGTGTGCAATTGAGTATCGGCTTCACCGCTAAAGATTTCATAGGTTAATCCATCTCCCTGCTCCACGACGTTCATATAAAGCTGAACGGGTGCGTCACTTATCTTAACGGGTTGTAGCCAACTAATGTCCCTGAGTTGAGTAACGTCCTTTCCGGCAACATATTCTCCTGCTGCGCGGGCCATCTCAAGATAAGTGACCCCAGGCAGTACCTTTGTTCCAAGCACTTTATGGTCCGTTAAAAAAAAATTCTTTTCCGTTATATATACTGTTGAATTGGTGTTGTTTAGTCATAATTGGTCAATTAATTTTTATAAGCATGTAAAAGAGGATGTAGTTTTTGTTCATCCCGAACTTGTTTTATAGGCTGTACCTGAATCGTATGTTTTACAGGATCTTCCTCCTTTTTGGCAAACCAGTAGCTTTCCTTTGCAAAAGGATAAGATGGCAAACCGATGATGGATGGTTTATCATCCTGATATAACAGATCCCAATCGATAACCGCTCCTTTGATCCATAATTTCATTAGGGACTCACTTTCCCTTTCCTGGAGAGCACTTTCCAGATAAGCTTTTCCAGCTTTTCCTTCCAGCATGAACCCTGAATCATCCTTACGGACATTTCCTGTAAGCAATTCTTCAAGATTATGGTTCAGATAATTGTTCAGTTGTAAGATCAGATCAGCTTTGCTTTCTGCTAAAAATGCTAAACGCTCTTCCAGTGCGTCTCGTCCTGTCTGTAAGGTATAAGCAAGGTCATAAAGATTGATTTCTGTATTCTTTTCAACAAAATCCTTCAGATCTGAAACCTTCTCCCGAAGTCTGTTTGTATTTTTAGCTGACAATACAATAATTGCTGGTCCGAAAACGTTTCGATTCTCAGGCTGCGGGCTAACATATTCCTGAATAATGATATGGGCATTACTTCCTCCTGCACCGAAACTACTGATTCCAGCGATCCGTGCCTTATTATCTTGTGTTGACCATTCTTCCAGAGACTGTTGTACTCTGAATGGACTGTTTTCAAAATCGATGTTCGGGTTGAGTACTTCAGAATGCAGAGAAGGAACCAATTGACGATGCTTCATTTGAAGCAATACCTTTGTTAATCCTGATATTCCTGCTGCTGATTCACAATGCCCAATGTTCGATTTTACGGAACCTACGCTGCAAAATTGTTTAGCATCAGATTCGAATGCATTCTTTAATCCGGTCAATTCTATAGGATCTCCTAAACTTGTTCCTGTTCCGTGTGCTTCTATATAGCTGAAATCTTCCGGCTGAATTCCTGCTTTTTTCATGGCCGCTTTAATAACCGCAGTCTGAGCTTTTGGATTCGGGACGGTGTAACCATTGGTTTTGCCGCCATGGTTGACAGCTGTTCCTTTAATCACTCCGTAAATACGATCACCGTCAGCAACAGCACGGCTTAAAGGTTTTAGTAACACAGCTCCAACTCCTTCACCCGGTACATAGCCTTCTCCACCTTCTCCGAAACTCTCGCATCGGCCTTTGCTGGAGGCGAATCCACCTTCACTTAAAATTAAAAATTTGTTTTGGTGCAAACTTAAATTGACTCCTCCTGCAACAGCCATTTCTATTTCTCCTGACTGTAAATCTTTACAAGCCATATGGATTGCCGTTAAAGAAGAAGAACACATCGTATCTACCGCCATACTAGGTCCGTGGAAATTGAAAAAGTAAGATACCCGGTTGGCAATACCGCTTGGGTTGCCCAGTAAAGCTGTCGGATTTCCTTTTGCTGTTTCTTCTGCTCCGAATAACTGGTATTCTTCGTACATTACTCCTACATATACTCCAACCTGTCCTGACATACCACTTGTTTCATTTACTTTCCCCTGAAGTTTGGTTTTTGTATATCCCGCATCTTCCATGGTTTCCCATACCGTTTGTAAGAAAAGTCTTTCCTGAGGATCCATGATTTCTGCTTCCCTTGGAGAAATATTAAAGAATAAAGGGTCAAAAAGATCAATATCTTTCATAAATCCACCCCACTTGCTATAGGTTTTGCCTTCTTTACCTTTTACAGGATCATAAAAATCGCTGATCTTCCAACGGTCTTCAGGGATTTCTCTGATGCTGTCTTTTCCTGATTTAAGATTCTCCCAAAACTCATCCAGATTCTTAGCATCAGGATATTTTCCACTCAATCCGATAATGGCAATCTCTTCAGATAGTATTAATGATTCAGGAAGTTCTTTTTCAGGAGTTTCTGTTCGTTGATCTACTGCCTTATCAGATGCTGTAGATTGTATATTTTTTACCTGATCTGTAAAGGCTACTTTCTTATGATCAACGGTTGTTGCTGATCCTGTTAGTTTCATAAGTTCATTGCGATGGGTTTTCAGGAAATGAGAAACCAATTCACCCAAGGTCTGACATTCAAAAAATACGGTTCTTGAAACCTTACCGAGTTTTTCTTCCAATAGGTTCGTCAATCTTACGACTATCGTAGAATCGATACCAAATTCTTCAAAAGGAATATCCTTCTGTAATTTAGCCACAGGGATCTTTAAGGTTCCGGCTATCAATGTCCCAATATATTCTATAGATGCTTCATATAAATGGTCATCAGCCTGGGAAACCGGAGTTTCTTTTGCCACTTCTTTTTGAAGTAGTGAACTTCCTTTTTCTATTCCCAGTTTTTCAGGATCTCCATAGATGACAATTCCCTGATTGAAATTGCTGTTCAATAAAGTGTCAAAAGCACGAAGTCCATCAGCAGTCAGCATTGGCCATAAACCAAAATGATGCGCCATATATTTCTCGTGTTCTGTGCTGATCTGCATTCCGCCCTCTTTCCATAATGGCCAGTTGATGCTTACTGTCTTTACTGTTCTTTTTCCACGAAGCCGTTCCATTTCGCGATGTGAAGCAAAATGATCCAGCCACAAATTAGCTGATGCGTAATCCGACTGTCCTGTATTCCCGAATATTCCCGCTAATGATGAAAAATAAACCGTGAAATCAAGATTTTCATTTTTGGTTGCCAGATCAATGTTTTTAGCTCCTTTTACTTTAGCAGAGAAAACATCCCTAACCTCAGCTGCTGTCTTGTGAATCATCAGGCTATCTCTGGTTACCCCAGCACTATGAATAATACCATCAATACGGCCATATTCATTTTTGATTTTTTTCATTAAAGCCGTTACGCTTCCAAGATCAGTAATATCGCATTGTTCGTAAGCGGTGCTGGACAATTTTCTTAATCTACCTTTTTGTGAAGCATTAAGCTCACTTCTGCCGACCAATATTACTTTTGTGCCTGCAGTCTGATTGAAGTAATCTGCAAATAATAATCCCAATCCGCCTGCACCTCCAGTGATCAGATAAACACCATTTTCTTTAGCGGCTGTTTTTACCTCTTGATTGTCGTTTATGTTTAAAACTTTCAGTTTTTTTTACTTCTCTTCTTCCAAGGTGATATCGAACTTCAGCATCGGTATTTTCCTGTTCAATTTGTAAAATCCTCACTAATTCATTCAATCCGTTAATCGACAGATTGTCTACTTCAATTAGTTTTCCTGCGGACACTAAGCTTTCCTGTACTGCTGTTTTCAATAATCCTGAAAGAAAACTATAGTCCATTTCTTCTCCGGCAGGATATACCAATTGAATCATTTGCCCTACAGGTTTTCTTTGCTGTATTTCTTCAAGAATCTGAATAAAAGTTTCTTCCGGAGCATTTTCATGAATGATCTTTACTTCACATTCCAGGCTCTCTTCTAGCTTCTCGGCTAATACTGCAGAACCACCCGCCAGAAATACCAAAGGAGCAATTGATGAGTTTGTTCTTTTTGAATTGAATTCCTCTACACCTGCTTCCTGCCATTTATTAGCATACAGATGTAATCCAATGCCATTCTCTGAAGTTTCCGTATTCTGACGTTTATACTCATGAGCCACCGAAGATGTACTGTTGTTGTTTTCTAATGTTAAAACCACTAACTCAGTGAAACTGATCAGAACCTCACCCTGCTGATTCAGCATTTCAATCTCATAACTGCTGGATTGTTTACCTGAACTGTTTTTTCTCACATAACACCAGATTTCTTGTGATAAAGGCTTATAGATATTGATCTCCCTTACACTGAATGGCAACATCAATTGCTGGCTTTGATCAGAAAGACTGATCGCCATGCAGGTTTGTAATGCGCCATCCATCATTCCAGGGGATAAAGTAAATCCAGCTTCGGGAGTTAGCTCAATTCTTGATAATGCAGACTCCTCATTATACCAAACCTCCTGAACTCCCTGGAAGGTTGTTCCATAGTCCAATCCAATAGATCTGAACAATTCATAATAGGCTGCTTTATCCATTTTTGAAATAAAGCTATTTCGTAACTTATTGATGTTTTTGATCTGAGGAACTACGTTGGAAACCGATCCCATTATTCCTTGTCCATGCAACTGTTTCTCATCCGGACCTGAATAGATTTTATAAGTCCATTCATTATTTAAAGTTTCAATATTAATATGAAGTTGTACTGGTTCAGTATTAACCTTTACAGGTTGTAACCAGTTCACTTCTCTTAATTGAGCTATTGAAACCTCAGCACCCATCTCACCTGCTACACGGGCCATTTCAAGATAAGCGACTCCAGGCAGAACCTGTTCTCCAAAGACCTTATGATCTCTTAAAAAAGATTCACTTCCATTCAGCAGACTGCTAAACAGACAATTCTTTAGACTGGAATTATTCTGATGCAATAATGGATGTGCAATAGCAGAACTTGTAACTATTTTCTGTTCAGATTTCAGCCAATATCTTTCTCTTGCAAAAGGATAATGAGGTAGACTCACTTTATTACACTTCGTTTCCTGATATAATACATTCCATTTTACAGGAAATCCTTTTACCCAATATTCTCCTACAGCTGTCCAGAATTTATTGGCTAAAGCATTTTGAATCGCAGATGCTTCGGAAGATCGGCTGACTTCTTTTTTATAATGTCTGATATTTCCAGTAAAATAATGCCCTTCTTTTCCGATTGTAAAATCAGTAAGTCGATCAACCAGATCCTCAATTGTTTTTGCTGGAATAGCCAATCTTTCTTCCATTGCTGATCTTCCGACCTGCAAGGTGTAAGCAATATCATATAAGCTGATCAACGGTTCATTTTTAATATGTTTAACAAGCTGTTCAGCCTGTACAATCAATTGTTCTCTGCTTTTAGCTGACAATAAAATCAATACATCTCCGCTATGCTTAATCTCTTTCTTTTCCTGAGGGATGTATTCTTCAATAACCATGTGCGCATTGGTTCCACTAAAACCAAAGCTGCTGATGGCCGCTCTTCTTTTTGTATTAGCCGGTGTATTCCAATCGGTTAGTGTATCCTGTATTTTAAATGGACTCCCTTTAAAATTGATTAACGCATTAGGCTTCTCATAATTAATGCTAGGCGGCAATTGTTTATGTTTCATTGCCAGAAGTACTTTTAAAACACTAGCCACTCCGGCAGCTTCTAAAGCATGACCTATATTTGTTTTCACGCTTCCCAGACTGCAGAAATTCTGTTGATTGGTGTACGCTCTGAATGATGCATTTAAAGCTTCAAATTCTATCGGATCTCCTAATCCCGTACCTGTTCCGTGAGCTTCCACGTAGGTGATGGTTTCAGGATTGATATTAAACCTGTCATATACTTCTTTCTCCAGTTCTTCCTGAGATACTACACTTGGAGCGGTAATACCATTGGTTGTTCCGTCCTGGTTGGTCAGACTTCCTTTGATCACTCCATAAATACGGTCGTTATCCCGTTCTGCATCTGCCAGCCTTTTCAAAACAACAACACCAACACCTTCTCCCATCACAAAGCCATTAGCTCTACTATCAAAGGTGTAGCATCGTCCATCTGCAGACAGCATACCCGCTCTTACCGCCATATCATGTGAATGGGCAGAATTGATAATATTGATACCACCCGCCAAAACAAGATCTGTATCGCCTCTTTGAAGACTGTTAAATCCAAGATCCATTGCAACCAAAGAGCTTGAACAAGCTGTATTGACGGCTATTGCAGGTCCTTTTAAATTAAGGAAATAAGAAATTCTTGAGGCCAATATCGCACTTGAATTTCCCCAAAGCGCCGAAGGTAATGTTCCTTCAGTTCCAGCAATATAATCACTGTGTCCTGCTCCTGCATATACACCGCATTTCAGAGATGAAAGAGAGTCTGGGTCAATTCCTGCATCTTCAATCGCTTTCCAGCTATGTTCAAGGAATAACCGCTGCATAGGATCCATCATTTCTGCTTCAGACCCTGAAAGTTTAAAGAATAAAGGATCAAAATAGTCCGGATTTTCCAAACAGCTTGCCCATCTTTTCTGTCCTTCCACATTGTTATCATCTCTCCTCCATTTCTCATCCTTTATCTCTTTGATAAGACACTGCCCTTCAGCCAATACTTTCCAGTATTCATTCAGGTCATTGGCTGTTCCGAATTGTCCACTGATTCCTATAATCGCAATTTCAGCGGCGAAATCAGAATGCGTTGAAGTTTTATTTTCAACTGTCTGACTTTTCTTTTCGGTCAATATGATTTTATCCGCAACAGCATACTGATGAACCTCAACAGGAGCCTTCAATTCTTCAGAGAAATTTTTTAATACATAATCCGTCATTACATTAATGTTAGGATAACTGTATAAATCAGTTGCCTTGATGGTGATATTCAGTTCGGAATTGATATTGTTTACCAGTTCAACACCCATAATGGAATCAAAACCATAGTCTTTAAACTGAGTGGTCGTATCAAAATCTTCCTCAGGCAACACAATCGTTGCTGCTGCGATCTGAATTAATTTTGCCATCAGCCAGCTGTTATCCTGAGCTGTTTTAGTCTTTACATCAGCAGGTTCAGCTCTTTCTTCTATTGTTATGTTTTCTGAAGAATATTCAAATAGTTCCTGATCTGGCTCTTTTGCAGAAACGGCTACTGTCTTTTTTCCTTCCGGAATCCAATAACGGTTGCGTGCAAACGGATACACTGGTAAACTTATTTTAGCTGGTTTCTGCCCCGGATAACAAGCAGACCAATCTTTTAATACTCCGCTTAACCAGTTTTCTGCCGTTGAAATTAAAGCTCTATTATTTTCTTCCGGTTTGCAAACAGGAACATTCAGATCTCTTTTTTCAGAAAGAAGGTTGATAAGATCTTTGGTATTAGCTGCTATAAATACCGCTTTTTCCTTCATCTTTTCACGCCCATTTTGCAAAGTATAAGCGACATCATGTATATCAAGCTGAGGATTCAGCTCCAGATAGTTCTTAAGATTGACGATCTGTTGTTGAAGTTGCTCCTTCGTTTTCGCTGATAATGGAATAATAGCAGTGCCTTCTATTTTATGAGCCATTTTTGATGGCTGATATTCTTCAATAATGATATGTGCATTGGCTCCTCCAAATCCGAAACTGCTGATCCCGGCAATTCGTGGCTTATTTCCTTCGCTCGTCCATTCTGTAGTTTCTTTCTGTAAACGAAATGGGGTATCTTCCATTTGTAAATAGGCATTTGGATTTTGCAAGTGCGGATTACCAGGTAAAACTTTATGCTTCATGGCCATCAATACTTTTGCTAATCCGGCCATTCCGGCTGCAGACTCAAGATGTCCGGCATTTGTTTTTACACTACCAATGCTGCAATAGGCTTTTTGCGTTTGCTGAAGTCCTTTATCCTCATATAATGTATTGAATGTAAGCTTAAGCCCTTCAATTTCTATAGGATCACCCAGCGCTGTTCCTGTCCCATGTGCTTCTATGTAGCTGATATCACGTGGATCTATATCTGAATTTCGGTATGCTTTTACCAATAGATCTCTTTGTGCATTGGGATTCGGAGAGGTTAACGTATTAGCTCTTCCACCATGGTTTTCAGCCGTTCCACGGATCACTCCGTAGATATGATCACCATCATCTACAGCCTTGCTTAAAGACTTGAGGATCACAATTCCCACTCCTTCTCCACGGACATAACCATTGGCACGCTGATCAAAAGTTTTACATCTTCCATCTTCGCTCAACATCCCTGCACTGCTGAAGGAAAGCGTCAGTTCCGGAGACAGTATGGCGTTGACTCCACCTGCAATGGCCATATCGCAATGTCCGTTTCTGATGTGTTCTACGCCTCGATGAATGGCAATTAATGCACTTGAACACGCAGTATCCACCGGCTCACTTGGTCCATGAATATCCAATAGATAAGAAATTCTGTTTACCAATATCGAATGAGCGGCACCTGTGGAAAACTGTGCCAGACTTGTAAGATCGGTTCCGTTATTCAATAACATGGAATAATCTACCGCAGATACTCCGATAAAGGTTCCGGTATTGGTTCCTCTTAATGCGGAAGTGGCTATTCCTGCATCTTCCAAAGCGTGGTATACAGCTTCAAGGGTAATTCTTTGCTGAGGATCCATTAAAGCAGCTTCTTTAGGCGAAATATTGAAAAATAAAGGATCAAATTTGTCGATATCGCTGATAAATCCACCCCATTTTGCTTTGGTTTTGCGGCTTTCTTTTTGAGGATCTCCGTAATATTCCTGCCAGCTCCATCGGTCTTCAGGGATTTCTGTGATCAGGTCTTCATTATTTTTAATTCTCTCCCAGAAAGTATTGATGTCAGGTGATCCTGGAAAACGTCCGCTGATCCCTATAATAGCAATTCCCTCTTCAGCTGGCTTTTGAGCTGCCTTTACCGGTGAGCTGTTGTATTGTGAAGAATGTTTTCTGTTTTTACGCCCGGAAAATTGATCAAATCGAGTTGAATCCTGAGCTGGAGTTACAGCCCTTGAATCATTTTTACTTTCTATTGCAAGGTTTGGATATTCTTTGATCAGGAATTCTGAAAATATTCCAATAGCCGGATAGTTATAAAATACCGTAGGCATTAATTTAAGATCATAGAAATTATTCAATGCACTGGTAAATTGGGTCATTAAAAGGGAATCAAAACCATATTCACCAAATTCTGTCTCCTGGTCAACCGTCGAAACCTCCATTTTAAGCAGTTTTGCTACAATTTCACTCACTTCTCTAACGATCTTATCTTTTGCCGTTTTTGAACCACCTACGTTTTCATTTGTACTTTTAAGTACTGAAACATTTTTTTTGAGTGGTATTTGCAACTGCATTACCTGTCGTTCTGGAAATTCCTTCTTCTTTACCAAAATACACCGCATATTGTCCTGATTGAGCTTTCAGAATAAGATCGAACATCTCAAGACCAGTTTCTGTTGCCATTGGGATCATCCCAAACTGACTTTCAAGGTATTTTTCTCCTGCTGCACTTACCTGCATTCCACCGGATTTCCATAATGGCCAGTTCAGACTGATTGTTTTTCCTGACCTCTGTCCTTTGGCAGCCGCTTCATTTCGGTATTCCACATAATGATCCAGATAGGTGTTGGCCGACGCATAATCTGATTGTCCTGCATTCCCTGTCACCGCTGCAACGGATGAAAAGAACATCATAAAATCAAGGGGTTCGTCTTTTGTTACTTCATCTAATACCCTCGCTCCTGTAATTTTAGGATGAAGCACCTGTTGCAAGTGTTCCTGGGTTTTATTCAGAATAAAACTATCTCTCAACGTTCCGGCACTATGGATAATTCCATTCAATCCCTGATAGGTTTCTTTGATGGTTGTAAGCAATCGCTCTGTGTCCTGATAATCTGTAATATCACATGAATAATATACTGTTCCCGGAATTTCAGACAGTAGTTTTTCTATCTCCTGATCTGCAGTTCTTCTACCTGTCAGGATAATTTTCACATTTTTAGTTTTGCTTATATGCTTCGCGAAAATCTGTCCGAGACCACCGGCACCACCTGTAATGAGGTATACTCCATTTTCACGGATCGCCATTTGATCTACCGCTAGAATATCTTTTACTACCGGTCTGAACTGTTTTGTTTTGAAAATACCCTGATCATAACGGATTTCAGCATTTTTACTTACTTCATTTTTCAGTAATTCTGCCAGAAAATCAGGATCGAAGCTGTCTACACCGATGGTCTGTCCGGTAACTCCAGGATTTTCCTGAACTGCCGTTTTTAACAACCCGGTAATAAATCCTGCCTGTGGATACTGATGATTTGGGTAAACCACTGTGATATGCATTGAAGCATTTTTCGTCAAGTAGCTTTTAAGCTGTTCAAGTATTGTAGTAAAATATTCGATTGGCTGATCGATTGCAATGGTCTGTACCGGAATTCCCAATCTTTCTTTTAATGTTTCTGCCAATGAATCTGTACCTTCTGCAAGCCAAATGAACTGTTTCTCAGTTTCAAGTACTTTGGAGGAGTCTTTTGCAACCATTTCTTCCCAAACCGGCTGATAGATAAATGTATCAGTATCTTTTTTAACTAACTTTGTGGGTTTAAAACCATCTAACGGAAGGGCTACAAAGTTTCTGAAACTTACTAGAACGACACCATGATCATTGATCAGATCAATATCGTATGCTGCCAGCTTATCTTCTGATTTGGTTTGGTCATTTTTTCGTGCATATGCCCACAATGATTGTCCTTCTAATGTCTGGTAGCAGCTCATCTCTCCCATAAAATAAGGAAGTGCCAATGAATACGTTTCGTCAGCGAGTTGCTGGAAACCATAAATGGTATGGAGCATACTGTCAAGGATTCCAGGAGTATACATAAAGCCTTCTAGGTTGGTCAGATTAATTTTAGCTAAACAACCATGGTCATCTGCATACATCTTTTGAACTCCCTGGTAGGCAGCACCGAGATCAAGTCCTGCAGCCAAAAATTCATTGTACATTCCTTTCCCATCCAATACCTTATCGGCTTTAGCCTTCAAAGCATTGATGTCCATTTTTTCCGGCTGGATAAGCTTATCGGTCGATATCTGACCATTACCATGTACCACTTCTTCATCGTTATAAACCTCATAGCAAAGCTGATCACCATCCCTATAAATCGCGGTTGAAATCTTTGCATAGTCATCCACGATGGAAATCGGATTGACCCAACTGATATTTCTAAGTTGTGTTACCTTTTGGCCTGTACTCAATGTTCCGGCAATTCTTGCCAGTTCGAGATAAGCAACTCCCGGCAATATCTTTTCCTTTCTTACTTTATGATCGCTCAGGAAAACTTCCTCACCTGTAAAAATACTGGTATACTTTTGTTCATTTAAATCCGATTCATTCATATGCAGTAATGGATGAATTCTGGTATTTGCCATTGTTTTTAGCAGAAATGAACTGACAGGGATCCAGTATCTGTTTTTGGTAAACGGATAAACAGGTAAATTGATTTTCGAAGGACGTCCGTTGATATATAGCAGGTTCCAATCTACAGATGCTCCTTTAACCCATAAGCCTGCCAATGAATTGAGGTCTTTATTGTCAATGGCAATACTGATATAGGCATTTCCCGAACCCGTTTTATCCTGTTTTATATTTCCCGTAAATCCATGTTCTGAATTTCCTGAAAGATAATCTGTCAGTCTGCTCATCAATTCGATTTTATTGGTTACGACCAAGGCCAGTCTTTCTTCCATCTCATCCCTGCCCGTTTGCAGGGTATAGGCGATATCAAAAAGATTCGCTTCAGGATTTTTTTGAACAAAATCTAAAAGGTTACTCACCTGCTGTTTCAGATTGTCTTTAGTTTTTGCAGAAAGTATAATAATGGACTGGCCGTCTTCCTGATAAGGAGTTGTCTGATCAGGTCGGTATTCTTCAATGATAATATGTGAATTGGCGCCTCCGAATCCGAAACTGCTGATTCCCGCAATTTTAGGACGGTTATCGGATGTGATCCAGGGACCTGTCTCTGTTCGCAACTGGAAGATACTTCCGTTTAATTTCAGGTATTCATTAGGATTTTTTAAGTGTGGATTTCCTGGCAATGTATTGTGTTTCATACACAGTAGTACTTTAATAGTACTTGCAATACCTGCTGCAGATTCCAGGTGTCCGATATTGGTTTTTACACTTCCGATACTGCAATGCGGTTCTGTAGGCTGTTGAAGTCCTTTATCTTTATATAAATCTTTAAATGCAAGTTTCAGTCCTTCTGCTTCTATCGGATCTCCAAGAGGTGTTCCGGTGCCGTGAGCTTCAATATAACTCACATCACGCGGATCGATTCCGGCACTGCGATAGGCATGAAGCAAAAGATCTCTTTGTGCAATCGGATTAGGTGAAGTTAAGGTGTTCGCTCTTCCCCCATGGTTTTCTGCGGTACTTCTGATTACCGCATGAATAGGATCACCATCTGCAATGGCCTGTTTCAATGATTTAAGGACAATAATTCCTACTCCTTCTCCTCTTACGTATCCATTGGCACTCTGGTCAAACGTTTTACATCTTCCGTCTTTGCTCAACATTCCTGATTGGCTGAAAGAAAGAGTCAACTCTGGAGAAAGTAGTGCATTCACTCCTCCTGCAATGGCCATATTACACATACCGTTTCTGATATTTTCAACAGCCCTGTGGATGGCAATTAATGAACTTGAACAGGCCGTATCTACCGGTTCACTTGGTCCATTGATATCCAGTAAATAGGAAATCCTGTTCACCATCATGGAATGTACGGAGCCTGTAGTGGTATGCATTTGTCCCGCTAAATCGGTTTCATGGCGAAGGCGTATCAAATAGTCAGAGGCAGAAACTCCTATAAATATTCCGGTATTGGTCCCCTTAATGCTTTCTGTGGCAATTCCACCATCTTCCAGCGCCTCGTATACGGACTCCATGAGAATACGTTGTTGAGGATCCATTAGCTCAGCCTCCATTGGAGAAATACTGAAAAATGCAGGATCAAACTTATCGATATCGGTAAGGAATCCTCCCCATTTGGATCGGGTTTTATTCTTTTCCGTTAGAGGATCTCCGTCATACTTTTCCCAATCCCATCGGTCTGCAGGAACTTCTGTGATCAGGTCTTTATTTTCACTGATATTTTTCCAGAAAGTATCCAGATCCGGTGATCCCGGAAAACGGCCACTCATCCCAATAATAGCGATAGGTTCATTGGCAGATTGTGGTTTTGGTTGATGAGGAATGAACTGTTTTACAGGTTGCTTTACAGGCGTTGCCACCGTTGTTGAAAAAGCGGTCTTTTTTATCGTGAGCTTTTCAACCGGTTTAACTATTGGAGCAGCAGGAGATTCTCCGTGCAATGCAGTGAGTGCCTCCGTATATTCTTCTGTCATAAATGCAGCCAGTTTATTGATGGTTGCATAATTATAAAAGACCGTTGGCATCACATCCAGATCATAATAACCGTTGAGCTCATTGTTGAAACGGGTTAATAAAATGGAATCAAACCCATAATCTCCGAATTTTTTATCATTTTCAATTTCGGCAGGCTCCATTCTTACTAATTCAGCAACAATACTGATGATCTTATCGGTTGCTTTTTTCTTTAGCAAACTTGCTTCAACTGGTGCTGTTATTTGTTCGTCAACCGATTTTTCAACAGTTTCGTCAGGAGTATCTTCCTGTACCTTAGTTTCAAGACCATCCAAGGGAAGTGCCACAAAATCTTTGAAGCTTAACAATACATCTCCTTCATTATTCAGGAGATCCAGATCGTATGCAACGACCTGATCGCCGTCTTTGTAATTTTCACTTTTTCTGGCATAGCCCCACAATACTGAAGCATCTGTTATAGGCTCATAAAAATATACTTCTTTTACAAAATAGGGTAACTCCAATGAATAGGCTTCTTTTGCGGAAATAACCAATCCGTAAATAGTATGCAAGAGACTGTCCATAATACCCGGTGTATACATGCAACCTTCCAGTTCTTCAAGACGGATCTCTGATAAAGCGATATTCTCCCCTACGTTAATTTGGGCAACTCCTCTGAAGCTCTTTCCAAGGTTCAATCCGTTTTCTTTGAAATTGTGATAAACTTCTGCTCCAGGAATAACATTTGAGCAGGCCGTTTTCATCATTTCCAGATCATATCTTCCGAGAGGTTCTCCCTCACCGGTAATGATCAAACCGTTTCCATAAAGAAGCTGGCTATTTTTCTGATTATAAATTTTGTAATTAAGACCTGTTGGTTCTGGATCCAATGTAACGGCAATAGAGACCATTCCATTTTCAAGTTTTAGCGGGTTCAGCCAACTCACATTTTTTAATTTTACCACTTGCTTTTGGGAGCTCAAAGCCCCTGCTGCTCTCGCTATTTCCAGATAGGCTACTCCCGGAAGTATTTTCTCATCATTTACGATGTGATCATAAAGGAAAGATTCAGTTCCATCATATACTGCCGCGTATTGTTTTTGCTTACCATTAGATTCATCGGTATGTAACAAAGGATGCAGATGATTTTCTGTGATTGGTGCATGCACTATTCTTTTAGGAGAATCAGGGATCCAGTACCGTTGTCTTGCAAATGGATAAACAGGGAGACTGATGCGTTTTGGTAACATATCTGTGTACAATAGTTTCCAATCAACATCAATTCCTTTTACCCACAGCTGAGCAAGGCTTTTGATCTCATTATTTTTAAAAGCTGTTTCCACATAGGCTTTTCCTGCAGTTCCCTCGAGAAGGAAGCCGATCTGCTCCTGATTGATATTTCCTTGATAGAATCCAAAGCTATTGCCATTGGTGTAGTTCTCCAACTGAGTCAATAGATCTTCCTGGCTTTCTGCAATCCATGCAAGACGTTCTTCCATCGCTTCACGCCCTGATTGCAACGTGTAAGCCAGTTCGTGTAAATCAGTATCCGGATGAGCTTGCAAGAATGTTTTCAACTGCAATGCTTTAGCTTTTAACCGGTCTGCATTTTTTGCAGATAATAAAATAACAGCAGGCTGTCCTTCCACAATTCCTTTTCTGGTAGGAATATATTCTTCTATAATTAAATGAGCGTTGGCTCCTCCAAAACCAAAACTACTGATTCCCGCAATTCTTGGTTTGTTGTCAGCAACATTCCAGTCGGTTGTATTTTGCTGCAACCTGAACGGACTTCCATCCAGATTTAAATATGGGTTGGTCTGAATCAAATGAGGATTTCCAGGCAGTGTTTTATGTTTCATCGCCAGGATGACCTTCATTACCCCTGCAATTCCTGCAGCAGCTTCCAGGTGGCCAATATTTGTTTTGACACTTCCAATACTGCAATAGGCAACTTCTGCCGGAGTTTGATTTCTCTGTTTATATAAAGTATTAAAAGCAAGTTTCAATCCTTCTATTTCAATGGGATCTCCCAGCGAAGTTCCTGTTCCATGAGCCTCTATATAGCTTACATCTGCCGGATGAACTCCTGCTCTGCTATACGCTTTAACCAACAGTTCTTTTTGAGCATTCGGGTTTGGAGAAGTTAGTGTATTGGCTTTTCCACCATGGTTTTCTGCGCTTCCACGGATAATTCCGTAAATATGATCTCCGTCTGCTTCTGCCTGTTCCAATGATTTTAAGATCACCACTCCTACTCCTTCACCACGTACATAACCATTAGCACTTTCGTCAAATGTTTTACAACGTCCATCTACGCTTAGCATTCCAGATTCACTGAATGAAAGAGTCAATTCCGGAGAAAGAAGTGCATTTACCCCTCCGGCAATTGCCATTTTGCTATCTCCGTTTCTGATGTGTGCTACGGCACGGTGAATGGCAATCAGTGAACTAGAACAAGCGGTATCCACAGGCTCGCTTGCCCCACGAATATCTAATAAATAAGATATTCTGTTGACCAGGATAGAATGTACTGATCCGGTTGCATAATGTCCCTGTCCGGTTAAATCAGACTGATTATTCACTAACATAGAATAGTCGGATGTGGAAACTCCAATAAAAATACTGGTGTCACTTCCTTTGATCTTATCCGGTGCAATTGCTGCATCTTCAAGAGCATGATATACGGCCTCCAGAGTGATTCTTTGTTGTGGATCCATCAGTTCTGCTTCACGCGGAGAGATGTTAAAGAATAAAGGATCAAATTTATCAATGTCGGAGATCAGTCCGCCCCATTTAGCTTTGGTCTTATTTTTTTCTTTTAACGGATCTCCGTAATACGCTTTCCAATCCCATCGGTCTGGGGTAATTTCAGTGATCAGATCTTTATTGTGACTGATATTTTTCCAGAAAGCATCTAAATCATCTGACCCAGGGAAACGTCCACTGATCCCAATAATAGCAACTGCTTTTTGTATTGTATCAGTATTGTTACTGATGACATTCACAGCTGTTTTTGGTAATGCGGTACGTCCCTCATTATTGAAAGCAACTCGTTTGTGTATGATCGTGGCAGGTTGAACCTCTTCTGATTTTACAACTACAGATGAGCTGTGTTTTTGAGTTACTGACGCATAATGTTCTTCCATTAAAAAATCTTTCAGATCATTGATCGTCGGATAATTATAAAAAACAGTGGGTAATAATTTAAGCTCATAAAATGCATTTAACTGGCGGGCAAATCTGGTTAATGAAACAGACTCAAAACCGTAATCACCAAATGCTTTGTCTCTTTTAATAGCCGCAGAGTTTAATTTTAACAACACTGCTACTGTTTCGATAATTTTACCTGAAACTTTTTCTGAAATTTCAGATTGACCAATAGCTACTTGGGCTATTGGAGCATCTTCTACCTTAATTTTAGAAATCTGTACATCTTCATGAGTGTTTTCATAGGTAACCAGAATTTCTCCTTTCCCATTTTTTAATAAAGTATCAAAAGCCCTTATACCATCTGCGGATGGAAGTGAAAGTGATCCCAGGTGTGTTTCCAAATGCTTTATGTCTTCTTCATTCACCTGCATTCCGCCATCTTTCCATAAAGTCCAGCAGATGCTTAAAGTTTTACCGTTTGCTTTTTTACTATTCCTTTCTGTATTTCGGTAAGTCGCATACGTATTCAAATAAGCATTAGCAGCAGCATAATCCGCCTGTCCGGCATTTCCTTTAATGCTTGTTATGGAAGAGAAGAATACCATAAAATCTAATGGCTGATCTTTGGTCGCTTCATCAATGTTTTTTGTCCCCTCTACTTTAGCTGCAAAAACCTCATCCACCTGTAAAGATGTTTTATTGATGATATAACTATCTCTAAGGACACCTGCACTGTGAATCACGCCATTTAAAGGACCATATTCCTGATTAATAAGATGTACCAGTTTCTGGGTTTCTTCAAAGTTGCTCAGATCACAATGATGATAAACAGCTCCAGGTATTTTAGACACTAAAGTCTTAATGGTTTCAGACCATACACTTCTGCCTGTTAGTACCAGTGTAATATTATTTTTACTGCAAATATGCTCTGCGAGCTTCAAACCTAAGCCTCCTGCACCACCCGTTAAAAGGTAAACTCCTCCTTTTTTAAAGGTTATACCTTCCGTATTTTGTGAATCAAAAGTTACAGACACTGATCTTTTCACGGTTCTTACACCATTAGTATAGGCTACTTCAACATCTTTATTATGCTGCTCCGCTTCAATCATTGAAGTAAGTTCTCCCAAATTCTTAACGGATAAATGATCCACGGCAAGTACTTTACCTTTAATTCCAGGATACTCAAGATGTGCTGTTTTAAGCAATCCGGATACAAAACCATACTCAGGGTAATCACTGTTCTGACAAACGATCGTAATTTGGGTACGCCCTTTCTCCTTTATTTTTTCTTTTATTTTAGATAATACGAAATTGAAGAAAGCCACTGGCTTTTCCTGGTTGATGGATATAACTTCCAGTCCCAGTTCTTCCTGAAGCTTATCGCACAAATCTATGGCACCACCAGCAATAAGAATTATCTGATTGGCGGTTTCAAGTTGTTCTGAGCTTAAGGCTTCTTCTTTCCATTCCTGTTGATAATACACTACTTTTCGTTTTTCATTCGAAGAAGTCTTTATTCCTGAATGATCGGAATCCTTGCTTCCCAAAGGCAGGAAGATAAAGTCTTTAAAGGATAATAATGCTTCTCCGTTTTCATTTAATAAATAAAAATCGGCAGTTACAACCTTGTCGTTATCTCCTTCTTTTTTTCTCACCGCATAACCCCAAAGCTCCTGGGCTTCTTCAAGTCCTTTATAGAAATTAATTTCTCCTGCATAAAAAGGCAGTACCAATGCGTAAGAATCCATTAAACCATAAATGGCATGAAGAAGGCTATCCATAATACAAGGCGGATATACGCAACCTTCGTTATTCACCAATTTTATTTTTGACAAAGCATATTCTTCTGCCACATATAAGGTCTCTACCTGCTGAAAACTACTCTTTAGGTTTAATCCTTCTAAATCAAAGGCGTTATACAATTCTGATCCTGTGATTTCATTGACACAGCCTTTTTTAAGCTGCTGAATATTCATTTTTGCAGGAGCTGCCGTTAAAACATTGGAAAGTCTTCCACTATTATGAGTAATCAGGGTGTCTTCATGGCCACTGTATATTTCATAAACCACATCTTCCTGACGGTGTAATCCTATGTGAAGTGTTTCTGATTGATGAACCCAGAAAGGATTGATCCAGCTTACTTCTTTAAGTTGGGTAACTTGCTGATGGGTACTGAATTTACCCGCAGCCCTTGCCAGCTCCAGATAAGCAACTCCTGGTAAGATTTTATTATGGCGTACCTGATGATCCGCTAAGAATGATTCTTCACCACTAAAAGTACTGCTGAACTGTTGTTGATCAAGGTCAGATGTATTCTGGTGTACCAGTGGATGTAATGTTCTGTCAACAATTTTTCCTGTTGGATTCAATTTTCCTTCAGCATTAGGAAGCCAGTAGCGTTCCCTTGCAAAAGGATAGGTAGGCAGACTGATCTTACGAGGTTGTTTTCCAGCGTAAAGCAAATTCCAGTCGAATAAGAATCCTTGTATCCATAGATCAGCAATTCCAGTCCAATCCCCGGCCTTGATCCTATTCTGAACTTCGGTAGATTTTTCTTCTCCTTTAGTTCCTATTTTACAGGTTCCTGTTGTATATGTTTTTTGAGAATCTGTATCTTTTAAAAAGTCATCCAGTACACCTATTAATGATGGAATATCCTTCACAACAAAGGCTACCCGGTTTTCCATGGCTTCTCTTCCTGTTTGTAAAGTATAAGCGATATCCGCCAATGATAAGGTGTTATCTTTTTCTAAACTATATTTTAAGTTAAACACCTGTTCCTGAAGGCGTTCTTCATTTTTAGCTGATAAGACAATGATCGCAGGATCCTGTTCTAATTCATTTTTAGAAGTCTGTTCTGGTATTCTGAATTCTTCGATAATAAGATGAGCATTGCTTCCCCCGGCACCAAAAGAACTTAACATCGCTCTTAATGGCAATTCTTCAGATTGTCCGTTCTGATTAATGATCAACGGTCTTTTCCATGGCACTAAACTTTGAGGAACATAGAAGGGTGTATCTTCAAAACTGATATTCGGATTCAGTGTTGCAGAATGAATAGATGGTACTAAATGCTGGTGTTTAAACTGTAACAGAATTTTTGTCAGTCCTGCAATACCCGCTGCGGCTTCCAGATGCCCGATGTTTGATTTTACAGAACCGATGGCACAAAATTGTTTATCATCTGTATATTCATCAAAAGCTTTACAAAGTCCCGTCATTTCAATAGGATCTCCTAAAGATGTTCCTGTTCCATGAGCTTCTACATACGATATGGTGCGTGGATCAATTCCGGTCTTTTGCAAAGCAGACTGAATCAATTCCCCTTGTAAATTAGGACTTGGTACGGTATATCCATTGGTTCTTCCATTATGATTAACGGTAGTTCCTTTGATCACCCCATAAATCTGGTCACCATCCGCAATTGCTTTTTCCAGAGGTTTAAGCAAAACTGCACCGATCCCTTCACCTGGTACATAACCATCTCCAATACCAAAGCTTCTGCAACGTCCGTCACTGGCTAAGAAATTATTCTGACTCAGGAATAAATATTTGCTCAATGACAATGATAAGTTCACACCTCCGGCAATACAGCTTTCCGATTCTCCGCTTCTGATGCTTTCACAGGCATAATGTAAAGCCGTTAATGATGCAGAACAAGCAGTGTCTATGGCCATACTTGGCCCTGTCCAGTTAAAGAAGTAAGAAACTCTGTTAGGAATACTGTATAAAAGGCCACTTGGAGCGACAGGATTTCCTTTGGCTGTTTCTTCTATTCCAAGGTTAACGTATGGCTGCCATAATGCACCTACGAAAACACCTACTTTCTTAGATTGTTCTGTGAGTTTCTCACGGGTAATTCCGGCATCTTCCAACGTAGACCAGACTACCTCTAAAAATAACCTTTCCTGAGGATCGATTTTCTCTGCTTCTCTTGGTGAGATATTAAAAAATAATGGATCAAATTGATCAACATCATTGATAAAACCACCCCAACGGGCATATAACAGTCCATTTTCTCTATCTTCATCAAAATGTCCCTTATAATCAAAACGATCCTGCGGAATTTCTTCAATACAGTCGTCTCCTTTTTTCATCAAATCCCAGAAATCAGAAAGCGTATTCGATTTTGGATATTTTCCACTCACTCCAACAATAGCAATGTCTTTGTTTGTGCTTTTTTCTGTTGAATGCTCAACAGAAGCAATCTCTTCTACCCTTTCCGGTGTTGAATCAATTTCTTCCGGTTCACCTAATAGATCTTTTAATACACCCACATGTTTTTTCTGAAAATACCCTGCCAGCTCATTGATATTGCGGTATTCAAAAAATAGGGTTTTGGATAAGTTTCCGAAGGTTTTTGCTAACAATCTATTCAGATCGATGATCATTCTGGAGTTAATTCCCAGTTCTTCAAAAGATGTTTCAGCATCCATTTCCTCTTCTTCCAGACCAACTCCTTCGTGTAACAAAGCTTTCAAAAGACTTTCAATACGCTCTATCGCAAGTTCACCACTCTCAACAGCTTTCACTCTTGGGGCTACTGATTGAGTTGAAGTTACAGTAATGGATGCATTGGTTGTTTCTTTGATTGAAAACCCATTAAGTTTGGCAATAATATTTCCTTCAATATCCATCACCTGAGCATCAAATTTTCTGATGCCGCTTCTGGTTTTGTTAGCTTCGTGAGCTATGGTATGTACATAACACTCCGCAGGAATCTGACCAGTAAATACAATCTCATCTATGGCCACCGGAATGTATTTGGAGTTTTCCAAACCATTAGGCTTATTATTAATAATAGCGGTCTGGAATACTCCTGTAAGCATACTCGGATGTAAAATATAATCTGACAATGTTTCTGCCACGTGTAAAGGCAAGATTAGGTGTCCTAGAGCTTCTTCTTTATTGGTCCACAGTTCCTTCATCGGCATAAAAGAAGGTCCTACGTGTAATCCTTCAGCGATGATTTGTTCATAAACCGTTTCCCTGCTTATACTTATATTTAATTTTTCTTGAGCTGCCTGAATATCAAAAGTTCCCAGTTCGCCCGGTTCAATGGATGTTTCCATGTTGACATCACCCATTGCATGTACTGTTTTTCGACCATTGGTATCTTCACTAAATATTTCGTAAGCATACAATGAACCCTTTGGTACCATCTGAATAAAAGCATTGATTGCAGGTCCTGCTGATGATAATACTTCCGGCCAGTAATTATTGGATAAACTGCAGATCCTTTTTCCAAGCAATGTGGCAGCCTGTCTTCCCATTTCAATGTAGCAGGCTCCCGGAACATTGTATTTTCCATCCACCACATGATCCTGCATGAAGAATTCTTCATTGCTGTATCGTTTTCTAAACAGTAAGTTGTTTACGTCTGATCGTTCTGCATCTACCAATGAAGGAGTTGCTATATAGCTCTTTGTAGTGTCGTTTGGCAGAGATTCTCTGATCTTTTCAGGATCAAAAGATGGAACCTCATTGGCAATATTAGCAGCAAGATTTTTGATGGTATTGTATTCAATCAATAAAACAGGATTGATTGTTGCTCCCACATATTCAGTCAATTTTGCAGAAAGCTTTACCAGTCCTGAAGAATCAAGACCTAGTTTATTGAAGCTGTCTGTATCTGTTATTACTGAAGTTTTAGGTAAAATATCAGCAATCATATTTCTAAGTACTGAAGAGAAATCGCCTTTTTCAGAGTCTCTTTTTTCACTATGGGCTTGATCAAATACATGCTCGACACTTAGGTGAGATTCTATTTTAGCTGCAATTCCTTCAATCAATACCGCCTGACCTGATATTGAGTTATTGTCTGTGCTTAATAATTTTACAAAACCTTTTAAGGCATCTTCATTAAGCATCGGTTTCATTCCGAATACCTGCCATAAATGCTCTCTTTCTTCATCGGAAACGGTAATTCCTCCGCTTTCCCATAAAGGCCAGTTAATAGCCAGGCTGATTCCATGATTTCCTTTTTCTATTTCTCTTCTGTTCCTGATTTCCATCATGTGATCAAGGAAATTGTTAGCAGAAGCATAGTCACATTGTCCCTGATTAGGCATCAATGAAGCTATTGAAGAAAATACGATAAAGAAATCAAGCGTTTCATTCTGAAGGCATTCATCCAGATTGATCGTTCCATATACTTTTGGAGTGATCACTCTTTCAAATGAATCCGCTTTTTTATTGATGATAAAAGAGTCTTCAATCAGACCAGCTGCATGAATGACTCCGTTAATCGTTTTAAATTTCTTTTTGATTTTGGAAATAGCCACAGAAAGTGCTCTTTTATCAGCCACATTAGCTCTGTAATATGCTGCATTTCCTCCAAGTTGTTTTAATTGCTGAAGCTTTTCTTCAATGGCTTCATTCTTTAAGCTTCGGCCTATTAATATAATATTGGCCTTATAGTGTTCCGCCAAATAAGCAGCGAATACCATTCCTAAACCACCGGTGCCACCGGTAATGATATAACATCCGTTTTCTTTTAACAACAGTTCTGATGATGCATTGTCCAGTTGTTTTACCGGAACAACGGTTCTTTCCTGTCTTAGCCCGTTACGGTAAATTACTTCCAGGAGAGGAGCCATCACATAATGCGTCATCTCCTGCACAATGATATCCTTATAAGAAGATACATCTGCCTCACTGATTCCCAGTGTTAGAATTGAAATTCTTGGATTCTCATAAGCCAAGGTTCTCGCAAATCCACCTGCCATTTGCTGTATCGCAGCAGATTTTGTATCATTATAATTGTATGCAAACAGTAATTTAATGCGTCCTGAATATTCAGCAGTAATTAAAGCTTGTGACAGATACAATAATGCATAAATATCCTGCATATTTTCAGCGACCTGCTCACCACGGCTCATCCCCCATCTGTAGATCCAGTTATCTGTAACAATTCCGTCTTCTGCAAGATCTTTAGTCAGATTTTTAAAGGATTCCGCATCAGTAACATTAAGCTGATAAGTATATTCATCCTTTTTCTCATAAGAATCCCCCGGCAATACCAAAACTGATGTAGTATATGGTAATTCTCCCTTTATCTTTTCATATAAGTAAGCATCCGTATCAAAAATAATAACAGAAGCAGGTCTTTCTGCATGGATTCCTAATGGTCTTTCTAACCAATCAGCCGTATAATGTAAGCTCTCAATAACCGGTACAACAGTTTCCTCAATGGTTACAGGTCCTGATTTATAAGCTCTTTTCACAAATTCATTAAATTCAAGGATCACATTTCCATGTTCATCACACAAAAACAAATCAAATGAAAACCTGTTTCCATTCTGGTATGTATCTGATTTTTTGACATAAGCATAATGAGCATCTGCCAGATTACCATAACAACGGATCGCTTTTAAATAAAATGGTAATAACTGATGTTGGGCTTCTACATTACCCCAGATGCATAATCCAACTACGGTTTGAAAAACCCCATCTAATAGAGACGGTTCCCAGACTTTTGAGGAAACCGGATTTTCTTTTTTGGTAGGTTTTAATAGGCATATTGCTTCATCAGAGGCAAAAAAGCCTTCTGTGATGGTTTGGAAAGTTTCCTTGTAAGCCAAACCTTCTTTTGCGAATTCATGATAGATTTCTTCTGCTGTTTTTACAGTGGAGCAACGTTGTTTTATTTTTTGCAAGTCAATAGATCCTGCGGAAGTTGTATTGCTTTTCAGTGAGACATTTCCATTGGAGTGAACCCCGTCAGTAGTTGTGATTTCAAATGAAAATCCTGTATTTATTGGTGTAAGTTTGATCTGTAAAGGAACATTCTCTTCATATACTTTTACTGAATGCATCCAGCATACATCATTCAATTCATTAACCGGACGTCCACAAGCCTGTTCTGCTACCGATCTTGCAATTTCCAGATAAGCAACTCCCGGCATCATGCATTCGCCTTGCACTACATGATCACGAATAAAATAATTTGTTGATTGTAAAAGAGCTTCATATTCCCATTGTTGCTGATCTTTGTTTAAAAACTGCATCAATGGTGATCCCACTTCCCGAACAATTGCTGAATTTGAAGTGGCCACTGATACAGAAGCTCCATCCATCCAGCATCTTCTTCTTTCAAAAGGATATCCCGGTAAAGAAATTCTTACACCATCAGCCAGTTGATTTTCAGCATCCGTCTCGGTTTTGTTAATTTTTCCTGTGGAAATATATTCTTCTAACTGCTTAATAAGATCTTCTACGTCAGAAACTACGAAAACAGCTTTAGCAGCCATTGTATCTCTTCCGTTTTGAAGGGTAAAGGCAATATCTTGTATGCGTAATTCTGCCCCATTTTTTCTTATAAAATCTGTAATTCTTTCAGCATATGCTTTTAACTGTTTTTCTGTTCTTGCAGATAATGGGATGGTATAACTCCTTACGTTTTCCTCCGTATTTCTGATTTGTTCTCCATCATACGCCTGTAAAATAACATGTGCATTTACTCCCCCCATTCCAAAAGAACTTACCCCGGCTGTCAATGCTCCACTTTGAATTCCGCTTTCAGAAGGCTTCCATTCTGTATTTTCAGTAGAAATAACAAAAGGACTTCCTTTTAAATCGATATATGGATTCAGCTTTTTATGATGCAATATCCCCGGAATTTTTCCATTCTGCATACATAGCAAAACTTTGATAAGCCCAGCTATACCCGCAGCACTTTCCAGGTGACCGATATTTGTTTTTAGTGCCCCTAAAGTGCAATTGATATTTTCATCCGCTCCATACTGACTGTAGACTTTTTTCAAAGCACTGATCTCAATAGGATCACCCAATGGCGTTGCCGTACCGTGTGCTTCAATATAGCTTACATTTCCTGCTTCCAAAGCAGCATCTTCCAAAGCAGCATTTACTACTTCAGCCTGTGCACGTACGCTTGGGGAAGTCAATGAATTGGAACGGCCATTATGATTCACTGCTGTTCCTTTAATCACACCTATAATATGATCATTATCTGCTATTGCCGCAGACAATGGTTTTATGAAAATACATCCTACTCCTTCTCCACGTACGTATCCGTCAGAACTTTCATCAAAGGTTTTGCATTTACCTTCTGAGGAGAGCATCCCTGATTTCCCGTGAGACAAATACATGGTTGGTGTAATCAATGCATTCACACCACCTACCAGAGCAGATTCGCAATTTCCTGAACGAATATCCCTGATAGCATTATGCAATGCCACCAAAGAACTGGAACAAGCGGTATCTACCACTTCACTTTTCCCTCTGATATCAAGGAAAAAAGAAACCCTGTTAGCCAAAATAGAATGTACCGTACCAGTAGAAACGAACGAGCTAATCTCCTGATGCGTAGATTGTAGCATTTCTGCGTAATCATTTTTGGAAACCCCAACATACACTCCTACTTTTTTGCCAGACAGGCTCTCCGTGCTGTATCCTGCATCTTCCACTGCATGCCACGCTGCCTCTAAAAAGACTCTGTGCTGGGGGTCAATATATTTAGCTTCTTTAGGGGATATATTAAAGAATAAAGGATCAAATTTATCCATATCATTGATAAATCCTCCCCATTTGCTATTAGTTTTTGGTATGTCCGACGCGGGATCACCATAGTATTCCCGCCAATCCCAACGCGATTCCGGAATCTCCGTTACACTGAAGGTTCCATTGATAAGGTTATTCCAAAAATCATGATAATTATCCGCTCCGGGAAACCTGCATGACATTCCAATAACGGCAATATCTGTCCTGTTCAACTGGTTATCCAGCTGAAGATTATTTTTTGAAGTATCTTCCATGTTGATATGTTTTTTTAAAATAGAAACAAGCTATCCCACCCACCTGATCTTATAATCATTGGGTTGTTCTAAAATAGCCTCACATAAAGTGTATTCTATAGAATATTTAGCGGTAGATGATTAATGCCGTATTAAATTCAATATTTTGGAAGAGTGAATGTGATCCGTAGATGAAAATTTGTTCAGGTTAGGATTAAAAGTCTCAAAGACCCTGAACAGGTGTTTAATTTTTTTTTTGTGTTGACACATTTTTCATAGAAATTTAATTTTGTTCATTTAGTTTTAACATATAAAGCCTTTATTCATAGGCTTTTCATACTTTTTGATTCTTTATGTCTCATTTTGGTGATATGCTAATGTAAGTTTTTTATTAATACAAACAGCATTAAAATAATATTAAATTATAAGGTTGTTTAATTAAATTAAATATAACAAATTGAGATATTGCAGTTAGTTTATTCATTATAAAGCTTTTAGACCAATATTATTCTCTGCATAACAATAATCACGTCAGGGTGAATTTTTTATTAACTGTAAAGCTTTATCGCATAACAATATAGTCCAATATAATCTAGTCAATAATTTCAAATTAAAAAGTCTAATAATGGAAATCTATAAATCATTTTATTTTTAAGCTTTATTAATATCATTTTTTCATTTTACGGTGAAACACCCATAATAGAGTAACCTAAATCTTCACCCTTCAACCCTAAATTTCGTTTATCGCATAATTTTATGTTGTTCACATTTTCTTAATTAACTAAAAATAAGGTTTAGATGAAGAATCCTTTCAATTGCACTTAAAGCAAAAACCAGCAAAAAGCTTGTGAGTCTTCAATTTTACTCATTTATGTTATCAGGTGAAATTGACAAATCGAGTATTAATAACATGACTTTTGCTTATTCTAGTCAATTGATCATGAATCCATTTTAAGTATATATTCAAAACTGCACTACTCTTTATTTGGGATTAATAATATTTATTTAAATTGGTATCTAAAAATCTAAAATCATGAAAATATTAAAACCCGTTGAGGCATTTGATAAAGCCGCAAAAATATACCAGGATAAGTTCATGGATGTAAGCTTGTTTGGGAACACTTTTAATTTCTTCTGCGATCAAATAGAGGCTGATCGTGCCGATATTCTTGATATTGCCTGTGGTCCGGGAAATATTACTAAATATTTATTGGACAGAAAACCAGAATACAACATATTAGGAATCGATTTATCCTCGAAAATGCTTGATCTTGCCCAAGCCAATAATCCTACAGCAGATTTTCAACTGATGGATTGCCGGGATATTCATAAGCTCCAAAAAAAATTTGACGGAATTGTTTGTGGCTTCTGTCTTCCTTATTTAACACGTGATGAAGCGATCACCTTAATCAAAGATGTCTCCGCATTGTTAAAGCCCGGAGGTGTATTTTATTTGAGTACGATGGAGGATGATTATAGCAAATCAGGATTGATCACATCCAGTTTAGGAGATCAGGTTTACCTTTATTACCATCAGGAAGATTATTTAGCAAAAGCTTTCCAAGAAAATAATTTTGAAATGTTGCAGGTAAAACGTTTTAATTCTTCCGATAAAGATGGTGTAATGATTACTGACATGGTTTTGATCGGAAAACTGAATTGACCTGTGTGTTATATCATACATGATAAAACTCAAAAGAGTTTGAGTTTACAGGTTTATCTCATTCCCTTTTCGCATTAAAAAAGAATTCTATTTTACAGATTTCAAATATGCTAAAGCCTGCTATTTATTGTATTTATCTTTATTGATAACCGGATTTGCATACATTGCTAAAAAACTTTGTTTCAGCTCTGCATCGGAAATATCGATACGCATTTCCATTCTTCTCTCGAACAGCATCTTTTCATTTTCCGTATAACATCCGGAATATTGATTCGTCTTATGCAAAAGGTCGTAGGCAATGAAATTTGTTGGCCAGAGTTTATAATTCCGGATAATAGAATCATCGATTACCTGAGCAATGGCCTGTAGCTGTTTGTTCTTGTTATCAAATTCTGATCCGATCTCATCAAGCTCAGTCCCGAGTACCTTTCCTGCATGCAGGTGAATGCGTTTTTTCTGGCCCAGCACTCCGCTTAGCATTGTTGTAAAATCCTCATCCTTATCTTTAATATAAACTTCATTTCTTGATTTCGCCATAAGTTGCGGCATCTTCAGAACATCTGTAGGATCATATTCATATGAAATAGATAGCGGAACTATTTTCAGACTTTTAAAGAAGTCGGTTAATGACTGCTCCCCTGCTGCCATGGCAAGCATTTTCAGAACTCCTTGTTGTGTAGCGTCATTGCCGTCTTTGGTTCGGCCTTCTCTTTGTGCAATCCATACGGATCGGTTTTCTTTAGTAAGCAGCTCATAAATATATTCGGACATGATCTTTGAACTGTTTAGTTGTTCACGGATCGGCAGTCCACGCTGAACTAAAAAATTACGATTCAGTTTTGCAAGGATATGAAGGAATGATTTCTGTACCAGATTATCCCCAATTGCTGAAGATGTCATTACAAGTCCCTCATCCAGCAATACCAAATTGAGCAGAGAGGTATCCAGAACAATATCACGATGACTGGAAACAAACAGATAGGCTGTATCCTTATCCAGGTCTTCGAATCCGGAAGTACTTAATCCTTCAGAGCTTTGCTTCAGGATCTGGCGAACGGTATACGCTATAAAGTGGTGTTGAAAATCGCTAATGGAATGAATATCTTTAAATTGTCCAAGCCAAAATTCTTCGTCCTGATCAGGAAAAGTAAAACGCATCAACGCCTTCATCATAGGATGTTTTGCAACACTCTTCAGAGCATCATTAACTTCATCATCATAAAAAGGCCTGATATCATCAAATTTTGACATATTATTATTTAAAAATTAAACGCACTGCAAAAGAACAAAAAAATATTGACTACGCCCGATGATTCATGTCATAATTGTTATTCGGTAAATTGATTATTGAAAGTTTATGTTTAAAAAGAAAATACAGATTGAAAAACTGACCGGTACAACAAAGTACTATTGACCAATATCTTGATTAATTATGTCGAGATAATTTAAAAACAGCTGATAAAATATTGTTTTATTACATTCTCACTTAAAATCATATTTTCTTATCTATATTTGATAGATATTTTAATAGCATGCAAAACATTCTCTTGATAATAATGCTATCCATCACAGGACCGGATAAAAAATAAAGTTATGGTAAATGATTATAAAAAATATGACCTGTTTGGTAAGACATTAATGCAAAAAATTGCATTGACCTCACCTTTTAATTATGATTTTCCAGTTACCGAACAGGCGTGTTTTCTATATGTTTTAAAAGGGGAACTACAATATAAGAAGGATAATGATGAAATTAATATACCTACCCATTATTCTTTACTTCTCAATTGTATCACCTCCGGTAAGCAAATCTATCATGCTGCCTCCGAGACTAACTGTGAAGTTGTAATTGTTACTTTTTATCCGGACATACTAAAGAAAATCTACGATCGGGAATTGCCTTTATTACTTCATCCTCCCGGAAACATCATTTCAAATCAATCCAATGAAAAAATCAACAATGAATTTTTAATTCAAAAATATATTGAAGGACTGTTGTTTTATTTTGAGAATCCGTCTTTGGTAAATGAAGATATCCTGATTCTGAAGCTCAAGGAAATTATACTTTTGTTAGCTCAAACCCAAAATGCGGAAGCAATACAAGTGATATTATCACAGCTTTTTTCTCCTACAACTTACACTTTCAAGCAAATCATTGAAGCCAATCTGTTTTCACAATTAACGATCGAACAGCTTGCAGGACGGGCTAACCTGAGTGTGTCTTCCTTTAAAAGAGAATTTTCAAAACTCTATAATGATACCCCTGCCAACTATATCAGAAACAAAAGGCTTGAAAAAGCTGCCGAACTTCTTGCGGTTTCAGATCAGCGCATCACTCATATTGCATTTGAATGCGGATTCAATGATCTGGCTAATTTTACAAAAAGCTTTGGTGAAAAATATCATCAGAGTCCAACGAACTATCGTCAAAAAATAAAAGACGATAACCCGATATAATATTCCACTTCCTTATTTCTGTTAAAAATCGTCCCTTATAGCATTCTTAAAACCGGTTTAAGGATGCTTTTTTATGAACCAAAATACCAAACAATTGAACGAAATCACAAAGCTATTTCTTTTTTTCTGACGCAACTTTGCAATGTTCCTCTTGGGAAAATATTGAAAAAAAACAATTGAACTGTATTTTTTCAAATAAAGGATTTATAAATTAAAAACATCATAAAATGGGACTATCAGGTTTAGGAATATTCCATACGATTATTGGAATTGCTACCATTGCAGGAGCATTACTATCATTTATTAAATACGGCAAGATCGATCTTAGCAGACTACCGGGAAAATATATTTTTACGGAACCCTTATCACCTCACTTACAGCATTAGGAATTTCGAAGCATGGAGGTTTTAATGCAGGACATATTTTTTCCATCTTTATCATCGTTTTGGTGTCTGCCGCATATTTTCTTTTTTCAAAAAAGCAAAACAGTAACAGAGCACGGTATTTTGAAAATTTCTCACTCTCTTTCAGCTTTTTTCTGTCACTCGTGCCCACGGTTAATGAAACTTTTACCCGTATTCCATTGGGACATCCATTGGCAAAAGATATCAGCGATCCGATTATAGGAAAAACGCTGGGAGCGCTTTTTATTCTGTTTCTTGCGGGTTCGGTATATCAGTACATCAAACAAAAAAGAGCTAACCAACAAGTGTCATTCTAAATTTCATTCTTTGCTTAAAAAAAAATGTTCGGAAAATCCGAACATTTTTATTTGCATTCTATTTACTCCGATAAAGGAACAGGGTCTTCTATGGGAGCTTTATCAACGGTTTTCTTTTTTGCTAAGTTGTCCACTCTCCACATTAAGAAGATACCTAATATAGAAATAGCAACGATCACATATCCCACTATATTATAGTGTTCTAAGGGAGCCCCTTTACTTTTTTGGGTAACGATCACGCCTGCAACCGCTGCTGCTATTCCACCTGCTATTTGCTGCAGAGAAGAATTAATGCTCATGAAAGCGCCACGGTCCTGTAAATCCGGAATGGCACTCGTTAAAGCTGAAGAAGGAATCATACGGCTCATAATACCAATCATCATCAGGATATTAAATATCATCACCAGCCATAACGGAGTTACGGACAGGTTAGTATAAAGCACGCACATCCCCATCATCCATACTGAAGCTATTGCAAATATTTTAAACTTGTCTACTTTATCACTTAATTTTCCGATCAAAGGCATGATCACCAATGAGCTAACCCCAGAAACCATAAATAACATAGGAAGCTGTTCGTTGGTAAGCCCAAGGTTATTAACTGCAAACGCACTTCCGAAAGGCATCATCATAAAACCTCCGATCGAAAGCAAAGCTGTAGCGGCAAACCCTACCCTGTAATTACTTTTTGCAATTGTATGCCACAAATGCTGAAAAGCAGATTTATCCCGTTGTACCGAAAGATGTTTGTTTACAGGCTGCAATTTCAGGAAAATTAAAACAGCAATAACGACACTCAAAGCCGCTACCATCCAGAAAGGTGCTTCCCAGCCCCATTTATTAGCCAGATAAAGCCCGATAGGCACCCCAAGAACCTGGCTTCCTCCAAAGCCCATCTGAATAAATCCCATTACCCTACCTCTTTGTTGCAGCACAAACAAATCAGTTATAATAGCCATAGAAATAGAGCCTATCACTCCTCCAAAAAGGCCTGTAATAATTCTCGCGGCGACCAGGGCCGCATAAGATTGTGCCATACCGCAAAAAATAGTTCCGATAATAAATCCGATGTAAAAAAATAGTAAAAGTTTTTTCCTGTCAAATCTGTCGGCAAAACCCGCCGTCAGCAATCCTGAAACTCCTGCACTGAAAGCATAGGCAGAAACGGCAAAGCCAAAAGCTGAAGGTTTTAGGCTAAGTGATTTCATGAGCATATCGCCCAGTGGAGACATTACCATAAAATCCAATATTACCGTAAACTGGGTAATTGCTAAAATAAATATGACAAACTTCTGATAGCCCGTAAAGGGCAAAGGTTGTTGTTCCATAATTTCTTTAAAAGTAAATTAAGATTCCGGGAGTCGTCAGTTATGACCAAGCTCCTAGCATCCCTTGTTTGATTAGTTTTTGTGTAAATAATAATGTTGTAATGGAAATTTTATCACTTCTTTTTTAAGGCTTTTACGACAAGATCAAATGTCTGCCATAAAATTTCGTCCGTCATTTTAAAGGATTTTCCGCCAAGACTTTTTCCTTCATTATGGAACCTTGCTAAAGAGTACATGGGTGAAAAAGCAACCGACCAGTATACTTCAAAAGGCATTGGGCTGAGTTCACCTCTCTTTACTGCATTGTCCCAGAATTTCCCTAAAGTCTCCTTAAATCCCCGTAAAAAATGATGAAGAAATTCTTCCTGGTAGCTTGAGTTCCTCAATTGCTCAAAAAACAAATGTTTGTCGGGATGAGTGGTCATGTAGCCATACCGATTTCTCCACTGTACCCGTAAGCCTTCTTCAAAATGAGCTTCAGGATCAAAATTCTTTAGAATGGCATCAGACATTGTTTGCCCCTCTTCTTTGGCAATCGTTAAAATTAAATCATCCCGGTCTTTAAAATACAGATAAGGAGTAGCAACAGAAATCTTGCAGGCCTTCGCAAGTTTATTCATGCTGAATCCCTCCAGTCCGTTTCTGATGATCATTTTAATCGCTTCTGTCTTAATGAGCTCTCTTTTATCACCTTCTTTTAAACGCATGAGTAAAGTTCTAAAATTTCAGGCTGTAAAATTAATGAATATTTATTAATTAATAAATATTTATTTTCCTTAAAAGTTAACCTATACCTCAAATTGTACATAAATCTATGTTGATTAAATTATCCTTGTCAACCAAAAAATATTTATTTTAGTAAAAAAAGAACACCAAAACTAAACTTGAAAATACAATATGAAAAAAATAAAAATATTACTGCTATGCTCACTGAGCATGATGGCTTGTTCTCAGGAGGAATCCAGGCAAGATCTGCTAAAGAATTCAAATAAAAAGACGGAAAACAAATGGTCGGCCACTGCTACTGTAAAAGAACTGAAACTTTTCCAGATCAATGTATGGCAGGAAGGAACCTCTGTAACGGGAGGCTATGATGCTATTGTCAATGAAATTGTCCGGTCGGATGCTGATTTTGTATTTCTCAGCGAAGTCAGAAACTATAATAATGTCGACTTTACAAATAAACTGGTTCAGTCACTTCATTCCAAAGGCTATACCTACTATTCTTTCCGTTCAGATGATTCGGGGATATTATCCAGGTATCCGATTATTGAAAACGCTTCTGTCTATCCGGTGAGTAATGATCACGGCTCAGTTTACAAACTGGTCACTCAAATTAACGGACAGCGCATCGCTGCTTACACCAGTCATCTTGATTATACTCATTATGCCTGTTATCTTCCTCGTGGGTACAGTGGGACGACATGGTCAAAACTACCCAATGGTCCAGAAACCAATCTCACAAAAATATCGGAAATGAATCTTGCATCTTATAGAGATGAAGCTATCTCAGCGTTTATCTCCGATGCAAATACAGAAAAAACAAAAGGTTCCATAGTATTTCTGGGAGGAGATTTTAATGAGCCTTCTATGTTTGATTGGGTAAGTAGTACAGCCAACTTATATGATCATCATACCGTAGTTTACGAATGGGATACCACCAAACTCCTGAATAATGCAGGTTTTAAAGACTCATATCGAATGATGCATCCTTCTCCCGTTACCCATCCCGGGTTCACCTACCCCTCCGATAATCCGGCAAAACCCGTCAATCAGTTAACATGGGCTCCTGACGCAGATGAAAGAGAGCGGATTGACTATATTTTCTTTATGCAGGCTCCCAATCTTACTTTAAAAAGCTCCCATATTATAGGCTATAACAAGTCTATTGTAAAAAATATACGTACTCCGGAGAATACCCAGGATTCATTTGTTCCTCCGATAGGTATCTGGCCTTCGGATCATAAAGGAGTGTTATCCACCTTTGAGCTGGTCACACAAAATGGAACAAGTAACCGATAACTTAAATGTGAGTATCCCAAAAGATAGGAACCATGAAAGCATACTGCATTATGGTAACCAATAGCTATAAAAAAAGCCTGTGACTGATCCAGGCTTTTTAATTTTTATATCTCTAAAGTTATCTTTTTCTTTTAGTTGTTTCTTTCACTTCCACTACAGGGGTTCTATGTAATAAGATATCTAAAACTCTCTCAGTATAGTCGAACTTTTTCTCAAGGTACAGAACATTATTATATCTCTTATCGATCACAGCACCTAATGCTTCTTTCTCAGAAATGGTTTCCATTGCATTGTGAATCTGTTCTTCAAAAGGCAAAACCATATTGGCCTTCAGCTTGTTGATTTCACCGGTACTTCCGAATCTTAAACTGGTAGTCGTTTTAATGTTTTTCTCTAAATCGAATACTTCTTTTTCTCTTCGTTTTAATTCTTCTCCTACCAATAATACCCTATCGTTTTCCAATGCCGATTTTTTCTTTTCATATTCCGACTGTATACTCTGAAGCTCACTTTTCCATGTAGCTATCTGGGCATTAAGCCTTGCTTCAGCCTCTTTATAATCTGGCAGCTTACTCAATATCACATTGGTATCTATAACACCGATCTTCTGAGCCTTACTTAAACTGAAAAGTAAAAATAATATAAGGGTTAGTGCAATTTTTTTTATTTCTCATTGGGAACTGTTATTACATTCTATATTGATATTCTAGCGGAAAATTATAAAAAAAAAAATTTAAAATTATATTTATCAACGCAGATTTAGCGCCTCTATTGTCCTTACAGGTAAGTATCAACATTTTTTATATCAATAGCTAAAATTCAGCTGTAAAAATAAAATAATTAAATAAACTTTATCCAAAATTGTTAATTAAAGTTTTTTTCACCTACTATTGGTTTATTATTATCTATTCCGTTATATCTTTGTTTTATTCGTAAAAAATAAGATTTGAATAAAAATATACTATTAATTTTCATATTTATTTTTGTTAAGGTCTACAGCCAGAAATACAACATCGAGTTGTATAATACCGATAACGGACTCCCGCAAAACAGTGTAAAAGACATTATAAAAGATAAATATGGATTTATATGGCTCACCACTGAAAATGGAATTGTACGGTATGATGGCGCTCAGTTTCTGGTCTATAAAAACTTCCCGTTGAGCAGTCAGCGTTTTACATACTTCTATGGATACCCAGAAAAAGACAGTATTTTCACA
Organism: Chryseobacterium proteolyticum; assembly: GCF_046591535.1. Lineage (NCBI taxonomy): Bacteria > Pseudomonadati > Bacteroidota > Flavobacteriia > Flavobacteriales > Weeksellaceae > Chryseobacterium > Chryseobacterium proteolyticum. The sequence continues at coordinate 150,195 of NZ_JBJLWK010000001.1, read as the reverse complement.
GCCGGTGATTACGGGAAAACCATCCTTCTGCGTAATAAAATTCCACGGGTAACAAATTCTTTGAAACAATTCCCTACAGTAGTATCAAAAGATAATACCGGCTACCTTTTGTATTGTTCCAATTATAGCTATACCCGGTATCCCGGCATCAACTTTTACATGAACGATAAGGATGGAAGGTATTACATCAAAGAAAACAGCCTTACCTTTACCAGTTTTCGCTCTAAACCTGAAGAAACGCTAAAAATTAAAGCCATTTACAAAAATATTCCCAGGATCTTTACAATCAATGAAATCCTTTTTTACATCAACTTTACCACAAATAAAGTAGAAAAAATAGAAAAAGGAAAAATCACAAATTCCTATCAGGTCCCTTTGCTGACCGACACGGATAGTAAGATTTTCTGGAGCAGAATAAACAATCAGCTTTTCGTGTTAAGCCATAATAAGTTTTACCTCTGCACCTATGAAAAGGAACAATTTATCATATCCGAGATCGTCCAAATGGACAATATAAAAAATGACAACCTGATCAGTGTATATTATGATAAATGGTACAAGAAACTTTATCTGGGGAGTAGTACGGAAGGATTGCAGGTTATCAATCTTCATGATTTCACTACCGTCAAAGGATCTTCGCCGAAAGCAGAATCCGTTTTTTATGCGACTCTTCCTTACGACAGCGCTTCGGTCATTAATCCCTTTGGTGAAATCTACACCCGTAATGGAATGATCCGTAGGAAGCATTTTAAAAATACAGCTCCTTTTTTTATGGCATACGACCCGCATGAAAACCTTATGATACGAAAAGACCGGGATTTAAGGATCTATAAAAAATCAAATTCGTACCGGGACTTCACTGTTTTAAAAGAGTTTTTTTTAAAAGATTTCTTTTTCGATGCAAAAAAATCTTATGCATTGGTTGCAAAACCCAAAAAGAATAGTGTTTCTGAATTTAGCGGAACATTTGAGATATACAAAGACAACTCCCTTCTATTTTTGGAAAGAAGAATTGTATTGGATAGTGAGCCTACCAAATTTTTAAAGGTCGATCCTGATCATATTTTAGTCGGTACGGTAAAGGGTTTATACAATATCCGGTTGAGCACAAACCAAATACATCCGGTAATCGCTGACCAGGAATTGTCTATCCGTAATATCATAAGGTCAAAAGACGGTAACTTGTGGATCACAACTTTGGGAAAGGGATTTTATTTACTAAAAAACAACAGGCTTATCAGGATGCCTTATGATGCTGATGGTAATATTTCATCTCCTCATACCATTCTCGAAGATCAAAAAGGTTTTTTCTGGATCCCTACCAATAACGGCTTATATAAAGTTCATGAAAGTCAGCTTCTGAAATTTGTTCAGGCCCCGGATTCTAAGGTTAATTATTACAGATTTTCAAAAGATTCGGGTTTTTTCACCAATGAATTCAATGGTGGCAGCAATGTAAGTGGCAATAAACTTAAAAATGGAGATTTTGTGCTCCCTTCTCTGAATGGATTAGTATTTTTTAACCCCTTAAAAATCGAAAGTTACTACCCTAAAAACCTCTACATCGAAAGAGCAATGGTAGATAACAAAGACGAATCCTTTCATAAAACTCTTTTTCTTGAACAGAAATCCAGCAGATTAGACCTCTTTATAGATGTTCCCTATTATGCAAATCCCGACAATATTGTGATAGAAGCTAAAATTATGGGGCTTCCCAACGCAAAATGGGAATCCATTGGGAAAGACAGGAAGTTTTCCATTTCCAATCTGAGGTACGGGAATTATTCTTTCATTGCAAGAATGCTTGTTTCCGATAAGGGAAAATATATCTATAAAAAAATCAGCCTCATCGTAAGACCTTATTTTTATCAGACCTTATGGTTTAAGATAGTGATGATATTATTACTATTCTTTGTGTTATACCTCCTTCTCAAATGGAGGATCCGGTTTTTGCAAAAGAAAAATCTGGAACTGGAAAAAATTATCACCGTACGTACCGAAAAACTTTCCGCTACCGTCGAAAAGCTTGAAACAACAAAAATTCAGCTTCATAAGGAAATCGAGCAGCAAAAAAAAATTGATCGGTACCATAACACATGATATTACCACTCCTGTAAAATTTATTGCATTAACTGCAAAGGAAATATTAGGGAATAAAGAATTCAATCAACAACGGACTGAAAAAGTGCTCGCTTCAATTTATAAATCCTCCGATCAACTGTATAATTTTACGGCAACGCTCAAAGAGTATGCTGATATCTACAGCCACCACAGAACCGATAAAACGGAAACATACTCTCTGCATGATCTGATCACAGAAAAAATAGTGCTTTTCAGTACCATAGCTGAAAGCAATCATACATCCATTATTAACAATGCTGATCAAAAAATACACACCCGGATCAGTAAAAATATTCTGGCAGCCATTATCCATAACCTTCTGGATAACGCAGTAAAATATACAAGAGGAGGAACCATAACCATAGATGCTTTTACCGAGTACAGAAGCGTTATTTTAATTGTAGAAGATACCGGTTCAGGAATGGATCAGCAAAAAATAGATTATTATGAAGAGCTACAGAACAACATCGAAAATGAAAAATTATTACTCCAAAAATATGGGATGGGAATCCATCTGGTGCTACAACTACTACAAATGATAGAAAGTAAAATAATCTTTACCAGAAACAAGACAGGGGGAACTACCTGCCGATTGATTTTAAAAAATAAAAAAAATGATTAAATACATTCTTATAGCTGATGATCATGATGTAGTTCTTACGGGAACAAGCCTGATACTGGAGTCCAGAATCCCTGATATATCCGTTGATCAGGCAGAAGATTACCCGGAAACTCTGGAAAAAATCTCCCAGCGAAAGTACGACCTGATTATTCTTGATATCAACATGCCTGAAAGTAAAAATAAAAAAATGATTTCTGAAATTAAAGAAATCGATCCGGATGTAAAAATATTGATATTTTCGGCTTATGAAGAAGAGATTGCCGTACAATACATAAAAGAGGGAGCTAACGGTTACCTCAGTAAACTGAGCAAAGTGGAGGAAATATCAGAAGCAGTAATCAGGATATTCCGTGAGGGCTACTACTACCCTTCCGGTATTGTTAATCAATTACTACAGGACTCTCCGTTAGATTCCATAAAGAGGCTTTCGGAAAGAGAATATCAGATTTTTATTTTAATGGTGAAGGGATATGGAAATTTAGAAATTTCCAATGAGATGAACATTCAGATGAGCACCATAAGCACCTATAAAAAAAAGGATCCATAACAAACTGAAGACCAATCATCTTGCAGATCTTATTAAACTTTATCAAAATTATACTTCCTGAAGTAAAATTTGCAAACACTGACAACTGACTCTTTTAGTTCTGTTTAAAAAAGGGTTAGTGATCCGGAGAATCGTGTAGAAAATTTTCTACACGATTCTTTATTTCATTCTACAGACCATTACAGGCTCTTGTGGAAGTATTCCTATAATTTTACGCCTTGTAAATGATACTTTAATATCACGACTTTTCCTTTTCTGATATAAGATTATTGACACATCAAAACCATAACCATAAACATTTAATAAATGAGTAAAAATTTTATCCCACTAGTATTATTCTTATCAACTATTACCTTTGCACAAACGGGAAATGTTGGAATTAATACGGTAACCCCTGGCTCTACATTAGACATTAACGGATCGGTAGCGGCAAGTTATAAGACAGTTAATACGGCATCTTACAGTTTAACCGCCACTGATTTCCATGTTTCATATAATGGTAGTACGAATACGACATTTAGCCTTCCTCCCGCAATTAATGGCACCGGAAATTTTAAAGGACGTATGTATAGGATTACCAATAACAGTAATTTTACAATAACCATAAGTTCTGCTTTACCTGAAACAATTAATGGGAATACAAATATTCTGGTCCTTCCCAATCAAAGTGCACAGTTGATCAGTACAGGACTTAGCGGAGCAAATCCCACATGGGAAAGCATAAGTGGAATAACAAATACGGCCAGTAACGGTCTAAACCTTTCCGGGAATGATGTTAAGTTAGGAGGCACCCTTTCCCAGGCTACAGACATCGTTACTACCGTAGGAAATAATCTGAGTATCACCGGTACTGGTAAAGTTTTATTAGGATCCAATACGATCCCGGCTGGTGCGGCTGATGCTAAAATTGTTATTGATAATGGCACAACAAACGGAGCGCTGCAGATTAAGGATGGAACACAACAATTAGGCTATGTATTAACCAGCGACTCTAATGGATTAGCCACCTGGTCATCTACTGTTACTACTGCATTTGCCAATAACTGGACTTCTTATACGGGAACATTGGTAAATCCTTTCACCGGAACCGCAGGTGGAGATAACCTAGTCACAGGGATATCCGTAAACATCCCTGCAAAAGGATGGTATTTTTTTCGTTCAGGAATTACAATCACATCTACATGTAATGATTACTGGTTTTACATCGATGGTATAGGAGAAGTCTGGAAAGCTTATTGTGGGACCGCGAGCCCTGACCCCATTAATTTTGTACCGAGAGATCAGACCAGAGTATTGTACTTCGCAGCTCCTGGTATTTATCCCATAGTTGCGCATAAAACCAATCTTGTAGTACCAACAGGATTTAATGGCGGTAACCCTTCTTTTTACTTAGATTTTGTAAAGTTCCAAAATTAATACAATGAACTTTCAGTCCGTAAAAAGAACAACAGATCTAAGTACCATTTAAAAACAACAATTTATATGAAAAGAAATTCAATTTTCCTGACTATACTGGCCGCCATGAGTAGCACTCTGAGCTATTCGCAAACAGGAAATGTGGGTATCAACACTACCACTCCCGGGAGCACACTCACTGTGAACGGTTCATTTGCCGCTACGTACAGAGCTGTTACAGCAAGTGGAAATGTCGCCCCTACGGATTACTATCTGGCCTACAGCAGCAATACGAACGGAACTTTGACGCTACCTGCCGCCATTACTGGTTCCGGTAACTTTGCAGGAAGAACCTATCATTTCAAAAATACAGGAACAGCCGTATTATCTATTGCAGCCAACGGAGCAGAATTAATCGACAATCAAACAGGAGCAGGCGTTGGCACTGTTAATGTTCCCGCAGGTTACTATGCATTTTTTATAAGTAAAGGAACAACGACAGGAACAACATGGGAGCTTATTTTGCTTTCAAGCTCTGACAGCTTGCCCGCAGCCACCACCAGTTATCCGTTTTCTACAGTAAGCACCACAAGCAGACAGGATCTTACCGCCAGCACCGGTCCTTACATCAGAAGGGAAATCAATTATCCTCAGGGAACAGTAATTAACACGGGAAATGTACTGAATATCAATAACGGTCGGTTTACTGCACCTTCAAACGGATATTATATGTTTTATGGTTCCACCCAATTTGATAACGGAAATATTCCGGGTACACCAAGTTTCGACTGGGTTGTATTGTATCTTATGAAAAACTATGCGGTGAGCACAGACAATATTTTGGTACAATCTTTCCAACCTGCTCCGGGTACACTGACGGGAAGAAACGTATCGTGTATCACGTATCTTAACAAAGATGAAACCGTAAGCATGGCAGCCGCCGCCGGAGTAACCGGCAGTCCAATATACCAGGTTGTCGTAAGCTCCTTTTACGGATATAAAATCGCGAATTAATTTATACAAAACCGCGGATAGATTCTAATAACACAACTGAAACTTAAACATGTAGAAATCCCTCATTTTACAAGGTTTCGTATTAAAAAACGACTGTCTCATTAGTAGACAGTCGTTTAATTTAAATCTCTTTATGGTGAAAATTTAACACTTACTATGCAGTACCTTCAATTTATAATCTTAAATTTATTGACTAATCATTAAAATAAATCAATTATGAATAAAACATTAACAGATACTTCATGAAATTTAACAAATAAAACTAAAACATAAAAAAATATGACTCCATGAAAAAAAATTTCACATTTCGTTTATTCTAAATTTTATAACCCAAAATAACAACCATGCCATAAACATTACAACATACAACCAAATCAAAAAAAACTAATATGCCAAACACAAACTTAACATCACAAACCCGAATCAACACTATCCTTCCTTTGTCCTCAGAAGAAAGGAACAAAATTTTGTACGAGTTCAATAAAACAAATTGGGAATACAAAAAGGAACAAACATTGGTTTCATTATTTCTCAAACAAGTTTCCCTACATCCGGATAACGTGGCTGCTGTTTATCAGGATCAGCATATAACCTACCGTGAGTTGGATGAAAAAAGCAACCAGATCGCCAATACACTCATTGCAAAAGGGATTACAGAAGGAATGTACATCCCTGTGTGGCTGGACCGCTCCCTGGAATGGGTCATTGCAATTCTTGGAATATTAAAAACAGGTGCTGCTTATGTTCCTATAGATCCTGCCTATCCGGTAAGACGCGTAGAGTATATTCTGAATGATACTAAAGCGGAAATTATAATCACGAATCAGATCCTCTCTCAAAATTTATCTAAAGACCCAAACTTCCAGATCTTTTATCTTAACCATAAGGATGACCTCACTGATTCTTCCATTCAGCATCCGGAGGTGATCATTCATCACAACACTCTTGCTTATATCATTTACACCTCCGGCTCCACAGGCAACCCTAAAGGAGTAATGATCACTCATGAAAGTATCCAGCACCTGGTAACCTGGCATAATGTTTATTTTAATGTCACCCCCACTTCTCATCTCAGCCTGGTGGCCGGTTTGGCATTCGACATATCGGTATGGGAAACCTGGTCGGCATTGACTTCCGGAGCGACCCTTTTTATAGCGGACAGCGAAGAGAGAACTGAAGCTTCCGCCCTGGCCAGCTTTTATCAGAAAAACAAAATTACCCACGGTTTTGCCCCTACTGTTTTGGTTCCGGCAGTCGTGGCACACACCAGAAATCATAATGATCTTCAGCTGGAATATCTTTTTACAGGAGGTGAAAAACTAAAGCCTGTACTCACCGATGGACTAAACTATGAACTTATCGATTATTACGGTCCTACAGAATGTACCGTATATGCTACTTTTAAGAAGGTTAAAGATCTTCACGGAAAATATGTTTCTTCCATTGGCAGGCCTATAGCAAATGCTAAAGCTTACATATTGGGAAATCAAATGGAACTATTACCCATAGGAGCAACCGGAGAATTATACATAGGCGGCACCTTACTGGCTAAAGGATATTTAAACAATGAGGAACTCACAGCTTCAAAATTCATTATTAATCCTTTTATGGAAACTGAAAAACTATACCGAACGGGAGACCTTGCCCGATGGTCCTCCGATGGAGAAATCCAGTTTCTGGGAAGAATGGATAATCAGGTAAAAATAAGAGGATTCCGAATAGAATTGGGAGAAATAGAACGCACATTCGATCGACTGGAAGGAATACAAGAAGCTGTAGTAATCACAAAAAATACTTCAGGGAATAACAAATATCTTGTCGCCTTTATTGTTTTAAAACCCGGAACATCAAAGGATATCCAGCAAATCAGGAATTTTCTCAAAGAAGAATTACCCGGATATATGATCCCCGCCCAGATCATCTGTATCGACAAAATACCATTGACCGCGAATGGAAAAACCAATACGGACCTCTTAAGCAGCCTTGCAAAAAAAGAGGCAAAGGAACTTATCTCACACGAACCGCCAACAAATGAAACCGAGAAAATAATAGCTGATATCTGGTCATCAGAACTGGAACTTCCGGTTATCAATATCACTGATAATTTCTTTGATATCGGAGGAAATTCGCTTCTGGTTGCTGTTGTTGCGGTAGCTTTACAGGAAAAATTAAATATAAAAGTATATCTGCGCGATATTTATCAATACCCTGTTCTGAAAAAACTCAGCGATGTGCTTATAGCACGTGCTCACGAGGCAAGAGAAGCAATTCCTTCTGAAGACGTAGAACCTTATGTTGAATTACAACAGGACGTCTACCTGAATCCCGGCACCCGATTCGAGGATAATTTTGATCCAGAAAAACTGGAAAATCCATCTGCCATATTTCTCACAGGCGCCACAGGGTTTGTAGGAATCCATCTTCTTCAGGAGCTTTTAGATACAACGGATGCAGATATATACTGCCTGGTAAGAGCACAGGATGAATTTCATGCCATGGAAAAAATCAACCAGTGCTTTATTCAGTTTCATATCCCGCAAAATCACTCGCAGAGATCAAGGATTATTCCGGTTTTAGGTGATCTGGCAAAACCTTCTTTGGGTTTATCTGAAGAAAAATTCGATCTGCTTGCCACTGTTATTGATGTGATATATCATTCCGGAAGTTCCGTCAATTTTATTGAGCCTTATTCTTATATGAAAGCACCCAATGTAGATGGAATAAGGGAAATTATACGTCTGGCAGGAACAGAAAGAACAAAGTGCCTGGCTCTTTTATCTACAATTTCAGTTTATAGCTGGGGACATCTATTTACCGGAAAAAAGATCATGCTGGAATCTGACGACATAGAACAGAATATCATGTCGGTAAGTAAAGATATTGGCTATGTGCGAAGCAAATATGTAATGGAAGCTATAGCGGATCTTGCAGCCCGGGAAGGTCTCCCGCTGATTACGTATCGTTTGGGATATGCGATGTGTCACAGTAAATCCGGAGCGAGCGCACCTTATCAGTGGTGGTCCGGACTGGTAAAAAACTGTATAGAGTTTAAATCTTACCCTGCATTAACAGAACTTAGAGAAGGCCTGATCACCGTAGACTACATGACCCGGTCAATGGCCCATATCACGAAAAATAAAAATGCAATCGGCAAGAAATTCAATCTGATTGCCAGCCCTGAAACTAATCTGACGCTGGAGGATTTCTTTGGCCTGCTCAAAAAGAATTACCCTTATGAACTTACTCCCCTTCCCTATAAAGAATGGCGTAAGCATTGGGAAAATAATACCAAAAACAGATTGTATCCATTAACAAGTCTGTTTAAAGATAATATGCATGAAGGCCTGTCTACTGTGGAACTTTACCAGCATACTTACATTTGGGACTGTTCGAATGTAAAGGAGTTCCTCAAAGACTCAGACATTAAAGAACCTGTATTCAACAAACCTGTCCTTGATGCTTATTTAAAGTATCTGGGCATGCATTCTTAGTTTTTAGTTATGGTGTATCCCCGGCCAAGGCCGGGGATTTTTAATATAAAGTTATCTAAAAATGTGTTGTACAAACTCATAAAGGCATCTTCTCCAGGTAAGCCATTCGTGATAGGTTCCCGCGGATCTGTATGAAGTATAGGGGTAATTATTCTGAGTAAAGAAATCATGCAGAATCTTATTGAATCCAAAGAATCGTGCTTCTTCTTTTTCCCCGATCCCGACAAAGAAATAAGGCTTTTTCCGTGACTTTAAAAGATGATCAACCGGCAGCTCCTTAAAAGGCTCATCTTCAGTTCCTCCATAAATTACAGGACTGAATGACCCGATGGCTGTAAACATTTCAGGATGACTTACCCCTATCAGCATCGCCTGATAGCTTCCACGGGAAAGTCCGGCAATCGCTTTTTTACCATTGGTTTTATACTTTTTTTCTACATAGGGAACCAGCTCCTCGATAAAAATCTTATCCAGATTTCGGGATGAAATGACTGTTTTGGAAGAATTATCCGCTAGTTTTTCTTCTTCCGAATTTAATGCCACTCCGTAATCCATTACGACAATCATTTTCTCTACTTTTCTTTCTGCCAGAAGATTATCAAGAATCCAGGCAATATGCCCCTGTCTTTCCCAACCCGTTATATCTTCTCCTGTTCCGTGGTATAGATACAATACCGGTAGTTTCTCTGATCCGTATCCCGGAGGAAGATAAACCTTAAAATTTCGCTTACCTTTTGTTATTCTTGAATTAAAACCATCCTCTATAATCTGTCCATGTTTTACATTCTTCTCAAAGAAAAAATCTTCCCCTGAAGGAACTTCGATCCCGCTGGTCGGCTGACCGTAGCCAAAGTACAGCTGAGTATCCGGATCATTGACCCGTTTTCCATCCACGTTCAGCCAGTAATAATGAAATCCAATTTCAAGAGGACTTGTTGAAATATTCCAAAAACCGTCTTTATCTTTTGAGGCGGTAGATTTTATATTTTTCATACCATCCCCACCCTCTAAAGTTACAGATTGAGCATACGGAAAATACACCCGGAACTGAGCCTTCTTTTCAAAATCCAGCTTCGGAAAATCCTTTCCCGGTAATGCCGTTGTTGAAACACTGTAATTCTGACAAAATAGCATTGACGAAAACAAAACAGAAATGAGAAATATCTTTTGTAAATATTGCATTATTTTGATTTTAACATAAGAAAAATACGAACACTCATTTCTTACATTCCGTGTAAAAATCAAGTTTTCCCTATAATTTAATTCAATAATAAGAAAATATTCTTCTTAAATAAGTAAACAACAGAAAAAAAATCTTTCATTTTTTTGAAAAATTAGTTTTAATTCAAACTAATTTTAAGTATATTTGTTATACAACAGCGATTGATCAAACCTCCACTATACGTTAATATTCATCATATGCCCGTCACAGAAAACAACATATCAGAATTAGCTCTGGAGCTTGGTTTGGCAATGAGTGAAATGAAAAGCCGTTTGCGACAGAAAATCCAGACCAGAATCAACGAGTATGATCCGGATCTTTCTTTTGAGCTTATAGAGATCCTTGGAGTTTTATCCCGGAATGACGGGATCAATCAGCAGGAGATAAGCAATAAAATAAGCAAAGACAAATCAAGTGTTACCTACCTGATCAACAATCTTGTAAAACGGGAATTGGTTGAAAGAATAGAATACAGCAATGACCGAAGGAATAAACAGATATTCCTTACCGCAAAGGGAAAGGAAATTGTAGAAATTGTTTATCCGTGGGCACTGGAACTGTATGAAAAAGCAGCCGGCAACCTTGGTATAGAGAAAATACAGGATGCTCTTTTCCTGGTAAAAAAAAATGACAACAAATCTTGAATAACTGAGTTTAAATTTACTGATATGAGAACAATACTTGTACCTGTTGACTTCACATCAACTACCGAAAATGCCGTAAAACTTGCTGCAGAATGGGCCACACAATATCAATACACACATATTATTCTTTTAAAAACGTCACAGGAATCTGAATTTGACTATCTCCACATAGCCGAAGGTCATCTGCTTGTGAATGAAGAAAATGTAAACAGCCTCATTAAAAGTACAGAATTACTCCTTAGTAAATTAACAGGTATCATCACTGAAAAATCACCTGAAGTAACTGTTCTAAAAGCGGTAAGCGAATGGACGCTTACGAGAAGCATCAATGAACTGCTGAAAGACCAGCCTTCTGTAGAACTGATCATTTTAGGAAGTGACGACCAGGCTTCTTCCGGTAACAGCTTTGTGTCTGAAAATATTATAAGTATTGCCAGAACCAGTCCTGTAAAAGCGTTGATCGTTCCTAACGGTTACACCTACAGCACGATTAAAAATATTTTAATACCCTGTGATATAAACAGCATAACAAAATTAGACCGGCTGTTTCACCACAAGTCCATCATCGAGCAGATGGATGTTCGCCTTATGTTTCTCAATATCAACACAAGAAAAGGGATCGATGATAATGAAGATAAAAAGAGAGACCTGGAAAAGTACATCCACCAATATTTAACCAAGATTCCGAGTACTATTCATTATTATTACGACGAAAATATTATCAACGGAATTCTGACTTTTGCCTCATCAAATAGAACGGATCTGATTATTGCGCTACCGGGAAGACATAGTTTCCTTTATTATCTGGCAAGCAGAAGTATTTCTGAAGGAATTTACCAAAATGTAAATCAACCTGTTTTGATATTAAAATAACTTCTATATTCTATCTTTTATTTTCAAAAGCTGGCTTAATCAGATTATAAACAACAGAAAATAAGCAAACTAAAATAACATAATGTATTTTTGATGTAAAATAGTTGACAAAGTCAACTATTGATGTATATTTACATCATGAAACAACATTATATTGAACAAATAAGAGCCTTCAACAGGTATTATACACAGGTACTGGGATTACTCAACAAGGGTATTCTTGATGGAGACCTGGGTATTTCGGAAGTCAGGGTTATGCGTGAGATTTATTTCAATGCTGATGTAAGACCTACTGAAGTAGCTGCTACTCTGGGATTGGATAAAGGTTTTCTAAGCCGCATCCTTAAACGTTTTGAAAAATTGGGACTGACTATTAGAAAAAAATCAGGAGAAGACAACCGTTCCAGCGTGATTAGTCTTACAGATTTAGGACGCAGCACTTATGAAAAGATCAACCGTGATTCAGACATTCAAATAGAAAATTTATTTTCAGATCTTTCCGAGCAAAATCTGAAAACGGTCATTCGGAGTATGAACACGATTGATTCTCTACTTCATCACAGAGATCATCATGCAGTTATAGATCCTGTTATTATCCGACCTATTGAAGAAAAAGACAATAAAGCCTTAGCAGATATTATTCGTACAGTTTTTGAAGAGTTCAACGCTCCTCAAGAAGGAAGTGTATATGATGATCCCAGAACAAACCAATTATATCAGCTTTTTCAAGATGTAAACGCAGAATATTGGATAGTAGAATCTAATGATGTAGTTTTAGGTGGATGTGGCTTCTATCCTACCATAGGGTTGCCTTCTGCATGCGCAGAGATTGTTAAATTTTATCTTTCCAATCAATTGAGAGGAAATGGTGTTGGACAATATTTGCTAAAAATGATAGAAAGGAGAGCAAAAAAAGCAGGTTATAAGCAACTTTATTTAGAATCTTTTGAGGTTTTTAAAGGAGCAATATCAATGTATGAGAAATTGGAATACAAACATTTACACAGTTCCATAGGAGATTCCGGGCATTATGCAACAACTATTCATATGTTGAAGGATATCTCCTAATTTAAATATTAAAATTAGACAGTGGTGACATAGGCTATCGAAGTATGCTTGCATTAGTTCCTGAAAAAAATCAGGAATTGTTCTATTAAGCAACACTGATAATATAGATATTAATATTCGATATCCTATTGGATGAAACGGATCAATAAACATCAACGATCTTCTCAAAGACCTGCCTTCTGTGGAATTGATCATTTTAGGAAGTGACAACCAGGCCTCTTCTAGTAAAAGCTTTGTATCGGAAAATATTATAAGTATTGCCAGAACCAGTCCTGTAAAAGCATTGATCGTTCCTAACGGGTGCATCTACAACACGATTAAAAATATTTTAATACCTTGTAATATTCTCTTTCTATATCAATAAGTCAGACAAAAAACTATACGTCATAAGAACTAAAGTAATATAAATAAACATATTATATAAGTCCGGATTTATTATTTGTCTGATTTTTTTTCATCTTATTAGTCACTTGCAATTAAAAAATAATTATATTTGCGATTCAATTACTACTGCATATGAAAGTGATAGTAGCCCTCACCAGTGTAATCATTGGTTAATCACCGGGCTTAAAACATAAGAACACTTTAAAGAACGAAGCCTCTCCGTTCCATATTACTATTACTTACTTTTAATTTTACATTTATGTCATATCATAAGAAAACCCCATCGAAGGGTTTGCGCTATTTCACATTGTTGAAACAATCATTACTGGGTACCGAAATGGATTATACGACCGGTAATATTAATAAAGCTGTTATTTTACTCGCCATTCCCATGATGCTTGAAATGATCATGGAATCGGTATTTGCACTGGTAGATCTTTATTTTGTAGGGCATCTCGAAAACAGCAGCTATGCCATACAAACAGTGGGCTTAACGGAATCTGTACTTACGGTAATGTATTCTATCGCAATTGGTATGAGTATGGCAGCCACAGCGGTGGTTTCACGACGGGTGGGAGAAAAAGATCCTGATGCAGCAGCACATGCCGGTATGCAGGCTATTATCGTGGCTTTTGCCGTAACCCTTGTCTTAAGCATCGCGGGGATGATCTATGCCGGGGATATTTTACGGATCATGGGAGCAAGCAAGGAAACCGTTGATGCGGGAGTAAACTTTACCCGGATCATGATGGGAAGCAGCCTTGTCATAATGCTATTATTCCTGATCAATGGTATATTTCGTGGTGCAGGAAACGCTGCCATTGCCATGCGGAGCTTATGGATTGCCAATATCTGCAATATCATTCTGTGTCCTATATTCATTAACGGCTGGGGTATCATCCCTGCATTCGGACTAACAGGAGCGGCTATGGCAACGGTTATCGGACGGTCAATGGGAGTGGTTTACCAGCTATTTTGCCTGTTTAACGGAAAGCATCAGCTAAAAATCAAGCTTCATCATTTTCGTATTGACTGGCCGGTAATAAAATCATTGGTTGGGATTGCAACTCCTGGTATACTTCAGTTTGTTATCGGGTCATGCAGCTGGATATTTCTTGCTGAGCTGGTAGCAACCACGGGTGGTGATCATGGATCTGCCGGTTATCAGACCGCATTGCGATTGATGATGTTCTTTATGCTGCCAGCCTGGGGTATGAGTAATGCTGCCGCTACCCTGGTAGGGCAAAACCTTGGAGCCAAACAATTTCAGCGCGCTGAAGATTCTGTCCTGGCTACTGTAAAATACAATGTCATCTTCATGATCATTGTCACCATATTATTTCTCTTTTTTGGAGATTGGCTGGTTTCATTTTTCACCAATGATATCCAGATCAAAGAAGTTGCCCAAAAGGCTATGTGGATTATGAGTACCGCTTTTGTCTTTTACGGCATTGGTATGGTAATGATGAATGCCCTTAACGGAGCCGGTGACACAAAAACCCCGACATGGATCAATTTCTTTGGCTTCTGGTTTCTTCAGATCCCATTGGCCTATATCCTTACCAAACACGTAGGCATGGGATCAACCGGTGTCTTTATCGCAATACCGGTTGCGGAAACGGCCATCGCAATTACGACATTTATCTTTTTCAAAAGAGGTAAATGGAAAACGGTCAACGTTTAGTCCAGGACTTATTATACCATAATTTTCTAAAATGAAGAGGCCACTCTATTGAGTGGCCTTTTTTAGTTAGGTCCAGCTGTTTTTAATTTGTAAATTAATGCTTGAAAAATTGAAGTATGGAAAATTTTTTAACCAAAAAATTTGGAAAGATCTTTAACCTCCAATTTATTGCTGAAGGATGGTGGTCTAAGGCATATAGTTTTACTGCTGAAGGGCAGCAACACATTATCAGAACAGGCAATCATGTACAGGATTTTATGAAAGACCATTGGGCTTTTATACATCTGAATAATACGAAAATTCCTATTCCTGAAGTTTTGGAATACGGAAATTATCATGATAATGAATACTACTGTATTTCAAGAAAGGCAAATGGTGATCCTTCCGATGAGATCATGGACCATCTTGATCATTATTCGCAAACAGAGCTTGCAAAAATAATCATCCGGCAATTGGAAAATATCCACCTGAGTGATACCACGAACCTCAGCGGTTGGGGCTTTACCGATGCCCATGGAAAAGGTATGTTTCCAAGCTGGCAGCATTTTCTCTTATCATTTTATAATAGCAAAACGACTGCAAGCTGGCAACATCTTGCCCAGACCTCATGGCTTAACAGACAGCTTTTCACACATCTTATCGAAAAAATGAAAAGCTTTTTCCCTTATCTGCCCAATGAAAAATATATCCTTCATGGAGACTTCGGGTTTGATAATCTTTTACTGGACGGAAACCGAAAAGTAACCGCTGTTCTGGATTGGGCCGAAATGATGCTTGGCGACCCGCTTTATGATTTACTGCATATGAATGAACCCTGGATAAGGGATACTGGTCCTGATTTTCTTTCGATCTGGCTGAATATGAAACCCGGGTATATCAATTTTGAGCATATAGAAGAACGGCTACAATGCTACCGTATCCATTATACTCTTTTCCATCTGTATATTCATACTGTACGAAAAGAGCATGATGATTACCAAAAAATTGAAAACTGGGCCATAAACAATTTATAATTTTTAAATATTTAGGTTAAATTAGTTCAATAAAAAGGTCATTATATTTCAACATTACCCGTTACGACGCCTCCGTCACGTTGATAAGCTGCGATCATAACCCCTTTCGAAGTCACGTGATTTTCTGTTAATTTAAATGCTGAAGGAATTCCATTCTCATCAAAAAGTCTTTTTCCCTTGCCAAGGATCAACGGATAGATTTTAAGCCTTAGTTCATCTACCAGATCATTTTCAAGCAGCAGGTGAATTAGCTCGCTGCTTCCCCATACCTGAATATCCGATCCTTCTGTGTTTTTAAGCATTCTGATATCTTCCAAAGTTTTTAAGAATACGGTATTTTTCCAATCAGATGTCTCCCTCTCTTTAGACAGGACATATTTTGTCCCTTCATTAATTGCAGGCCAAAAGTTTGCATGCTCAGGCCAATAGGATTCAAAAATTTCAAATGTTTTCCTTCCTAAAATATAATCTGAAGGCTTCATCTCTTCTTTCATAATCTCTCCAAAAAGCTCATCTCCATAGGACGCTGTCCACCCTCCATATCTGAAGTTTCCGGAGGTATCCTCTTCAGGTCCTCCGGGAGCCTGCATAATACCATCCAATGTTATCATGGATAAAACGGTTATTTTTCTCACTTTATTAATTTTTTATGATGTATTAAAATTATTACGCTGATCCTTTAATTAAATTACTTTAAAAAAGCATTAAGGTAATTCAGTATGGTCGAAGTCTGCATCATAAGGCTGACATGGTTTTGCCCCGGTACAATGGCTAATTGTGATTTGGGCAAGGCTCCAAAGTCTCCTGCAATACCTCCACCTAATAATTTATAGGTTTTTACAAGCTCAATTTTATCGAGGCCGTCGTTATCCCCAGCTATGATCAGTACAGGAGCTGTAATTTTTTCGATATTCTCATCTCCCATATTATAAGATTCCGATGCAGAAGCCATCATTTGCTCAAGAAATTTGGTCCATTTTGTCTTATCAGGAGCTACAGCATCATAAGCAGTTTGCATAGGACTACCATTAAAAACATCCGGTTTCATTCCCTTAAAAGCATTATTAATTTCCGGTAGCCAACCCGCGCTTTTATAAGTAGCAGAAATGATGACAAGATTTTTTAATCTCTTTGGACTCTGGATAGCAAACTCATAAGCGATGGCACCTCCAAAACTATAACCTACTACATCAGCACTCTCAACTTTAAGATAATCCATTACTTTTTCCACATCCTTTGCTAATGTAGCATGTGACAATTTCCTGTCCGAATAAGGTGTATGACCGTGTCCCTGCAATTCTATAGCAATCACTTTCCTGGTTTTTGATAATTCAGGGATCAGTTGTCCCCAATTCATATCAATGGTCATAAAAGCACCATGCAATAAAACTACCGGTCTGCCCTCTCCGTATACTTCATAGTAAACCTTAGTTCCTTCTACCGGAACATACCCACTTCCTGACGGTTTGATTTTCTGTGCGTACAAATGCGAAGCCGTTAACATCATAATAACAATCATGATCAATGGCTTACGAAACGTATCAAATTTGAATAGATTTTTCATAGCAATATTTTAATTTGGTTTATTTTTTTTGATCTTATTCTCAAACAGATCAAAAAACTTTTATCCAAAATTACTAAGCCATTAGAAAAATTCGCTTGCCATAGGGCAAGATTTTATTTGGGTAAAAAGACTTCTTTGCCGATCCTGTTTTTTGCAGGAATTCCTGTTATTTCTTAAATATTTTTTTTTTACTATATATCTATAAAAACAATGTAAAATCAATAGACAAATCATATTTTACCTGAAAATTTATCAGATAACTTTGGGATGTAAATGAAATTTGATTAATTTTAACTCGAAACTAAACTTAATTTATTATGAAAAATTTACAAAAAATCAAAAGAGAGGATTTGAAAACAATTAAAGGAGGAATTAACTGTCCTGGTGGCCAGATCTGCTTAATCGGTGGAAAATGGCAATGTATGCCATTCGATGGATGCGGTGGCGGAAACCAACCTTAATTTTAATTTTATCCAAATTTTATTATTATGAAAAATTTCACAAAAATTACAAGAGACCAATTGAAGAATATCAATGGCGGAGCAGTAGGTTGCTCTAATGATTGCTGCCCTCCTCCGGGAATTAAAAGATGTCCATCGGTAGTATGCTTTGCACCGTGTGAAATATTAAGTTAAAAGCTGAAAGGCGATCCGATCAATACGGTTCAATAACTTTAATAAAAAGCATCCTTTAGAAGTATCTAAAGGATGCTTTTGCTTAATCATCTGCACTTAATCATTTTTTCAGAGGGTATAACTTCTGTTTCCGCCGACTATTCATTGACAAAAACAGAAGAAGTTCCAGGGCTAAGCTATTGTATTTTCATTCAAGATCATCGTTTTTATTTTTTTGTTAGCGGCTTCTAATGAGCTCCCTTCAAAATCTACTCCATTGAGTGTCATACAATTGATGTTTTTTATCCCCATTATGCATAGTACAGTCTTAAGATAAGTAGTTTGAAAATCCATATGTTCATAAAATTCTCCGGGATCATACCCTGCATTTCCGCGAACCATCAACAGATAAGCCTTCTTATTTATCAATAGGCCCGTATAGGGATTTTCTGGTTTGTTTTTATTTACCAAAACCGTTTCATTCACTCTTACCACCTGATCTATATATGCTTTTAGCACGCTGGGTACCGACCAATTATACATCGGGGTTCCCAATACGATAACATCAGCATTTTTCAGTTCTGCGACCAGCTGATTACTCACTTGTAATGTTTCTATATCTTCATCTGTTCTCACTCCGGCAGGTTTAAAAGCTGCTGCAATCCATTTTTCCGTGACGTGTGGAATATTTTCCTGCCCTATATTCCTATAGACAATATGATCTTCAGGATGCCTTTCTTTCCATTCTTTAGTAAATACCTCTGAAAGATGACGGCTTAATGACCGTTCTTTTCTTGCACTGGCGTTAATAATTAATACATTGCTCATAATCTAAATTTAATAAGCTAATTAGTTTCTTTTATATTGAATCCTTTATTCAACTCGTGGATCCATCTTCTACGCAAAGGTATTTTGCTTTATATCCCCATTAAGGTACCAGACATACATATATAAGTAGTCCAGATAAATTACGATCCAGATCCCGATTGACCACATTAAAACAGTCGGTCCCTAAAGCATAACAAATTATTAATGATCCGTTTAAATACAGATAAATTAAATCACTTTTCTTTGTTAAAGTGAAAAGTACCGGGCATCTATTCTTAACGCAATCATTGGGGCATACTGCACGGATATCTTTTTACTTAAATAAAAATATTGTATGCTTTTAAACACTACCCTGCCTTTTTCTGGAGAATCAGAATTAACCATAGGCTTAGTGATCGTTTTTGCTTTATCCTTATTTGCTGTAGTTGTCTTTGAATTTGTAAATGGCTTTCATGATACAGCCAATGCAGTTGCCACAGTTATTTATACCAAAGCCCTTAAGCCCGTTATTGCCATCCCCTGGTCCGGTCTCTGGAATTTTCTCGGTGTTTTCACGGGTGGGATTGCTGTAGCGATGGGAATCCTGAAACTGGTACCCATGGACACGCTTATGACACTTCCCATAGCTGTCGGGGCAAGCCTGGTACTTGCTGTGCTAATTGCATCCATCATCTGGAATCTTGGAACTTGGTACCTGGGTATTCCCTGTTCGAGCTCACATACCCTCATCGGTTCACTGATTGGTGCCGGTCTTGGTTTTAGCTGGTATTATGGAGGTGGTGTCAACTGGGAAAAGGCAAAAGAAATAGGACTGTCACTCATCCTTTCTCCTATTGTGGGTTTTGGACTGGCTATTCTGATAATGTGGTTCTTTAAATATGTTCTCCGCTATAAAGCACTGTTTCATATCCCGGAAGGAGAAAATGACAAACCTCCTTTGGTGATCAGGGGCATTTTAATTACCACCTGTACTTTGGTCAGTTTTTTTCATGGAAGCAACGACGGGCAAAAGGGTGTCGGTCTTTTTATGCTCATCCTTATTGCATTCCTTCCTGCCAAATTTGCGATCAATCATGATATTCCCAATGACAGGATCATCTACACCCTGAATCATACAGAAAAGCTCGTACAAGGCATAGCCGATGCATCTATTGAAAACCGAAATGAACTGGTTTCCATAAGTCAACAGATCGAAGCTGTAAAAAAACAGCTGGCTTATAAAAGTGAAAAAGATAAAAAAGGAACCTATGCCTTCCGAAAACAGGTTGAAACCCTCGTAAAGTCCATTAAAATGATCAATGATGAAAAAAAAAATAATCATTGATGATACGAATAGGAGCCAACTTATGCATCAGGCAGCTGAATTAAATAAACTTACTGAGTTTGCACCGGTATGGGTTATTATTATCATATCAGTTTCATTGGGATTGGGAACAATGATCGGCTGGAAAAGAATTGCAGTAACCATTGGTGAAAAGATTGGTAATGAACACCTGAATTATGCTCAAGGTGCTTCAAGTGAAATTGTAGCGGCTTCAACCATCGGTATCAGTACATTTTTGGGGCTACCTGTTAGTACCACCCATGTATTGTCAAGTGGAATTGCCGGATCTATGGTAGCATCAGGAGGCAAGAATAACCTGAACGCAGGCACATTGAAAAATATCGGGATGGCCTGGATTCTTACTTTACCTGTTTCAATAATATTATCTTTGTTATTGTTTACACTCTTTCACCTGTTTATTTAATTTAACATGGTCTCCTTTTAGATTAATCAAATTATCATCAAAAACAAAAAAAATGAAAAAAAATACTGGTTGCATCCGATTTCTCTCACAGTGCCGGGAACGCTATGCTTTATGCATTATCCCTTGCTAAAGCTTTAAAAATGGAGATAACAGTTTTAAATGCCATACATCCCACAGAGGGAATCAATAATAATATTTACAATGTTGTCTTTATCGAGGATTATTATGCGCGAAAAAGAAAGGCTCTTCAGGAATGGACAGAAAGTTTTATTCAGAGTGAAGAATATAAAGACATTCCGGTTAAAACAATCTGTGATGTGGGTTTTCTTCGAAATGTGGTGACCAAATATGCAGAATACCATGAAGTTTCATTTTTGGTAATGGGGATTACAGGTGCTACGGGTATCAAGGGAATTGTAGGTAGCAACACCAGTATGGCGCTATCTAAAATCCGGATCCCTACTTTAATTGTTCCTATTGAAAGTGCAATGCCAGAAGTTCCTGTCATTACGCTGGCCACCGATTATAAAACAACAAAATTATCTGTAAGGGATGTTAAAGCTTTAAATCAGATTCTGAAAGTTTCTAAGCCTAAAAAACTTGAGGTTCTTCATATTTCTGAAAAAGAAACCAACCCTAAGGTTATAAAGAATGGTGAAAAAAAAGCTCACGGCACAATTTCCCTCCGTAGAAATTAATTTCAATTATATCGATGAGGAGGGTAAAACATCAAATGGAATTATAGAGTTTATTGATAATAATGAAACAGACATTTTGTGTCTCGTTAAAAGAAATCATAATATTATTTACCGCTTATTTAGCAGCAGCACTGTAGAAGAAATTCTTAACAAATCCGTCAAAGCAATATTGGTACTTCATGCTTAATTAATATTGTTCATTTTTCATTTGTATCAAACCATCCTTTAATCTGCATAAGGTTAAAAGAAAAAATTAATATTAGTTCGCAATTATACAATTTTCATTTTCGATCAATCGGTTACTTTGCAAAAAAAATTAAAATGAAAAAAGTAGTTATGGTAAGCGTATTCATAGCGTTTGCCGGTTTTTGCAAAGCCCAAAATACAGATATGGTATCAAAAAGTGCCAGGAAAGCCATAGAATCAAGCAATGCCATCTATGCAGATCTCGCCAATAAGGACGATGGATCTATTCTTACCAGATATACTGAAGATGCATGCCTGTTCCCTCCCGGCGCTTCACCGGTGTGCGGACGGGAGCAAATAGCTTCATTCTTTAAAGGTGGACCTAAGGTACATGTTACATTTACAATTCAGCATTTATATGGGAATGATAAAACATTCATTACTGAAGAAAGCTTTTATGAAATGAGAGATCTTGACGGTAAGAAAATAGACGATGGAAAAGTAATGGTCATCTGGAAAAATACAAAAAACGGATGGAAAATGCATCGCGATATGTTTAGCAGTAATCATCCAGCGAAATAGGCTAAAAGCCTACATTGACAGCCTCTTGAAAATCTTTCCCGTTTTCAATTAGGAAACTCCGGGATTCTGAGGGAACAATACCCGTAAATCTTTTAAATTCCCGGATAAAATGTGCCTGGTCATAATACCCGCAATCATAAGCGATAGAAGTCAGTGATGACCGGGTATTAAGCACCAGATGCAGGGATCTGTTAAATCGGATGACGGACGTAAAGGCTGCCGGACTGATACCGATATTGTTCATGTAAAGTTTTTGAATATATCTTTCCGATAGTCCGGAGTCTTCAGATAACCGGTTTAAATTTAATGGCTGATGATCAAAGGAAATCTGCTTACTAAGAGCCAGAACCATCGACACTTTTTTCAATCGGTTTTCATTTTTTCTCATTTGCTGCAACAAAAAATCTTCTACTATTTTAACCTGGCCGGACAAGTCACCCGCCATCATGATACGATCATACAAGGTTGTACTTTCTGCTGTTACATCATACATATCAGTGGCATAGTTTGTAAATTCAGAGACCGGATCATCAAAAAATAAAGTGCTGGCATGAGGATAAATTCTTACGATGAGCACCGTCGTATTTTTCAGGACCGTAAGTCTTGTTGGAAGTGTAATATGTCCCAGCAACTCTACGGACGGGGTATCTTTTCTTTTGCCATTAATGATAGTCGCAGCTGATCCGCCAGAGATATTAATAATCAAATCGATATAACCACTGGGATAAAATACAGCATCCGTGATATCTTTACCAATCGTTACAACCGTATAATTCTTTACGTAAGGCGCTAAAACAGCTGATGGCAAAATCTGCATAATCGGAATAAATAATTAAGTAATTCGCTAATCCAAAGCCTGTTAAAGTTATAAAAAAAACATGACAGATCAAAAGAAAAACACATACTTTTTGGCCCTGGCTGAGATATATGATATTTGCGAAATTTTCATTGGTTACAGTAAAATAAAGATCCTGCAATTTTAAAAACGACAAGATTCTTTATCATCTAAACTATATACTTATTGATTTTTTTTAAAAAGTCCTGCTTTTAGGTTTGAGCCCAACGACCCCTCCGCCAGCTGAAGATAATTACGCTTACTCTGATCTTTTTCAATTTGTACAGTTCCTGTAGTCTGCACGTTTTTCATATCCAGAAAATCTGAGGAAGTTAAATCATTACCACCTATCGCACCGTCACCAAATCCTGCCATATTTTTATAGTCTGTAAAAATGCAATCAGAAGCTTTGTATCTGAGTGTACTTCCTTTTTCCCTTATCCATACCGTAGTCGTATTTGCAATGATATTATGATGAAAATCAAAATAGTCACCATCAGTACCTTTTGTAGTCCAGACCCCACTGAAATACCCTCCATAAACCAATGAATAACGCATGGCACTTCTGCTCCCCTTAGGTCCTTCATTTTTCCAGAAAACAACAGGATTTTTGCAATTGAAAAATACACAATGATCAACCACCAGACCATATCCATTAGCTATAACTCCTACATGCAACGGCAATACATCCGGATTTCCGGTAAAAAGACACTGCGTTACCAGAAGATCATCTAATTTTTTGCCATCCCTCCAAATGGGATAAGACCGGCGTAAGTTTTTACCATCTATATAAGAATAGTCTGGGCTTCCCGTAAATCTAAGACCTTCAATAGTCACATGACTAACCTCCGGTTGTATGCCTCTTGCCTCTTCTCCTCCCACACCCGGTACAAGGGGTGCTGCTGTAACGACAACCGGCATTTTTTGAGGCCCCCAATCTGCATCATCGGGCATAATCTCCGCACGAATAACCAAACGGTTTTTAGGGGTATACTTATCGTTACTGAATACAACAGTCTCGGTGATCAGATGGATACCTTCCGAAAGAATGATTGTAGTGGATTCCTTTTCCTTATTTTGGTTGACGCGTCTTGCTGCTTCTGCAATTGTCTTCAGAGGTTGTTCTTTTATTCCGGAACTGCTATCGTTGCCGGTCCTGGGATTAACATATAATTGTTCTGCCTGTACTATCGCTACACTTATTATAAAAAGCAGAAAGCTGAGTATGTATTTTTTCATATTCCTTTTTTGGGTAAAATTAGGAACAATCTTATACTGCAAAAAGGTCATTTTAATTTTTAAATGGTCATTTTACAAACTCTTCCGGTATTGTTGAGGAGTGCTCCCCGTAAGTTTTTTAAAGAAGCGGTTAAAATTAGAAGGATCAGAAAAACCAAACCCGTAAGCAATCTCTTTTGCAGATTTGTTTTGATACAGCTCTTTCTTTATTTCTGAAATCAGTTTATGGTGAATCATTTGTTGTGCTGATAGCCCACTGAATTGCCTGCATATTTTGTTCAGAAATCCTGGACTGACATTAAGTATTCGGGTATAAGCCTCTACAGTCCTGTCATTTATAAAGCTATTTTCCAGTAAAGATCGAAACCTGTAAAAATCCGGATGAACATAGGTATCCCCCTGAATATGATAAACACTTGCATAATAACGGTTAAGAATGACAAGCAGCTGATATAAGACGGACCTGATCAGATGGCCGCTGTCATTCTGAAGCTGCCCGAACTCCCCTTCTATTTCATGTAAAAGGTTCATACATTTCTGAAATGATACTTCCGGTATCTTCATCCCGGTTGGAAATGAATATTGATGAAAATATTGAAATCTATACAGGAACAGCTCGTCTGAAAAAAAGAGATAGAGAAAATCTTTATCAAAAAATAAAGTATATCCTTCAACCTTTTCTTTGATTTCCCAGCACCGAACTTGTCCAGGGCTTGTGAAGATAGTAGTTCCAGGAGTAATGGGAATCTTATTTTCATCCAATGTAAAGGTACCGGCTCCCTTTTCAATAAAAAGAATTTCGTAAAAACTAAGCTGGTGCAATGTGCTATCTAATACAAAATGATTTAATGTTTCAATACGACCAATATCTAAAAGCAACTCTAAACCATACTTGCAGGGAAGAAAGTGATACGTTTTAATTTTTGTGACCGGTTCCATTTCTTTTAACAACTTTTTCTTGCACCAATGATGGATTAAAAATACAAATTTCCGGAGTGTATATGGTAATGAACAAAAAATTATAATTCTATGATCAAAGATTATAGTATACAGCCAACCTGAAAAAAGCCCCTCAAAATTATTTGAAGGACTTTCTTCCTGAGTTATATGTCACATGATTTATGGTAAAAATGAAGAACCTATAGCTCCGGTTACAGCTCCGTATACAAGCCCACTAGCACCAACCGGTCCTAAAAAAGCACTAAAAGACCATGCAACCATTCCATATCCTGCACCACGCATATCTTTCTTGAATCGTGTATCACCACCTACTTTTGAAGTACTGTTTACAACGGAAAGATAATGATAGCCAACTCCATCGCCTTCCAATTCTGTAGGAAGCCAGAATTTTGATGATGCTAATCCTGTTTCTAAACACGTTAATAGGATGTCTCTATCTTTCTGATTAGAAAGAGAATTGATTTTTAATCTAGTGTCATCCATTTCTTTTGATATTGTGGAAAACGATTTATTATCCCCTGATAAATCATCTAATATTTCATTATAAAGACCCACGGCTCTATCATCACTCAAATTGCTCATGATAACTTTATCCATCTCATCATCTGAAGTATTGGATATTCTGGTCGATATGCAATTCATATAGTCACTACTTACATTCGGAATATCCAGACTTGTCAAAATTTCTATGTCAGATTTACCAGGATTTTGAAGTGCGGTATTCACAGCCACTTCTAAAAATTTATTATGAAGTATCGCCACTTCCACAGGATCTATAGCCTCCCATTTTTGATCATCCCCTTCTGTTACTAATCCACAATCGCCGGCTTTGTTACTTAAATTGGAATGTAAAGCTGATACAGAGTCGTTCTCTGTAGATTGTGAATCATCATTACAGGAAAATGAAATCATAAACATTGATATCAGAAGTAATGGTCTAAAGAATTTTTTCATGTTGTTTAAAATTTTAATGTTATTTATTTATTTTTATTTATAGTCATTAGTGTATTTTTTCTCAATCGCTTCTTCTATTTTCTTTGAGTAAATCGACCTTTGTTGTTTCTCAAATGATATTCTAAAACGAACTAATGCCACATTTACTTCATCAGAAGGTTTAGAGATATTCCTTGAAAAATTTGGTTATATTTTCTATCAGGCTTTTCGTGTTATTATTAATTCCATGATTAGCATCTTCATAAATCAGTAGTCTTGTTGAAAAATTATTTTCCTTTAAATTTTTAAACAATACAATTGCATTTTCAACATTTACCCTTTCATCATTGGCCCCATGGATAATCATATTTTTTACTTTTTTATTTTTGATCATAGGAATAGCAAGAACTGAAGAGCGCTTATCCATTTCTTTTTTCGAATTTTTCTCAAAATCAGGAATGAGTTTTTTGTAAAGCTCCAACATTTCCGGTCTGTCTTTTTGATTTAAATCAGCAATGCCTCCTACCGTAATATTTACGTTTACTCTGTCTGTTTCTTTTAGGACTAAAAAGTTGGTCATTGCTCCTCTGCTTACACCCAGCATTCCAACTTTTTTGGGATCAATAGTCTCCTGATGATCAATAATTTCAAATAATTTTAAGACATCTCCAATATCTTTCCCCCCAAATTCATCTTTTCCTTCACTACGTGCTCCTCCCCGTAACTGAGAGCCTATTACCACAAAGCCTTTAGCCGCAATTTTTGATAGAAAATCCGTTAATACTGGTAGAGTTACAGCTCCAAGTTCACCATTGCCTCCACGGTTGAAAATAATTACAGGATACTTCCCTTTTATTTTGGGCTCTATAAGAAACCCTCTTATTTTAAGATTGTCTTCTGATAAATAATTATATCCGAAAATTTTTACTGAGTCAAGATGTTGATATTCCGTTTTATAAACCTCTTTCCCTTCAGTATTTTTTACGGTATACCCCCCTATTTTTTCCGGTTGTAATTCCTCAAAACCGGTTGATAAATTTTGAGAGAAAACCAGATTCGACAGGATCAGTAAACAGAAATAAATAATTCTTTTCATTTTCTAAGTTTTTTTATTTGCTCTGGAGAATATTTTTTAGGATATTCTTCATACCAGGTTAGTAAGGTCTCTTCTCCCAGGTTATCATACACCCTTTCATATAAACTTTTTAATCGGTCTGTATGGCTTTCAACATTAAATGTCTCATTATACCACTCCTGTTGTTTTCTTTTTTCAGGCTGATGATGTATAAAACGTCCAAAATGTGCAGAACAAAAGGCTTCATAGTCCTGCGTAAAAAGAATAAAGTTATGCCACATCTCATCAATTATTAAGGTAGAATCATCAATAAAAACATCATCAATGTGGTTACCCAGCCATAGCCATTTCAATGTTTCGTTAAATATCTTTAAAGCTTCTTCCTTCTCAATATTGTACATGGTTAAAAAACGATCAATAACATCATCATTTCTGTAGGCCAGCACATCATGTAAGCTTTTGTTTATCATAGTAAGTCTAGTTTTAGATAAGAAGGAATGATTGCTCATTCCTTCTTATTTTAGTAATTAAGGAGCAATTGCAACAACTGGTCCGCTCGGATTGGTCGGGGAAGTTACTGTACAGATGTAGCATTGAGTAATAACAATCGGCTTAGGAGGTGCCGTGCATGCAACACCACCATAAATTCCTTTAAGACCTTCGATTTTCTTCTTCAACAAATCATCAATAACTTTCTTTTTTCTGTTACTTTCAGAACTCATAATTAATAAACAGTTTAATTTTCTCCTACTCTATTAAGCTTTTCGGATTTCGCTTTTTTTTAACAGGGCAAACATAAATTTTAATTAGATATATTCATAGCATACACTATTTATATTTATAAATTTAGAGCATATTGAAGCACCGCAACTATCTTAATTATAGAACGTTACTTTTTTTATGAAACGAAATAGATCATTGTAATCATCCCTGTTAAATACTAACCTAAACAATATTGAAGAGAACAAAAAGTCCGGTTATAATAAGTGTAAATATGCAAATTATATAAAAATGGCTCTATGCAGCTGGATTAAAGATAATCTATAAAAAAGTTACACCGTTCAACCGATATAAAAAAATGACACCATTCATCTTCAATGGTGCCATTTGGTTTTTAGAGAATAAAGGTTTACTCCCGAATATCAATCCATCATCCGTTTTTTAATAATAATCAAAGATGGGTCTCTGGTTCAATTATTTTGAAAATAAGGCCTTTTTAAGAGCTAAAGCTCCCTGTTGCGAAGAGAACCTGATCGCTTCAATGTGATCAAGAGGATTAAGTAATCCGTAGTCATGAATAAATCCGTTATAGGTTTCGATAGTTACAGGTACTCCTGCCTCATCTAATTTTCTTGCATAGGCCAAACCTTCATCATGCAGAATATCATTTTCTGCAATCTGTACCAATGCAGGCGGAAGCCCTTTCAGTTTTTCCAGTGATGCCTGGAATGGTGAAGCATAATATTCTTTTCTTTTTTCCAGATCCGGAAGGTAATTATTCCACATCCACTTCATTAATGAAGCAGTTAAAAAACGACCATCCGCATAATTCTGCCATGATTCCCGCGTAAAATCAGCATCTGTTACCGGCCATAATAATAATTGGAATTTAATTTCAGGACCTCCTTTATCTTTTGCCATCAGGCAGAGTACAGCTGTCATATTTCCTCCTACACTGTTTCCTGCAACTGCCAAATTTTTCCCATCAACACCGATTTCAGCGCCATTTTCGGCCACCCATTTTGTAGCGGCATATATCTGGTTTATAGCTACCGGATATTGTGCTTCAGGAGAGGGAGTATAATCTGTAAAAACAGCAGCTGCACCACTGTTGACCACTAAATCCCTAACTAATCTCCTATGGGTAGGATAATCACCCAAAACCCAGCCCCCACCATGGGTAAACATAAATACAGGAAGCTTATCAGAAGAGGCATTGGCAGGCTTTACGATGTGGATGTTTACTGTAATACCATCTTGTGTAATTTCTCTTTCTGTCTCTACAATGTCAGAAAAATCGAACTCTACTGATTTTTGAGCGTCTATTAAAACTTGTCTCGCATTCTGAGGTGTCATCGTTTCCAAAGGTTTACCACCGCTATTGTTAAGCGCGTCTAGAAATTCTCTGATTTCTCTTAAGATTTGCGGATCTTTTTCCGCAGGAAGAAATTGTGCCATAATAAAAATTTTAGTGATTAATATGTAAATAATAAAGACCTATCCGCGTATTTATTTTTGTGTTTTCACAAGCTCTTTTACAACAACTTTTGCCATTTCCTTAGAGCTGAATGGATTTTGCCCGGTCACGAGATTATTATATACGACAACATTAGAAGTCATGGGTATAAAAGCTTTTTTTAGATTAGCTCCCCGTTCTTTAATCGCTGCTTCCAAATTAAAAGGAACTTCTCTTTTTCTTCTCGCTATCGTTTCTTCAAACCAATCAAATCCAGTGATTAACTTGCCTTTGATCAGATAGTCACCATTGGACAGTTTTACGTTAAGCAGCCCTCCTACTCCGTGGCAAATAGCAGCTACCATTTTACTTTTTTCAAACTGGTTTTTAATGATAACCTGTAAGGTTACATCATCTGGAAAGTCGTACATCGTAGCATGACCGCCCGCCAGATAAATACAATCAAAATTTTCGTTTTTTACTTCATTAAGACTTTTGGAGCTGTTTAATTCTTTCATAAACAAAAGATCCTCGTGGTAATTCCTGGTGATTGTATCCAAAACCAAAGGTTTTAAGCTTTCTGGATCAATAGGTACATCTCCTCCTTTAGGACTGGCAATAGTGACAACCCAGCCTTTTTCTTTTGCAGCGTGATAAATATGAGTAAGTTCACTTAGCCATAACCCTGTTGCCAATCCACTTGCATATTGATTTACATTTGTTACGATCAGTAAGAGTTTTTTCATCAGTATTTTTTTACTTTAAAATCTGCCTTCCAAATCCATTCTCTATAATTTATATTCAGCAGATTATTGATATATATGTGTTTTTTAATGCCCAACAGAATATAATATCCTGTTTGAGAGACTAAAATATACAAAAAAAAATCTGCTCACTGTAACCGAATCCATACAAAATGTAACCGAATCTCTGTTTATGAACAAAATTATATGACTAACTAAGATGATGAACACTCCAATAACAGTATTTGTTATAGATAATAATGAAACATTATTGCATGTTATTACTGAACTTTTATTTGTGCTGGGAGTATTCAGAAGAGCGGCTTTCTTATTACTTTTTATGTTTGTAGTGAAGTTGTACCAAACCGGTTTCAAATGTTTTTACGGTAATAAATTCAAGTACCTGTTCTGGTCTTCTGTCATTAAAAAGTCTTGTCCCATCACCTAACAAAACCGGGACAACCGAAATTACAAACTCGTCTATCAGGTCTTGCTTCAATAATTCATTAATTATTTCCGCCCCGCCGTCACAATAAATATTTTTACCGTTTTCTGATTTTAAACGCTCAACCAATCCGGTTAAATTACCCGTATAAAAAATCGTTCTGCCTACTTGCGGCCTTTCTGTTCTGGTAATTACATAAACATCCCGTTCCCCATTATCATAATGAGATGCTCCGATTTCATTTACTACATAATCATAGGTTCTTCTACCAATAATTATGGTATCAATTTGAGAAGTAAATTCCGCATAGCCATAATCTTCGCCTTCTTTCTCTACAAGTTTTAAAAAGCTTAAATCGTCATTGGGTTGCGCGATATAACCATCTAAGCTCATCGCAATAAAAAGTGATATTTTTCGCATTGTTTTGAATTTTAATGTATCTGCAAATTTACTTTTACCCAGCCTGGTATACTTTGTAAAAATGCGACAAATTAAAGTAACGATGGCAAAAGTCCTGTATTTCTTTTGATTTCATGGCTAAGGTGTGAATGGTCATAGTAGCCACATTCAAATGCAATATCTAAGAGACTCCTGTTTTGATCCGGATTTCTGATCAGGTGCAAAGCATTCTGAAATCGGATTATATTGGTATATTCTTTTGGTGATATTCCGATAAGTCTTTTAAAATCCCTTTCCAATTGTCTTACGGACGTGAAATTCCTTTTTGCAAGCTCAGATATGCTGATTTTTCCTTTTGCAGAATGTATCTCGTTAAGTACAGGTTGTAACTTGTTGTTCTTATTCTGTACTCTAGCGGAAAAGAATTGATCAAAATAATGGAAAGTATCCTCTAATGCTTTGTCAACGTTAAAGGAATTTGATTTTTCAAATTCAATCGTGTCGTCTACCAGCTCATTCTGTGAAGTATAATTATAGAAATTGGCAAAAGCTGCCGGCTTCAGGCATGCACCGATTAAATGAGTATCAGTATCAATAAAACTATCTTTGAATGAAGTCATTGCTCCCACTACATAAGTTTTTCCGAACTCCATTACGACCGAACCGTTATCCGTCAAACAAGGATCTCCTACATTCATTAGTATACCAGCACAGCCATCCGGAAAAACTCTTTCCCATTGCTCTTCCTGTTCATTTCCTTTCAATTCCCAATAGAAATGAATGAAGGATTCTAATGCTTTATGCGGATGTACTTTTTTATACTCCATGGGTTTATTTTATAGCCCGATATTCTATTGCATTTCTTACTACCAATGCCTACAATCAGTCCAGATAGCCCTTGATTGTTTTTAAAACTCCAAAGCTGTCATTGGTACACGCTTCAAAATTGGCCACTTGCTTTACGTTCGGGTGTGCATTTTTCATCGCGTAAGAATATTTGGCATTCTTCAGCATTTCTATATCGTTCATATAATCTCCGAATGCCATCGTATTTTCAGGAGAGATTCCCAAAGATTTCTGAAGGATTTTCAAAGCGTTTCCTTTATTGATATCCTTATTCATAATGTCCAGCCAGTATTCTCCCGAAACAACCACTTCCAGACCAAATTCTTCAAATCTTTTCAAAACCGGATACAGATATTCTTCAGAGCCTTCAGGATGATAGACTGCTATTTTAAAGGCTGTATCATCAATTCTTTCAGTAAGATCATCCTTTTTCATATTTTCGGTATAATACTTTGAGAAAAAATCTACAAACTGGTGATCTTCGGTTTCATAATATGCCATTTTTTTAGCTGAGAGTACCGCTTTCGCTCCCGGTATTTCCCGAACCGCTTTGATGATCTCAACAATATATTTATATTCCAATATATCAGCAAAAAGCTCCTGATCTTTATAGATCACATAACCTCCATTTTCAGCGATAAAGCCGATCTCACTCTCTATATCCCCGAAATAATGGGTAATCCCCGGCATCTGCCTGCCACTCGCGGGAACAAATACAATATTTCTTTTTTTCAGTTCTTTATAAATATCCGAAAATTCAGGGCTCATTTCATGGTTGGAATTCAGAAACGTCCCATCCATATCCGTCACAATTAATTTAATTTGTTCCATAATTTTATTGAGAAAAAGAGATGTTATATTCTGTATGTATCAGAATTACCATCTGCATATTCTTTCCAAAGGTATTGATTTTATTATTTTTTCTTGTAATGAATCCGGGGCAGGTTTCTTAATATTGCCGCGCTTTGTTCCGGGGTAATGTCTCGCTGAGGCTCTGCAAGCATTTCATACCCTACCATAAATTTCTTTACTTCCGCACTCCTGAGCAGCGGTGGATAAAAATGCATATGAAAATGCCATTCCGGATGTTGCTTTCCGTCCGTAGGTGATTGATGAATTCCCGCAGAATAAGGAAATGACGTTTCAAAAAGATTGTCATAAATTGTAGTCAGGTCCTTGAGTATGGCTGCAAGTGATTCTTTTTCATCCTCAGAAAATGCTGCAATATTTTCTCTTTGTTGTTTACTGATAATCATTGTTTCATAAGGCCATGATGCCCAAAACGGCACTAATGCTGCAAAATTTTCATTTTCTGTGACCATACGTTCGCCGGCCGTTATTTCCTGCTCAATATAGTCCTCCAGCAATGTTCTTTTATTCTTTTCAAAATAAGATTTCAACTGATCCTGGGTTTTCTGAACCATTGCCGGAACTGATGACTGTGCCCATATCTGGCCGTGCGGATGAGGATTGCTGCATCCCATGATGCTTCCTTTATTCTCAAAAATCTGAATATAATTAATATGGTCCAAAGCGGCTAATTCAATGAACTGCGCCTGCCATGCATCCACCACATTTTTTATTTGTTCCACGGACATTTCCGGTAAGGTAAGGCTGTGGTCTTCAGAAAAGCAAACAACCCTGTTGATTCCACGTTCCGGAAGCAGGGTAAAAAATCCTGAATGTCCTTCTGAGAAATCAACCTCTTCATTAAGCAACGCCCCGAAATCGTTATTAAAAACGTAAGTCCCTTTATAGTCAGGGTTGCGGGCTCCGTTAGCACGAATATTTCCGGAACAGAGATAACAGTCCGGATCATAGGCAGGACGATCATCTGCTGCGGTCTTCTCTCTCTGTCCTTGCCAGGGCCGGTTTGCCCGTTGGGGAGAAACCAGTATCCATTCATTCAGGAGAGGATTGTATCTTCTGTGGGGATGTTTATTACGGTCAAATGATGTATTCATTGGTGTATTCTTTTATCCCGTCTGAAATTTTAACTTGATACACTTTCATCTGAATATTAAAATGTTCAAGATATTTTTCACTGATGGCTTTAATCACTTCTTCAGCTCTGTTTTCCTGAATCAGGTTGATGCTGCAGCCCCCAAAGCCGCCTCCCATGATTCTTGCTCCCAGAACCCCTTCCTTCTGCAATGTGTTTTCAACCAAAAAATCAAGTTCAATACAACTGACCTCAAATTCAGTGGACAGCCCGGCATGGGTTTCTGTGAGAAGTGTTCCCAGATATTCAATATTTCCTTCCGAAATTGCTTTGGCCGCCATTTCTACTCTTTGGATTTCTTTCAACAGATAGAGACATCTTTTGTATGAAATATCACCCATCTCTTCCTTTGTATGATCAAGCATAGACAATGTAAAATCCCGGAATTTTTCAATCTCAGGGAAATTTTTCCATAAGACTTTTTTGCCGTGTTCTACATCTCTACGTCTTTCGTTATAGCCGGATGTCAGATGACTATGCTTTACACAGCTGTCAAAAAGCAGCAGGCTGTATCCTTTAAGGTCGGCATCAAAATATTGATGCTCCAAAGAATTACAGTCGAGCATAATGACCTTATTTTCCTTTCCGAAAACGGAGGCAAACTGATCCATAATTCCGCACTGAACTCCTGCAAAAGTATGTTCTGATTTTTGCCCGATCACCGCGATTTCTTTCTTGGTGAGATGAAGGTTAAAAAGTTCATTGAGGATATAGGCAAAGCCACATTCAAGGGCTGCCGAAGAAGAAAGTCCGGATCCCATTGGAATGGTACTACTGAAGACAATTTCCATTCCGCAAAACTGGTTTTCTGACTTCTGCAACTGGCTGAAAACGCCCAGAATATAGTTCATCCACATTTGCGGTACAGGTTTTACCTCTATTGTGACATCAAATGTATATTCTTCTCCGAGGTCTTTGGCTATGATGGTACAAAAATTAGACTGTGGCAGCTTGCGGACGGCAAAACAAATGTATTTATCTATGGCAGCAGGTAATACAAAACCGTCGCTATAGTCTACATGCTCACCGATAATATTAATTCTCCCGGGAGAAAGGAAGATGTGTTCAGGCTCTGCTTTGAATTCGGTCCTAAACTTTTGTATGGTTGGGTTGATTAACTGTTCCTGCATATCAATCTCATTTGATCAACAGATCTGGGCTCATCTAAAGTATAAAACTACTGAATTTTAACAGAGAAGTTATACTTTATATGCCCAATCTTATTTCATTTTTTGTGAATCTTTAATAAACTGGTCTAATCCTGAATCTGTAAGCGGATGTTTAAGAAGAGAAAGTATAGGAGCCAAAGGACACGTTACCACATCAGCACCAATCTTTGCACAATTGATAATATGCATGCTGTGTCGGACTGAAGCAGCAAGGATCTGTGTCTGAAAAGCATAATTGTCATAAATCTCCCGGATTTCCGATATCAGATGAAGGCCGTCCGTAGAGACATCATCCAGTCTTCCCAGAAATGGAGAAACATAGGTGGCTCCTGCCTTGGCAGCCAGCAATGCCTGTCCGGAAGAGAATACAAGCGTACAGTTGGTCTTTATTCCCTTTTCAGAAAAATAGCGGATGGCTTTAATCCCATCTTGAGTCATGGGTACTTTTACAACAATTCTCGGATGTAGTGCCGCAAGCTCTTCACCTTCCTTAACCATTTCTTCAAAAGTAATTCCTAAAACTTCAGCACTTACATCGCCATCCACAATGTTGCAGATAT
Organism: Chryseobacterium proteolyticum; assembly: GCF_046591535.1. Taxonomy (NCBI): domain Bacteria; kingdom Pseudomonadati; phylum Bacteroidota; class Flavobacteriia; order Flavobacteriales; family Weeksellaceae; genus Chryseobacterium; species Chryseobacterium proteolyticum. The sequence continues at coordinate 114,515 of NZ_JBJLWK010000001.1, read as the reverse complement.
CAAGATAGTGTTGGTGTATGTTTTGTTTTCCGGAAATCCCCTCTTTCGCCATCAGCGAAGGGTTGGTGGTTACTCCGTCAAGAACTCCAAGGGCATGAGCTTCTTCTATCATCGCCAGATTGGCAGTGTCAATAAAAAATTTCATAAAAAGTGATTGTTATTTTATAAGTGTTAAAATTACACTTATATTTTAATAAATCATCATATGATTACACTTTTTTATTGTTTTGCTAAAAATTATTCCATGAAATAATTAAACTCTTTCCTGTATTGAGAAGGACTTTTTTGGATGTATTCCTTAAACGTTTTATTAAAATAACTGAAATTATTAAATCCGGATTCAAAGCAGACTTCTGTAATGCTTAAGGGCTGTTCAGCAAGAAGCTTGAGGGCATGGGTAATTCTGTATTCGTTAACAAACTGTGTAAAGGTCTTATTTGTGATTTTTTTTAAAATAACGGCAAAAAGACGGTACTTTCATATTGGCAAGATCAGCCATTTCTTCCAGGGTTATGGCTTCTTTAAAATGATCTTTGACGTAATTGAATATAAGATTGATTCTTTCATTATCTTCAATCTGTGTCTGAAGGTAATATTTTCCCGCATTTAAAATCCTGTAATCCTGAGTAACAGCCAATTCATCCAATATTTTTAAAAATCTGCATAATCTGTCCAAAGAGGAAGCTTCATGCATCTCAACAATCTCTTTCCCGATTCTTTTTTTCACATCCTCCCCAAATACAATACCTGCTTTTGATTTTTCAAGCAAAGAAGAAATCCTTTGCATTTCCGGTATGTCCCAGATAGGTTCTCCTAAAAAATCAGGTTTGAACTGAATAACCATTTCATACTCATTATGCGTACTTTCATTGGTGAGTCCGCAATGCGGTAGATTGCTTCCTATCAGTACAAGATCTCCTTCTGAAAAATAAGTGATACTACTTCCAATCTGTCTTTTCCCGGAACCTTTGCATACAAAAATCAACTCAACCTCGGGATGGTAATGCCAGACATGTGATTTTATATTCTCATTAGTAAGAAATTTAAGGCTGGTAAAGCTGCTTCCTATAGTAGGTCTTACCGCCTCAAAAGAAGGATTTACATGTTTCATAGGCCAAATACAAATAATTTCATATGCAAAATTAACAAATAATACAATAATATTATTAAACAAGGTTAATATAACACATAAATATGAAAATTTAATTATAGCCTGAGAATTATTGGTGCCCTAGCTTTGCAGTATTAATCCTAAAAGCCTTAACCCATGAGTACATTATTAAAAGCCGTATTTTTTGCAGGAGCCTTGTTGTTTTCAGCAAATGTTATGAGTAAGGATAGAGATTTTTCCCTTTCCTTTGGAAACGTACAAGCCAAAACGTTAAATTTTGAGCTGTCAAACGCCAGAAGCGTATCTGTTTTTGTTTATAACAGTGCACATGATGAACTATTCTCCGAAAATCTTACGGATGGGAGCCATGTAATGAAAACGTATGATTTTCAAAGCTTTGAACCCGGAACTTATTATCTGGTAGCAGAATCAGAAATGAAGATAGAGAAGTATAAAATACAAATCAGTTCCGATAATGTAATGGAAGTGGAAAAAAAGCCTGTGAGCTCAATCAATAAGCCTGAATATACCATTTCCGGTAATATGGCGAAGCTGCACATGTCGGATGTAAAGGGTCCTGTAAATATTTCAGTATATGATCTATCCAATACGACGTATTATACATCCAACAGAGAATATGCTGACGGCAATGTAGATATTACCTTTAATCTTAACCCACAAACAGCTAACCAATATATCATCCAGGTTGAAGAAAACGGAAATATCTTTAATAAAATAATTTCCCTTAGATAAAACCGGCTACATTTAAAGATCATTCATTCCAATTATTTGGATTTAAAATTTTACATAGCTATTATTATTTGAGGCCGCTCTTCTTTCCGATCCGGAAAAAGAACGGCCGCATTTTTTTAATTGTGATGTCCCATATTCAATTTAATTTTTTTCAGATCTTCCAATTCGTGAACAGGGCGTTCGATGTCATAAGGAATCGGTTTTTTGGAAAAAGTCTGGAAATACAGCAGGCAGGCATCCTTCCACCAGACTGCATCTTTTGACTGAATCTTGAGTTTTGACTGAACATCAGCAAATCTTTGTTCATCTATATAAGGTTCCATCTTATCCCATACTTTCTGATAGTCCCTTACTTTTTTTACTCCGGAATCATACGTATTGCACAGCTCATCCCACAGTGTTTTTCCGTCTTTCATAGTATAATCCCACGGAACATGATGAAACCACAGGATAAGATTTTCCGGACAGGTTGAGATATTCCCATACCATTCATTCAATGGTGGAAAATATTGCGAAACAGCATTACTTCCTGTTTTTGTTCTGTTAAAGCCCAATCCCTGAGCATCAGCCTGATGATAATAGACAGGTGACCAGTCCGGTCTTCCGCCTTTATAATCTCCCCATGGCTCTGGCCCGTAGTGATGTCCGCCTGCAAAAATGTGGTGAAGTCCCAAAGGCATCATATAATCCACAGCGGTTTCTCGGGACGAAAGCATCATTTCTTTTACCGGATTCAGGAATTTCTGATTGTCTGTAAAGGTCATTTTAATCCATTCATCCGCAATCTGCTCTGAACTCAGCTGATGGTTCCATGCCAACCTTCCGAAGGCATACCAATTGGCCTGTGCAAAATGATGCCCTGTCCAGTTGGTATCTTCTCCGATATTGGCAACAGCTGAAATGGCTGTCAATTTTGCGGGTCTTAATGTACCGTCTGTTATTTTAGCAATCGTAGATCCCTGACCGTCCGAGTAAGTATCACTTTCCAGTGTTTCCTTGAATAATGGAGCCAAATAAACCAAATGATTTGAAATGCCCAGATATTCCTGTGTAATCTGAAATTCTACCATTTCGGAAGTTTTTCTTAATGCTCCGAAAAGCGGATTAAACGCTTCGCGGGGCTGGAAATCAACCGGACCGTTTTTGATCTGAATAATCACATTATCCCTGAATTTACCATCCAGAGGAACAAATTCCAGATAAGCCTGTTTGGCTCTGTCGTCTTTGCTCGGACTGTAGACAAATGCTCTCCACATCACGATTCCATGGTAAGGTTTCAGGGCATCAGCCATCATATTGGCTCCGTCTGCATGGGTTCTTCCGTAATCCTGAGGACCCGGCTGCCCTTCGGAATTGGCTTTCACCAAAAATCCACCGAAATCGGGAATTAACTTATAAATTTCAGCAGCTTTATCTTTCCACCACTTTTGTACATCCTTATTCAATGGATCTGAATTTTGCAATCCGCCAAGCACTTTTGGGGAAGAAAAATTCACAGAAAGATACACCTTGATGCCATAAGGCCTGAAAATATCGGCCAGAACCTTTACTTTCTTAAGATAATCTTCCCTGAGCATATTAGGCGATGCATTCACATTATTCAAAACAACGGAATTAATTCCTACAGAAGCATTCGCTCTCGCGTATTCTTCATAGCGCGGAGAAATTTTCCCTGGCAGATCTTCCCATTTCCAAAGCGATCTTCCGGCATATCCCCTCTCAATGCTTCCGTCCAGATTATCCCAATGATTCAGAATCCTTACATCGTATGATGGCTTTTCAATACTGTTTAAGTGAGACAGGTCGGCTTTTGTCTGCTGTAATCGCAAAATATGATAGACTCCATACAACAATCCTATTTCTTTCCCTGCAGAAATAACGATTTTTTCAGGGGTGGAAACAATTTTATAGCCATCTTTCAGATTTTTCTCTTTGTTTTCTGTACGAAGTTCCACCGCCTGCCCCTGCCAGTGGCTGCTCAGCTCTTTTCTGGCAATGTTCAGCGTGGGACTGTTCCCTTTGGAAATAATTTTATCTGCCGATATTCCGTTTTTTGCAGGAAACCGAAGCCATAGCTGACTTCCGTCCTCCGCGAAGGCCAGTAACGGAATGATCAGAAAAAATAGAATGTTGAGTCTCAGATATCGCATTGAAAAATTTTAAATTATTAAAGATGACTATGATTGGTCTTCTAGACCTTCAATCGTCTTGATTTTCCCTTCCTGATCGTATTCCAGTTCAATCACTTTCATACTTCTCAACCATGTTTTACCGCCACTGGGAACAGAATCATGGAAAAACAGATACCACTTCCCTTTGAATTCCACAATACTATGATGAGTAGTCCATCCTACCACCGGAGTAAGAATTTCACCCTGAAAGGTAAACGGCCCGTAAGGATTATCCCCGGTTGCATAGCAAATCAGGTGGGTGTCTCCTGTTGAATAAGAGAAATAATAGGTATCATTATACCGATGCATCCATGATGCTTCAAAAAAGCGGTGTTTATCTCCATGAAGCAGTGGTTTTCCGTTTTCATCAATGATGACAACGTCTTTAGGTGCTTCAGCAAATTCAAGCATATCATCGCTCAGCAAAGCTACCTTAGAATGGATTGCAGGTTCATTATTTTCGGGAATTACAGCAGATTCAAGTGCTTTATTATCTCTGTAGCGCTGTAATTGTCCACCCCAGATTCCTCCGAAATACATATAATATTTTCCCTTATCTTCAAAAATGCACGGATCGATGCTGTAACTGCCCATCATCGGATGCTTTTCAGGAATGAAAGGCCCGTAAGGTTTGTCGCTCACAGCAACCCCGATTCTGAAGATATCATTCTGATCTTTCAAGGGAAAGTACATATAATATTTGCCGTCTTTGAACGCAACATCACAATCCCACAGCTGTCTTCCCGCCCATGGAATATCTTTTACCGAAAGTACTACGCCATGGTCTTTAATTTCTCCACCTTCCACATCATCCATTGAGAAGACATGATAATCATTCATGTCAAAATGGTCTCCGTTATCGTTTTCTTCAATTCCACTTTCGCGGTCATGAGAAGGATAGATATAGATTTTATCTTCAAAAACGTGAACGGAAGGGTCTGCCATATAATCTTCCGGGAATAAATATTTTGATTTTTTCATTAAGTAAAAATTCTATTGATTTTAATTTTTCTCTGCCAGCTTTATTATTTTTTGTACTACAGGCTTTTCCTGGTCTTTCCTGTCAAAAAGTAGCGGGTAATCCGTTCTTCCTTTTACCGGGAAATCGTTTTTCCAGGATTGCTTATCGGTAACACCCCATAAGGTTACTCTTCTTATTTTGTCTTTATGTTTCAAAAACAAACCAAAGAAATCAAGATAGCGTTTTTCCCATTTCGTTTCTACTTCATTGGGAAGACCTTTGGTGTAAGGATTCATTTCTTTCTGATAGGCAACGGTATCCGAAACATTGGCAGAGCTTCCCCACGGAGAAGGCAGCGCACTTATTTCCAGTTCTGTTATATTAACTTTAACACCGGCATTGGAATAATCTACAATTGCTTTTTCATACTCATCCATAGAAGGGTTATCCATTCCGACGTGAGACTGCATTCCCACCCCATCAATGCGGATTCCTTTTGATTTAAGTTTTTCAACCATTTTAATGACTGCTTTTACCTTTTCAGGATACCATTCATTATAATCGTTATAATATAGTTCTGCATTGGGATCGGCCTCCTGTGCATACTGAAATGCCAAAGGAATAAAATCTTCGCCCAGGATTTCGTAAAACTTACTTTTTCTGTAGGTTCCGTCTTCCATAATGGCTTCATTCACCACATCCCATCCTTTTACTTTCCCTTTGTAACGGGAAACTACCGTTGTAATATGATTTTTCATGCGTTGTTTCAATACTTCCGGAGAGACATCCTTCCCATTTTTATCTGTAAAAAACCATTTTGGAAGTTGCGAATGCCAGACTAACGTATGCCCGATGATGAACATCTTGTTTTTTATTCCAAAATCGACAAATTTATCGGCATCGTCAAAGAAGAACTTCCCTTCCTGAGGCTGAAGGAACATAGATTTCATGCAGTTTTCAGCAACAATAGAGCTGAATTGGTTTCTGATGATGGCTACCGCTTTTTTATCTGTACCGTCAATCTGGGGAAGACTCATCGCCGTTCCGATGTAAAATTTATCCTGAAATGCTTTTTTTAAAGTACCGTCAGACTTCTGCGCCGACAGACCGGCAGCGGTAAGAGCCGCCAAACCTAGTAAAATACGTTTCATAGTAATCGTTTATTTTCTTCTTTCAGCCAGATCTTTTTCAATCTGAACTTCCATTTTTTTGTTGATTTTGTAGAATAAAAGCAGTCCGCAGGCAATGAAAAACGGTATGGATGGAAATATGCTCACAAGCATTTTCGCTCCTGCAGCCACTGTTTCAGGCTGAATAGCCTGTTCGCTCCCGTGTACTGAAATGTATCCGTATTTCCCAATGATCAAAGCGACCAATGAGCTTCCGATGCTGAGACCTACTTTTAAGCCAACCATCATTGCGGAAAAGATAATAGCCGTTGCCCTGCGGTTGTTCTTCCATTCCGAATAATCGGCAACATCAGCAATCATGGCCCACAAAAGCGGCGTACTGATTCCGTAAAAGAATCCGTGTAAGATCTGTGACAAAAACATCACTTTTACTGCTTTCGGAGGGTAAAATATAAACATCAGGATGAACAATGTAGAGATAAATAATGAAGCAATAAAAGTATCACGCTTTCCAAATCTGTCTGCCAGCTTTTTAGAGAAAGTAATCCCGACGATCATCATGACAATTCCTCCTGCATTAAATAATCCGAATCCCGCAGACTTTGGATCTTCTCCGAAGAAATTCATCCCTGCAGAATTAAAAAATGCGGTAATGGGTGAGATAAAACTCTTCAGGGCATTTTCATCCACATAGTTATTAAAATAATATACATAAGATCCTCCTTTCATAGCCAATGTGATAAATATAAATGCGGTCACGGTAAGCATAATAATCCACGGTCTGTTCTGGAATAAATCTTTTAAATCTTCTTTCAGACTTGATTTCTGCTCCGGCTTGGGAATGATTCTTTCTTTGGTCGTAAAAAAAGTAATCAGAAGCATTATGGATCCGATCACCGCCAGCCATGTCATAACAGTTTCAATTCCCTGAGCTTTATCTCCGTGTCCTACATATAAAATGATGGGAAGCATAAATACCTGTACAAAGAACTGTGCAAACATCACGGCTACAAAACGGTATGAAGAAATACTGTTCCTTTCTCCCATATCTCCCGTAATAACACCGCTCAACGCAGCATACGGCAAGTTATTGGATGCGTATAATAGCAACAATAATGAATAGGTAACCGCTGCATAGATCATTTTACCCTGATAGGAAAAGTGAGGCGTGCTGAAAGCTAATAGTGCTGCAATACCAAGCGGTACGGCGGTAAATAGAATCCATGGACGAAATTTTCCCCATCGTGAGCTTGTACGATCCGCCAGTGCTCCGATAAGCGGGTTAAAGCCAAATCCGGCAATTAAGCCTACCGTAAGCGTAATGACAGAGGCATCTTCTGCCTTGAGTCCGTAAATATCTGTGTAAAAATAGGTCAGGTAGGTTACCAGGGTCTGAAAAACGAGGTTGGCTGCCAGATCTCCCAGGCTATACCCTACTTTTTCTACTACCGATATTTTTTGCGGTTGATTATCCATTGATTTTAATAAGGTTTTCTATGTTAAATTAATTTTTTTCTGTTGTAAAAGGTGACGCAGGAAGCCCGTTTTTGTTTTTAAGATTGCCATCCGGGTTGTCTGCCCAGTCGTAACGTACATTGACAGGGCTGGTGACCTGGTCATTCCAGACAATGACTTTACTACCTTTAGCTTCTGCTTTGGCCCATTGGTAGCTGCCATCTTTCTGCTGTATGGCAAAACCTTTCAGTTCTCCCTGTACCAGATCATCTGTTCCGGGTTTAAAGGATAAAATAATGGTATTTCCTTCTGTTTTCATGGACTGATAAACGGGTCCGTCTGCAATAATCTTTTTACCTTCCGCAATTTTTAGGGCTTGTAAAGCCAATCTGTCACCTACTGTTTTTTTATTCAGCGGATGAATATCGTTCCATTCTCCTACATCAATAGCTACTGCAAGCCCTGCGTAAGGAACATTGAGGGAAACCTGTCTCTGCTGCTCTCTCAGCTCAGCCCAGCCACTATCCAGAGGTTCATCTTTTTTCTCCATGAAATTAGCCAGCTGCACAATCAGGAAAGGCAAATCATTCTTGTTCCATTTTGAACGCCAAAGTGAAATCATTGTTGATAGCAAATCTCCATATTCTTTAGGTTTTCCTGTATTGCTTTCACCCTGATACCAGATAAATCCTTTGATGTTATAATTGATCAGCGGGTTAATCATGGCATTATAAAGTCCTAACGGTTTCCACCGGATAAAAGTTTGTCCGGGAGCCATTTTTTCCATTTTTGCTCCTATTTTATATTTCCACTCGCTTTTAAGATCTGTTTTTTGTCCGTCAATTTCGAGGTAATACGGTTTATCGGCAATAAACTGTCCCTTACCGCTTCCATTGATTACTCTTAGGGTAATGATATTCTTGCCTTCTTTTAAAACGCCTTTGGGAATGTCATACCAGCGTGGCGGATATTCATAGGTGACATTTCCTACTTTAATTCCATTGATGTAAGTAACATCAGCATCTTTTATCCTTCCCAGATTCAAAAATGCTGTTTTCTGATCCACTCCTTTTGGAAGAATAATTTCTTTGCGGAACCATACCGAACCGTCAAACGAGCCTTCCTGATCCTCCCACGATCCCGGTACCACCATGGTTTTCCATCCGGAATCATCCCCATTGTCTTTCTCCCAGTGCTGGTTCAACCCTATATCACTCTGATCAAGCTCTGCATACCATGCTTTGCTTAGGGATCGTTCCTGAGATTCTGTGGTTTTTATCAGGTCATCATTTTTCCATCTTTCTGCTTCAGCCAGATATTCCGGATATTTTCTCAGTGAGTTTTCATCCATCCAGGCCTGAACCGGAGAGCCTCCGAGACTGGTGTGAATGATTCCTACCGGAACTTTGTTTTTTTCATTCAGTTCTTTGGCAAAGAAATAGGCAACTCCTGAAAAATCAAGAATAGTCTGAGGGTTGGTACTTTCCCACTTCCCGCCGTCAAGATCATTTTGAGGCGCTTTAAAATTATATTTCTGCGGGACAGTAAAGAATCTTATATTCGGATTATTGGCATTTTTAATTTCATTTTCATACAAAGGTGTCAGCCTGCGCATCGGAAGTTCCATATTGGATTGCCCTGAAGCCACCCATACATCTCCAATAAGGATATCCTTAAGGGTGATCTCATTAATTGTCATGCTATATGGACCACCGGCATTAAGCTTTGGAAGCATAAGGGTCCAGTTGCCATTCTGATCAGCCGTGGCATGATAGGTTTTACTGATAAACTTAACCGTAATTTTTTCTCCCGCATCTGCATATCCCCAGATTTTCAGATCCTGGTTCCTCTGAAGGATCATCCCGTCCGAAACCAAAGCAGGGAGCCTTACTTTTGCATGAAAACTGCAAATGGCTGCCAGAAAAAATAATAAGTATAGGGTTCTGTTTTTCATGGGAAAAATCTGTTTTTATTTTTAGTTCAGCTTGTATTGCTTTTCGTATTTTCCTTTCAGCAAACGGACTTCGATGATTTTAGCGGTCATCAATTTTTCATCTGCCAGGAATTTTACCGTTAGATGTTCTTTATTCTTTTCTGAATCCGGTATCGGAACAACCAGATATTGAGGTAAGGCTCCGGACTTTCCGTTCAAATTCTGAGTAATGATGTTTTTACCGTTGATTTCAATATTCAGTACTCGATTGGCATTGGCATCAAAATAAAGCAGGTAAAGGAATGAAGCATTTTTTTCGTTATTTTTCATCTGATAGCTAAACCAGCCTTTGGCATCTCGGAAGTGCCGGTCTTCCATATAACCTGTACCTGAGTCTTTGCTTTCTATAAAATGATCTGATTCCGGCTGCTGTTCTCCTAATTGGATTCTATCAGTTGTGATGACATCCAGTTCTTTGGTTTCCGATTCCTCTTTCGCCTTCTGTTTCAGCATATTTTCTATCCCGTTTTTGTCGGCCTGCGGCCAGTACAGAATATATCTTTCTGCCTGGATACTGTAAAACGGTACAAGCTCTAAACCTTTCCCGAATTTTTCCGACGGATAAAGCCCTGTAACGGCAAAGTTGAGCGGTTTACTGTTCAAAGGTGAAACATGGCTAACCACCTCGGAAGAATTTCCAAGGATAACTGGAATTTCGTTTAAGGGAATCTGCGGACCATGAGCAATATGGCCGCCTCTGCTATCGTCCGCAAGAAGTCCCTGTTGGTTTCCGGCACCGTATTTTGCGGCAAGCACTACAGGTCCGTATTTAAATGCATAATAATTGGAATGGTCAGGAAGTTGTTCTGCAGAAAGATGCATCGGCAAAATCATTTTAACAACATCTCCTTTTTTCCATCTTTTAGTCAGTGTAAAATAGCCATCGGAACCTCGTTGTACTTTCTCCTGTTTTCCGTTGATCAGAATTCTTACTTCCGAGGCTGTGGTCCATTCCGGACATCTTAGTTTTAAACCAAATTCTGATTTTCCTGCGGCATCAAAGATCAGTGTTGTTTCAGGAACTTCCGGGAAGTTATTCACCTGACGAACTATCACTTTTTGCTGTTTCCAGGTCAATGTGGAAGGAATAAACAGGTTCACATATAAATCCTTATCCGACCGGGCATAAATCATTTCCCCGTATTTGGCATGATTTTCCATCCCTGATCCTACACAGCACCAGAAGCTGGTCTGAGGCTGTGAATAAACACGATAGTGTCCGGGACGCATCGGGGTAAAGTACACGAAGCCTCCCTGGTTATAATTTTCCGTGGAAAGGATATGATTGTATAATGCTTTTTCGTAATAATCGATATAATAAGATTCAGGCAGCGTTGCATAAAGCTCTTTCGTCAGCTTGAGCATATTATAGGTATTGCAGGTTTCCGGACCTTCTATACTTTTTATCATGCTGCTGAAATCATTGACAGGGTTAAAATGCTCACTGACACTATTTCCGCCAATAACAGACGATCTTTTCTCGGTAATATTATGCCAGAAAAAATCAGCGGCATTACTCCAGGAAGTATTATTTTCAAGATCAGCAATGCGTTTGTAGCCGATTACTTTTGGAATTTGTGTATTGGCATGAAGACCTGTAAGCTTATCTTCTCCCGCCAGAAGAGGATTAAGGATAGCCTGATGGGAAAAGCGATGAGCCAGTTGCAGATATTTTTTGTCATGGGTAATATCGTAAACATCCGCAAAAACTTCGTTAAGTCCTCCATGCTCACTGCGCAGCATATCCTGTATCTGTTCATCAGAAAGGCCTGACACTTCATTCAGCATCCAATCCGTAAGTCGGATCAACATTGTCTTTGCTTTGTCACTTTTTGCGTGCCAATAGGCATCGCGTAATCCTGCATATAACTTATGAATATTATACAAAGGAACCCAGCGATCATTCAATCCAAAACCTGAGGCGTGTATATTCCCCTGCTTTATTTCTTTCCAGATCTTTTTCCCGTTGGGAACCCCAGAAATGTATCCGTCCGGAGAGGCTTTCTGGCATCGTTCCAGCTCACTGATCATATAATCAATCCTCTGCTTGATTCCGGAATCACCTGTGGAAGCATACATTAATGATAGTGCAGAAATGTAGTGTCCTCCTATATGACCATCTAATCCGGTCTTTTCCCAATTGGGATAATTATCAGCTTTTGGCTTCAGCCCGGCTTCCTTAAGATAGGGAGCCAGCAATCTGTCCGGCTCCATCTCCATAAGGTATTTCCGGTCTGCTGTCATGGCTTTATTGAAAACACTCTCTGATAACCTTACAGTTTCCAAAGGGAAATAATGAATTTTCTCCTTTACCTGCGCTGAGGTAAATGAAGTGAAACACAATAAAATAACTGAAAATTTTGGTCTCATGAATAAATGTTAATTCAACATTTCTAAAATAATGGAAACAATCTATATACGAAACTTTTTTTGAGTCTGTTTTAGTTATTTTTTTATTTAAAACCTTTCACAAAGCCCGGAAAATAAAAGAAAAGCCACTACCTTATCATAAAAAATAAGATAATCAATTCACAGAAAAAGAAAACTTTGCAATCACAGGATTCCCTATGAAAATGAATTAAGAATACGTTTTAATAAAAATTTCAATGATATAGTGAATACCTTATCGTATTTTTAACGTTAAGCTATTTTAATTAATAATAATAAGTGTTAATTCTAATTTTAACACAATTTTAACATTAAATTCATATACATTTAACTGGATTTCATTGCTATTTTTCATTTTTAATCCCAGTTTTAGCTCCCAAAATACCTTTGTAGAATCGTTTTAATAAAAATAATGATTCAGATTTAAAAGTGTAAGAATTACATTTGTATAAGATCGTAAGTATAAAAGTTTTACCTTTGCATCAAAATATAAAAGATGACTGAGGATTACTCCCAATATCCCAAACACCTGGTTGCTGTTGACTGCATTATTTTCGGTTTTGATGGCGAAAATCTTAAAATCCTATTGGTAAAAAGAAATTTTGAACCCCAGATGGGCGAATGGTCCCTCATGGGTGGATTCATTGGCAGTGAAGAGACATCCGATGAAGCGGCCAACAGGGTTCTGTATACATTAACCGGTCTTGAAAATATTTATCTTGAACAGCTGAAATGTTATACGGAAATTAAACGTGAGCCTACAGCCAGAATCATGTCAATCTCCTACTATGCATTGATCAATATTGAAAAAGATATTCAGATCAATGAACAGTACAGTGCAGAATGGGTTGAGCTTCAGAAAGCACCGGATCTTATTTTCGATCATAACGATATGGTAAAGGATGCTGTAGCCAGGCTGCGGAGAAGAGCCTCCACCGGACCTATTGGCTTTGAGCTTCTTCCTGAAAAATTCACCATGAAGGATCTTCAGAATCTTTATGAAGCCATTTTTGACGAAAAATTCGATAAGCGTAATTTCACAAGCAAGATCAATAGCATGGATATCCTTGTCAATACCAATAAAAAGGATATGACCTCATCCAGAAAAGGTTCTTTTCTTTACCGCTTTGACGAAAAAAAATACACCAAGAAAATATCGCGCGGGTTTATGTTTAAAATGTAATTGTTTTTGATATTATGCAAATCATCTATTTAATATCTATACCCTGCACCTTTCCACAAATCTTCTATGACCTTAAGATAAATGAAATCTCGTTTTTTACGGGATTTTTTTTTTGAGCTAACCTGGAAATTTCAGCTGGCAAATAAACATTTGCGCCTTTTTATAGAAGTATCATAAAGAAAATTTATGATAAGGTTTTCTATTTTCCCTTTCAAATAAAACAATTATAACTATTTGCCAATTATTATATTTATGATATGATTTTTTTATGTTAATTTTAACTAAAATATTACCATATATTTAAATAAATATGTATTTTTATACAAAACTAGCAACAACAAATATCATTTATTTGAATTTTCATCATATCATGCTTCATGCGTGAAAAATGGAGAAAAAGAGAATAAGGGTTTTCATATCTGAAACCTGACAGAGATAGTCCTGTCATTTCCTCCCCGTGATTAATGCCGAAAAACCGCAACAGATTATAACACTTTGAGATAAGCAGTTTTTAGTCAATACGCCCTGTCCAGTCAACTATCGCATTAAGATTTAAAAAAAATCGAGTATCTGCCTGATCCTTCTAAGGGTAAAGAGGAAAAAATCGATCACCAAAAACAAAATTAATAACCCTTTAATATATAAATTATGAGAACAAACACAATGTGGCTATTTATGGCCTTTCTGTTAACCATTCTTTCCGGCTGCTCCCGGATGGAAAAAACTTTACAAGAAGAACCTGAAAACAATGTAAGCAACAGCGCCAGCGCCAGGGCATTGGCAGCAACTCCAATGCTGCATGTTGGAGGCAGATACCTTAAAGACCCTTGTGACAATAACGTTATCTTACATGGGGTTGCCATAACCCCAAGCCCCTGGTTCAATGGATGTCAATATGGTGCGAATTCCGGCTACTGTACCTGGGATAATTACAATGTACAGGGTGCTCTGAACTACAACAAAGCTGTTATGAACAAGCTCAGCAGCGCTTCCGATGGCTGGTACCTCAATTACATCCGCCTTCATATTGATCCGTATTGGACCAATGATCCCGGACCGGCTATCCCGGAGAACGATATCTCAAGATTCAATTACAGTCGCCTGGTTACCTACACCGATCAGGTAATTATCCCACTGATCAACCATGCCCGCAGTCTGGGAATGTATGTCATCCTTCGCCCACCAGGTGTATGCCCAAATCGTATTGCAGTCAATGATGCGTACCATAGCTATCTGAAGACCGTATGGACTTTCCTGTCTCAGCATCCCGGATTAAAGAATGCTGACAATGTGATGTTTGAATTAGCTAACGAACCTGTTGAAATCCTGGGAACAAATGGTGCTTGGGGTAGTACGGGAAATGAGCATTTTGCAGCACTCAAAAACTTCTTTCAGCCACTGGTTAACATCATACGTAACAACGGAGCCAACAATGTTTGCTGGATTCCGGGTACAGGCTGGCAATCGCATTATCAAGGCTATGTCAATAATCAGATCACAGGTGGTAATATTGGCTACGCTGTTCATATTTATCCCGGTTACTGGGGTGGTCTCAGCAACTATCAATCCTTTCAGAACGCATGGAATGTAAACGTTAAGCCTATTGCAGACATTGCACCGATCGCCATTACCGAGACCGACTGGGCTCCACAAGGATATGGTACCTTCGGCATTGGTAATACCGGTACGGCAGGCGGAAGCGGATTTGGTGCCAATTTAAAATACATCGTGGATCAATCCGGCAATGTAAGCTGGAATGTTCTTGCCCCGGATAATCTCCTCCACAAAGGCGATCCTAATGCAGGAACAGCTTACAATAACGATTGGGAAGCCTGCGCTGCCCCGGTTAAACAGTGGTTTCAGCAATATGCATCCTCCAACTACCCCGTTGCCAACTGCAACACAAACAGTAGCCTGGTTAATAATGGTATTTATGAGATCGAATTTCAGACTGATGCCAACAAAGTAGTTGATCTGAAATCAGGAGAAGACGCCAATGGTGCAGTATTAAGGCCATGGACAAGGAATGGCGCTGCTGCCCAGCGCTGGGTTGCCATTGACGCAGGTAATGGCTACTGGCGTTTTGTATCCAAAGCCAGCACAACCAATCGTTGTATTGATCTGGCCAGCAATAGTAATACATTGGGAACTTCGATCAGGCTTTGGCAGAACTATAGTAATGACGCACAAGCCTGGCAGGTAGTTGCTGTCTCTAATGGTTATTACAAAATACTATCCAAGGTGGATCCTACACGCGGCTGGGATATTCCCAACTGTACCATGGATGGTAATTCAAACTTACATCTTTGGGATTATTATGGTACATCCTGCCAGCTGTTTAAGTTCAAATTTATTGCAATGAATTAAACATACATAACCAATTCTAAGATCAAAAAAAATAGGATGCTTTTTCAGCATCCTATTTTTTTGTTATGTATAATAATTTCTACCAAAACCTTACATACAAAGCCGTCAGTAAAAGCAGCGTCATTACAATCAATACTAAAGTTCTGTTGTCCACTTTAAACATCGTCACATCAATGGCAAAAGCTTTAGGATTTACTTTCGGACCTGCAAGACTGATCAGGATCATCGCGATTATCGTGATAAAGAATGACCATCCCATATTGATCAGGAAAGGAATCTCGGTAATGGTATGAACTACACCATTCTCCAGCTTTTCATAAGTGAATGCAGTATACAACCATGTTTCTTTCCCGAAAATCTCTACAGCAAAACTGTTGAAGAAGATCGCCAGGACAAAACCTAAGATAACTCCTACCAATGCAGCTGTACCAGTTGTTCTTTTCCAGAACATTCCCAGAAGGAACATGGCAAAAACTCCAGGACTGATAAAGCCAGTATATTTCTGGATAAATGTGAAGCCTCCTTCTCCGCCTATTCCTAAAACATCTGTCCATGTGAAAGCCAATGCAGTCATCATCGCGATAATAATTACCCAGCGGCCTGTTCTCACCATCTGGATTTCGGTAGCATCTGTCTTAAGGTATTTCTTATAGATATCCAATGTAAAAATGGTTGAAATACTGTTCACTTTTCCTGCCAGTGAAGCTACAATCGCTGCGGTCAAAGCGGCAATAGCCAATCCTTTCAATCCTACAGGCAAGAATCCCAATATTGCAGAGTATGCTCCGTCTTTCACTCCGTTGAATCCCGGAAGATGTCCTTTTGAATATAAAACGTAAGCCGCAATCCCCGGAAGCATTACGATCACAGGCATGAATAATTTCAGAAAACCTGCAAACAGAATTCCTGTTCTTGCCGTTTTCAGATCTGCCCCTAAAGCTCTCTGGGTGATGTACTGATTACAACCCCAATAGTTCAGGTTAACAATCCACTGACCTGCAAAATACATCGCCAAGCCTGGTAACACGACATACTTCTGTACATCAAGGTTTTGAGGCATTGCCAACGTAGTTGTGGTGGTTGTTGGTTTTTGAAGAATCAGTTTAAAGTGCTGCGGAGCCTCATTGATCAGGGTATTGAATCCTGCCAGTGCATTTCCTACAGCCGCTCCGTTGATTCTCTGGTCTACAATCTGCAGCGCCATATACACCGTTGCAAAACCACCAATGATAAGAACTGCCACTTGTATAACGTCTGTATATCCTATTACTTTCATTCCTCCAAGACCGATCAATAGTGCCATAAGCAGAAGAGCTATCATAATCCCGTGAAGATGTTCTCCTCCCAGTAAAGTATCGATGGCAAGAGCACCCAGATAAAGGATAGAAGTAAGATTCACGATAACATACAGAAACAGCCAGAATACTGCCATGATCAATGAAACAGATTTATTATACCTTCTCTCCAGAAACTGAGGCATGGTATAGATCTTATTTTTAAGATAGATCGGAATAAACCAGACCGCAATAATGATCAGCGCAAGAGCAGCTATCCATTCGTAAGCAGCAACAGCGATTCCGACAAAGAAACCTTCACCACTCATTCCGATAAACTGTTCAGCAGAAATATTGGAAGCGATTAAGCTGGCTCCAATTGCCCACCAGGTCAAAGATCCTTCCGCAAGGAAATAATCCTTA
Organism: Chryseobacterium proteolyticum; assembly: GCF_046591535.1. Classification (NCBI taxonomy): domain Bacteria; kingdom Pseudomonadati; phylum Bacteroidota; class Flavobacteriia; order Flavobacteriales; family Weeksellaceae; genus Chryseobacterium; species Chryseobacterium proteolyticum. Next base: position 97,306 of record NZ_JBJLWK010000001.1, on the reverse strand, counting down.
CTTCCTGTGGATTCAGATTTTTTCTTTTTATAGATCCATAATCCGTAGGAAGCTACCACTACAAAATAGATCAGGAATATGACAATATCAATAGTTGCTAATTTTCCCATAGTTTAGTTTTTAACGGAGAATTTATAGATGGTTTTCGAGTGGTATTTCTGCCCAGGCTTCAGTTCTGTAGAAGGGAAAGAAGGCTGGTTTGGTGAATCCGGGAAATGCTGTGTCTCTAAGCAGAATCCTGTTCTGAATTCATTTTTACCTCCTGTTTTGGTATCAAACTTTCCGTCAAGAAAATTTCCGGAATAAAACTGCACACCGGGTTCATCTGTGAAGACTTCCATTAATCTTCCTGTTCCCTGATGATATACTTTGGCGATGCTTCTTAGTCCTTTTCCGTTCAGAATCCAGTTATGGTCATATCCTTTTCCTTTTTTCAACTGATCATCGTCTGCATTGATATCTTTTCCGATGGCTTTTGATACCGTGAAATCAAAAGGAGTTCCTTTTACTGCTTTCTGCTCACCAGTAGGAATTAAGGTTTCGTTCACCGGAAGAAAATGATCTGCATTAATCTGCAGTTCATGATCAGTAATCGTTTTAGTAAAATTCCCGGACAGGTTAAAATAAGAATGCTGAGTAAGATTTACCACTGTAGGTTTATCGGTCTCAGCTTCGTAAGAAATTTCCAAAGCATTATCGTCTGTAAGCGTGTAAAAAACAGTTGTTGTTAATTTCCCCGGATATCCTTCTTCACCATCTGCACTGATATAAGATAATTTCAATGTCGGAAATTTTGCATCTTTTACTGCCTCAATATTCCAGAATCTGGTATGAAATCCCTCCTTTCCTCCGTGAAGGCTGTTGGGACCATCATTTTTATCAATTTCGTATGTTTTACCTTCCAGTGCGAATTTGGCATTGGCAATTCTGTTGCCGTATCTTCCGATCAAAGCCCCGAAATAATAAGGGTTGCCATCGAAATATCCTTCGGGTTTTGTAAAGCCAAGCACTACATCTTCGTATTTCCCATTTCTGTCCGGAGCGGTTAAGGATGTGATAATTCCCCCGAAGTTGCTGACCTCAACTTTCATCCCGTTTTTATTGGTCAACGTATATTTTTTAATAGAATCGCCTTTTGGCGTCACTCCATAGTCTGAAGTAGAAATATTCTCCATTTTTCCTGAAATATCCTGTTTATTATTTTCTTTTTTACAGCCGAAAATAATTAAAAATAATAAAATAAAAATGCCGTTATATGTTGTTTTTTTCATAATTATTTACATATTTTTTAAAATTAATTAACGATAATACATTTCATTCCAACGAAGTGTATTTTTAAAGTCACGCATTCTGGTATCTTCATCAATGACTAATGATTCAATTCCTGCTATCTCAGCAAAATCTTCCAGCTGTTCTGCTGAAATATTTTCACTGTAACATGTATGGTGTGCCCCTCCTGCCAGTATCCAGGCTTCTGCGGCCGTATATAAATCAGGAAGAGGTTTCCATAAAACCCTTGCTACCGGGAGTTTTGGCAACTCTTCTGTAATTTCCAATGCTCTGGTTTTATTGATCAGCAGTCTGAAATGGTTTCCAAAATCCATCAGGGCAGCATTCAGAGAATCAATATTTCCTCTGGAGTTAAAAACAAGACGAACCGGATCTGCTTTTCCTCCGATTCCCAGCGGATGTATCTCACATGAAGGTTTTCCGGCAGCCAGCACAGGATCTACTTCCAGCATATGGGAGCCTAAAATAGAAGGATTGGAAGGGTCTAAATGATAGGTATAATCTTCCATAAAGGCATTTCCACCTTCAAGGCCCTGCCCCATTGTTTTCATGGCACGTACGAGCGCTGCTGTTTTCCAGTCTCCTTCGCCTGCAAATCCATATCCTTTCTGCATCAGTCGCTGTACAGCAATTCCCGGCAGCTGCTCCAGCCCGTGAAGGTCTTCAAAGGTATCTGAAAATCCTTTAAATCCTCCGTCTTTTAAAAATTTTTCAAGTCCTAATTCAATTTTTGCAGCGGTATGTAGCGAACTTCTGTTGGCCCCTCCTTCCAAAAGGGAAGCTGCCATGTGATAAGAAGATTCATATTCTTCCATAAGGCTTTTTATTTCTCCCTCACTTACAGAATTGATAACGCCTACAAGATCACCGATTCCCCAGGTATTGACTGAAAAGCCGAATTGAGTTTCAGCTTCCACTTTATCTCCATCTGTAACGGCTACAAACCGCATATTATCTCCGAAACGTGCAAATTTAGCGCCCTGCCAGTCGTCCCATCCTGCTGCAACACGGCTCCAGTCACCGATCTGCTTCTGAACCCTTTCTTCCGACCAGTGCCCAACCACTACTTTTCTGTTCTTTCGGAGCCTGCTTACCATAAAACCAAATTCACGGTCTCCGTGAGCTGCCTGGTTAAGATTCATAAAATCCATATCCATGGTAGACCACGGAATATCTCTGTTGAACTGGGTATGCAGATGCAGAAGAGGCTTCTGTAAAATTTTTAGTCCTCTGATCCACATTTTAGCGGGTGAAAAGGTATGCATCCACGTGATTACTCCTATACAGTTTTCTGCATGATTAGCGGCTGCAATGGTTTCAAATATCTCTTCGGTAGTTTTTACCGTTGGCTTTACAATGACTTTTACCGGAATGAAAGAAGATTTTTCAAGTTCTGCCACAATTTTCTGTGAATGGTCTGCCACCTGGGCAAGTGTTTCAGGTCCGTATAAATGCTGACTTCCTGTGATGAACCAGACTTCTTTGGTATTGAGAGGTGTTAACATAATTTTGTTGATCGTTAATAGTTGTTATGTTGAAGTGTTTAGTGTTTAAATTCCTGTCCGTAATAAGCATTCTTGCCGTGCTTACGTTCATAATGTTTTTTGATGAGTGAGTCTTTCAGTCGTTCCGCATCAGGATTGATCTGTCTGGTGAGATAAGCCATTTCGGCAATGGTCTCCAGTACTTTGCTGTTGTAAACTGCTTTCTCTGCATTTTTCCCCCAGGTAAACGGGCCGTGATTGCCGATCAGAACCATTTCTACCTCTTCCGGAGAGAGTTGTTTTTGTTTAAAACATTCCAGAATCTGTATTCCTGTATTGTATTCGTAGTTTCCTTCAATCAGCTCATCCCGCATAGGTGGGGCGCAGGGAATATCTGTTGTTAAATGGTCTGCATGGGTGGTCCCGAAAACAGGAATATCCATTTGTGCCTGTGCCCACGCCACGGAATAGATCGCATGAGTGTGGGAAATTCCACCGATGTTTTCCCAGTTTTTGTACAGGTAAGCATGGGTCTTGGTATCGGAAGAGGGTCTGAGCCTACCTTCAATGACATTGGCATCAAAGTCTAAAATCACCATATCTTCCGGCTTTAAAATGTCATAGGGAACACCGCTTGGTTTAATGGCAAAAATGCCTTTGTCACGGTCTACAGCACTTACATTCCCGAAAGTATAGACCACCAGCTTCAGGGCATCCAATTGCATATTCGCTTCATAACATTCTCTTTGGAGTTCTTTATAGGTATTCATTTTGAGTATATTCAAAAGGTTAAAATGGGAGAATCAGGAGTTCTGAAATTCTTTCCTGTTGTTTTTCAGTTTGGTATTGTATTCTACAAAATCAGCGAGCTTCTGGTATTGCTGCATTAATTCTCTGTAGAGCTGTAATTCTTCCGCTTTCGGCTGGTATTCCGCTTCAAATGCGGAGCCCATTTTCATGCTTGCTTCCTGTACGGTCGGATAAATTCCTGCTGATACAGCTGCATAAACAGCAGCACCCAAAGCGGGAGTCTGATCTGAAGCAGCTACTGCAATCGGCATATCCAGAACATTAGCGAGAGTCTGCATGATAAACGGCGATTTCCTTGCTACTCCACCGATTCCGATCACTTTATTGATTTTCACACCTTCCTCTTCAAAACGGTCAACAATCTTTTTAGCTCCGAAACAAATGGCATTCACCAAAGCTTTGAAAATATGAGGTGCTTTTGTTCCCAGAGAAAGCTGGCTGATCGCTGCCTTAAGTTCCTGGTCTGCATCCGGCGTTCTCCTTCCGTTTACCCAGTCCAATGCAATCGGAACAGTATCTGAAAGAGGAATTTTTTCTGCTTCAAGGGTTAGTTTTCTGATAAGTCCTGCCTCCATTTCATCTGCGAGCTTTGTCTTCTGTTCATCTGAAATATTTTCGGAATGCATCATAACCTGGTGAACCGGCCACATCAGGATATCTTTATACCATGCCAGCACATCTCCAAAGGCAGACTGCCCTGCTTCAAGCCCTATCAATCCGGGAATTACGGAGCCGTCAACCTGTCCGCATATTCCTTTTACGGTTGTATCTCCAATAGCTTCCTGTGAGGCCACCATAATGTCACAGGTAGAAGTTCCCATGATCCTGATCAGTGTATTTTCTTCCACTCTGGCTCCTACAGCTCCTGAATGGGCATCAAAGGTTCCTACGGTAATGATGGTTTGGGTGGTAAGACCGGTTTTTGCGGCCCATTCTTCATTCAGGTAGCCTGCAATTTCATCTGAAGTATAGGTTTCCCGGTATAATCTTGCTCTGAGTGCACCCAGAGAAGGATCAAGCCTGTTGAGGAATTCTTCGGAAGGCAGGCCGTCCCATGTCTCATGCCACATGGCTTTGTGGCCAGCTGCACAACGGCTTCTTTTAAAGGTTGCCAGGTCTTTATGATCTGATAAAAGAAAAGTCAGATAATCACAGTGCTCCATCCAGCTATAAGCCGCATTTTTTACCTCTGCATCTGCTCTGATGATGTGCAGTATTTTGGCCCAGAACCATTCTGAAGAGTAAATACCACCTTCATATTTTGTATAATCTTCACCACCCCATGTTCTTGCAAGGGTATTGATTTCTTCGGCTTCGCGGATAGCGGTATGGTCTTTCCATAAAACCATCATGGCATTGGGATTTTCTTCAAATCCCGGAACCAGTGCTAAGGCTACTCCGTCACTTGTTACTGGTAACGGTGAAGAGCCTGTAGTATCAATACAAATACTGACGATCTGTTCTGCCGGTATTCCGCTTTCTTTTACTACATCTGAAATGGTTTTTTCCAGACCTTCAATATGATCTGAAGGATGCTGTCTGAAACTATTGGCTGAAGGATTACAGAATTTACCTTCCTTCCATCTCTGGTAGTAGCTGACTGAAGAAGTTATTTCAGAACCGTTTTCAGTGTCAATAAGAACGGCCCGTACGGAATCTGTACCGTAGTCCAGCCCGATAACATATTTTTTCATGGTGGTGAAACGTTTTTGATTATTGAGATTTTAAATTCTCCTGATGAGATAAAAACAAATATAAGATTCTATTTTAAATAAATGTAAAAAACACACTTATTTTTCACAAAATACTATATATCAAATAATTAATTTATTTTTATCTTTAAAACAACTAAAGAATTGGCAGGAATTTCCGTTGAAATTTCCCCATTTTTGGCTTCAGAAATCTCTTCTTTAGGTTTTATAGGTTCAGCATCGAAACTATTTTCAGTAGAAAGCTGTGGTGCGGATAGAAGGATTTTGGTTATTTTCTTACCTGTTTTCAAAGTTCCTGGTTTGATATTTACCGTTTTAGCCTGAGTATCAGTATTGACCATTTTTATAATGATCTCATGAGTTTTCGTGTCCTTCACTGCTGTAGCGTATAATTTTTCTTGCCCGGATATTGCTTTTCCGTTATGTTCTATTTTTAATACATCCGTTCCTTTATTGTTGGAAAATAATTTCTGAACATAATAATTCGGGGTTGCATAAGATTTCAGATTATTGAACCAGATAAGATCGGGTGTCCATTGCCATCCATCAGCATGGGCAAAAAGCGGTGCATAGGAAGTCATATAAACCACATCCGCATTTCTTTCAAGACCTGTCATAAAAGCGGCTTCTGAAAGGGCCGTGAGCCAGTTATTCTTATTATCAGGTTTTACCACACCTACAGATTGGGCTGCATATTCTCCGGCAAAAACTTTTGGCCCGGAGCGGTCATACTTATCGTATCTGCCTGCATTTTGCATGAACCATTCGGGAGAATTGTAATAATGTTCATCTACAATCTGCGCATTAAGCTGTTTCAGTTTTTTCCAGCCATACTCGAAGAATTCGCCGTCAGGTGACGGTCCGCTTCCGGAGATGATCTTAATGTCAGGATATTTTGCATGAATGGCTTTTTCAAATACTTTATAGCGTTCGATGTAATCTGCTCCCCACTGTTCATTTCCCACTCCGATAAATTTTAAATTAAAAGGCTTTGGGTGTCCCATTTCAGTACGGATTTTACCCCATTTTGTTCCGGAATCCCCGTTGGCAAATTCAATCAGGTCAAGGGCATCCTGAACATAGGGATCAAGGTCTTCCATTTTCACCAGTTCTGCCGTATTGAACTGGCAAGCCATCCCGCAGCTCAGAATAGGAACAGGTTCTGCGCCCAGATCTTCGGAAAGCTGGAAATATTCATAAAATCCCAGTCCGAAGGACTGTCCGTAATCCGGTGTAAGCCTGTGCGGAAATCCTGTGCTCCATTTATTGATAAGGTATTCACGGTCTGCTATATTTCCTATTGTTTTTTTCCACTGATAGCGCTCAGCCAAAGTTCTTCCTTCTACAATACAGCCTCCCGGAAACCTCAAAAAACCGGGTTGTAAATCATATAATTTCTGAACGAGGTCTTTTCGTAATCCTCCTTTTCTGCCTTTCCAGGTGTCTTGCGGGAAGAGGGAGATCATATCCATGTTCACGATGCCGTTTCCGGTAAATGTAATCTGCAGTTTTGCTTTTTCTACAGTTTGTGGTGATTTAAAAACGGCTGTATATCTCTGCCATCCCTTTCCTTTGATGAGTGTGGAGACTGAAGAAATTTCCTTCCCGCTTTCATCAACAAGACTGGCATTTACTGCAGCAATATTTCCTGAAACATTCTCCAGATCAAAACTAAAATCATAATTTTCACCCTGATGAAGCCCTATTCCTCTGAATCCTTCATTCTCCAGAATATAATTTTTATCATTCAGAACGGTAATTCGTGCGTAATTTTTATTGGTTTTGGCAGGATCGGAATAAATGGTCAGAAACCCGGAATCCAGATTAGGAGATAGTGTTTTTGTGTTGGGCTGTTTCCATCCTGTAAATGGTTCGTCAAATTCAAAACTGCGGTTTTTAATCAGTTCAGCATACAATCCGCCATCTGCGGCAAAATTGATATCTTCAAAGAAAATCCCATACATGGTGGGTTGTATTTTAATAGGTGCAGGAGTTTCTTTCAGATCCAGGTTAAAAGTATGGACCGTATTATTCTGAGCCGAAAAAAAAAGCAGCACTAAGGGAAATCGCGATGGAAAATATTTTATTTTTTGTTGTCATAGATCATATATTTTGAAAGCTAAAGCATATCTCAATTTGTCCTGAATCAATTTTTATTTTACTTTTAGCGGAATACTTTTTAACCCTGCATCATCGGAGGTTCCGCCATAAAAAATGGTATAGTCGCCAGGTTTTGAAACCAGATCATCTGCTTTTTCATCGTAGAACGCAAATGAGTCTTTAGAGAGGGTCAGCTGAATATTTTTTGTTTCTTTAGATCTGATTAAAGTCCTTTCAAAAGCCCTTAACGTTTTTACAGGAGCCTGGGCATCATTGTTTCTTTTGATATAAACCTGAACCACTTCTTCTCCATCTCTTTCTGAAATATTGGTTACCGGAATTGTGATTGTCATATTTTCGTCGGTACCGATCGTATTTTTGCTCAGCATTGAATCTCCGTAAACAAATTTTGAATAGCTCAGGCCATGCCCGAATGGATAAAGAGGCTTTTCCGTCATATAACGGTAGGTTCTCCCCTGCATATCATAATTTTCAAATCCTTCGTGCTTGCTTGTCTTTGAAAGGGAATTGTCCAGCTGTTCAATATTTTTATAAAAGGTAATGGGTAATTTTCCGGAAGGGTTATAATCACCTGCCAAAACATCTGCTACAGCCGTTCCTCCGGACTGTCCGCCATACCAGGCGTTCAACAGGGCATCATAATTTTTCTCATCCTGTTCCAATCCCAGAGCGCTTCCGGTACAAAGAACAAAAACAACAGGTTTTCCTGTTTTTCTAAGCTCCGCTAACAGGTCCCTCTGGACTTTAGGAAGAGCAATCGAAGTTTTGTCACCTCCTTTGAAGCCTTCTGCATTCACCATCATCTCTTCACCTTCCAGACTTGGAGAAAGTCCGCCTGCAAAGACAATAACGTCTGCATTTTTCACCTTTTCTCTCACCGAAGCAAAATTAACAGGGTCTTTTCTGTAGACCTCAAAGCTGATGCTTACATATTTTCCTTTTTGTGTATGACGCAGTTCTATCCGGTATTCTTTTCCTTTTTCCATTTTTACAGGAAACTCTGAAGGATGTCTTGCATCAGGTCCTTTTCTTGTTGCGATTTCTTTTCCGTCCACGAAAAGGGTATAGATATCGGAAGTGGAAGCAGAAAACACGACCTCTCCTGTGTAGGTACTTTTGAAAATCCCTGAAATGATCGCTGAGGTATTTTCTCTTCCTACATTGGGTGCCAGCTGGGTTCCTCCAAAGCTGTTGTAGCTGATGGCAGTTGAATTTACGGAAACATTGGCTGGCTGCCCTTTGAATTCATTGTTATTGAAGAACTCTACTTTCATTCCTTTCGCGCCGTTCTTCTGACTGATAAAATTCTGATAGAGTGATGTTCTGGATGAAGGATCTGTTACTTCGCTTCCTTTTTCGTAGATAATTTCAGCATTCGGGAATTTGGTTTTGATTCCGTCTAAAATCGTTACAATGGAAGAAGGAGTTCCGTTATAGTTTCCTAACTGCATCAATCCGTCGTTGGCGTTTGGTCCTACAACGGCAATTTTTTTTAATACTTCTGCTGAGAGGCAGAACATTCTTTTCGTTTTTCATCAGCACAATTGATTTTTGTGCCATTTTCAGTGCCTGTTTCTTATGTTCTTCAGAATCGACTACAGCATATGGAATGGTATTCCAGTGAACGGAAGTTTTCGGATCAAGCATTCCCAGCTCAAACCACCCTTTCAGGATTCTGCGCATTGATGCATCGATATCTTTTTCGGTAATCAGTCCGCTTGCCAGAGATTTATTCAGATTGTTATAGGTATCTCCGCATTCCAGATCCGTAGAATGTTTCAGGGCATCTGCTGCGGTTGTTTTTTCGTCAGGATGGGTGCCGTGGTATTTTTTCTGAAAGAAATCGGCCAGTGCCCAGCAGTCTGAGACCACCATTCCGTCATACTTCCATTTTCCACGGAGAATTTCAGTAAGTAAAGTATTGTTTGCACAACATGGCTGCCCGTCAAAAGCATTGTAGGCGCACATCACTTCTCTTACATTTCCTTCCTGAACCAACGCTTTGAAAGCGGGAAGATACGTCTCATACAGATCTCTTTTTGAGATTTCTGCGTTATAAGAGTGGCGGTTCCATTCCGGTCCGCTATGTACTGCAAAATGTTTAGCGCAGGCGTGGGTTTTAAAAAATTTCGGGTCGTTTCCCTGCAAACCTTTTACTGCAGCAACGCCCAGAACGGAGGTAAGATAAGGGTCTTCACCATAGGTTTCCTGGCCTCTTCCCCATCTTGGGTCACGAAAAATATTGATATTGGGTGTCCAGAAGGTCAGTCCTTCGTACCGCCCTGTTTTCAGAGCCTCATCAAAAGATCTGTTGTATTTTGCACGTGCTTCATCAGAAATCATTTCAAAAGTTTTAAAATGCTCCGGAACATCCCATGTGGCCGCCATCCCGATTGCCTGAGGAAAAACAGTGGCTGTTCCTGCTCTTGCCACCCCATGAAGTGCTTCATTCCACCATCCGTAGGCAGGAATTTCCAGACGGGGAACTGCCTGGGAATTATCCATCATCATTCCAATCTTTTCTTCTGTAGTCAGCAAAGTAAGAAGGTTCTCTATTCTTTCATTAACCGGAAGATCCGGGTTTCTGAATGGGTATTTATAATGATTCTGAGCAAAAAATAAAGATGCTGCCAGTGTTGCACATAGCATTAATACAATTCTTTTCATAGGTAGTATGGTTTCAATAAAGTCCGGAAAATGGCTGTGGATTTTGTGATTAATCATTTTCAAACCACTGATTTCACAGATCTTCACGGATAATTATGTTTTCATTCTTATTTTATACAAATCGCCCCTATCATTGAGCAACAATGCAATGAAAAACAAATATAACGTTCTATTTTAAATAAATGTAAATAACACACTTAAATTAACGATAAATCCGGCTACTTTTCAATGTTGCCTTGTAATTATATAGAAATAAAGCCACCATAAGCAGTGCTCATGATGACTTTGGATTCAATTTACTCTTTGATAAATTTTTGTTTTACGACTGTATTATTTTTTTGAGTAACCTCAATAAAGTAAATACCAGCCGGGAAATCTCCCACATTAATTTGGTTTTTCCCTGAATTTATTTTCAACCCGGATCTGATGATGCTTCCTCTTCCGTCAAAAATGGTGGTAGCAGCTTCTGAAAAGTCAGAATCAATGAAAAGGTCTGCTTTTACCGGATTAGGATATATTTTAACAGGCTCTTTTTTAGCTTCAGCAGAAATATTTCTGGTGCTTAACGATCCGAAGTTTAAAGGAAGAACGTTGGCAGAATAAGTATTTTCTTCTGTAAGATATGCTTTGAAAGCACCAATTAAAGGCTCATTTCCGGCAGTTACTTTATAGAAACCTGTTACTCCGTTTTCTGTTTTCAGCACATAAGCATTCGCCGGAACTTTGATGCCCTGGTAAACTCCGTTCATCTGATTGACCGTGATTGCTTTGGGTGTGGAAACATTTCCTGTACCGCTGAAAGTAATATTCCCTGTCGCATTGACGATTACCGGAGTGTTTGCAGGAATGATTCCGTTTGAAATTGCGGTACAGCTGATATTATTGGCATTCGGAGACATCAGATAAGCAGTAACTCCGGAAGGTATATTAGCCTGGAATGGCAGGATCAGCACATCGTAACCATTAAATGTACGGCTGTAAGAGGCAGCATTGGCTGTGAAGTTAAACGGCACCTGAAAATCCATACCCTGACCGGAAAGGACAAGATTTGAACAAACTGTACCTGAAATCACATTATTGGCAGATGAACTTACGTTTGAATTCACATAATAAATGCTGTTAGAGTTGGCACTCATAGGCTGCCAGTTATTGGAGGAAGTGACTCCCGCTGCATTTCTGAAGTCTACAGAAGTGTAGTAGCCATTTTCCAGTGCATCCATCAGATAGCTGTCGCTTGCGGAATAGGTACCTCCGAATTTAGAAGCAATTTCATTCCCCACATTGAAATAAACATCTCCCAGATTAAGCGTCAGTACAGAGCTGTAGTTAGAATTTCTCAGTCCTAAAATTCCTTTGCATCCGTCTGTAAGCACCTGTCTTGAAATATCTAATGTGATATCGAAGTTTCCTCCCTGTGGAAAATTAATCTTGCCGTAATTATATGATTTCGCTACCCCCTGGCTGTTGATATAGTATAAAGTCGTATTGTCCGAATAACTTTGTCCTGCCGTTGTATAGCTGTTTACATGCAGAATCAGTTTATTGTACCTATCATTAAGCTGAAGATATCCGTTAGCCGCAGTCATATTATTACTGATAAGAGGGCTTGGATTGGAGAACGTCACCGTTGTATTGCTGATATTGAATCCTGTCCCAAAAGCTGTATTGGTAGGAGTTTGTGTTTCAATTTTATTATAATGAATATCACCACCTGTCATCAGAGAAGCAGGTCTGTCACCACTTTTATTAAAAACGAAAGTCATAACACTGGAAGGGCTGATATCAGCAGTAGGCCGGAATGTTGCCGTACTTAAAGAAATAGGTGTGCTCACCATATTGGATTGTGTATTGGTCAGGACTTTTGTTCCTGAAGTCGTGTAAAAAGGCAGATCAACCTTTAAACTATAGGAGTTCTGAGAAGGATTAATAACCATAAGAACAACCTGATTTCCATCCTGCGAAATATAGGAAGAACCCTGTAAAACACCTGTTTTGTCATCCCATTTGGCTTCTATTCTCGTCTTTCCTGTTGTATATTTGGCATAATGTGAAAGAATATAGCCTCTTTTGGTCATTACACCTGCAGTAGTCCCGTAAGTTCCGTCACCCATTAAGCCATAATAACGTTTGGCAGAATAATGAATCCACGCATTGACATTACCTAATAATGCATTGTTGACACTGCTGGCAAAGGTAAATGCATCTGTATTCCAGCTGAAATCTCTTGCCGGCTGGGTGGACAAAGAGTTCCAGTTGATCAGATATTCTGTCTGCCAGATTTCTTTGTTGTAATTCTGGAATTGTTTGTAGGTAGACTGCATAAGCCCATATTGATGCCCGCCATACACTTCAAAATTGGCCATTGCCGCAGGATCCAGCAAAGCACTGGCAAAATTATCTGTAAATCCCACACTTTCCGGGGCAATCACTTTACAATTGATAAGCTGTCCGTAATTCTTGATGAAGGTAGTAATTTGCGCAGGAGTCCAGATGCATCCCTGATACTGTGCCATTTCATCCGGTTCATTTTGAATGGAGATATAATCGAGCTCTACTCCGTTGTTCTGGAGATAGGTAACAAAGCTGTTAAGATAAAGCGCATAATCCTGGTAATTTTCCGGCTTTAAATATCCTACCTGCTGTACTCCGTTCGCATCAGTATACACTGCATTCACATGGTTATTGGTTTTCCAGGCTGCGGGCATTGTCCAAGGCGAAGCAAAAATGGTAAGTCCCATAGATTTGGCGAGCTGTGCTGTAGCCAGTACAGAACTCCAGTTGCTGCTGTTTTCGGGAATATACAATCTCATAATATTATACCCGCCTTCACTGGAAGCCCCCAAAGGGTCTGAATCTCTGAGGTAGACATATGGTTATACGCAAACTGGGGACTGCAGACAAATCCTCCGAATCCTTTTATTTTCTGATAAGGAATATTCTTATCAATTTTTACGGTTGTAAGCTGTCCATGCAGCATCAGGCTGCAAAACAGAGCTATAGAATGAATGGTTACAAGACTTAAAATTTTTTTCATAATGGTTTAGTTTTAGATAGTCGTGATTTTGATCGTAAACAATTAAAGTAAGGGCAATAGATTCCCCATCAAGACGGTCCATTTTCAAAAACCGTCAGGAAAGTACCCTGAATGATATCAGGAGCGATCTGTTAAATAAAGTTGCTTACAAAATCATTCGCTGTTCTTTCTCTTCATTCTCTGTGAAGGAACTGTATTTCAGATTGGAATGTGAATTAAGATTAGTGTTTCATAATTAAAGGGTTGTTTGTGATGAGTATTGGTCACTCAGTGAAGCATTTCGCTTTCGGGAGCGCCCAGGTAAGAGGGTTTTAATCCTCCGGTGTTGATCAGTATCTTTTCAAGGACAATGCCGGGTTCCAGCACTCTGAAACGTAACGTGTGCTTTCCAGCCTGCTGAACCGAATGCTTTGTAATAGATTTAATAATATGCTCTGACTGCCATTTTCCCAATTCTCCTTTGTAATGGCCATTGAAGTTGACAATTTGCGGAGTTTCATTGTCAAAAGAAATTTCATAGCGAAGTCCTTTATTATGATTAAAATTTAAAGTCGGAGCTAATAATAACTGGACTTCAAACTCCCCTTTTGATTCAAAATTGATATCATATTCCAGCCAGATATTTTCATCGCTTTTAGGATATGCATTCTGCGGAAAGGTTGTCACACCGGATTTTGTTTTTCCAAAATCAGGAATCACTTCCCAATGGATTCGGTCAGAATTGCTCATTCTTGCAAAATTTTCTGCTTCAATGGAAACATAGCCGTTTTTCTCCTGAAATATTTTTTCTTTGGGAACCTCGGCTTCAGAAATATAGGTCACTTCAGGCATTATATTTTCTTTTCCGTCTGCCCAGCTTTTATATCCTATCCTCATCTGATCCATCATATGCTTCCATTTTCCTTCGGCAATCACATTATTGTATTGATTATCCAGATAAGCGTTTCTTTCAAAACATGCCTTCACTTTATCTGCGTAGAAATTGGCTCCCGGATCTTTTTTCGCTGCCAGTTCCCTGTTTTTTGCCACCGCATAGTACATTTCGTATAAATTACTGCATGCATCAATCGGGTACAAAACCAACTGATAATACGCATCCTGATATTCTGCAGGAATCTGCTCTTTTAACCGTAAGGCGTCTACGGCCAATGCTCTGTAATCATTTAAGACCGTTTCAAATTCATGGTAATTCTCTAGGCTGTATGTTTTGCTGTCAAGGGTTTCAGGGGTTACTCTTCTGTTGTATTTGGAATACATGTTAATCATCCCGGCAATTTCCCCGGCATGTTTTTCACCAAACTGCTGAGCAGCCCACTTCTCAGTATATTCCAAAAGATTTTTAGCATTAAACTGCTTCGGATTCCAGGCCATTTCCAGGAAAAAACTGATCGGAAACTCCATAGGTTTTAAATCTCCCACATTCACTACCCAAAGCTTATCTACTTTATGTTCATAAGAAAGATTCATCTGTTCCCAGACTCTCTGGATGGGACTGATGTTAATCCATTTGGAGTTTCTTGGGCCGCCTACATAATCAAAATGGTAATAGATTCCATAGCCTCCTTTATGCAAAGGTTTTGAAAGATCAGGGAGCTTTCTTACATTTCCCCAGTTATCATCACAGAAAAGCAGGATCACATCATCCGGAACCCGCATTCCTTTATCATAATAGTCCTGAACTTCTTTATACAATGCCCAGACCTGAGGTGTTTTCTCTGCTTTTTTACCTGTAACATCAGCAATGATTTTACGCTGATCTTTTACAATTTTCTCGAGCAGGGAAATATTAGTTCCCTCTCCCATCGCTTCATCACCATCACCACGCATTCCGACTGTAACAAGCTTTTCCCAGCTCTTGCTTCTTTCGAGTCCGGATTTCCAGAACTTCTTTAAAACTTCTGCATTTTTAGCATAATCCCAGATATTCGGGAGGTTATTTTTTTTTGATATACCTGTGCCAGTCGGTTTGTGCCAAAGCCATAGGCTCATGGTGAGAAGTTCCCATCACAATACCCATTTCATTTGCTAACGGCCCGCTCAGATGATCGTCGTCATAGAATGCTTTCCCCCACATTGCCGGCCAGATATAGTTTCCTTTAAGACGCAGAATCAGTTCAAAAACTTTTTCGTAAAATTTAGAATTAACTCCGCCAAAAGTTGCTCTTGCCCAGCCTCCAAGTGAAGGTTCTTCATCGTTAAGGAAAATACCGCGATACTCTACAGCAGGCTCACCATCAGTATATAATCCTTTTTTAAAGTATACATTTTCTTTTTTCTCAACCGGAACATCTGCCCAATAATACCATGGTGAAACACCTATCTGCTTAGACATTTCATAAATTCCATAAATTGTTCCCCTTTTATCACTACCTGCAATCACAATGGCTTCGGAAACGCCCGGAAAAGGATTGCTGACATTCTGAATGATATATTTTTCCCTTTTCCCTGTTAATGCTTTTCCATCCAGCTTTTTTTGTCTGATCAAAGCATCAATGGTTTTGCTTTTACCTGCTTCACCAATAATGATGACCATTCCGTTCATACCGGAATTTTGTGAAATAAGCTCAGGCTGAACACCGGTTACTTTTTGAAAATCAGATTGAAGGTTCGCAACGGCCCGCAGAATTCCTTTATCCGAATCACTGTCTGAAAAAAGCATCAAACCTAAATTGCGCTCTTTCAATACCATCGAATTTTCTGTCTTAGCAAAAGAAATAAATGGTTCGGTTGCTTTTACAAAAAATATAAACAACAACGTAAGAAACAGCGAAATGTTTTTTGTAAAATTCATACTATATCTTTTTGATTTTAATTTTTAAATAAATTCAGATCCACAAATTCTCCCATTCTCCTGTAGCCGCCCTCATTGGGATGAAGAAAATCATGATCGTGCATATCATTTAAGATGACTTCCGGATTTTCACTTTGCATGTGTTTGGCAAAATCGATGACGGCATCAAATTTCCCGCTGTTCCTGATCCAGTCGTTTACTTTTTTCCAGGCCTCGATACGGAAAGGTTTGTCGTAGAACGACTTTGCAAAAGGAAGAATCGTTGCTCCGTACACTTTGATTCCGTTAGCATGTGCCTTATCAATCATCACCTGGTAAGCAGCAATCAGTTCTTCTGTTCTTTTGGAAGCGTCATCAGGATCTCCTGTTCCTCCCAAATCATTCACTCCTTCCAGAATGATCAGCCATTTTACGCCCTGCTGATTGAGGATGTTATAATCAAAACGGTCTAATGCTGTAGGACCCAAACCACCACGCACTACACAATTCCCACCAATCCCGAAATTAAGGACACTTATATTCCTGGTAGAAGGATTAGCCAATAACCGCTGAGAAAAAATATCCGGCCAGCGATTCTGTCTGTTGGTTCCCGATCCTCTTCCGTCGGTAATGGAATTTCCCATAATAGCCACCGCATACGAAGGTTCACGGGTCTTTACATCAATGTTAAAAAGTGAATACCAATGATCTGTTTTTACAGGATTTTTAAATACTGCAGCATTAGCCTGCTCACCTTTTACAATAAAAGAGGTTGTTCTTGACCCCGGATGTCCGGTGACAGATTGGGTTACTTTTGTATAGGAAATTGTAATAGCCAGTAACGAATTAGGCTTCAGGTTAAAGTTCACTTCATCAGAATAAATATCAGATCCGGGAGCAATTTTAAAACTGTTTTTATTCTCAAACGTTAATGTCCTGATAGTGGCTGCATCCACATTGCTGCTATCGGATGGCACGGCAATAGAAACTGTTTTTACTGCAAGGCTGTCTACAGAATATTTATTGGAAAAACGTAACCGCAATTTTTTTCCACCCACAGATACACGGACAATCTGACGCAGGGTATTCCCCGAAAGTCCCGGTTCCGGCGGAAGGTTTTTGAGTTCCACCAATTGGGGAGCCGTTGCCCAGGTAGTGAGCCACTGGTCTTTGGATGATTGCTTCTCCAAACTCTGGGAGGAAGAGCAGGAAACCAAAAAACCCGAAATGATAAAGATGTATAAGTTTTTGAAGTGCATTTTTTCTGTTTTTCGTTTTATCTTACTACAAATCCTCCGTTCGGCTGAATTTCAATCGTAAAGTCGCCTTTTGCATTTACTTTCACTTCTTTTTCTGATGAATTCCCCTTTGCATCATCATTAATGAATCTAACTGTTTTCCCTGCAAACATCGGAAGCTTTATTTTCAGTTTTTGGGATTGCTTCTCAGCATTTACGCCAGCCACATACCATTGATCCGCATGTCTTCTCGCAACTACAGCATACTTCCCGGGATAGCCGTCTATGAAAACTGTTTCATCCCAAAGTGTCGGAACTTCTTTCATAAAGCTGAGCTGAAATTCCGGAGCATCGGTCACGTTATTCGGCATGATGCCAAACATCTGAACGGGATTCTGAAACAGGACTGCCGTAGCCAGCTGAAAGCCGTCCGTAGTATGTCTTTTATTTTTATCCCTGTTGGATTTTGTTAAATATTTGTTGAGGAAAGTACCTCCGAATTCCATACTTCCCACTGTGTTTCTGATGAAAGGATGAAGTGTGGCAAAAAAAGCTTCCTGTTTCCTTACATCTTCTGAGAAATAAAGCATTTCCGAAGCAAGAACAGCTTCGCTTCCTGCATAATTCGGGTACATTACTTCCCAGCCTCTCGGGACAGTGGCTCCATGGAAAATAATGGTTAGTCCAAAATCATTGGCATCCGACAGAATATCTTCGTACAGACGCATGGTTTCCTGTTTGTCTCCTCCGAAGAAATCCACTTTCAGTCCTTTTACACCGACAGCTTTCAGCCATTTCATTTCTTTTTTCCGTTCAATGGATGAATTCATTTTGTTTCTAGGTCCCATGGGTGCATCATTCGCAGCACCGTTGGAATTATACCAGAGTAATACCCCGACATTTTTAGATTTTGCATATTGAATAAGCTCTTTCATACGGTCTTTACCTATATTTTTATCCCAAAGCGCATCGATAAGAATAAACTGATATTTCAGCGCAGCAGCAAGGTCTATGAATTTCACCTGATCATCATAGTTCATACTGTTATCTTGCCACAGAATCCAGCTCCAGGTAGATTTTCCGAACTGATACTCCTGTGAAGGCTCGTACATCGGATCTACCACATCAAAAGGAATTGTGGTCTCCACAACAGGTCTTAAAGAATTCCCCACTGTAATTGTTCTCCATGGTGTCTTTCCGGGAAGAGAGACGGCTGCTCCGGTACTTCCGAAACCGTTATTTTCAGCAATATTCGGATACGCTACTTTGTAAAGATTTTTTTCTGCTGTGGTTTCAAGGTGTGAAGCACAATACGTACTGTTCACTCCTGTCTCGGAAAGCAATACCCAGCCCTCATTTCCAATATGGAACAGGCCAGGGAAAACGTATCCATAATCGGATGGCATTCCCAGTTCAGCATCAGCTTTATAGCCACTTTCATAACTTGGCCCTGTACGGGCAAATCCCGTCATCGGCTTCATCATAGGTGAAAGAAAAGTGGTAGTCTGTGACGGAAATCTGTACCCTGTGGATTCTGACTGTATCACAACACTGAGCCGTTCTTTCATCGGTGGAATATTATAACGGAAAGCAATATTGTTGTTGCTCACCTGAAATTCAATACTTATCTGATGCTGGTCTGCATTACTGAAGTTAACCAATAAAGTATTGGCCTTATAATCAATGTCAGATTTTTTGATTTTTTCGTTCGTATATTTCTTAGAAACGATATCTTTTTTGCTGTCGATAAATTTCAGCTTCTTTGAAAAATCAGACTCGTTGGTTACCAAGCCTAACGGGGATTTTTCAAGCATTGTTTTTCCCTGAAGGATAATATCATATAAGGCTTTTCCGTCTTCTGAAAAAACATGAAGCTTCAGTTGTCCGTCCGGACTTGAAATTTCTGCTACCTGTGCAAAGCTTTTGCTGATCAGAAACAAGCTGAATACAATATATAAAACTTTTTTTTCTCATAACTCATTATTTTCAAGAAAGGTCCAGTAATCGAAGTACATAATATCTGTTGAGGCTTTGCCATTGAATACAAAATACAGATCATGAATGCCGGTAATTTTTTCAGTAAGCTGAACTTTTACGGTTTCCCAGCGGTCATCCCCACCCGTCATCGGAACCTTTACCGTTGCGGCAACCGGTCCGTTCACAGCATCCAGATGAACGCTCATTGTTACCTCACTGTTATGGGTAGTTCCTACTCTTGCAGAAAAAGCTGCGGCTCCTTTTTTCCGGAAATCCACATTCTTTACACTGGTATAAGCACCATTTTTCTTGGCTTTGATGAAAACACCAGCCTCTTTATTCTGATAGGATTTTACATTTTCTGACCACGCAATCATTTCCGCCTGATTGAATGAATAAGGATTAACTGTTGCGATAGCTTTTGTAATTCCGTTGGTCATTTTAAATGGCGAAATGGATCCGTCTTTATTGAAGGTAAGCTCTTCCAGACTTACCGATCTTGTAAACCCGCTTCCGCCCGGCAATGCACCATTATGATAAAAGAAATACGTTTTCCCCCGGAAATCAATAACACCGGGATGATTGGTGAATGATTTCCCTTCAGTAGGCATTACAATTCCTCCATATTTCCAGGGTCCCTGTGCTGTTTTCCCTGTAGAATAGCCTATGAATTCAGGAAGTGGACCACCCGGCCAGAAAAGATAATACAGGTTTTTCCTTTTGTACAGCCACGGGCCTTCCTCGTATTTTGTGGGTCTTTCCGGATTGGGCTTCCCATCTCTTTTGCCAAATGATTCTTCTGTCATCGGAACTTCTGTAATATTCCCGGAATAGGAGATCATATCTTCATTCAGCTTTACATATTTAAGCTTAGGATTTCCCCAGTACATATGGGCCTGTCCGTCATCATCCACAAAAACGGTGGGATCAATATCTCCCCATTCGCTCTGAACAAGAGGTTTTCCCAGCGGATCATGAAAAGGCCCAAACGGACTGTCGCCAACGGCAACCCCTATAGCGCCTTTGTTATTGGTTTTGGACCACATCGGAACGTATAAAAAAAACTTTCCGTTTCTTTCTACACATTGTGCGGCCCAGGCATCACGTTTTGCCCAGTCGAAATCTTTATACGAGAGAATTGTTCCGTGATCTGTCCAGTTGACCATATCATTGGTGGAATACACTTTCCAGTCGTTCATGGTAAACCAGGTGGAATCATCCTCATCGTGTGTCGTGTACACATACAGCCTGTCATTGTACACCATTGGTGCCGGGTCTGCAGTATAATTGGTCTGAATAATAGGGTTCTGTGCTGATAAACCTTCGGAAAAGCCTATCAGACAAAGCCCCAGTATATATTGTATTGTATTTTTCATAGTCAGTTTTATTTTTTCTGAAAGCTCCAGTAATCGAAATTAAATAATTTTCTTCCTGCCGTAATATTTTTCCCCTGGAACACAAAGTATACATCGTGAACACCGGAAACAGATTCTGAAATTTTTGAGGTCAGGGTTTTGAACTCTTCCCAGCCACCGGTTCTGGGGATCTCAATTTGAGCTATTTTCGGTCCTTTAACATCATCCAGATGAACTTCCAGAATTCCGCCATCAATTCCTGCGGCAACGGAAGCTGAAAATCCTGAAGTTCCCTTTTCAAAATCTACCGAACGGACCCTGATATACCCTCCTGCTCTGGCATCGGAGACATACACTCCGGTTTTCCTGCTTTCGGAAGTGCTGCATTTTTCCGACCATGCCATAGTTTCGGCTTCTGTTCTCTGATATGGATTTAAGGTTCCAGCCGGAGCTACACCTTCTTTGGTCATGGTGATCTTCGGAATAGTCCCGTCAGCATTATATCTGAATTCTTCTACAGCAGTTGAGCGTCCGTAACTTCCTCCGGCCGGCAATAATCCGGTATGGTAAAACAGGTAGGACTTTCCTTTGAAATCGATAATTCCGCCATGGTTGGTAAAGCTGTTAGTAGGCTGATCGGTCATTATTTTCCCCCGATATTTCCACGGCCCGGTTGGCGATGGGCTGGTTGAATAGGATAAACATTCTGTTCTTCCGGTCATTCCGGCGTACATCATATAATATTGATTGTTTCGCTTGTAAAGCCATGGTCCTTCTACATATACATCATCAAATTTTTCCTGCTTTTGCAGAACCTCATCACTTTTCCCGGGACGTCTCAGCCCGCCGAAAGCTTCCACAGATTGTGGAATTTCTGTGATTTTCCCCTGATAGGAAGTCATATCTTTATTGAGCTTCACATAAAATAATTTACTGTTTCCCCAATACAGATAAGCCTGTCCGTCATCATCTATAAAAACCGTCGGGTCAATATTATCCCAGGTTCCGGTTGAAATCAGAGGTTTTCCCAAAGCATCTCTGAAAGGCCCGGTAGGACTGTCAGACACTGCAACCCCAATAGCCATATTGTTGTCAACGGTCTGTACACAGATATACCAGTAGAATTTACCGTTTCTTTCAATACACTGTGCTGCCCAGGCTCTGTCCCGCGCCCAGCTGAAAGACTCTAAAGAAATAGGCGAACCATGGTCTGTATAATTGACCATATCTTCCGTGGAATACACCCTCCATTTGGTCATCGTATAAAAATCAAATCCCGGCTGATCATCCCCTGTATAAACATACATTTTCCCTTTATAGACCATGGGAGCCGGATCTGGTGTAAAATGGGTCTGAATAACCGGATTCTGCGCAGAAATACCAATCCCTGCCAACAGAAAAGAAAGTGTGATATATTTTAAGTTTCGTTGATTCATATCTTAATCTTATTTATTTGAGTGAAATGAATTTATAATAGGCAACGCCATGTGCCGGAATGTCCAATGAAAGACCTTTTTTGTCCGTATTGATTTCTGCAATATCCTTCTGTCTCCAAAGGTCACGAACCGTCTGAACGCCGGAAATTTCTAATTTTTTGAAATCTTTATATGACATTGTCACTTTTTCTCTTCCGAAATTGGCAAAAGCCACCGCTTTGCTTCCGTCCTCCAATTCTTTGACATAAATTCTGAGCTCACCAATAGTCTGCAAACAAACACCCTGTTTTCCCAAAGCATCCTGATTGACGGCAATAACCTCATCATTCGTCAGAAGGTTTAAAGTGAAATCATCCAGCTTCTCAAGGTCACAGCCAATCAGCAACGGGGCTGAAAAAATGCTCCACAGACTCATATGAAGATACTGTTCATCAGGCTTCAACCGACTCTGATGTGGATTTCCCCAACCTACAACACCAACAACCAGCATATCCGGATCGTTCCGGTTTCCGGGTTTCGCAAAAGGAGCCGCTTTATCCTGAGCAAGGGCAATATTCTTTACGCTTGACCAGGTATCTGTAATATCGTTGGTGGTACGCCAGGATTGTGCATTGACCTCATCACCCCACTTCCACACATCGCCCATTCCATATTGGCAGAGGTTGTACACGATGTCTCTCGGCTGCTGTTTCAAAAGGCTTCCCATCAGTTGGAACGGTTTCACGCCTTTATCCGGATCCCCGCCGCCCTGAAAGGCAAGAGAAGGAACTTTATTGGGATCATTATCCGGCAGTCCGTCAATTACACCGCCATAACTGCACCAGTCGTATTTCAGGTAATCAACACCCCATTTGGCGTAGCTTTCAGCATCCTGTTTTTCGTAACCGTAGCTTCCGGCACATCCGCCACAGGTCCATGGACCGGGGGAAGAATAAATTCCCATTTTCAAGCCATTGTTATGCATGTAGTCTGCAAGGCCTTTCATATCGGGAAATTTGGAATTGGTCAGGATATAACCATTTTCATCACGCATTTTTCCGTGGAATGAAGGGTCTTTTCCATCTCTGTTATACTGCCAGGAATCATCGATATTGATATAATTCCAGCCGTGATTGATTAGTCCTGACTTTATAAGAGCATCTGCTGCACGTTTCACTTTATCGGCAGAAACTTCATGTCCGAAGCAGTTCCAACTATTCCAGCCCATTGTTGGCGTGAGAGCGATTCTGTCCCCACATTCTATTTTTAATTTTTTTTGAAGCTGAACCTTTCGTATTTTTAGCATTCAAAGTCACTTCATAACTTCCTTTAGAATCTATTTTTCCAGTGATGATTCCGGTCTCTGAATCTATTGTTAAACCTTTCGGAAGATTTTTCGCCGTAAAAATCATTGGTCTGTCACCCGTTGCTGCAACCCTGAACAGAAAAGGTGAGCCAGGACGAACTCCGTAAACGCCTGCTGAATTAATTTTTGGAGTTGCCGCAGGTTTTGGCGTCAAAATATAAGGTACTGATGAAATCGGGTTAAATGTTGTCAGTTTTGCACCGCCTGCTGTTTCAAACTTAGCATCTGCCCAATCAGCGTGATCATAATAAGGTCCGTTTCCGCCGTCTGTTACGACTAATTCTAATTGTTTTACACCTTCCAGCGAAACAGAAACAGGCTTTGCTTTATCGCCTAATTTCATGACCCCGCTTGACCAAAGTTTTTTGTTGTCGCCATAAATTTCAAATTCGGCAGCGGGATTTTGACCTTTGATTTCATCATCCATTCCCACCATTGCGGTAAAGCTTTTTGCTTTCCCGTTTAATCTAATCAACAAAGAACTTTCAGCGTGAGTTCCGAAACCTCTTTTGAAAACTTCGCCGGCAATGGTTATAGGTTTTCCGTCCACCGAAGTATTGATGCCCGGTTTTCCGTGCCCCTGTGTTACAACGCTCAAATCCAACTGATCTAACCAAACAGTTGACTGCGCCTTGAAAATATTTCCCGACAGCAAAAATGTTACAGCAATTAAAAGTATTTTCGTCTTCAACATTATTTAAAAATTTGGATTTAATTAAATTTCCACCAATCGAAATAGAAAAGGTCTTTTTCTCCTTTAAAAACAAAATATAAATCGTGGATTCCTCTTACACTTTTCAGAGGTGTATTAATAGTCTTATATAAGTCACCCTCACCTTTTCCTGTAACGTTAACAGCGCCAAGCACAGGCCCATTAAGAGCATCTGAACGTACTTCTATTCTTCCTCCATAGAGAGCAGCAACATTCACATCCAAAGATTTTACACCTTTGGAAAAATCTACTCCCTGGATTTTAATATAATCACCATTGTTAATTGAGGTAACGATGATGCGGTCTGTAATTTTTTTACCTCTGTTATAGGGTTGATTACGTTCCCATTCTGTGACCATTTCTGTTTTCAGGCCTTCACTGTAAGCCATCGTTTCTGCTTCAACTTTTTTATAAGGATCCAGAGTACCCACTCTTTTTGCGCCATCCGCAGTCCAGAAAGGAAGCTTCTGAATGGTTCCATCTGCATTGTAGGTAATTTCTGTGACACTGACAGATCGGCGTTCGTAATGCTTGCTCATGGTCTGCATCCTAAGCATATGGTTGAATCCGAAAACATAAGATCTGCCTTTGAAATCTATAATACCGGGATGATTTCCGCTGGATCTCTGGTCGCCATCCATAATCACGCCTCCATAATTCCAGGGTCCTGTCGGTGATTTTGCCATGGCGTAACCAATCCCTTCCGGGCAGCATTTTGATGCATAAGCCATATAATAATGGTTATTTTTTTTCCAAACCCAAGGTCCTTCCTGATATTTGAAAGGATCTGGCTGATCTTTCACCTTCGCAAATGAAGGGTCCTTGGTGATTGGTCCGGCAAGAGATATCATATCTTCATTCAGTTTAGCATACCAAAGATTGGGATTTCCCCAGTACAGATAAGCCTGCCCGTCGTCGTCAATTAAAACTGTGGGATCGATGTCATCCAGAGAATTTTTGATCAAAGGCTTGCCAATAGGATCGGTGAAAGGGCCGTATGGACTGTCCGCCACTAAAACACCAATCCCCATATTGTTCGGCATTGGACAATACATATAGAATTTACCGTTTCTTTCGACAACCTGTGGTGCCCAGGCACCGTTGTCGGTATTTACCCATTTAAAATCTTTGAGCGAAGCCACTACACCGTGGTCTGTCCAATTGACCATATCTGTAGAAGTGTATAATAACCAGTCTTTCATTTTGAATCCGAAAGCATCATCCTCATCATGGCTGGTATAAAGAAAAACCGTATCTCTGTAAACCATTGGTGCCGGGTCTGCAGTATACTTGGTTTGAATGATCGGATTTTGAGCGAAAGAAATCTGAAAAAACCCTAAAACCATTATTAAAATTAAAAACCTCATAATCAATACTTTAATGTTATTTCAAGCTTATGTTTATCTTTTTTCCGGCATAATCCACCGATTTCTGTCGGCCATCAGGAAGAATCAGATTAAAACTCCTTGTCTCAATCATTCCTTTGTACTTCCCTTTCCGGGCAGCTATCGTCAATGTTTTTGATTTTTCGTTCCAGTGAAAAGGTATTTCTGTATAGAATCCTTTTTCGTAATTATAGTTATCGAATTCATCTTCGTATACAATGAAATCGGTATCGCTTCCCGGATAAACTTTTATGGTAAGATGATCCCATTTTTTCTCCGTTGCATATTGTACATCGGGGCCTAACGGAATGATACTTCCTGCTTTTACATATAAAGGAATCGTCTGAAGATTAACAGATTTCTGAATTTCTTTCCCTCCACTGTATTTTTCATTAGTCCAGAAATCAAACCAATCTGTTCCATCCGGAAGGTAAACTTTCACGCTTTTGTTTTGAGTAAAATCTATATTTGAGACCGAGTTATCCTTATTGCTGTCGGTTTTATTCCAACCTTCATTTTCATCAGTTTTAACTGCTTTTTCAGGGGTATATTGGGCATTGAGAACCGGTGCCACCAGCAATGATTTTCCAAAAAGATATTCGTTATTCATATCCCATGTTTTTTTGTCTGAAGGAAAATCCATGGAAAGGGCTCTCATAAAACTGGATCCGTTTTTTGAAACATCATGGGAAACAGAATAGATATACGGTAACATACTGTAACGCAGTCTGATGAATTTTTCTATCGCATCATAAACAATGTCTCCTTTATTCCCAAACTGATAAATTTCCCTCGCAACATCAGTTCCATGTGAGCGCATCATCGGTGTAAAGGTTCCATACTGCAGCCATCGGACATACAGTTCCTGGAACATTGGATTTTTTGAACCTCCATTTCTTTTGTAAGTACCAGCAAAGAAACCGCCGATGTCAGAGTTGAAATTCGGATTTCCTGTAAGACTGAAATTCAATCCTGCCGGCACCTGTTTGCGCAATGTTTCCCAGGAAGAATTGACATCTCCGGACCAGGTGTTGGCGGCATATCGCTGCTGGCCTGCAAATGCTGACCTTGTTAAAATAAAAACCCTTCTATCACTGGTGGTTTCACGCTGATGATCGTAAACACCACCTACCGTCATCAGCGGATACGCGTTTCTTACTTTTCTGAATGAGCCAAGGTAGGTTTTAGTGTCCAGATCTTCTGCTTTCTGGCTGAGATGATCGGGTTCTGTTGAGTCCATCCACCAGGAATCTACACCAAGGCTGAAAACGCCTTTGTTCAGGTATTTCCAATATATATTTCTGGCTTCAGGATTGTACGCATCATAAACACGGACACCGGAAGGATAATTCATATCAGGAGGCCAGACATCACGGCCTGATTCAGGCCATGTACTGATGTTGAAAAGCATTCCCTTTGAATCCATTTCATGGTATTGCCTGGTCATTGGCCCGAATGACGACCAGATGGAAACCGAAAGATGGGCATTCATATCATGGATATCCTGTATCATTTTTTTAGCATCCGGAAAATCGGGACTGATAAAGTCCATGGCGTTCCACTGATAATTGTTTCCCCAGTATTGCCAATCCTGTATGATTCCGTCTAAAGGGACTTTCAGATCGCGGTATTTTTTAACCACATCTGTCAGTTCATCCTGGCTTTTGTAACGTTCTTTGCTTTGCCAGTAGCCATATGTCCATAAAGGAAGCATGGGTACATTTCCTGTAAGGTCACGCATTCCGGCAACGACTCCATCGGCATTTTTACCATAGATAAAATAATAATCTATACCATCTCCCACTTCTGATGAAAAGGATGTTTTCTGAGGCGTATCCGTAAATTGTGTTGGTGAATAGTTATCCCAAAAAACACCATATCCTTTTACAGACTGGAAAAAAGGCACAAAATCCCAGGTATTATTCTGAATCATTTTTACATCGGTATTCCGCTGGGACATTTTTTCATTTTGCAGAATTCCCAGACCGTAAATAGGTTCGTCTTTTTCAAGCTGAAAATCCTGTCTTATAGAATAAGTCTGCGTTCCGGCATCATTGAATGGCTTGAAGTCATTTGCGGTTTCTTTCAAAAGCTCCTTTCCGGATGGTAATGTATAAGTGATCACTCCATTTTTAGTATTAATAGAAAGCAGGAGGTCATTTGTTTTTAATGAAATAACATTATTTTTTTCTGAAACTGAGAATTTGATTTTCTGCTCCTGTTTAATGACCGACAAACTATTTTTGACAAATGATTTTCCGGCGGGATATTTAATAACCCTGATCGTATTTTCTCCATAAAATTTCACTTCAACATTCATATGATCAGCAGAAAACTTCAATCCTGAATCTGTTTTCTGATAAGCCTGTGCACTGACATTTACCATTCCGGAAAACATGATGACCGTAATGATAGAAGTTTTGGTGTTTATCTTTGTAAAGCCCATTTTATTTCAGATTTGAATTACTTTTCTTTATGCCTTTGACTTAAAAACATTATTTAAAAAGTACCTGGGCAAACTGATGCAGACTATTTCTCCAAACCGGCCATGTGTGGCCTCCCGGATAATCTGTGTACGTATATTTAATTCCGGTTTTATCCAGTTCTTTCAACATTTTCTGACCGTTTTCATAAGCAATATCATCTTTTCCGCCCATTGAAATCCAGAAATTTCTGATGTTGGATGAAAAAGCAGATTTATTTTCATTTAAAAATTTGTACTGTTTATCAGCAACATCCTGAAGCATTGGCAACATATATCCTGAGCTGAAAACTCC
Organism: Chryseobacterium proteolyticum; assembly: GCF_046591535.1. Classification (NCBI taxonomy): domain Bacteria; kingdom Pseudomonadati; phylum Bacteroidota; class Flavobacteriia; order Flavobacteriales; family Weeksellaceae; genus Chryseobacterium; species Chryseobacterium proteolyticum. Next base: position 69,193 of record NZ_JBJLWK010000001.1, on the reverse strand, counting down.
CAGACCGGAAAACATATCTGAATTCTGAATTCCGGCATACAGTGTATAAATTCCACCCATGGAAAGTCCTGCCAACGCACGGTTTTCTTTACCTTTTTTTATCCTGTAATTAGATTCGGCAAACGGAATGATGGATTCCTTCAGCTCTTTTTCAAACATCTGAAGATTGCGTTCTCCAAAGTTTCGGATTCCGCCCTGTCCGATATTCGCATCCGGCATAATGATGACCATTTTTTTTTGCCTTTCCTTCTGCAATCAGATTGTCCAGAATCAGATTGGTCTTGCCCTGGTTAGCCCAGCCGCTTTCATCTTCACCGCCGCCATGTAAAATATACAGTGCAGGATAAGATTCAGCAGGATTCTGGTCGTAACCCGGTGGCGTGTAAATAAAAATTCTTCTCCAGGAATTGGTGACTTTGGAATAGAAATTTTTAATACGGATATCTCCATGAGGGACGTCTTTTAATGCATAGAAATCATCTCCTTCGAAAGGAATATCTATTCCACTGGCATACCTTCCCATTCCGTAGAATGTTTCGCTGGACGGATCTGCAACCGCAACCCCATCAATCAGCAGGGAATAATAATGGAAGCTTCCGCTTTGCGGATCAGTTGTACCTGTCCAGAAGCCATCAGCATCTTTTTTCAGATCGTATTTTTTTCCTAAATCGATCTGAACTTTTTGCGCTTCCGGTGCCTTCACTTTGAACATCACCCTTCCATCGGGAAGGATCTGAGGATACCGGGCATTTCTGATATTGGTTGCTGCAGGAGTTCCCAAAACGGTAAATCCTTCAAACTTGGTTTTATCAACAGGCTTAAACAGTAGCTGTGAAAAGATGTATAAATCATTTTTCCAAACCTTAAAATCGTGACCGCCCGGTTCTATATAAAAGATATGAGGGATTTTATTTTTTCTCAGATAATCGCTCGTTCTTTTGCTGAAAGGCATCAGCCCGTCTGCATCACCACAGGAAATAAAGATCAGCTTCAGCTTTAACGCATCCTGTGGATTGGGTAAAAGCTTATTGGGTTCTTTTGTATTGGGTGCAGAAGAAAATGCGCCGAGCCAGGCAAACTTATCAATGTTTCCGAAAGCAAAATTCTGTGTCTGTCCGCCTCCCATTGACAATCCTGCCAAAGCACGGTTGTCACGGTCTTTTTTAACCGGATATTTTTTCTCTACAAACGGAATCAGGTCAGTCAGCAAATCTTTTTCAAAAGTTGCAAAAGCTTCCACTTTATCCTGAGCCATTATATTTCCTGTTGCTCTGTCATCCTTCATTGCACGGCCGTTGGGAAGTACAACAATCATCGGCTGCAGTTTTCCCTGTGCATACAGATTGTCCAGAATAATATTGGGTTTTCCCTGGTTGAACCACTCTTTTTCATCCCCGCCAATTCCGTGAAGAAGATAAAGAACGGGATATTTTTCATTTTTTTTTGAAACCCGGGGGTGTGTAAACCAAAGCTTTTCTTGTTGTTCCAACAGTTTTTGACGGATATTGAATTGTGTCAATTTTTCCGTGGGAAACAGCAGCATTTTCCACATCGAAACCCTGCGGTGCCTGTTGATCAAGGGTTTGTGCGGAAACAAACATTCCCGACAAAACAAGTCCTAAAGCCAATATAACTGATTTATTCATGATTTTTATTTGTATTTTTTACACTTATTAATTGAGATAAAAAAATAATAGCGTATATTTTATTTACTGTTTACAACAGACTTTTATCTGATTCTTATTTTCCGACTTCAGTGACTCTGAAAAAATCCACATCTACGAAGCCTCCGGTATTTTTAGTGGCATAATTGAAAACTGCGAATTTTGATCCCATAAAAAATCTACGGTAATCAAAGATCATTTTGTAATCTTTTGCCATTTCCGTCCAGTTCTTCTGATCAGTACTGTAATAAAAGTCTGCAAGATCTTTCCCGAGGTTAAAATCAGCATCGATACGAAGAAAAACTTTATCAGAATTAAGAGGAATCCGTTTTTTTTCTTCTTTTTTAACCCCTGTAATGGCTTTTGTTTTACTATCCAGGCTCACTTCGTTGGTTGAAAAAACAATGAATTTTTCTTCACCTTCCTTTACTACTGACAAAATCCCGGAATCCCCGTTGAAGGCACTGAAACCTGCTACATCTCCATCTTTCATTCCTTTAAGTTCCATTGCGACAACTGCTGAAGAAGTCGGACCCTCCATTCTCTGGGTCAAAGTGTTGGGAGCCGCGTACAGATTGTCTACCACTCTGCTGGTTTTCAGTCTCAGAAAGCCTTTTCTTTCAGATAAAGACCATGCTTCATTCACCGGATTATGATTCCATTGCCACTGGATTTTCATTGTTTTACCAGAGAACTCATCGCTTTCCACCAGATGATTTTTGGGTTTGAACGGCGGAAGCGGAACTTCTCCTTTCAAAGGAACTTTTCCGTTATCTCCCAATACCGGCCAGTCGTTTTCCCATTGAACAGGCAGAAGCAACGGAACTCGTCCCACTCCGTTTCTGTCCTGGAAAATAAGGGAATACCAGTTTCCGTTTTTATCATCTATCAAAGCGCCCTGACCTGCATAGGAAAATCCTAAAAAATTATCTTCCAGAATTACTTTTTTCTCGTAAGGACCTGTCACTTTATCTGCCCTGTAGACTACCTGGCGGCGTTTTCCGTTTCTTGGCCATGATATCATCATCATATAATATTTTCCGTTTCTTTTGATGATCTGATTACCTTCCAGAAGTCCGGTTTCCGAAGCATCTTTCTGAAATACCTCAGTTCCATCCGGATTTCCGATCACTTCTTTAAAATCAGGACTCAGTTCAAAAACTTTATTGGAAGTGAAAACATATATCCTGTCATCATCATCAAAAAACAAAGACGCATCATGAAAATGCCGTGTTCTGGTGATGAGTTTCCATTTTCCCTTTTCGGGATGATCAGTCACATAGAAATAGGATTTGAAAGGTTCATCATTCGGAGAAAACAAAACGTAATATTTCCCTTTATGGTAGCGAATTGATGAAGCCCATTGGCCTCTGCCGTAAACGGTTCCGTTCAATAAATCATATTTCGAGTTGTCGTTCAAAGTGTCAAAAACATACCCGGACATTTCCCAATGTACCAGATCTCTGGAATGCATTACCGGAGCTCCGGGCATCAGATGCATGGTGGTACTGATCAGGTAAAAATCATTTCCGTTTCTGGTAATGGATAGATCCGGTGCATCTGCCCAGATGATGGGATTGGTAAAAGTTGTACTCTGCTTTCCGGAAGAGTTTACCTGGGCTGAAAGAAGATTCAGCCCGATAAACCCCAAAAAAGAAACTATATAAGATATTTTGATTTTCAAAATGTATGTGATGTTTGGTTTTACTCTTAGTTTTTCATTTTAAAACACTTAATCTTTGTCATTAAGTATCTTTTCTAATGTCCTACTATTGCGGGATAATATCATTGGAAGAAGTACTGTACAGTCCGATAAGACTCCCCGTAAAACCTCCCGCTACATCAGTAGAAAGTATATCTCCTGAAACTTGTCCTCCCAGATTTTTGAAGTTTTTGCCATCCAAAGAATAATTGAAGCTAATTTCATCTTTTTCTCCTGTAGCCTGAAATTTGATAGTCTTTGAAAGTGAAATTTTTTCGCTTGCAATCAATTTTGATTGGCCTTTTTCTGTTCTTTCCAATACGATATAGAAATCTTTATCTTTTTTGGTAATTCCGAAAACGTAATTGAATGTTTCGCTTTGGTAGAGGGTAATTCCAGCCAATTCTTTTTCCGATTTTGGTTTATAATCCAAGGTTACGGAAGTTTCAAAATCTTCGTGCTGTAATCTGTGGAACAAAGATGAAACCGGAGCCAACGCTTTGATATTCGTTTCCATTGGGTTCACTTTTACACCATTTTTTGTTGCTGTAATGAAGTTTTCACGAGGACCACGCATCGCAATCCAACGGAAATCGAGGTTTTTATCGGTTAGTTTATCGTTGTATTTAAAGTTGCCGTTCGGGAAAAATCCGTTTTGCCCGGTTTGATTCTGAACGCCTTGTGGCATTTTCAATTTTGGTTTCATCGGAACCAGACCATTTTGGAAAACAGGATACGTTCCGCTCCAGTCTACAGGAAGAATGAAAGTTTCGCGGCCTTTGGTAACACGGTTGTTTACATTCGGACGAATTGCTAAAAATACGCCATACCATTGTCCGTTCGGACCTTCTACCAAATCTGCATGACCTGCCCAATCCACTTTTTCCTTTCTGTCTCTCGGAAAATATCTTTGCGTAAGAATCGGATTATTTTTAGCGGGAACAAATGGTCCTTTCGGAGAATCTGCCATAAAAATCACTTCGCTATGGTTGCCTCCGGTTCCGCCTTCTGCACACATCAGGTAATATTTCCCTTTGTATTTGTACAAATGCGGACCTTCAATCCAAATGGGTTTTTGAGAAAGGTCGACTCCACCGTTTACAATAATTCTGTCTGAACCTGCCACAACCTGATCTTTTTCAAGGTCGTAATCCCACATTTTAATAACACGGTGACCTTGATACTGTTCGGTTCCTTGTGGTGGCGCGTCGTTGTGAACGATGTAAGCTTTTCCGTCATCATCAAAGAAAATGGCAGGATCAATACCATCAAAATTCAGTTTCTGGACTTCGCTCCACCCTTTTGCCGGATCTTTGGTTTTTACGACCATATTTCCGATACCGCCTGCAATCTGGGTAGTGATCATATAAAATGTATCGTTGTGTTTATTGTATTTGATATCAGGCGCATAAATTCCATGAGAAACACCTCCTTTTTCCACCTTTAACTGAGAAGGTCTGTCGAGAACGTGTCCAACCTGCTTCCAATTGACCAAATCCTTGGAAGTGAAGATCGGAACACCAGGAAACATTGAGAAAGAAGAGTTTACCAGGTAATAATCATCACCTTTTTTGGTAATGCTGGGATCGGGATAACAACCCTGCAAAATCGGAGAATAGAACTCGTCCGGCTTAAGAGGGTTGTCATTATATATTTTATCGTTTCCATGGTAGTTGAAGTCGGAAAAAGTCTGTGCAGAGAGGTTACTGATGGAAAGTAAAGCCGCCACTGCAATGACATGGGTTTTATTTCTTAAAAAAAACAGGATTCATTAGACTCTTTTTCATATATAGATTTTTTAGTTTTTATTGTAAATAGATTTAGTTTCGGATTGTCTTTCAGAGCTTTTATCACTCCTTCTTAATGTATATACCTTCCCTGCTTCAGTCGGGAAATCATAGATAAGATCAGTTTTAATTTCAACAGGATTCAATTTTGCTTTGTCAGAAATCAGAGGTTTCGGAGTTTCCGGAATTTCAAAAAAAGAGTTCGGGTTTTTACCTTCTGCTTTTTTCAGTTTTGTGTTTCCGGAAAGCTGCATTTCGTTCGGAATCCTTATTCTGCAGTTTCCTCCCAATCCGGATTTTATAGTGATTTCTTTAGCTTTGTTGTTTTCCCAGGTAATACTGATCTCGAAACCTCCATACGTTTTCAGCCCGGAAATGCTGCCGTTTTTCCACTCACCCGGAAGTGCGGGAAGAATATCTATGAAACCATTTTGAGTCTGCAGAAGCATTTCGGTAATCCCGGAAGTACAGCCGAAATTTCCATCAATCTGGAATGGCGGATGGGCATCGAAAAGATTCGGATATGTTCCGCCTTTGCTGCCCCAACCGTCTTTTTCCACCAGCGTTAACTGATCTTTGATTAATTTATTGGCGTGATTTCCGTCTAATAACTTAGCCCAGAGATTGACTTTCCAGCCCATTGACCAGCCTGTGGATACATCACCACGGTGAACGAGTACGGTTCTGGAGGCGTCCAGCAATTCCGGTGTGGTAAAGGGACTGATCTGGTTGGAAGGAAATAATCCGTACAAATGGGAAACATGTCTGTGGTTACCTTTAGGATCGTCCAGGTCTTCCATCCATTCCTGCAATTGTCCGTAACTTCCGATTTTCATCGGTGGTAATTTTGAAATAATAGTGTTCCAGACCTGAATTTTATCTGAATCTGTATTGAGAATCTGTGCCGCCTTTTTTGTTTTGGTGAACAGATCGAACATCAACTGATTGTCCATTGTATTTCCCGCTGCCAGGGCACTTCCCTGGTGTCCCTGCGGAATATTTTCGGGAGACATTGACGGACTTACCACCAGCCAGTGATGTGCAGGCTCTTCAATCAGAAAATCTTCATAAAACTGTACTGCAGATTTCAGAACAGGATAAATGGCTCGCAGATAGTTTTTGTCTCCGCTGTATAAATATTTTTCCCACAAATGCTGTGAAAGCCAGGCTCCGCCCATCGGCCACATTCCGGCATTGGCAAAATCCACCACCCCTGTTATTCTCCAGATATCGGTGTTATGATGTGCTACCCAGCCACGGCTGTTGTACATTGTTTTTGCCGTTTCTTTTCCTGTTTCGCTCAAATCTTTTATCATCCGGATCAATGGTTCATACATTTCAGGAAGGTTGGTCTTTTCCGCCGGCCAATAATTCATTTCCGTATTAATGTTAATCGTATACTTGCTGTCCCAGGCCGGTTTATTGGAATTGTTCCAGATCCCCTGCAAATTCGCAGGCTGGCCACCCGGCTGAGAGGAAGAAATCAGGAGATAACGCCCGAACTGATAATATAATGAAATAAGTTCCGGATCATAGCCCGTTGCAAAATTTTTAATACGGACATCTGTAGGATTTTTTGCTGCTTCGGAAGTTCCTAAATTCAGATCTACTCTTTTGAAATAGTTCTGATAAGCATTCAGATGGTTTTGAACTAAAGTTTTGAAACTTTTATTTGCTGCTGCTTCAATATACTTTCTGGCTTTTGCAACCTCGTCTGTATTTAAATTTTTGTAGTCTGTAAAATTAGTGGCCATTGCAATAAGAATCGTAACCTCATGAGCATTGCTTACCGAAATTCCGCTCTCTGAGATCTGAGTTTTGCCACCTTTGGTCATGAGTTTTGCCAGTGCACTGAACTTCACCTGCCCCTGAATGCCGTCTAATGTGGAAGAAACCCCATCCATCTGTAAAGTAGTGGCATCAATGGCTTTGACTTCCTTTTTGAGCTCGCTGTTGAATTTTGCTGTAAAGTTTAATGCATTTTTGTGATCTGAGCTTAATTTAATGACAATCACATGATCAGGAATTGAGGCGAAAACTTCTCTTTTAAAATTAACGCCATCAGAGGTAAATGTAGTGGTTGCGATTGCTTTTTCAATGTCCAGTTCTCTGTAATAATTTCTGATATCCTTGAGGTTATTGAAATCCAGCGTAAAATCACCAATATTCTGGAATGCCGAACCGTGAACTGTTTTCGCTGTTAATCCCTTATCCGCAAGGATCTGGGCTCTTTTAAAGTTTCCGTTGAAAATATAATACCGAATTGAATCCAGAACTTTTGGAGCATCCGAATTATCATTTCGGGAAGGGCCTCCGGACCAGAATGTCCCTTCGTTCAACTGAAGCTTTTCCTGATAAGGGTCTCCATAGACCATAGCTGCAATGTTTCCGTTTCCTACCGGTAAAGCTTCCACCCATTGTTTTGCGGGCTTGTCATACCACAGCTTATACTTTCCTCCTTTCTGGGCAAAGGAAAATATACTGATCAGAAGACCTATGGTGATGTAAAACCCGGATTTCATTTTTACTTTTTAAACTTCAAACTATATTATTGTTATACTAAACTGTTTTCTTTCTGTTGATCAACGAAATGAGTCCCCAGGCTGCAACATATGAAATTCCTGCAATAAAGAAAATAATATTGTAACCACCATTGACATTTCCTGCCTTTTTGAATGTGTCCAAAACGATCCCGATGAACAATGGAAAAATAATTCCTGCCGCTGAACCGAGCATTCCGCCAAAACCAATGACAGAACTTACATAGCTGTTGGGTAACTGATCTCCGACCGTGGTCATAAGATTGGCTCCCCATCCCTGGTGTGCGGCTGTTGCAAAAGCAATAATGATCGTAATCATCCACATATTATCTACGTATTTTGAGAACATGACCGGAACCACCATCAAAGCAAATAATAACATTGTAAAACTCCTGGCTCTTCCGATGGCCCAGCCTTTTTTGATCAGAAATGATGAAAGATATCCTCCGCCGATACTTCCGATCGTCGTTCCGCTATAAATAATAATCAATGGAAGGGATGGTTTTGTTAAATCCATTTTGAATACATCCGAAAAATACGCCGGCAGCCAGAACATGAAGAAATACCAGATAGGATCAGTTAACATTTTACCGATGGCAAACGACCATGTTACTTTATATTTCAGTAATTCCGATAAAGGAATTTTCGTTTTCTCTTCAGTTTTTTCAGCCTGATCGCTTTTTATATACTGCAGTTCTTCCTTGCTGATATTTTTGGCTTTTTCCGGAACGGCATAAAATTTCCACCAAAGGACAATCCAAACCATACCCAAAGCGCCAATCCATACAAAAGTCTGTCTCCAGCCGTAATGCCCGAGAATGAACGGAACCAATAGTGGCGCTAAAATAGCTCCCACCGTCGCTCCTGAGTTAAAAATTCCCGTTGCCAGTGCTCTTTCTTTTTTGGGAAACCATTCAGCCACTGATTTGATGGCGGCAGGAAAGTTTCCTGCTTCACTGATTCCCAACGTGCTTCTCGCAATGATAAACCCGATGGTATTTTTGACAAAGCCATGTCCTATCGAGGCAAGGCTCCATACAATCAGGGAAACGGCATACCCGATTTTGGTTCCTACCCTGTCTATAAATCTTCCCATGGCCATATAACCTATAGCATAAGTCGTGGTAAAAGCCATGACGATATAACTGTAATCTTTTTCATCCCAGCTGAATTCTTTTTCCAGCACAGGTTTCAGCAAGCCCATTACCTGACGGTCAAGATAATTGATCGTAGTAGCGAGGAAGACAAGAGACAGCATCCACCATCTTATATTGCGGTTTTGAGGAGCCTGCATTGAGTTATTGATTAAGTTGTTGTAATAAATTTTTTGTTTTCAGCGTCAGTTCTTCATCATTAATATCTTTTCCGATGAGAGAGCTTCCCAACCCTGCTGCTATGGCACCTCCATTGAGCCATTCTCTGATATCTTCAGTTTCAGCATGAATTCCTCCGGTTGGCATAAAATTCATTCCCGGAAAAACAGGTTTCACAGATTTGATGTAGTTCTTTCCTAAAGCATCAGCCGGAAATATTTTAACCAGTTTTAAACCGTTCTGATAGGCAATATTGATATCGGAAGGGGTGAAACAGCCCGGAATCAGAAGGATATTTCTTTCAAGTGCATGTTTTACCAATGCTTCACTGATGACAGGTGTAATGATGAAATCTGCTTTTGCATGAGCATAATCATCCATTTCCTGTACATTTTTTACTGTTCCGATTCCTAACAGAAGGCTTGGAAATTCAATATGGGAAATTTCTTTCAGCTTAGTGAAGTTTTCCAGTGCCTGATGACCGCGGTTGGTATATTCTATCACACGGATTCCTGCTTCGTATAAAGCTTTTATGATATTTTTTGAGACTTCAAACGATTCGTTATAAAACAACGGAACGATTTTCTGGTCTTTTATTTTTTGTACTATTTCACTCATAATGTTTCGATATTAATGCTTTCATCAATGGTATCTCCCTTTACAAAAAGCTTTTTAAAAGCAACTTTTGTAGCATCTTCCAGAATCTGCTGTTCAGGATTTCCTTTTAAAATTCCATGAATTAGGGCGGCCATAAAAGAATCACCGCTTCCTACTCTTTCTTTAATGGTATCTGAGTTATATTTTTTCGAAATCAAAAGCTCATCAGTAAATAAGGTGGCAAAGTAATTCACCTGTTCTCCGTTTGTAAAACGGAAGGTATTCGCAATTTTTTCCACCTCAGGGAATTGTCTTCTGATTTCCAATGCTGTTTTTTCGGCCTGTTTAAGAAGGTTTTCATCATCGAAGTTTCCGTTAAGCTCATATTCAACAGGAATATTGAGAAACTGCTCCACAGACCAGATATTTCCCATAAGAACATTCACAAAAGGCATCAGCTCTTTAATTTTGTGAGGATTCTGGTTTTGCCAAAGCAACGCCCTGTAATTCAGGTCAAGAGAAACCGTAATATTTCTTGTTCTGGCTTCCTTCATGATTTGCAGACATTTGTGGAATGCCTGGTCACTCAAAGCCGGTGTGATGGTACTGATATGCAGCCATTTTACCTCTGAAAATATCTCATCATCACTGAAAGTTTCAAAATCCGACTGGGTAAAAACAGACGGAAAGCGATCGTACACCACTGAAGCATTCTGCATATCGCCATCGGAAGAAAGATAAAATGTTCCTATTCTTCCCTTGTTCTTTTCTGCAAGGACTTCTATTCCTTTACTGTTAAGCTGAGATTCCAGCTGGTTTGCTACAAAATTCTCCGGTAATGCTGATAACAGTTTCACAGAATTCTTCCATTGGGAAAGTGCAGCTGCTACATTGTATTCAGCTCCGCCTATATACATCTTAAGAGATTGCTCATTCAGCCAGTTTCCTTCGGAATCCGGGGCAAAGTGGAGAAGCAGTTCCCCGAAACATAATATTTTCGATGAATCCTGCATGCTTTTATATTTCAAAATAATTTTTTGTATTGTGATAACAGATATCCTGAATGATCTTTCCTACCCATTTTTCGTCATCAGGAAGAAGACCTCTTTCCATTTCACTTCCGAACATATTGCATAAAAGCCTCCTGAAATAATCGTGTCTTGAGAATGATAAAAGGCTTCGGGAATCGGTCAGCATGCCGACAAAAGTGCTGATAAGACCGATATTGGAAAGCGTATTCATCTGCTTGGTCATCCCGTCAAGCTGATCAAGAAACCACCAGGCTGCTCCAAACTGTACTTTGGATTTTATGCCTCCTTCATTGAAATTTCCGGCAAGAGTAGCCAGAACTTCATTAAATGCCGGATTCAGATTGTAAATAATGGTTTTGGCCAGTTTTCCTTCTGAATTCAATGCATCAAGCAAAACGCTCAATCGCTGTGCGTAATATGGTTCTCCAATGGCATCATATCCTGCATTGGCACCCATTTTCGTGAACATTTCTGAATTGTTGTTTCGGGTTGCCCCTACATGAAACTGCTGTACCCACCCTTTTTCTGCATACATTTTGCAAAGTTCTTTCAGCAAATAGCCGCATAATGCATCCGGATTGGAAAATGTCGAAATATTTCCTTTCAGAAATTCTGAAAACTCTTTTTCAAGGTTTTGATTCCACTTTGTGGTATCCGGGAAATATTCAAAGCCGTGATCAGCTACTTTTGCTCCTGCTTCCACAAAATAATTGATTCTGGACTGAAGTGCATTCAACAGATCAGAGACTGATGCGATGGAAAAACCACAGACTTTTTCAAGCTTTTTAATTCCTGAAAGATATTGTTCAGGATTGATCATATTGATATAGGTATCAGGACGGAAAGCCGGAAGAACAGCTGTTTTAAACCCACTGTTTTTTAATGCTTTATGATGAACCAGATCATCAGCAGGATCATCTGTAGTACATAAGGCTTCTACTTTAAAATTTTCAATAATGGATTGTGGCAAAAAACCAGGTGTCTGCAAACTTTCATTCATGTGATGATACACTGCATCTGCATTATTGGATGATAAATATTCGCTGATTCCAAAAGGATTTTTGAGTTCCAGATGGGTCCAGTGAAATAACGGATTACGAAGGGTATAAGGTACTACCTCTGCCCATTTCCTGAATTTTTCCTGATCTGAAGCATTTCCGGAAATAAACTGTTCATCAGTACCAAAGTTTCTCATGGCTCTCCATTTGTAATGGTCACCATCCAGCCATATAGCGGTTGAAGAACGGAAATTCTGATTGGTAGAAATCACATCCGGTTCAAGATGATTGTGATAATCGATCACCGGCATATCTTTGGCATATCCGAAATACAGATTTTCTGCCTTTGCCGATTCAAGCAAAAACAATTCTCCGAAAACGTCTTTATTTTTAATGGAATTACTCATGATTTATTTTTACAACCCTGAATTTTAATTAACTTGTTTAAACTCTGCAAAACCACAAAAGTCACAAAAGCCTTATTTTAAAACACTTTAGCTCACTTAAGAAAGTTTAAAATAATTCTGCAGAAAAGTTCACATAAGATGAAAATCAAAGATTTTCACAACACTTAGGTGTCTACTTTTTAAAAACAGGACCTTGAATGAAACCATTAAGGTCCTGTTTACTGTATATGAAAAAATTAGTTTTTTTTTATACTCCACTGAATGCGCTGAAGCCTCCGTCAACAGGAATCAATGCTCCCGTGATAAAACTTGCGGCATCTGAACATAGAAACTGTACAACCCCGTTCAGCTCTTCTACTTCTCCAAATCTCTGCATCGGTGTTTTGGCCATTACTTTTTTACTTCTCTCCGTTAAGCTTCCATCCGGATTCAGAAGAATTGCACGGTTCTGATCTCCAATGAAAAATCCTGGTGCCACGGCATTCACACGTATCTTATCTCCGAATTTTAATGCAAGATCAGAGGCCAGCCATTGGGTAAAATTGGTGATTGCTGATTTGGCTGCAGAATATCCGGCTACTCTTGTAATCGCTGAATAAGCAGCCATGGAAGAAATATTGATAATGTTTCCGCTCCCCTGTTCAGCCATTGCTTTTCCGAAAACATAACTCGGGTAAACGGTTCCGTTGATATTAAGATCGGTAACCTCTGCCCATCCTTTCATATCCATATCAAAAAATGACTGTTCGGGAGATAAGGTTGCTGCCGGAATATTTCCACCCGCTATATTGAGCAGAATATCAATACGGCCATACTTTTCCTTTATTTTCACTGAAGCGGCTTCAAGGCTTTCAATATCCATCACATTGGATTCTACAGCGAGTGCCTCTCCTCCTAAATCCTTAAGTTCTTTTACCCGGGCATCCAGTGTTTCCTGGTTTCTCCCTAGTGCAACAACTTTGGCTCCGGCCTCTATAAAACTTTTGGCAAGACTTCCTCCCAAAACGCCTGAAGCCCCTGTGATGACTGCTACTTTGTTTTTAATACTAAACAGGTCTTTCATTTTACTTTTTATTATTTATTACAAACGCAGTTTAATTTTTCTGTAATTCCGATTGTACTGTGGCCATTACTCCTTCTATCTGACCCAATGCCAGCATTCTTCCTAAAAATGAATAGCCGGGATTATAACCTTTGTCAATATCTTCGGTTAAAAGCCTTCCATGATCAATTCTCATAGGAAGATCAGGGTTTTCTTTTTCGAATACACGGATCACTTCAATAAGCTTTCCTCTTCCTCCCAGGTGATGAGCCTCGATGAAGTCACCGTTTTCAAAAACATTTGTACTTCTCAGGTGAACGAATTTGGTACGGTGGGCAAACTTCTTTGCAAGCTTAGGAACGTCATTCTGAAGATTAGCACTTAGAGATCCGGCACAGAACGTTAAACCGTTGTGTGGGTTATCAACAGCTTTCAGAAGCCAGTCTATATCTTCTTCATTGGTCACTATTCTTGGTAAGCCCAATAGTGAAAATGGAGGATCATCTGGATGTACGCACATCTGGATATTCCATTTTTCACAGACGGGCATTATTTTTTCAAGGAAATATTGCATGTTCTGGCGAAGTCTGTCTTTATCGATTCCATCATATAACGCCAATAAACTCTTGAATTTTTCTACAGGATTCAATTCACCTTCTTTGATATTTCCGTTCACGAATCCCTGTGTTTTTACAATGACTGAATCTATCAGGTCATTGTTATCTTTTTCCGTTAATGTATTTTTTAATTCTTCTACCTTCTGAAGGATTTCTGCATTATAATCGCTTTCGGCCCCCTCTCTTTGAAGAATATGAATTTCAAAATACGCAAACTTGGCTTTGTCAAAATAAAGTGAGGACGAACCGTCTTCCCACTCGTGAAAGAGATCGGTGCGTGCCCAGTCGAGAACAGGCATAAAATTGTAGCAAACTGTTGTAATGCCTGCTTTACCCAGATTTTCAAGGCTTGTGATATAGTTTTCTATTAAAGAGTCACGGTCTTCACCTCCGTATTTGATCGCTTCGCTTACGGGAAGACTTTCAACAACAGACCAGCGAAGTCCGTGGCTTTCTATATAGTTTTTATAATCATTGATGGCCTCCAGATTCCAGATTTCTCCGTTTGGGATATCATGCAGTGCAGAAACAATTCCTTCTACTCCTATTTGACGAAGCGTACTCAGTTCTATTTTGTCTTTTTTTCCAAACCAACGCCAGGTTTTTTCCATAATTTTTAAATTTTAATTCAGATAAACAAAGCAGGTGCTTTCACACCTACTCTGTTGCTGATATGAATGTAGAATAAAATTAATTGTATCCGGGGTTCTGATATTTTGCCTTGATATCTGCAGATACTTCCATCGCATCAATCTGATTCTGTGGAATAGGTCTCAGATAATGAAAAGGCTGTATCGTTCTTGTCACCGTTTGCGGATCATGATCTCCATAAGAAGCTCCCCCGATCTGATAGGTAGCCGCATAATCTCCCCACTTCTGTGTACGTACCAAGTCATACCATCTGTAGAATTCCCCGTAATATTCGCGGGACCTTTCTGCAAGGATATAATCAATGGTAATTACCGCTGGTGTAGCCGCAATCATAGCAGCACTGTTATCTGCTACATAAGCAGTATTCTGGGCATTATTGAACTTCCATTTTCCGGCACGGGCACGGATGACATTAATTAAACTTCTGGCTGTCATAGCACCTGAAGCTCCTTTTACTGCTGCTTCTGCTGCAATAAAATAGAATTCTGAAAATTTGGCAACACTGAAAGGACGGGTTAATCCCGCATTCGGATATCCTAAGCCATTCGGATCATCGGTACGATAAGTTCCAATTTTCCATAAGCCAGGGTATACAATCCTGCTGATTCCATTCGGTGCAATTACCCAATCGGCTCTTCCAGCGAGTGTTCCTGCTCCTACACCACTTTGCCCCGCTCCTGTAGGATAAGCCGGCAGTTGGCTGTCATCGTTAAGAAAGCTCAGGATAGCCCCACCCGGTTGTACCGGTAAATTATTGGCGTTATAAAGTACAGGAACCGTTGTAAGACCCGTTCCATTCTTGTTCCAGTTTCCTCTGTACGTGGTTACAAAAGTTCCATCATAACGGGAATCATTGGTTTTATCTGCAAAAGTATTTTTAATGACTCCCAAAGTAGGACACATACGAACCCAAGGACGTCCCAGTGATTGCGCCGCCTCTCTCTGTACTGAACTTACAACGTCTGCGCCAACCCAAGCTGTGGTTTTACTGCTTTTGATAGCCGTATAGTTCCAGGTCTGCATCCATGCTGCAAAATTGTCCGGAGCCCAGCCTGATCCAAATCCTACAGGATCACTTTCATTATAGTAAGTACTTGATTGTATATGGTCTGCATAGAGCATCGATTCCGTGTTTCTGTCGTTTGAACCTACATTGACATCATAAAAAGTAGGCTGAAGCGCATAAGGTCCCGGGTTGTTGATTCCTTCCATTGCGACATCATAAGCCTGCTGAAAATACCATTGAGCATTATGTCCGTCAGGGTCAGTTCTTGTTGCTTCAGGGTAAGTCGGAATATTGTTAGGATTCTGCAGCCACCATCCATAAGTAAGGTAAGCTTTAGCAAGCATTAATCTTGCTGCATTTTTGGTTACACCACCTGTTACTCTCGGTGATGATGGTAAGTTTTCTATTGACTTTTTAAGATCAGCAAAAACCGTTTTTGTATAGACTTCCGGCACAGTATTCCTTGCAGAATTCGTGGACGGAAGCGTATTATATTTCAATTCTCCTGCCCCTAAATCCAAAGGAACTCCTCCATAGGTCTGCACCAGCATGAAATAGTAAAATCCGCGGAAGAAACGGGCCTCGGAAATCATGGATTCTGCGATTCCGAATCCCGGTCCCTTTTCAATGATTCCATTGGCTGTATTGATATACGGAAACACTGAATTCCAAACCATACTAGTAGGAAAAGTATTGGAATTGATAATACCGTTTCCGGACATATCAAGTTCTTTAAAGTTACCATCCGCACTTTGGGCCCATGTTGATTCGTCAGTTCCATTCTGGCAATTGCTCATGAAATATCCATTACCATACAATAATCTCATCTGTCTGTACAGAGAGGTAAATCCCTGATTAATTCCATCCGGTGTACTAAAGTAATCCGCTGTATATATTGATCTTGGCTGCTCATCCAGAATTTCATTACATCCTGTAAATGTTAGGGATAAAAAGATTGTTCCCAATACCAGTTTTTTGTTAAAATTTATCATGACAATACAGTTTTAAAAGGTTAAGTTAAGTCCCATTAAGTAATTTCTTGTGGAAGGGTTATTGGTTCCTATAACAAGCTGACGGCTTTGATATCCGCTTACGGCCTGGTTTTCATTTCCGAAAGAGTTCGGTTCCGGATCCATTCCTGAGAACTTATGATAAGGAGAGAATAATACAACAGGATTTGTTACGGTAAAGTAAATTCTTAAGCCGGTGATCTTCAAATCCTTTAAAAAATCTTTGTTGAAATTATAGCCTAATGTAATCGTACGGAGCTTAAGGTAAGAAGCATCAAACATCGCTAAAGTAGAAGAATACTTCGGGTTATCACCGCTCAAATGGCGTCCCGGACGAGGAAAATAAGCTCCTGTATTATCTTCTGTCCAGTAATCTACATCCACGTTGTTCCCTCTACCTGTTAATCTGTTAAGATAACTTGCAGATCCGTAAATGGTACTTACCAGGATTCCTCCGTTTTGGAAAGCACCTACCGTGCTTAGTTCAAAGTTCTTGTAGGCAAAACGCATATTAAATCCTCCCTGAAATTTAGGAGCAGTATCAAAAATCTGCCTGTCATCAGGTCCTATTGCCCTTACCGGTGTTCCGTCAGGATTATAACCTCCGGTGTAAAGAACTTTGATAGATCCTACTACATCTGCAGCAGTTCCCGGTTCCAGAATGCTCTGATAGGGATCTCCTGCCTGCCAAAGGCCTACATACTGATAATCATATAACGAATTGATATTATGACCTACAAACCAAAGATTATTCACATCGCGTGTTGTTCCGGATGCAAGAGATAAAATTTTGTTTCGGTTGGTATAAAAATTAACTCCGGCTTCCCATGTAAACCCATCCGGATTATCGAAAATGACACCGTTTAAGGAAACTTCAAAACCTTTATTTTCTGTTTCCGCTACATTGGAAACAATGGATGACCATCCGCTTGTTGCCGGAAGACTCTTCTGTGTCAACAGGTCATATGTATGGGTTTTGTAATACTCCACACTCCCCGTAAGGCGGTTGTTCAATAAACCGAAATCCAGACCGTAGTTTTGCGTTTTTGAATATTCCCAGCCCAGGTTCGGATTTGGTGGCTGACTTCCATAGATCCCTGTACTTCCTGCACTTCCAAAATTATAAGGAGCAACACTAAATCTTCCCATAGTAGAATATGGATCTACTGCCTGATTGGAGGTCTGTCCCCATCCAACCCTGAATTTAAGAAGATTAATGGCTTTGATATTCTGCATAAAGGATTCATTGGTAACATTCCATCCTAATGATAATGCGGGATATGTATGCCATTTGTTGCCGGGAGCCAGTCTGGAAGATCCGTCTGCACGAAGTGTTGCTGTCAGCATATACTTGTTATCATAGGTATACATTACCCTTCCCATTGCAGAAAGAAGACCCGTTTTCCAGTAGATCTGGTCTTCCGGTCGTACGGTAATATCTGCCTGAGGCGATTGTCCCAGATTATAATACTGAAAAAAATCTGCAGGGACATTCTTTGCGCTCATGTATGAGCTTGTATACTTATTCCCTTCTGCGGAATATAATCCTACGGCATTAATTTTATGCTTTCCAAATGTACGGTCGTAGGTTAAAAGGTTTTCCAGGACCCAGTGATAGGTTTGGTTATTCCCTCTTCCTGCAGCTGAAGGCCCAAGAGGATTCGTATTAAATACTCCTACCCCAGCATAATTTCCACTATTTGAAGTACGGAAATCCAAACCTACATTCAATCGGTATTTCAGTCCTTTGATCGGAAGATTGGCTTCCCCGTAAAGGTTGTTGTAGGATGCAAAAGATTTGGTTTCGTCAATATATTTATCTCCAAGACTTTCCAGGCTCCCTCTGGTATAAATCCATGTCTGATCAATACCTCCTGCCGTGCTCATTACCCTCTTTGGGCTTCCGTCCGCATTGTAAGGATTGGCAATTGGAGAAAATCCCAGCACTGCTCCCGGATTTACCCCATTTCCTTCAGAGATTGAATAATTGGTATTGGATGTAAAACCAAATTTAAAAACAGAGCCTACCTGCTGGTCAATAGCCATTCGCAGGGCAAATCTTTCATAACTTTGAATAGGGATCAATGCATCTTGCTTGAAGTAAGATAACCCTACATTATAATTTCCTCCGTCTGTTCCTCCTGAAACCCCGATATCATGACTGGTCATCATCGCCGGTTTGTAGTACAGGCTTTGCCAGTCCGTATTAACACTGTTGCTTTCATCAGCACCATTTGAATATAAAGGTGTTGTATTTCCTGCCGGAATCGCATAAGCACGCAACTGTGCAAACTTAGGACCATCCATCATAGGATATTTTGAAAACAAGGTCTGAACTCCCGTAAAGGTATTGTAAGTGAATCTGGGTTTCTGCCCTTTTGCTCCTCTGTTGGTTGTAACGAGGATAACTCCGTTTGCTCCTCTGGATCCGTAAATCGCCGTAGCAGAAGCATCTTTAAGGATGTCAATACTTTTGATATCACTTGAGCTTATATCTCCCAGTGATCCTACGAAAGGAATTCCATCCAATACAATCAACGGATTATTATCTCCTGTCAGAGATCTTGTTCCCCTGATACGGATCTGCATGGCAGCACCCGGTTTTGTAGAGGTTTGTGAGATATCTACCCCTGCCGTTCTTCCCTGTAATGCCTGAGTTATGTTAGCAGAAGGTACTTCACGCAATGCATCTCCTTTTACCGTGGCCACAGAACCTGTAACCGCCTCTTTTCTTTGTGTTCCATACCCTATTACAACAACTTCATCTATTTTCTTTTCTTTAACTATCGTATCCTTTTTAACCTGTGAATATGCTATGCCGGAAGGCAATAAAGTCATTGCAAAAAATAATGCTGCTTTATTGCTTTTATTGAAATAAAATCGGTTCATAATTATTATTTTTAGTATTAGTTATTGAATAAAAGGCTGATTAATAATTATAGTTTGTAAAGTCCTTAGTGTTTACAAGCCTTTTATTTTTTATTATATATGCATATTCACGATGGCTTCAAACAATTCCTGCTTTCCGCTTTTTGGCTGTGGTTCGCCGATTTCGTGAGCTATTCTCTGAAGATCTTCCAGGGTAAGTTTACCTTCCTCGAAAGATTTTCCATTCCCGTTATCAAAAGAAGCATAACGATCTGTTCTCAGTTTTTTGTAATCAGAATTTTTCAGGATATCAGCTGCTGCAAGAAGACCTTTTGCGAATACATCCATTCCTGAAATATGGGAAATGAATAAATCTTCAGCATCTATAGAATTTCTTCTGATTTTCGCATCAAAGTTTACTCCACCGGCTCCCAGGCCTCCCGCCGGAAGCAGTACAAGCCACGCCTGAACCATGTCGTAATAATCGATCGGGAATTGGTCGGTATCCCATCCGTTCTGATAATCTCCTCTATTGGCATCAATGCTTCCTAAAAGTCTGGCATCTACAGCTACCTGAAGCTCATGCTCGAATGTGTGCCCCGCCAACGTAGCGTGATTCACTTCGATATTCAGTTTGAAATCTTTATCCAATCCGTAATGTCTCAGGAATCCGATCACTGTTTCGGAATCATAATCATACTGATGCTTGGTAGGTTCCATTGGTTTTGGCTCGATCAGGAATGTTCCTTTAAATCCTTGCTGACGCGCATAATCTCTTGACATGGAAAGAAAACGGGCCAGGTGATCTTTTTCACGCTTCATATCCGTGTTTAAAAGACTCATATATCCTTCTCTTCCACCCCAGAAAACATAATTTTCTCCTCCCAATGCTATCGTTGCATCTATTGAGTTTTTCACCTGAGTTCCTGCGCAGGCCACGACGTCAAAATTCGGATTGGTAGAGGCACCGTTCATGTATCTTTCATGAGTGAAAACATTGGCTGTTCCCCATAGAAGCTTAATTCCTGTTTCCTGCTGCTTTTGTTTTGCATATTCTACAATAGTCTGAAGGTTTTTCTCATAATCCTTCCAGTTATTAGCAGGATCTACCAGGTCGATATCGTGGAAACAGTAATAATTGAAGCCCATTTTGGACATGAATTCAAAACCAGCGTCCATTTTATGCATGGCTCTGGTCACTGCATCATTTCCGATGTCCCATGGATGGTGGATCGTAGGACCTCCGAACGGATCACTTCCGTTTGCACATAAGGTATGCCACCAAGCCATTGCAAATCTGGTCCAATCTTTCATAGGTTTTCCCATCACAATCTTTTCAGCATCATAATATCGGAATGCCAACGGGTTCTTGCTTTCTTTTCCTTCAAACTTAATTTTTTCAATACCCGTAAAAAACTCTTTTGTACCTGTTAAAGTGTTCATATTTATTTGATTATTTTTAATTTGTTTTTTTTAATTTTTGCGTAGGAATTCCCTTCTCACTGGTTCTTAAAAGTCAGTAAGAGGATGAAAAATACGGTTGTAATTGCTTTAGATTATTTCATTAAGATGATGTTTCCATCGCGCATAGGCTTCTGTATATTGTTCTTGTTTTTCATGTTCCGGCTCTATCACCGCTATCTTTTCAAGTGAAGAAAATGCTTCCCTGGAATCTGAATAAAATCCAATTCCCATTCCAGCAGCTCTTGCAGCTCCCACTGCTCCATCGGTATCATAAAGTTCAATAACCGCATTGCTCACGCTGGCCAGAGACTGGCGAAAAATTGAACTTAAAAACATGTTGGCATTTCCTGCACGGATGACCTGTATATCCATTCCGATATTTCTCATGATATCCATTCCGTATTCGTAAGAGAATACAATACCTTCCTGCGCCGCACGCAGTATATCTCCCTTAGTGTGTATATTGAAATTGATTCCGTGAATAGAACAGCTGGTATCTTTATTTTCCAGTACCCTTTCAGCACCGTTTCCAAAAGGAATGATACTTAACCCTTTTGAGCCAATAGGTGAAAGCGAAGCCATATCATTCATATCCCCATAAGAAGAAAGTGAGGTTGCGAAATTATGCTTCAGCCAGGAATTTAAAATACCGGTTCCGTTGATACATAGTAAAACTCCCAGCCTGATCTGTTCAGGTGTATAATTGACATGGGCAAATGTATTTACCCTTGATAACTTATCATATTCCAGCTGATCCAGAACGCCATAGACAACTCCTGAGGTTCCTGCTGTGGAGGCAATTTCTCCGGGATTAAAAACATTCAGGGAAAGCGCATTATTCGGTTGATCACCTGCCCTGTAAGATATAGGTGTCCCTTCTTTTAGGCCTAATTCCTCAGCTGCTGCTTTGGAAACCGTTGCCTGGATACCAAATGTAGGTACGATTTCAGGGAAAAAGCTTTTAGGAATACCATAGTAGTTTATGATATCTTCCGAAATGCAGTTGTTTTTAAAATCCCAGAAGATCCCTTCTGATAATCCCTCAATGGTTATTCCGATCTCCCCTGAAAGTCTCATAGCAATGTAGTCTCCCGGGAGCATGATTTTATCTATCTTTTCAAAAATTTCAGGCTCATTTTCTTTTACCCAGGCCAGCTTTGATGCTGTAAAGTTTCCGGGTGAATTCAACAAATGAGACAGGCATTTTTCCTCTCCTATTGTTTTAAAAGCTTTTTCGCCATAGGGCACAGCACGGCTGTCACACCAGATAATGGATGGCCTTAAGACATTCTGATCTTTATCTACCAGAATTAGACCATGCATCTGCCAGGTAATTCCAATTCCTTTGATATCTTCAGCATGTACACCGGATTCATGCATCACAGCTTCATGTGCCAACCTCAGATTGGTCCACCAGTCGACTGGATTTTGCTCTGCCCATCCCGGATTTATAGCAGTGATTTTCATTTCTTTTTTGGGAGAAAATTCAGAAGCAATCACTTTTCCACTGGATGCCTCGATGAGACAAACTTTCACAGAAGAACTGCCAATGTCATAGCCTAGTAAGTACATAATTTTTTAAAAAGGTTATTTTATAAGTTTTGTATTGTTTTTCTTGTAAATTTTAGCGTCAAATCTGTAGTACCTTGCTGCACGGTGTGACACATCTTTTTGAATTTCATCCAAGGGAACAATATAGGGGAACGAAGAAATTTTTTTATGAAAATTCTTGATGTCAATATTTTTTTCACTTAATGCACTATAGAGCTGATAGAGCTGTCTGATGGTGAATCTTTTCGGCAGCAGTTCAAAAATGATAGAGAAATCAGATTCAATCCATTTTCTGATCTCCATTAGAGATTCACTGATAATTTTGTTGTGATCAAAAGGCAGTCCCGGAACTTCATCAATAGGATACCAGTCTACGGTATCATATTTTGTACTGTTGATCTTGTGGTCTATTTTACAAAGAGAAAGATAAGCCACTGTAATGATCCTGTCTATATGATGTTTGTATTCCTGATCCATCCATTTGATATCATGTGCATTGCTTGCTCTCATGGGATCTGCAAAGCATTTGAACTGTTTGAGGACCATTTTTTTTAATCCCTGTAAGTTCGTGCAGTACTCTTTGTGCAGCATCATCCACATCTTCGTCGCTGAAAATCAAACTTCCGGGAAGCTTGATTTGTTTTTCCAATGGTACATCATCTACATGACGTTGTACTAATAATATATTCAACCGGTTTTCATGGTCAAATCCAAACACAACGCAATCTACAGAGACGTAGGTATGAATAAAATTCTGATTCATTAGTTTGTTAACATTTTGGTAACATTACAAATATAAAAATTCATCTGAATAAAAAAAATAAATCCATCATTATCTACTGCTTATCAACACATTACATATCGAATTTTTATGATATGAATTGTATAAAAATTATGATAAGGTTATCATTAAAAATACACTTACTTATTTCATAAGACATGAATTCACAATTAATTGCAATACCGTGACCGCAAAAAGATGATTATTTTTTTTTAAATAAATATTATGATAAGAAGAATCATTTTTTTTTTCATTTTAGCTGAAAAAAAAAATGTAAAAAAGACACTTTTTATTATGAAAAAGTAAATAAAACCCGATTTTTATTCACCAATTTTCCACTCTAGCAGCAAAAAATTATGAAACAATAAATTTAACAGCTGTGATTATTTGATCTGGTATCCGTCAAAAAAATCCAATTATAACTTGGAATTGCCAGATGATTTCGATATCATCTACTGCTATCAAAAGACAGGCAAGATGTTTACTATGAAGAAGAAAATTAGTGTTGAAAACAAAAAATATATGGCAACTTTATTGTCGGTCATTAATTGCAAAGAAACTTATATTCTGCAGTGTCCATCTCTGGACACCACAGAATATTAAATCTTTTACTGATGTAATAGTCCGGAGAATCTGAACTATGTAATTTCTTCATTACTATTTCCTGGCTTAGCTCTCATCCTTTGTATTCTTGACTAAGCTGATTCCAGCAAAAAAGAAAAGTAAACCGATAATTCCCACCACGATAATCGGCATATTGGCTACACCTTTGGTGATTAAGCCATTTCCTACATAAATAAGGCCACCTATCCCAAGTAGGGTTAATATTGTCCCAAAAATTCTTTTGACGTTCATGATATTATTTTTTATTAGGTTAGTATCCACTATTTCTGACTTGCTCAAATTTTTCATTTTCCAGCATATTTATCAATTATCTTTTTAAGGTCAATTCCCTTTCCTAGCACTGGCTTAAATATATCGCCTTCACTTTGCAATCGCTCCAACGTATTGAAAATATGAAAATCACTCATTTTAAGTCCCTTTTTAACTTCATCCCAATGCAGAGGCATAGAAACAGTCGCCCCAGGTTTTGGTCGCACAGAATACACCGATGCAATAGTTGCATGAGGCCTGTTTTGTAAAAAATCAAGATACATTTTTCCCTTACGGTCTTTAATGACTCGTTCCAAACTTGTATAATCAGGAAGTTCTTGATGTACCAAGGTGACTATTACGCGAGCAAATTCTTTGGACTGTTCATATGTATATTTATTTCCCAACGGAATATAGATATGAAGACCGGTCGATCCACTTGTTTTGCAGTAAGAATCTATACCCATATCATCTAAAATCTGTTTTGTAACCTGTGCGGTTTCGATTACCTGATCAAAAGAGTTTTTATCAGGATCGAGGTCTATGATACAGTATGTCGGATGTTCAGGCTTTTTTATTGTACTATTCCAGGGATTCATCTCTATACAGCCAAGATTTGCCATATATAACAATGTTGCTTCATCTTTCCCAACAAGGTAGTGCTTGTCCTCATTATCTGTTTCACTCCTATACAAAAAAGTATCAGCCCAGTCCGGTGCTGTATCGGTCACATTTTTAAAATAAAAGCTTTTACCTTCAATACCATTGGGAAATCGGTTCATACTCTGAGGGCGGTCCTTTAAATAAGGAAGAATAAATGGTGCTACCAGGTAATAGTAATTGATCAAATCGCGTTTAGTAATTTTTGCTTTTGGCCAAAAAACTTTATCCAGGTTTGTAAATTTAAGTTCGTGCTTATTGACGCTTTTCACCTGTGTCTTTTCAGTAGGATTCAATAAGGTTTTCCTTTTCATTTTGCCAGCAGGTTTTATTATTTTTTCATGATGTTCATCAGTAATCTGAGCTGTATCAATTTCTTTTTCAAGAATAATTTCCATTGGGTCTTTATCTTCCCGCATCCCCTCAAAGGAAGGGTGACGCATTACTCCATCACTGGTCATTTCTGTAAAACTTACTTCACAGATAAGTTTAGGCTTTAGCCATGTAACGGAAGCATGAGGGGGATTAGGCCGAAATCGGGAAGGTTTGTTGACATCGGGCTCCTCAGAAAAAGGAGGCTTATTAGTGAACAGTGGCTTAAATTGTTCCATCATCTCCTTCTGCAACTTGTCATTAAATCCTGTGCCCACTTTTCCTTTATACACAAGATCTTTACCTTCATAAACTCCTACAAGGATGCTGCTAAAAGATTTTCTGGAGTCATCATTCAACGTAAAACCTCCAATAACCAATTCCTGTCTTTTATTGGCCTTGATCTTAAGCCAGTCCTTTGTCCTTACATGCACATGGTACAAACTATCCTTCTTTTTGGCCATTATGCCTTCAAGTCCCATATTCTTTGCAGCTTCCAAAAATTCTATCCCGGAAGTATAAAATGGTGTACTGATTTTTATAATATCATTCTCCTCTACTATTTCTTTTAGAATGTCCTTCCGCTGACATAAGGTAAGGTCTGTAAGGTCCTTTCCATCATGCCATATAATGTCAAAGACATAGTACAGTAAAGTTCCGTCTGCCTCACTGCGCCAGTTTTGTAATGATCCGAAGTCAGCCTTGCCATCCTCCCCTACAACGACTATTTCTCCATCCAAGATAACATTAAGATTAAGCGCCTTGAGCGAATCATATACCGGATAAAATTTCTCGTTAAAGCTTTTGTCATTACGAGATTTGATCTCAACCTTGCCCCCTTTTAAAAAGGACACTGCCCTGTACCCATCCCATTTCACTTCATAGAGCCAATTTTTATCTTCAAAGGGCTTATCCACAAGTGTAGCAAGCATTGGTTCTACATGATTGTAAAAAGCCTTTTTTGGCGCGCCTTTTAAAATCTTATCCACATCAATATCCTCCTTCTCTGATCTGTTTGAGCTTAATTGTTCCTCAATGAGTTCTGGAGTCGTTTTTTTTTTCAGTAGTTTTATCTTTGAGCCTACTCTCCTTTTTTACATTCGGTTTTCCATAAACTTTATCTGGAGATTTTTCCATCTGGACTATTGTCTTTTTGGAAATCACGGATTTATCTTTTAATGTAATATCCCTGGTCGTTGCGTATTTATCTTCAAGCTTCATCAGAAGCCAGCTATTCTCGCCCCTACCATAAGCTTTTACCAAGGCGAATTCTCCTTTTAGTTTTTTACCATTTAGCTTTATTTTCAACTTACCGGCATGAAGTTGGTGCAATAGATTTTCCTCCTGCTTTTTCAAATCTCCTTCCACTGGCTCCGAAGGTTCATAAGTACCTTCGTCCCAAACAATCACCGTACCCCCACCATACTGTCCCTTTGGGATAATACCTTCAAAATCCCGGTAATCATATGGATGGTCTTCAACCATCATAGCAAGTCTTTTAATATTCGGATCCAGGGAGGGTCCTTTAGGAACCGCCCAACTTTTTAACACTCCGTCCATTTCAAGACGAAAATCGTAATGAAGATGGGAAGCATCATGTTTCTGAACAACAAACCTCAATTCTTTGCCAGATGGCTTACCCCCAAAGGGTTCGGGAGTCTTTTCTTCTGACCGCTTTTCACGATATTTTTCTAAAGCCATACCAATTGTTTTTTAAGTTAATGGATTTTAGAATCTAAAAATTTGGCCGCACTTAACAAATGCACAGCTGACACTCTAATGATGCAAATATTGCTATTTTTGGTGACGCTTCCTTAAGTAATCTTCTAATGTTTTTCGGTCATTAGAACCGGTTGCTTTTATAGCACCAACAACGGCTTGTGAGGTTACTCTCATTTTTTCCTTGAAATACTGGATTTCATAATTTTCTGAACCACTTACCTGTTTGCGGTCTTTTTTTCCCTTTTTTGGATTTATCGTCTGTCATGGTTTAATATTTTAAGTGATTTACATTTGGTGATTAAAAAAATACAAATATTACGCCGTTACGTATTATTTATTTTATACAATAATTAAAAAAGAAAGTTTGAAATCGAAGACTTATGATTTTAAGTGAGTACGTTGTACGGAACGATAAATTTTAATAATAGAGTTATACATGTTCATAAGCTTCTTTTTGCCAAGATGTATTGGCTTGGATTTTGTTATTTCGTGAGAGGGCTAGTTATGGATCAAATTAAAAAATACTCCTATGTCAAATAATAAAAATGATTCAAAGGTTCTTGCTTTTTTCAAAAAACTAGGGCCAGGTCTAATAACTGGTGCCAGCGATGATGATCCTTCAGGTATTGCAACATATTCCCAAGCAGGTGCACAATTTGGTCTTTCAACTTTGTGGACTGCTTTACTAACTTTCCCTCTCATGGCAGCTATACAAGGTATGTGTGCAAGGATTGGTCTTGTTACGGCAGAAGGTCTCACAGTTACACTGAAAAAAAAACTATTCTAAACCAATACTATATGGAATGCTCATATTTAGCTTTCCTGCAATAACCTTGAATATTGGTGCAGATATACAGGGAATGGGAGCTGTCGCCCATATGATCTGTCCAGCAATTCCTGTTTCGGTTTTTTGTGTGGTTCTAACAGCTCTTCTTCTTTTTATAATCATCAGATATCCGTACCAGAAGATAGCAATGATATTAAAATGGTTATGTCTTAGCTTACTCCTTTACATTATTGTTCCCTTTCTAGTTGGTCAGGATTGGGCTATGGTTGCAAAAAAAACTTTCATACCAACTATTAAATTTGATAAAGAATTCCTCTCCATTATAGTAGCCATTCTTGGAACAACAATCTCACCGTATCTTTTTTTCTGGCAAACCACTATGGAAGCAGAAGATCAAAAGCATAAAGGTGTCGTTTTCGTAGATAAAAGTATATTGAGTGAAATGAAAACTGATGTAAACTTAGGAATGTTATTTTCCAACATGGTGATGTTTTTTATGATTCTTACAACAGGTACTGTGCTGTTCAATGGCGGAATTCACAAGATTGATACCGTGGACCAAGCAGCTAAGGCTCTTGAACCGTTGGCAGGAAAACTTACCTATTTTATTTTCGCATCTGGAGTTTTGGGTACAGGAATGCTGGCTATTCCGGTGCTCGCAGGCTCGCAATCTTATATGCTTGCAGAGACATTGGGATGGAAAGCAGGCCTTGATAAGAAGTTTTCACAGGCCAAACCTTTCTATGGATCTATAATTATATCGTTACTTATTGGTCTATCACTCGATTTTTTTGGTGTAAGCCCTATTAAAGCACTTTTATACACAGCAATTGTTTACGGATTGACAGCGCCCATAATGATTGCTGTCATTATGCACATTGCAAATAATGAAAAGATTATGGGTAAACATACCAATACAAGGTTATCAAATATTTTAGGAGTGTTAACATTTATAATTATGACAACTGCAGCCGTAGGGCTGATTTATTTTTTGTTTTAATTTGGTCTCTTTAAAGGAAATATTAGCCAAAAACTCCCATCAGATGTGGAAGCAATATCTTTCAGAGCTATAAATTTTCAAAATGATTGATTATACAGGGCTCTGAGCAATCATTGTTAAATAAATATTTTGCCTTCGTTGTTTATAACAACTATCAATACTTTAGTTTTTGGTGTATTTAAATTATAAGTTAAAATAGTTTTATAATACTATCTACTACTTATATTTTCCGGCATGTAAATTACAGTGAAGAACGGAAAAAAACGACTTCACTGCTAAACAGTATCAATCTTGAAAGCGGTAAGCAGATCGGAAACCTTACTAGCAATCTGGGTATAATTGCGTCAATCAATTTTTAGTCATACTTATACTTTTAAGCATTACTTGATTTAATATGAGCCAAATAAAATAAATATTGAGCATCTTTTATCTGTTT
Organism: Chryseobacterium proteolyticum; assembly: GCF_046591535.1. NCBI lineage: Bacteria > Pseudomonadati > Bacteroidota > Flavobacteriia > Flavobacteriales > Weeksellaceae > Chryseobacterium > Chryseobacterium proteolyticum. The sequence continues at coordinate 40,314 of NZ_JBJLWK010000001.1, read as the reverse complement.
CTAAATACAAATGACAAAAATAATAGATAGAGAATCTTTACTTCTGTGAGAAGGAATTGACCATCTTTCGGTAATCACTGTCACTTATATCAGATACCTTGATCTTAATTTTAAACGGCATTTCTTTTTCCTTCAAATCAACTTCGATTACAATTATATCAGCAAACATTGATCTTTCCATTTTAAGCGACCTTAATTTATTCACAGGATACTCAACCAAAGGAAATACGATCCCTTTTTTTGATGGATGATAGTATTTGATTGAAAATATGAAACCACTATTTTCAAACTGAAATACTTTAAGATTCGTTATTTTTTTAAGGATTATTAAACTTACCACAAAAAAAACTCCTACCAGTGTCCATCTTAATTCCAGCGGTATGAAAGATTTTAAGACAGATCCAGCTAATGCCAAACAGCAATTCATTGCTAGAAGGAATTGCAAAATCCTCATCTTTGATATTATCCTATCTTTATTTGATATCATCATAAATTTATGAATAATTTTACTATACTATTTTAATTGAATTTATATGACAAATAGCTTTTTCCAGCGGGCTACAGTATTTCTACTTAACCTATAATGGCTGGCTAATTGGGAGTTACTTAATTTGTTGTTTTTCTGGTATTGAAGTATTTCAATAATGGTATCTTGATTATAAGAACGGTGCCTTTTGCTAAACTTCCAACTTTCTGCAGTGACTGCTCCAAATATGATCGTGTTAAGATCTATTACATCCAGATGTGATAATACTTCTTTATTTAATAAGCTTTTGCATTCTTTCTTTTTATGTGGAAACCTTGTGTTCAGAATATCAGTATAAATTTTTTTGTAATCTGGCATTTTATCTAGTACATCTATTTATTTTATTTCTATTTTACTTTGTATTTTATCATCCATCTGCGTAGTGTTGATTTGGGGATTTTGTAATCATTAACTACTTCACGTTGCGTTTTTTCATTATTTTCAATTATTTCAAGTATGTAAAATATCACTTCCTTCGTATAAAGGTTCTTCCTGAACTGTGGTAATACAGATTCAATTGGTTTGTTATAATTCACTCCGACAGGAGAAGTAAATAGTATGAGGTGTTGTGAAAAAAAACGGAAAAAGTCGTATTCTAAAAGCTTACACCACTTCAACAGTACCTTTGTTTCTAATGTGTCCTGCTCATACATATTATTAATTTCCTTTTCCTGAAGCTTCAGATTACTACATATTCTATTCATGTCCATGTCCATTTCCTTTACACGGGTCTTTATAAGGGAACCAATATGAATTTCTTTAAAATCAACGTCCATCGCTTTATGCATTTCTAATTATTTCTCGTAAAGCCTTCTCCATCGCTCTTAGATTATCGGTACTCAACCCGTGCAGGTGAAAAGAGATCGCTTCTGTATTACCATCACTTTTTTTTTATAACCATGGTGAGATTGGAATTTTCAATTACGCAGCTTTGTATCATTACTGATGGAAATTCCTTTAATATTCCGTGATGATATCTTTTAAAAGGATGGCAATACCTGATCTTTATCTGTGTGTATGAGCTTTCAAATTCAACCTCACGTATAGCGGAAAGTGCTAGCGAAAATATCAGCAAAAAAAAGACTCCAGCAATTATCGGAATCGCGTTATACTCAAAATGCATGATTGCACAGCTTATGATCAATGAGATATCAAGAAATATCAAACATAAAATAATAAACATAAATAGCTTTACATATCTCCTATTATCGAGTTTAAAGATATCTTTCATTATATTTTCTTAAAATTCTGGTAAATAAATTTGCCCAAGCAGAAAGTCCTCCGGTGTAAATTTGTAGGGACATTGAAGGATTATTGTTTGCTTAATTGCTAAAAAAGTGATTTCTGTCCGCAGTAAACCATGTACTGGTCTTAAACTCGGGATGATTTCCTAAATTGGTATCAAACGATTATCCTAAGTACCAATTTTGATGAGGAAATATTACAAAACCTTGTGTAAAAAACAATCTTTGCCCAAGTGCCAATATAAGCTACCAGACTAGTTACTAAAGAATAGAATGTTTTCATATTTTAATTAAAAATCTTCAAGTAGTTTTTTGCTTTAACGATAAAAGCCTTCTTTATTAATCCATCGATTTTAGAATTTAATCGGTAAAAGAAAAGTTTGAATCTTCACTTTTCATATTCAATAAAATAAAAAAACCATGATGCAATGATAAAGAATGAAAACATCATAAACATTAAAAAACACTAGTACATTTAAAGAATATTCCGTGAATTCTACAATAAAAAAAACATATAAACATCTAATTACAAGATCTATACAAGCCGTTTCGTATAAATTCATTGGCTTTCCTAATTTTCCTTACTTTATGGGCAAGAACTAGTGATAAAGCTGTAGAAAACAAGATTAAGATAATGGTCAATTTCACTATTTCGTTGTTCTGCTGTTGTATTTTTTGATCAGCATTTTTCTTATTTTGTAATAATAAATTATTCAGGATCTCAATCTGAATTTTATTTTTTTCTGCCATCTTCCGTTGATAGAGGTCATCAAAATATCTACTCTTTTCAATATCTTTCATTTTCAGAAAATTATGAGATAGCAGTAAACAAATGTCAGTATCTGTGTCAGAAATGTTTGATTTATCCTGGAGCTTTAAAATAGAAAGCAATACTTCATTGGAACGATTAAAATTGTTTCTAAGAGCCAAAATTTTCGCAAAACCCAAAACAACAAATTGATTCAATATATCAGAATATATTTGAGGAGCACTTGCTGATGCATAAATGTCCGATCGCTTTACTTGCGAAAGAATGAGAAAGCGTTCTGCGTCTTTCAGATTATTCATCTCTATTAGACAATATGCTTTATTAAGATATGCTAACTTAATATTCATTTGAGAAAGAGGATCTTTTCCTAATCGATAAGCAGAGATTGCCTGATTAAAGTATACCAATGCCATATCACAATCCAACGTGTAAGCATAGTTCATCCCCTTCAAATAAAGGATATTACCTTTGATACTTGATTCAGAATTTGGCAGTTTATTTTTTTTTAAGAATATCCTCTGCTTTATCAAGATAAAATTTGGCTTTATCATTCACTTGTAGGGACTGATAAATATTTCCTAAAATTCCCAAAAACTTTATTTGTAATACTTTATTATTTGATTGTTCAGCCAAATCCAGTCCTTCAGTTCCGTAACGTATTGCTTCACTAAACCGTTGTGTCTGATTACTGACATTGAGCAAAGAAAAAAGTAGCCGAACTTTGAAGTTATCTTCTAAATCGTTGTCTTCATATATTTCAACGCTTAACCTATAGGCTTTTTCAGGATTTGAAATTAGATATTTCTCCATCTCTTTTACATTTAGAGAATCGTGTTTCTGACAATTAAAATTACCAAAACATACAAATAAAATAAGAATATATACAGATCTAAAGTTCAATGGCACAATTATTTTAGAAGTTGGATATACTGCGCTGGAGAAACGCCTTCGATACTTTTGAATACAGAAGAAAAAACACTGTGAGATGAAAATCCACTCTCCTCTGCCAGATATTTAATCTTATAGCTTCTATAAACCTTTTCTTCATTAAGCTTTTCCTTGATATAGTTGATTCTCATCTCGTTAATATAGGCTGTGAAATTTTTATTTTTATAGGTATTAATGACATCTGAAATATATTTTGAATTGGAGTCCAGTTTTTTAGCCAATGCCTGGATAGAAATATTTGAATCCAAAAAGAAATTCGTCGATTCCAATTTTTCCAGCCTCTCTAAAAGAGCAAGTTTTACGTTTTCTGAAATGACTTGAGGCTTTTTTTTTCTTCAGCGAATTTGTTTTTAACTTATTTGCAATTAACTGATAGCTTTTCCCATTTAGTTTTTCATGCCGTATTTGGAGAACAAATAAAATAAATACAATGCACGATAAAAGAATTACCCCAACTACTATAATTATTCCTTCTTTCTTTGCAGAAATATACTCATCATTTTCGGTGGCTTCAGTCAGATGGATCCATTGTGATCTTGCCTTTATTATTCCTTTAACCTTTTTCTGGATCTGTTCATTTAGTTGATCTGAGTTTAAAATATAATTAGAAACATTTTTTTTTCTTGAAATAGTAATCCTGTAAAAAACTATAATAGGTAGTCCGTAATTGAAAATTAGTTGAATTATCTATCTCTATTTTTTTTATTGCTAACCAATTATCAGAAACATTTGTGAGAAATAATTTCTTTTTTAATATTTCAAATTCCACATCAGACGGATAGTAAGAAAATATTTTTAAAATCGGAATACGAAATTCAGGAACTTTATTTATCCAATCATTTTCACTTAGATTAATTAAGATAAACCTAAAACTGTCTCTGAAATTATGTGTATTCTCATTCGTAAGTTTAGAGGTAATGGCTAAAATTTTTTTTTAATACTTTCTCTTTTGATCCGTGTAAGATTAATTCGTTAGCACTTAAAATTTCCTCATTAATCTTACATAAAAGATTCTGATTATTGTCAGTATTGAAATTAACTTGTTTGATACCAGCTGAATAGAGCACATTCTTATACATAATAATTCCTTCTGCATTTTGTTGATCATTAGTTTGAATTATTTCCTGAAGTGCATCAGTATAATTGTTCTCATAATAATACGCCTGTACTAGAAGTCTATTACATTGATTTAATACCTCTTTACTTTGATTATTTTTTTTTTAAAAAACAGATTAGCTCTCTGGCTTTAACAGGATCAGATATCATTTGTGAATCTATTTTTTGAAATATTTGCTTTGTATCTGATAAATGCTGTGCTGATAGTTGCTGAAAGAGTAATGCGAAAAGAGATGCTAGAAAAAGTCTCATATTTATTCAATAAATTTTATTAAAATATCAGATCAGCTCTATCAAACCTCATAAATTTATCAAAAGCAAATCAATACCCTAGGATTTTACACTTGTATCGCTATCGTTTATAAAAGAGTATTATAACATTCAAAAATAATAAAAAAAAGGTTATGAATAATTAAATAAAGCTATAGCTTAAAACTGTTAGTAAAAACCAGCCATTTAGATTATTGCCTTTTTGCAATAACTAAAGGAGTAAAAAATGAAAAGATTACGGAGCTAATCCTTTGAGATGGATTGTAGTTCTCTATCTACAGGTAAATAATGGACCCGAATTCACCAGTCATCACTTTGAACTCGGATGTAAAAATCAAGACATCGCAATTCATTTTTATTCAGTATGGAAGATAATTAACCATATTAATAATAAAACGCTTTATCCAGTTGGATAAAGGCGTTTTATTATTGTATTGTTGATATGAAAATCGAATTACAAGAAGTTAAACAAATATTCCTCATATCACACCTGAAAAAAGTTACTTAATACTTGAACTAAATTCTAACAGTGGTATTGTGGGAAATTTTCCTTTGAAAAAACGACCCCAATAAAATTATTCTTTTGTTCTTAACGTTTTTATATAGAAGTTAGGATCAATATTAACTTGATTAATAAAAGTATTTTTCAGATTATATGATTGCCAAGAGGTGCTTGGTGTAACCCAGCCTTCGACACCAATAATCTTAATCGGCATTGTAAAATTATTGATACAATTCGTAAATCGATAGTGCAGTTTATGGTTTGTTATAAAATATTCAACTACTGGAATTTGAGAGACTCTCAGATACTGGTCGAATATAGCATTAAAATTTATTCCTGACTGAACATTGATATAATTCTCAATTTCTTTTGTTGTGACGACCTTATGATAAAATTGCTCGTTAAGCCCACGCAGTATTTTCAAAAATTTCTCGTCATCATCTATTATAACCTTAATCATGTGGATAAGAGACCAACCCTTTACATATCCGTCTGAACTTCCGTCTTCATTGATGCCATATCTTCCAATAACGGGTTTATCATTTTCAATGGTTCTGTATCTGCCAGAAAGAAACTCTTCCCCGGCTTTTTTTCCAAACAGATCCGAAAGTACAAGTTCTTCAGCCAGGCCTGCGAATCCTTCCTGAATCCATCGATCCGCAATATCACCGGCTGTAATACTATTTCCGAACCATTCATGTGACATCTCATGGATAACGATTCTGTCAGTTTTTTTACCCCATCCCGTTTTTGAAACATCATTTCCTTTGTATGTTCCTTTTGTATAGTTATTACCATATGCAATTGCACTCTGATGTTCCATTCCTATATAGGGCGCTTCTACAATTTTGAATCCATCTTGATAGAACGGATAGGGACCAAACCAGTGTTCCAGTGACTTCATTGCCTGAAAAGATTCAGGAATTAAATGATTTTCAGCCTTTTTCTTATTATAATCGAGAACCCAATAATCCATGCTTAGCTTTCCATTCTTTCCTATATAATACTTTTTGATATTGGTATAGTTCCCTATATAGAAAGAAATACCATAATGGTTGATAGGATTAACGACTTTCCAGGTATATTGCATGGCTCCGCTCGATATCCGTTGTTGTTTTGTCAAACGTCCATTACTTATAGCATTTAAAGATGGACACGTAATTACAGAAATAGAAGCACCGTTATCCGGTTCATCATACAGCATATTTTTACATGGATACCACAAACTGGCTCCTTTATACTGACAGGCTACTGAAATCCAAGGACGATTTAAAGAATCTTTACCCCATACAAATCCACCGTCCCATGGCGGGGAAACAGACTCTGTCGGTGTACCTGAATAATAAACACTAATTGTATATTTCTTATTTTTACGTTTCCTAACTCCTGTCACATACCAGATATTACCTTTATTTTGCAAACTGAGCTTTGTGCCGTTTTGAATAACACTGTCAATTACTAATGGTTTTACAAGGTCAATCTGCATGAATTCAGCAGGCTTTTCAGAAATTACTTTATAACTTATTTTATTATTTCCTGTAATAGTTTTTCTTTTATAATCGGGTTTAATAGTAATATCATAGGACATTAAGTCCCACCAGCTTTTCTCAGGTGTTAAAGAGCCGATTAGAGAATCTTCTTTAGATGGCTGTTGCGCAGCAAACCAATTCGTTAAAAAAAAATATAAAAATAAATTTTAGCATAGATATATAGTTTAATTGCCTTTTTCCATATAATCAGGGTATTTTTCAAAATCTAATTGCCAATAGAATTTAATTGACATTAGTGCTATAGGATTAAAAATATTCATTATTTTAAAACAGGGACCTCAACAAAGCTATCACTAAACCAATTTATAATCAACGGTTCTTTTGCATCAGCAATGGTTTCAGTGGCTACAGCTTTTTCGCTTCCGTAATTCAGTTCGGAGAAAGGATTTTTATTAACATTCAGCACAACAACCAATCGGCTTGCTTTCCGCAGTTGCTTGCTGATCAGATGTGTATTTTCAAACGTGATGGTTTCTTTTTTACCCGGGGTTAACAATTGTCTTTTAGTATTGTCTTTAGCATAGCTTGCACGGCCTATGTAGTAGGAAAGATGAAAATATTTACCATCAGGTGTGAGTTCGTAAAGGGTTACACCCAGATCAATGTCTTTTTTGTTAATGCTCAGTTTTATATTTCCAAGAAATGATCCATTCACAAGCATAGCATCCAGAGGTTCACTTATAAAAACATAACCGTTACCAGCTACACTATCCCGAATAATAGGATCCGGATAATAGTCATTATTGCTAGTTGTACGGTCTGCAAAATCTACTTTCTGAACCAAATATTTATTATACTCCGGTTTGTTTTGGGTTAGCAAATATTCCTTATCACTAACTTTAGAAGAACTTAGATAAAATTTCAAATAACTGTTATGCATAGCCTCCAGTGAAGCAGCACTTCGCCATTCATCTGTTCCTATAATCTGATAATTAATTTTATCTTTCAGAAAAGCAGGTTTTTCTGCACCTTTCAGAATATAATCCAGCCATTGATAAGTGTATTCCTTAATTGGAAATAAAGCATTTTTACTAATTGTATATCCGTTGATGACCTCTTGTCCCCCCCATTTGTGTTCCAAAATGACTATAAGGACCGATCACCAGATAAGCTGGCGTCTGAGGACTGTATTTATTGAGCTCGCGCAGGTAATAAATTCCTGAATTTTGGGAATCATTATAATATCCATCAAATGCAAGCACAGGAATATGAATCCTGGCAAAATCTTCCTTATATGGAGCCATATTCTGCCAATACTTGTCGAATGCGGGATGGCTAATCCAACGCTGAAAAAGGCGATTCGGTGTACCATCAATACTATCCATTCTATGATAGGCTGCTCCGGTTTCCCACCATTTGAACATCATATTTCTGAATCTCTTTCTATCATCCCCTGTTTTATTATCCAGATATTTATTGTTGCCTACATAAAAAGACCATTCGTAATTGGAATTGATAAAAATATTATTTTCCATGGGAAGCCCCATTCCGGGACGATTGGCAACATAGGGGACAATTGTTTTCAGTGCTGGATGAAGATTTTTGGCAGCCGCCCATTGTGTGAAGCCATTGTAGCTCCCTCCATACATTCCTATTTTACCATTACACCAGGGCTGTCTGCTGACCCAGTCAATAACATCATAAGCATCTTTTCCGTCGGTTTCATAAGGATAAATCTCAGATTTACTGAAACGCTTTCCTCTTGTATAAGCCATAACTCCTACATATCCTCTATCCGCTGCTTCCTTAAGCGACTGCATATCCCGACCCTGGTCCCGAACATAGATTGTAAATTGTAATACAACAGGTCGAGGAATATTAACATTTTTTTTCAGAACGACCATTGCTGAAATCTCCCCGCCATCACTTGTGCGGATCATCACACTATCCTGAATGCTGTATATACTTCCCTTTTCCTGCTGGCTACCCCACAATGTTTGTTGAGCTCGCACTGTTGGCATCGGCAGAAAATTCAGTAGAATCAGAATAAATGTACATACTTTCATGAGGTTATTTTTAAAAATTAATAGCTTTCTGTAAACATTTGTATCTAATGGTTAAGATACTAGCTAAAACTCTTCATATTAGTTTATAATTAAAGGTATAATTAAGACAACTATCATCCCTGAACTTTTACATTTCTGATCTTCTGTAAGGTGTTTATATACTTGAATGTAATGGTTCTACAAAATATAATTAACAGAAATAACTTCCCTACTTCTATATTAATACAAAAATACAAGGAAACATTATGAAATAGCTAAGTTATCTGACCTTACTCAATTCATAAAATTCATTCGTATATCAATACCCAAAATTAGCTGAATGTCCTCCTTATTTCTTTGGTTCACTGTCAATTTTAGACTGCTGTCAATTCAATTTTTTTTATATAGTCGTTGGTCTAAAAAATAAGTCCTGATATTTCTATATCAGGACTGCAACCAAAAAAACCACACCACTTATTTAAACATGTATGCTATTTTTGTATTTTTTATAGTTTTTTATATCAATTATTGTATTCACGTCCTATCTGATTCCAGTAGCTGTGCATAGTAATTATTTTTTTTTAAGCAGCTCCTGATGGGTCCCTCTCTCTACAATCCTGCCACGATTCATTACTACGATTTGGTCTGCATGACGTACAGTGGATAGTCGATGAGCAATGGTTATGGTAGTAACATTACGCAAAGACGCATTTAAACCTCCTGACAGATTACGTTCAGTAATGGTATCCAATGCACTTGTAGCCTCATCCATAATGATAATAGCAGGCATCCTTAATAGTGTCCTTGCTAGCGAAAGTCTTTGTTTCTCGCCGCCCGAAAAACGGTAGCCATTTTCTCCAATGGATGTTTCGTATCCTGAAGGCAGCATGGCGATAAAATCATGCAGCTTTGCCATTCTAGAAACCCTGATCATTTCCTCTTCCGTAGCATCCGGCCGTGCAAAAAGTAAATTTTCCCTGATTGTTCCATTCAGCAAATAAGGATCCTGAGATACAACGCCCACCACATCAGTGAGTGATTGAAAACTCAGATCACGTATGTCCGTCTCATCGATGTAGATGGCCCCTTTGTCGGCATCATAAAGCCTAGCCAGGAGATAACCGATGGTGGTTTTTCCCGAACCTGTAGCACCAACAATGGCCACCCGGCTTCCCGCCGGAATATCTAAAGAGAAATGAGACACTGCCTCCTGCCCGTCTTCATAGGAGAAGCTTACATTTTCGATCTTCAACGCTCCATTGACCTTTCCTTTATCAAGAATAACGGCGTCAGCTTTTTCCTTTACTCCAGCCGGTTTATCGAGGTACTCGAAAATACGGACAAATAAAATACGTGTTTTCCGTATTTCAATACCTGTCCGCAATAGCTCTTGCAAAGGCCAAGTCAGTTGTTCTTGTAATGCGATGAAGGCAACAAGCGTACCAATTGATACCCGGTTAGGCTCATGCCAATGCATGCGAAGCCCTCCGATCAGCAGCGTCAATGCAGGCAGGACCATTAACAGCAGATAGATGACCTGCCATTGCCATTCGCTTCTGGTGAGCGACCGGATCTCAAGATCTGCCACGTCCTTTGAGGTTTTTGAAAACCGATGAAACAGATAAGGCATCTTCCCCATCGTGCGGGAAAGCATCATCCCAGGTACCGATAAGGTTTCACTGATTTCTGATGACATATCAGCCAGGCGCTGACGCTGTTTTTCTGCAACCCGCTCCCTTAAACGTCCCACAAAATCACTGATCAATAAGGCAATCGGAACAACCGTTAAAGAAAATAAAGCAAGCTTCCAGTCCATAAAAAACATTGCAGAAACGGTCATCATCACTACACTGAAGTTCTTTGCCAGCTCATGCGCGGAGTTGGAGACCAGTTCCTGTAATGACCCGATATCCTGAGTAATGCGGGATTGAATTTCGCCGCCCCTTGTATCCGTAAAAAAGCCTAAAGAGAGCATCTGGAGATGGCCGTATAACTTAACGCGGAAATCATGTAACACATACTGTCCTATCCTGGCCGAAAGAATGGTCTGAAACATATTGATGATTGCGGATACAAGAGCAATTCCGACCATAGCCACCACCAGAAGAATAAGCAGATTAGTTTGTGCATGAGGCAACGCATCGTCGATTACGGCACGCAACAGAAAAGGCATAGCCATACCGGCCCCGGCCCCGACAAAAATCAGAACGATGGAACTCAAAAGCTGCCAGCGATAAGGTTTAAAAAATTGCAGAATACGTTTTACAGAAATCCCTGTGCTTACCACCTGATTTTTCTGATTGGTTTCTTCAGTTAATAATGGATTCATATCTGGTAAGATCATTTTGTTATTAGAGGATTATTAATTCCAATGTTTATCTCCTTTTTAAGATTAAAGTCACCAGCTTGCTTTTTAAAATAACACTGCTGCATTGCCCGTTTTGGAAGATGTAGGTGCTGCTGCTGTCGTTCTTTCCAGGAACCACATATTTTTTCGGAGCAGCTTCTGCTATACTCACCAGCTTCTGCTGGTTATCGGCATATACTGTATTTATTCTATCAGGTTCGCTAAAAAACAGGCTCAACATATTATCGCGTATTTCTTCTATTGCCAAAGTATGAGACTTTTCACCGTCTTGCACTTTGTAATAACTTCCTAGGTGTTTTATAGTATTATCGGTTTTTACTTTATCATTGACCTTCCGGTAAACGGATCCTGATTTTAAAACACGGTTCTCGAAGCGTGCATATTCTCTCCCGGTAATAACCACTCTTTTGATCAGAAAATCAATATCTGCCGAAAAGCTGAGCGTGATAGTAAAGTTCTGATCATTGCCTACCTTTTTAACCACGGTACTGCCTACCAGCTGATCACGATGGATAACGTCATAATACTGAACATTGTTTTGTCCGGAAACCATGCCTGAACAAAGCATGATCAATAGCAGTGCTGAAATAAAATAGGTTTTCATATCTTTTGATATTAATTATTTCTTAACAATGAGAAGACTCACCTTTTCTTTTTTCTAAAGTGCTTATCTTCTCCATTATCCGAGAAACTGCTTTCCCGTGCAGCCTTCAACCCTCCGAACTGCCAGCTGAACGTAAGGGTGGCAGCCCTGTTTAAATAGCGGTTAATCTGCGTACTTTGGAAAGTCGGCGCATAAGCATATACGTTTTCCCGGAAATTATTCTGGAATGGGTTAACCACAGTAAGAGTAAGGCTGGCTTTGTTGTCCAGAAACTCCTTCTTTACTGCAAAACGGTAAGAATAATTGGCCGAGTTTTTTCCCTGTAAGGTAATAAACCCGTTTCCATAATCCGCCGAAGCACTGAAACTGAACTTGTTCGGTAAGCTTACGGTATTGCTGACACTGGTACTGAAAAAAGTTCCATTATTACTAATACCTAACGATGTGCTGCGAAATTTAAGATGGAATACTTCAGCCCCTGCATTAACAGTCCATTTTTTGAAAGGATTAAAAACCGTATTCACATTAAGACCCACACGTGTACTTTCACCGATGTTGTCCGGTGTTGTAAATGCGATGCCTTTATCATTAACCTTTGTAATCTGCTCTACCGCATTTTTATTGCTGCTGTAATATATACTGCTGGTCAACAGTGATCCTTTAGACGCTGTATAGGTATGCGATAATTCAAGCTTTCTGGTCAATTCAGGTTTCAGGTATGGATTTCCCTGGGTAACATTCAGCGGATCTACCGCGTTAGAGTACGGGTTCATATCCATAATCCATGGTCTACGGATTCTTTCATTATAATCCAGTTTAAATTCATTCCGCTCGCCCATTTTTTTGCTGAGCAACACATTGGGAACCCAGTTGGAAAATTTCCTTGACAGAGGAGCAGCATTCTGAAATGTCGCATTAATATCCGTTCCTTCAAAGCGAATCCCCGGGCGGAGCGTCCAGTCGTCTCCGAGATCAAAATTCAGCGTGGCATAAGCTGAAAAAATACTTTGGCGGTAAGCCATATTTCCGGAGCGTGAAGGATCGACCGGCTGATAGTTGTTGATCACCTCATAGGCACTTCTGGAATGATTCTGCAGATATTTTACACCTGTTTCCAACAACGTTTTGCCGGATTCACTTAGCGGATGGGTATAGTCTGCCTGAAAACTCCATTCCTTTTCCTTACCCCTGTTAGGACCCTGCTCACGGAAGACGAAAGTACCGTCGGTCTTATACTGCTCCGTGGTATAATCTGAAAGGTCGGATGAAGTCGAGGCCTGGCCGATAATCTGTAATTCTTGTCCTTCACGTTTGAATTTTTTCTGATAGTTCAGCATCCATTCCGTGTAATTGAATTTTCCGGTCTGTAAAATATTCTGCCGGTATTCCTGAGCCCCGCCGTTACCGTTATACCGGTTCAGCAGTCTCCCACTTTGGGGCCATGATCCTTTCCAATAGGAAAAACTGGCCTCAAGGGTTTGCAATGAATCAATTTTATACCTTGCCGAAAGATTGGCAGATCCACCCTTGCTGGTTTGCAACAGGTCGGATTGCTGCCAAAGGTTTCCAGTCTGCTTACCGTTTTGCAGATTGATCCTTTCCAGCAAGGAAGCCGTTTTTTCGCGTTCTTCGCTGTAATTTCCCATGGTGGTAAAGTCAAACTTTCCCGAACTGGCATTCAGGGCGATATTACCTGTATGTTCCAGATTTCCTCCGGTAAGGTCAAGCACCCCACTAGTCCCTTTGAGTTTCTTACGGGTGATAATGTTCACCACACCGGCTGCACCTTCAGCCTCATATTTTGCGGAAGGATTCGTCATCACCTCTACCGATACAATGGAACTTGCCGGAATCATCTTCAGGGCTTCTTTCAGGTTTTTAGCCATAATCCTAGAGGGAACACCGTTGATCAGCACCTTGATATTGGAATTACCCCGAAGCTTGAGATCTCCTCCAGCTCCAACAGTAAGCATGGGCGCTTTTCGTAGTACGTCTGCTGCATTTCCCGATTTATTACTGATATCAGAAGAGGCATTATAAATGATCCGGTCTTTGCCATTTTCAATAAGAGGTTTCTTTCTGCTGGCGGTAATAGTCACCCCCTCAATCGATGTACTTTTTTCCTCAATCGAAATCCTGCCCAGATCCAGATCCCTATTCTCAATCTTAAGCTTGTAAGCATGGTAATCTTTGAACCCCAGATAAACGATGCTGATATTGATGGTCGAAAAAGGTTTTACCTGTACCGAAAAAGATCCGTCATTTGCGGTGATAACTTTACCGATAATGTTACCTTCAATGCCTTTTACTGTCACCGTACTTCCTGGCAATGATGTATTTTCTGTATTTCCCACAACCGTTCCTTTTATATTTACGGTTGATTCTTTCTGTGTGAGAACTTGCGCTTCTGCATTTCCTGAAAGGAAGAGAACCAGAAAAAGCACGCTGTTCTTCCAAAATTTCTTCAAATTCTTCATGATGTCCATTTCTTTTCTAGAAACAAAGCAATAACAAAAAGATTGCGACTTAAAATATTAGTGATGAACCTGCATAAATAAATGTCAAAAACTGTTGGTCATTTATATTTTCTGCTCTACTTTTGATTATAGACTTTTGTAGTATCCGGAAACACCAACCATGATATCAAAATGATCTGGTGTACCGTTACATAAAACTTTTCAGTAATGATTTATAATTCAGATATAAAAACGAAAACCGGGATCACTGGTAAAATGTGGTACCAAGAGATTATCATTTTCTGGGCAATGTTTGTATTGACTATGCTTCACGAATGGATCTTTATCAATTCGTTGGAAAACTTTCTTAAAGGCTTCGTTTTTTTCCTGATCCTTTATATTCAGGCACAAATACACCGTTTTTTTATATTTAATTTCTATCTACAGAAAAAATTTATAACATACTTTTTTTCTTCTTTTTTGGTCATCTTCACAGGCGCTGCTTTGCTCTTTATAGCAAATCTTTTCTGGATCCGACCTGAGTTTTTTGATGCTGACGAACTGCTTTTAAGCTTTCTGTATCACTTTGTCATCTGCATCATCAGCACCGTTACGATTATGGCCCTTTCACTAATGCAAAGCTACGCTGTTGAACTGCAGCGCAGAAACCGTGATCAACTTCTGCTCAATGAAATGAATCTTAAATTTTTGCACACTCAGCTGAACCCGCATTTCTTTTTCAATATGCTCAATAACCTGTACGGAGTAAGCCTTACCGAACCGGAGCGTACACCAGGTCTCATTGTGAAATTGTCAGAAATGATGCGCTATCAGATAGAAAACGGAAATGTAGCCAAAGTCTCGCTTATGGATGAGATTGAGTTTATACGGAATTATACGGATATGGAACGGGAAAGGATCGGTAAAAGATCTGATATACAATTTAACCTCTCTGCTTCCATTGAAGACATTAGCCTGTATTGCATTTCCCCTCTGCTGCTCATTACACTGGTTGAAAACAGTTTTAAGCATAGTCAAAACAACTCCAATTGGTTTGTCTGTATTGACATTACCATTACAGACAACCTGCTGCAACTGCAAACTGTAAATTCTCTGGCTGACAAAAACCTGCAAAAACCTTCAACCAGGGTTGGACTAAATAATCTAAAACAAAGATTATCTTATCTCTACGGAGATCGTTTCAGTCTTCATGAAAACCGTTCGGACTTCAGCTATACAGCCATTCTGGACATTCCACTTGAAAAAAATATCATATGACTAAATTAAATTGTATTATTGTAGATGACGAAGAAGGGGCACACCGTGTCCTGGAACATTTTATAGGACAATCTAATTACATCCATTTAAGAGGATCCTTTTATACAGCGATGGATGCAATAGATTATTTGTATAAAAATGATGTTGACATCATGTTCCTTGATATTAATATGCCAGGTCTCAGCGGGATGGAGTTGCTTGAAACGATGTCTATAAGACCATTTGTGATTCTTACGACAGCATATAAAGAATTTGCGTTGGAAGGCTACAAATATGACGTAGTAGATTACCTTGTAAAACCCTTTGATTTTAAGCGGTTCCTCTCCGCCATTGATAAAGTGATCAATCGCAAAGGCGCTTCAAAAAAAAACGTTAGAAACCGCTACTGAAAAACGCGATCATATTATACTGAAGGTTGATGGAGATATTCTAAAGGTCCCATTTGATGAAATACGATATACGCAAAGCTACGGCAACTATGTGAAGTTTTTCACTAAGGAAAAGATGCTTGTCAGCCAGATCACAACGCAGGAAGTGGAAAATAAACTGAATGATCAGCTTTTTGTACGCATCCACAAATCCCATCTTGTGGCGTTACGTGAAATCTCAAAGATTTCCGGCGGGCAGCTGTTCCTTAAAGACGGAACGGTTTTACCTATCGGAAATTTTTATAAAAAGAATGTGATCGACCGGCTGGAATAGTAGCGGTACTACAGTTAAACCGCTTTATCGTCCGCCATTAAGTTTTTCCCATTCCCATTTCAGGATGGCAAACTGCAGTGTATTTTCGTACCTAGGTGTTCCGTCATTCTTTTTCACGAAAGAGATGAATTCCAGAAAAAGACCCTCTCCGCGCATGCCTAAACTCTCGCACAACTTTTGTGAGCGGATGTTATAATCTTCAACATAACAGTATATTCTCCTTCCTTCTTTCTTCACAAACAAATAATCAAACAATCCGGCAGCTGCTTCCCGGGCATAGCCTTTACCTTCATAACTGCCATTGAAATTCCAGCCGACATTAAAAGTATCTTCTTCTTGCATGGCAAAGAGATTCCCTATGAGTACATCTTCATCTTTAAGGCAAACGGCAAACTGTGAATGATCTTTGCTTTTTTTCCGCACCTCCTTAACGGCATCTTCAAGCGTGGCCAGCTGTTCATCGACAAAACAATTTACTCTGGGCATCGAAAAGTATGCAAATAAATCTGCGGCATCGCTTTCCCTGAAACTGCGGATAATAAGTCTATCTGTGCTAAAAAATTCCATGATACTTTTTATTTAAAATGAATTTGTACTGAATATTGCAGGATAGGTATGATTGATCCGACCATATTCACCCTTCATTGTTTAGTTCCGTGTTATCTACTTAAAAATACTCATTTTCTCATTATATACCGGGCTTTTTACGCCCAAAAACCTTAAGACACTATGAAAAACATAATTCTGAGACACCAACTCTTCGTTTTTTATGATCGGTCCTCCCGAAGACCATACAATAAACGGAATCTCGTATTGCTGTACAGGTGCAAGGCTAACCGGCAGACCATGCATATATAAGTTTTTCTCTCCTAAAGACTCCCCATGGTCAGAGACATAGATCATAGAACTGCGGTATCCCTTAAGTTCTTTCAGTTCAGCGATTACCTGCGATAGTATATAATCTGTATATACAATCGTATTGTCATAAGCATTGATCAGTTCCTCGTGGGAACACTTACTCAATTCCACACTGTTGCAGACTGGACTGAAAACTTCAAACTTTTTCGGGTATTTTTTATTGTAGGTAGGCCCATGGCTGGTACTGGTATGCAGGACAATCAGTACTTTATTTTTACGGCTCGCTAATATTCTTTCTTTGAGTCTGGAAACCAGTATTTCATCATAATCGCAATCTTCGCCGTTACATTCCCGCATTAACTTGTCCCGCGTCTGATAATCCCTGATATGCACCGGCGGCTCTCCCCAGTTGGTAGTCCTCCATACTACATCTACATTATTCCTGTACAGATAGTTGGGAAGTATTTCGTAGAAGTCGTTGGTATCCTGATGTTGGAGTATACACTTTACACCTGCTGTAGTATAGGTAGCACAGGAATTTGCCCGGAAAGTGTGAACGTTATCAATTTTGGATAATAGCGGATTGGTATTTTTTCCGTATCCATAAAGAGAAAAATTTTCCTGTCGTGCCGATTCGCCAATCACCAATATAACCACTGCTTTATCATTGTTACCCATTGTTGCTTTCGGTAACGGAATTTCTTTTATATTCGTTTGATTCTTGTGGATATAAAAAAGTGCTGTATTTACAGTGTATGACCAAGGCATTACCAACCCGCCCAGTGTCTTGGAATTTTTATCGATCCAAAGCCAGTTGCTGCTGTTGGCAAATACAAATACAATAATACACAGCAGGCTGCCTAATACAACTGTTAGAAGCTTCTTTACGGATTCTTTAATCACCTTTGCGGTAAGGATAAAATAACTGGGAATAAATGCTAAAAAAATAAGATATGCCAATAATTTGAAGGAAAAAAAAACTGCTCGATTCAGCATAGTTTGTATTTAAAACATTGCCGATCATACTTTCATCAATGATGACGCCATATGTATTGATAAAATAAAGTGCCGTTGCATTAAACGAAAAAAGAATGCACATCATTATTCTGCCGAAAATTCCCAAGCGGAACAGCAACATATAAAAAGCGAAAAAATTAGCAACTACTGTCATCAACAAAAGACTGAATACCATAAAGCTTCCACTGAATGTTCTACAGTCAATATTATTGAAAACAAATCTGAAAAACGGAAGATGAAAAAGCAACAGATTCAATATACTGATGCCTAAAATATAGACCGAAAACTCAAGTTTATTTTTTAACATAATTTCTAGTGATGATATAAATAGTTGTTAGTAAACTTAACAATGAAAAGTAAAAAACAAGCAAATTATCATGTTGTATCTTCATTATCACAACAATGCTCCAAACTATGAATAAAATTATCAATAAAGAATAAAATTTCTTATTGTCAATCCAAATCCCTATTTTCAGATTTCGACTAATCAGGATACCTGAAATTCCTGAAAGGTATCCTATAATGCTTCCTATCATCACATCGAGCAAGTGATGGGCACCGACACCAACTCTTGATAGTGACAATAAAGTACCTATCCCGACCATCAGCGTAATCCAAATTATTCTCCTAGTCGTATTTTTGGGTAACAATGCCCACAACAATACCGTCAGCACGGTAAAAACCGTAATAGCATGACCGGAAGGTAGACTGTTATTTCCAACATAAGTTTTACCTATGATAATAAAACTGTCTTTTTCCAAAATTGCGGCCGGTCGCGGTATTTTGAAAAGCCATTTGAAAGGGCAGCATAAAAGGGCTGATACCAGTGATGCAAAAATTAAAGATTCCCAGATTTTTGGGGCATAAACGATCAGAGCGGTACATAAAGACAGGATAATCAACGCGTCTCCAAGCTGAGTGAGATTATACATCAGTAGAGGAAATTTTGATAACTGCAAATTAAAATAAAGAAAAGTTTCTTTTTGTATTCTCACATAGTTATCGGCCGACCAGGCATCATAGGCATATAAGTAGATAACAATAAAGCCGAGCAGTACCATAGGTAATAAAAGATAAGTGCATTTGACTTTTTTTTAAGTTCCAGATTGCGGTTTCATTCATTATTTCATTAGTTTTTTCTGACTCATCGTTTATTAAGAGCCACTGATATGAAAGTATTGCTAGCTAAAAATTAATTGCTTTAAAATCGCTTATACTCATTAAGACCATCATACAGCATTTTGCTTCTGCTCATATACCCCAAAAAAGAATATATTACCTTTCGCCTCTTACCAGGTTCTTCATATCATATGATTTATGAGAACAAAGCAATGATAAGCTGAAAAACCTATGAAATATAAATGACAAAACATTGTAGATAAATGACGAAAAGTCTTTGACATCCATTACAACCTGATTTTTTTTGAAGAGTTTGCCGTGCTAATAAAAACTAAAGCTCGAAACATTACGGATTGCAAGAAAAGCAGATACAGGACTTAGAAAATGTCTAAGTCTGAAACCCTCACTATAATGATAGTTTTCATTTTGGAGCTTACAAAACATTTAAATATTATTACCAGGAATTAGTTTGTGGATATTGATAAGATCTATTTCTAGACTTAGATATAATAAAGGTTGTATAAGAAGTTGATTTCTTTGGAATAAAAACTAGTAAATCCCTAAATTGCTCGCTCATTCAGCTGTATCTTTTGCAGTAAAAAGTTATTAATTCCTGCATTGTTATCTCTTTCTTAATTGCTTGAACTTTCTAACAATTTATTATATTTATGATCATAATAACTAAAATTTACAATACAAAATCATCTGAATCGTTGTATAATAATATTATTTTAGCAACAAGCTTATTATCAATTCCATTAACAGCAAACTCTGACAGAAGCTGATCAAATGCCAGCTTAATTATTGTTTCTATACATTTTTGAGTTGAAGCAGTATCTTAAAATATAAAGTCCCTATATCTATCTTTCAAATAAATGATGAACTTTAGACCAATTAAAAAAGCGTATTAATTCCTGTTTATCTAGTTGTTTAAACTGAAAAATTTTGTTTGGTGTTTTGAAAACCTTCTAATTCAAAATCTTTTATGAATCTTTTCTGAATTTTATCAGAAAAAGATCTGATGAATAAAGATTGTACACCAAGAGAACTATACAATCATAATCTTTCATAATATCTTTGAAATCAAAAATTACAATGACCTTTTACAAATACTTCATTTCCAATGTTCCATAAGAAATCTGCTATATCATAACGAAGTCCTACTTCTGTTTGTTCTTTTAACTACTAAATATTTCATGATTTATACTTCTTTTTAATTTTATTTTAAATGAATTCCTTAATGGATAGTTGTTCTAATCTTCCTGATGAGTTGACTTGAGGAAGCTATATACGAAGATTATACAGGTAATTAAAAAGACAATTAATATTATTGCTATGATTAATAATAAATATTCCATCATTTATCTTTTCCATCGCTTATGCGTCCATAACCAACCGTAAGGTTCCTCTTTGATATTTTCGGCAAGTAAATTAATATACTTTTTTGTTATTTCACCTTCATTTACTGATTCAGCATGTGGGCATACAGGCATACAAATTATTTGATAATAGCCTTTCGACTTTTGTCTAATATGAAGATAGATTACAGCTGACTTACTTATTCGAGCCAGTTTTTCCATACCTGAAAAAATATAGGTTTCCTGATTCAATAACGTGAATTTGTATTTTTCTTCATTTATTCTAGGACATTGATCTGTTAGAAATAGATAAACAGATGGAGATTTTTTCATTGATATAATATGACGTACAACCGATTTGTCCTTTATTAGTTTCATACCAAAGCGGGAACGTATTCGAATCATTAATCTATCAATCGTTTCTGATCTGAGCGGTTTATATACTGCATATATTTCATGTTGCGTTTTATAAGCCATAAAATTTAACATCTCCCAATTTGCACAATGTCCCATACAGGCAATCACATTCTTTCCGGAGTTTATGTATTGGTCTATCAGTCCTAAATTTTCAAATGCAATTTTCTGATCAATTATTTCTGCGGGAGCAGAAACAGCTTTTATAATTTCGGCAAAATATGCTGTAAAACAAGAATAAAACTTCTTTGAAATTGCCTGAATTTCGCCATACCGCTTATCTGGAAAGGAACGTGCAATATTCTGAATTACAACTTCTTTTCTATATCCCGCAACATAATAAACGATGATAAAAGTGAAAGAACTCATCGCATATAACAGTTTAATGGGCAGAAGGCTTATAGCATAAGTAAAGGCATAAATGCTCCTGAATAAAAAAACATGGAATACCTGTTTTATTTTCATTGATTAAAATTTGATCTTTAATCCGACTGATGCGTATGGTGAAACATTAAAATAATAATCATTGTCAGATGCAAATACTCCTTTCAACGTTCTGTCGCTGTAAGAAGCAGGGCGATAAAGATTTAGTCCTGCCATTCCTGTTATAGTTAATCCGCTTTGTCCTAATTTTACTTCGGGACGGAATCCTGTAACAATGTATTGATGAGAGAATATCATATTTTTTCCATCCATTTCAAGTAATGCTACCTGTCCATTCATTTCAAATGCATACGAAAGCTTTAACCTATCATTAAAATTATATCCTGCTGATATTTCCAGACCTTCAACAAGTTCAACGTTAACATCAAATTTTCCGTCGAGTTTCCATTTCGCATACACAGCGGGAAATACCATCGGATACCCTAATGAACTGTTTAAGGCTACACCTCCACCAATATCAAGTTTAGAATTTATATGTCGGATAAAAATTATTCCCCCGCTTGCAAGTACATTTTTAAAGCTGATTTTGGAGAAATCCGCAGATGGCGTAAATACACCCATTCCTATACTTGCTCTCATGGACCATTTATCATTTAAGGGACGCAAATGATAAATACCTACCTGCAAGTTCATGATTTCAGACAGCATGTTTTCTTTAAAATCTTTGTTATTCAATGAAACGTAAGACCCGTAAAAGCCGACGCCCCATGCGGTCGGTCAATTGTTTTCATTCAGTTTGACCGATAACGGAAGGGCTAAAGATGCTTGGTAAATCATTGCAGATCCTTTTCCGTCTCCAATTTTTTCTTTCGGTTTTTCACCTGGTGGAAGATAATAGTAGCCTGAATTCCCTATATATTCTGCTTTAAGCGACACTTCCTGAGCCTTTATTTCCGGACTTAGTAATATAGTTGATACTGCTAAAAATAACGAAATTGATTTCATGTGATTGTCTATTTTATTGATAGTATTTTGTACAAAATAACAATCAATGATTTGGAACAGAAAGCAGCAAATGACAAGGTTCAGAATATGAACTGCGAAATTTAGAATGTAAAGAATCAAATTAATTTTGAAAGACAGAATGTTATCTCATTAGTCAATAATACCGTCCATCCATTTTAGAAAATCAGGAACTCGTACACGACTGACCAGAACGTCGTGTGGGCATTCAGGTAAAAAGAAAAGTTTCAGTCGGCTGTTGAAATATCGGGTAACATCTTCTATGGCTTTTACATTACCAATACAGTTACGGGATACTCGAAAAAATAGGCGGTTATCCAACTGTTGCTCTAATTGGTCTAAGGTATAATTAATAATATAACGCTTATTTTGAAAAGTATGTAAAAAAACAACTCCTCCCTCACTATAAAAATGTGCGATATCAACAGTCTCTATGTAATGATAATTTTCTCCTTTTGATATCAGAAATCTATTTTTGGTTTTGAGAGAAAACAATTGTTCAAAATTTTTAGAATCAGTTTTATAAGAAAGATTATGAAAAATATTTTCAAATTTGCTGAGTGCCGCATCTAATTCTTTCTCATCAAAAGGCTTTAAAAGATAATCAATGCTGTTGAGTTTAAATGCTTTGATAGCATGTTCATCATAAGCGGTCGTAAATATTACAGGAGTTGAAACTTCTACATGATTAAATATTTCAAAGCAGTTACCATCAGCAAGACGGATATCCATAAGAATCAGACCTACTTTATAGTTTTTTAAAAACTCAATTGTATCAAGCACTGTTTTGGTATGCTTGTCAAAAACATAACCGGGCCGTAATTTCGTCATCATACGTTTTAGTTCCTCGTATGCGAAACGTTCATCTTCTACAATCAGATATTTCATTTTACATATGGAATTTTCACAATAAATATTTGCTTTGTTTGCTCAACAACAACCTCTTTACTGTACAGCTTGTATTGTTCTGTAAGGTATTTCAGTCCGATTCCTCCTTTTTCTATATCATTCGCAGGCTGAATATTGTTTGCTACGATAATACATTTTCTGTTTATTGTGATATTTATATGTAGCAGCATTGTTTCTGTTGCAATATTATGCTTAAATACATTTTCTATCAGTAACTGTAGTGTAAGCGGAATAATCCTGCTCTTTTCGTATTTGGGATTTTTGTGTACAGTAAAAGTAAAAGCGTTTTCAAATCTCATTTTCATCAAAAAAATATATGAATCAAGAGCATTGAGTTCTTCTTCAATAGAGATTAATGGATGGTTATTTAAAGAAAGTACATATCTATAGGTCTTGGACAGCGCTTTTGTAAACTTATTGGCATTATCAGGATTTATGTATATTAAAGAAGACAATACATTCAATGAGTTAAATAAGAAATGTGGATTTATCTGAGCTCGTAATGTTTCATGCTGAAATAAAAGTGCCTTACGTTTGGCTGTTTCAGAATCAGCTATTGCCCTTTGCTCGGACTGGAAGTAATAAATAAGTTCAAAAACTAATAAAATGGGTACATTTGCTGCCATTGCAAATGCGAATTTTACAGAAAAAGATGGTAAACCTTCCCTGGGAATTAAAAATACATCGTAAATAAGGTAATTAAATACTGCTAATAGCACAAAGCATATTAAAGTTAATCCTGTCAACTCTGCCAAAATGCGACTCAATATGTTTTTTGAATAGGGTAAGTATTTATTTAAAAATAGTAAAAATCCGTAGTCAACTAAGCACATTGTAAAAATTACAATGTAATGGGCGGAAAGTTGAATATGAAAATTATTCCATAGATCTTCCTTCATTAGAATAATGCTAAAAAGCATTTGACACAAAGCATAAATCAATGTGGAAAAGAAAAAAAATGAGCAAATTTCTTAAATTTATTTTTCGAAACTGAATCATTTCTCAAAAATAAAATTTTCATGTGAAATCGATTATAAATAATTTAATTTTCTGATGAACTTCATTTTTTAACGGACGAATTTGATGTATATAGTTTTCAGATCACTTTTTACTATTGTCATTTAATAATGGTATTGATGGTCTGTAACATCTGTAGAGTAATTTACAATGAAATATGATTGTTTAGTCAGTAATAATTAATTATAAAAGTAATTTTGAGAACTGATGATAAATTTTATTAAAAATAATTTTAGGCATGCTAAGAAGAATGGAAAACAATTCGTCAATGCAAGCTTCTTCTTTAGACAGAATTTTCTTTAGAATTTTTTCAGAATGAAAAAGGATTATACTGCAATCTACGCTACAAATAATATATTGCACGCATGTATATAGTAATTTACAACATTAGCAAGTATCGCATTAAATAGATAATGATCAGAGTTTTAAAAGGTGTTGTAATTCATTTCTGTGATCCTCACCCCATTGTGCAGTTAACCTGATAACAGGTATCAGGCTTTCGCCCAACTCGGTAAGTTCATACTCTACTTTCAGGGGAAGCTCATCGTAAACGACTTTCTTGATTAAGCCATGTTCCATCAATTGGTTCAACTGCGCGTCAAGTACACGCCGGGAGGCATTAGGTATTTTCCGCTGGAGTTTACCAGGACGTTTAATTCCTGAATGTATCGCCCATAGTAAATTTATTTTCCATTTTCCCTGAACCACCTGCAAGAACAGATGTAAACCGCAATCCAAATTGACCGGAAGCTTTTTTTCGTACATCGCTTATTTATTTTGTAGCTAAAAATTGGTATAGATAAATTTATCCGTAATTGACATAGCTGCTTTCTACAACTAACTTTGCTGCAAAGTAAATGTAAAAATATGAAATACAAGTTATTTGGATCAAAAACTGGGCTTTATGCCAGTGAAATAATACTGGGAGCTGCCAACTTTGGAACAAGAAAAGGCTATGGTGCAGACCAGCAGGAATCAGAAAAGATTCTAAAAGCTTACACAGAGGCCGGTGGTAATTTTATCGATATTTCGGATGTTTACCAATTTGGAGAGGCGGAAGAAATCGTGGGTAATTTTACGCAAGGTCAGCGGAGCAATTTTATTATCTGCTCAAAATACACCAGAAGCAGTGACCCCAGCCCGGCCATCAGTAATTTTGGCAATAACCGCAAGTCTATGCGGCAGGCTGTAGAACAGAGTCTGAAAAGGCTGAAGACAGATTATATTGATATTTATATGCCTCATTATGATGACGCGGTAACTCCCTTTGAAGAAATAGCCATTGGGCTACAGGATCTGATTCGCGATGGAAAAATACTGTATGCTGGACTTACGAATTTTCCAGCATGGAAGGCATCATCCATTGCATCATCAATAAAACTTTCTGCATTGCAAGTTGAGTATAATTTATTGCAGCGTACAGCAGACCGTGAACTGATCCCGATGGCAAAAGAATTTGGTCTTGGTGTGATGATGTACTCGCCTTTGGCGGGCGGACTGCTTACCGCAAAATACAGAAAGGGAGAAGCAGGGCGCATCAGTCATTCTACTGATGCTGAATATTCGGAAGACGAAAAAACCAAACTGATCATTGATGGACTGGTAGCAATTGCAGAAAAATATGAAGCTACGCCTGGCCAGATTGCGTTTGCATGGACTTTATCCAATAATGCATTTCCCTTGCTTGGAGCACGAAATATCAATCAGTTTGAGCAAAGCATTAGAGCTGCTGAAATCAATTTGACAGCTGAAGAATTAGCACATTTAGATGCCTTAAGCTCTATTAGTTTGGGGTATCCGCACGATCTGTTGAATACTGTACGGGGTTGATTAGAATGATCAACCGACTGTAAATATGAAAGAAGTAATCTGAAAGGCTACTTCTTTCATATTTACACTTTAAAAATTATTATTTGAATCTAACTTTTATCGGTTATCAGTCTTTTATGCTTCTTTCCCCACTCGATCATATCGGTAATTAAAGCTCCATATTCCTTTGCATACTCTGTAAACTCATATTCTATAATTGATGGGAAATCTATGTCAACTTTACGCGTGATCAGTTTATTGGCTTCCAGCTCCTTTAAATTTAGTGATAACATTCGTTTGGTAATTGTGGGAATACTATTTTCGATATCACTGAAACGCTTATTACCATTACATATTGAGTAAATTATAGGCAGTTTCCACTTACCTCCGACCACATAAATTGTATCCTGCAATGCTTTAATATCCTGAGCATCGATTGTAGTTTTTGCACATTGTTTCATATCCTTATCCTTTATATTCGGTTATCATTACAAATTTGCCGTCATTCAAG
Organism: Chryseobacterium proteolyticum; assembly: GCF_046591535.1. NCBI lineage: Bacteria > Pseudomonadati > Bacteroidota > Flavobacteriia > Flavobacteriales > Weeksellaceae > Chryseobacterium > Chryseobacterium proteolyticum. Next base: position 13,577 of record NZ_JBJLWK010000001.1, on the reverse strand, counting down.
AGGCTTTTATTTTTTAGTCCCGAGTATCAGCCATGATACTGGTTACAAAGTTATACCTAATTGCTTATAACTTTGCATAAGAAATTGAGATAAAGATCAAAATTTTATCAATTTATTCACAGCCTCAACAACATTATATAATTATTCAAATGAAAGCAGTCATACTAAAAAATCAGGGAGATATTGACCAATTAACTATGGTAGAGCTTCCTATTCCGACACCCAATGAAGATGAGGTGCTCATTAAAGTACATGCAATAAGCATTAATCCCACAGATATCTATGCACGGCAAAACCCTGCATTAGACTACATATTTAACAATGAAACCCCCAAAATATTGGGTTGGGATATTTCGGGTGTCATTGAAACTGTAGGAAACAATGTCAATACATTTACTGTTGGTGATGAGGTGTTTGGTCTACTCAATTTTCCAACTTTTACAACAGCCGGACACGCTAAAGCTTATGCAGAATATGTAGCTGCTAATATAGCTGATATTACAATAAAACCTGATAATATCTCCCATGATGAAGCTGCTGCTGCAGGTATGGCAGCATTAACTACCTGGCAACCGCTCATTAAAAATCCTATAAAAATAGGCGATCGTGTACTTATAACCGCAGCAGGTGGAGGTGTGGGACATTTTGCAGTGCAGTTTGCCAAATATTTTGGTGCTTATGTTATTGCTGTAGCTTCCGGATCAAAAAAGGATTTGGTGATGAATCTCGGAGCAGATGAATTTATCGATTATCAAAAGACTGACTTCCTAGAGGTAACCGAACCAGTAGACTATGTTATTGAAGGGTTGCGGGATGAGCATATCCAAAAAACCCTTAGTATAGTGAAAAAGGGAGGTACATTATTAAGCCTATGGTCTCACATTGAGGGAAGCAAATGGGAAAAGCGTGCTAAAGAATTAGATGTGCATGCGTACTATAATGCTGTTGTTTCAAACGGGAAAGATATGACCGCCATTGCAGGATTAATGAAAGAAGGTTTAGTAAAATCACATGTTTCCAAGAAGTTTAAACTTGAAGAAATAGCACAGGCTCATACAGAACTTGAAAAAAATCACACTGCAGGTAAAATTATCGTCTATCCGTAACAATAAAGCTTTAATGAAAGTCTTAGAAATTCTACAGGTTCAATGTTACAAGCATTAGATTATCTATAAACTGATATTAACGAACTTAAAATAAAATTTAAATAAAATGTCAAAATTAAAAGGAAAAGCAGCCTTCGTTACTGGAGGAACTCGCGGAATGGGAAAAGCAATTGTAGAACGCCTTGCAAAAGAAGGCGCAATGGTTGCCTTCACTTATTTAAACTCAGAAAGCAGCGCCCAGCAAATCGTATATGATATTGTTGAGGCCGGAGGAAAAGCATTAGCCATAAAAGCTAATGGAGCAATTCAAGGTGCGGTAGAAAATGCAATCGATGCTGCTGCTGAAGTATTTGGTGAGATCAATATTTTAGTAAATAATGCTGCAGTAGCTGTAAATGGCCCCATTGAAACAGCAAACGAAAGAGCAGAAGCATATAATAAGCAGATCGATGTAAATATTCGTTCAGTTGCTGAAGCCGTTAGAACAGCACAGAAATATATGCCTGACGGAGGGAGAATTATCAACATTGCTTCCGTTGGTGGAATCAGGATCGGTAGTCCTGGTATGTCGGATTACATCGCCACAAAAGCCGCTGTTTCTGCCTATACCAGAGGTTTAGCTTGGGATCTTGCTCCCAGAAAAATTACAGTGAACAGTGTAGAGCCGGGAGCTACTGAAACAGATATGCTGATTAATGCCGATGAAAATATACGTCAGTATCTCATGGATTCTATTCCGTTAAAGCGTTTTGCACTTCCAGAGGAAGTAGCGTCTCTAGTTAATTTCCTGGCTGGTGATGAAGCAGGATATATTACAGGCAGCAGCTTTAAAATCGATGGTGGAATTTCAGCATAATTAATGACACTGCACTGTAAGAGGACAAGAATTTTAAGTAAACTTTGTCCTCTTACTTTAAATAACCTATTTTACATAAATAAAAAAGTAATCATGAAAGTTACAGTATGTGAACTCAGTAATGATAGAAAAGAATTTTTAAAAGATTGGCGAACACTTCAAGACCATCTTGTTCATAATAAGACAGATTTATTACTCTTACCTGAAATGCCTTTTTATTCCTGGTTTGCAATTAACAAGGAGGTTTCACAAGATATACAGCAAAAAAGTGTAGAACAACATCAACTTTGGATAAAAGAAGTAGAAAAGCTTGAAGCAAAGTATATTGTTTATTCTGCCCCAGAAATTGTTGATACAAAATTTTATAATACGGCATTTGTATTTCAAAGAGGAAAAGGACATCGAAGAATTCATACCAAATCGCTTTTTCCTGAAGAAGATCATTTTTGGGAAGAAAGCTGGTTCGACAGAGAAGATAATATTTCCTTTGAGACAGTTCAGCTTGATGAATTGAAAATTGGCGTGCTCATGTGTACTGAGCTTTGGTTCACAGAATACGCCCGTCGCTATGGAAAACAAAATGCAGATATATTATTATGCCCCAGGGCGACAGGAAAATCCTCTGTTGAACAATGGCTAACTTGTGGAAAAGCATCCGCAATTATATCTGGAACATATTGTTTAAGTTCAAACAGATCAGGGAAAAATGATGAATTCGAATGGGGTGGCACCGGTTGGATAATTGAGCCGGTTACAGGGAATGTCTTAGAATATACCGCACCGGATAGAAAATTTGTTACATATTCAATAGATTTGAAAAGATCAGTAGAAGCTAAGAAGGAATACCCACTTAATGTTAACGGTTTCTAATTTTAATTTTATCTTGGGCAGACTTTGCTTTAATCCACGTTAAATGATATTCCTTAAGGCAAAAGATGTTAGCTTACCTTTTTATTTTCCGGAGTAGGAAAATAATAAGATTCAACGATAGAGAAAAAATGGTAAAAGTAAGGAAGTAACCCTTTAGGGTTGTGATAGATGAACAAAAATAATAGTTTTTAAACCGATGATAGGATAAGTTAGTAGCATCTTTATAACCACAACATCTTCAAGACAATCAAAAATTCCCGTCAAGAGCGGTAGAAAAGCCATTAAGAATAAAATCTGAGATTTAATCTTATTTTTTTCAAGCAGCCTAACAATGAAAATTGTAAATGTGATGACATAAAATAAGATAAAAGGCAAATCTCCGAAAAGCTCGAGATAAAGGTAAATAGATCGTCCTGACTCACCCAACTGTTCAATTAGACTATTAACATCATTTAAGCCGTATCCGCTAAATCTCATATCCAAAAAACTCTCTACCGCCTATTTGTTGTTGCAGATTTGGAATGATAAAAAAAGTCATGACACTGAAGATGGACAATAACGGAATTAAAAATATCCAGAAATTATTGGTTAAACAAAAGTTTATATTTTTTGCTTCATATTTTTATTTATTACATTTATTAACGATACGGGATAAATTACCATAGATTTAGTAATTTTGACAAAGACAAACAGGGCTTACAACCTAAAAAATAGTAAAAAATGACCATTTTTTCAGCGACTGATGATCAGGTCTCAGATATCCTTTTTGACCAGACGTTTAAAGGCGAACTTGATCCTAAAATGTCATTGGAAAAGTATAGGCATGTCGCATTTATATTTTCAGTCCTGCAAAACTCCACGACAGTTCTTACCAATTTAAAATCAAAAGAAAAATATGTGTATCACGGAGGATTGTCCTTATATTTTGGTATTGCTAAAGAAAAATCAAGTTCTATTCAAAGTTCAGTTGGAACCGACAGTATTCTACCGCTTATCCATCCTGAAGACCATAGAACAAGACATCTCTTTGAGCTAAAATTATTCCATTTTCTAAATGATAAAAGTTCAAAAGAGAGACTGGACTTCCATAAAATTATTGATATTAGAGTTTAAATAAAGACCAAAAATATATTCCTATTGAACTGAAAATATTCTTCGCATCCTCTACTGACAGCATCCAACTAATTTTATATCAGTACAGTTTTAGCAGTGGTGTAAATCATCCTTCTATGCCTGTAATCATTAATTAAGTAACGGTCAAATTCTTTCTGATCATAATTTCAATACAAGAAAAATCCTTACAAAAAGAGAGATACAAATTTTAAAAGAAATAGCAGTCGGCAGAGCCAGCAAAGAAATTTCTCAAAAACTTTTTATCAGCAAGAACACAGTTGATCGCCACAGGCAGAACATTATGGAGAAACTTCGAGTAAAAAGCGCGCTTGAAGCATGTCATATAGCAAGTATGATGAGGATTATTTAGAATTTCAACTTTACAAATTAAATTTCATCCTTGTAAATCCTAGATATTATGATTTTGAAACGGCTATTCAAGAAATTGATAAAAAATATTGGTTATCTGCTTCCTCTCAATTTGAAAATATGGCAAGAATAAGCCTTTACCTATATTCATTGCAAGGTAATAGAAGTATTAAAAATGAAAGGCGAAGAACCTTCAGAAATTAAAGTATTACAAATTCACAATTTAAAAGAATATATATTAATCCAAATGATTACAGAATTATAAAAAACAGATGAACTTCAGCCCTTTCCTAGCTATACAGTACGATTATAGCGATGAATGCCTTATTTAGTTGGAAGCTTTACAACCAATTAATGACAAGTCCTATTATTCCTATATTTTAGTAAATCCCAATTGTTAGCTGATAAAATAGTTAAGTATTCTTTTTTGTGATCTAATTTTTGAAAATGAAATTTATACATTATCAATATTTTGCTGTGTTTTTGCATTAATTACACCATTTAGATTATGTAAGATCATATCTTCTATATCAAGTTCAATATCATTTATTAATGGGACATGCCCGTTGAACATTAAATTGAAATGTAGACATCAAAGATCCTGAGGACAGAAAATTAGCTGACAGCATCATCCGATCGCAACAAAGGGAAATTGATGAGATGAACAGAATGATCGAGAGATTACGCTGATGCATCATTAGGATAATGAGCTGGCCTGACCGAAAAAATAAGGGCGAAGTATATCTTCAAAATTGTAAAAGCCTTCTTTTTTGTCTTTTATATTCTCCGCTACAAACAATGCTCCGCTTCCAAATGCTTCACGGGATATGGATTCGTGAACAAGTCTCACGGTCTGGTAAGGAAATCCGAAGATGACCTCGTGTTTTCCAACAATACCTCCTGCACGGACCGAATTGATCGATTCGGTCTCCAGGTCTAATGTTTCGGCAATTCTCACAGCTGTGCCTGATACGCCGGATTTGGCCTTAAAGTGTTCTTCGATCAATTCGATATCGACACCCGGGGCAATATTTTTCAACAGCGAGGCGGCGAAAAGAAGGTAATTGACACCTAAAGTGATATTGGGAGACCAGAATACCGTTGTAGTTTTAGCAAGTTGTTTTAAAAAGGTAATCTGATCGTCGTGATAATGCGAGATGGCAGAGATGATCTTGACTCCGTGACGCGCGGCTGAGCTTCCGTACTGAAAAATACTTTCAGCATCTGAAAAATCTACAATGATATCAACAGGATGCATCCCAAAAAATCGATCCATCTCCATCTCTGATCTCGAATAAATAATACTTTCGTCATCAACTTCTATATTCAAAGCTTCTTTGGCTGTTGACAGTCCTGGTTCACTTTTGTTTTTTAACACCCACTCTAATGAAAAATCCTTACTGCTAAGAATTACATTAGCTACGGCTTTCCCGGCTTTTCCAAAACCTATAAGACCTATTTTCATAATCATATATAATTTAAATGGACAATGATCTGTTTCAAAACAGCGAACCATGCCCTGTTAGTCATTTAGATGATAGGTAATGTACAAAAAAAAAAATTAATCGGTTCGTCCACACTTAATCTGAAACCTTTAAGTCAACAGATAAAAAGTGATTACTTATCATTAACGTTTTTGCTACCGGATCCTCTCTTGATAAATCATATAACTTATTGCAGCCTTCCTCCTAAAGCTTTGAACAGCAATACATTATTCCTTGTATTCTCATGCTGGAATCTAAGCAGATCCAGTTCTGCCTGAAGCTTGCTTCTTTGAGCATTGATTAATTCAAAATAATTGGCGTAGCCCGTAATGTACAAATCATTGGAAACTTCAATTCCTTTATCAAGAAATCGCACTTCCTCTTCTTTTAAATCCAGAACGCTATGAAATATTTTGGTTTGTTTCAAAATAGACTGAAGTTCGTTAAAGGCCATGGTTACACTTTTCTGATAATTTAAAAAAGCGATTTCCTGCTCACTATTGGCAATATTGAATTCATATTTCAATTGTCCTTTATTGAAAACAGGAACCATCAATCCACCTAAAAGCTGGCCTGCCAAAGAAGCCGGTTTAAAAAATGTTTCCGCTGAAAAAGAATTTAATCCGAAGGTCGCACCCAGATCAATCCTGGGATAAAATGCGGCTCTTGCCGCTTTTGCATCAGCATGTGAAGCCTGCAATGTATAGTAATTAGAAACAACATCCGGCCTCGAATGAATGATTGCATCCACATTGATGTTCTTATTCAAAATCTCAAAATTAGTTGACAGAAGTTTCGAACCTCTTTCAATTTCACCGCCGTAGACACCTGTCAAAGTTGCAATAGCTTGTTTTACCGTTACAATTTCGACTTTTATGTGTTCGATTTCCGCCAGCCAGTTGTTGTTCTGAGCCTTAAACTGCTGAACGGCAAGCTCGGTGACTTTCCCAACTTCACGCTGAGCCTTAATGATCTCAAAAGCCCTTTTCTGCAAATTATAATTGTCCTGATAGATTTTCAAACGTTTGTCCAGCGCGATCAGATCATAATAGAGATTGGCGATATCTGTAAACAGATCAATCTGGATCAGTTTCAAACCCTCTTCCGAAGCCAGAAATTTATTCTGTGCAGAAAGCTTTTTGTTTTTCAACTTTCCCCAGGCATCGATTTCCCAGCTGCTTCTTGCGCCCATCCAGTAATTCGGTGTAAAATCAGTATTGATCTTCTGCTGTTCGGTGATGTTTGAAGAAAGGTTGGTATCATAGTTCCCCACGCCTTCCATTGTATATTTTCCATAACGGTCACCAGATATAGTCGCTCCGACATCTAAAGACGGAAGCAGGTCTGTCCTCGAACGTTTCAGAAAACTGTTCGCCATTTCCACACGTTGCTGAGCAATTTTAAAATCCGGATTGGCCTGTTTTACCTGTTCAAAAAGTTTCAGAAGATTCCGGTCTGTGAAGTAAGTATTTAAATCAATTCCTGTAAAATCTCCGCTGTTCACGATAGTTTCCGAGTTTTGTAATTCCGGGGTTTCTTTTAATTCTCTTATGGCGGTTACTTTTGGGACTGCACAAGATTTTAGCGCTAATGCTGTTACACTCCAAACTACAAGTTTTAATTTATTTGATTTCATTCTTCTTTCTGTTTTCAAGGGTTGCGAAAAAAATGTATAATCCCGGAATGATTACCAGTCCGAAAACGGTTCCGATCAGCATTCCCCCGGCTGCCGCCGTTCCGATCGAACGGTTTCCGATGGCCCCCGCTCCGGAAGCGACACACAGCGGAATCAAACCTGCAATAAATGCAAAGGATGTCATCAGGATTGGACGAAGACGCTGTTTTGCGCCCTCAATTGCTGCAGGGATAATAGCATTGCCTTCTTTATGACTGGCGACAGCAAATTCTACAATCAGTATGGCATTTTTAGCCAGTAGCCCGATCAGCATGACCAAGGCAACCTGAGCGTAAATATTGTTATCCAATCCGCAGACCAGTAACGCTATGTAAGAACCGAAAATTCCGGTTGGTAAACTCAATAAAACCGGCATTGGTAAAACGAAACTTTCATATTGAGCAGCCAATAAAAGATACACAAAAACCAGACAGACAATAAAGATATAAATGGTCTGGTTACCCGATAAGATCTCTTCCCGTGTCATTCCCGACCACTCGATTTCAAAACCTTTCGGTAGGCTTTGTTCAGCTACTTTTTCAACCGCTGCAATGGCATCTCCTGAACTGTATCCTTCGGAAGGTTCACCGTTGATCATCGCGGACATATACATGTTATATCGTGTTAAAACTTCCGGTCCATAAACTCTTTCAATTGTTAGGAAGGTTGAAAAAGGAACCATTTCGCCTTTGTCATTTTTTAAGTATAAATTCAGGATGCTTTCAGGAGTTTCACGGTATTCAGGACTTGCCTGGACCATCACTTTATACATCTGTCTGAATCTAATGAAATTGGTGGCATAATAAGAGCCTAACATCGTCTGCAAAGTGGACATAGCATTATCCACAGAGATTCCTTTTTTTTGCCGCCATGTCATAATCGATATTGATCATGTACTGCGGGAAAGTGGCATCAAAACTTGTGAAGCTGTTTTTCAGTTCGGGTGCTTCATTCAGTTTTTTGACAAAATCTTTGGTGATATTATCCATATTTTCAATGGTTCCGCCTGTTCTGTCAAGCAGACGAAGTTCAAAACCACTCGTATTACCGAATCCCGGAACGGTAGGCGGTGCAAAGACTTCGATTTCTGCATCGGAGATTCCCTTTGTTTTTTCAATAAGTTCCTTAGTAAAATCCTCAACAGACTTGTTTCTTTCTTTCCAGTCTCTGAGATTGATCATCGCCATACCATATGACGAGCCTGCTATTTCCGTCACTACATTATATCCCGCTAAGGTCGTTACGTTTTCTACCCCATCGATTTTTTTGGCAATCGCCGTAATTTCATCCAGGACTTTTTCCGTTCGTTCAACAGTCGCACCTTGAGGAGTTGTAACGCTCACGTAGGCCATTCCCTGGTCTTCCATCGGGATAAAGCCTGAAGGCAGGAATTTAGAAGTCAATCCGATCAGGAAAACAAATAAGAACAGGAGTCCGAAAGTGACCATCGTTCTTGTAGCAAATTTTGACAAGATGTTCACATATCCGTTGGTTACTTTTTCCAGTAAAATATTGAATTTATTGAAGAATTTATCAATAAAACTTTTCTTTTTATCGTGATTATGAGGTTTTAAAATCAAAGCACATAAAGCCGGAGTCAGTGTCAAGGCATTGATCCCCGAGATCACGATGCTTATCGCCAGCGTTAAGGAGAACTGTCTATAGAAAACGCCGACCGGACCATCCAGAAATGCCACCGGAACAAACACTGCCGACATGACCAAGGTGATCGCCACGACCGCCCCTGCAATTTCTTTGGTTGCAATAACCGTAGCCTGGTAAGGCGGAAAACCTTCTTCCATTTTAACATGGACTGCCTCAACAACGACAATTGCATTATCAACGACAATACCTATAGCTAAAACCAACGCAAAAAGTGTCAATAGATTGACGGAGAAATCAAGCATATCCATAAATGCAAATGTTCCTACCAATGCCACAGGAACTGCCAAAACAGGAATCAATGTAGAACGCCAATCCTGAAGGAAAAGAAATACGACAATAGCTACCAGAATAAAGGCTTCCAATAAAGTATACAATACCGCACTGATAGAAGCGTCGAGGAATCTCGAAACATCATACGCCATATTGTAATCCATTCCCGGAGGAAAAGAATTGACTTTCAGTTCGGCCATTTTATCCTTTACATTCTGGATGACTTCAGAAGCATTTGAACCAGGTCTCTGTTTTAACATAATCGATGCTGAAGGCCTCCCGTCGGTCTTTGAAACCATTCCATAAGTCATTGCTCCAAATTCCACTTTGGCAATATCTTTCAGCTTTAAAATCGTTCCTTCTTCATCGGCCCTCACCGGGATTTCTTCGTACTGTTTAGGCTCAAAAAATTTACCTTTATATTTTACTACATATTGTAGCTGACCAGCTTTTTTTCCGGATGATTCCCCAACTTTTCCGGGAGCTGCGGAAATATTCTGCTTCTGAAGGGAATTCACCACTTCATCCGCCGAAATATTGTACGCTGCCATTTTCTGAGGGTCAAGCCAGACCCGCATCGAATATTCTTTCTGCCCCATAATTTCGGCACGGCCTACTCCATCCAGACGTTTCAGTTCCTGGAGAACATTGATGTCTGTAAAATTGTAAATAAACTGCTCATCCTGACTGGGGTCTGTACTGGTGATGTTAAGATACATCAACATACTGTTCACCTCTTTTTCAGTAGTGACTCCAGCCCTGATCACTTCTTCGGGTAATTCGTCCAGGATTGTAGTAACCCTGTTCTGAACATTGACGGCCGCCAGATCAGGATCCGTTCCGACCTCGAAGAACACCTGGATCAACGTCAAACCGTCATTGGAAGTCACGGTTGACATATAGGTCATTCCCGGAACCCCATTGATGGCACGTTCCAAAGGCAGTGCGACTGCATCTGCAGAAACTTCTGCATTTGCTCCGGTATACTTAGCCGTCACCGTTACCGAAGGCGGAACGATATCTGGAAATTGGGTGATCGGCATCTTCATTAAGGCCATAATTCCTACCAAAACAAAGACAATGGAAATCACTAACGAAAGAACCTTTCGCTTTATAAACATTTCTACCATTATTGATTATTTAAGAATTAAAGTCTGTTTTTAATTATGATCTGATCTCCGTCTTTCAGCGATTGTGTGCCTTCGTAAATAATCAAATCTCCTTTTTTGAGGCCACTTTCCACGAGGTATGAATCTTTTAGAGCCGGTCCGACCTCGATGTTGGTCATCTTCACTTTGTTGTTCTTATCCACCTTAAAAATGTAAGTTTTATCCTGAATGGAAAATGTTGCTTTCTGAGGGATCATCATGGCATTATTCTGAACTTCCGAAATAGAAAGTTTTCCGGACGCCCCGTGTTTGATCAGATGATTAGGATTTGGAAACAGAACTTTATAGCGAATGGAACCCGTTGCCCTGTCTATCTCACTTTCAGCGGACTTCAAAGTACCGCTAAACTTATAAGCTGCACCATTAGGCAATGTCAATTCAATTTTCTGGTGTTTTCCCAATTTGTCATGAGCCAACAATTCAAAATACTGATTTTCTGGAATCGAAAAATAAGCATACACTTCATCGAGCTGCGATAGGGTGGTGAGCAATGCTCCGTTGGTCACGAGACTTCCGTCTTTATGCGGGATGATATCCAAAACACCGTCGAAGGGTGCTTTAATGGTTGAAAAATTGATTTTTTGAAGCACAGCTTTTCTTTCAGCATCGGCAATTGCATACTTTGCCCTTGCAGATGATAGCTTAGCTTTGGCCAGCTCCAATTCATTATCGGCTACAAATTTTTTGTTGTGCAAACTCTGGACCTGCTTCAGCTCTACTTCCGCAATACGAACATCGGCCAGAGTTTGTTTTAGGCTTGCAGTTGCCTTCAGCAATTCAACCTGAAGCTCAGCATCACTGATCTTAAACAATGCCTGACCCTTTTTTACAAACTGACCTTCGTTGACATAGATCTTCTGAATGATACCACCCAGTCGTGAACGTATTTCAACATTTCTTTTAGCCTGGATATCGGTCACAAACTGATTCGTTACTAAAGTATCTTTCTGCTTTACGACATAAACAGGCACTTCTTTACTGCTTTTATTTTTATTCTGATGTTTTTTACTACACGACCAAGTGCATATCAATGCAAGACTGCACCATATTAGATTTTTTGTTTTCATTGAAAAATTCTTTATTACTAAACCTGATTAAACAATAACATTTAGTAATTTTCAGAAAAGTTGCAGTAAATGCAAATAGGATGTAAAGAAAGAATAAATGGGCTTAGAAGAAATACCGTAAAAAACCTCGCAGATTTCAAAACGTTGGTTTTTGAAACTTTCACAATCCCCATCAGTATCAAAGGAGCTTAAAAATTTAGAAAAATTCTTACTGCAAATGGGAAGCGCTTTTACGCTTTTAAAGGATTTCGAATAAGCATTAAAACCTTTCTGAACAGAATATTCAGTCGTCAAAATATTCGCAATAGACATTTTGGTCCATTTCGAATTAACAAGTGTAAAAAGTGTAAGAATGTATATGAATACGGACGACCTGAATACCATTATTTAAAGAAAATTTAAAAACTCCTATTCAGAAATGAGTTTATACAAAGATAGCAGATTTAATTTTAATCTTTTTTTTAATTACTGTTAATTTTTCATTAAAAATTACAAATATTAGTTAAAACAAATAGAGAAAGAAATTTTATCAAAATAATAATTTAAATAGGAACCGCTCTCACTGAGTGAAAACTATATTAATATCTTATCGAATGTAGTATCCGGGACACTTCCTAAATGAGTTTCAATCTGATAATCAATTAGAACGGGTTTTAGTTTATCATAACCCATATTAATAGTTGCATCACCGTCCTCGATTGGAATCCAACAACTTACGGAAGGTTTATCAATTACTATAGATTTATTTTTTCAATAAACCATTCTAACAAAGTATATTCGTAACAGGAAAATTACTACGATGATTTCCTTACTATTTCAATCACATTGATAGTGAAATTACATAATTCTATATTTGTAGAAATTAGCAGTTCATCAAATTTTCTTCAAATTAAGAGATGTGAATTTCAATTTGTCTAACAAAAAATTAGACCTTGTCTCCTAATCTTCGATTCCAAAAAATCTGTTCGCATCAAAGTCCGGTTTGTTATGAATGAATTGATTTCTTAAAAAGTTCAAAAACTATGGTGAAAAGTTTAGAATGATTTTGTGCTAAAGTTGCTGCCGCAGCTGTTTTGGTGTGTTTCTATATTTCTGTTTAAATGATGGATAAAATGAACTGGAGTTTCAAAACCTACTTCATACGCTATTTCCGTAACGTTCTTTTCTGTGTTTTTTAATAATTCGTAAGACTATTCCAGGCGGCGCTGCATAATCCATTTTCCGGGATTGGTTTTGAAGGTCTGCACAATTTTCTTTTAAACGTTGATAAACTGCAGTTGGCCAGAAAAGCATATTGCTCAAGGGAAATATTTTCTTTTTAATTGTTCTGCATTAATGTAACCAAATCTGAATTCTTATCTTGCTGAAGCCTCCAAAATTCGGACATTATTATTTGTTAACTATTTTATTTAACTTATCAAGGTAAATTCTTATAAAACTTACTTAATACATTAATTAAACATTCTATATTTTTTTAATTCAATCTTAAGAAAAGACAATAAAAGTAAACTAATATCAAATTATTTCAATTTTTACTATTCTGAATATTTAAAAATTAAATTGTAGAATATAACAAATAAATCTTTGATTAACCAGTTCCTTTTTAATTTGGCTCAACGAACCAAATCGTCTATCAAAGTGTTTGAAGATACGCTTGTCTTGGTCCCTTGACAGGAATTATTTTAGACTTTCGTTTTCAATTAATGACTGTTTTACCAAGATAATTGAGCAAGAAATAACGTCTATTTTTGTTCTCCAAGTTTACCTTTTAGAGTTAACATGTCTTTACTCAATTTTTCATCCAAAATCTTAGCATATTGTTGTGTAGTTTTAATATTTTTATGCCCCAGCATTTTGCTCACGCTTTCAATCGGTACTCCATTAGACAATGTAACAGTAGTAGCAAAAGTATGTCTTGCTATATGAAATGTCA
>NZ_JBJLWK010000019.1:0-1526 GCF_046591535.1 Chryseobacterium proteolyticum | reverse complement strand
AATTATTTATCCGAAGAAGAATTAAAACAAATACTCATAGATTTTAATAATACAGACGTAATTTATCCTAAAGAAGAAACAGTAGTTAGTCTATTTCAGGCCCAGGTGTTAAAAACCCCTGATAAAGAAGCAATAAGAGACGGAAATAGGTCCTATTCGTATTCTGAACTCGATATTCTATCGAGCCAGATAGCAGAATATCTTATTACGGTTTATGGCGATAAAGAGCCATCTCCTATTGCTGTTTTATTAGAAAGATCCGCAAATTTAGTTGCTGTTTTATTGGGTATATTAAAAATCGGAAGACCCTATATTCCTTTAGATCCGACATTTCCAAAAGACAGATTACGTTATATTATAGCAAATAGCCAGAGTAAATTACTTTTTACTCAAAAGAATGATGGTCTGGATAATCTGGAAGCTGATGTAACCGTATTGGAATTAGAAAATATTCTCGAAAGAATAAATGATTTTCAAGGAATTGTCAATAAAGTCATTTTGCCTGAAGATACAGCCTATATTATTTATACCTCAGGTTCTACGGGTAACCCTAAAGGCGTTGAAATAGGACATCAGTCATTGGTTAATTTCCTGACAAGTATTCAGGAATCTCCAGGAGTAAATATTAATGACCTGTTTTTTTCAGTCACAACATATTCGTTTGATATTTCAATATTGGAGTTTTTTGTACCCTTAATTTCAGGAGCCCTTTTATATGTAGCTGATAAACATGTTTTAGCCGATCCCAATTTAATTATAAAAAAAATTGAGGAAGTAAGACCCACGATCATTCAGGCTACACCAAGTTTTTATCAAATGCTTTTTAATGCAGACTGGCAAGGAGATAAAAGGCTAAAAATACTGTGTGGAGGAGATTTATTAAGTGAAGCATTAGCTGCTGATTTGATTGATAAAAGCTCAGAAGTCTGGAATATGTATGGTCCCACAGAAACCACAATATGGTCCAGCATGAAAAAAATAGGATCTCCGGAAGATGCTTCAAACATTGGAAACCCCATCCATAATACCCAATTCTATATTCTCGATCACTATTTAAACCCAATGCCTTTAAATATTGCCGGTACAATTTATATAGCAGGAGCTGGCCTTGCAAAAGGGTATTATAACAATGAAGAACTGACAAAGGAAAAATTTATTAATAATCCTTTTGATTCAGGAACCCTATTGTACGAAACAGGAGATGTTGGAAAATGGAATGAAAAAGGAGAAATTGAATTTTTAGGACGCAATGATAGTCAGGTTAAAATCAGAGGCTACAGAATTGAGCTGGGAGATATAGAAACTCAGCTAAATCAGATCGATGGGATTAAAACATCTGTTGTCATTGCAAAAAAAGAAAGCCAACAGGAAGCTTTTCTGGTAGCGTATGTTTTAAAAGATGAAGAAATTGATCTTGAAAAGATTATGACCCATTTGCAGATGAGTCTGCCTTATTATATGATCCCCAATGTGATCATTCCGTTAGAAGAATTTCCATTAACTCCAAATCAAAAAATTGACAGAAA
>NZ_JBJLWK010000018.1:0-3079 GCF_046591535.1 Chryseobacterium proteolyticum | reverse complement strand
ATTATAAGATCAGTTTTTATGATTTACGGTCAGATTCCAAAGAAGTTGAGTTAGAGTCATTGCGCAGCATTGGTAATGATCTGCAGTCAGGATTTGATATTGGATCAGGCGTTTTGTTCCATGTTGGGCATTTCAGGATGTCAGACGGAGACCGTTTAGCGCTTATTATTCATCACCTTGTAATTGATGGGGTTTCATGGCGTATTTTATTTGAAGATTTATCTCATTTGTATCAGTCTTACCAAATCAATACACCTATTAGTCTGCCTTTAAAAACAGATTCGTTTCAGCGTTGGGCTTCGGTTCAGAAAGAATACGCAAAAAGCGAGAAGATGCAGTCAGAACGACTGTATTGGAATGAGGTTTCCAAAGAAGCAATAAATGTATTACCTGTAGATTATCAGAATAAGGAACAGCTTTCACTGATGGATAAGGCTTCTTATTTTACCCTTGATAAATCTTTAACAGAAAAGCTTCAGACACAGGTTCATCATGTTTATAATACCGAGATCAATGACATTTTACTAACAGGACTTGGACTGGCCGTTCAAACTGTTTTTGGGACTGATAAGAGTGTTCTGAAAATGGAAGGCCATGGCCGTGAGGAAATCATTGATGGTATTGATATCGGAAGAACAGTGGGTTGGTTCACCAGTGTATATCCTTTCGTATTGGATTTATCATCATCCAAAGGTCATGAATTAATCGGAGTTAAAGAATCATTGCGTAAAGTTCCTAATAAAGGAGTTGGCTATGGGATTCTGAATTACCTTGACAAACGTTTTGACAATGAACTTGTTCCAAGTATCCAATTTAACTATTTAGGAGATTTTGGCAGCAATGTGGGCGCAAATAAAGAAGGTGAATCCCTGTTTGAATTCTCATCAGAAAGCATAGGAGGATCATCAGATACGGCCAATAGTTCAAGTGAAGTCTTACTTGATGTTTCCGGAATGATGGTTTCTGACCAGCTCAATATGTCTATTTATTATTCAGGAAATGTGTTTAGTGATGCAACAATTGCCAAATTCGTTGCTGCATACGAAACAGAGCTGGCCAATCTTATCGAAACATTGTCAGAAGTTAAAGAAAATCGTTTAACGCCATCTGATTTAACGTATAGTGATTTAAGTTATTCAGACTTAGCGGAGCTTAATAAAGATAACAATGTTGAGGATATTTATGAGCTTTCACCATTGCAGCAAGGATTGTATTATCACTGGTTGGTAGATCAGTCAAGCCATATGTATTTTGAGCAGCTTTCCTATAAACTGCACTTTAGCAATTTAAGTATTGAGGCAGTAAAACAGGCTTATGATGAGTTGATTAACAGATATGCAATTTTACGAACCAGCTTTACCAATGATTACAGTGGTGTGCCTTTGCAGATCGTACACAAAACAGTTTCCAGCAGCTTTAGTTATGAATCTATTTGTGATTTAACAGATATCGCTGAGGGATTACATATCATTAAAGAAAAGGATAAATCTGCAGGATTTGATTTGGATAAACCAACTCAGATGCGCTTGAAAGTAGTAGAGTTGGGAGACGGAAACTATGAATTTATCTGGAGCAGCCACCATATTTTAATGGATGGCTGGTGTCTGAGTATTTTAATTAACGACTTCTACAGTATGTTAATGGCTATAACCAATGGTCATACAATACAATTGCCGGAACCGGTTAAATACTCCACTTATATAGATTGGTTATCAAAAGTTAATAAAGAGGTATCATTATCATATTGGAAGAATTATTTAGATAGTTTAACATCAATGACTGAGATTCCTTTTAAAAAGGAAAAAGGACAAATTAACGATCAGGCATTTAATAAACAAACTGTTCATATTGACGGAGATGTATTTGAAGATGTTAAAAAAATATGTAATGAGCTGAGTATAACATCTAATGCATTTATACAGGGAGTATGGGGATATTTGCTTTCAAGATATAATAATACACAGGATGTAGTTTTTGGAGCAGTAGTATCCGGTAGACCGGGAGAATTACCGGGAATAGAAAAAATGGTTGGTTTATTTATCAATACCATACCTGTGAGGGTAAGATACGAAACAGCCGATACGGTAAGAACATTCCTGAAAAGGCTGCATTTAGAAACATTAGATACTTCCGCTCATCATTATATCAATTTGTCCGAAGTACAGTCTCAAAGTTCTTTAGGAATGGATTTGATTAATAGTTTAATGATTTTTGAGAACTATTTGGTACAAGACGCAATCGAGGATGAGATTGATGTACTGTATGGTCAAAGAGAAGAAAAAATTATTATTGAAGAAATAAATGTTTTTGAGCAGACAAATTATGATTTTAATGTAACAATAATACCTTCTGTACAAGAATTAAAAGTAGAATTTAAATACAATTCAAATATTTTTGATTCCGAATTAATACAGAATCTGTTATCCCATTTTTTAAATATCATTAAACAGTTTAGTTCAAAAGAAGACATTTCCTTAGAAGGTATAGATTACTTGACGACCGAAGAAAAAGGTGTTTTACTGGATGATTTCAATGATACCACAGTAGACTTTGATCGTGAGAAAACAATCATTGAGATATTTGAAGAACAGGTTGAAAAAACGCCAGACAGTATAGCTGTTGTTTTTGAAGATCAGCAATTTACCTATCGTCAGATAAACGAGGAAGCAAATAGGCTGGGTATCTATCTTAGAGAAAAATATTCCATCCGGCCAGATGATTTGATCGCCATAAAATTAGACAAAAGCGAAAGAGTTACTATTGCTGTATTAGCCATATTAAAATCCGGAGGAGCTTATGTTCCAATTGATGTCAATTATCCAGAAGAAAGAATTCAGTATATGGAAAATGACTCAAAAAGCAAGGCGGTCATTGATGAAGCAGAATTTACTGCATTCTATGCTGAAAGAGATCAGTATTCTGCATCTAATCCTAAAAAGAACAGTGCTTCCGATAACTTAGCGTATATCATCTATACCTCTGGAACAACGGGTAATCCAAAAGGGGTAATGGTAGAAAACCGGAATCTGGTTTCCAGAATGAGTTATTATAAATCATTCTTTACATTATCTGAATCGGA
>NZ_JBJLWK010000017.1:0-5600 GCF_046591535.1 Chryseobacterium proteolyticum | reverse complement strand
GAAAGCATGTGAAGGGAGAATCCAGAAAGAGGGAGGAGAGATTATCGGATATTAAACTGAACAGAGATGGTTCCATCATTTTAGCAGGAACCAGTGCAGAGGAATTAGGGAAGGAGAACTGGAAGATTGTGAAGCTGGGAGACAAGCAACTGGATCAGTTAATCGAAAAACAGGATATCAAAATCTATCCGAATCCGGTATCAGATTATGCTTATGTGGAAATAGGCTTTGATTTCAGGGAAGCGGATATTACTTTGTATGATATGGGCGGAAGACAGCTTCAGAATCTAAAAACAAAGAATAAGGTTACGAAGATTAATACACAGCCATTGATACAGGGTGCTTACCTGGTGGTGATCAAAACGGATACGAATAAAACGGCTAATGCTAAACTTATAAAAAAAATAAAATGATGAGAAAGATATCTCTAATTATATGTAGCCTGTTTTTTTATCATACTGCTAAATCACAAGGTAACTTTAGAAATGAAGTAACCAATATCGTTCCTCCATCTCCACAGTCAGCTGAAATAACGAAATATGGCAATCAGCCCTTAAATGAATATAAGGGAATGGCTCAAATAAGTATTCCTATTACAGGAATTAAAGAAAAAGACCTCTTTAACAATATTGAATTAAAATATTCAAAATTAGGTGTTCGGGTGAATGATGTTCCGAATAATGTTGGAATCAGCTGGTTACTTGATATGGGTGGAGTAATCACAAGGACAATCTATGATTTGCCTGATGAGATGCAACTTTCTTCTAAAAGATTAATTTTTGATAATTTATTTGGAGTTCATGACCTAACTCAATCGCCAGACGGTTCCGCAAATGCAACTCTTCTAAATACATATGTTAAAGATCCAACTCTTGATAATGAGGTGGATGTATTTAATATTTCTGTAAATGGGCTTAGTGGAAGTTTTTATTTAGATAAAAATCTCAATCCTGTATTATTAACTGACACCCATCAGTTTAAAATAGAAACTGTAGGAGATTTTAAAACTACCCATGAATTTATTTTAACAACCAATGAAGGGATAAAATATTATTTTGGTGGCAATGCCGCTATTGAGAAGACATTTATTAGAGCTAGTTTATTTGGAGGATTTACAAGTTTTTATTTAACAAAAATTCAAAATGTTCAGGGACGCCAAATAACTTTTGAATATAAAGACATTGGAGCAAAAATTATTCCTATGTCTGAAACTGAAAGAAAAGTTATCCAAAACCAAGTTTATCAAGATTGTGCAAATCCGGTAAGAACTTTAGGTTTGACTAATACTCAGTCTGGATATGTTTTAACCGTAAACAACTCTAAAATTTTAACTGTAATAACAGGTGAAGAGAAAACAATTAAATTCAATTATGATTCTACGGATGTTGATCAATTATCTTCCATAGAAGTTTTTAATAAAAATAAAAAACATCAGGAATTTGATTTCATCTATTTGAATCCTACACCTCTTAATAAAAGATCCTTTTTGTCAAATGTTAAAATATATGATTTCTCAAATGACGTCAAAACATTTGACAATGAATATGCTTTCGAATATAATGGATCTTTATCTTCAATGCCTAAAAGAATGAGTCGAAGTACCGATTTGTTTGGTTATTATAATGGGAGAACTTCTTCGACTCTACTCCCTAATTTGAATTTGTTAATTGGAGATGGAACCCAAATTAATTTTCCTGATTTGGTAGGATTAGCAGATAGAAGATCTAGTTTTAGTGATGCCATAATAGGAGCTCTAAGCTCAATAACCTATCCAACTAAGGGTAAAACTTCATTTGAATATGAGGGATTAGGCCAAAAAGTTGTGTTAAATGGTGGTGCATATGAAGAACTTGATGCTGACACAGGTGTCAATGAGGCGACCACATTAATCAATGGGAGTGAAGTAATGGATGATAAGATTAGTATCAAGTTATACATCTCTCAACATATAGTAAGTGGTCCTCCAGGCAATTTTACTGCCAATTTTAAAATACTAGATGCTACAACAAATGCAGTATTAAATGATCAAAATCTAATTTTGCAAAAACCTATTTTTGGACAAGACGGACCATCTGAAAAGACAGTAACTTTTGATTTTACCACTGAAAAAAACAAGCAGTATAAGTTTATCATGAAACTGTTGAGGACAAACTATCATGATATTGCAAATTACGACATGGTTTATAAGAATAAATATGGTGAGGTGAATAATGTAGGACTTAGATTAAAGAAAATATATGATTTTGACGGCGTTAACACTACAAATATTAAAAGATTATATTATACTTCATTTGATTATATAAATAGACCTGATCTGCTTCCTGATAACCTTTATCCTGTAGGTGGGTTTACAAGTTATCAATATGATATGGCAGGATGTAAAGATGTGAATGGAAATTATCAATTTACACCAAAAGCCATTCAACAAACCATTCTCTCGTCACAAAGTTCCAGTAGCTATTTCGATATGAATCCTTCTTTTCCAGTAGTTACTGTTAGTTATGGAGGAGACAATTTTGAAAAAGGAGGGGAAGAAAAGAGATTTATAAATGGAGTATTAGATGAAACAACTGGTTTCTATTCACCTCCTCAACCATTAGGAACTGATTATTATGGAGATTCTTCTGATCTTAATTTAATAGCGGGCTCTGCGGGACAAGAGTTTAATCGTAGTGTTTTATATGAAGATTATAATGGAAGACTAATTGAAAATAGAATTTTTTCAAGTGTAATTAATGGAAAAGCATACATGAAACAAAAAACTGTGTTTAATTATGATTTTATAGAATCTAAAAGTATCTATAATCTCATGGGAAAAGCAGTGTATGAGCGCTATTCTTATTCATCAGGATTAGATCCTAATAATATTGTTACCAATTTAGCTTTGTTCTTCCTTCAAAGAAAATCTTATTCTACTCCTCTCAATAACAAAATAGAGACTCAGTACTTTGAAGATGTTCCTGTAAATGTTGACAATGATTCTTCATATAAAAAATTAACCACAACGACCAATTATTTCTATAATAATCCATTGCATTATCAAGTGACCAAGCAAACTACAACTTCTCCTGATGGAACAGTTAATGAAACAAATTATCAGTATGCTCACGAAAAAAACAATCAAAAGTTGATTGCAGCCAATATGATTGGAATTCCATTAGAAACTAACGTGATTCAAAAGCAAAACGATTCTGACGCTGGGAAAACAATTTCAAGATCAGAAACAAAATATGTTGATCCATCTCATCTTTTTCCAACCTCGGTATTATCATATGACATCCAAAGTAATACTCCATCCACAGAAGTTAGTTATAATAAATATGATTCTAAAGGAAATATCCTGCAATACACCACCAAAGACGGAATTCCGACAGCTATCATCTGGGGATATAATAATACCCAGCCTATTGCTAAAGTACAAGGGGCCACTTATGCTCAATTGGTAAGTTTAGGTTTGGTTACGGCGATAGTAGATGCTTCAGATCAGGATGCGGCTAATCCAGCTAATGAACCTGCATTAATCACGGCCTTGGATAATTTCAGAAAGAACTCTGGTTTGTCTACATATCAGGTTTCCACGTATACTTACGATCCTTTAATCGGAGTAACCAGCATTACTCCTCCATCAGGGATTAGAGAGGTGTATATTTATGATACAGCTAACAGATTAAAGGAAATAAGACAGGATTCTAAGACTGGAAACCTGGTTAAGGAATTCAAGTACAATTACAAAAACTAACACACGATGAAAAAAATAATAATTCCAATAGGAGCTTTGCTAATAACGGGTATGGTTCATGCCCAACTTTCTCCAACGGAAAACTATGTATATTCAAAGACCATTCTTGATTATAATACCAGCAATGTAGCCACCAAAACCTCAGAAACCGTTCAGTATTTTGATGGGCTTGGAAGACCCAAGCAGATTATAAATATAAAAGCATCTCCAACAGGAAAAGATGTAGTTACTCCTATTGAATACGATGGATTTGGGAGACAGATAAAGGATTATTTACCTATCCCACAGGGACAGACCTTAAACGGAGGTATTGTTTCAAATCCTTTAGCCAATGTAATAAATACTCCTTACGGACAAGAGAAGATCTATGCTGAAAAGACATTGGAAAACTCTCCTTTGGACAGACTTCTTGAACAAAAACAAGTAGGAACAGCGTGGAATGATAAACCTGTAAGGTTTCAATATGATGCCAATATCCATGAGGATTATGTTAGAAAATATAAACCCACAACGATATGGGATCCTGCAGGAAAAATGACTGTAACAACTCTTGAGTTGCTTGAGTATTTTTTACCGAATACACTTTATAAAAATACTGTTACCGATGAGGATGGAAATAAGACCATAGAATTCAAAAATGGAAGGGGACAAGTTGTGTTGGTTCGAAAAGTCATTAGCTCTACTGAAAATGCAGATACTTATTATGTATATAATGAATACGATCAATTAGCATTTGTTATTCCTCCAGGCTCCCCAGCTACACCAGATGATACAGCATTAAATAATTTCTGTTACCAATATCGATATGATGGAAAAAGTAGGCTGGTTGAGAAAAAACTGCCGGGCAAAGGTTGGGAATTTATGGTCTATGATAAAGCAGACCGGTTAGTCATGACTCAAGATGCTAATATGAAGCCTTCAGGAAACTGGCTCTTTACTAAATATGATAAATTCTCAAGGGTTTTATATACAGGTATTGCTGCTATAGGCGCTCAATTTAGTAGAGGACAGGTTCAATATAGTACAGATTATTATATTGATCAAGGGCAACCTTCTAATGAAGAACGTAATACAACAGGCTTTACCAATAGTGGAATGACAATTTATTATGGTAATACCGTATATCCTACTACTTTAGATAAGGTTTTAAGTGTAAATTACTATGATACTTATCCATTATACAGTTTTAATCCTGCTTTTCCGGCTAATGTTTTTGCCCAACCAGTTCTAACGGATAATGCTACGGGAAGTAACATAAGTACAAAAGGTTTTCCTGTAATGAGTTTGGTGAAGAATATAGAAGACGACAACTGGACAAAGAACTATACCTATTATGACAATAAAGGGAGAGTAATCAGTACTCATTCAATTAATTATTTAGGTGGATTTACCAGGACCAGTTCGGATCTTAACTTTTCGGGAATAGCTAAGCAAACTTTAGTAAGGCATAAAAGGTTAGCCACAGATACGGAAAGATCGATAAGAGAAGTATTTACTTATGATAATCAAAACAGACTTTTAACCCACACCCATCAAGTAGGTACCGGAACCATTGAGTATTTGACCCAGAACAAATACAATGAGATTTCCCAGTTAGAATGGAAAAAGGTTGGAGGAGTAAATACTACAACTCCATTGCAGCAGGTGGATTATAAATACAATATCCGAGGTTGGATGACTAAAATTAACGATCCTTCAAATCTCAATGGAAAATTTTTTGGGTACGAGGTTAGGTATAATAATCCAGTTAATACGTTATTTGCTATTTCAAGATACAATGGAAATATTGCAGAAGTAGACTGGAAAACTTCTGTAGATAGCGTATTAAGACGATATTCTTATTCCTATGATACTTTAAACA
>NZ_JBJLWK010000016.1:0-8630 GCF_046591535.1 Chryseobacterium proteolyticum | reverse complement strand
TCTCTATTAAATGATCTATTGTCTAATCCTGATTACAGTGAAAAATTCTATAATTTAAAATCATTAAAACATGTTGTTTCCGGAGGTGATGTATTAAATACCCGTCATTTAAAGAAGGCCAAAATGAATGCCCGTTTTTATAACGCATATGGACCAACAGAAAATACTATCGATTCAACGAACTGGATAATTGATGTTAATTATACCAGTAAAAAAAGTATCATTGGTAAACCAATTCTGAATTCTAAGGTATATATTCTTGATGATAAGGGTGCACAATTATTACCTGTAGGAGTGGCAGGAAAGATTTATGTATCAGGAGGTGGCGTTGCCCGGGGGTATTTAAACCGTGAAGATCTTACCTCTGAGAAGTTTATGGATAATCCTTTTGAGGAGGGGCTCAGAATGTATGATACCGGCGATTTGGGCAGATGGCTGCCGGATGGTAATATAGAATTTTTAGGAAGAAAAGATCATCAGGTAAAAATCCGTGGATTCCGTATAGAGCTTGGAGAGATAGAAACCATTTTACTTCAGAGTTCCAAAGCATTAAAACAGGCCGTTGTTGTAACAAAAGGAACCGAGGAAGACAAGGTTCTGGTTGCTTACTATGTATCTGATGATAATATAGATAAAAAAGAACTGCAGAGTAATTTGAGCAAATTATTGCCGGATTATATGCTGCCTGCTTATTATGTCCAGCTGGATGCTATTCCTTTGACGTCAATAGGAAAAATAGATCGTAAAGCCCTTCCTGAAATCTCTTCAGAGGATATGATCAGAAAAGAATTTGTTGAGCCGGTAACAAATATTGAGAAAAAATTAGTTGCGATATGGGAAGAGGTGTTAAAGATTGAAAAGATTGGTATTACCGATAATTTCTTTGAACTTGGAGGCCATAGCTTAATCGTTTCTCAAGTGATTAATAGAATTCAGAAGCAATTGGGAAGTTCTGTAAGTTATAAAGACTTCTTTACAGAACCAACGATCGAGGGCTTAAGCAAGAAAATGTTTGATTCGGGTTATTTATCAATACCATTAGCGCCGGTTTCACAGTCTTATCCATTAACATCTTCACAGAAAAGATTCTGGATTTTAAGTCAGCTTGAAGAGGGATCTCTTGCTTACAATATGCCTTTTGCTATCAGGTTCAAAGGAGATTTAAATCTTCAGAAGTTCCAGGAATCTTTTACCATTTTACTCAACCGTCATGAGATTTTACGAACATCGTTCAGATTCACGGATGACAAAGAGATCAGTCAGTTCATTACAGAGGCTGATGCACTGGATTTCAGTGTTAAATATTTAGATTTTAGTCTGAATGAAGATAAAGAAAATGCTATCCTGAATTATTTAAAATCGGAGAACTCCATTGCATTTGATTTAGAAAAGGTACCTCTTGTTCGTTCTTCTATACTAAAAAGCCAGGAAAAAGATTTTGTATTTTTTATCTCCATGCATCACATCATTGGTGATGGTTGGTCTATGGAGTTAATGACAAAAGAAGTTGTCACTATTTATAATTCACTAATAGAAGGTAAAACAGTAGATCTACCGGTACAGAAAATTCAATACAAGGATTATGCGGTGTGGATCAATGATGTTATTCAAAAAGAAAAATACCAATCATCAGAGAAATACTGGTTAGAGCAGTTTCAGGGAGAATTACCAGTACTGGAATTGCCAAGCTTTAAGGCACGTCCTTTAACGAAGACGTTTAATGGAACTTCTTCAAATAAGCTGTTTTCAAAGGAGTTTGGTGATAATATTAATCAGTTTTCAAAAGATCATAATGCCACTTTATTCATGACTTTATTGGCCGGAATAAAGGTTTTACTGCATAAATATAGCGGCCAGAATGATATTATCATTGGAACGCCGGTAGCCGGAAGAGACCATCCGGATTTGGAGAATCAAATTGGTTTGTATCTGAATACGTTAGCCATTAGGACGGAGGTAGATGATAATGATAACTTTTTAAAGGTATTAAATAAAGAAAAAGAAGCTTTATTAGGAGCATACGAACATCAGAGTTATCCTTTTGATGATTTGGTTGGAAAACTGAATCTGAAACGTGATGCGAGTCGTTCTGCATTATTTGATGTTTTGGTGGTTTTACAAAATCAGGGTCAATTAAAATCAATAGTTAGTGAAGAAGAATTAACAGGGCTGGAGGTTGAAAACTATGCTTTTGAAAACAAAACAGCTCAGTTTGATCTAAGTTTTATTTTTGTTGAAAAAGAAGCAGGATTATTTCTTTCTATTAGATACAACACTGATATTTATGATAGCCTTTTAATAGATAAGATTTTTGATCATTTTGAAAATATAATAAATAGTTCTATTGCTGGCCCTTCAGTATCATTAAACAGTATAGATTATTTAACAACTGAAGAAATAGGTATTTTATTACATAATTTCAAGGATACGACAGTTGCTGATCTGAATGATAAGACGATAATAGAATTGTTTGAGAATCAGGTTGATAAAACACCTGATAGTATCGCTCTTGTTTTTGAAAAAAGATTACTTACTTATAGAGAATTAAATGAACGTTCTAATCAATTGGCTGGATATTTAAGATCTAATTATAATATAAGATCTGGTGATTTAGTTGGCGTTAAGTTGGATAGGAATGAAAACCTGATCGTTGTTGTATTAGGAATACTAAAATCTGGAGCAGCTTATGTGCCAATGGATCCTAATTATCCACAGGATCGAATAGATTTTATGGTAAACGATACGCAAAGCAAAGTAGTCCTGGATGATGCTGAGTTTACAGTATTTATGAATCAAAATCAAAAATATAAAAATTCTAATCCAAAGAGAGTAAATAAACCATCAGATCTGGCGTACATCATTTATACTTCTGGTACCACAGGAAAACCAAAAGGTGTAATGATTGAGCATGGAAACGTTATAAGTCTTTTAAAATCATGCTTTTTAGAGTTTGAATTTTCTGAGAAAGATACATGGTCATTTTTCCATTCTTATTGCTTTGACTTTTCTGTTTGGGAGATTTTTGGAGCCTTATTAACAGGGGGTAATATTTTGATTTTAAGTAACGAGGAAGTTCATAACCAGGAACTTGCGGCTAATTTAATGGTAGAGCATAATGTAACTGTATTTAGCCAGACACCATCAGCATTTTATAATTTTGTTGCATTTGATTATAAAGTACCTTCTCTACGCTATGTAGTTTTTGGAGGTGAAGCACTAAATCCTGCGAAACTAAAACTATGGAAAGAAAGCAATCCGGATGTTAAGCTTATTAATATGTATGGAATCACTGAAACTACCGTACATGTTACTTACAAGTTGTTAACTGATGAAAGTTTATCATCTGTTATTAGCAATATTGGTAAACCATTAGCTTTCGCTAATTGTTATGTACTGGATAAGCAGCAAGCATTAGTGCCTTACGGAAGATCTGGAGAGTTATATGTATCTGGACAAGGAGTTGCCAGAGGCTATTTGAACCGTGATGATCTTAACTCTGAGAAATTTATAGAGAATCCTTTTGAGGAAAATGGAAAGATGTATAGAACTGGAGATTTAGCTCGCTTTCTGCCTTCAGGAGAATTGGAATATTTAGGAAGGATAGATGATCAGGTTAAAATTCGTGGTTTCCGTATAGAGCTTGGAGAGATAGAAAGTTGTTTATTGGATAATATTCAAGAATTAAAACAGGCAGTAGTTGTTGTAAAAGGAGAATCTTCTGATAAATACCTTGTTGCTTATTATGTCTGTGATGATAAGGTGGATAAAAAAGATTTGAGATCAAGACTAAGTGAAGCACTTCCTGAGTATATGGTTCCTAGTTATTATGTAGAATTGGAGAGTATACCTTTGACACAGAATGGCAAGGTGGATCGTAAGAGTTTACCTGAAGTTGGTGAAGCAGATATGATCAAAGAAGAATATCTTGCTCCGAGAACAAAAGAAGAACAGCTATTGGTAGATGTTTGGTCTAAAGTTCTTAAACAGGATAAGATCAGTGTAAAAGATAATTTTTATAATTTAGGAGGAGACTCTATCAAATCTATTCAGATTGTTTCAAGTTTGAAGCAGCAAGGATATACGCTAAAAATAGTACAATTATTACGTAATCCTGTCATAGAAGATCTTGCCCGGTTATTAGAATTGGATACAGTTGAAATTGATCAGTCAGAAATGGAAGGTAGCGTTGTATTGACTCCAATTCAACAGTTTTTCTTTGAAAGTGAGCAAATCCCTAATAAAAATTACTACAATCAGTCTGTGCTGTTAAGAAGCCGGGAAGAGATTGATTCATCTGTTTTAGAAAAATCCATAGCTGACCTCGTTAAACATCATGATGCTTTGCGTATGGTGTATAAGGAAGAAGATGGATTATGGACGCAATACAATGAAGATACTTCAGAAACACATTATAAAATTAGTTTTTATGATTTAAGGTCAGATTCCAAAGAGGCTGAATTAGAATCGTTGCGCAGCATTGGTAATGATCTGCAGTCAGGATTTGATATTGGATCAGGCGTTTTGTTCCATGTTGGACATTTCAGGATGTCAGACGGAGACCGTTTAGCGCTTATTATTCACCACCTTGTAATTGATGGGGTTTCATGGCGTATTTTATTTGAAGATTTATCTCATTTGTATGAGTCCTACCAAAGAAATGCACCGATCAGCCTGCCTTTAAAAACAGATTCGTTCCAGCGTTGGGCTTCGGTTCAGGAAGAATATGCTAAAAGCGAAAAGATGCAGTCAGAACGATTGTATTGGAATGAAGTTTCAAAAGAACCCATAGGGTTATTGCCAATGGATTACGATGGCGGTAAAGAAATTTCATTAAGGGATAAGGCTTCTTATTTTACTCTTGATAAATTTTTAACAGAAAAGCTTCAGACACAGGTTCATCATGTTTATAATACCGAGATCAATGACATTTTATTAACAGGACTTGGACTGGCCGTTCAAACTGTTTTTGGGACTGATAAGAGTGTTCTGAAAATGGAAGGCCATGGCCGTGAGGAAATCATTGATGGTATTGATATCGGAAGAACAGTGGGTTGGTTCACCAGTGTGTATCCTTTCGTGTTGGATTTATCATCATCCAAAGGTCATGAATTAATCGGAGTCAAAGAATCATTGCGTAAGGTTCCTAATAAAGGAGTTGGCTATGGGATTCTGAATTACCTCGACAAACGTTTTGACAATGAACTTGTTCCAAGTATCCAATTTAACTATTTAGGAGATTTTGGCAGCAATGCGGGAGTCAATACAGAAGGAGAATCCCTGTTTGAATTCTCATCGGAAAATATTGGGGCAACATCAGATACGGCCAATAATTCAAGTGAAATCTTACTTGATGTTTCCGGAATGATGGTTTCTGATCAGCTCAATATGTCTATTCGTTATTCAAAAAACACTTTTAAAGACGAGACCATAGCCAAACTGATTGCTGCATACGAAACAGAGCTGGCCAATCTTATCGAAACATTGTCAGAAGTTAAAGAAAATCGTTTAACGCCATCTGATTTAACGTATAGTGATTTAAGTTATTCAGACTTAGCAGCACTTAATAAAGATAATAACGTTGAGGATATTTATGAGCTTTCACCATTGCAGCAAGGATTGTATTATCACTGGTTGGTAGATCAGTCAAGCCATATGTATTTTGAGCAGCTTTCATATAAACTGCACTTTAGCAATTTAAGTATTGAGGCAGTAAAACAGGCTTATGATGAGTTGATTAACAGATATGCAATTTTACGAACCAGCTTTACCAATGATTACAGTGGTGTGCCTTTGCAGATCGTACACAAAACAGTTTCCAGCAGCTTTAGTTATGAATCTATTTGTGATTTAACAGATATCGCTGAGGGATTACATATCATTAAAGAAAAGGATAAATCTGCAGGATTTGATTTGGATAAGCCAACTCAAATGCGCTTGAAAGTAGTAGAGTTAGGAGACGGAAACTATGAATTTATCTGGAGCAGCCACCATATTTTAATGGATGGATGGTGTCTGAGTATTTTAATTAACGACTTCTACAGTATGTTAATGGCTATAACCAATGGTCATACGATACAATTGCCGGAACCAGTTAAATACTCCACTTATATAGATTGGTTATCAAAAATTAATAAAAATGTATCATTATCATATTGGAAGAATTATTTAGATGGGATAACATCAAAGACCGTGCTTCCTTTAGGAGTTAAGCCATTGTTAACTTCAGGTAATATTTTCCAGAAGAAAACCTTGAACATAGAAGGAGATTCATTTACAGCAGTTAAAAACTTATGTGGTGAGTTAGGTATAACCTCAAATACTTTTATGCAAGGAGTATGGGGATATTTACTTTCTAAATATAACAATACACAGGATGTTGTTGTGGGTTCAGTGGTATCCGGTAGACCGGGAGAATTGCCGGGAGTAGAGAATATGGTAGGATTATTTATTAATACGATACCGGTAAGAATACAATACGAGAACACAGATACAGTGATTACGTTCCTGAAGAAATTACATTCAGAGAACTTGGAAAGTACTCCACATCATTATCTTAATTTGTCTGAAGTACAGTCTCAAAGTTCTTTAGGAATGGATTTGATTAATAGTTTAATGATTTTTGAGAACTATTTGGTACAGGATGCAATCGAAGATGAGATTGAGGAATTGTACGGACAAAAAGAACAGAGGATTACGATTGAAGGTGTTGAAGTCTTTGAACAGACAAATTATGATTTTAATGTGATCGTTGTCCCTTCAGCATCGTCGTTTACTATTGAGTTTAAATATAATTCTTCAGTTTTTGAATCTGGACAGATTGAGCGCCTTGCCAATCATTTCGCAAATATAGTAGCTCAGTTTAGTACAATTGAAGAGTTGTTGTTAGAACGCATAGATTACGTAACAGCTGAAGAAAGAGACGTTTTATTATATGATTTCAACGATACGGCAGTAGCCTATCCGAGCGATAAAACAATAACCGAATTGTTTGAGGAGCAGGTTGAGAACACACCCGATAATATAGCTGTTGTTTTTGAAGAAAGATCGTTTACTTATAGAGCGTTAAATGAGTGTTCTAACCAATTGGCGGCTTATTTAAGATCTAATTATAGTATTGCTTCTGATGATCTGATTGGAATTAAATTAGAGAGAAGTGAAAAACTAATAGTTGCCATTCTGGGAATATTAAAATCAGGGGCGGCTTATGTACCTATTGATCCAAATTATCCGCAGGATAGAATTGATTTTATTAAAAATGATACCCAGAGTAAGGTAGTCATTGATGAAGAAGAATTTTCAAAATTCAGTATTCAAAGTACAGAATATAGTGATGAGAACCTTTTGAGCATAAACACTTCAGCAGACCTTGCTTACGTAATGTATACCTCCGGAACAACCGGTAATCCTAAAGGGGTTATGGTAGAACATAAAAATGTAGTAAGACTTGTTAAGCCTTCTTCTTATTTTGTTTTAAATACTGAGAATACGCTTTTAAGTACTGGTGCAATATCTTTTGATGCTACTATTTTAGAATATTTTGGAACACTGTTAAACGGGTCCAAATTAGTTCTTGCCACTCAGGATAACCTATTACAGATTGATAAGCTGAAAGAAGTCATTAATACCAATGCAGTTGACAGTTTTTGGATGACAGCATCATGGTTTAGTTTTGTGGTAGACAGCGATATAGAAGTATTCAGGAATGTAAATAAGATCATTGTCGGTGGTGATGTTGTTTCTCCATATCATGTAAAAAAATTATATAATTCTTTTCCTGATATAGAAATTACAAATGGATACGGACCAACAGAAAACACTACTTTTTCTTTAACTTATCCTATTAGTCATTCAGATTATACAACCATTCCTTTAGGTAAGCCTATTTCAAACAGTACAGCTTACATTTTAGATGAAGAATTACATCTTGTGCCTGTAGGAGTTACAGGGAAGATTTATGTTTCCGGGGACGGAGTTGCCCGGGGCTATTTGAACCGTGAAGATCTTACCTCTGAGAAGTTTATGGAGAATCCTTTTGAGGAAGGTCTCAGAATGTATGACACCGGAGATTTGGGAAGATGGCTTCCGGATGGAAATATAGAATATTTGGGAAGGATCGATGATCAGGTTAAGATCCGGGGATTCCGTATTGAGCTTGGGGAGATAGAAACCATTTTGCTTCAGAGTTCAGAAGAATTAAAACAGGCAGTCGTAGTAACAAAAGGAACCGATGAAGATAAGGTTCTGGTTGCTTATTATCTGTCTGATCATAAAATAGATAAAAAAGATTTAAAATCAAGGTTAAGTGAAGTTCTTCCGGAGTATATGGTCCCGAGTTATTATGTACAACTTGATGTTATCTCTTTAACATCTAATGGAAAAATAGATCGTAAAGCTCTACCGGAAGTTGAAGAGGATGATTTAATCAAGGAAAATTATATTGCTCCAAGAACCCGGGAAGAAGAACTTTTGGTATCTGTCTGGTCTGAAGTTTTAAAACGGGATCAGATCAGTGTAAAAGACAATTTTTATAATTTAGGAGGAGACTCTATCAAATCTATCCAGGTAGTTTCAAGGATAAAGCAGAAGGGCTATACTTTAAAAGTTGCCCAGATTTTAAAAAATCCTGTTGT
>NZ_JBJLWK010000015.1:0-11739 GCF_046591535.1 Chryseobacterium proteolyticum | reverse complement strand
ATGAAGAAATTGATCTTGAAAAGATTATGACCCATTTGCAGATGAGTCTGCCTTATTATATGATCCCCAATGTGATCATTCCGTTAGAAGAATTTCCATTAACTCCAAATCAAAAAATTGACAGAAAAGCGCTTCCGTCAGTATCGTCAGAAGATATTTTCCGCAAAAAATATGTAGCACCACAAAGTGAAATTGAAAAAGGACTGGCTTTAATCTGGGAGGATGTATTAGGGATCAAAAATATTGGAGTTACCGATGATTTCTTTGAATTAGGAGGACACAGTCTATTATTAGGACAGGTGATAAACAGAATTCAAAAATTATTGGGAGGTTCTGTAGGCTATAAAGACTTTTTTACCAATCCTACTATTTTCGGTTTAAGCAAGGTTATAGAGATTAGTACTTATGTTACAATTCCAAATGTAGAAGAATCAGAATCTTATCCTTTAACACCTTCTCAAAATAGATTATGGGTTTTAAGCCAGTTACAAGGAGGTGAATTGGCCTATAATATGCCTGCAGCAGTTATATTAAAAGGAATTATTGATATCAATAAATTTCAGGAAGCATTTCTTAAATTAATAGCTCGCCATGAGATATTAAGAACTTCATTTAGAGCCAATCATGAAGGAGAAATTTCTCAGTTTATTGTTCCTGTACAACAGGTAGAATTTAAAATTTCAAAACAGGATTTTTTACTTTCAATGATAAAGAAAAGTCAGTTGAAGATTATTTAGTACAAGAAAATAACAAAATATTTGATTTAGAAAAAGCACCTCTGATGAGAGCTTCACTCATCAGGTTAGAATCTGATATTTATATGTTTTTCTTATCTCTGCATCATATCATTTGTGATGGATGGTCGTTAGAAGTTATAATATCTGAAGTTATAAAAATCTATAATGCACTAACGCTGGAAAAAGAAAGTGAATTACCAGTATTAAATATTCAATATAAAGATTATGCTGTGTGGTTAAATGACATTTTACCACAAGAGAAATATAAACTTTCAGAGCAATATTGGAAGCAGCAGTTTATGGGAGAATTGCCAGTATTGAACATCCCAAGTTTTAAAATACGTCCATTACATCAGACACATAATGGGAACAATATCACCCATCAATTTTCAAAGGATTTTCTGGAAAAGTTAAAAGGATTTTCAGTAAAACAGGATGTTACTTTATTTATGACATTAATGACAGGTATTAATAGCTTATTGCATGTATATACAGGTCAGAATGATATTATAATAGGAATCCCAATTGCAGGAAGAGAACATCCGGATTTAGAGAATCAAATCGGGCTTTATTTAAATACGCTTGCAATTCGTACTGTGTTTGAAAAAAATATTTCTTTCTTAAAATTATTAAAAAAACAAAAAGAAATTTTACTGGGGGCATATGAACACCAAAATTATCCGTTTGATGAACTGGTAAGTAAATTAAATTTAAAAAGAGATAGTAGCCGTTCAGCTTTATTTGATGTTTTAGTGGTATTGCAAAATCAGTCACAATTAAATAACCTAGGTAATGAAGAGCTGGTAAATCTTGAGGTAAGTAATTACAAGGTTCCGAGAAAATCTTCTCAGTTCGATATCAGTTTTACTTTTGTTGAAACCACTGTTTTAGAGTTAAACATAGAATATAATACAGATATCTATGATGCTTCTCTTATTGAAAGAATGTTTTTCCATTTTGAAAAAATTCTAATAGAATCAATAACGAATCCAGAATCAACAGTTCAAAATATTCAGTATTTAAAAGACGAAGAAAAAAGAAAGTTATTAGTAGATTTTAATGCGACTCAGGTTATTTATCCACGGGAAAAAACCATTGTTGATTTATTTGAAGAACAGGTTGCTGAAAATCCGGATAATATTGCTCTCTTATTTCAGGAAAAGGTATTTACATATGCAGATTTAAATAAAAAAGTAAATCAATTGGCTTTTTATTTAAGAGAAAATTATGCTATACAATCCAATGATTTTGTTGGGATTAAATTAGAGAGAAGCGAGAAAATGATTATCGCTATTTTAGGGGTATTAAAATCGGGTGCGGCTTATATCCCGATCGATGTAAACTATCCGGAACAAAGGATTGATTACATAGAGAAAAATAGTAACAGCAAACTTGTTATTGATGCATCAGAATTGGAAAGATTCCTTCAGAATTCGGAAAATTATTCAAAGAATAACCTTCAAAAAATTCATACTCCAAATGATTTAGCTTATGTTATTTATACTTCAGGTTCAACGGGGAATCCTAAAGGTGTAATGATTGAGAACAGCTCTCTGACCAATTATCTTATTTGGGCAAAAGATTATTATTTAACCAATGATTTAACGAATACAAATTTTGGTCTATTTACTTCATTATCATTTGATTTAACTGTTACCAGTTTGTTTTTACCACTCATTAGCGGAGGATGTTTACAAATAGCAGAACCAACCAGTAATTTGATAGAAATTTTTCAGAACTACTTAGAGAGTGATATATCCTGCATAAAGCTGACACCTGCTCATATTAGTGCTTTAGAGGGGCTAGGTTTAAGATCAGACAAAATTGAATTGGCAATTGTTGGTGGGGAAGAACTTAGAAAAGAGCACATTGAAATATTAAAAAGTATCAATCCGGCAATTAGAATTATTAACGAATATGGTCCAACAGAAACTACGGTTGGCTGTACCATTTATGAGGTTACATCTACGGAAGAGCCTATTTTAATTGGTCGTCCTATTGCTAATACTTCTATTTATATTGTTGATGAATTCAATAATATACAGACCGAAGGAATTACAGGAGAAATTTGTATTGGAGGTTCAGGTCTGGCAAGAGGGTATTTGAACCGTGAAGATTTAACTTCAGAAAAATTTGTTTCTAATCCATTTCAGGAAGGAAAAAAAAATGTACAAAACAGGTGATTTAGGAAAATGGCTGCCTAATGGTACTATAGTGTTTTTAGGAAGAAAAGATCAGCAGGTCAAACTTCGTGGATACCGAATAGAATTAAGTGAGATAGAATCTGCAATCACACAATTTTCTAAAGATATTAAACAAACAATAGTAGAATTAAAAGAGGTAAACTCAGACCCATCTCTAGTTTCTTACATGGTTGCTAATCAGGATGTTGAAACTACTCAATTAATAGAATTCCTCCAGACAAAACTGCCTAATTATATGATTCCCGGTTTTTATATAACAATGGATAGCTTTCCTTTGACTCCTAATGGTAAAATAGACAGAGCGTCATTACCGGGCATATCTGACAATAATATAATTAAGAAAGAATATATAGCCCCAAGAAATGAAACGGAAAGAAAATTAGTTGGGTTATGGAAGAAAGTTTTAGCCGTTGACAATATTGGTGTTTTAGATAATTTCTTTGAATTAGGGGGGCATAGCTTAAAAGCAATGAAATTAATAGGCCTTATCAATACTGAATTTAAAATAAAGTTGGTCATAAATGATTTATTTAAAAATATTGTATTGGAAGATCAGGCTGTACTTATAGAGAATATTAGTGATTTATGTGTTTCTGATGAGGAGAATAATCAGAATAATACTGAAACTGAAATTTTCTCCATTTGATTTGAAAATCAAGTAAATAAGAGAAAGAAAAAAACTAAGGATTAAATAAATTCAATAAGGGAATGCAAGCACTACTTAAAAAATTAACAAGTTCTAATATAAAAATTGATTTAGTTAATGATAAACTAGATATTCAGGCTCCTAAAGGAGTTATGACTGAGGCCTTATTGAATGAAATTAAGCTGCATAAAAATGATTTAATTGAATTTATTTCCTCCTATAAAACTAAAAAGACAAAGAGTCAGTTGATACCGCAGGCTCCTGTAGCATCCAGTTATGTTTTGTCTTCTTCTCAACATAGAGTATGGCTATTAAGCCAATTAGAAAGCGCAAATACGGCCTATAATATGCCAAGCGTTTTTCAATTAAAAGGAAATTTAGCAATCCCGGTTTTAAAAAAGGCATTTCAATCCTTAATTGAGCGTCATGAATCTTTACGGACAGTATTTAAAGAAGAAAATTCAGGAAATGTCAGACAAATTATACTTGATATTGAAGACATCAAATTTAAATTAGAATATGAAGATATAAGCAACAGCTTAAATTTATCTGAAAGAAAAAAAGAGATTATTATAAGTGAAATTGAGTATTCTTTTGATTTATCTAAAGATTCTTTGCTTAAGGCTAAACTGGTTCAAACTTCCTCAGACACTTTTACTTTTATATGTGTCATGCATCATATAATAAGCGACGGATGGTCAAACGATTTGATGATCAATGAACTATTTGCCCTATATGATTCTTTTGTAAACGAGGTTGAAAATCCATTAACTCCTCTGGAAATTCAATATAAAGATTATGCTGTATGGCAGCAAAATCAATTGAAAGAAATTGATATGAGTAATCATAAGAACTATTGGATAAATCAGTTTGAAGGTGAATTGCCCAACTTAAATTTACCAACTTATCAAACAAGACCAGCCATAAAAACGTATAATGGAAGGTCGTTGAAAAAAGTTTACAATGATACCATTTTAAGAGACTTTAATGCTTTATGTCAATCTCAGGGAAGTACACTTTTTATGGGATTATTAGCAACAGTAAAATTATTGTTTTATAAATATACCAATCAGACAGATATTATTATAGGCAGTCCTGTTGCCGGAAGAGAACATGTTGATTTACAAAATCAAATTGGCTTCTATGTGAATACTTTAGCACTGAGAACAAAATTTAAAGGACAGGATAGCTTTTTTGATTTTCTTGCCCATGTTAAAGAAAATACTCTTAACGCCTATAAGCATCAGGATTATCCATTTGATGAACTGGTAGAACAATTACCATTACAACGGGACAGAAGCCGTAATCCTTTATTTGATGTTATGATGACGCTTCAAAACACAAATAATCTAAATGGAGATGCATATCGTTTGGGTGAAATAGAAGTACAGAACTTAGATATAGAGGACGATAAAGTAAGTAAGTTCGACTTAAAATTTTCATTTGTAGAATTAGAAAAAGGATTAAACCTGATTGTTACTTATAATACCGATTTGTATACTCCTGATTTTATCAAAAGACTTTTAAATCATTTCGGTTCATTACTGCAGCTGGTCATTGCAAAACCAGAACAATCAATAGATTCCCTTGATTATTTATCTTCAAACGAAAAGCAGCAGCTATTGTACGATTTTAACAATACTGCAGCAGCATATCCAAAAGATAAAACACTGATTGCTTTATTTGAAAAACAGGTAGAAAAAACACCAGATAATATTGCCGTAATCTTTGAAGAAGAAGAATTTACTTATATCGAAATAAATGAAAGAGCTAATCAGTTTGCCGGGTATTTAAAAGCAAAGTATTTTACTGCTGCTGATGCTTTCATTGGAATCAAGTTAGAACGAAGTGTAGAACTAATTGTATCAATTCTGGGAATATTAAAATCCGGAGCTGCTTATGTGCCCATCGATCCCGCATATCCGCAGGAAAGAATAGAGTATATTGAAAAAGACAGCACATGTAAAAAAGTAATTGATTCGGCTGAAATTGAAAAGTTTAATTCGGTTCGTTTTTCATTTGACAAAACCAATCCTGATAAAACATCAAAAGCAGGAGATTTAGTGTATATGATTTATACGTCAGGCTCTACGGGTAATCCAAAAGGAGTGATGATAGAAAATCGCAATCTGGTCAATTATCTTTTACATCAGATAAAATTTTTAGAAATAGAGCCAAATGAACGGATTGCTTTATTGTCATCTGTTTCTTTTGATGCTTCCGTAGAACAGATTTTTACAGCTTTATTGAGCTCTTCCACATTATGTATTGTTAAAAAAGAAGAGGTATTGGATGCTGAAAAACTGGAAAAAATAATAGAAAAAAATGCGGTTACTCATTTACATAGTGTTCCTAGCTTATTAGTAAACTTAAATCTATGTTCAGCTTTATCCCTAAAAAGAATTATATCTGCAGGTGAACATTTCAAACCTGAATTGATAGATAAATATGTAGAAAAGTATCAGTTATATAATAAGTACGGGCCAACGGAAGCTACTATTTCATCAACAATAGGCCGTGTGCATAATTCAGATAACATATCAATAGGTAAACCCATTTCAAATACACAGGTTTATATTTTAATGATGCTTTAATGCCGGTTCCAGTTGGTATCACCGGAGATATTTATATTTCGGGATCAGGATTATCAAGAGGGTATTTTAATAATGTCTTACAAACAGAGTCCAGTTTTGTTGCTAATCCTTTTTGTGAAGGAACAAAAATGTACAAAACAGGAGACCTGGGAAAATGGAATCCTGACGGTTCTGTTGTGTTTGAAGGAAGAAAAGATTTTCAGGTAAAAATAAGAGGTCACAGAATAGAATTAGGAGAAATCGAGAGTGCTGTTTCTGGGTATTCAGAATCGTTAGATCAAATCGTTGTTGATGTAAAAGAAAAAAACGGGGAGAAAATATTAGTTGCTTATTATGTTTCTCATCAAAATATTAACAAATCAGATTTAAGAAGCTATCTCCAGAATAAATTGCCGGACTATATGCTTCCCGGTTACTATTTAGAGCTGGAGAAAATGCCCTTGACTCCAAACGGAAAAGTAGATCGTAAAGCGTTACCGGATATTTCAGGAGAAGATCTTATCAGACATGAATATATAGCGCCTGCAACAACAATAGAAATTGGATTGGCTAAGATCTGGGAAGAAGTTTTAAATGTTGAAAAAGTCGGAATTACAGATAATTTCTTTGAGTTAGGCGGACATAGTTTAATTATCGTCCAGGTTATTAACAAAACGTTTAAAGAATTAGGAAAAAGTATTTCATTTAAGGATTTCTTTGCTAATCCAACCATTGCCGGTTTAACCAAGAAAATGTCAGATTCAGATTATTCTGCCATTCCAATAGTATCACAATCAGAGTCTTACCTTGTCACTCCTTCACAAAACAGATTGTGGCTGCTGAGCCAATTTCAAGGAGGGTCATTGGCTTATAACATGCCAACGGCTATTAAACTTACCGGAATTCTTAATGTAGAGGTTTTTCAAAACTCATTTAGACATTTAATAAATAAACATGAAATTCTGCGCACCTATTTCAAGATTAATGAAACAGGAGAGTTGCGTCAGTTTATTTTATCGGAGAAAGAAGTTGTTTTTGAAATTGATTTTTTTGATTATCAGGATAAAGAACCAAAAGATCTGGAAAATCATTTGATTACATTAAATAATATTCCTTTTAATCTTGAACAAGCACCTTTAGTCAAAGCAAGCTTAGTAAAAGTTTCAGCTACAGAACATATTTTCTTTTTCTCACGTCACCACATAATAGGGGATGGCTGGTCTTCAAAAATCATGATTTCTGAAATCATTGAGGCGTATAATAATTTATTGGATAATAAAGAAATAAAACAATCTGAATTAAAGATTCAATATAAAGATTACGCAGCCTGGCTGCAAAATGAATCTAATTTAGATGCAATTAAAGTATCTGAGAAATATTGGCTAAATCAATTTTCTGGAGAGATTCCTGTACTGGAATTACCTGCTTTTAAAACACGCCCGCTGATAAAAACTAATAATGGGAGTCATATCTCAAATAGATATTCACACGATTTTTTGAATAAGTTACAGCAATTTTCTAAAGAGGAAAATGTTACTTTGTTCATGACTTTAATGGCCGGCGTTAATGCTTTATTGTATAAGTATTCAGGACAGAATGATGTTATCATGGGTACGCCGTTAGCAGGAAGAGAACATCCGGATTTAGAGAACCAAATTGGTTTATATCTTAATACGCTTGCTATCCGTACCAAATTTAAAGGTGAAAGCAGCTTTTTAGATTTACTTGCCCTGCAAAAACATACTTTATTAGAAGCCTATCAATACCAAAATTATCCTTTTGACCTATTAGTTGATCAATTAAATTTAAAAAGAGACTCTAGCCGTTCTGCATTGTTTGATGTAATGATTGCGCTTCAGAATCAGAATCAGGTTAAATCACTTTACAATACCCAATCATTGCAGGGGTTGGAAGTTGAAGAGTATGTTTTTGAAAACAAAACAGCTCAATTTGACATGAGTTTTATCTTTACAGAACTTGAAGACGGATTATCTTTAACCATACAATACAACACAGATATCTATGATGATTTTTTAGTAGAAAGAATATTTGCACATTTTGAAAACCTGTTAGTCAATTCGATTGCAGATTCTTCAAAAACGGTAGATCAGATAAACTATTTATTATCCTCGGAGAAACAACATTTACTGGTTGATTTTAATGCTACTGAAGTTATTTATCCAAAAGATAAAACAATAATTGATTTGTTTGAAGAACAGGTTGAAAAAACACCCGATAATACTGCTGTTGTTTTTGAACAGAAAGCATTTACTTATCATGAAC
The DNA here is from genome assembly GCF_046591535.1 of Chryseobacterium proteolyticum. NCBI lineage: Bacteria > Pseudomonadati > Bacteroidota > Flavobacteriia > Flavobacteriales > Weeksellaceae > Chryseobacterium > Chryseobacterium proteolyticum. The sequence continues at coordinate 3,296 of NZ_JBJLWK010000015.1, read as the reverse complement.
TAAATGAACTGTCTAATCAGCTTGCTTATTATTTAAGAGAAAATTACAGCATTCAGGCAGATGATTTAATTGGTATTAAGCTTGACAGAAGTGAAAATCTGATTGTTGCAGTTTTAGGAATCCTGAAATCTGGCGGGGCCTACGTGCCGATAGATCCTAATTATCCGCAGGATAGAATAGATTTTATAATAAAGGAGACACAGAGTAAAATAATCTTGGATGATGCTGAGTTGGTATTATTTGTACAGCAAAATCAAAAATATAGAAATAGCAATCCAGAGAGGATAAATAAACCATCAGATCTGGCTTATGTGATTTATACTTCAGGAACTACCGGAAATCCTAAGGGGGTTATGGTTGAAAATAAAAGTGTTGTGAGACTTGTAAAGCCTTGTTCTTACTTTCCTTTGGGTCAAAAGAATACGCTTTTAAGTACTGGAGCTATATCTTTTGACGCAACTATTTTAGAATATTTTGGAACCTTATTAAACGGAGCTAAGCTTATTCTTGCCTCTCAGGATGATTTATTGCAAAATGAAAAGCTGGAAGGAATAATCAATAAAAATAATGTAGATAGTTTATGGATGACAGCTTCATGGTTTAGCTATGTTGCAGATAGTAATATCAATGTATTTAGAAACATTAAACGACTGATAGTTGGCGGAGATGTAGTCTCTCCTCATCATGTGAAAAAGGTGTTGAATACTTTTCCGGGCATTAGAATCAGCAACGGATATGGCCCTACAGAAAACACTACTTTTTCATTGACCCATGAAATTGATCATTCAGATTATACAACGATTCCACTGGGAAAACCCATTTCAAACAGTTCTGCATATATTCTGGATGCAGGTTTAAGTCTTGTTCCGACAGGTGTTGTGGGTAAAATATATGTAGGCGGAGCAGGAGTTGCAAGAGGTTATTTGAATCGTCCGGATTTAACAGGAGAAAAATTTATATCCAATCCATTTGTTCAAGGAGATACACTATATGACACAGGTGATCTTGGGCGATGGCTTCCAGATGGTTCTGTAGAGTTTTTAGGCAGAAAAGACAATCAGGTAAAAATCCGGGGCTTTAGGATAGAGCTCGGTGAGATTGAAACTACGCTGTTACAATCTTCTAACGTTTTAAAACAGGCCGTTGTGGTGACTAAAGGCAGCGAAGGGAACAAAATTCTGGCAGCCTATTATGTATCAGATCATGAAATTGATAAAAAAGAACTTCAGAATACTTTAAGCAGGTTATTACCAGAATATATGGTTCCTGATTATTATGTTCAATTAGATGTTATTCCACTCACTTCCAACGGAAAGGCCGATCTTAAAGCATTACCGGAATTAAATGACAGTGACTTAATAAAAGAAGAATATGTTGAACCATCCACAGAAATCGAGAAACAGCTGGCTGCAATATGGCAGGAGGTACTAGGGTTGCCAAAAATCGGTATTAATGACAATTTCTTTGATCTGGGAGGGCATAGTTTAATAATTTCCCAGGTAATCAACAGAATTCAAAAACAATTGGGAAGTTCTGTAAGCTATAAAGATTTCTTTGCGAATGCTACCATATCAGGATTAAGTAAAATATTGAAAAGCAAAAAGTATTCGGTTATTTCTAAAGCTTCGGAATCTGAATTTTATCCTTTAACGGGTTCTCAAAGCAGACTTTGGGTACTAAGCCAACTTGAAGGGGGATCTCTGGCGTATAATATGCCGGGTGCGGTTCGTTTAAAAGGAAATGTTGATACTGCTAAGTTTCAAACTTCTTTTGAATTGTTAATTGAACGCCATGAAATTTTAAGAACCTGCTTTAAAGCGACTCAATTAGGTGAAGTTTATCAATATATTGTTCCAGCTTCAGCTGTAGATTTTCAAATCATTGAAAAAGATCTTCGTTTTATGATCAACCAGGAAAAATTACTTTCTGATTATTTAAAACAAAGCAATAATGAGACATTTGATCTGGAGCATGCACCTCTTCTAAGGGCCACTATTATACAACTAAAAGATGATGAATTTTTGTTTTTCTTAACGTTGCACCATATCATTGGCGACGGATGGTCTATGGAAATTTTAATCTCCGAAGTAATAAAAATCTACAATGCTTTATTGGAAGAAAAAGAAGCAGAATTGCCACAATTGGAAATTCAATATAAAGATTATGCGGTTTGGCGAAATGAAGAACAAAAAAATGAAGAAGCTTCAGAAAACTATTGGCTGACACAATTTTCAGGGACTCTGCCGGTTTTAGAATTGCCGGGTTCTAATGCCCGTCCCTTGGTGCAGACTTATAACGGAGCAAATGTGACTCAAAGATTTTCAAAAGAATTTTCAGACAGGCTTCAGTCTTTTTCAAAAGAACAGGATGTTACTTTATTTATGACTTTAATGTCAGGAATAAATGCATTGCTATACAGATATACCGGTCAGGATGATATTATCATTGGAACTCCAATAGCAGGAAGAGAGCATTCTGATTTGGAGAATCAAATAGGTTTATATCTTAATACACTGGCAATCCGTACACGACTAAAAGAAGAATTTAGTTTTCATGATTTACTTACCACTCAAAAAGAAACATTACTGGAAGCCTATGAACATCAGCATTATTCCTTTGATTCTCTGGTAGGTAAGTTAAATTTAAAACGAGATATGAGCCGCTCGGCGCTGTTTGATGTCCTGATGGTTTTACAAAGTCAAGGGCAATTGAACAATCTGAACAATGATACGCTGCTAAATCTTGAAGTGAGTCCTTATGAGATTGAAAGTTCAATTTCTAAATTTGATATTACGTATACTTTTGTTGAAACAGATGTGTTGTCGCTTTCAATAAACTATAATACAGATATCTATAATCGTGAAATCATTGAAAGAATGTTTGCTCATTTTGAGAATGTATTAATAGAATGCATAAATCATCCTTCGCAGGCGTTAGAAACCATAAATTATTTGACAGAGCTAGAAAAGCAACAATTACTATTTGACTTTAACGATACAAAAGTTGTTCATACAGAGGATAAAACCCTGGTAGATTTATTTGAAGAACAGGTTGCTAAAACGCCTGATAATACGGCGGTTATCTTTGAAGATCGTATGCTTACGTATCAGCAGTTAAATGAAAAGGCAAATCAGCTGGCGGCTTATTTAAGAGCTCATTATACTATTGCTCCGGACGATTTAATCGCAGTTAAATTGGAGCGAAATGAATTCCTTCTTGTTAGCTTATTGGGAGTACTGAAATCCGGAGCAGCCTATGTGCCGGTAGATTTAAATTATCCGCAACAGCGAATTGAT
>NZ_JBJLWK010000014.1:0-11983 GCF_046591535.1 Chryseobacterium proteolyticum | reverse complement strand
CTTTATCAGGGGTTTTTAACACCTGGGCCTGAAATAGACTAACTACTGTTTCTTCTTTAGGATAAATTACGTCTGTATTATTAAAATCTATGAGTATTTGTTTTAATTCTTCTTCGGATAAATAATTTAATTCTCTTAATTTTTTTTTCAGGGCTTTTTATAACCTCATCAATCAAAGCTTCAAAATGATTGACAATAGAGGTTATTCCGGAGTTATCAAAATAATTCAGATTATAATCAAAATCGATTTTCACATCTTTTGATTCATCAAATTCCCTTATATATAATGCTAAAGCCACTCGCTCTGATCGATGGCTTAAAGGAATTACTTCTGTCACTGTATTTTGAAAATTAGTAGAATAATTTTGTTTTTCATAAGACAGCGTTATATTGAATAATCTTTCTTTTTCATGAAACAATTGAAGCTCCTGAATAAGTTTACCTAAAGGAAATCTTTGATAACGATAATCGTTTCGTAATTGATTTTTTAGATTTTTGGTTAACTGTTCAATTGTTTCATTAAAATCAATTTTCACCCTTAAAGGAGAAATTCCCATAAAAAGTCCAACTGTTTTTTTATATTTTGATTTACTTCTGTTTAAAACCGGCAGACCAATTGCAAAATCATTATTTTGATGCTTTCTTCCAAAATAAGTATAGATTAAAGCTAGGATCAGGTGAAAAGTTGTACAATTGTAATTGTTTGCCAATTGAATTAATTCATTATAAGTTTCTCTTTTAATGATTAATTCTTTTCGACTGCTTTTATTAACACGGCCTGAATCTTGTATTTTATTGAATAAATTTTCAGGCAAAACATTAAATTTATCCTTCCAATATGTTTTGTCTTCCATAAAAGATTCTGAATCGGTATATATAGCGTCATCTTCTATAAAATCCTTATATGTAAAAGAATATTCTGTTTGTACAGCTCCAAATTCACAGATCTCATTATAGTTTTTAACCAAGCGCTGAAACATCAGCGAAGTACCCCAGCCGTCTGTAATAATATGATGATAAACTGAAAACAAATAATAAAAATCATCGTTTATCTTTACTAAGGTAAAAACGTGCAAAAGACTTTCTCCAAATAAATCAAAGGGTTTAGAAAACTCTTCCTGCATATATAAATTCGCTGTTTCATAAGGTGCTTCACTATCAGAAAAATCTATAAAACCTAATTCTGAATTGTGAATATCTACGATTTTTAATCGAATATTTTCCTGATCTTTAACCAGCTTGGTTCTATAAGCATCGTGTTGATTAATAAGCTCATGATACGCTTTTTGGAATGCATCAATATTGATATGTCCTTTAATTTCAATTTTGGCTCCAATATTATAAATGGGCTCATTAGGATATAGTAATTGTTCAAAATAAATATCTTGCTGCGGTAAGGTTAGTCTCATAATAACAGAGTTATAAGATTAGAAATTCTACTGAATAGAAACATTCGTTAATTATTAATTGTACCATAAACTCTCGCTGTTTGATACTTCTTCTTTTACATCAAAATCTTTTACGATTTGTCCGTAATCAAATTTAATTATTCGGTCAGCATGCTTAAAATAAGCATCATCATGAGTTACTGCAACAATTGTTTTTCCTTCATTTTTAAGCTTAGGCAGCAAATTTTCGTAGAAATACTTTCTAAAATGAGGATCTTGATCTGCAGCCCACTCATCAAGTACTAAAATTGGTTTATTTTCAAGGAGAGCAAAAATCAGAGACATTCTTTTACTTTGTCCTTTAGAGAAGTTTCTTCTTGCCGAGCCTTCTTTATCATCCAGAATAATTTTGTCCAGCTCCATTACTTCAAGCAATTCCTGGTATCTTTTATTATTTTCAAGGGAATAATTGTCGTAGTTATTAGAGTAGATATAATTATCCGTAAAAACTGCAGAAATTAGGTTTTGAACCGGATTTTCTTTGTCTACAATTTGATTATCTAAAATTAAGCTTCCTACAGTTGGTTTATACAAACCGGTTAAAATATTAATAAAAGTACTTTTCCCGCTTCCGTTTCCGCCAATGACGAATATGGTTTCTCCTTTTTGTATAGAAAGATTAACGGGGCCCAAGCTAAATGAGTTCTCTAAAGTATTTTTTTGGTAACTGAAGTGAATATCTTCAAATTCAAGTTTGTTAAAATCAATATCGTTCTCGATTTTATTTTCTGCTTCTGCAAGATTTTCATCACTAATTTCAAAGTCTTTCAGAAATTCTTTAATTCTTTTTCTTCCTACAAATAGTCTGGTATAGACCCGTTGCATATTAATTAAATTATTAATTGGCCCTGATATGAACATTAAAATCATTACATACGTAATTACATCTTCTTTTTTTAAGAGATCAAATAAAGGAAGGAGAAAAAGAATTGTCCCAATGATTAAGTATAAACCGTACTGGCTGATTAGATTTATAGATAAAAACACAAAATTAATATTGAAATCCAGATCTTTGGCTGATCTTCTGTTGGGTACCAGAAATTTATCCATCAAATTTTCGCTTCTGTGTGAGCTCAATTTCAATCCTTTAAATCCTTTTATTACATCTTCAACATATTTATAATAAGATTCATTGTATTTTCTTAATTTATCTACCAGCGGAGCCATTTTATTAATCACAAAAAAGTAAATAAATGCCACTACAATTATCAGCGCAATAACAACGAATGCTGAAGGGACAGATAATGTAAAGAGATAAACTAAACACAATATCAGCATTAGCAAAGAATTAAAGGTATGTGTTACAATTTCCGGAAAAGATGAGAAAACCCTTAAATCTTCAATAGTGGTATAAAATCTTTGTGAACCCAGCCTTTCCAGTGTAATCAGAGGAGCCTTTAAAATTTTATAAAAAATTAGCTCTTCATTTTTGTAGAGTATACTATAAGTAAGTTTATTGAGCCATTTTTGAAAATTTATATTTAATAAATAAGTATAGATGATAGCTGCGGCAAAGACTATTCCCATGTAATCATTTTGGAATTCAGCTTTACCTGAAACTGTACTGTTGATTATATATATAATTCCGAAACTTAAAACGGTATTTGAAAGTGCATAGAAGATTATATATATTAATTCTTTAAATTTTAATTTGAACATAATAAATTATTTTACAATTACATGAGTAGAATAGCCTTCAATTACTTTTGCCAATTCCTGGGCATGTTCATTGATAAAAAAATGATTTCCTTTAAATATTTTAAATTGAAAATCAGCATTCGTAAAGTTTCTCCAATTTTCTATTCTGTCACACGTTTCTTCTTCATCTCCCATTAATCCATGCAATGATGTATTTAATCTGATTTCTTTTTCTGAAAAATTATCGTTTTCAAGTACTTCAAAATCAGCTCTAATTATTGGGCTAAAGAATTCATACAGTTCTTCATTTTCAAGGACTTCATCCGGAATTCCCCCTAATTCTTTTAATACAATCTTGAACTCGGCATCTTCCAACAGATAGCGTTTTGTATTATCTTCTTTTTGTATTCCCGGTCCCGGATTACCAGAAACGATTAAAGCTTCTGGTTGATCTCCATTTTTTTCCATCTTTTCTACAACAGACAATCCTAAGGTTGCTCCCATACTATGCCCAAAAATTAAATAGGGTTTACTATTTCTTAAGGTTTTAATTTGGGTAACATAATCTTCGATGGCTTCTTTTTTGTTCTTTAGCAATCCTTCACTAAATCGTTTTCCTCTTCCAGGCAATTCAAGAGGAATAAACTCAATATTAGGTTTTATGTATTTCTTAAGAAAATCAAAGGAATAGACACTTCCTCCTGCAAAATGGAGTAAGAATAATTGATATTTCATGGTTTTTTATTATAATTAGTATTCGATACTAGAGGATATTTGATAAGTTTTGGTATTAAATTCCAGAACGTCTTTGCTCTTCTTCATTACCAAATTTTCGATTGTCGGATTTTACTTTCTTGCTTCCAAAACTGTAAAGAAGAGAAAGTCTGAAAAATCTGTTACTGTAATTAAAATTTCCTATCTGCTTTACTCCGTTTACAATCGATATGTTGTTATTTAAGTACGATGTATTAAATACATCATTAAGTAACAGAACAATCTTTAAGTTATCATTTAATAAACTTTGTCTCACTCCTATATCAAGACTATGGGACTGTCCATTTTCAAATAATCCTCTTTTGTGCTGCGAGCTATACCAGTAATTAACTTCTAATTTTGTTGTTTTAGTCAGTGAGAAAGTATTGTTCGTATTAAAATAAAACCTAACTCCGTTCTGAACCTCTGCATTTATATTATCAAGTAAAGTAGTTTTAGATCCTAAAAGCGATACACTGCTTTGGTTTGTCCACCAAGAATATTTATCAAATGTGTAGCTTTCGCTAATCCCATAATAATATTCCTTTGAGTAATTTTTCCTTGTGATAACCTGTATGTCATTCTCTGTATCTGTACTAAAAAATATTCCGTAGTTATCATTAGTAACTCTAAAAAACAGATTTGAGCTTAGCTTTTTCTTAAAAGTGTGGGTGAAATCAAAATTATCACTAAATGAAGGCTGTAAAAAAGGATTACCTACAGAATAACTGTTATTGTTTATATAAAATCGGTATGGATTTAAATCATTAAATCCAGGACGGTTAATTCTTCTTCCATAATTAAAGACAAAATTGTTCTTATCGTTTGCAGCATAGGAAACATAAAATGTAGGAAACAATTTGAAGTAATCCCGCTTATTTGTTTGATTGATTGTTTTTGAGAAACCTTCTGTAGTTGTATTCTCCATTCTTAGTCCTAATTGTAAACTCAGTTTTGAGCTTATTTTCTTTGAACCACTGGCATATAATGCCTGAATATTCTCTTTGTATTCAAACTCATTAGATTGCGATTCATCCAATACTGGCGGATTTACCGTAGCATCAAAAAGCTGGACATCACTATTTGATTTATTGAAGCTTAGCTTACCTCCATAAGAGAAGTTGGCAAATTTGGTTGGATGCTCAACATCCACCTTTGCACTAAAATTTTCAATAGCCTGTCCTGAATTATTAATGGCTGACCGTTGCTGTATAAAAGCTGGATCATTAGGAACTGATGTATTGGTTGCGAAGCTATTATTTTGTTTTACATTATAATCCAAATAGCTAAAATCCACTGTAAGCTTTCTTCCTAAAGTGTCTAATTTCGACATAACATTCATATTATAAATATTACTGTTATATTCCCTGTCATTAAAACCTTTACTTTGAATGATTTGCTCAAGATTATGATTAGAATCGAATAACTGGGTAACTGATTTATTATCTTGATCCGGTCTTCTTAGATTACCTAAGTACATAAAACCTAACACGATATTTTTTGTAATATCATAATCAATTGAAGCCCTTCCTGTAAAACTATTCTTTTTTTGTTTCGTATCTGAATCCAACTCTTGCAGTTTATTTGCAGATAAAGCATCAAAACTTTCCAGTGCTCTATAAGCACCAATACTTCCATTTAAACCTAAAGAGAATCTGAGTTTATTTTTATTGTATAAGAAATCATTCCCTAATGTAACAGAATTATAATGGTTCTGATCATAGGCGAAAGAAGATGAATTCTTCCAGGAGTCTTTCATTCCTTCTTTGTAAACTATATTAATAAGTCCGCCATTTCCTCCTGCATCATACTGAGCTGGCGGAGTTGTTATAATTTCAATTTTTTTTTATGTTGCCTGCAGGAATTGAATTCAAAAAACTGACTAAATCATCCCCTGACATTTGCATCAATTTACCATTAACCATTACTTGTGATGACCCTTTGCCTAAAATACTAATTGAACCATTTTGAATCATAAGACCCGGCGCTACTTTTAATGCATCTAGCGCATTACCTGTACTCGCAGTAGGGCTATTCTCAACATTAAATACCAGACGATCCATCTGTTGTTCAAAGATTCTTTTTTTCCCTTTGATAACAACTTCCTCTATATTTTTTGAATCTGAGGCTAAAATTATATCTTCCAAAACAGTACTGTTTTCTAAGCTGATTTTTTTATCCCAACTTTTATATCCCCAAAGGCTCACCTTAATAGTATAAACTCCCTTAGCAGTCTTGATTGTATAGGCTCCATTATTATCCGTAGTTGCGCCGGATTTTAAGACTCCAAGCGAGTCAACAAGTACCACATTTGCAAATGGAACAGGAGCTGTATTACTTTTTATTTTTCCTTTTAACTCTATTTGGCAAATTGCTAAATAAGGGATTAAAAGGAATACTATTATTAAAAGATTTTTGTGCTTGAGTTTATTTCTCATTCTAGTTAATTTTGAAAAAAGTTTATTCATTTTATTATTAGATTGTAAATTTATATAAAAAAATTTCTTTTAGTAGTGATTTATATTAAAAAAAAGTCTACCCTATGGGACTTATCTTGCTAATAACATTATCTAAAAGAGCATCTAATGGAAGCGTGATTTCAGTATTTTGCTGATAAATGAGGATGATTTCAATTCCATTATCTCTTACCCTGCATATGATATCCAATGGATGCAGGTTTGATAATATTTGGGTTCCAAGAATTATCTTATTTGATTTGTCTTCTTCAATAACCCCTGGCATCTCTTGAAAATTTACCCCTCCCAATCTGCATAAGTCGATGTCAATTTGTGTTTCAACAAAAAAATCTTCTCTAATGGTCTCATAGGGTATTACCTGATGCATTCTTGCATTTAGGTAATTCAAATACACATTTTGAAACAAATCATACAAAGAATCATTTGTATTAGAAATTAATCGCAACGGGATAAAATTATTAAAAGCACCTAAAGCTCTTGAAGTATCAAATTCATCAACGATACTTTCCCGTCCTGAAACCGTGATCAGTTGAAAATGAAACTGCCCTTTAAAACAATCATGCATTAAATACTGATGAAACCCCATAAATAATCCGGATAATGGAATATTTAGGTCTTGAGACAACTGTTTAATTCGTTCAAATTTTTGTCCTGTAACGAACATTGTCTGTGTAGTATGGGTTACTTTGTCACTGTCAATTACATAGTCATACTTTTTTTAACTGGGTTGATTTTTGATCTGACAATAGTTCAAGGGCAGGCTTTTTTAAATCATTAATCCAAAAAGAGCGTTCCTCCAGTCCTCTTTCCGATCGTAAATATTTTTCCTGCCATAAAGCAAAATCAAAACCTGAAGAAGGATACTGATTCTTTAAAACTTTATTATTTCTAAGGAAATTCATTAACTCCTGCTGCAAGATATTACAGGTATACATATCTGCTATTACATGACTAATTGCAATGTATATATAAGATTCTTCGCCTCCTTTTATATCATTAAATATGAATAAACGAATAAGCTCGCCATTGAAAATATCATATGGCTTTACAGGAACTTCATTTGATATTAATTGTGAAATATTAGCTGGACTACTAAGATCTACATCATAAGTATTTACAGCAATTTTCAAATCTTTATATGACACCCGCCTTTGATAAATGAATTGATCTTCTTGTATAAACTCAATATTCAAATCAGGAAAATTGCTCAAAAATTCACGCAGCTGTAATTCTATGTATCCGGTATCAGACTTACTAATCTTAGCCGGGCCAATAAAACCTTCAGAATTCTTGAATTTCATTATATATTTTTGATTTTCAGATATCTGAACTTTATCCCCAATTTTCCAATTTATCTTTTTATTTACAATATCTAATTCCGGTTTAAAATTTATCCCTTTATTTAAATCTACGGATTCAATCTTATTTTCTTTAATTGTTATAACTTTAGCTAAAGCTTCAAAATCTGAGGTTTTAAAAATTTGATCTACTTTTACCGCATACCCTTCCCGGTTCAATTGATTCATTAATTGTATTATTTTCAGTGAATCTCCACCAATGCTATAAAAATTGTCTTTAATACTAATATTTTCTTTTTTCAACAATTTTTCACAAATCGATATCACGATCTTTTCTTCTTTACTACATGGAGCCACATAGTTTTTTGAAGATGCTTCCATTTTATCAATTTCCAATAATGCTTTCTTATCTATTTTTCCGCTGGAGTTCAATGGCATTTTTTCGAGAATCACAAAATAATTGGGCAGCATATAACCGGGTAAAAATTCTGTAAGTTTCATGCGAATGGTTTCGATGTCCATATCCTTACCTACCAGATAAGAGATGATAAATTTTTCTTCATCTTTTTCTTTGACCAGAACTATGGCCTGTTCAATTTGTTTTTGCTGAAGTAATACATTTTCAATTTCTCCAAGTTCTATACGATGTCCTCTAATTTTTACCTGATCATCTTTTCTTTCTACATATTCAATATTCCCGTCCGGTCTCCATCTGGCTAAATCTCCTGTTCCGTATATCTTACTTCCTTTTTCATAAGGATTTTCAATAAACTTTTCATTAGTGAGTTTTTCTTTATTTAAATACCCTCTTGCCAAGCCATCTCCTGCTATATATAACTCTCCCACAACTCCTATTGGCTGTATTTGCAGCTTATCTGATAAAATGAGTACTTTTTCATTGGCCAGTGGCTTACCAATGCTCAGATATTTACTTGTGTTAATATCTAAACTTGTACTCCATATGGTAGTCTCCGTAGGACCGTATACGTTTATTATATTCAGTCCAGAATAAGTATTTATGGTATCGTAGACTGTTTTTGGAAATGGCTCTCCACCCATTAAAAGCTGCTTTAAATATGGAGAAGGTTTTGCTATAAAAGCTTCGGATATCTGGCTAAATCTTGATGGCGTAACCTGTAAAACTTCTATCTTATTACGGTGTAGGTTATCCATAAATAATTCCGGGGACATCAATTCTTCTGATGAGAATAAAATCAGTTTTCTACCGCTGCACAAGGTTCCAAATATTTCAAGAACAGATATATCAAAAACTACATTCGTTGTTCCCGCTACAATGGTATGTCTTTTAAATCCCAGTTCAAAATCTAAATTATTTAAGAATGAAACTGCATTTCTATGCTCAATCATTACACCTTTCGGCAATCCCGTAGAACCTGACGTATAAATGACATAAGCTAAATTTTCTGGTTTTAAAGCTATTTTTAAAGATTCATTTTCCTTATTACTTTTCCCAAGTGCAAATGCCTCTAATAAATCCTTATCAATAACTATTTTACAATTGGCATCTTTTTCAATATATTTTATTCTTTCTGCAGGATACGCAGGATCAATAGGTACATAAGCAGCACCCATCTTTAATACGGAAAGAAGACTAATGACCAGCCACTCATTCCTTTCCAGCTTTACCCCAATAAAATCTTCAATCTGTACATCATATTCTGATAATAAGTAGCATGACAACGCATCGGAAGCTTCATCTAACTCCCTGTATGTAAACTCTTTATTTCCATATACAAGAGCTATATGATCAGGATTTGCTTTGACCTGATTGGCAAACAAGTCTACTATGGTTAAATCTTTTGCAAAATCTCTTTTATTATTATTAAAATCCTCTAAGATCTGTGTTTTCTCAACGGATGATAAATAGTCGATTTTATATAGAGGTTCCTCAGGTGACTGAAGAACAACTGTAAGAATATCTAAATAATGTTTCATGAATCCTGTCATAGTATCATTATCATAGACATCTGTATTGTAATTAATCTGGAAGGAAATTAAATCACCTATCTCTTCAAAAGTAATTTCAAGATCAAATTTAGAAACCGATTTTCCCAAAGAGGTAATTCTACTTGTCAATTCTTCAGGTACGCTTGATTCAATTGCTTTCTCTCCAACATTTTGAAGCATTATTACAACATCGAAAATGGCACTTCTACCCATATCTCTCTGTAGTTCTAAATCTTCTACCAAACGATCAAACGGATACTGCTGATGTTCATAAGCATCTAGTATATCTGATTTTACTGCATCAAACAATTTGTCAAAATCATTGCCCGGATTAATTTTATTTCTTAATGGAATCATATTCAAATAAAAACCTATTTGATTTTCAAGATCAATGTGATCTCTTCCGGCAACCGGGCTTCCTATTATAAAGTCTTCCTGAGACGTGTACCTGTAAAGCAAAGCATTTAATGAAGTTACAAGTCCCATAAATAAACTTCCACCTTTTTGCTGACAAAAAGTTTTTAAATCGTAAGATATTTCTTTTGACAGATAAGTCCCAAGCCGCTCTCCATTGTTGGTTTTTACAACCGGTCGCTTTTTTGTTGATGGTAAGTCTATGACGGGTAACTCTCCGGAAAGCTTATCTAACCAAAATAATTGATGGGCTTGATACGTTGTTTCTTTTAGTTGATTTAGCTGCCATACAGAATAATCCTTGTATTGAATCCTTAACTCTGGTAAATTTGGTTCAGTACTATTTACAAATGACTGATAATATTTTAATACATCTTTGGTCAATATATCCATAGACCATCCATCACTTATAATATGATGCATATTGTAATAAAAGACAAAATTATTCTCGGATACCTGAAGTAAAGCAGCTCTTAATAACGGTCCATTTTCTAAATCGAATAATACCTGGGAATCTTTTTGAATATATTCCTTAATACTTAACTGTTTATCATGGGAATTACTAAAATCACAATAATCTATATTAAAATCAATTGCTTCTCTATTTAGAACCCACTGTTGAATCTCTCCTGATTCATTTTCTCTAAATACAGTTCTTAAAATTTCATGCCTGTCAATGGCTGCATCAATGGCCTTTTTTAAATGATCTATATTATATCCGCCATCTAAAGCATGATATGAAGGCATGTTGTAAGCCACTGAATTTTCTTCAAATTGGCTCAAAACCCATAATCTGCGTTGAGCATCTGATAAAGGGTAACTTTCAGAAATTACTGCCTTCTCTATTTCTTTATATTTTAATGTTCCTGCTTTAGAAATTAAACCTGCATGAGAGATTAAAGATGTATTCTCAAACAATTGACTAAAGCTTAGTTTCACATCAAATTTCTTCTGATAGGTATTAATGAGCTTCCCTAATTTAATACTGTGGCCACCAAGTTCAAAAAAATCATCTTTGATTCCTATCAATTCCCTGTTTAACAATCCTTTCCAAATGATGGTTAACTCTTCTTCTAAACTATTTGTTGGGGCAATATATTCTGCCTCACTGGCTTGATTAAAATCTTTCTGGTTAGGTAAAGCAGCTCTATCAATTTTACCGTTTGGAGTAAGCGGGATAGATGACAACTGAATAAATACTGCAGGTATCATATAATTAGGAAGAGTAGTCAATAAAAAATCGCGGAGATCTGATATTATTTCTTCTTTTTCTGATACAAAATAGGCAACTATCTGTTTATCTTCTTCCGTGTCAAAAACCTGTACAGTAACTTGCTGAATACTTTCCTTTGACAATAACTGAATTTCTATCTCTGCCAGTTCAATTCTATATCCTCTTATTTTAACCTGATGGTCTTTTCTTCCTATAAATTCTATGTTTCCATCTGACAACCAATAGCCTAAATCTCCTGTATCATACATTCTTTCGCCTTCTATAAAAGGATTGGGCAAAAACTTTTCCTCAGTGAGGTCTGCTCTGTTCAGATAGCCTCTCGCTACTCCTGCTCCGGATACAAAGATCCTGCCTGTAACGCCGAGAGGAACCAATTGGCTATTCTGATCCAGAATCAATACCTGGGTATTGGAGATTGGCTTACCTATAGAAATGGTTCTGGACTCTTTATCGGTAATACGATAAGAGGTGCTGTAAGTGGTATCTTCCGATGGACCATACAGATTTCTAACTTCGATTTTATCCAAAGGAAGCTTTGCAATAATATCGGTGGGAAGAACTTCGCCTGCCATGTTGATGACTTTGACAGCATCCAACGGTGCTTTGTCTTCTATTAATTTTCTTACCACAGAAGGAACCGTATTTAATAATACATTGGTGTCCTGATCGAGATAATGATTGATTTCAAGGGCGTTCTTTAAAATCCTTATTTTCTTACCTGTCGAAAGGGTATAGAAAAATTCATACACAGAC
>NZ_JBJLWK010000013.1:0-12459 GCF_046591535.1 Chryseobacterium proteolyticum | reverse complement strand
GTATAGTTATAAAACAAAAAAGTCTCATACAAATTCATGTATGAGACTTTTAATAAAAACTGGCGGCGACCTACTCTCCCGCTTGTCGCAGTACCATCGGCGCTGGTGGGCTTAACTTCTGTGTTCGGAATGGGAACAGGTGAGCCCCACCGCTAAAACCACCCTAAAGAAGGTATATAAGATATCAGAGGATAGATTTCAGATTTCAGACCTATTATAAAGTCTCTTATCTGATGTCTTGTATCTGACATCTGTTTTATCGGTAAATTTCATCACAAAGGCAAAACCAGTATTGCACTTATAAGACTTGAATTAGTGTAACCTATAGGCTATAAATCTACGGGTAATTAGTACTACTCGGCTATGCTGTTACCAACTTTACACCTGTAGCCTATCAACGTGGTCATCTCCCACGACCCTTAAAAGATGTCTCATCTTGAGGCGAGTTTCGCACTTATATGCTTTCAGTGCTTATCTCTTCCAAACATAGCTACTCAGCGGTGCACCTGGCGGTACAACTGATACACCAGAGGTTTGTTCAATTCGGTCCTCTCGTACTAGAATCAAGCCCTCTCAAACATCTAACGCCCGCAATAGATAGAGACCGAACTGTCTCACGACGTTCTGAACCCAGCTCGCGTGCCACTTTAATGGGCGAACAGCCCAACCCTTGGGACCTTCTCCAGCCCCAGGATGTGACGAGCCGACATCGAGGTGCCGAACCTCCCCGTCGATGTGAGCTCTTGGGGGAGACTAGCCTGTTATCCCCGGAGTACCTTTTATCCTATGAGCGATGGCCCTTCCATACGGAACCACCGGATCACTATGTCCTGCTTTCGCACCTGATCGACTTGTAGGTCTCACAGTCAAGCACCCTTATGCCATTACACTCTACGCACGGTTACCAAGCGTGCTGAGGGTACCTTTGAAAGCCTCCGTTACTCTTTTGGAGGCGACCACCCCAGTCAAACTACCCACCACGCAATGTCCTTCCTAAAGGAAGTTAGGCTCCAAGTAAGTAAAGGGTGGTATTTCAACGTTGACTCCACAAACACTAGCGTGCCTGCTTCATAGTCTCCCACCTATCCTACACATTACTTACTCAAAGTCAATACGAAGTTATAGTAAAGGTTCACAGGGTCTTTTCGTCCCATTGCGGGTAATCGGCATCTTCACCGATACTACAATTTCACCGAGCTCGTGGCTGAGACAGTGCCCAGATCGTTACACCATTCGTGCAGGTCGGAACTTACCCGACAAGGAATTTCGCTACCTTAGGACCGTTATAGTTACGGCCGCCGTTTACTGGGGCTTCAGTCAAACGCTTCGCTTACGCTAACGCCCTTCCTTAACCTTCCAGCACCGGGCAGGTGTCAGACCCTATACAGCATCTTTCGATTTAGCAGAGTCCTGTGTTTTTGATAAACAGTCGCCTGGGCCTCTTCACTGCGGCCACCATTGCTGATGGCGTCTCTTCTTCCGAAGTTACGAGACTATTTTGCCTAGTTCCTTAGCCACGACTCACTCGAGCACCTTAGGATTCTCTCCTCGACTACCTGTGTCGGTTTTGGTACGGGTTGCTTCACTTCGGCTTTTCTTGGAAGCACTTTCCCTGCAGCAGCTTCGCCCGAAGGCTAGGCCTTGACTATTCCGTCAGTCTCCAGCAGGTACGGCACTCCGTCCCCTTTTTAGTGTGAGCAAGTATGGGAATATTAACCCATTGTCCATCCACTACCCCTTTCGGGTTCGCGTTAGGTCCCGACTAACCCTCAGCTGATTAGCATGGCTGAGGAAACCTTAGTCTTTCGGTGAGGGGGTTTCTCGCCCCCTTTATCGTTACTTATGCCTACATTTTCTTTTCTGTCCGCTCCACAATACCTCACGATACTGCTTCGGCGCAAACAGAATGCTCCCCTACCAGATGTACATTGTACAAATCCATAGCTTCGGTAATATGTTTATGCCCGATTATTATCCATGCCGGACCGCTCGACTAGTGAGCTGTTACGCACTCTTTAAATGAATGGCTGCTTCCAAGCCAACATCCTAGCTGTCAATGCAGTCCAACCGCGTTGCTTCAACTTAACATATATTTGGGGACCTTAGCTGTTGGTCTGGGTTCTTTCCCTCTCGGACATGGACCTTAGCACCCATGCCCTCACTGCTGATCAACATTTATTAGCATTCGGAGTTTGTCAGGAATTGGTAGGCGGTGAAACCCCCGCATCCAATCAGTAGCTCTACCTCTAATAAACTTATAATCAACGCTGCACCTAAATGCATTTCGGGGAGTACGAGCTATCTCCCAGTTTGATTGGCCTTTCACCCCTACCCACAGGTCATCCGAAGACTTTTCAACGTCAACCGGTTCGGTCCTCCACTCTGTGTTACCAGAGCTTCAACCTGCCCATGGGTAGATCACAAGGTTTCGCGTCTAATCCTACTAACTATACGCCCTATTCAGACTCGCTTTCGCTCCGGCTCCGGACCTGAAGTCCTTAACCTCGCTAGTAAAATTAACTCGTAGGCTCATTATGCAAAAGGCACGCCGTCACCCAACTTGTGGGCTCCGACCGCTTGTAGGCGTACGGTTTCAGGTTCTATTTCACCCTTCTATTCGAAGTGCTTTTCACCTTTCCTTCACAGTACTTGTTCACTATCGGTCTTTCAGGAGTATTTAGCCTTGGAGGATGGTCCCCCCCATATTCAGACAGGATTTCACGTGTCCCGCCCTACTCATTTATCATCTATATATACCTTTCGAATACCGGGCTATCACCGTCTATGGCCGCACTTTCCAGTACGTTCTTCTAAATATATAAAGACTTTTGGGCTAATCCGCTTTCGCTCGCCACTACTTACGGAATCTCTTCGATTTCTTTTCCTCCGGGTACTTAGATGTTTCAGTTCTCCGGGTTTGCTCCTCTTACGAGGTAATACATCTTCAATGTATTGGGTTGCCCCATTCGGACATCTGCGGATCAATTCGTGTGTGCCAATCCCCGCAGCTTTTCGCAGCTTACCACGTCCTTCGTCGCCTCTGAAAGCCTAGGCATCCGCCATACGCCCTTAACGATTTCTTTCCTATTTTTAGGTTACTCAAGCACTTATAAGTGCTCGGTTTTCTCTTTGTGATGTCTTTACCGTTAATGTCAATGATCTTTATTTCTTCTGTATTAATGTAAAACGTATTCATGTATCAATGACGGCTCTCGTCATGAGGTTTACATGCTTCTTTTTTACATATACAAACTGTGGAGAATAAGGGAGTCGAACCCTTGACCTCCTGCGTGCAAGGCAGGCGCTCTAGCCAGCTGAGCTAATTCCCCCTCTAGTAGACTTCAGATATCAGATCCTAGATCTCAGACTTAATGTCTCATGTCTTATATCTGATCTCTTCCCGTCTTATAATTAGTAGTCTCGGGCAGGCTCGAACTGCCGACCTCTACATTATCAGTGTAGCGCTCTAACCAGCTGAGCTACGAGACTGTCTTGTTAGACTTGCAGATTCAAGATCCCAGATATCAGACTTACATGGTCTTTCTTCTTCTATCTTTCCTCTTGTCTCTCTTCCCTTTACTAATTTCTAGTGGGTGTTGTATTTTTTTATATATCAACCAAATAAAAAACTAAAGCTTCTCTTTAAGTAAGTACATGGTACACTTAAGTACCTTTATTTTGTTTAACGTTCTTCAACGCTCTAAAATGAGATGTTCCAGCCGCACCTTCCGGTACGGCTACCTTGTTACGACTTAGCCCTAGTTACCTGTTTTACCCTAGGCAGCTCCTGTTACGGTCACCGACTTCAGGTACCCCAGACTTCCATGGCTTGACGGGCGGTGTGTACAAGGCCCGGGAACGTATTCACCGCGCCATGGCTGATGCGCGATTACTAGCGATTCCAGCTTCATAGAGTCGAGTTGCAGACTCCAATCCGAACTGAGACCAGCTTTCGAGATTAGCATCCAGTCGCCTGGTAGCAGCCCTCTGTACTGGCCATTGTATTACGTGTGTGGCCCAAGGCGTAAGGGCCGTGATGATTTGACGTCATCCCCACCTTCCTCTCTACTTGCGTAGGCAGTCTCACTAGAGTCCCCAACTGAATGATGGCAACTAGTGACAGGGGTTGCGCTCGTTGCAGGACTTAACCTAACACCTCACGGCACGAGCTGACGACAACCATGCAGCACCTTGAAAAATGTCCGAAGAAAAGCCTATTTCTAAGCCTGTCATTTCCCATTTAAGCCTTGGTAAGGTTCCTCGCGTATCATCGAATTAAACCACATAATCCACCGCTTGTGCGGGCCCCCGTCAATTCCTTTGAGTTTCAAACTTGCGTTCGTACTCCCCAGGTGGCTAACTTATCACTTTCGCTTAGTCTCTGAATCCGAAAACCCAAAAACGAGTTAGCATCGTTTACGGCGTGGACTACCAGGGTATCTAATCCTGTTCGCTCCCCACGCTTTCGTCCATCAGCGTCAGTTAAGACATGGTAACCTGCCTTCGCAATTGGTGTTCTAAGTAATATCTATGCATTTCACCGCTACACTACTTATTCCAGCTACCTCTACCTTACTCAAGACCCGCAGTATCAATGGCAGTTTCATAGTTAAGCTATGAGATTTCACCACTGACTTACGAGTCCGCCTACGGACCCTTTAAACCCAATAAATCCGGATAACGCTTGCACCCTCCGTATTACCGCGGCTGCTGGCACGGAGTTAGCCGGTGCTTATTCGTATAGTACCTTCAGCTACCCTCACGAGGGTAGGTTTATCCCTATACAAAAGAAGTTTACAACCCATAGGGCCGTCATCCTTCACGCGGGATGGCTGGATCAGGCTCTCACCCATTGTCCAATATTCCTCACTGCTGCCTCCCGTAGGAGTCTGGTCCGTGTCTCAGTACCAGTGTGGGGGATCACCCTCTCAGGCCCCCTAAAGATCATTGACTTGGTGAGCCGTTACCTCACCAACTATCTAATCTTGCGCGTGCCCATCTCTATCCACCGGAGTTTTCAATATCTAATGATGCCATCAAATATATTATGGGGTATTAATCTTCCTTTCGAAAGGCTATCCCCCTGATAAAGGTAGGTTGCACACGTGTTCCGCACCCGTGCGCCGCTCTCTAGATCCCGAAAGATCTATACCGCTCGGCTTGCATGTGTTAGGCCTCCCGCTAGCGTTCATCCTGAGCCAGGATCAAACTCTCCATTGTATGTTTGTCTGACTCACTCAAAGTTTTGACGCTTTAGTTTTTCCTTACTTGGTTGTTATATTGTATTTCAATGATCTCTTTTCTTCCGCTTTTCTCTAAAGCTTTCTTTCTGTCGTTTTTGCTTTAGATTTGCGAGTGCAAAAGTAATTAATGTTTCTGAACTGACCAAATGTTTTTGAAGAAAATTTTAAAGTTTTTTATGTAACCTTAATCCCTCTCTAACACTTATCTCAATTTTACTCCGCGCTCCCTTAATTGGGACTGCAAAGATACAAACTTTTCTCAATTTTCAAAATAAATTATTATTTATTTTTTTAAATCTTCGTTTATAATTACTCTCTTCTGCGCTACCTACTATCTCTCGTTTTCAGTGGGGCAAAAGTACATCTTATTCACCACACAATCCAAATCATTTTATACTTAAATTCATATTTAGTTCATATTTGGTCTTAACTCACTGATAAGCAACTTCAAAAATTTCGATGCTTTTTCCTGGGTTTAGAGTGATAAAGGTAAAGACATAAGAGAAAACAGCTATAACAAGGGAAAAGGGAAAAAATAAAAGCTATAAAATGAAGGGTTTTCTATGGAAAAATGGAGGGTTGAGACAGGAAAAAGAGGAAGTAGAAAGGGAAAAGTAAGGAGAAAAATGGAAAATGAAGTGCTGAAAAGTAAAGAAAAAAAAATATCTGACTAAAAAACGACTGCAATAAATTCGCTTTAAACACAACAAAAAATATGATGTAGCATTTTATAAGATCAATAAGTATCAATTTATTCTTTATTCTTTATTCTTTATTCTTTATTCTTTATTCTTTATTCTTTATTCTTTATTCTTTATTCTTTATTCTTTATTCTTTATTCTTTATTCTTTATTCTTTATTCTTTATTTAAATTTCCTCCTCTTATTTCGCACATAATAGATAGCTGTATAATAAATCAGCATACTTATTACTGGTAAAGGTAGAAGATAGAATCTTTATATGATCCCTCCTATTATATTGATGTTCGTAGCCCATATCATTATGCCCGGTATTAAAGTATAGATCATATTATATCTTGTATTGCTCCGGATGGTAGGATAAAATCTGTGAGCTCAAATTTCCTAGGATTTAGATCCTGTTCCTAAAGGAAAGCTTTTTCATCAATTGCAATATACTATTGGGATATCTTTATTCCGGATAAGGTCATTCTTCCAGGCATATAATTCATTAAGCCGTGCATGCAATAACAATATGGAATAATTTATAATTGATTAAGATATTATTGATGATTGATGATTAAAACCTAAAAGTTGAAAATTAAAAATGGAAAGTTTTTAAGTTGGCTAAAGCCACTATGATTTTGGAGGCTATTACTGAAGGGCTAAAGACCACCTCTATTGATGAAAGCTTGTAAAAGAATAAAGAGCCTAAAGTAGTAGTAGTAGTAGTAGTAGTAGTAGTAGTAGTATTAGTTGTTGTTGTTGGCGGAGTAAAATACAAAGACCTACTAACTATGAATCATAAATGATCAGTGATGATTGATAATTGAGTGCTATTAATTGATATTTGTCTGTTAATCAATAATGATTGATAAATGATGATTGATCTTTTATCATTTATAATTCATCAATGATCATTTATCTTTTATTGCTATGGTGTAGTAGGTATAGATATGTATAGGTATAAAAACAAAGAAGTCTCATACAAATTCATGTATGAGACTTTTAATAAAAACTGGCGGCGACCTACTCTCCCGCTTGTCGCAGTACCATCGGCGCTGGTGGGCTTAACTTCTGTGTTCGGAATGGGAACAGGTGAGCCCCACCGCTAAAACCACCCTAAAGAAGGTATATAAGATATCAGAGGATAGATTTCAGATTTCAGACCTATTATAAAGTCTCTTATCTGATGTCTTGTATCTGACATCTGTTTTATCGGTAAATTTCATCACAAAGGCAAAACCAGTATTGCACTTATAAGACTTGAATTAGTGTAACCTATAGGCTATAAATCTACGGGTAATTAGTACTACTCGGCTATGCTGTTACCAACTTTACACCTGTAGCCTATCAACGTGGTCATCTCCCACGACCCTTAAAAGATGTCTCATCTTGAGGCGAGTTTCGCACTTATATGCTTTCAGTGCTTATCTCTTCCAAACATAGCTACTCAGCGGTGCACCTGGCGGTACAACTGATACACCAGAGGTTTGTTCAATTCGGTCCTCTCGTACTAGAATCAAGCCCTCTCAAACATCTAACGCCCGCAATAGATAGAGACCGAACTGTCTCACGACGTTCTGAACCCAGCTCGCGTGCCACTTTAATGGGCGAACAGCCCAACCCTTGGGACCTTCTCCAGCCCCAGGATGTGACGAGCCGACATCGAGGTGCCGAACCTCCCCGTCGATGTGAGCTCTTGGGGGAGACTAGCCTGTTATCCCCGGAGTACCTTTTATCCTATGAGCGATGGCCCTTCCATACGGAACCACCGGATCACTATGTCCTGCTTTCGCACCTGATCGACTTGTAGGTCTCACAGTCAAGCACCCTTATGCCATTACACTCTACGCACGGTTACCAAGCGTGCTGAGGGTACCTTTGAAAGCCTCCGTTACTCTTTTGGAGGCGACCACCCCAGTCAAACTACCCACCACGCAATGTCCTTCCTAAAGGAAGTTAGGCTCCAAGTAAGTAAAGGGTGGTATTTCAACGTTGACTCCACAAACACTAGCGTGCCTGCTTCATAGTCTCCCACCTATCCTACACATTACTTACTCAAAGTCAATACGAAGTTATAGTAAAGGTTCACAGGGTCTTTTCGTCCCATTGCGGGTAATCGGCATCTTCACCGATACTACAATTTCACCGAGCTCGTGGCTGAGACAGTGCCCAGATCGTTACACCATTCGTGCAGGTCGGAACTTACCCGACAAGGAATTTCGCTACCTTAGGACCGTTATAGTTACGGCCGCCGTTTACTGGGGCTTCAGTCAAACGCTTCGCTTACGCTAACGCCCTTCCTTAACCTTCCAGCACCGGGCAGGTGTCAGACCCTATACAGCATCTTTCGATTTAGCAGAGTCCTGTGTTTTTGATAAACAGTCGCCTGGGCCTCTTCACTGCGGCCACCATTGCTGATGGCGTCTCTTCTTCCGAAGTTACGAGACTATTTTGCCTAGTTCCTTAGCCACGACTCACTCGAGCACCTTAGGATTCTCTCCTCGACTACCTGTGTCGGTTTTGGTACGGGTTGCTTCACTTCGGCTTTTCTTGGAAGCACTTTCCCTGCAGCAGCTTCGCCCGAAGGCTAGGCCTTGACTATTCCGTCAGTCTCCAGCAGGTACGGCACTCCGTCCCCTTTTTAGTGTGAGCAAGTATGGGAATATTAACCCATTGTCCATCCACTACCCCTTTCGGGTTCGCGTTAGGTCCCGACTAACCCTCAGCTGATTAGCATGGCTGAGGAAACCTTAGTCTTTCGGTGAGGGGGTTTCTCGCCCCCTTTATCGTTACTTATGCCTACATTTTCTTTTCTGTCCGCTCCACAATACCTCACGATACTGCTTCGGCGCAAACAGAATGCTCCCCTACCAGATGTACATTGTACAAATCCATAGCTTCGGTAATATGTTTATGCCCGATTATTATCCATGCCGGACCGCTCGACTAGTGAGCTGTTACGCACTCTTTAAATGAATGGCTGCTTCCAAGCCAACATCCTAGCTGTCAATGCAGTCCAACCGCGTTGCTTCAACTTAACATATATTTGGGGACCTTAGCTGTTGGTCTGGGTTCTTTCCCTCTCGGACATGGACCTTAGCACCCATGCCCTCACTGCTGATCAACATTTATTAGCATTCGGAGTTTGTCAGGAATTGGTAGGCGGTGAAACCCCCGCATCCAATCAGTAGCTCTACCTCTAATAAACTTATAATCAACGCTGCACCTAAATGCATTTCGGGGAGTACGAGCTATCTCCCAGTTTGATTGGCCTTTCACCCCTACCCACAGGTCATCCGAAGACTTTTCAACGTCAACCGGTTCGGTCCTCCACTCTGTGTTACCAGAGCTTCAACCTGCCCATGGGTAGATCACAAGGTTTCGCGTCTAATCCTACTAACTATACGCCCTATTCAGACTCGCTTTCGCTCCGGCTCCGGACCTGAAGTCCTTAACCTCGCTAGTAAAATTAACTCGTAGGCTCATTATGCAAAAGGCACGCCGTCACCCAACTTGTGGGCTCCGACCGCTTGTAGGCGTACGGTTTCAGGTTCTATTTCACCCTTCTATTCGAAGTGCTTTTCACCTTTCCTTCACAGTACTTGTTCACTATCGGTCTTTCAGGAGTATTTAGCCTTGGAGGATGGTCCCCCCCATATTCAGACAGGATTTCACGTGTCCCGCCCTACTCATTTATCATCTATATATACCTTTCGAATACCGGGCTATCACCGTCTATGGCCGCACTTTCCAGTACGTTCTTCTAAATATATAAAGACTTTTGGGCTAATCCGCTTTCGCTCGCCACTACTTACGGAATCTCTTCGATTTCTTTTCCTCCGGGTACTTAGATGTTTCAGTTCTCCGGGTTTGCTCCTCTTACGAGGTAATACATCTTCAATGTATTGGGTTGCCCCATTCGGACATCTGCGGATCAATTCGTGTGTGCCAATCCCCGCAGCTTTTCGCAGCTTACCACGTCCTTCGTCGCCTCTGAAAGCCTAGGCATCCGCCATACGCCCTTAACGATTTCTTTCCTATTTTTAGGTTACTCAAGCACTTATAAGTGCTCGGTTTTCTCTTTGTGATGTCTTTACCGTTAATGTCAATGATCTTTATTTCTTCTGTATTAATGTAAAACGTATTCATGTATCAATGACGGCTCTCGTCATGAGGTTTACATGCTTCTTTTTTACATATACAAACTGTGGAGAATAAGGGAGTCGAACCCTTGACCTCCTGCGTGCAAGGCAGGCGCTCTAGCCAGCTGAGCTAATTCCCCCTCTAGTAGACTTCAGATATCAGATCCTAGATCTCAGACTTAATGTCTCATGTCTTATATCTGATCTCTTCCCGTCTTATAATTAGTAGTCTCGGGCAGGCTCGAACTGCCGACCTCTACATTATCAGTGTAGCGCTCTAACCAGCTGAGCTACGAGACTGTCTTGTTAGACTTGCAGATTCAAGATCCCAGATATCAGACTTACATGGTCTTTCTTCTTCTATCTTTCCTCTTGTCTCTCTTCCCTTTACTAATTTCTAGTGGGTGTTGTATTTTTTTATATATCAACCAAATAAAAAACTAAAGCTTCTCTTTAAGTAAGTACATGGTACACTTAAGTACCTTTATTTTGTTTAACGTTCTTCAACGCTCTAAAATGAGATGTTCCAGCCGCACCTTCCGGTACGGCTACCTTGTTACGACTTAGCCCTAGTTACCTGTTTTACCCTAGGCAGCTCCTGTTACGGTCACCGACTTCAGGTACCCCAGACTTCCATGGCTTGACGGGCGGTGTGTACAAGGCCCGGGAACGTATTCACCGCGCCATGGCTGATGCGCGATTACTAGCGATTCCAGCTTCATAGAGTCGAGTTGCAGACTCCAATCCGAACTGAGACCAGCTTTCGAGATTAGCATCCAGTCGCCTGGTAGCAGCCCTCTGTACTGGCCATTGTATTACGTGTGTGGCCCAAGGCGTAAGGGCCGTGATGATTTGACGTCATCCCCACCTTCCTCTCTACTTGCGTAGGCAGTCTCACTAGAGTCCCCAACTGAATGATGGCAACTAGTGACAGGGGTTGCGCTCGTTGCAGGACTTAACCTAACACCTCACGGCACGAGCTGACGACAACCATGCAGCACCTTGAAAAATGTCCGAAGAAAAGCCTATTTCTAAGCCTGTCATTTCCCATTTAAGCCTTGGTAAGGTTCCTCGCGTATCATCGAATTAAACCACATAATCCACCGCTTGTGCGGGCCCCCGTCAATTCCTTTGAGTTTCAAACTTGCGTTCGTACTCCCCAGGTGGCTAACTTATCACTTTCGCTTAGTCTCTGAATCCGAAAACCCAAAAACGAGTTAGCATCGTTTACGGCGTGGACTACCAGGGTATCTAATCCTGTTCGCTCCCCACGCTTTCGTCCATCAGCGTCAGTTAAGACATGGTAACCTGCCTTCGCAATTGGTGTTCTAAGTAATATCTATGCATTTCACCGCTACACTACTTATTCCAGCTACCTCTACCTTACTCAAGACCCGCAGTATCAATGGCAGTTTCATAGTTAAGCTATGAGATTTCACCACTGACTTACGAGTCCGCCTACGGACCCTTTAAACCCAATAAATCCGGATAACGCTTGCACCCTCCGTATTACCGCGGCTGCTGGCACGGAGTTAGCCGGTGCTTATTCGTATAGTACCTTCAGCTACCCTCACGAGGGTAGGTTTATCCCTATACAAAAGAAGTTTACAACCCATAGGGCCGTCATCCTTCACGCGGGATGGCTGGATCAGGCTCTCACCCATTGTCCAATATTCCTCACTGCTGCCTCCCGTAGGAGTCTGGTCCGTGTCTCAGTACCAGTGTGGGGGATCACCCTCTCAGGCCCCCTAAAGATCATTGACTTGGTGAGCCGTTACCTCACCAACTATCTAATCTTGCGCGTGCCCATCTCTATCCACCGGAGTTTTCAATATCTAATGATGCCATCAAATATATTATGGGGTATTAATCTTCCTTTCGAAAGGCTATCCCCCTGATAAAGGTAGGTTGCACACGTGTTCCGCACCCGTGCGCCGCTCTCTAGATCCCGAAAGATCTATACCGCTCGGCTTGCATGTGTTAGGCCTCCCGCTAGCGTTCATCCTGAGCCAGGATCAAACTCTCCATTGTATGTTTGTCTGACTCACTCAAAGTTTTGACGCTTTAGTTTTTCCTTACTTGGTTGTTATATTGTATTTCAATGATCTCTTTTCTTCCGCTTTTCTCTAAAGCTTTCTTTCTGTCGTTTTTGCTTTAGATTTGCGAGTGCAAAAGTAATTAATGTTTCTGAACTGACCAAATGTTTTTGAAGAAAATTTTAAAGTTTTTTATGTAACCTTAATCCCTCTCTAACACTTATCTCAATTTTACTCCGCGCTCCCTTAATTGGGACTGCAAAGATACAAACTTTTCTCAATTTTCAAAATAAATTATTATTTATTTTTTTAAATCTTCGTTTATAATTACCCTCTTCTGCGCTACCTACTATCT
>NZ_JBJLWK010000012.1:0-17835 GCF_046591535.1 Chryseobacterium proteolyticum | reverse complement strand
TCCGATTCAGATAATGTAAAGAATGATTTATAATAACTCATTCTGGAAACCAGATTCCGGTTTTCTACCATTACCCCTTTTGGATTACCCGTTGTTCCAGAGGTATAGATGATATACGCTAAGTTATTGGAAGCACTGTTCTTTTTAGGGTTAGATGCAGAATACTGATCTCTTTCAGCATAGAATGCAGTAAATTCTGCTTCATCAATGATCGCCTTGCTTTTTGAGTCATTTTCCATATACTGAATTCTTTCTTCAGGATAATTAACATCAATAGGCACATATGCTCCTCCGGATTTTAATATGGCTAATACAGCAATGGTAACTCTTTCGCTCTTGTCTAATTTTATGGCGATCAAATCATCTGGCTGGATGGAGTATTTTTCTCTAAGATAGATACCCAGCCTATTTGCTTCCTCGTTTATCTGACGATAGGTAAATGGCTGATCTTCAAAAACAACAGCTATACTGTCTGGCGTTTTTTCAACCTGTTCTTCAAATATCTCAATGATTGTTTTCTCACGATCAAAGTCTACTGTCGTATCATTGAAATCATGCAGTAAAACACCTTTTTCTTCGGTTGTTAAGTAATCTATACCTTCTAAAGATATTGAAGGACCAACAATAGACCTGTTTATTATATTTTCAAAATGATCAAAAATTCCATCTACTAAAAGGCTATCATAAATATCAGTATTGTATCTAATGGTAAGGGATAAGCCAGCCTCTCTTTCAACAAAAATAAAACTTAGATCAAATTGAGTTGTATTGTCTTCAAAAGCATAGTTTTCAACCTTTAACCCTGTTAATTCTTCTTCTCTAGCTATTGTCTTTAATTGACCTTGATTTTGTAAAACAACCAAAACATCAAATAATGCAGAACGACTCGTATCACGTTTCAGATTCAGTTTTCCAACCAAATCATCAAAAGGATAACTCTGATGTTCGTATGCTCCTAATAAAGCTTCTTTTTCTTTATCTAGCACCTTCAGGAAGTTATCATTCTCATACACTGTAGACCTAACGGCTAACGTATTTAGATATAAACCAATTTGGTTTTCCAAATCCGGATGATCTCTTCCCGCTACCGGTGTGCCAATGATAATATCATTCTGTCCGCTATATTTATGCAGTAAAACCTTTATTCCGGCCAATAAAGTCATGAATAAAGTGGCATTATGATCTTTTGAAAACTGATTAATGTTATCACCAAATTCCTTTGAAAACAGCTTATTTGAAGAAGTTCCATTAAACGTCTTCGTTAAAGGACGTGCCTTAAAGCTTGGCAAATTTAATACTGGCAATTCTCCCTGAAACTGCTCTAACCAGTATTTTTCTGAGGATTGGTATTTTTCTTTTTGAATAACATCATTGATCCACACCGAATAATCCTTGTATTGAATTTTTTCTACCGGCAGATCTATTATCTTACCTTCTATTAATGAATTATAAATGGCTACAACTTCTTTTACCATTAACTCCATAGACCAACCATCACCAATGATGTGGTGCATGGAGATAAAAAACACAAAATCTTGTTCCTGCCTTTTTAGTATAGAAGCACGAACAAGAGGTGCCTGCTCTAAATTAAATGCAATAGAGTTCTCCGATTTTAAATAATTCAGGATAGCATTTTCTTTATCTTCATTCAGACTGAAATCCGAATATTTAACACTGAAATTTAGGGCATCAGCCTCTGTAATGAACTGACTGATCTCTTTGTCTTCTGTGAATCTGAACGATGTTCGTAAAATCTCATGACGATTGAGTAGAATGGTAAAAGATTCCTGAAACTTCTGAAGATTTAAATCTCCCTTCAGTCTGATAGTGACAGGCATATTGTAAGCAATAGATCCCCCATCAAGCTGACTTAAAATCCAGAATCTTCTCTGTGAAGATGTTAATGGATAAGACTGTGAAACCGGCGCTAATGGTATTGATAAATAACCCGAATCAAACATTTTCTTGCTTAAGCCCTCGATCGTTGGTTCTGTAAAGAAGTCTTTATAACTTACAGAACTTCCCAATTGCTTCTGAATTCTATTAATCACTTGAGAAACAATTAAACTATGGCCTCCAAGTTCAAAGAAATTATCGGTAATACCTACCTTTTCAAGCTTTAACACTTCTTCCCATATCGCAACTAATTCTTTTTCAACGCTCGTTACCGGAGAAACATACTCCTTTCTAATCATATCCTCTGAGGAGATTGAAGGAAGTGCTTTTATATCTGCTTTCCCATTCGTAGTCAATGGAATATTTTCCAATTCAACATAATAATTCGGAACCATATATTCCGGAAGCACTTCGCTTAATCTTGACTTCAAATCTTTTTTATCAACCTTATCATCACACACATAGTAAGCTACGAGGTATTTATCTGAAGATTCTCCTTGTGCAGCAACGACGGCTTGTTTTAATGCCGCAGAACTTTCCAATAAGCGACTTGCGATCTCTCCTAATTCTACCCGATATCCCCGGATCTTCACCTGATCATCGATCCTTCCCAAATATTCTATATTTCCATCCGGAAGCCATCTGCCCAAATCGCCGGTGTCATACATTCTAAGCCCCTCTTCAAAAGGATTGTCCATAAATTTCTCAGAGGTAAGGTCATCACGGTTCAAATAGCCCCGGGCAACTCCGTCCCCGGAAACATAAATCTTCCCTGCAACTCCTACAGGCACAAGATGTAATTCTTCATCTAAAATATAAGCTGTACTATTTGAAATAGGCTTACCTAAAGGAATGGTTGTATAATCTGAATGACTAATAGGATAAGTTAAAGAAAAAGTAGTGTTTTCTGTTGGCCCGTATCCATTTGTAATTTCTATATCCGGAAAAGAATTATATAATTTTTTTACATGGTGTGGAGAAACAACATCACCACCGACAATGATCTTATTTACATTCCTGAATACTTCTATATCGCTGTCTACAACAAAACTAAACCATGACGCTGTCATCCAAAAACTGTCAACTTCATTGGTATTAATGACTTCTTTCAGCTTATCAATTTGTAATAGGTTATCCTGAGTGGCAAGAACTAATTTAGCCCCGTTTAACAGTGTTCCAAAATATTCTAAAATAGTAGCATCAAATGATATGGCTCCCGTACTTAAAAGAATATTTTCAGTATCTAATGTAAAATAAGAACATGGTTTAACAAGCCTTACTACATTTTTATGTTCTACCATAACCCCTTTAGGATTACCGGTTGTTCCAGAGGTATAGATTACGTAAACCAGGTCTGTTGGGCTATTGATATTTTTAAGATTCTCATCGCTATATTCTGTACTTTGAATACTGAATTTTGAAAATTCTTCTTCATCAAAGATGACTTTACTTTGAGTATCATTTTTAATAAAATCAATCCTGTCCTGAGGGAAATTCGGGTCAATAGGAACGTAAGCAGCTCCGGATTTTAATATTCCCAGAATGGCAACTATTAGTTTTTCACTTCTTTCTAATTTAATTCCTATGAGATCCTCAACTTTGACATCATATTCCTCTCTTAGATAAGCTCCAAACTGATTGGATAATTTATTAAGTTCCTGATAACTATACTTTTTATCTTCAAATACCAAGGCAATATGATCAGGAGTTTTTTTCACCTGCTCCTCGAATAATTCAATAATCGTTTCATCTCTTGGGTAAGCTATTTTAGTATCATTAAAACCCAAAATCCTTTCAACTTGATTATCAGAAAGATACTCTACATCACCAATATGAGATTCTGATTTACTGATTAACGCTGTTAACAATAATTTAAAATTAATTATTAAATCTCTTACCGTATCAGTATCATATACATCAGTATTATAATTGATTTGAAGCATTAAATCTTCATCAACTTCTTTACATATTATCTCAAGATCAAATTTTGATAATGTTGATGTAAATTCTTCAATAATTTCACTTTCATGCTTTGGTGTTGACTCTTCAGATTTCTCTCCTGTATTCTGTAAAATCAACATAATATCAAATACCGGATTTCTACTGGTATCTTTTGCGATATTCAGATCCTCAACCAATCTGTCAAAAGGATATATCTGATTTTCCAGAGCCTTTAAAGTATTTTCCTTAATTTTACTGTATAGCGTCTGGAAACTTTCTTCCGGATCAATTTCATTTCTTAAAGCAAGAGTATTTACAAAGAAACCGATCTGATTTTCTAAATCAATATGATCTCTTCCTGCAACCGGACTTCCTATTATAATATCTTTTTCAAGAGTATATTTATACAATAAAACATTCCAGATTCCTAATAAGCTTATAAACAGGGTTCCATCTTGTTCTCTGGTAAATTGGTTCAAATTACTTACCTGTTCTTTTGCAAGAAACGTTTTTAGCGTTCTACCATTGTAAGTTTTAATATTTGGTCTTCGCTTTTGTGATGGCAATTCGATTGTTGGTAAATCTCCTGACAGTTTATTCAGCCAATATTGTTTTGCTTTCAGAAAAGGTTCTTCACTAAATTGCTGCAATTGCCAAGCTGCATAATCTTTATATTGAATTCTTAATTCCGGTAATGAGATTTCAGTACCGTGCGCAAAGAATTCATAATACGCTAAAATATCTCTTTTAACAATATTCATAGACCATCCATCACTGATAATATGGTGCATGTTATAATAAAAGATATACTTGTCTGATGCAATTTTGATAATACTGGTTCTCAATAGAGGACCATTTTCTAAATCGAAAGCTCTGTTTCTATCTTCTTTAATATAACTCGCCAGTAAATCCTTTACATTTTTGCTTTTACTAAAATCTTCCTGGTCAATAGTAAAATTAAGATCCTTTAGAGATAAGATTCTTTGATTGATTGAACCATTTTTATCTGAACAAAAAACAGTTCGCAAAATCTCATGTCTTTCTACTGTAGCATATATCGCTTTTTTTTAAACTTTCTAAGTCTGTAATGGTATCAAGTTCCATTACTGATGACATATTATAAGCTAAAGATGCACCATCAAACTGACTCAACAGCCATAATCTTCTTTGGGCATCAGAAACAGGATACAGATCATTTTCAGCAACTTTTACTATTTCGTTAAAGTTATCTTTTAATGAGGATTCTATTAATAAGGCTTGCTGCTCTAATACCGGGTTAGCAAATATTTGTTTTAACTCTAAACGTACATTAAATTCTTTATGAATTGCACTGATAAGACGTGTAGCTTTTAAACTATGTCCTCCTATTTCAAAAAAGTTATGCTTAATTCCAAATTCTTTAGTATTTAGTAAGCCTTTCCAAATTTCGAATAAATTAATTTCAATTGGGTTAGAAGGAGCTATTATATCCTGTCCATTATTTGTCAAATTATCTAATGGTGATGGCAATTTGGTTTTGTCCAATTTACCATTGCTATTAATAGGCAGCTCATCCATTTGAATCATAAACGCCGGAATCATATATTCAGGAAGTTTGGCAGACAAATGCAGCTTTAAATCGTTTATTGTTGAACCGTCTTTAAAAACAACATAAGCCGCAATGCTTTTATCCCCATCTGGCATTAAAACCAAATTGATTGCACTTTGTGTAAGGCTTTGAAAGGAATCTATTTGCTTTTTAATTTCATCTAATTCTATTCTGTAACCGCGTACCTTAACCTGATCATCTATCCTTCCCAGATATTCCAACTCTCCCGAAGGTAGAAACCTGGCTAAATCTCCGGTTCTGTACATCTTTTCATTTTCATCAAAAGGACATGGAATAAATCTTTCTGCATTTATTTCCGGACGGTTCAAATACCCTCTGGCAACCCCTTGTCCGGACACATATAACTCTCCAGGTCTGCCATAAGGTAATAATGCCTGCTGCTGATCTAATACATAACAATTCGCAAAAGCTAATGGTTTACCAATATTACTAACAGCAGATGATAAGCTCTCATCGGTTAACAACTTGTAAGTAACATGTACAGTTGTTTCTGTAATTCCGTACATATTAATAAGTTTAACCTCCGGATTACTTTCTCTCCATAGTTTTAGTTTAGCCGGATTTAATGCTTCACCTCCAAAAACAACATACCGTAAAGAAGGAACTTTATAATCTAAAACAATAAAATTGTAGAATGCGGATGGTGTCTGGCTAAATACAGTTACTTTATGCTCTGTCATTAAATTAGCCGCCAGTTCCTGGTTACGAACTTCCTCGTTACTTAATACCAAAACATTACCACCCGTTAACAATGCTCCAAAAATCTCCCAAATCGAAAAATCAAAACAATAAGAATGAAAAAAGGACCATGTATCTTTTTCAGAGAATTCAAACTCTGAAAAACATGAATTTAATAAGCTTATAACATTACCATGCTCAATCATTACTCCTTTTGGCTTTCCGGTAGTACCGGAAGTATAAATAATGTACGCCAAATTATCTCCAGTAATCGTAACTTCAGGTAATGACGTTGAAAACTTCTTCTTTGATTTTGAATAAGAATTTAAAAGCTTCGTATCAATAATCAGCTTACAATCCGCATCTTCTATCATAAAAGATTTACGATCTTCCGGGTAGCCTGGATCTATGGGAACGTAAGCTGCACCCGTCTTAAGAACGCCTAATATCGACACTATTAAATCATCATTCTTAGGCAATATAATTGCTACTTTATCTTCTGTTTTAATATCATAAACATCCATGAGATAATTCGCAAACTGATTCGATTTCTTATCTAAATCTTCATATTTTAATTTTCCGGACGACCAGGTAACTCCGGGTCTTTTTTTTATGCTTTTTTACCTGTTCTCCAAATAATTCTACGATCGAAACAGAGGCATCATTCTCAAACTTTTGATTTTTGCAGAGTCTGTTATATTCTTTTGCAGAAACTAATGAAATATCTTTTAAATATGATGCTTCACTTTCTATTATGGATTCCAGAATTCTTGTTACTAAATCTAAAAGTGAATGAACAGTATCCTGATTAAAATATAAATCGTTATAAGTTAAAGCTAAATCAAATTTATCAGCTTCTTCTGTTACCAATAAATTAAAATCATACTTACCCCATCCCTGATTACTAATTGCAGAATCTTCTACTCTTTTTGTCTCTTCTATCTTAGATTCATACACATATAATATATCAAACAAAGCCGTCCGGCTCATAT
Source organism: Chryseobacterium proteolyticum (assembly GCF_046591535.1). Classification (NCBI taxonomy): domain Bacteria; kingdom Pseudomonadati; phylum Bacteroidota; class Flavobacteriia; order Flavobacteriales; family Weeksellaceae; genus Chryseobacterium; species Chryseobacterium proteolyticum. The sequence continues at coordinate 10,719 of NZ_JBJLWK010000012.1, read as the reverse complement.
CCTTTTTAGGATTGAGTTCCAACACAAGTTTATCAAAAGGCATTGATTTAAAATTTTCAGCCTCATGCCATTCCTCATCTACCACTGTACATAATTCCAGCAAGGTTTTTTGCTGATCTAAAAACGAACGTAAAACAACAAGATTTTCTATGGGACCTACTACATTTTGTAACTCTTCACCACGAAGATCCATCCAGGTACCCATAACAATATCTGATAGTCCTGTAAGACGGACAAAAGCCATTTTATAAGCAGCTAGAAACAGACTTCTAGCACTCATATTTTTCGTTAAGCAAAATGATTTTATCTTATCTGCAACAATCGTTGTGTTAACTTTATTAGCTTTATAAATATGAACCTGCTCACGCTCATTATCTGTAGAAAAATATAAAACCTGAAGATCTTTTAATTTTGATCTCCAATGAAATAATAATGGCTCTAAATCTTCATCAGTTAGTGCATTTTGCCAATTTGAGAAATTATGAAATTGAATGCCTTTTTCATCCGCTGATTCTATATTATTAATTAATGCCAAAAATTGATTTTCAATCAGTTTAATACTTTGTCTGTCGATGATGGCATGATGAATTATAAAATATACAAGTGTATGGCCTTGTTTATGTTCATAATAACATTTAATCAAATAATCCGTATCAAAATCAAATGGAATCCGGCGTAATTCTTCTGCGTTCTCAACAAGATTTTCCTTTTGTACTAATAAAGTATCGATATTTAAATGGATTGGTTCAGAAATTTCCTGAAAGATATCTCCTCCTTCTTTGCACAATCTTGTTCTTAAAATGCTATTATTTTCTATCAATTTTAGAAAAGCATTTTTCAAAAGATTACTGTCTAATTTTTTATCAATTTTTAAAAAGAAAGGGATATTATGATAAACAGGACCTCCAACATATAAATCATTTTTTTCAAAATAATCTATAAACCATAGTCTTTGCTGATGATATGAATTAAGTACTCTCATTAATTTGTTTTTTTAAATGAAATCAAAGATTTTTTGAATTATTATTAGGTTATGAGTTTTTTGTTTTGAATTATTTTAGACTGAATGTGGGAATAGATTTTTTATCAATCAGACTAATTTTCTCTACAGTTTCATACTGATTATCAATAATTTGTTTCAAACACAGTAAAAAACGTTCTCCCAATTTTGAAATTTCCAAATCGCTGAATACATTCTTTTGGTATTCAATAAAATAAGAGACTTCTTCTTGGTTATTATTGATATAAAAGCAAATAGGAAATTTGCTTCTTTTTATGATTTTTTCTTGCGGAACAAATGATATATTCTCCAGACTATGGTTATCATTTGCCTCTTCGTGATTGATAAAATTGACATATAGATCAATTCTGTCCATCAGATTAAAATTATGTTTGTGATCAAAATCTTCAATAATAGAATCAAATGGATAAAATGAATTGTCGAAAATTTTAACTTGATTTTTAATGGTTTCATCAATAATCTCTTTAATTTTATTTTGACCATTGATTTTTACTCTATAAGGAGCCATATTCAAGTATAATCCAACCTGCCCTATTAAATTGGGATGATTTCTAAGATTAATAGGAGCTCCTATTATGATATCATTTTGACCGCCTATCTTATGAATTAAAATACCTAAAGCAATAGTCATAATTCCCATCAAATTATAATTATGATCCACACAATATTTTTTAATTTCTCCGATAAATTCGGAAGAAAGTACTTTTGAATAATAAGCTCCATCAAAATTATCAGTGTTTGAATTTTTATACCATTTAGGTTGTTGTTTAACATTTTCTAGATAGTTTTCCCAAAATTCTTTTTCAGAAGAAAATTCATTATTTGTCAATCTGTTTTTAATCCAATAGGCATAATCTTTATATTGAACATGTACTGTGCTGAGCTGGATTGAACTGCCTTTTTCATAAGCCTTATATAATCTCATAACCTCACTAATAATAATCTTATCAGAGGTATAATCCCCGATTATATGATGCATTAATGTGGATAAAATGAACTTATTATCTGAAATTTTAATTAAAAGAAACTTCAGCAATGGTGCTTTTTTCAAATCAAATGCCTGATCATTAAAGTTTTTTAAATGTTCTTTTGCATCATTTTCATCAAAGTTTTCATCAACAATTTTATAGTCAAATATGGTGTCAATAATTATTTCGTCAACAATTTTTTGTATCACTTCTCCAGCTTCATTTACCTCAAATCCTGTTCTTAAGATTTCATATCGATTAACAATTTCCTGCAATGCCTTTTTAAAAAGTTCAACTTTAAAATCGCCATTAACATGATAGGTGTATGACATGTTATTTGCTTTTGAATGATCTTCAAATTGAGAGGCAAGCCAAATTCTTAATTGCTCATTAGAGATACTATAACCATTCTCATTTGTAGAAATTGGTACGATTTCATTTTTTCCTGCGATAGATTCTAATACCGGAAGCGTTAAAATATGTGATGCCTGAGAACGTATTGTCGGACATAAAAATAGATCTTCAATTGTTAGATTAACATTGAAAGCCATTCTTATTTTAGATCTCAGTGAGATTTGCTTTATACTATTTCCCCCTAATGACAGGAAATGATCTTCAGTTCCGATATTCTGTACATTCAGTACTTCCTGCCATAAGGTTATTAATTTTTCTTCTGCAGCATTAACCGGCAGTTTTTTTTTGAGGTGTATTTTCTTCTGAAAGTCTTTTTTGTATACTGTTCTGAAGGTTTACAGTATCTATTTTTCCATTTGCATTGACTGGAAATTCTTTTAAGCGAAAAATAACAGAAGGCATTTCATATACAGACAAATACTTTGAGCAATGCATTCTTAAATCATCTTCAGTAACAGTATTCGATTCATAAAAACACACAAGGCTGCTGCTTATAGAATCACTATTGTATATCATGCATTTTACGGTGTGAATATCATTTAGTTTTAAAATCACGGTTTCAATGGAATTCATATCAATTCGGACCCCATTGAGTTTAACCATTCCGTCTTCTCTGCCTATGACGATTACATTTCTTTCGGAATCATATTTCCCATAATCTCCGGTTTTATATACTATATCTTTTTCCTGGCTTAATGGGTTCTGAACAAATTTTTCAGCCGTAAGTACCGGATCGTGGTAATAACCTTTTGACAAAAATGGAGTTTTAATATAGATGCCTCCCTTTTCGTTAATTCGGCACAACTCATTGGCTTCATTCACAAGCAAAATTCTAGTATTAGATATGGGTTGTCCAACAGGTAAAACCTCTTCAGAATTTCTATTAAGATTATTTTCTATTCGGTAAAATGATTTAACCAATGTAGATTCTGTAGCACCATAAAGGTTTATAATAGTAGTATTCTGCCCGTATAATTTTCTCCAGTTTGTAATATCCTTAGCATACAGTTTTTCCCCTGCAAGCAATATATACTCTAATTCAGGAAACTCATCTGAAGTAACAGTTTCTGCTGCATTATGTATGGGTGAAAGTAATCGTAACATGGTTGGAATGGTATGTAATAATGTTATTTTTTCATTTCTTAGCCATTGCAGCAACAAAGCTGAATCTTCTTTTATTTCTTTTGATGGAAAACAAATAGTTCCTCCATTAATTAAGGCTACAAAAATATCTCTTAAAGAAGCATCAAAAGAAAGTGATGTCAACTGCCCTACCTTAACTTTTTCAGTAATAGCCAGTTCTTTTGATTCCCAGTGTATAAAATGGCTTAAACTCTGATGACTCCCTAAAACGGCTTTAGGTTTTCCGGTTGACCCTGAGGTAAAAAATATATAATTAGAGTCTTCTCCTTCTACAACTATATCCTTATTGTAAATTGATAATTCCCTATCAATTTCATTCTCTATATAGATGCCTTCATTTTTTCTATATTCTGAAAAAATCAGTTCACCATCATTGCTGTCAACAGCAATAATGGTTGGAATATTATATTCAAAAAGAGAATCATATTGGAAAAAGGAATTAAAATTACTTTTTGAAATCAGTAAAACTTTAGGCTGGATTTTCGTATAAAGTTCTTCCCAATAATTCTGACTATATTTCTGATCCAGAGGTAAATAAACAGACCCTGATTTAAAAATACCCAGTATAGCAATTAACTGAGCCAGCCTGTCATCCAGAAAAGTAGTTATTATATCTTCTTTTTTTATAGAAAAATGAGCTAAAAGGTCTGCTAAACGATTAGCCTGACTATTTAATTCACTATAAGATACCGATTTCGTTTCAGTACGAACTGCAATATTGGCAGATTTTTCTTCTGCAATATTTTCAAATAAATAATGTAAAACTTTTTTATTCATTATAGCGCTATTTCTATTTTTTTTAGATTCATTAAATCAACCACTTCATCTACCAACACGTCTATTACATCCAGAAAGTGAATATTGACATCAGCGTTTTTAATACCTATCTGAACTTCTGTACATCCGCCAATGATAAGCTGAACGTCTTTATCAATAAGGCTCTTTAAAGCGTCATTAAATAAATCATAAGCAGAATCAGAAATAGTAGAAGATTTAAATCCTCCTTCCATGTAAACCGATTTCATAAATTTTTCCTCCTGATCATATTTATTGAGTGTTATCAATTCAAAAGGCATACTTTGGAATCTGTCGTGAAACAGTTTAGAATTTATTGTACCTGTTGTTGCTAATAATCCTATTTTTTGAATATGACTGTATTCTTTTAATAACCGATTTGCTATCAGGTCTATAGGATTTAATATTTTACTCTTGCCTGAAGCATCAAATTGATTTAAAAAATAATAGGACGTTACACAGGTAGAAATAATATAATCCACCTCACATTTCTCGAGAATGTCCAATGATCTCTTAAGTTCGTTCACGGGCGATTCTTCATTATATACTATCGCAAGGGTTCTGTCCGGAACCTGGCTGTTGTTGTGCACGATAAATTCCGGAAAATCCTGATCGCATTTTGCATCAGTTTTATCAATCAGCTTGTTTAAAAAAAAGCAATCCGGCCCTGGTGCCCATACCAGAAATAATACCTAATTTATTTTTCATAAATATGTTATTTGATATCATTTTAGTTAAAAACTATCGTCAATAGCAGCATTGATATCATCAAAAAGCTAGCCTGTTCTTGGATTTCATCCGTATTCGATGCAACGATGTAATCATCAATTGTTACAGAATCGTCTGAAAAAACAGATTCCATCAGCATTAAAAACTCGTTGAACATTTTCTCTATTACATCAGCATCAAATAAATCGGTATTGTAAATAATATTGCAGGAAATTTTACTTTCATAAACTTTAAAATAAAAAGTCAAATCAAATTTGCTTTTGTATGATTCTATAATTTTAGAATAGCCTTGTTCGTTTATAGCCATCCGATTCTGATTTATGGCATTTTGAATCATAACAACAGATACATCAAACAAAGGGCTTCTGGATAAATCTCTCTGTAGTTTAAGGTGATCTATAATAGATTCTACAGGAAAAGACTGGTGTTCCAAACCTTCTAAAACCGTATTTTTAACTATTTCTAAAAGTGACTGATAATTCTCTTTATTAGGCAATAAAACTCTAAACGGCACCGTATTTACAAAACATCCGATTTGGCCTTTCAGACTGTGATGATCTCTACCATCTATAGGACTGCCAATTACCAGATCTTTTTGATAAGAATATTTATACAGTAAAATATAAATAAAACTTAAAAAGTTCATAAACAGCGTGGTCTCTGTATTTTGGACCGTCTGTAATAGTTTTGTATAATTATTTCCGGTTATATCGCCAGAGAAAACATTTCCGTTATATGTTTTAATTTTGGGACGTTCTTTTGATACAATCAGATCAAGCGGCGGAACTTCTTTTTCAAATTTATTCAACCAATATTCTTGCTGCTGTTTTTCTGAATTATTTTGTGCAATCCAGGCAACATAATCTTTGTGTTGAATTTTTAGATCTTCAAGTTCTACTTTACTTCCATTTTCATAAGCGTCATAAAAAGCTAAAACATCATTTGTTAAAACCTCCATGGACCATCCATCTCCGATTATGTGATGTATATTATAATAAAACACATAATTCGTATCGCTTATCTGCAGTAATACAGCACGCAATAAAGGCCCGTTTTCAAGATCAAAGCGTTTTTCGTTGTCGTCATCAACAAAGTTTTTTATTACTTTCTCAATGTTTTCCACCTTACGATAATCTTTATATTCCAACTCAAACTTTAATTCTTCGAGAGGTAAAACCCATTGTTTTATTTTGCCCTCAATATCTTCTTTAAAAACGGTTCTTAATATTTCATGGCGTTCTATTGTAGCAAGTATAGCCTTTCTGAAATTATCAGGATTAATGGCTAATTCAATACAGGAAGGCATATGATATGCTTTAGATCCATTTTCAAATTGACTGGCTATCCAGATTCTTTTCTGAATTGCAGAAACGGCATAACTTTCAGCTTCCGGTATTTTAGTTATTTCATCCTGATCAATCGTGTCATATAATTCCAACAGCTTAACATGAGAACTTATAGTTGTTGATTTGAATATATCGTTTACCTTAATTTTTACATTAAACGCTTTTCTGTATTCATTGATCAATAAGCCGGCTTTCAAGCTATGCCCTCCAAGTTCAAAGAAATTATCGGTGACTCCCACATTTTCAATCTTTAGAACTTCTTCCCATATTGCAACTAATTCTCTTTCAACGCTCGTTACAGGTACAACAAATTCTTTTCGGATCATATCATCTGATGATATTGAAGGAAGCGTCTTTCGATCAATTTTACCGTTTGAAGTCAAAGGAAAATGAGATGATTCGACAAAAAAACCAGGAACCATATAATCTGGTAATCTGTCCTGAAGAAAATTACGAAGGGCTCTTTTATCCAAAGTATTTTCTGAGATGATATACGCCACCAAAACTTTTTCTGAGTTTAGCTTTTTCGTCTCTACTATAACCTGTTTTAAAGATGCTGAAAATTTCAAAATCGTATTTTCGATTTCTCCAAGTTCAATTCTGTAGCCTCTTATTTTAACCTGATGGTCTTTTCTTCCTAAAAACTCAACATTCCCATCTGGAAGCCAACGCCCCAGATCGCCTGTATCATACATTCTTTGTCCGTTGACAAAAGGATTTACAATAAATTTCTCTGACGTAAGCGTTTCATTATTAAGATAACCACGTGCTACACTGGCTCCCGACACGTAAATCTTACCACTCACCCCTACCGGTAAAATTTGTAACTGATCTCCTAAAATATAAACCTGCGTATTACAAACCGGTTTCCCTATTGGGATCATTCCCTCATGAACTGGACTTACTTTATAAAACGTGCTCACTACCGTATTTTCAGTCGGCCCGTAATTATTATAAATATCTAATTGTGAACTTTTAGCAATTTTTAGCGATTCTCCTCCAACCAAAAGCTTCACTTTATCGATAACGATTCCGGAGCTAATTAAATCACTGCAAATAGCAGATGGCAAATAACTATGTGATATCTTGTTACTACTATAAAAATCAGCCAGTTTTTGTAGATTTAATCGTATCTCCTCTTCTCCAATAGGACAAAGAGATGCTCCACAAATCAGATAAGGAAAAATCTCCCAGATAGATGCATCAAATCCAACTCCGGAAAATAACGCTCCGCGACTATCTTCATCAACTTTAAACGCTGCGCAATGCCAATAGCATAAATTAATTAAATTATGATGTTCGACCATTACCCCTTTTGGTTGACCTGTAGTTCCGGAAGTATAAATTACATATGCTAAATCAGTAGCAGAATTGATTTTTTCAATATTCAATTGCGAATAATGGTGCTGAACTTTTCTGAATTTTTCTAACAGGAGTTCATCAATAATAACTTTAGTTGCACTGTCTCTCTTTATGTAATCTATTCTATCCTGTGGGTAATTTGGATCAATTGGCACATAAGCTGCTCCTGATTTTAATATTCCTAAAATTGAAATAATCAGGTTTTCACTTCTCTCTAATTTAATCCCAATTAAATCATCAGCCTGAATACTATAATTTTCTCTTAAGTAATGAGCAAGTTGATTAGAAAGTTTATTTAATTCGTGATATGTAAATGCATTGTTTTCAAAAACAATTGCTGTATTATCAGGTTTTTTTTTCAACCTGTTCTTCAAATAAGGCTACAATTGTATTATCTTTTGGATAAAAAGCTTCAGTTGCATTAAAATCAAATAACAATTGCTGTTTTTCAGATGGCTTCAAATAATCTGTATGCTCTAATACTGCTGACGGATCGGCAATTGAATTGCTTATCAAGTTTTCAAAATGACTGAAGATTCTTTCTATTAAAAAAGCATTATAAATGTCAGTGTTGTATTGTATCGTTAAAGACAAACCTTCTTCACATTCTGTGAAAACCAAACTCAGATCAAATTGAGCAATCTTATTTTCAAAAGCATAGCTCTCTACCTGTAGGCCTGTTAATTCTTCTTCATTTGTAATTTGTAACTGTGCCTGATTTTGCAACACGACAATAACATCAAATAAGGCTGAACGGCTGGTATCTCTTTTTAGATTTAATTGACCGATCAAATCATCAAAAGGATAATTCTGATACTGATAGGCTTCTAATAACGTATGCTTTTCTCTATCTAATACGTCTAAAATAGTAGCATTTTCTGCGATCTGAGTTCTTATTGCCAGTGTATTAAGATATAATCCAATCTGGTTCTCTAAATCAGGATGCTCTCTTCCTGCAATAGGTGTTCCTATAATAATATCCCGCTGATTCGTATACCTATAAAATAAAGCTTTTACCCCCGTTAATAAGCTCATAAACAAAGTAGCATCATGATCTTTTGAGAAGGTTTTTATTTTCTCCAAAAATTCTTTTGAAAATTGATGACTGATACTGTTTCCATTAAACGTTTTAACTAAAGGACGCTTATTAAAACTTGGCAATTCTAATGTGGGCAGTTCTCCCGAAAATTGTTCTATCCAATATTGTTCAGCTGCATTGTACTTCTGTTTTTGGATATCATCATTTAGCCAGACTGCATAATCTTTGTATTGAATTTTTAATTCCGGTAAATTGATTTCTGTATTATTAACTAAAGCATTATATATGTTTATGATTTCCTTAATCAATAATTCCATAGACCATCCATCACTAATAATATGATGCATGGACATAAAGAAAATATGTTGCGTTTCCTTAACTTTTAGTAAAGATGCTTTAATCAGAGTGCCTTTTTCTAAATCAAAAGCCATTGCAATTTCGTTTGCCAAATAAGCATCAACAATGTCTTTGGTTTCATTATTAGAACTAAAATTAACATAATTGACTGTAAAGTTTACTTCCTCTTTTGGGGTAATAAACTGACGTACCTGTTCTCCTTCTATTGACAGGAAAGATGTTCTTAAAATTTCGTGTCTAAGAATTAATGATTTAAAAGCTTCCTCAAATTTTAAAATATCCAAATCTCCTGTAAACTTCAGGACAACAGGCATATTATAAGCTAAAGATGCTCCTTCAAACTGGTTTAATACCCAAAATCTAAGTTGAGAAGATGTCAAAGGATAACTCACTGATTCCGGGGCAGGTGGGATAGCCAAATAATTCGCTTGGATTAAATTTTTACTTAGTCCTTTTATTGTTGGATTATTAAAAAAGTTCTTAAGCGAAATACTAGTGCCCAATTCTTTAAAAGTCTTGTTGATCACCTGAACCGCTACTAAACTATTTCCGCCTAATTCAAAGAAATTATCCGTTATTCCTACTTTATCAACCTTTAAAACTTCTTCCCAGATCTTGGTCAACTGTAACTCTACATCTGTTGTTGGAGCTACATATTCACGTCTGATAAGATCTTCCCCTGAGATATTTGGCAGTGATTTTTTATCTACTTTTCCGTTTGGAGTTAATGGCATTTTATCCAGCTCCAAGTAGTAGCCTGGCAGCATATAATCTGGTAATTTACTTTGCAGATAGCTTCGTAGATCGGCCTTATCTATTTTCGTTTTACTTACATAATAAGCTACTAATGTCTTTTGAGAATTAAATTCTTTTACTTCTAAAACGACCTGCTTTAGCTGATCAGAAAACCCTAAAATAGCCGTTTCTATCTCCCCTAGCTCTATTCTATACCCTCTTATTTTAACCTGATGGTCTTTTCTTCCTATAAATTCTATGTTTCCATCTGATAACCAATAGCCTAAATCTCCTGTATCATACATTCTTTCTCCTTCTATAAAAGGATTGGTCAAAAACTTTTCCTCAGTGAGATCTGCCCTGTTCAGATAGCCTCTCGCTACTCCAGCTCCGGATACAAAGATCCTGCCTGTAACCCCGAGAGGAACCAATTGGCTATTCTGATCCAGAATCAATACCTGAGTATTCGATATAGGCTTACCTATAGAAATGGTTCTAGACTCTTTATTCGTAATACGATAAGATGTACTATAAGTGGTATCTTCCGATGGACCGTACAGATTTCTAACTTCGATTTTATCCAAAGGAAGCTTTGCAATAATATCCGTGGGAAGAACTTCTCCTGCCATGTTGATGACTTTGATAGCATCCAATGGTGCTTTGTCTTCTATTAATTTTCTTATCACAGAAGGAACCGTATTTAATAATACATTGGTGTCCTGATCGAGATAATGATTGATTTCAAGGGCGTTCTTTAAAATCCTTATTTTCTTACCTGTCGAAAGGGTATAGAAAAATTCATACACAGAC
>NZ_JBJLWK010000011.1:0-18946 GCF_046591535.1 Chryseobacterium proteolyticum | reverse complement strand
TTGCGAATTGCTTAGTGCTTTGTGTGCTTTAACATCCCATTTCTTCGGATCGATATACCTTTTAGCAGCAATGTCTGCTGCCTTGCCGTCTATCGTAATTCGTAAGTAGATGGGAGCGGTTCCGTTGGTTCTGATTTTATTCTTTTTGATAAAGAATAATAGGTTGAATGTTTTGTTCATTGTGTGATAACTTTAATGGTTTAATAATTTACTTTTTGTTACCACTTTTTGCAAGATGTACAATCGTTAGACTGCCTATTGGTCGGGCTTTCGTGATTTTTCGTGACCCTTTTTTTGTGATTTTCCGAATGGGACACTAAATAGGACATATAAATCGTGACCTAGTTTGTTTTTTTTTTGATACCACGCTAAAACAAAAAAACGCTGTAAACATTTATGTTTACAGCGTTTTAGCTTATTTTGGTTTCTAACCTTGCGGAGAGTGAGGGATTCGAACCTTCAGAGGTTTTCTAAAAACATCATATTCCCTTTGTTTAAAGGTATTTCAATGAATTATTTAAAAAGTGATTTATTTGAATATTCTGATATAAAACACCTGATCGTTGTCATCATTTTCAAGATCGTCACCCAAACAAATACTCTTCCAATCTTCATTTTGATCATAGAAATTCAATTCACAATATTCTAGACAACAAACTTGTAAATCCAATATACCTGTCATGGTAATAACTGCTAAAGGATACAGAATCTCCTCATTTATGTTCCAAGCTAAATCAATCCAATTAGTATTTCTATTAGATTGATCAATAAACTTTTGGAACATTTTTCGAATTTCATTCTTCCTGTTCTCAAGACTCTCATTTGGCTCAATGAATATTCCCGTTCTCCTAAAATTATCATCAAGACAAATCTCAAATTCATTAGACATCTTAGAAAGGAATTTATGCTTACCAATATTTTCATCATAGATCTCGCTCCATATATCAACCTCAGTCAATTCCTCTATATCAAAATATCTTTTGTTTTGAATAATTTCCTTAAGCATTAAGGATTTTCCAGCATAGGTATCCATTTCATAAATTTCGTTACTAGTATGAAAATGTAGTATATAATCTATAATTTCAACTTTATAATCTTTCGGCCGTAATCCTGTAAACTTTTCAAATGCTTGTATATACTTATCATATCTATTTAACCCAAATTTATCTGCGTAAAAATTAAAAACATTCTTAGAAATATCATCAATTCCTGAATCTTTTAATAAAGACAAAACCTCTGCTTTTAAGGATTCCAAAATCCTTTTTTTACCTAACTTTTGTAAATCATAATACCTATTAAAAAGATATGATTTAAAATTTTTTAAAGTAAAAAAATGAAGATCACTATCAATTATTTTTTGATTATTGTAATTCCATATTTTAGGATCAACATTATATTTCATATTAAAGCTTGCCTTAATATTTTCATCAATAATTTGACAGAACAGATTTTCATTACTGTCTAAATTTAAATAATACTTAACAATCATATTTTATAAATAATAGGGTTAAACAAATAATTATATTCAGTTAAAAAAGAAATATGTGAAAACTCATATCTTTTGAAACTTTAGCTAATTTATCCCATCTATCTTTAAATTCTTTATCTAAGGTAATAGGTTTCCTAGGTTTTCCTTAGATTTCTTAATTAACCGTATAAATCGTTTTATAAATCACTTAGCATTATATATTAAGCTGTGTTAACAACAAAATCATGCATAAACAATTATTAATCAACAAAATAAACACATTCATTATATATTTGACACAAATATTAAAAATGGAAATCTCATTATTAACAAAAGAAGATTTACAGGAATTTAGAATCCAATTGCTACTTGATATAGAAAGAATATTAGATGAAAAAATACAACCTGCTGAACCTATACCTAAGGATGTAAATCCAGAATGGATAAGAAGTAAATCTGTACGAGCTTTTATGAATATTTCGCCCGCTACGCTTCAAAACCTAAGAGTAACCGGAAAGATTAAATTTAAAAAGATTTTAGGGTCATACTATTATAATTTAGATGATTTAAAAAAATTATTTGAAAATGAAAAAAGATAATACAATTAATTGGCTTAATTATTTAATTCAAATTACAGCAGATGAAAGGCTAGCTGTGTGGCATATTGTATTACTAGTTGCAATTATTAAAATTGCTTATATCCAAAATGATAAAGAAGTTATATTTGTTAGTAGGAGCAAATTGATGTTTCAATCACATATCAAAACAGCTCCTACATATCATAAGTATTTTAAGGAACTTCAAGATTTTGGATACATAAAATATACACCGTCTTATCATCCAGGCTACCAAAGTAAAATTGTCTTTTTAAATTTCAAAATTATTTATTAAGTACATTTAAAATTCGATCTATATCTGCAAAAAATTGTCTCAAGAATACCTGACAGGTTCAAATTGTAAATGCAGCCAGTTTTAAATATCTACTCTCTTATATGCATTAAATGAGATGAAAAAACGTGAGAAGATACAGTGAATATTTATATAAATGAGCCCAAGTCAATATCACTGGAATTTACACCCAAGTAGAATATTTGAAATTTTAGGAGTATACTATTTATTCAATCGTAGACTCATTCTTCTGTTGAAAGGTATGAAATTTATTAAGCGTTCATTTTTATAAGGTTTCAATAGCACTTAAAAAAGCTGTTCCATTCAATTATTTTATTTATTTTTATGGAAAAAGCTATTAACCTATGTATATTTCAAAAATATCAATTGAGGGATTCAGAAATTTCCCTCAAAATGAGATTTTATTTAATGATGGTGTAAACGTTATAATTGGCCACAATAATTCTGGAAAAACAAGTTTAATAAAAGCAATAAGCTTGCTAATTAACAATGAAGACTCTAGGAGGCTTTCTATAGATGATTTTTCAAAAACATCAACCTTAGAAAGTTTACAAACCAATCCTCCTTCAATAAAAATAACTTTAACTTTCAAAAAAAGTATTAATGAAGCCGACAACAGTGATGATCTCGTAACTGTATCAAATTGGCTAACTGTTTTGGATGCAAATTATGAAGCAATGCTTACTTACGAATTCTTTTTACCTATTGATAGGCAGGAGAATTATGTGCAAGATTTAACTCAGTGTACTTCAAGGGACGAAGCATGGTTAACTATCAAACATGATTATTTGCGTTTTTATACCTATAAAATTTATGGTGGAGACCCCACTCTATTAAATAAAGCGGACCATGATTCTCTACAAAAATTTGACTTTCAATTTTTAAATGCAATTCGAGATGTTGAAAGAGACATGTTCACTGGCAGAAATACAATGCTGAAAGATGTATTAGATTTCTTCATTGATTATGAGATAAAATCTGCTGATGAAGAGACAAAGTCAACCGAAGAGAAACTTGCCGAAATAAAGGCTATTAGAAAAAATTTTTCAGATAAAGCCTCAGAATTAATAACTGAACTTCAAGGAAGAATGTCAGCAGGTAAAGAAGAAATTCTCCAGTATGCTAGACAAACAGGTGCTACATTCAACAATGCGAGCCCAGATTTTGATGGTGCTTTATCCGAGATAGAACTTTATTCAGCATTAAAACTAATTATTGGATATACTGGTTTAGATATTAAAATTCCTGCAACTCATAATGGATTAGGATATAATAATTTAATATTCATGTCTCTCCTTTTAGCTAAAATGCAGGTTAATTCAGATGGTAAATATCTTGGAAGCAATGCAAAAGTATTTCCTGTTTTGGCAATTGAGGAGCCCGAAGCTCACCTACATCCTGCAATGCAATATCAATTTTTAAAATTCTTAAAAGAAAATAAGCAACAAAGGAAAGTCAAACAGATCTTTATTACGACGCACTCAACCCAAATAACGTCAGCTGTATCTCTTGACGAGATAATCTGTCTTCATAATGATGGCCGCTCCATAAGTGCTGGTTATCCTGGGAAATGCTTCCCAAATACGGTCCAAGGACAAAAATCAAAGTCATATGTACAGAGATTTTTAGATGCAACCAGATCGGATATGCTATTTGCTCAAAAAGTAATATTTGTCGAAGGATTAGCAGAGCAGGTTTTATTACCTACTCTTGCGCGCTATTGTGGAGAGAGTCTAGAAAAATCTCATATTGCAATCGTTCCTGTTGGTGGTAGATTTTTTCAAAATTTTCTTTATCTATTTGATGGAACAAATGAATTTACAATACCAAAACAAATTGCTTGTTTAAAAGATAGAGATCCAGAACGTAAGAAAAAAACAGGGGGATCATTTCATAGTTGTTATACCTTTCAAATGGGCCAGGATGAAGAATATGACTACAAATGTCATATTTCCGAAAAAATTGAGATGTATCAAGAACATCCTAATATTAAGTTTTTTGGTCAAAATCATAAAAACGGTAAAACATTCGAGTTTGAATTAATGCTTTCAAATTTACAGAGCGATGTTCTTCTAACGGATTCAATAACAAACAAAGATGAGTTAAACGATCTAATTAGCTATTACAATGATAATAGATCGAAAGTGGACATGCTTGACAGACTATACAATAGTCCTTCAAATGAAAATTTTAAAACCGCATTAACTGAATTTGAAGATGAAGGTTGGACAGAAGATGATCTTAAAAAGTGTATTATAGCTTATAGATATTTAGCATCGGTTGGAAAAGGTGAAAATGCAATAGAGCTAGCCACTAATCTAGAAGATAATCTTTTATTATCTCCTGATGAACCAAATGAACAAGGAAATATTAGGGTTGTTTTTAATGTTCCAAACTATATTAATGAAGCAATAACTTGGATATGCCAACAATAAATATCACCTCTGACTCTATAATTGCCCCAGAGCAACATTTTAGAATTTTTGCTGGTCCTGGTGCTGGTAAAACACATTTGTTAGTTAATCATTTAAAATATGTTTTGCAGCACTCTCAAAGACTAGATTGTTCAAAGAAAATTGCGTGTATTACCTATACCAATATTGGGGTAGAAACTATAATTAAGAGATTAAAGTTCGGTTCTGACAGAATTGAAGTTTCAACTATACATGGATTTATTTATCACAATATTGTAAAGCCATATATGAGCTTTATTGCTGAAAGATTTAATTTTAATGTCCACAGAATGGATGGGCATGATGACCACATAATAAGTAGAAGTAAAATTAAAGCGTGGTTAACATCACATATTAGCAGGGCAAATTTTCGGCATCCATATTCCTATGAACAGTTGACTAGATTACCTCAATATATACCAGCAATCGGAAATTGGTTAGCATCAATGCAATATAAATTTATTGGAGAAAATCTTGAATTTGTAATGGAAAATGGTAAAGCATTTTATATTGATGATAATGGAAGAAGAGTAAATCTTTCAAAGGTAAATTGCCTAGATAAATTATTACCTGGATTAATGGATTACAAAAAAAATCTTTTGGGAAAAAGGTATTTTACATCATGACGATGTTTTATATTTCGGTTATATTTTACTTAGTGAGTTTCCATTTATAGCTCAAGTAATTAGAGCTAAGTTTCCATATTTTTTTATTGATGAATTTCAAGATACTAGCCCTATTCAATCAAGGATTCTTCGAATAATCGGAGATGCTGGAATAATTACTGGGATAATTGGAGATGAAGCACAATCAATTTATAGTTTTCAAGGAGCTGATCCTGTCCAATTCAGAACTCATCAATTAGCTAATATTCAGGACTATCAAATATTGGATAATAAAAGAAGTACTATAGAAATAATTAACGTTTTAAATTATATTAGACAAGATTTAGTTCAAATAAGTACAAGAAATACTCAAGGCGAAAGATGTCAATTACTTATTGGTGACTATCATAATGCTGTTGAACATGTAAAACAAATCTGTGGTACGGATTTAACTATTCTAACTTGGGATAATATAACTGCCAATGAATTAAAAGGTCGCATGACCTCAGTAGTTCCAACAAAAGATTTAATTGAACATCTATATTCAATTGATGACTCGATTAGAAGGAGTGTTATACTTTCTTGTCTTCGATCAGTTGAGTATGCCAAAGAAAAACGTTTTAAAGAAGCAATAAAAGAAATGGATATAAATTTTCGAAATATTGCCAACAAAGATATTAGAAAGGCAAAAGTAATAGAAAAGCTTACAATACTTTTAGGTTTCTACGACAATTTCAAAAGTGCTCCATTGTACGATTTCTTTACATTGGTACGATCCGAAATAAAATCTGATTTCACTAATTTAAGTGGCAGAGGTGCAGCTCGAGAATTTTATAACTCTCACACATATGAACAAGTGGCCGTATGTTTAAAAATTGACGATGACAGATCACCAAGTAAAACAATACACAAATCAAAAGGAGATGAATTCAATAATGTTCTTTTGGTATTAAAAAAAAGAAAGTGAATTAGATTTTATTCTAAAACGAAGTTTAGCAAAGGAGGAATATAGATTATTTTATGTAGCTGTTAGTAGAGCGAAAGAGAGATTATTTATCTCAATACCCGAGTTAGCAGAAGTTAAACAAAATAGCATTAATCATTTGTTTGACTCCATTAATACCTAAATTATTGTTCTTAAAGGTATTTTACGTTAAACCGTAATATTTTCTAAAGTTGATTACTTAAATTCACTATCTATTAAGTATTAAAAACTATTTTCTAACAAAATATATTTTCAAAAATGAGTATTTCAGAAGAAGAAGAAGAAGAACAAAAAAGGTCTCTATTTATAAAAGAACTTGTTCAAAGTACTCCTGCTCATTTTGATTCAGTATCAAATGAGAATGATAAAATTCCTAAAAGAATTATACAATTTTGGGATAATCTTGAACAACTACCCACTGATGTGTATGATTGCATAAAAACTTGGGACCAACTTGAAACTTTAGGATATGAAAGATTACTTTTTGATAGTAAAAAAGCAGGAGAATTCATAAAAGAAAAACTTGGATCTAAGTTTAAAAATGCTTACGATCAATGTTATCATCCTGCAATGCAATCCGATTATTTTCGTCTTTGCTATATTTTTATAGAGGGAGGATGCTACGTAGACGCTGATGATGTTTACAATGGCGCAGATATAAATCACCTTTTTAAGGATAATAGGTTAAAAGTTCAGCCACTTTGTTATGATGTTTCAAGCCATTCAATGATCTCTCCTTCAATATTTACCAAGCCTGGAGCCTATTCAGACAACTGGATTTTTTATTTCAATAATAATCCGCTTATTGCTAGAAGTAAAGATCCAATAATTGAACAAGCGCTTACTTCGGCTACTTTATTATTACAAGCAATAGAAGCAAATAAAATTGATATTCTACCTGAAATACAATCCACAGCAGGTCCTGGCAACTTGAGTAAATCAGTAATAGATATCCTGAAAAAAACTAATAAAATGGAACAATTTATTTTAGTATTAAACAATTGGGAAAATATTGCTGAAAGTCAATGGCCATTAAGCTACAGAAATGATGCGAGAAACTGGCGATTGTCAAATTGCCAAAACTTTAAACATCTTAAATAAATATCGACTTATGAGAAAAGATTCTAATTGGTCATTGTCATTAAAATATTTGTTCCGTACCGCGCTAAAATACAGACGATTACTTCCTAGAAAAAAATGTAAGGCATTTGGAGCTAAAAACATTAATAGCGGCTGCCTAATAAATAATATTTATGTCATTAATTTAAAACGTCAACCATCTCGTTGGAAAGAAATTTGTTTAGAATTACAACAAATACTTGACATTTCTGGTTCTAAACTCACTAATTTAACTGAGAGATACAATGCAATTGATGCAAAGGACTTCTTAACTACTCCTACAAAAAACAGTGAATTGGATCCAAATTATACACTTGAAGATCAACTTTTTGTAGAACCTCAACCTCTTGCAATGCCTACTCAATTGGACCTTTGTTCCCAAATTAAAATGAGTAGGCCTGAGATAGCTGTAGCTTATTCACATATTGAATTGTGGAAACGCATAGCTTTTGGGGAGAATGAATATACTCTTATTTTGGAGGATGACATTTGGATTAAGCCTGGATTTACAAGAGAGCTTAATAAAGCTTGGGAAGAAATATGGAAAATCCAAGAAAGTAAATTTGATATATTCTATTTATCATTTGAGGAGGTAAAAAACGGGGCGCCAAAAACTTTTTTATCTGATAAAATATTCCGGCCAGTTCGGGGTTTATGGAATTTATCTGGATATGTCATCTCAAAAGAAGGAGCAAAAAAACTTCTTAAACTTCTTCCCTGTACTGGTCCAGTAGATCTATGGATAAATCATAAATTTAAATTTTTGAATGTCCTCGCAACGCATAAATCTTTAATTAATCAGCGCCCTGATTTAGTTTCCACTAATTCATATTCAATTTTGCCTACACTTACAAAAATCGGAGCGATTACAAGTGAGAAAGCGGCTTTATTTAACAAAGTCCCTACAGAAGTTCCGATATTTGCTTTTGGCTCAAAAGATTCGGGACTTACCTCTCTTGCAATGGCTTTATCAATGCTTGGTTATACATGCTGTAGTGATATGGAAACACTACCTGCTACTGAATTAGAAAACTTAAAAGCTGGTAAAAATACTTTTAACGCTTATGTAAATATTAGTATCTTAAAGGGTAACATTAAGTATTTATTAAAATCTTTCCCTAATGCTAAAATAATTTACACACTAAGTGAAAACGAGTTGATGGAAGAAAGTTTTATAAGGTCAATTGAATATATTGATATGAATAATTTTGTCATCTTAAATTCGACAGAACCAAATAAATGGAAGGTTATATGCCAACTACTTAGAATTGCTCCGCCAGATAGTACTTTTCCCAATTTAATAGAAAAAGGAAGTAGAAATTTTAAAATCAATTTAAATACAAACTATCAAATTGTTGGATTAGAAAAATTAAAACATGATTCCTCGCCTTGGGTTTTGGACATTAACCGCCAATCGAGAGAATTTGATGTAATTTTTGAAAACAACAGATTAACGGAAAGTCACTACATAAAGAAAGAAAATTTTACAACTTTTAATAAGAATCTTTGGATTCCTAGAAATGATACTTTTACTGATAATCTCGCTTTGTTTAGAGAAGAAAATGTAAAACTCGACGATTCACAAGGGCTTATACTAAAAGTAAAAAAGACTAATGTTGGTGTCAGAGAGTATAGCGCGGGAGCTATAACAAGTAATTTTAAATATTTATATGGTAGATTTGAAGCTGTTTTGAAAGCCTCAAATGTACCTGGTGTGATAACAGGTTTCTTTTTACATAGAGATTCTCCTCGTCAAGAGATTGATGTTGAAGTTGCAGGCAAAAATACTAATTGCTTACTGGTGAATGTTTTTTATAATCCTGGCGATGAAGGTGCTAAATTTGATTATGGTTATAGAGGTACGCCAATATATATTGATCTTGGATTTGACGCATCTAAGTCGTTTCACAAATATGCTATTGAGTGGGATGAATCGGAAATACGCTGGTTTGTTGATGATAATTTAGTACATAGACGTACCGAATGGAATCCCACTCCCATTCCCCACCTTCCAATGTCTCTCCATCTAAATATTTGGCCATGCCGATCAAAGGAGCTTGCTGGAACATTGCCTAACAGAGCACTCCCTACTACCAGTACTTTTAAAAGTGTAATAATTAATGCGAAACAATTATAGAATATGAATATACTTTCATTTAATCCAGGACATGATGGTTCAATTGCTTATTTAAAAAATAATAAATTAATATTTTCAATAGAAGCAGAAAAAAATTCAAACTATAGATATTCACCTATATCTAGTCACGATGTGTTTCGTGCTTTAAGTGAAATCAATGAAATTCCTGACGTTATTTGTACAGGAGGTTGGTGGCCTCGAGAAGAACCAATATTAGGTTTTACTCAGCATGCTGGGTACCGCGGAATTAGTAATAGTGAAATTATGATACGAAAACATCAAATGCTAGGTAAAGATGTTAACTTTTTCTCTTCTTCACATGAAAGGTCACATGTACTGTCTGCTTATGGTTTATCAAACCTACCTAAAGGATCTCCCTTTTATGCTTTAGTATGGGAGGGGGAAATAGGTGCATTTTATGAGGTTGACTCAAATTTAAACATAAAACTTATTGCAAATGTACTAAATGAACCAGGTAATCGATATGCTTCAATATATGGTTTGGCAGATCCAACTTTTCCTAAAAATGCCCCTTTTTCTAGGTTCTCAGATGCCGGGAAACTCATGGCTTTAACATCTTTCTCAAAACGTAACATTGCAACAAAACAAGAAGAAAAATTGATTAGCTTTCTTTTAGATACACCACATATTCAATTAAGTTTATATGATGATCTTGAAAAATCGCCATATTATAATGTAGGAATTGAAAACGAAGAATTTAGAAATTTTGCGGGTATTTTCAGCGATAGAATTTTTAATATTTTTTATCGATTTGCTAAAGATAACTTGAAAAAAAAAATTACCACTTGTCATTGCGGGCGGATGTGGATTAAATTGTGACTGGAATAGCAAATGGAGGCAAACTGGCCTTTTTTCCGAGATCTTTGTCCCACCAGTTGCAAATGATTCAGGCTCTGCCATTGGAACCGCTATTGATGCACAATTTTACTTTACTGGCGAACCAAAAATTGATTGGGACGTATATTCTGGGCAGTATTTTGATGCTGATTGTAATATAAATTTAGAAGAATACGATATTCTTGAAGCTACTTATGAGAAAGTAGCCGAAATGTTAGTTGACGATCTAATTTTAGCTTGGATTAATGGTAAATATGAAATTGGTCCTAGGGCTTTGGGCAATCGTTCAATAATTGCAGCACCATTTAATGAAACTACCAAGACAAGATTAAATGAGATTAAGCAACGTGAACAATTTAGACCTATTGCTCCCGTTTGTTTAGAAGAAGATTCAGCTCGATGGTTTGGATGTGAAAATCCAAGTCCTTATATGCTTTATACTTATGTAACTAATACTGACGCATTAGCCGCGGTTACTCACGTAAATAAAACGGCAAGGATACAGACAGTTTCGCAATTGTCAAATGAAAATCTATATAATTTACTTAAGGCTTTTAAGAAGAGAACTGGCTATGGAGTTTTATGTAATACATCCTTGAATTTTAATGGTAGAGGTTTTATCAATAAACTTGATGATCTATCGTTATATACAATTCAGCATAAATTAGATGGATTTGTAGTGAATGGAAAAGTGTATTTATTAAAAAGTTCGAAACATTATCAAGAATACTTAAAAAATAGAACCATCTGAAATATATATGAGCGGCATTGGGAGAAGTAGGAAGGAGAAACTAGGTCACGAACAACAATTGAAATCAATTATTTATAAAGTTACATCTTTGAGGATATTTAATGTTGTTCTTTGGAGTCGTTCATAAATAATTTACTTTCTAAAATTTACCAAAATGATTAATAGCAAATTAGTGGCAGTAACCAAAAATATTCTTAAAGATTGGGTTTAAAGTGCGAGGAAAGGGTTAATTCGAATCCCTCCCTTTCCGCCGAGACATAAAAAAAAGAAGTTTAGACGCTGTAGGTCAAATCTTTCCGAACAGCTCAAAAACAGCATTAATAAATAAAGCTCAAAACGAAATAAGTTCGAATCTCTTCCTCTTTTATAGAAAATTATTAGAATAGTATTTGCTTCCTCCACTTTATTTGGAATGTAAAAATTGGAGTTTTGAGCTTTTATAAACTGTGTATAATACTAATACTAAATATGGATTCCTATCCTTAAAATTCTATCAAGATCTTCTAGAAATTGGTTCGAAGATAATACTGTCAAGTTCACTTAAGGAGACAACTATTTGATAGTTGTCTCTTTTTTTATAGACATAACAAATTATTTATCAAAGTGTTACAGTTTGGCATTTTATGGTTTGAATTTTTAACTTGAAATCTTTGGCATATCTAAAATATACAGACTAAAAGTGCTACATCAGAGATTTCATCGGCATTGAAGCGTGGTTTGAACTCTCATTAAGGTTCTAGTATTTTTCTTCAAGGAAAGAAAATTTTCTATACGGACATAAAGGCTGGTTATGATGAAGGTGGTTATATCTTAACAACCGAAGCAAAGGAGTATTTAAATTACTTATTTAAAACCATTAAGAGATGCTGAAAATGAACTTATAGCAAAACGTAATTCAAGATTATCACAAATACTTTTAGGAGATAACGCTTTTAAGGTAGAGAAGAAGATCGCGAACTGCTTCAAATATTCCAAAAACTTAGTGTAGAACTTAAAAATTATTTTAACGGAGAATTCAAAATTCCAATATTAGATGGAAATGGTTCACAAGTACAATCTGAAAATGGAGAATTACAATTCCATGCTCAGTGGACACTGGAATATTCACTTTATAAATCACAAAGTCTAGCAACACAATTTCAAAATGTCTTAAAAATTGTACACCCTCGAACTGAATGGGAAAATGATTTTGAAAAAAATTGGCAGAAAAACTCATAGATAAAAATAAAAAATCAACAAAACCGAAATTGCTTATAGACTTGCCACAACTATTGATCATGATTTGGAAAAATGAGCTTTCTGAAAGAACAATAAGTATTTCCAACAAGAAAGAAAGATAGTATTAATTACATAATAAAAGCTATTAAGTATGCCACAGGATATTATAGCAGATGATGATGTTGCTTATGCTGAAAAAATACTCCTTAAAAATGATAAAACTTTCAATACTGAGAGAAGTACATTTATAAAGGATTTAACAACTTTAGATTTACAAGCAGTTCTTGGTAGTAGAAAACGACTGCTTTACTAGCTAAATTATTAATACTAGAAAGAAAATTACCTTTCTCTGATGGATCAGGCATTTTAGTTATTTCACATACTAATACAGCAATAAACGAAATTAAAGAAAAACTGATCAGCCACTGCCCAAAACTTTTTAACTACCCAAATTACATTGGTACAATACAAGGCTTTCTTGATTAGTTTCTCGCTTTTCCGTGTTACAAGGTTAAATATAACAGAAAACCTATCAGAATTGATGACGAAATCTATTTTGAAAATGTAAAAAGAATACTCGATAAAATATGGTTGCATCATTATGATCTTTGTGAAGGTGTAAAAAGCCAAAAGGCGTTAACTAAAGACAGTTGGCGCCTTTTATTTTGCTTTAGAACACCAAACAGTAGCTTATTTGAGCATTTGAAATCTGACATTAAAACATCATCGTTATAAATTCATTTTGATTAGGTTTAGTTCAAAACCCATTAAAAATGTAGAAATATTTAAATAAAAAATAGCACCACTGCAATTGCAGTAGTGCTATTTTTTATCTAGTGACACGAGCTATATATTCTGGGGTCTCATACCCCCCAGTTTACATCTCTATTATTTATAAAATTGCATCATTACTAATACTATTATCATCAAAACTTCTCTCAAAATTATTAAATACATCAATTTCGCCCGATGACATTTTTTCATAGTTTAATTCAAAATTGTCATTAATATAATTTCAAGCTTTAATTAGTTCATATCATTTTTGAGGCAAAACAAAATTATCATAATAGACATATTCCTGGAGTAAATTATTGAAAATAAAATCTCTATCTGTAAAATACGTTAAAGAAAATATTGGCTAAAGAGTGTAAGTATTTAGCCGCCTGTAAGAAGTTGAAACAATTTCTGGACAAATCTCTAAATACTTACACAATTTATTTCTAATTTCTGATGTATAAATTCCATTTTGTTGAAAATCTTTTATAGATGGGAATTCGTTGTTATTACCATTAAAGTGAATAATTCCTCTTTAAAGAAAGAAATACTCCGAAAATCCCATGACATATAATTCATAATAAATATTTTACAATTTGTAAATAATTAAAATTAATCGTTATCGTTTTCACAAATATCAAATCAGCAACATTTTATACTTTGCTGAAATAGATTTTATCTTAAAAATCCTTTTTATAAATATTTATTCCCTGGTCGCCCATAATTAGAAAATACTTCTGTGTTTTTGAAAATCCACAATACATATATCCTTCATGGCTCATATTATGAAGCTGAAAAAACCATGATTTTCTTGTTTTATAATTCATTAATCTCGGTAGCTTGAAATTATTATGGATATGATTTATTTCTAATTTCTCATTCACTATCCAAAGTTAATAAATTTCCTCCTCCACCTCTTAACCCAAAAACATCTACAATCTCATCTCTTCCTTTTAATGAATACTTTAAATTATCTGCGGAAAGATTTTTTTTTAAAATTTGAATCATAATCTTCCATAGTAATATTTTTCAATATCATATAAAAAAATACCATCACCATTTACAATTAAGAGATCATCATTTGTTAACCATCCTATGATAATAGATGAGTTCAATTTTAGTAATGTGTAAAAACTCCACCCTTTATTTAACTTTATTAACTCTTCGTATAAAAATTCGCTATCAGGCTTTATTTGTAATACATCTTTAATTTTCATCATATTATTTAAACTTTTTGATGATACTCCGTAAAAATGGGACAACATATTTTTAAGAGTTCATGTATAAGCTACCCAACTTTACTGTTTAATTTATTAATAAAAAAATCCCCAATATTGAAAATAAATACCAATTAAAATAAGTGAAAATAATACTGTTGCAATTAAACTAGGGTTTGAAATTGATTTAGCTCTTATAATAAAGTACAGTACTGAAGTTAATGTAAATCCAATAAATATCCATTGAAGAGTAAATAAATACATAAACTTATTAGCTACTCCAAAAGCTAATATATAAAAATTTATTTGTGCCGTACTAGATACTGCAGTGATTAACCCACCAATAGTAAAGAGTCCTATTAAAGCAGTTATAATAATCAATATTTTCATTTGCTTATTGGCGTTACTATCCCCTCTTCTTCTTATCAAATAAAACAGAAAACTAAATATTGAAATAATAAGAATAGCAACTGCAATAATCAATGGTGCAAAAAATAAAAGTTTAAATTCATTCAAACTATTTGCAAATTTAGAGACCCCACCATTTATTTTTACATCAGTAATAAAATTTACTTTTGTATCTGACTGCAAATCATGAAGATCAGGGGTTTTATTCGGATCACTTATAAATTCATTTACAATTTGTGCTCCGGCACTTGAAAAACTAGAACTATGGCCTGATATCGGAGCTTCTGCTAAAAATCCTTTTTTAAATTTTTTGACGGTAGCTTCACCGTTTTCTGGGGGTGTAATGGGATCAAACTTTCCAGAAAAAACTAAAACCGGAGCAGATAAATTTGATAGATTTGATAAATCATTATAAAAATTCTCTTTTTTAATAGTCCCAGAATTCCATTTGTCACAAACAAGGAAATCAGATCTGTAAAAAGACAACCCTCCCTTTAATTTATTATATTTACCCGCATTTTTATCAAAATCAGAAATTGAATTGGAAGGAATTGCTTCATTGCAGCTTACACAATAATAAGCTCCATAATCAAGACTTAAAGCTCCTGAAAATGAACTTACCAATGCGCTTAAAGCGCTTTTATTTCCATTTTTAAATTGAGTAATTAACAATGGTAACATTGGTATCAACTTTTTCTGGTAGAGGGATTGCTGAATCGCAACTTTAAAATCTTCAGCATTATAAGTAAAACTTCCTGTAGGAATTATTTTTTTATCTACTTTAACGGTAATCGGGGTTTTATCTAATTTTGCGATTGTCCCATAATATGTTGCTTCTAAATTAGGATATTGCTTATTACAATTCGGATTATTTTCACAATCTTTAAAAACTTTTTCAAGACTATTCATATAATTTTTAGTATTAAGATTATAATACTGCGAAATATCTGAAATGGAAGAATCTAAAGTTAATGATTTTATATCTTGAGGAAAATCATTTGCATATACCTGAGCTGTATAAGTTCCATAAGAAACAGCATACACATTCCAGTTTTCATACTTTAAAAGGGTTTTTAAAGCGTTTAAATCTTTAGCAATTGTTTTACTATTATAAGCATTAATATCTATATTTCTATTGATTAAATCTTCTTTGCAAAGCATTGCAGCCACAGCTTTTTGTTGCTCATCTTGTTTTTTGTCCTGATTTTTTGCTAGTATTTCCAAGAACGTTTTTCCTAAGTCTGGGCAAAATTTAGGAAACGAAAAACCAGTTCCTCTCACGTCTATAAAGACAATATCACTTTTTTCCCGCAATGGATGACTAAACCATCCTGAAATACCTTTTATTCCTCCTCCACCTGGTCCTCCCTGTAAGAATACAATGGGATTTGAACTTTCTTTATTTTTAGTACTTTTTAGTACTGCAACTGCAATCTTAATTTTCTTTCCATCGGGTTTTTCCCAATTTTCAGGAACTGTTAAATATTTCCATTCAATCTTTTCTGTATTGATTTTTTTACTATCAGGAAAAAATGAAGTTGTTTTTTCGAGTTTTAAATTACTAGTTTGCGCAAGTATAAAACATGGCAGCATACATAATAATAAAAAGAGTCTTTTTGTATTTATCATTTTAAATTCAATTATTCGGATTATAGTTTTTTATAATTATCTCATCCATATTTATTTTAGAAGAGATATAACATTTATAGTTTTTGTTGATTGTTACTTCTTTTAAGTAAAAAGTCTGATAATTAATTTGAGTTGAGTCATCCTGAATTTCAAAGGATTTCAAGGGTAATGACAGTTCATGACCATATACTTTTATGACCGCTTCTTTTTGTGTCCAGTATTTGAAAAAAGCATCTATTTTATTATCAGAAGCATTAAGAGTATTCCACTCTCTTTCTGTCATTTGAGATTGAAAATTCTGAAAATCAACGTTAGTAATCAATTCGATATCAATTCCTATTTGATGCTCTTCACTTAGTGCACAAAACACAATTTCTCCTGAGTGCGAGATATTAAATTCAACCAAATTATCATCAAAATAAGGTTTGTTGTATGTGGTATATTTTATTTCTCTTTTATCACAGTTTTGCATTTTTAATTCTTCAATTCCTTTAAAAGGCATTACTCTTCCTAAAAGTAAACATTGTGCATCTTGCCATCTTCTAAATTTCTGAAAATCAGCTGGAAATTTCACTAAACTATTTTGCAATAAATCTTCATGATTTTTTTCCGACAAATAAGTGTTATATAGTTGTATCACAACATTTTTTATTTAAAATTTAAAGTCAAATTTAAAGTCAAAATTAAAATCAGTATTTTTTTCATTATCAGATCTAATATCTAATAACCTTACTTTCTGAGATGTATTTTTTATTATTTCCATTAGAATTATATTATATTTTTCGGCAATAAAACGAATCGTTTCTTCTTCAAAAAAATCAGAGTTATAATCAATATTTCCTTTGAGTTTGTTCTCATTTTCAAACAAATTAAAGACAATAGGCATTCGGCTAAATTGACTTTTAACCGGATAAGATGTTAATTTTAATTCATCTTCCAAAGCAATCTCATCAAAACTAAATTCAGGATTTTGGTATACAAATAAGACATCAAAAATAGATTTGGAAATTTTATCAAACGGTAAATCCTGATAATCACTTATCGTTAATAGGTTATTTTGAGTAAGCTTTAACAAATCTGTAATTACAATATCTGACGAAACTTGTGTTCTCAGTATAAGTGTCTTAGCGAACATTCCTATTTGATTAGCTAATCCGGAAATATTTCTTCCTGAATGAATTGTTCCAATACAAATATCTGTATGTTTAGATATCCTGTAAATCAATATATTGAATACAGATATCAAAAGACTATAGAAAGTAACACCTTCTTTAATAGCCAATTCTTTTAAAGCTAAAGTAACTTCTGAACTTATTTCAAATGAATAATCTGAGCCATTCCGCTGATTTTGCTTTGGATGAGAATCTTTATAAAATGTATCTTTAGGTAAATAATTTTCAAGATATCTATTCCAAAATGATTCATTTTCGGCTTGATTCATCCCAATTATTTTATTAAACCATTCTGAATAATCGTTGAATTGAAATGTCAACTGATCTTCATCCTGCAACGGAAGAAAATTACTTTCTCTATAATTTTTTATAAATTCATTTATAAAAATTTCCAGAGATAAGCCATCCATTATAATATGGTGGGTATTGAACAACAAGATGGCTTGATCTACTTCTTTTAATAAATATATTCTAATCAAAAAATCTTCCTGAAAATTGAATGCCTTATTGTTTAGTTGATGAATTATTTTATTTGTTTCTTCTTTTTGCACTTCTATAACAGGAACAGTTATATGGATGCCATTGTAGTTCGTTTTTTGATAGGGTGTGCCATTTACTTCTACAAAATTCGTTCTTAAGATTTCATACTTGTTTACTATTTTGTTTATTGCTTTTTCCACTTTATCCAAATCAATAATTCCTTCTATTTTATAGGCCATAAACATGTTGTAAGCAAGTGAACTATTTTCGTCCTGAGATGCTAACCAAATGTTATACTGAGTGGGTGTCAGCTCGTAAAGTTCCTTTTTATCATCCATCGAAATAACTACAGTTTTATTGGGTTCTAGTCTTTCCAAATGCTCTGCTAACAATTTGATCGTAGGATAATCAAAAATTGTTTTTAATGTGATTTCAAATAAAAGATGTTTAGCTATTAATCCTGTAAGTCTAACAGCGTTTAAAGAATGTCCACCTAGAGCAAAAAAATTATCATTTACACTAATATTATCCCTATTTAATACCTCTTCCCAATATTTTAATAGTTTTTTTTCAATTTTAGAATTTGCATTTTTAAAATCACCTTTTGTCTGCATGATATTTCTTTGCGTCAAATTCTTTCTGTCAATTTTTTGATTTGGAGTTAATGGAAATTCTTCTAACGGAATGATCACATTGGGGATCATATAATAAGGCAGACTCATCTGCAAATGGGTCATAATCTTTTCAAGATCAATTTCTTCAT
>NZ_JBJLWK010000010.1:0-24999 GCF_046591535.1 Chryseobacterium proteolyticum | reverse complement strand
ATTATAAGATCAGTTTTTATGATTTACGGTCAGATTCCAAAGAAGTTGAGTTAGAGTCATTGCGCAGCATTGGTAATGATCTGCAGTCAGGATTTGATATTGGATCAGGCGTTTTGTTCCATGTTGGACATTTCAGGATGTCAGACGGAGACCGTTTAGCGCTTATTATTCACCACCTTGTAATTGATGGGGTTTCATGGCGTATTTTGTTTGAAGATTTATCTCATTTGTATGAATCCTACCAAAGAAATGGACCAATTAATCTGCCTTTAAAAACAGATTCTTTTCAGCGTTGGGCTTCGGCTCAGAAAGCATATGCTAAAAGCGAAAAGATGCAGTCAGAGCGATTGTATTGGGATGAAGTATCAAAAGAAAATATTGCTTTGTTAGCAGGAGATTATCAGGAGATTGAAAAAAATGCTGTAATAGATAAATCTTCTTATTTTATTCTTGATAAATCTTTAACAGAAAAGCTTCAGACACAGGTTCATCATGTTTATAATACTGAGATCAATGACATTTTACTAACAGGACTTGGACTGGCCGTTCAAACTGTTTTTGGGACTGATAAGAGTGTTCTGAAAATGGAAGGCCATGGCCGTGAGGAAATCATTGATGGTATTGATATCGGAAGAACAGTGGGCTGGTTCACCAGTGTGTATCCTTTCGTATTGGATTTATCATCATCAAAAGGTTATGAATTAATCAAGGTTAAAGAATCATTGCGTAAGGTTCCTAATAAAGGAGTTGGCTATGGGATTCTGAATTATCTGGACAAACGTTTTGACAATGAACTTGTTCCAAGTATCCAATTTAACTATTTAGGAGATTTTGGCAGTAATGTGGGCGCAAATAAAGAAGGTGAATCCCTGTTTGAATTCTCATCGGAAAGCATAGGAGGATCATCAGATGCTTCCAATAGTTCAAGTGAAGTCTTACTTGATGTTTCCGGAATGATGGTTTCTGACCAGCTTAATATGTCTATTCGTTATTCAGGAAATATTTTTAGCGATGAAACAATGGCCAAATTCATTGCTGCCTACGAAACAGAGCTGGCCAATCTTATCGAAACATTATCAGAAGTTAAAGAAAATCGTTTAACACCATCTGATTTAACGTATAATGAATTAAGCTATTCAGACTTAGCGGAGCTTAATAAAGATAACAATGTTGAGGATATTTATGAGCTTTCACCATTGCAGCAAGGATTGTATTATCACTGGTTGATAGATAATTCAAGTCATATGTATTTTGAGCAGACCTCTTATAGGTTACATTCAAAAGATCTGGACATTGCTGTTGTAGAAAAAGCTTATGATGAATTAGTGAACAGATATGCCATTCTGCGAACCAGTTTTACCAATAACTATGCAGGAACTCCTTTACAGGTTGTTCACAAATCTGGTGAAATCGAATTCACGAGCAAAAAAATTACCGGAATTGAAGATATTGAAGGTTATCTGACTGAGATAAAAGAACTGGATAAAACAATCATCTTTGATTTTGAAAGACCTAGCCAGATGCGTTTGCAGGTGCTGGATTTAGGAGAAGGAGATTATGAGTTTATCTGGAGCCATCATCATATTTTAATGGATGGATGGTGTATTAGTATTTTACTAAACGATTTCTACAGTATTTTAATGGCATTGAGTAATAATCAACCTGTTAATTTACCGGAACCAACGAAATACTCCAATTACATTAAGTGGTTGTCTGCAATTAATAAAGATGCATCTTTAAGCTATTGGAGGGACTATTTACAAGGCATGGATTCCGTAACCCAACTCCCTTTCATCAATAATAAAAAAGAAGTTAGTGGAAATCCGTTTAAAATAGTAAGCCTTGCCCTTGAAGGAGATTTATTTTTGGCGATCAAAAAATTATGCCAGCAATCAGCTATCACATTAAATACCTTTACTCAAGGGGTCTGGGGATATTTACTTTCCCGTTACAACAATACCACTGATGTTGTCTTTGGTGCAGTAGTATCTGGAAGACCGGGAGAATTATCAGATGTAGAGAAAATGGTTGGGTTGTTTATCAATACTATTCCGGTAAGAGTACAATATAAAAAGGAGGAGACTGCAAAAAAATTCCTTCAAAAATTACATTCCGAAAATTTGGTAAGTACATCTCATCATTATCTTAATTTGTCTGAAGTGCAATCTGAGAGCGATTTGGGTATGGATCTTATTAATCATTTAATGGTCTTTGAGAATTATCTGATTCAGGAAAGTATCGGAGAAGAGCTTAAAGATTTATATGACGAGAAAGAAGATAAAATAACCATTACCGGAATTGAGGCATTTGAGCAGTCAAATTATGATTTCAATATTATAGTACTGCCTTTAGAATCATCCTTAAGAATTGACTTTAACTATAATTCAGCTGTTTTTGAATCTCATCATATAGAAAATATCTGTAATCATTTTTCCAATATAGCAGAGCAGTTCAGTAGAGTGGAAGAGCTGCCATTAGAAGAAATTGATTATTTATCATCAGAAGAGAAAAATAAATTATTACTCGATTTTAATGATACAGCGGTTGATTATCTGCAAGATAAACCAGTAATCGAATTATTTGAAGAACAGGTTCTAAAAACACCGGATAATGTAGCAGTTATCTGTGAACAAACCAACCTGACTTATAAAGAACTTAACCAGCAGGCCAATCAGCTTGGAAGCTATTTAAAGGAAAACTTTGGTATTAAACCTAACGATCTTGTTGGTATTAAGCTTGAGCGAAATGAACATATGATTGTTGCTGTTTTAGGAGTACTGAAATCAGGAGGAGCCTATATTCCGATCGATCCGTCTTATCCAAAAGAGAGAATTGAGTATATAGAAAAAGACAGTCAGAGTAAGGTGATAATAGATCATGCTTTTATACAGGATTTTATCGCTGTTCAGGAAAAGTATTCAAAAGAAAATAATCCAGTAAACAGCCGGGCAACAGATTTAGCCTATATAATATATACTTCTGGTACCACGGGGAATCCTAAGGGAGTAATGATTGAGCATAGCGCTATGGCCAATTATCTTGTTTGGGGTAAAGATTATTATTTAACGGAGGATTTAACTAATACAAACTTTGGCCTGTTTACTTCATTATCATTTGATTTAACAATTACCAGTGTGTTTTTACCACTCATAAGCGGGGGAAGTTTACAGATAACAGATCCAAACAGCAATGTGGTGGATATTCTTCAAAAATACTTGGAGAGTGATATTTCCTGCATAAAGCTGACCCCGGCGCATATCAGTGTTCTGGATGGATTAGGATTGAAATCAAACAAAATTGAGCTGGCAATAGTGGGAGGGGAAGAACTTAGAAAAGATCACATTGCGATATTAAAAAGCATCAATCCGGAGATTAGAATCATTAATGAATATGGTCCAACAGAAACAACCGTGGGTTGTACCGTTTATGAAGTGAGATCTCAGGACGAAATCATTTCAATAGGCAGTCCAATTTCAAATACCTCGATTTATATTGTAGATGAGTTCATTAACTTACAGGCAGAAGGACTTACAGGGGAAATCTGCATTGGCGGTTCAGGCTTGGCTAGAGGGTATTTAAACCGTCCGGATTTAACCGCAGAAAAATTTGTTTCTAATCCGTTTTTGGCAGGAAAAAGAGTATATAAAACAGGCGATTTAGGCCGTTGGCTTCCTGATGGAGATATTCAATTCCTGGGCAGAATAGATGATCAGGTTAAAATTAATGGCTACCGGATAGAGTTGGAAGAAATCGAAATTCAGTTAAAATCAAAAGAAGATATCAGTAATGTTGTCGTTACCGTTATATCAAATTCGGATAAAGACAAAGAATTGGTGGCTTATTTAATTTCAGATACTGAACAAAACGTGTCAGAAATAAGAAGCTTTTTATTGAAGAGGCTCCCAGCTTATATGATTCCGTCTTATTATGTACAATTAGATACATTCCCTTTAACCCGAAACGGAAAGCTGGATAAAAAAGCACTTCCACATCCTGATAAATCAAGCCTAAAAACGGAATCTGAGTATGTAGCTCCTGTCAATGAAATTGAAGAAAGATTGATAGAAATATTAAGCTTAGAACTAAAATTGGATAAAGACAAGATCAGTACAATTGACAATTTCTTTGATCTGGGAATGAATTCTATAAAACTTATCAAATTTATAAATAGAATCTCCCAGGAATTCAAGATAGAAGTTAAGCCGATAATATTATTCCAATATCCGAATATTAGTGAATTAACATCGCACTTCTTTAACCAGTCTGGAACAACAGAACCTCAGGAAGAAGCCAGCTATGAAGACCTTGATGAGATAATTAATTTAATGAACGAATAATCATGAAAAAAGAAGAGATTAATAAAAAAGATATTGCGGTAATAGGAATATCGTGCAAATTTCCTCAATCAAATACTCCGGATGAGTTTTGGGAAAATTTGGCCAATGAAAACGAATTACTACATTTTTATACTGATGACGAACTATCAGATCTTGGGATAAGTAAAGAACTTATTGCTAATCCTAATTATATTAAAGTAAATGCAGATATAGAGAATGCAGGCTCTTTTGATTATTCATTTTTTGGATATACGAAAAATGAGGCAGATTGTATGGATCCTCAAACAAGAATATTGCATGAACAGGTTTGGCTTGCATTTGAAGATGCAGGATATGACATATCTTCTTATAAAGAAAAAGTGGGAGTTTATGTTTCGATGTCAGAAAACCTGAATTGGATAATTAATAACAGAGTTAATCCCAACAAAAATGTTAATTCATTCTATCAGCAGAAGTTAATAAATAAAAACTTTGCTCATACTTTGTTATCTTATAATTTAGATTTAACAGGGCCTAGTTATTTTATTG
Organism: Chryseobacterium proteolyticum; assembly: GCF_046591535.1. Classification (NCBI taxonomy): domain Bacteria; kingdom Pseudomonadati; phylum Bacteroidota; class Flavobacteriia; order Flavobacteriales; family Weeksellaceae; genus Chryseobacterium; species Chryseobacterium proteolyticum. The sequence goes on along the minus strand of NZ_JBJLWK010000010.1, from coordinate 20,134 downwards.
ATACCGCTTGTTCAAGTTCATTGTCTTCTATTCACATCGCCTGTAGAAATTTACTTTTAAGAGAGTGTTCTATGGCTTTGGCAGCAGGAGTTAGCATTGACAGTACAAAAAGCAAAGGATATATTTATGAAGAAGGAATGATCGCTTCAAAAGACGGACATTGCAAAGCTTTTGATGAAAAGTCTTCAGGAGCAGTTGGGGGTAACGGAGCAGCAGTAATCGTTCTTAAGCGTTTAGAAGATGCTGTCAGAGACAGAGATCACATATATGCTGTTATAAAATCATCCGCAGTCAATAATGATGGAAAAGGAAAAGTGGGATATACGGCACCAAGTGTGACGGGACAATCTGACTGTATCAAGCTGGCTCATAAGCTGGCAAATGTTTCCTCAAATACAATCAGTTATATGGAAGCACACGGGACTGGGACCAAATTAGGAGATTCCATAGAAATTGAAGCTTTAAACAAAGCTTTTAATTACGATACAACTCACAAATGTGCTGTTGGTTCAGTAAAAACGAACATGGGGCATTTAGATGCAGCAGCCGGAATAGCAGGCTTTGTCAAAACTGCTTTGGCCATAAAAAAGAAACAGATACCCGCAACATTACATTTTTCTAAGCCTAATCCTGATATCAATTTTAATTCGGGACCATTTTATGTGAATGCCCGGTTACAAGAATGGAAAAGCAACGGAGAACATCCATTAAGAGCAGGGGTAAGTAGCTTTGGAATAGGCGGTACAAATGCTCATGTTGTGATGGAAGAACCACCCCTTTTGAGTAAATCAGGTCAATCAAGACCGTATCAGTTATTAGTATATTCTGCAAAAACCCAATCTTCATTAAGTCATTATCAGGCTAATCTTCATCAGTTTTTACAGAATAACGAGAATATTGATTTAGCAGATTTAGTGTATACTCTTAAAGTGGGCAGAAAATCATTTGCACAACGAAACTTTGTGGTTTTTAAAGATAAAGATGAAGTACTCTCCAGATTAAAAGAGCAGGTAAATACTGCCAAACAGCAACTTAAAAGAAATGTAGTCTTTATGTTTTCTGGTCAGGGAAGCCAATATTTTAATATGGCAAAAGAGGTGTATTTGCAGGAACAGGATTTCAGGGTTTTGATGGACAAAGGGTTTGAAATTTTAAAAAATCTTACCGGAGAAAATTATAAAGCCATAATAGGCTATGAGAACGGTGATAAAATTGAACCGCTTTTAATCAATAAAACACAATACACCCAGCCTTTACTTTTCTTAATTGAATATGCTTTTGCAAGCTTGTTATTGAAATGGGGAATATCACCGAAATATATGATAGGACATAGCTTAGGTGAATATGTAGCGGCTTGTATAAGCGGAGTGTTTTCTTTTGAAGATGGATTATCCATCCTTGTAAAAAGATCTTCTTTGATGAGTAAAGTAGAAGAAGGGGACATGTTGGAGATTGGATTATCTTATGAGACAGTAAAACCTTACATCAATAATGAGATATCAGTTGCGGCTTTAAATACAAAAAATTCTGTAGTAGTATCAGGAAGCAAAAATGATATTGCGGAGTTTATAAAAGTATTGGCAGAACAGGGGATTTCATATAACATATTAAAAACCTCTCATGCTTTTCATTCAAAAATGATGGATTCTATATTGGATGATTATGAAAATGAGCTCTCTAAAATAAATTTCTCTAGGCCACAACATCCATTTATATCCAACCTTACCGGAAAAGAAATTTCTCCTGAAGAAGCAATGTCACCCAAATACTGGGTCAGACATTTAAGAGAAACGGTTAATTTTTCGGATGGGATTGACTATTTATTAAAAAAAGGAGATTCTGTCTTCATAGAAATAGGTCCTGGAAAGGCTTTGTCCACTTTTTGTCAGCTCAATGAAAATTATAAAGGAAATAATTTAACAGTAGGTTTAATAAGGCATCCGAAAGAAACAAAGGATGACAATCAGAAACTGGCAGAATCCTTAGGGTATTTATGGAGTACAGGGATTGATATCAACTGGAGAGAATATTACTCTTATGAAACACGTAATAAGATGCCGGCACCTACTTATAGTTTTGACAAACATGTTTTTGCTTCTCATGTTAATCCGTTTGAAAAACTGACAGGTTCTGATTTTAATAATGATAAGAAATCGATCTCAGAATGGTTTTATGAACCTTCCTGGAAAGCATCAAGATTAGTTAAAAATGTTGATCATCAATCTACAGAGAAATGTTATTTGATTTTTATGGATGATTCTGGCTATGGAGAATCATTAGTACAAAAAATAAAAAAAGAATCAGATAAAATAATTGAAGTAAGAAAGGGAGATCATTTTCAGAAAAAATCTGACTTCCAGTATGAATTGAATATCAGTGATTATAGTACTTATGAAAAGCTGTTCGCAGATCTAAAAAATCAAACAATAAAACTTACCCATATTATTCATTTATTCAATATCGATGAAATATCAAAAAGCATCGATAAAGAAATTTATAAAGAACTAGGTTTTTATAGTGTACTGCATATAGCTAAAAACATTCATGAACTGGAGCAAAAAGAAGCCTTGGATTTCGCAGTGGTAACCAGTAATCTGCAAACAGTTCTTGGTAATGAAAATGCAGATTCATTTAAATCGATAAACTTAGGCTTAATCAATGTAATTACGCAGGAAAACCCTCTGGTTAATTGTAGAAATATTGATGTTGTACCTACAGATGATAAAGCTGAAATCGTTGAAAATATTACTCGTGAAATTCAGGCAAAAGTTTTTGATAAGTTTGTTTCATATCGTTTAAACAGCAGATGGACAAGAAGTTATAATCCGATCCAAATAGAAAAACCACTGGAAGGCAGTACAAAAATAAAAAACGGAGGAGTCTACTTAATTACCGGAGGCTTGGGAGACTTAGGATTTGTTCACGCAAAATATTTACTGGAAAAATACAATGCATCTTTAATCTTACTGGGAAGAACAGTTCTTTCATCAACAGTTGACAGTGAAAAACAAGTTAATTATGACCGTCTGCAAACCTTAGAAAAGCTAGGAAACGTACAATACTATCATGCAGACATTAATAATTTAAAAGATGTCCAAAAAGTTATTCAGCAAGGCGAACTGGTCTATGGACAGATCAATGGAATTATTCATACCGCCGGAATTATTAAAGGTAAATCTTTAAGAAGTATTAACTTTTTGAAAGTGGAAGACTGTGAAAAGCAGTTTGAACCGAAGGTGGAGGGTGTACAGGTACTTGCAAAGGTATTTAAGGACAGGACGTTGGATTTTTGTTTGTTTTCGTCCTCATTATCTTCAATATTAGGAGGAAAGGAATTCGGGGCTTACGCATCAGCAAATACTTTTATGGATTACTTCTCGTATACCGGGGAAATTTCCAACAGTATAAGTGTTAACTATGATGGATTGAGTTTTGAGGAAAATCCGAAAAGTGGATTACTAACTTCATTAAATATTATAGATGTTTTCGAGAGAGTTTTATCCATAGAGAATATTCCTCAAATTATTATCTCTATCAGCAGTCTGGATAAAAGGCTGTCTAAATGGGTCGATCAATTAGAACCAAATCCGGATGAAAACACTGAGAATCCGGCAGAAATGATAAGTGATGAATTTGATAGATCCGGTTTAACAAATACATATACTAAACCTGATACGCCGGTTGAAGAGAAATTAAGTGAATTGTTTGAAGAGTTATTTGGCTATAAAAATATTGGTACTGAGGATGATTTCTTTGAACTGGGCGGAAATTCATTAATGGCAATCACATTATCGAACCGCATTTACAAAACGTTTAATGTAGAACTGGCAATTGAAGATTTTTTTGAGAAACCTAATATTAAAGAGCTTGCCAAAGAAATTGATATGGTTAATAAGTTAATCGAGATGCAGAAAAATAGTAAAGAAAAAAAATATAAAACCGAGATATAAGATGATAGATTTAATAAAAGAGTTAGAAAGTAAAAATATTTATCTTTCATTGGTAAGTGATAAGCTGGAGTTAAGTTATGATGATGAAATAGAAAAAGATACTCTGGAAAGAATTAAAGCTAACAAAGAACAATTAATTAAATTTCTACATAAATATTCAGGTAATAAAAAATATGAGGAAATAAAATTGGTTGATAAACTTTCAAATTATCCTTTATCTGATGCTCAAAAGAGACTTTGGATTTTAAGTCAATTCAGCCAGACATCCCTTGCTTACAATATGCCCATGCATATCGTATTGGATGGAAATTACAATATAGAAAATTTCAAAAAAGCAATATTTTCTACAATAGAAAGACATGAAATTTTAAGGACAGTTTTTAGAGAGGATGAATCTGGAGAAATACGTCAATGGATTTTATCTAAAGAAGAACTGGGTTTTACTGTTGATTATCACGATTTTAGAAAAGAGGAAGACCGAGAGTTTAGAGTAAGACAATACATAAAAGAAGACAATGTTAAGCCTTTTGATTTAGCTCAGGGGCCATTAATTCGGGCAGTATTATTTCAGGTTTCAAATGACAGCTATGTATTTTATTATAATATGCATCATATTATAAGTGACGGATGGTCTATGAATATTTTGTCCCGTGATGTTTTAGCATATTATGAAGCATATCAGCAAGACAGAGATGCAAATCTTCCGGAACTTAGAATACAGTATAAGGATTATGCCGCCTGGCAGTTATCACAGCTGGAGGAAGCTGTTTCAAAAGGACACAAAGAATATTGGTTAAATCAATTTTCAAAAGAATTGCCTGTTATTGATTTGCCAGCTTCAAAAAAAACGTCCGTCAATTAAAACAAACAATGCGAGACGTCTGAGCACTTATCTATCAAGGGAACTTTCAGATGGGCTCAAAAAATTCTGTCAGGATAATGATGGGGTATTATTTATGGGGCTGGTTACGGCTCTTAATGCATTATTTTACAGGTATACTTCTCAGAAAGATTTAATATTAGGAACAGGTGTTGCAGGAAGAGATCACATTGATCTTGAAGACCAAATGGGGTTCTATGTGAATACTTTAGCATTAAGAAATGAGATTCAATCAGGAGACCGTTTTCTAGATTTATTTCAAAGAGTAAAAGCAACCACTTTAGAAGCTTATAACCATCAGCGATATCCATTTGACCGCTTAGTTGAAGATCTAAAATTAAAAAGAGATCTGAGCCGTAGTTTAATTTTCGATGTTATAGTAACATTACATAATTTTGAAAACAGCAAAACGAGTACTGTAAATGAAGTATCAGATGAGATCATAGATTTTGGAGAAACAATCGGTAAATTTGATATAGAGGTTAGTGCTAAAGATGTTGGAGGGCCTGTGGAATTTGAAATGGTTTACAATACTGATGTTTATGATCATCAGATGATGGTATGTTTTATCAACCATTTTAAACAATTATTGGCAGAAGTTGTAAAAAGCCCTGAGATTAGAATTGATGAAATAAACTTTCTATCAAAATCTGAGACAAAAACACTTTTAAGAGACTTTAATGCAACTGAAGTTGCTTATCCGAAAGATAAAACAATCATTGAACTTTTTGAGGAACAGGTTGAAAATACACCGGATAATACAGCTGTTGTTTTTGAAAACAAAGAATTAGCATATAATCAGTTAAATGAGCTTTCAAATCAACTTGCAGATTATTTAAGAGAAAACTATACTATTCAGGCTGATGATCTGATTGGTATTAAATTAGAAAGAAGTGAAAGCCTGATTATTGCAATTTTAGGGATACTAAAAGCCGGTGCAGGGTATGTGCCGATTGATCCGAATTACCCTCAGGATCGTATAGATTACATAGAAAAAGACAGCAATAGTAAAGTAACTTTAGATGAAGAATGGTTTTCGGCATTTGTCCTGCAAAGCCAGAGGTATAAAAATACGAATCCGGAAAGAATAAATACACCGACAGATTTAGCGTACGTAATGTATACATCTGGAACTACCGGCCAGCCTAAGGGAGTTATGGTAGAGCAAAGAAGTGTAATAAGACTTGTAAAACCCGGTTCTTATTTCCCTTTAGATCAAAAAAACATTCTGTTAAGTACCGGAGCCATATCATTTGATGCCACTATTTTTGAATATTTTGGAACCTTATTAAATGGAGCAAGACTCATCCTTGCTTCTCAGAATGATTTATTGCAGACTGAGAAACTGGAAGAAATTATCAATAAAAACAACGTAGACAGTTTTTGGATGACTGCTTCCTGGTTTAGCTACGTTGTCGAAAGTAATATTGAGGTTTTTAAAAATGTAAAACAGTTAATTGTTGGCGGAGATGTTGTTTCCCCGCACCATGTAAAAAAAGTATTCAATAGCTTTCCGGGTATAAAGATCAATAATGGATATGGTCCTACAGAAAACACTACTTTTTCATTAACATACGAAATAGATCATTCGGATTATACAACAATTCCGTTGGGAAAACCAATCTCAAACAGTTTTGCTTATATTTTAGATGAAGCTTTAAACCTTTTACCTATGGGAGCTTCAGGTAAAATTTATGTAGGTGGAGCAGGAGTTGCGAGAGGTTATTTAAATCGTCCGGATTTAACAGGAGAAAAATTTATATCCAATCCATTTGTTGAAGGAGATAGAATGTATGATACAGGAGATCTTGGCAGATGGCTTGCGGATGGGACAATAGAATTTTTAGGACGGGAAGATCATCAGGTAAAAATTCGGGGTTATAGAATAGAGTTGGAAGAAATAAAAAGCCAACTGATGGACAAAGACGGTATTCAGGAAGTAACAGTTCAGGTTTATGAGGCAGATGGAGGAAAGGAACTGGTTGCTTATTTTGTTTCCAATCAGGAGGAAGTGATTACGGAATTAAGAGATTTCTTATCCCAAAGACTTCCTAATTATATGGTGCCGAATTCATTTATTCAGCTGCAGTCTATGCCACTTACAAGTAATGGTAAAATTGATAAAGCAGCATTGCCTAATCCTGATGGATTCAATATATCGAGCGGAGTAGAATATGTAGCCCCCGCAACTGATTTAGAGAAGAGTTTAGTTTCTATATGGGAAACCCTAATGAATAGTACCCGAATTGGTATTAATGATGATTTCTTTGATTTAGGAGGGCACAGTATCAAAATAGGTAAGCTAATTAATAGCTATCAAAAAACTTTTGGGGTAAAGCTGGGCTTTAGTGAATTGTACGAAAATACTTCATTAACTTCTCATGCAAAACTGATCGCTCAGTCTGGAAAATCAGGACATGCGTCAATTCAAAAAGCGGCCGTTTCCGAAAGTTATCCTTTATCAAATGCACAGCATAGATTATGGGTTTTAAGTCAGGACGAAGAAAATTCTATTGCCTATAATATGCCATCTTATCATATTTTGAAAGGTGATTTTGATAGTAATAGTTTTAAGCGGGCTATACAGTCTACGATAGAAAGACATGAAATTTTAAGAACCGTTTTTAAAGAAAATGAAGCCGGAGAAATAAGACAATGGATTTTATCCGGTGAATCTCTGGATTTTGAAATCGGCTATTATGATTTTAGAGAAAAAACAGATAAAGAAGCAAGTATTAAGGAATATCTTAAACAAGATGCTGGTGAGCCCTTTAATTTACAAACAGGCCCGTTATTAAGAGCTGCATTATTACAACTATCAGAAGATAGCTATGCTTTTTATTACAATATGCATCATATCATTGGGGACGGTTGGTCTATGAATGTGCTTTCCAATGATGTAATGGCCTATTATAGCGCTTATAAGGAAGATAAAACAGCTGATTTATTGCCATTAAACATTCAATATAAAGATTATAGCGTATGGCAATTAGAGAAAGACTCTACAAACGGTTCTAAGGAATTCTGGATGAATCAGTTTTTAGGCGAACTGCCGTTAACAGACCTGCCTTCATCGCAAAAACGTCCTTTATTAAAAACGAATAACGGTAAACATTTAGGAACGTATTTGTCTAAAGAATTATCACAGCAATTAAAAGCTTTTTCCCAGGATCGTGGCGGCAGTTTGTTTATGGGGCTTGTGGCTTCTTTAAATGCATTGTTCTACAGATATACCTCTCAGGAAGATTTTATTATTGGAAGTCCGGTTGCAGGAAGAGAACATATTGACCTTGAAAATCAAATTGGTTTTTACGTTAACACAATAGCATTGAGAAATCAGGTTAATCCTGAGGAAAATTTCAGTGAGTTGTTTGAACGTGTAAAGAATACAACTTTTAAAGCGTATGAGCATCAGCAATATCCATTTGATCAATTAGTAGAAGATCTAAAATTAAAAAGAGATGTAAGCAGAAGCGTTCTTTTTGATGTATTGGTTAATTTAAATAACGTTAATGATAATCAAGCTCAAGGAGAAGTAACAAACATAGAAAATATTGTTGATTACGGATCGATAGCAACCAAATTCGATCTTGATTTTAATTTTGGTGAGGTAGGAGATTATATCTCATTGAAGGTAAAATTCAATACAGATGTTTATGATCAGCATATGATTGAAGGGTTGATGAACCACTACAAGCAATTACTGGAATCGTTATTAAAAAATAGTGAGACAAGTATTGATACCGTAGATTATTTATCTGAAGAAGAAGAAAAGCTTTTACTGCATGATTTTAATGCGTTGGATGTAAAATTTTCTGATGTAACGGTATTGGATTTATTTGAAAAACAAGTAAAAGAAAATCCTGATGCGGTTGCCGTAGTTTTTGAAGAGAAGAAATTAACCTATAAAGAACTGGATGAAAAATCAAATCAATTAGCACATTCTTTAATAGAAAGCGGATTGGAAAGAGAAGAACTAGTTCCTATCTGTGTAAATCGTTCATTGGAAATGCTCGTTGGGATATTAGGAATCATAAAATCCGGAGGTGCCTATGTACCTATTGATCCTGCAAATCCGAAAGACCGTATTGATTTTATTTTAGAAGATACAAAAGCGAAAATTATTGTAACAGAATCTTCATTAATTGAATTGCTTGACATAAAACAAGAGATAAAATCTCTATATCTGGATCAGGAAAATTCATTAAGTTCTATTACTGAAGCAATTTCTGAACATCCAGCAATGGATAACTTAGTGTATTCAATTTATACATCAGGAACAACCGGAAACCCTAAAGGGGTACTGCTGGAACACCGGGGATTAAGTAACTATATTCAACATCAGATTGCTTATTTTTCTTTAGAAGAAAAAGAAAGAATACTTCTTTTTTCTAATTATGTTTTTGATGCTTCTGCAGAACAGATATTTATTAGTATTTCCACTGGAGCAACTCTATTTATTCCAAGCTATGACACGATAAGAGATATAGAAAAAATCGGAGAATACATCCGGGAGAATAAAATCACTCATTTGCATGCTACCCCTAGTTTTCTTGAAATTATTCCTAAAAAAGAATATCCTGATTTAAAACGTGTGGTCGCAGGAGGAGAGAACTGCTCTGTAAGTTTAGCTAATAAATGGGGTGATAAAGTCAATTTTATTAACAAATATGGGCCGACAGAAGTTTCAATCACTTCTTTAATACATACTGTTAATGCAAAGGATAGGTCCGGAATTATAATTCCAATAGGCAAACCCGTAAGTAATATAAAGTGTTATATAGTAAGTGAGTCTGAAAAATCGTTCCGATTGGTGTCGTAGGGGAGTTGTACTTATCCGGTGTTCAGGTGTCAAGGGGATATTTGAACCGTTCAGATTTAACGAAAGAAAAATTTGTAGAAAACCCTTTCATAAAAGGAGAGAGAGCTTATAAAACGGGGGATTTGGCAAGGTGGCTGCCAGATGGTACAATAGAATATATCGGAAGAAAAGACGATCAGGTAAAAATAAGAGGACATCGTATCGAGCTTGGAGAAATAGAAACACAGCTGAAAAATATCAATACAGTAGATCAGGTAGTGGTGTTAGCAAAAGAAGCTCCGAATGCCTCGAAACGTTTAGTGGCCTACATCGTTGGTGCAGATTTCGATAAGGATGAGGTTATTAAAAAACTTACACAGAAACTGCCGGAATATATGGTTCCACAGGTTTATGTCAGGTTAGAATCTCTGCCTCTGACCCGAAATGGGAAAATTGATAAAAAGGGGCTTCCTAATCCGGATTTTTCAGAAATAATTTCAGAAAAATATGTAGCTCCACGTACCCATGAAGAAATAGAATTAGCATTAATCTGGCAAGAAGTTTTAAAAGTAAAACAGATAGGTGTTCAGGATAATTTCTTTTCAATGGGAGGAGATTCTATTATGGCAATCCAGCTCGTAAGCAGAGCCAAAAAGAAAGGAATTATTGTAAAAGTACGGGATATATTTAAGTATCAAACCATTCAGGAACTTGCTAAAAACCTACAGAATGATATTGCCACCATCAGTGAGCAAGGCCTGTTAGAAGGATCTGTTGGATTGCTGCCAATAAATCATTACTTTTTTGAAAGAAAATTTAATAACCATAACCATTACAATCAATCTGTATTATTTTCTGTATCAAAAGATATTGATGCTGCAATAATTGACAAAGCAGTAGGCTATCTGGTTAAGCAGCATGATGTTCTAAGATTAAAATACGAGCAGAATGAAGAGGGATACCAAGGCATTTTTATTCCTGATTTTCCAGGTCTTTCTTTAGAATTTATAAAAGAAAATGATGAATCAGCGAGTCAGCAGATTACCAATATCTGTAACTCATATCAGGAAAACTTATCCATCGAGAGAGGAGAAATTGCAAAGTTTGTTCTGATAAAAACCCCTTCATCAGATCAATTCAACCGACTATTTATGGTGATACACCATTTAGCAACAGATGGTGTTTCCTGGCGTATCATGGTTGAAGATTTGTCTTCTTATATTACTTCTTTACTATCTGGTAATGAGGTATCTGTAGAAGAAAAAACAACATCATACCGCCAATGGCAGCAACGATTGAAAGAATACGCCCATTCAGAAGAACTGTTATCTGATTTTTCTTACTGGAAATCCATAACGGCAAAAAATAGTATCCTGCCTCAGGACACTGCTTATGATGGAATTACAACGTATGCGGAAACGAATAATTGCAGTATTTCATTAACCAAACAACAGACAAAAAGTTTAGTACAAAATTGTCATCATGCTTTTGGTACAGAAATTAATGATTTACTCTTGTCTGCATTATCATTAAGTTTATCAAAATGGTCAGGGAAATCTGAAATGATCATAGGTTTAGAGGGGCACGGAAGAGAGGATTTATTTGATGAGATAGACCTGAGCAGAACAGCAGGCTGGTTTACTTCACTATATCCTGTTTTATTACAGGCTGAGGAAAAAGATCTCGCAGCAACAATTATAAAAACAAAAGAGACCCTTCGCAGCATTCCGAATAAAGGAATTGGTTATGGAGTTTTACGTTATTTATCTTCTGACAAAAAAATTCAATCCGAACTTTCTATTGATGTTGAGCAAATCGTATTTAATTATTTAGGACAGTTTGGTACAGGGGAAAACGAAAAAGGATTATTTGATTTTGCACCAGAGTCTGCAGGAGCAAGCATAGGCTCTGAAAACAAAATATCAAATAAAATATCGATTAACGGAAACCTAATGGGAGACGTTTTAAGCTTTGTATGGAGCTACGATGCGAATAGATATAGAGAAGAAACTATTAACAGTATTATTACTGATTTTAAAGATACTCTGCTTGAAATTATTGCTTTGTGCGAAGGGAAAACAGAGCGTATCAAGACACCATTTGATTATGGATTGAATGGTTTGGTGAGTTATGAAGAATTAAAAAATTTCAAACAGAACGCTCATTCTTATGATATAGAAGATATTTATAGATTAAGTCCTTTACAGGAAGGACTGCTTTTCCATAGCTTATATGATCAGGATCCTAATGCTTATGTAATTCAGTTAAGTTTTGACATGGTAGGAGAATTGCTTCCGGATCATTTTAAAACAGCTTGGGAATTATTAACAGAAAAACACAGCATTCTGAGAAGTTCATTTTATTACGAGAATTTAGGAATACCGGTTCAATGTGTTTATGATAAGGTAAATCTGCCGCTTACTGTAATAGATTATCGTAATAAGAATAAGGAGGAACAACTCAATGAGGTTGATTCATTTTTAAATATTGATTCAAATACCTTATTTGATCTGCAGCAGGCTCCATTATTCAGAATTACATTATTAAGGCTTGAAGACAATCGTACCAAATTAGTATTTACCCATCATCACCTTCTTTTTGATGGCTGGTCTATGCCCATTGTGTTTTCTGAATTTATGTCTTCTTATCAAAATTTAGCCAATAAAAATGTACTGGAAGTAAAATCGAAGAAAGACAATTATAAAGATTACATCAAGTATATTTTCTCGAAAGAAGAATCAAAAACACTTTCATATTGGAAGAAATATTTATCAGAGCTTGAAGCTCCAAGTTTATTACCCTTTATAAGTGATGCTAAAAAGCGTACTAAGACTTTTGGCACCCAGAATTTAATCTTAAAAAAGGATGCTGATTATATTGCGAAATTAGAAGCATTTGCTTTGGCAAACCATTTAACGATAAATACCATTGTTCAGGGGATCTGGTCTTATTTGCTATCTTCCTATACAGGTAATTCAACAGTTGCTTTTGGAACCGTTATTTCTGGAAGACCTGCTGACTTAGAAGATGTGGAAACCCGTGTGGGCTTGTACATTAATACAATTCCGCTATGTACTACGATAAAAAATGATAATGAAATTATTAATTGGCTGACTGGTATACAAATGGAGTTTACTACTTCCAGAGAGGAGTATGGGCATTCTTCGTTAGCTCAAATACAAAAATTAAGTGCTGTAAATGGAGAGTTGTTTGATAGCATTATGGTTTTTGAAAATTATCCTTTGGAGGCCATTCAATCTGTTAAAACAGACTTAAGTATAGAAAATATTCAAGGTAAAGAACAGACTAACTATGCATTAACCCTGAAAATAGGGCACGCTACTGAAAGAGAATTGGCAGTGGATTTTAACTATAATTCATTTATCCTTTCAGATGCTGATGTAAGAAGGATTTCTTCTCATTTTAATGAGCTGCTAAACAGTATCATAGAATCAACTACTCTCAACGAATTAAATTACTTAACAACCTCGGAACAAAAAGAATTGGTAGAAGGGTTTAATAATACGGAAGTAGGGTATAATCTGGAACTGACGGTATTGGATTTGTTTCATGAACAAGTTGCCAGTCAGCCTGATGCAGTAGCATTAGTTTTTGAAGAAGAACAGCTGTCATTCAGAGAATTAGATGAAAAATCAAGTCAGTTAGCTCAATATCTTAAAGAGCAGGGAGTAGAAAATGAACAACTCATTCCTATTTGTATTGATCGTTCGTTAGAAATGATGATTGGAATTCTTGCTGTTATAAAAGCAGGAGGAGCATACGTACCTGTAGATCCTGAGTATCCAATGGAGCGTATAAACTATATCGTAGAAGATACTCAGGCAAAACTTGTCCTGAGTTCTAAACAGCATGCTCATAAAATAGATTCTGTACAGGTTATTAGTTTGGATGATTTCAACTATGGATTATTTTCTATGAATTCTCCAAAAGAGAGTCTTTCACCTGATCAGTTAGCTTACTGTATTTATACATCAGGAACTACAGGTAATCCTAAAGGAGTGTTGAATGAACACAAAGGTTTATTAAATCGTCTGTTATGGATGCGTGATGACTTAAATATTAATGAATCTTCAGTTATTTTACAAAAGACAACTTACACTTTTGATGTTTCTGTATGGGAATTAATCATGCCTTTAATTGTTGGATGTAAAATGATTATTGCGAGACCTGAAGGACATAAAGATCCGGATTATTTGCAGGAAGTAATTGAAAACAAAGAAGTGACAATTATTCATTTTGTCCCTTCAATGTTAGGTATGTTTTTAGAAAGTCTGGAGACTAACAGATGTCAGAATTTAAAACATGTTGTGTGTAGTGGGGAAGCGTTACCTTCTTCTATGGTTTGTCATTTTAAAGAAAAGTTGACAACAACGCATATTCATAATTTATACGGCCCTACAGAAGCGGCTATTGATGTAACAGCTATAGATTTAACAGCAATTGATACTCAGATTGAGGGAGTGAGTATTGGAAAATCAGTGGCAAATACACAACTGTATATCGTTAATAAAACAATGGGACTTCAACCTGTAGGCGTTGCCGGAGAATTATTAATAGGAGGTATTCAGGTATCAAGAGGATATTTAAATAAACCGGATTTAACATCAGAAAAATTTATAGCCAGCCCATTTATCAAAGGTGAAAGATTATATCGAACCGGAGATTTGGCAAAATGGAATTCTGATGGAAGTATTGAATACCTGGGAAGAATAGATAAGCAGGTTAAGATACGAGGATATCGAATAGAACTAGGAGAAATTGAAAATCAGCTGGAGCAGCTTTCTGCTGTTAAACAAGCTGTTGTAATAGTCAAAGAAAACGATAATGCTAGCAAGCAGTTAATTGCTTATGTTATTGATGGCGGAAACTTTAGTGACAAAGAAGCAATAAGTCGTCTGAAGGAAGTTCTTCCGGATTATATGGTTCCTCATGTGTATATTACATTAGAAAGTTTCCCTTTAACCGGAAACGGTAAAATTGATACTAAATCCCTGCCAGAGCCTGGTTCGTCAAATCTGATTTTTGAAGAATATGTTGCTCCAAAAAATGAAACCGAAGAACAGTTGGTTTTAATATGGCAGGAAGATCTGAAAATTGATACTATAGGAATTAGAGATAACTATTTTACTCTTGGAGGTGATTCGATAAAAATGATTCGTCTGGTAAGTAAAATTAAAAAAGCTTTTGATATTCAATTTCAGATAGCATCATTTTATGAAAACCCAACCATCGAAGAATTGGCTCTGTTTATGTCAGAAATCTCAACTAAAGATAACAATGATGATAAATTAATCAGAGATGCAGAAGCTTATTTAACCCATCTGGAAAATGCGATCTTAACTAATCATCCTTCAGCTGATCATATAGCCAATGTTTATCCTTTAAGTGATATACAATTGGGTATGATTCTTACCAGCCAGTTAATGAGAGACAAAGGAGAATTTGGGATCTATCACGATCAGTTTCTGTTTCAATTTGCATTAATAGACATAGATTTATTAAAGCAGGCAATGCATTTGTTGGTAGAAAAACACGAAACCTTAAGAACTTCATATCATCTGTATGAGTATGATCAACAGGTACAGATTATACACCGTGAAATTCCAATCAATATAGGATTTGAAGATCTGAGCACCATTAAAATTAGTAAGGATAAAGAAGAATATCTTCAAAACTTTGTCATAAAAGAGAGAGAAGAAAATCCATTTGATATTACTCAGGCACCATTATGGAGAATTAATATATTTCAGATAAACAGTACTGAAATCATTTTTGTATTACAGTTTCATCATGCAATATTGGACGGATGGAGTGAAAAAAGCTTAAGAATTGAACTGTTTAAAATATATGACGCCCTAAAGAACGATAAAAATTATCGCCCAGAACCTCTAAAATGCAGCATGCGTGATAGTATTATATCGGATATTTTAGAACGAAAAAATGAGAATAATAAAGCCTACTGGAAAAATAAAATGTCTGATTATAATAGATTGGATATTTTTACTGAAGAGCAGCAAATAGATGTAGTTTCAAAAGCCTACGGTCCGGAATTTAAGAATAGACTGGTAAATATTTGTAAGAAAAATAGAATTTCGCCTAAAGCACTCTTTTTTAGTGGGTATGTCTATTGTTTAAGTCTTTTAACTTATAAAAAAGATATTACTGTAGGTTTGGTTTCGCACAGAAGACCTTTTGTTGAAGATGGAGAAAAATTAATGGGATGTTTTTTGAACACCGTTCCGTTTAGATTTAAAGATACATTTTCTAAAGAGTCTTCCTGGATTGATTATGTCAATACAATTCAGTCAGATCTTGAAGAACTAAAAGGGAAAGATCGTATCTCATTATTTGATATATCCCAATTAATGGAGGAGAATGCGATCAATGAGAATCCTTTTTTTGATACAATTTTTAATTATGTTGATTTTCATGTTTTAAATGAGCTTACAGAGAATAAGGAATTTAAAGCAACACAGTCTAAGCGTGAAAATGAAACGTTTTCTTATAAAAGTTTTGAATCCACAAACACATTTTTAGATTTCAGTATCAACCTAACAGGTGATTTTTGTTCGATAACAATTAAAAAGAAAAGAAAATTAAGATCAAATCATCAATTGAAAGATTTGATGCAGTACTTTGAAAATTTCTTAGCTGCCTTTTTGGATAATGCAACTAACCAAATCAATAATCTTGATATTCTACCGCAGTTAGAGCAAGATAAATTACTGATTGAATTTAACGATACAGAATCAGATTATCCTTCTCATAAAACAATAGTAGATTTATTTACGGAACAGGTTATAAAAACACCTGAAAATATCGCTGTTGTTTTTGATCAAAAGCAGTTTACATATAAGGATTTAGATAAGTTGTCGAATCAATTGGCTAATTATTTATTATCAAGATACGATATACAATCAGGAGATTTGATAGCCGTAAAATTAGATAGAAGCGAGTGGCTGGTAATTTCATTGTTAGCAGTGCTAAAATGCGGCAGTGCTTACGTACCAATTGATTTAAGTTATCCTGAGCAGCGTATCAAATATATTGAAAAGGATAGCAACTGTAAATTAACCATTTGCTCAGATTTATTGGCTTCATTTATTAGTGAAAAGGATCTTTTTTCAGAAGCACCAAAGATTAATATAGAACCAGATAGTTTAGCCTATGTTATCTATACTTCGGGATCAACAGGAAATCCGAAGGGAGTAATGATTGAACATACAAGTCTTGTAAATCTTTGTTTCTGGCATACAAAAGTATACGATGTAAATTCATTAAGCAAAGGAACTTTATTTGCGGGTATTGGATTTGATGCTTCGGTATGGGAGATTTATCCATATTTGATTTCAGGGGCATGTCTATATCCAATTTCAGATTACGATACACGGTATGATGTTTTGAAATTAGTTGACTTTTTAAATGAAAATAAGATCACACATGCGTATCTGCCAACTAAGATTTGCGAGGAACTGAGTTCACAAAATTTAAATGTAGATACAATTATTTTAACCGGAGGTGAGGCATTGAAACTTAATAACGTGACAACTGATCTGAAGATTTATAACAATTACGGACCCACAGAAAATACTGTTGTAACTACTTATTTCGATCTAAATGACCGTAAGAGAGATATCATTCCCATTGGTAAACCGGTTTTCAATACGAATGTCTTTGTTTTATCCGAAGAATTACAGCTTCAGCCAATAGGAGTTGTTGGTGAACTTTGTATTTCCGGAGTGGGATTATCAAGAGGATACCTTAACAATCCGGATTTAACCAGAGAAAAGTTTATTAATCATCCATTTAAGAATGAAGAACGTCTATATAAAACAGGGGATCTGGTTAGATGGCTGTCAGATGGTACAATAGAGTTTATCGGCAGAAAAGATAATCAGGTCAAAATTCGTGGCTATAGAATAGAATTGGGAGAAATAGAAATTCAATTATCATTAAAAGATACTATAAAAGAAGTGGCAGTTACAGTTGAAAATATTGAAAATGATCAGCAAATAGTAGCCTATTTTGTATCTCAAAAAGAAGAAAATGTTAATGATTTACATGATTTCTTATCTAATAATCTTCCGGAATATATGGTGCCTGGTACGTATGTTCAATTGGATGTGATGCCAATAAATTCAAATGGAAAACTGGATACAAGCAAACTTACAAATCATAAGGGAATAAATCTCCGGGAGAAAGTAGAATATGTTGCTCCAAGAAATGAAATTGAACAAAAGCTGGCAGAAATTTGCGAAGAGCTGCTGCAGAGAGACAGGGTAGGAGTTAATGAAAATTTCTTTACGCTTGGAGTTAACAGTCTTAAAGCAATTCAGTTTACTTCCAGAATAAGTAAGGAATTCGATGTGAAAGTGAATTTTGTTACTCTATTCGGTAATCCAACCATTGAGAAAATGGCCGTTGAAATAGAGACCTCATTATGGGTGAATAATGATTTGTTTTTAGAAGATGACGATGATAGTGAAATTGAAAATATTTCTATCTAAAACTTAATAATGGCTCTTAATTCATATCCCTGCAGACAGGATTTTAAAGAGCCATTAAAAACAACATTCACTACCCACTATAATTAAAACATTTTATGATAAGTAATTTAATTAATAAACTAAAGCTACTCAACGTTAAGATAGATGTTGTAGATTCAAAATTAGATATTAAGGCTCCAAAAGGTGCAATTGATGCCTTATTGTTAGAAGATATCAAACTGCATAAAGAAAAGTTAATTGATTATATAAACACGTACAAAGCGAAAAAAGTAAGTCATTTTAATATTAAAGCAGTTCCATTACAATCTTCTTATCCATTGTCATCTGCCCAAAAAAGGCTTTGGTTGGTTAGTCAGATTGAAGATTATTCAATTGCATATAATATTCCATCATACAAAATTCTGGATGGTAATTATAAGATTGAAAATTTAAAAAAAAGCTGTAGATGCAACGATAGAAAGACATGAAATTTTAAGAACTGTTTTCAGAGAAAATGAAGAAGGTGAAGTAAATCAATGGGTATTGCTGAGTAAAGAACTGGGATTCAAAATAGATTATGTTGATTTAACAAAGTCTGAAGATCAGAATGCCGGCATTAGCAGCTATTTACAGCAAGATTCAGTCAAGCGGTTTGATTTAGAAAAAGGACCGCTTTTAAGAGCCGCTTTACTTCAATTATCCGAAAACAAACATGTTTTTTACTATAATATGCATCACATCATTAGTGATGGTTGGTCTATGGATGTGCTGGTAAAAGATGTATTAGCATATTACAAATCATATACAGAAGAAAGTACAGTTGAATTACCAGATTTAAAAATTCAGTACAAAGATTACTCTGCCTGGCAATTGGAACAAATGGAAAAAGAATCACATCAGGCCCATAAAGCCTATTGGAGTGATACGTTTTCCGGCGAGTTACCTACAATAAATTTACCTGCAAAAAATAAACGCCCTTTAATAAAAGGCAATAAGGGCAAGCGATTGGGGACTTATATTTCAAAAGAAACCTCACAAAAATTAAAACAGTTTTGTCAGGAAAAAGGAGGAAGTTTGTTTATGGGTCTTCTCTCCAGTTTAAATGCTGTGTTTTATAAATATACAGGACAGAATGACCTGATAATTGGGACGCCCATAGCAGGGAGAGATCATTTAGATTTAGAGAATCAAATAGGATTTTATGTAAATACCTTGGCGCTTAGAAATAATGTAAACCCCAATGAAAGTTTTGATGAACTTTTGGAGAACATTAAAAAAAAATACTTTGAAAGCCTATGAGCATCAGGAATACCCGTTTGATCAGTTGATTGAAGACCTAAATCTGAAGGGGGATATTAGTAGAAGCGCACTTTTTGATGTGATGATGGTATTGCAAAATGGAAATCAAGAACCTGGTAGAGTTATACTTCCAGAAGAAACGGCCAACACTGTCACTGATTTTGGAGAAACAATATCAAAGTTTGATCTGGAAATTACTTTTCGGGAAGTAGGTGATTGTATTTCTTTTCAGATGATATACAATACTGATGTCTATGACAAAGAAATGATAGAAGGCTTTTTGAAGCATTATAAACAATTACTTGAATCTTCATTGGAACATCCAAATCAGAAATTATCCGAATTGGAATATTTATTAGAAAGTGAAAAAAAGCAGTTATTAATTGACTTTAACGATACAAAGGTTGTTCATACACAGAATAAAACCCTGGTAGATTTATTTGAAGAACAGGTTGCTAAAACACCTGAGAATACGGCGGTTATCTTTGAAGATCGTATGCTTACATATCAGCAGTTAAATGAAAAGGCCAATCAGCTGGCGGCTTATTTAAGAGCTCATTATACTATTGATCCGGACGATTTAATCGCAGTTAAATTGGAGCGAAATGAATTCCTTCTTGTTAGCTTATTGGGAGTACTGAAATCCGGAGCAGCCTATGTGCCGGTAGATTTAAATTATCCGCAACAGCGAATTGAT